>CAWJZQ010000013.1:0-207474 GCA_963847415.1 uncultured Thermoleophilia bacterium | reverse complement strand
CACGTCGCGCGCCGACGACGAGGGCGCGCTTGGCGAGCCCGGCGGCGAGCATCGCCGTGCGCCTGCGCGATCGCGTAGACGAAGCCCGTGCAACCGGCAGACAGGTCGTACGCCGCGGCGTCCGGCATCCCGAGCTTGTCGGCGAGGATCGCCGCCGACGAGGGGAACGACATGTCGGGTGTCACGGTCGCGACGATCAGCAGGTCGATCGACGCCGGCTCGGCACCCGCCATCTCGAGCGCGCGGCGCGCGGCGGGCATGCAGATGTCGGTGAGCGCCTCGTCGTCGGCTGCGATGCGCCGCTCGCGGATGCCGGTGCGCTCGATGATCCACTCGTCGCTCGTGTCGACCAGCGTCGCCAGCTCGTCGTTCGTCACCACGCGCTCGGGCACGTGGCACCCGAGGCCTGAGATCGAGATCGGCCGGCCGTTCGTGCGCCCGATCACGACGCTTCGTCCCCGACGGCGAACGTGAGCGTCCCGCGCACTGCCAGCTCTCCCTCGACGGTCGCCTTCACCTTCCCGCGCCCGACCGGGCCGCGCACCGTCTCGACGACGCACTCGAGGTCGAGCACCTCGCCGGGACGCACGATGCGCTTGAAGCGCACGTCGTCGATGCCGGCGAAGAGGGCGAGCTTGCCTCGGTTCTCCTCCTGCGAGAGCACGGCGACCGCACCGCACTGCGCGAGCGCCTCCACCATCTTCACGCCCGGCATGATCGGGTTGCCGGGAAAGTGGCCGGCACAGTCCTCTTCCGTGACCGTCTTGCGCGCGACGACGCGTTCCCCGGGAACGAGCTCGACCACCTCGTCGATCAACAGCATGGGGTCGCGGTGCGGCAGTACCGCTTCGATCTCGGCCCGGCCCATCGCCGGCTCCGTCGAGCCTACGCCGGTGTTCATCATGCAGGGAAGCGTGCCCTCAGCTCGTTCCGCCCACGGTGGGCGTAGCACTTCGCCGTGCCGACCGGCATGCCGGTCGCGCGCGAGATCTCCTCGAAGGGCACGTCGAACCCGTCCTTGAGCGCGACGACCGTCGCCTGGGCGGGGGGCAGCTCGGCGAGGCGGCGGCCGAGCTCGCGGCGCGACTCCGACTCGGCGAGCGCGCGGGCCGGGTCGCCGTCCCGCGCGACGCGCGTGTCCTCCACGAGCGGCTCGGTGCGCCGCTGCGCAGCCCAGCGCGCCTGCGCCACGTCCTTGCAGGTGTTGACGACGAGGCGGTGTAGCCACGTCGAGAACTGCGACTGGCCGCGGAACTGGCCGACGCGCTGCACGAGCTTCACGAGCGACTCCTGGGCGGCGTCGCGCGCGTCCTCGGGATCACGGAGGAAGTGCAGCGCGATCCGCTCGACGCGCGGCGCGTGCCGCCGGCACAGCGCCGCCAGTGCGAGCTCGTCTCCGTCTTTTGCGCGGCGTACAAGGATGGGGTCCGAAAGCCTCTCGTAGACGAGCGGGGCATCCGCCCTCAGGTCTCGGACGATTGGACGTGGGCGGCGGGTGGGAGGTTGCACGCGGGGCCTACTCTAGTGCGGGTGGAACTCGTCCCCTCGGTGGTGCTGCCGGCTCTCCGGGGGTCGTTCGGCCGGGAGTACCACTACGCGGCGGAGGCGGCGACGACACAGCGCATGTTGCCCGAAGACGCCCGGCACGGAGCGGTCGCGCTGACCGAGCATCAGAGTGAGGGCCGCGGCCGGCTCGGCCGTGCCTGGACGGACTCGGGGCTGATGTTCTCGGTGCTGCTGGAACCGCCGCCTCCGGTGGCGGACTGGCCGGAGCTGACGCTCGTCGCGGCGCGCGCGGTCGCGGGCGCGATCGGCCCCGAGGCGAGCATCAAGGACCCGAACGACGTCCTCGTCGAGGGGCGGAAGGTGGCGGGGATCCTGGCCGAGGCGAGCGGGCGGGTCGTGCTCGGGATCGGGATCAACGTCGGCGGAACGGCGTTCCCCGGCTCCGGCTGGGTCGACCGCGACCGCCTGGACCTCCTCGTCGAGGTGCTCGCCCGACTGGAACGCGGCTACGAGGACTGGCTCAGGAGGGATTGACTAACCGGCGACGACCGGGCTGAGGTTGCCGGCGGCGTCCTGCGCCTCGGCCGACACCTGCGCGACGCCGCCGTCGAGGAACGGCACCCGGAAGCTGCCCTTCGGCTCGCTGACGACGATCCGCGTTCGCTGGTTGACGAGCACGGTCACCGTCGCCGGCTCGTCGAGCGTGAAGCGAAGCGTCGCCCTGTCGACGAGCGTGAGCGTCGGCGGCTTGTTGTCGACGGCGATCGGCACCGGGATCTGCACGTCGCCGAGCGCGTCCGTGATCGTGACCGTCAGGCGGTAGGTGCCGTCGAAGAGCGGCGCGCCGAAGCCGGTGCCGTCCCAGGTGAGCGTGTTCGGCCCGGCCGGCAGCTGCCCCTGGAACGGCGAGCCGACGACGATCCCGGACTGGACGACGTCGAGCCGCACCGGCACGGGCTGGGCGAGCACGAACGAGAGCGACGTCGTGTCGTTCAAGCCGTCGCCGTTCGGCGAGATCGCCGACGGGTTCGCGAGCAGGCCGGCGATCGTCCGGTCGACGACGATGGCGAGGGTCTTCGTCACCGCCTTCGCCCCGCCGCGCGCGGTCACCGCCAACCGGTAGCGCCCGTTCTGCAGAACGCTCGCGTCCCACACGAACGTGTTGTTGCCGGCCGCACGCTGCTCGGCGAGCGGCGTGAGCAGCACCGCGCCTGCGATGTCCTGCACCTGGGCGGTCACCCTCGCGGGCGTGCCGAGGGTGAAGCTCACGGTCATGATCGAGCCGCTGCCGTCGGGCGCCGGCGTGGCGACGGCAGGGAGCGCCGCGAGGTTCGTCAGCGAGATCGACGGCGTCGGCGTCGGCGTCGGCGTGGGCGCGGGCGGCAGCGGCTTGCCGGTGCCCAGCGTGCCCGTCGCGGGACGCGCGCCGTCCGACGCGATCGTCCAGGTGAATCGCCCGGAGCCCGCGGCCGGCGAGCGCCACGTCCAGTCGATCGCCGTTCCGACCCCGGCACCGCTCGCGGCCGTGCGCCCGAGCTGGTCGACCACGGTCACCGTCCACGGCAGTGACGAGCTGAGGCGCGCTCGGAACCGGACCGGCCCGCCGAGCACGCCGACCACGGTGGGTGTGTAGAGCTTCGGCAGGCCCGTGAGCGACACGCGCTTGGCGATCGCCGGGCAGCAACGCGGTAGGCGACGGCGCCGGGGCATTCGCTCGGGCCGGTGTCGCGATGACCCGAGACCGCGCGCAGCGTGACGACCTTGCCGGAACGGAACTTCGCGTTGCCGCCCGACGTGTAGACGACCGTCGACAGCGGGTCGACATGCGCGACGTCGAGGCGCCACGCGAGCAGCTCCACCAGTGCGTCCTGCTCGGCCTTCGTCGGCGTCGCGCGGACGTAGTTGCCGATCAGCGCAACACCCGACGTGCCGGTGTTGAAGCCCTCGGCGTGGGCTCCGATCACGTTGCGGTCGATCCCGCCCCCACGGCCCTCGTAGACGGTGCCGAAGCGGTCGACGAGAAAGTTGTAGCCGATGTCGTTCCAGCCGTTCCCCTGCACGTGGTAGACCTCGATCCCGCGCACGATCGCCGCCGCCTGCGCGCGCGTGTACGAGTTCGTGCCGGCGGTGTGATGCACGACCATCAGCCGCACGGCCGGGGCGTACACCGGCTTCGCGCGGACGATCTCCTCGTTCGCGTCCCAGCCCGAACGCGGCACGATCGTCGGGCGTCCCGGCCGCCGCTCGCGTGCCGCACCGGAACGGTCGTGACACGCGACCAGAGCTCGTAGGCGCGCAGCCGTCGCCACCGCTCCGCGGCGGCGGAACTCGACGCGGTCGGCAGCGCCGGTCCAGTCGAGGTTGCCGTCGTGCCAGCCGCCGGTGCCGCCGTCGGGCGCCGCGTCCGCGTCGGCAACGACCCAAGCTGCTCCACCTGCCGTGCAGCCGATGCACGCGGTAGCTGACCGTTCCGGCGCCCGTCCAGTGAAGCGCGAGCATGTTGAAGTGCAGCGCAGGCGTAGCGGACGCGAGCGACCGCGCCTCGCCGAGCGGGATCTCCTGGACGTGCATTGCAACGGTTCCCGCACGAGCGAAAGCCGGGACGGCGAGCGCCGCGAGCGCGGCCAGGCTGAGGACGAGCTTTCGCATGACGGCGACCCCGCTGGGAACGGTGACGCAGTCTGGCTTCGCGCTCAAGGGCAACAGCCCTTTGCGCATACAATCCTTACACGGTGAAGCGCCTGCTCATCGCGGTGTTCCTCGTCGCACTCGCGCTGCCGGCCCAGGCGGGCGCCGCCAGGCCGAAGGTCCTGGCGATCCACTTCAAGACCGACGTCAACCCGGCCACCCAGGACTGGCTCAACCACGAGCTCACGCGCGCGCAGAACGAGGGCTACTCGGCGGCGGCGATCGTGCTGGACACGCCGGGCGGCCTCGAGGAGTCGATGCGCAAGATCGTGCAGCGGGAGCTGACTCTGACGCATTCCGGTGATCGTCTACGGTCGCGCCCACCTGGAGCGCGCGCGGCCTCGGCCGGCGTTTGGATCGCGCAGGCCTCGGACCTGCTCGCGATGGCGCCGCAGACGAACATCGGCTCGTCGACGCCGATCAACGGCAACGGCGCAGAACATCGGCTCCGACCTGCGGCGCAAGGTCGTGAACGACGCCGCCGCATCGCTGCGCGGGCTCGCGAAGAGCCACGGGCGAAACGCGCAATGGGCGGACGCCGCCGTGCGCAAGGCGTCGAACCTGAGCGCGCAGGAAGCGCTCGAGCAGAACGTGATCGACATGATCGCGCCGACGCTGCCCGCCCTGCTGAACAAGGCGGACGGCTACGTGACGGTGCCGCGTGGCTTCACGCTGCACACGAAGAACGCGGAGATCGTCGACTCCAACCCGGGCTTCCTGACGCGGTTCCTGTCCACGCTGATCGACCCGAACATCGTCGGGCTGCTCTTCCTCGCCGGCCTCGCCGGGCTCGGCTTCGAGCTCTTCCACCCGGGCGCCGTGATCCCGGGCGCGTTCGGCGCGATCTGCATGCTCTGCGCGCTGTTCGGCTTCTCGGTGCTCCCGCTCTCGTGGGCGGGCCTGATGCTCGTGCTGCTCGGCGCCGCGCTGCTCGTGATCGACGCACACGTGCCGACGCACGGGGCGCTCACGCTCTCGGGGCTGGTCGCGATCGCGGTCGGCCTGTTGACGCTGTTCCACAAGGCGCCCGCGCCGTACCACACGTCGGTCCCGCTCGTCGTGACGATCACGGCGCTCCTCGGCGGGTTCTGGGCGTTCGCGATCGCGAAGGCGGTCGCGGTGCGACGGCAGCCGGCGACGGTCGGGCCGCAGCAGATCGTGGGGATGGAGGGCGTCGTTCGCGGCGACGGTCAGGTGTTCGTGCGCGGCGAGCTGTGGCGCGCACGCTCGCCTGAGAGGCTGCGTCCGGGCGAGCGGGTCCGCGTCGCTGCGCTCGACGGCCTGACTCTCGACGTGCATAGGATCGACGCGTGAATGTCGCGCTCATCGCGCTCGCGGTCGTCGCGTTCTTCCTGCTCCTCTTCCTGATCGCGGCGATCAAGGTCGCGCGCGAGTACGAGCGCGGCATCGTCTTCCGGCTCGGCCGGCTGCTGCCGCAGCCGAAGGGCCCGGGCCTGTTCGTGCTGATCCCGATCGTCGACCGGATGGTCAAGGTCGACCTGCGCACGATCACGCTCAACATCCCGCCTCAGGAAGTGATCACGAAGGACAACGTGCCGGTGCGCGTGAACGCGGTCGCGTATTTCCGGATCGTCGCGCCGCAGGACGCGATCGTGCAGGTCGAGAACTTCATGGTCGCGACGTCGCAGATCGCGCAGACGACGCTCCGGTCGGTGCTCGGCCAGCACCAGCTCGACGAGCTGCTCTCGGAGCGCGAGAAGATCAACGCGATCCTGCAGGAGATCATCGACGAGGCGACCGCGCCCTGGGGCATCAAGGTCTCGATCGTCGAGGTGAAGGACGTCGAGATCCCGCAGGGGATGCAGCGGGCGATGGCACGCCAGGCGGAGGCCGAGCGCGAGCGGCGCGCGAAGGTGATCGCCGCGGAGGGCGAGTTCCAGGCCTCGGAGCGGCTGAAGGACGCCGCGAACGTCATCGAGGGCCACCCGGTCGCGCTGCAGCTGCGCTACCTGCAGACGCTGATCGAGCTCGGCTCGTCGCAGTCGACGACGATCGTCTTCCCGGCGCCGATCGACCTGCTGAGGCCGTTCATCAAAGACTGACGGCCGCGGCGAGGCGCACGGGCCGCGCGGTTCGGCTAGACGGTGGCGGCGGTGACGTCGGCGGTGGCGGAGTTCTGGGCGCGGAACCGGTGGGCGGCGTCGATGGCCGCGCCGAGGTTCAGGCCCTTGTCCTTCGCCTGCTTGATCAGCATCACGGTCTCGACCGCGTCCATGTCGTAGATCCGCTGCTTCTTTCCCTTGGTCGGGATCTGAGCCTTGTTCGTCCAGTAGTCGAGCTGCATCTTCGAGATGCCCGCGATCGCGCAGACCTGGCCGAGGTAGAGCTCGATCTTGTCGAGGTGCTCCGCCATGTCGATCGGCTCGAGCAGGTCGACCTGCTTGCTGTAAGCCATGTGAGGGTTTCCTTCCTTCGACAGCTCCCCGACCCCTCGATTGAACGTTCTACCACCCTCAATTGAAAAAGGGAAGGCGTTGTACGAGAAATCACACGGAAGGATGACGATTCTCCGCGAGGAAGCGCGAGATATCAGGAGGGTTCGGGAGCCCCGTCCTCGTCGACGTTACCGTTCTCGTCGCCCGACTCGACAACGGGCGCGAGCGAGGACACCTGCTCGCCGTCGCGCAACCGCATCACGATCACGCCCTGCGTCGAGCGGCCGAGCCGCTTGACGTCCTCGACGGGCATCTTGATCACGGTGCCGCCGGTCGAGATCAGCATCACCTGGTACCCGTCGCGCACCACGCGCGCGCCGGCGAGGTGCCCGCGGGCCTCGGTCAGCTGCACGGTCTTGACGCCCATGCCGCCGCGGCCCTTCTTCGGGTACTCGGAGACGCGCGTCCGCTTGCCGTAGCCGTTCTCGGTCACGACCAGCAGGTCGGCGTCGTCGGAGGCGATCGCCACCGAGATCACCTCGTCGTCGGCTCGGAGCCTCATGCCTTGCACGCCGGAGGCGTCGCGGCCCATCGCCCGGACGTCCTTCTCGTCGAAGCGGATCGCCTGTCCGTTGCGCGACACGAGCAGCACGTCGTCCTCGCCCGAGCTGTGGCGGACGCCGATGAGCTCGTCGTTCTCGCGCATCTTGATCGCGATGATCCCGTCTGCCTTCAGCGGTGTGTTGTAGGCGGCGAGCTCCGTCTTCTTGACGACGCCGTTCTTCGTCGCGAAGAGCAGGTACTTCGCCTCCTCGAAGCTCCGTGTCTGGATGACGGCTCGCACCGTCTCCCCTTGCCGGAACGGCAGCAGGTTGACGATCGCGCGGCCCTTCGACTGGCGCGACCCGAGCGGCAGCTCGTGCACCTTGAGGCGGTAGACCTTGCCGACGCTCGTGAAGAAAAGGATGTAGTCGTGCGTCGAGGCGACGAAGAGGTGCTCGATGTAGTCCTCTTCCTTCAGGTCCATGCCCATCACGCCGATGCCGCCGCGCCGCTGCTCGCGGTACGCGGTCACGGGCAGGCGCTTGATGTAGCCGGAGCGGGTGATCGCGATCACCATGTCCTCTTCCGCGATCAGGTCCTCCAGCTCGAGCTCCTCCTCGGCGGCGACGATCTCGGTGCGGCGGTCGTCGTGACGGCCGTAGATCCCCTTCAGCTCGAGCAGCTCGTCCTTGATCAGCGTGTCGATCTTCGCCTCGTCGGAGAGCAGCTCGCGCAGCTCGCCGACGCGCTCCTTCTTGTCGCGGTACTCGCTCTCGACGCCCTTGCGCTCGAGCGCGGTCAGCGCGCGCAGGCGCAGCTCGAGGATCGCGACCGCCTGCACCTCGGAGAGGTCGAACGTCTCCATCAGGCCGGTCTTCGCAGCCTCGGTGTCCGCGGCGCCGCGGATCAGCCGAATGACCGCGTCGAGATTGTCGAGCGCCTTGAGGTAGCCCTCGAGAACGTGCAGCCGGCGCTCGAGCTGGCGCAGCTCGTGCTTCGAGCGGCGCGTGACGATCTCGCGCTGGAAGTCGAGGTAGTGCCGGAGCAGCTCGAGCAGCGACAGCGTCCGCGGCACGCCGTTCACGAGCGCGACGGTGTTGACCCCGAATGTCGACTGCAGCGGCGTGTGCTTGAACAGCTTGTTCAGCGCGACCTGCGGGATTGCGTCGCGCTTCAGCTCGATCTGGATGCGCATGCCCGAGCGGTCCGAGTGGTCCTGCAGGTCGGAGATCTCGGTCAGCACCTTGTCGTTGACGAGGTCGGCGATCTTGGCGATGACTCCGGTGTCGCCGCCCTTCTTCACGCCGTAGGGAAGCTCGGTGACGATGATCGCGCTCTTCCCGCCGCGCAGCTCCTCGATGTGGGCGCGCGCGCGCATGACGACGCGGCCGCGGCCCGAGCGGTACGCATCGCGGATGCCGGAGCGGCCGACGATGATCGCGCCCGTCGGGAAGTCGGGGCCTTTGACGTGCTTCATCAGGTCCTCGACGCTCGAGTCGGGCTTGTCGATCAGCAGCTCGAGCGCGTTCGCAACCTCGGTCAGGTTGTGCGGCGGGATGTTCGTCGCCATCCCGACGGCGATGCCGGCGCTGCCGTTGACGAGCAGGTTCGGGAGGCGCGCCGGCAAGACGAGCGGCTCGCGCTTCGACTCGTCGTAGTTCGGCCCGAAGTCGACCGTGTCGGAGTCGAGCTCGCGCAGCATCTCCTCGGCGAGCTTCGCGAGACGCGCCTCCGTGTTGTGGCTGACGAAGCCGTTCGTCAAGAACGAGTGGTCGTCGGTGTCGACGCGCAGCGAGTACACGGCCTGCACGCCGGCGTCCTCGACAGACGCGACCTCGGCGTAGTAGTAGTCGCCGGTGACGAGCGGCGCGACGACGCGCTTCACCTCGTCGGAGGCGATGCGCTCGAGGATCGCGGCGCCGCCCTGCTCCCAGCGCTCGATGCGGTCGACGTTGTGCCGGCGCAGCCAGTCCTTGTCGACCCACCGCGACTCGCAGTCGCTGCGGATGTAGCCCGCGATCCCGGGCACATGGTCGGAGCTGAGCGCAGTGCTCGTCTTCGGCACCTGCGCGAGCTCGCGGTCGAGCTTGCGCTGCTTGGCGCCGAGGAAGCCGACGTTGCGTGCGAACAACCGCGCGTCGCGCCGGTTCGTGATCACGACCTTGATCTCACCCTTTGCGTAGCGGCAAAGGCGCGAGACGACGCCGAACTCGAGCAGCAGGAGCTGCACGTCCTTGGCGAGCTGGTCGCTGTACGTCGAGTAGGAGACCTGGATCGTCTTCCGCGGCAGGAGCGACGACGAGCCGTCGCCGGTGAAGAGCGCTTGCAGGAAGACGCGCTTGTATGCCTGGGAGGCGCGCCACACGCGCTCGGGGACGCTCTTCTCGGCCGAGCGCTGTGCGCGAAGGTCGGCAAGCGGGCTCTCGTCGAGTTGCGCGAGGTTCTGCACGTCGAGCTCCCAGAGCGTGCTGCCCGACGCGATGCGCCGGTCGCGAGACGTAGCGCCGCCCGCCCACGACCGCGTCGTAGGCATCCGCGACGGCTGCGAAGAAGTCGAAGTCGACGTTGTTGAAGCCGGCCCGCCGCTCGGAGACGAAGCCTTCGGAGACGAAGGCGCCGAGCAGAAGTGCCTCGCTCCGCGAGTGATCGTCGATCTGCGCCTCGACCGGACGCGCGGTCCGTGAGACCAGAACGCGGTCGCCGGGCTCGATCTCGTCCAGCAGCTTCCAGAGCGGCATCGGCACACCTTCGAGCTCGACGAGGCACAGCACCGGATGGTTGTGCGTTGCCGGTGAGCTCGTAGCCCTCGCGCGTCCGCAGACGCAGCGTCGGGTGATCGCCGGAGTGGAAGAGCTTCGACGCGTGAACGGGCCGTCCGAGGCGATCGAGCACGCTCGAGGTCGACGTCGTTGTCGCGATTCGGGCAGCGCCTCGACGATGTCGCCGATTCGCAACGTCCCACTAAGACGTCGCGACACGCGCATCGGCCGAGATGCAGTATCTCATGGCGGCTGGTGGATCGTCGTCGATCGAGCCGAAGTTCCCCTGGCCGTCGACCAGCGGATAGCGCAGCGAGAACGGCTGCGCCATGCGCACGAGCGTGTCGTAGATCGCGCTGTCGCCGTGCGGGTGATGGTTGCCCATCACGTAGCCGACGATGTTCGCGCTCTTCACGTACGGGCGGCCCGGCCGGTTGCCGTTCGTCCACATCGAGTAGAGGACGCGGCGATGCACCGGCTTGAGCCCGTCGCGCACGTCCGGCAGGGCGCGCGAGACGATGACCGACATCGCGTAGTCGAGGAAGCTCGAGCGCATCTCCTGCTCGAGCTCGCGCGGCTCGATGCGACCCGGGCCGAGCGCCCCTGTTTCCAGCTCGCTCATGCCCTACACGTCCAGGAACTTGACGTTCGTCGCGTTCTCCTCGATGAACAGCCGGCGCGGCTCGACGGCGTCACCCATCAGCGTCGAGAAGACCTGGTTCGCCGCGGACGCGTCCTCGACCTCGACGCGGATGAGCAGGCGCTTCGCGGGATCCATCGTCGTCTCCCACAGCTGCTCTGCGTTCATCTCGCCGAGCCCCTTGAAGCGCGAGAGGGCGATGCCCTGCTTCGCAGCGTCGAGCACGGCGGCGCGAAGCTGGTCGTACGTCTCGGCGACGACGGCCTCCTTGCCCACCATCACCGTGAACGGCGGCGCGCCGATCTGCTCCGCGAGCTTCGCGTACGCGTTGCGCAGGCCGTTGTAGATCGGCGAGGCGAGCAGCTCCACCGGAACGCCGATGTTCCGTGCGGCCGACGTCTCCGTCTCGACGACGCGGATGCGGAACGTCTCCTCGTCACCGTCGAGCAGCGAGAGCACGTAGCCGTTCTCGCCGATCGCCTTCAGCGCGCCTACGAGGTCCTTCGGATGCTCGATCTTGTGCTCGACCAGGCGGTGCAGCACCATCAGCTCGGTCGCCTGCGCGCCGAAGTCGGAGCGCAGCCGCGCGTAGTAGCCCTCGTACTGCAGCAGATCCTTGGCGAAGCGGTTCCACTTCGCCTCGGTCAGCTTCACCGAGTCGCCGTCGCGCGACGTGACGTTCGCGTTCGGCACGCGTTCGCGTGCGAGCAGGTCCTCGAGCTGCGCGTCCTTCTCGAAATAGAACTCCTGGTTACCGAGCTTCACCTTGTAGAGCGGCGGCACCGCGATGTAGACGTGGCCCTGGTCGATCAGCTCCGGCATCTGCCGGTAGAGGAACGTCAGGATCAGCGTGCGGATGTGCGAGCCGTCGACGTCGGCGTCCGTCATCACGATCACGCGGTGATAGCGCAGCTTCTCGATGTCGAACTCGTCGCCGATCCCGGTGCCGATCGCGGTGATCATCGCCTGGATCTCGTTGTTCGAGAGAACCTTGTTGATGCGGTTCTTCTCGGAGTTGATGATCTTGCCGCGCAGCGGGAGGATCGCCTGGTAGGTGCGGTCCCGGCCCATCTTCGCGGAGCCGCCGGCGCTGTCGCCCTCGACGATGAAGAGCTCTGCAGCCTCGGGATCCTTGATCGAGCAGTCGGCGAGCTTGCCCGGCAGCGACATCGACTCGAGCGCCGACTTGCGCCGCGTCAATTCGCGCGCCTTGCGTGCCGCCTGCCGTGCGCGCGACGCCGCGAGCGCCTTGTTGATGATCTGCCGCGCGTCGGTCGGGTTCTCCTCGAAGAACTCGGACAGCTTCTGGTTGACGGCCGTCGAGACGAGGCCCGTCACCCAGGGATTGCCGAGCTTCGTCTTCGTCTGTCCCTCGAACTGCGGCTCCTGCAGCTTCACGGAGATGACGGCGGCGAGGCCTTCGCGGACGTCCTCGCCCTCGAGGTTGTCCTCCTTCTCCTTGAGCAGGCCCTTGTCGCGCGCGTACTTGTTGATCGTCGAGGTCAGCGCAGAGCGAAAGCCGGAGAGGTGCGACCCGCCCTCGTGCGTGTTGACGTTGTTGGCGAACGAGAAGACGGACTCCTGGTAGGAGCTGTTCCACTGCATCGCGACCTCGACCTCGCCCTGGTCGGTCCCGGAGGAGAAATGCACGATGTGGCGGTGCACGGCGTCGCGCGACTCGTTGATGTACGCGACGTAGTCCTTGATGCCGCCCTCGTAGTGGAAGACGACGGGCTTGCCGGCCTCGGCACGCTCGTCCACGAAGCTGATGCGCAAACCGCGCGTCAGGAACGCCATCTCGCGGAAGCGCGAGAGGATCGTCGTCGCGTCGTAGACGGTCTCGTCGAAGATCTCGGCGTCCGCGAGGAACGTCGTCGTCGTGCCGGTCTCACTCGACTCCCCGACGACCTGCATCGGGCCGCGGGCCGCGCCGCGCTCGAACTCCTGCCGGTAGATCTTTCCGTCGCGCTCGACCTCGACGACCAGCCACTCGGAGAGCGCGTTCACGACCGACGCCCCGACGCCGTGCAAGCCGCCGGAGACCTTGTAGCCGCCCTGGCCGAACTTCCCGCCGGCGTGCAGCTTGGTCATGATCACCTCGAGCGCCGACATGCCCTGGTCGGCCACCTCGTCGACGGGGATGCCGCGTCCGCGGTCGCGCACCGTGACCGAGTTGTCGGGGTGAATCGTGATCTCGATCGAGTCGTTGTGACCCCCGAGTGCCTCGTCGACCGAGTTGACCACGATCTCCTCCACGAGGTGGTGGAGGCCCTTGATCCCGGTCGAGCCGATGTACATGCCGGGGCGCAGGCGGACCGGCTCGAGCCCTTCGAGCACGGTGATGTCCTTAGCCGAGTAGTCGGCTTCCGCCTGAGTCTTCGCCATAATCAAGAAATGCCTGCAAAACGCAGGTTTTGCAAGGCACCGAAAGTGTATCAGATCGGGGAGTCGTCACGCCCCATCGCCAGGCCCAATTCGACCGCTTTTTTCACCGTCTCGCGCAGGCTCGGGTCCTCGATCGCGGAGGCGATCGCGGCGGCCCGCGTCTCGTCGACGGGGCTCGGCCGAACGGGCTCGTGAGGCTCGTCCGAGCCGGGCTCCGGGAGCGGTCCCGGCGCGAAACGGAGACGCGGCACGTCGAGCTTGGCGGCGATCTCCGCCGCGCGCTGGCCGAGCTCGAACGCCCAGACCGAGTCGGCAGTGTTCACGTGCACGGTGCCGTCGCGCGCGATGCGCGCCGGCCACGCGTTGCGCGCGATCGCGTCGCCGACCGCCGGCGGCCAGCGTTCGAGCAGCTCGGCCATGCCGGCCTGCGGCCCGAACCGGCCGAGCTCGGAGCGGATCTCAGGTCCAAGCCGTTCCAGGCTCCACCTCCACGAGTTGCGCAGGCTCGACGGGCAGCGCCGAACGGTGCGTGGTCGTGATCATCGTCTGTCCCATTCCCGCAACGCGCGTTGCGAGCACCTCCCTGCGCTGCGGGTCGAGCTCGGAGAGGACGTCGTCGAGCAGGAGGAGCGGCGGCGCCGGCAACAGCTGCGCCTCTGCGAGCAGCAGCGCGAGCACGGCGAGGCGCTGCTCGCCCTGCGACCCGAACTGGCGCAGGTCACGCGCGCCGCTCGCGACGAGCACGTCGTCGAGGTGAGGGCCGAGGCCCGTGGTGCCGCGCTCGATGTCGCGGCGCGAGCCGCGCGTCCAGCAGCTCTCGCGTCGGCGGCTCGGCCTCGTAGCCGAGCCGCGCGTCCGGCAGGCCCAGCTCCTCCGCCCGCTCGGCGAAGGGCGGTGCCAGGCGTTCGAGCGCCGCGCGCCGCTGCTCGACGAGCACCGCGCCGAGCTCCGCGACGCGCTCGGTCCACGGCTCGAGCGCGCTCCGGTCGGAGAGCGAGAGCTGCACGCGGCGCAGCGCGGCGTTCCGCTGCGCGAGCGCGGCGTGGTAGTCCTGCGGCGCGGAGGCGCGGGCCGGGAACAAGCGGCCGAGCACGCGGTCGAAGTAGGCGCGGCGCGCAGCAGGCCCGCCCTTCACGACGGTCAGGCGGTCCGGCGTGAAGACGAGCGTCGAGAGCTCGCGCCGCAGCGACTCCGCGGCCGGCAGCCGCGCGCCGTTCAAGCGCGCCTCCTTCGCCTGGTTCTGGCGCAGCGTCAACGAGACCTCGAACGCCGTCGCATTGCGACGGCCGGTGAGTGCGACGCGGGCAGCGGTCTCGCCGAAGCGGATCAGCTGCGCGTCTTGCCGCGTGCGTGGCGAGAAGCCCTGCGTCGCGACGTGCAGCGACTCGAGCAGGTTCGTCTTGCCGACGCCGTTCGGGCCGACGACGAGCACGACACCTTCCGCGAGCGCGAGCTCGAGTGACTCGTACGAGCGGTAGTTGCGCAGCGTTACGCGGTCGACGACCAGGCAGCGGTCGAGGTCAGCCGGCAAGCCTGATCGGCATGATCAGGTAGACGTAGTCGTCGCTCTCGCCCTCGAGCACCGCCGGCCGCAGCGGGCTGATCAGCTTGAACTTGATCGTGTCGGAGTCGACAGAGTCGAGACCGTCGCGCAGGAACTCCGCGTTGAACCCGATCTCCATCGGCTCGCCGGTGAACGGCGCCGGGAGCGACTCGCGCGCCTCGCCGACGTCCTGCGTGATCGCAGAGACGGTGAGGTCCCCGTCGGCGAAGCGCAGGCGAAGCGGCGAGTTGCGCTGCGCCATCAGCGAGACGCGGCGGACGACCTCGAGCAGCTCCTCGCGCGGCAGCGGCAGCTCGTACTCGAACTGCTCCGGCAGCAGCTGGCGGTAGTTCGGGAACTGACCGTCGATGCGGCGCGTGGTGAGCCAGGTGCCGTCTGCGCCGAAGACGACGTGGTTCTCCTGCAGGCCGAGCTGCACCTCGTCTGCGCCGGTCGCGATGCGCGAGAGCTCCTGCAGCGCGCGCGCCGGGATGATCGCCTCGAGGTCGGGCAGCGCCGCCTCGACGGGCGTCTCCTTGACCGCGAGCCGGTAGGAGTCCGTGGCCGCCATCACGACGCGGCCGGGCTCGAAGCGGACGAGGATGCCGGTGAGGACGGGGCGGCTCTCGTCGCGCGACGCGCTGCGCCCGACCCGCGCAACCGTCTCGACGAGCGCGTCGCGCTCGATCGCGTAGAGCGCGTCGGTGTTCACTTCGGGAAGCCGCGGAAAGTCCTCTGACGAGTACGTGTGCAGCCGGTAGTTCGCAGTGCCGGCGGTGACGACGACCACGGCCTCCTCGGGCTTGTGCTCGATCGTCACGTCGCTGTCGGGAAGCGAGCGCGCGATGTCCAGCAGAAGCCGGCCGGGTACGACGACGACGCCTTCGTCGGAGACCTGCGCGTCGAGCGTGGCGCGCAGTGAGACCTCCATGTCGGTCGCCGCGAGATGCAGCTGCCCTGCCTCGGCGCGCAGCTGGATGCCGCCGAGCACGAGCACGGTGGTGCGGGTCGAGACACCGCGGGCGACGACCGCGAGACGGGAGGCGAGCTCGTCGCGCGAGACGGTAATCCTCAGGCCGGTACCCACGACGATTTCTGAGTCAATCATTTAATGAAAACCTCGTTGTAGTGATAAGCCCTGTGGGTCCGGGGAGAAGTCCGGAGATCCCTGTCAGCCAGCCATTCTCACTGTGGAGCCGGACGGGGGAGAACGAGGCGCAATGCACAGGCTGCTCGCTCACCGCGCCTGGCGCACGCGAGCTGTGAGTTCCTGGATCAGGTTGTACACAGACCTGTCCTCACGGATCATGCGCGCGATCTTGGACGTCGCGTGGATCACCGTCGTGTGGTCGCGGCCGCCGAATTCCTTGCCGATCTTCGGCAGCGACGAGTCGGTCAGCTCGCGTGAGAGGTACATCGCGACCTGCCGCGGGTAGACGATGTTCTGCGAACGGCGATCGCCCGTCAGCTCCGCCATGGTGACGGTGAAGCGCTCGCACACGAGCTCCTGGATCCGCTCGATCGTGATCTGGACGCTGTCGCCCTGAGGGAAGACGTCCTTGAGCACGTCCTGGGCGAGGTCGACCGAGAGGCCGCGCCCGGTCAGCGACGAGAAGGCGACGACGCGCGTCAGCGCGCCTTCGAGCTCGCGGATGTTCGTCGAGACGCGCGATGCGATGAACGTCAGCAGCTCCGGGTCGCGCACCTCGATCTGGTCGTTCTTCACCTTCTTGCGCAGGATCGCGATGCGGGTCTCGAGGTCGGGCGGCTGGATGTCGGTGATCAGCCCCCACTCGAAGCGCGAGCGCAGCCGCTCCTCGAGCGTCGAGATGTCGCGCGGCGGCCGGTCGCTCGACATGACGATCTGCCGGCCGGCTTCGTAGAGCGAGTTGAACGTGTGGAAGAACTCCTCCTGGATCCGCTCCTTGTGCTCGAAGAACTGCACGTCGTCGATCAGCAGCACGTCGTAGGTGCGGTAGCGCTGCTTGAAGCCCTCGATGCGCTTGTCGCGGAGGCTGTTGATGAAGTCGTTCATGAACGTCTCCGACGTCACGTAGCGGCAGGTGAGCCCGCCGCCGTGGTCGGTGACGAAGTTCGCGATCGCATGCAGGAGGTGCGTCTTGCCGAGGCCGGTGTGGCCGTAGATGAAGAGCGGGTTGTAGGCCTGCGCCGGCGCCTCGGCGACCGCGAGGGCGGCCGCGTGGGCGAAGCGGTTCGACGACCCGATCACGAAGGAGTCGAACGTGTACTTCGGGTTGATGCCGGCGTGGTGGTCGCTGCGCGGCGCCGCGATGTGCGGATCGAGAGCGGCGACGGCGTTCGCGGCCGCGACCGCCGGCGCCGGCCGCCGGAACGAGCGGCTCCTCGACGCGCAGGCTGACCCGGAGCTCCTTGCCGCCCGCGTCACGAACCGCGGCCCGGATCAGATCGAGGAAGTGCCCCTCGATCCACTCGCGCGTGAAGTCGTTCGGGACGGCCACGGTGAAGACGCCGTCCTCGAGACCCGCGCCGTTCACCTCGCCGAACCAGGTGGAGTAGGTCGTGTCGTTCAGCGCTTCGCGGAGCCTGGCGGAAACGTCGTCCCAGAGGGTGTCCGCCGTCAGCTCGGTTTGGTGCTCCACGCTTGCGCCCGCTCCTTCTTCGACCCCTGGGAGTGCGCGAGCATACCAGCGGCCCGAAGCCTTCTCAATGAGGATTTCTCGGCCTGTCCGCACCTGCCGATTCCTGCGATTTGCAGGGATTTCGTCTGCCTCCACACAGCTCTCCACAGCTGTGGAAAGCGTGCTGCGGGAACGCGGCGGCGAGCCTCCTTTCCACGGCTTTTGTCCTCCACAGACCCTGTGGATAACCGGTCTGCAAAACGGTCCGGCTATACTCGCCCGCGGCCGGCTTCGACGCCGGCATCTTCGTATGAAACGGACCTATCAGCCCAACGTTCGCAGGCGGAAGCGCAAGCACGGCTTCCGGGCCCGCATGTCGACCCGTGCCGGTCAGGCGATCCTCAAGCGGCGCCGGGCAAAGGGTCGTAAGCGCCTCTCGGCGTAAGCCGGTGCAGCGGCGGAACCGCCTCTCACGCTCCCGGGACTTCGACGCCGTCTACCGACACGGCCGGTCTGTCTCGACACGCTTTCTCACACTCTGGTGGTACCCGCGCGAGGAGCCGATCGGCGACCCGCGGCTCGGCTTCGCCGTGCCGAAGGCGGTCGGAAACGCGGTCGTCCGCAACCGGATCAAGCGGCAACTGCGTGAGATCGTGCGCCTGAAGCTCGGGGAGCGGCCGCCGACGAACGACTACGTGCTCGTCGTCCGCCAGGGCCTTCCGGAGGCGGCGGCCGCCAACGGGCACGACTGGCTCGAGGCGCGCGTCGACGAGGTGCTCGGGAAGGCGGCCGCGTGAGAGGCGTCGTGATCGCCCCGATCCGGCTCTACCAACTGCTCGTCTCGCCGCTGCTCCCGGCGAACACCTGCAAGTTCCACCCGAGTTGCTCCGAGTACGCGGTGCTCGCGATCCGCACGCACGGCGTCCTGCGCGGGCTGCCGCTGGCCGCGTGGCGGCTCATGCGCTGCCACCCGTGGTCGCACGGAGGCGTGGACTACCCGTGACGCTCTTCAGCATCCTCACCCCGCTCGAGAACGTCATGCAGTCGATTCTCGACTTCTTCCACAGCACCGTGGGGCTGCCGTGGGCCTGGTCGATCGTCGCGCTGACGATTCTCGTCCGCATCCTCCTCGTGCCGCTGACGGTGCGCCAGATCCACTCCATGCAGTCGCTCCAGGCGCATGCGCCGGAGATGAAGGAGATCCAGCGCAAGTACAAGGGCGACCGCCAGAAGCTCAACGAAGAGCTGATGAAGTTCTACAAGGAGAACCACATCAACCCGGCGGCGTCGTGCCTGCCGCTGCTGGCGCAGTTCCCCGTCTTCATCGCGCTCTACTTCACGCTCAAGCACCAGTCGACCCACATCACGGGCTCGTGGCTGCACATCGTCCCGAACATCTCGGCGAAGGCGACGTCGCACTGGTCGGGCTACCTGCTGCTCGCGATCTACGGCGGCTCGCAGATCGCGTCGACCTACTTCATGGGCGCGACGATGGACAAGACGCAGCGGCGGATCATGATGTTCCTGCCGATCATCTTCATCACGTTCGTCGCGCAGTTCCCGATGGGCCTGATCATCTACTGGATGACGACGAACCTCTGGACAGTCGGCCAGGGGCTCGTCACCCGCCGGCTCGTCCCGAAGCCGAACGCGGCCGGCAAGACGCCGGCGCCGGCAGGCCCGAAGCGGTCCTCGCGGACGCCGGCGAAGGACGACGGGACCGGCAACGGCGCCGCGATCGAGACTCCGCGCCAGGCGGCGACGCCGCCCGCGCAGCCGCGGCGAGTCAAGAAGAAGAAAGGCGGCGCGCGCCGTTGAGCGACGAGGTCTCCGTGGAGGCAACCGGGGAGACCGTCGGCGAGGCGAAGTGGAAGGCGCTGCGCGACCTCGAGCGCGCCGCGCCCGGGCTGGACAAGGCGGGCGTCCGCTTCCAGGTGGTCTCCGAGGGCGAGCGCGGCCTGCTCGGCGTCGGCTACACGCCCGCCCGCGTGATCGCCAGCGTCTCCACCGCCGACGCCGCGGCGCCGAAGGCTTCCGCACGCGACGACGAGAGCGACCTCGAGACGCGGATGCGCGAGCTCGTCGAGACCGTCGTGGGCGCGATGGGCATCCCGGCACGCGTCGACGTGCACGAGACGGAGGACGGAGTCACCGTCACCTGCAGCGGCGGTGACCTCGGCCTGCTGATCGGCAAGCACGGCCAGACGATCGACGCGCTCCAGTACGTCGCGAACGCGGCGTCGTTCCGCTCGCGCGCCGGCAAGCCGGTGACGATCGACGCCGCGGGCTACCGCGACCGCCGCCGCGCGACGCTGGAGGGGATCGCCCTGCGCGCCGCCGAGCAGGCGGCCGACGGGCAGCAGGTGCGGCTGGAGCCGATGACCGCCGTCGAGCGCAAGGTCGTGCACGAGCGCCTGAAGGACGTCGGGGGCGTCGAGACCTCGAGCGAGGGGACGGAGCCGAATCGCTACGTCGTCGTCTCGCCGTCGCTTGAAGACTGGCTCCGGGCCGTCGTCGAGACACCCGGCCTGACCGCCATTCGCGAGCTCGACGAGGCGCGACGCGTCTTGCTCGACGACTCGCTGCGCGGCGCGGAGATCGTTGCCCGCTTCGAGGGCTCGCTCGTCGACGTCGGTTCCGGCGGCGGTGCCCCCGGGATCCCGCTCGCGCACGCCGAACCCCGGCGCGAGGTCGTGCTGCTCGAGGCCGAGCGGCGCAAGTGCACGTTCCTGGAGCAGTGGGCGCCGCCGAACGCGCGCGTCGTCTGGGGGCGGGCCGAGGAGCAGGCGACGGACTGGGCGGGCGTCGCGGTCGCGAAGGCCCTCGCCCACCCGCCGACCGCGGCCGAGTGGTGCCTGCCGCTCGTGCGCGAGGGGGGCGCAGTCGTGCTCTGGGTCGGCCCGTCCGTGGAGCCCGAGCGCGTGGCGGCGGTCGCCGCACGGCTCGCCGCCGAACCGGAGGATGCGCCTAGCGGCTTCCTCGTGTTACGCAAGACCGGGCCGACCCCGGAGGGGTTCCCGCGCCGCGCCGGCGTGGCGAAGAAGCGTCCGCTCGCGTGACTAGATTGAGGCCGTGCCGGCCAAGGTCTACGCGTTCGCGAACCAGAAGGGCGGAGTCGGCAAAACGACCACGGCGATCAACCTCGCGGCCTGCCTCGCCGAGGCGGGCGAGCGTGCGCTCGTCGTCGACCTCGACCCGCAGGCGAACGCCACCTCCGGCCTCGGGATGCGCGCGAACGGGACCTCCACCTATGACCTGCTCGACGGCGCGCCGCTCGCGTCGCTCGCGAAGCCGACAGCGTTCGCGAACCTCTTCCTCGTCCCCTCGAAGCCCGAGCTCGCCGGCGCCGCGGTCGAGCTGTCGCAACGCGAGGACGGCGACCGCTACCTCGCCGAGGCCTTGCAGCACGCGGACGGCTTCGACTTCGTGCTGCTCGACTGCCCGCCGTCGCTCGGCCCGCTGACGGTGAACGCCCTCGCTGCCGCCGACCGCGTGATCGTGCCGGTGCAGACCGAGTACTACGCGCTCGAAGGCCTCGCGCAGCTCGTGCAGTCGATCAACCTGGTCCGTACGCGGCTGAACCCGAAGCTCGCGATCGCGGGCGTGCTGCTGACGATGGCCGACAGCCGCACGCGGCTCTCCGCCGACGTCGAGGCGGAGGTGCGCAAGCACTTCGGCGCGCTCGTCTTCGAGGCGGTCATCCCGCGCTCGATCCGCGTCGCGGAGGCTCCGAGCCACGGGCTGCCGCTCACCCACTACGACCGGCGCTCGCGCGGCGCCGAGGCCTACTGGAAGGTGGCGATGGAGCTTGTCGAGCGCGCCTAGACGCGGTCTCGGCCGCGGCTTCGAGGTCCTGATCGGCGGCGAGCCGGAGCTCGCCCAACTCGCGGTCGCGGACATCCACCCGAACGCGAAGCAGCCGCGTAGGCAGTTCGACGACGAGACAGTGAGCGGGCTCGCGGACTCGATCAAGGCGCAGGGTCTGATCCAGCCGGTCGTCGTGCGGCCGCGGCTCGCGGGCGGGTACGAGCTGATCGCCGGCGAGCGCCGCTGGCGTGCGGCGCGCGAGGCGGGACTTGCGACGGTGCCGGCGGTCGTGCGGGAAGCGGACGACCGCGACTCGCTGCTGCTCGGCCTCGTCGAGAACGTCGCGCGTGAGGACCTGTCGCCGGTCGAAGAGGCGCGCGCCTACGCGCTGCTGCTCGACGAGTTCGGGCTGTCGCTGGGCGACGTCGCCGAGCGCGTCGGCAAGTCCAAGCCCGCGGTCTCGAACCGCGTGCGGCTGCTCGAGCTGCCCGACGACCTGCTCGCGCTCGTCGGCCGAGGCGAGCTGACCGAGGGCCACGCGCGCGCTGTGCTCGCGATCCCCGACAACGATGCGCGCCGCAGGCTCGCCCGGCGGATCGTCACGGAGGGCATCTCCGTCCGCGCCGCGGAGCGCGCCGCGCGCGAGGCCGGCGCCCGGACGAAGCAGCGGCGGGCGACGACGGTGGATCCCGCACTCGCCGGCCGGATCAAGGACGCAGTCAGGCAGCTCACCGGCTTCGAGGCGAAGGTCGGCGCGACCGGGCTGCACGTGCCGATCGACGACGAGGTTCAGCTCGAGGAGCTGGCCGAGGCGCTGGAGCGGCTCGCCGACCCGTAACCGTCCCGCGCGTCGCCCCGTTGCACCTCTGTGGACGGCCTCTGGCTACAGGACATCGAGTCGCTCGAGGCGATCTCGCAGGACGAGGAAACGCGGAAGCTCTTTCTCCGGATGGCGTACCTGAGCCAGAACGGACGGCTGCAGCCGTTCCTGCGCGAGCTCGAGGACGACGGCGAGCTGGACCAGGAGACGAAGGTGACGCTCGCCGAGCTCGCGTGCGACGCGAGCTTCCTGCATGCGGTGGAGGACTACGTCCACCGCACGCGCGCGCTGCATTAGCCTCCTGGCATGGAACCGGACGAGCCGAAGACGGAGGTCTTCGACGCTCCGCCGACGGGGGAGTGGGCCGACCCGAAGCCCCGCTACTTCGGGGTCACGCCGCACGGGCTCGCGGCTGTGCTCGCTGCTTTCGCATTCGGCGCGGGGATCGTCCTGCTCGTCGCCGGCTACGTCCTCGTGGGCGTGCTCCTGCTCGTGGCAGCCGCGCTGCTCGCGTTGATCTGGGCGGAGCAGGCGCGGCGCAGCCGGGCGACGGCCTTCGACCGGGTGACAGCCGCCGCGGTCGACCACACGCGCGCGCTCGCCGGCTTCACGGGCTCGTCGGTTCGCGCCTGGACGACTGCAGGCCGCGAGATCGCCCGCCTGCGCCTCGAGGCCAACCGGCTCGCGAAGCAGCGCTCGCAGCTGCAGTACGCGCTCGGCGGCGCGTCTTACGCGGGCGACGATGCCGAGGTTGCACGGCTGCGCGACGAGCTGCGCGCGCTCGACGAGCGGATCGGGGCATGCGTCGCGCGCGCGAACGAGGTGGTCGAGGAGATGCGGCGGACGACCGCGCGCGAGCGGCTCGCGGTGGCCCCGACGGAGGTGCGAACGCCCGACGAGCGCAGATGACAATTGCTCGTCTTTCCGGCGAGAGGGGCGTATGCTCGTCCGAAGGAGGAGGTCGATGGTCGCAAGGTTTCTAGGGGTCGCAGCAGTGGTCGTTCTGCTCGTCGTGCCTGCTGCGCAGGCGGCGACCACCGACACGGCGACGATCGTCGGTCTCGCCCGGTCCGTACGTCGTCAACCACGACGATCACCTTCACGTCGACGACCCCCTGCACGGTCACTTGCCGGCTGATCTGGCGGGCGTTCACGGCCGGCGGGCCGCACCTCGGCGACCAGCTGGGTGAAGGCGCGACGGTCACGACCCAATTCACGACGCCGGGGTTGAAGACGATTCAGCTCGACCTTTCGGAGCTCTGCGCCGGCACGACACGCCTGACGTGCGACAGCCTGACTCAGGTCACGATCAACGTCGGGGACGTTGCGCGTCACGCCTGACTCGACGCCGCCGGTCTTGACCGTGCCCGCTTCTCCTGTCGTTGTCGAGGCGACCGGCCCGGACACGCCTGTCACCGTACCAGGTCTCGGCGACCGATCCGGATGACGCAGTCGTTGCGACTTCATGCTCGCCCAGCGCCGGAACCGCCTTCCCCGTCGGCACGACGCCGATCGACTGCACCGCGGCCGACTCGCACGGCAACGTCGCCCACGCGTCGCTTCATGGTCTCGGTGACCGACACGACGCCGCCCGCGCTGAGCGTCCCCGCGACGATCTCCGTCGACGCGACCTCGCCGGCCGGCGCGCCTGTGACCTTCGCCGCGAGCGCGACCGACCTCGTCGACGGCGCGGTTGCGCCGGTGTGCTCGATGCCGTCCGGGATGACGTTCCCGATCGGCTCGACGCTCGTTGCGTGCAGCGCGACCGACAGCCATGGGAACAGCGCGACGGCGAGCTTCGAGGTGCGACGTCGCACCGCTCGCCGATCCCGGACCGGCTACGCCGCCGGCCACACCCCCGGCCACACCCCCGGCCACGCCCCGCCGCGCCGACGACCGCCCGCGGCCGCGAATCTCACGCCGCCTGCCGTCGCAGTTCCTGCGCGCCCGGTCGTCGTCCCCGCGACTTCGCCTGCCGGCGCGGTCGTGCGCTACACGGTGCTCGCGACCGACGCGGCCGGTGCGCACGTCGACGCGCGCTGCTCGCATGCGAGCGCGACGGTGTTCCCGATCGGGCTGACGACGGTCAGCTGCACCGCAACGGACGCGCGCGGCAACACGGCACAGCCGAGCGTCTTCACGGTGCGCGTGAAAGGCGCCTCGCTCCAGCTCGCGGACGCGCTCGCCGAGGTGCGCTCCTGGCACATGCGCAGCCCGGTCCTCGCGAACCGGCTGCAGCAGGTCGGCAGGGCGCTCGCTGCAAAGCCGCAGCGCGCATGCCTGCTCATCGGCACTCTCCGGCACGACCTGCGCGGGCCGTTCGGGAAGACGGTTCCCGCCGCGCACCGGGCCCAGCTGAGCTCGCTGCTAGCACGAATTCGCGCGCGTCTAGCGACTGCTTAGCTACGCCCGCGGTCCTCGAGATGGGCGATCCTGGATTCGAACCAGGGACCTCCGCCTTATCAGAGCGGCGCTCTAACCAGCTGAGCTAATCGCCCGGGCGGGCGCATGATAGCGGCGCCGCGTTTGCCTCATAGTGCGGGGGTAATCTAGGACCGAATGGTCGAGATGTCGATCTACGGGGTCTCGTTCGATCTCGTCGGCAAGCAGCCGATCGTGCTGCTGAAGACCGCCGAGGGCAACCGCTACCTCCCGATCTGGATCGGCCATCCCGAGGCCGCGGCGATCCTGATGAAGCTGCAGGGCGCGACGGCCCCGCGTCCGCTGACGCACGACCTGCTCGTGAACATGCTCGGCGAGCTCGACGTCGAGGTCGTCCGTGTCACCGTGACCGAGCTGCGCGAGAACACCTTCCACGCCTCGATCACGATCGCCCAGAACGGCAACGAGGTCGAGATCGACTCCCGCTCCTCCGACGCGATCGCCGTCGCGGTGCGCGCGCACGCGCCGATCTTCGCCGCCGACGAGGTGATCGAGGAGTCGGCGATCGAGATGGAGGGCGACGAGGTCAACGAAGAGGAGATCGTCGACCAGTTCAAGCGCTTCCTCGACGAGGTGTCCGCCGAGGACTTCGTCGAGGCCGAGGTCGAGGGTGAGGTCGAGGGCGACGTCGAGGCGGAGGAGCCCGAGGAAGAGGACTAGCCTGAGCTCGCGCTTGGTCAGCGCCAGCAGCTCGGCGTAGAGCGCGCGCAGGCCCTCGTCGCTGAGCGGGCCGCGGTTCACGCTCGACTGCTGCTCGAACATCGCGCGCTCGCGGTCCGGGTCGACGAACGAGATCCCGTGCTCGTCCTTGTGCCGCTTGATCTGCGCGACGAGCTCGAGGCGGCGGTTGAACGCGTCGATGATCGAGCTGTCGACGGCTGTCACCTGCTCGCGCAGCCGCTCGAGCTCAGGGTCACCGCTCATCGCGCGACTTTAGATGATCGATTCGATCATCTAGCGCTGCAGCGTCACCGCGGCGATCAGCGCGATCAGGTTGAACGTCCCGTGCACGAACATGCCCGGGACCACGCTGCCGGTCTTCATGCGCAGCCAGCCGACGCCGCAGCCGAAGATCACGAGCACCGGCAGCGACACGAGCAGGCCGTGCGAGAGACCGAAGAGGACGCCGGTCGCGACGATCGCGAACCACGCGCCCCACGGACGCAGCAGGTGGTAGCCGAGCCCGCGAAAGGTGAGCTCCTCGGTGAACGGGACGAGGCGTGCAGACGAGGATGCTGTTCACGACGTACTGCGCGGCGTGGCTCGGCTGCCACTGCGTCGGCGTCAGTCCCTGCTCGTTGCCGGGGTGCGCGAGCGCCGCGTACAGGAACTCGAAGGCCTGGATGATGAAGATCGTCGCGATCGCGAGCCCGGCCGCGCGTGCTTTCCGCTGCGGGATCCGCAGGGCGAGCCGCTCTCTGCTGAAGCCGGCGATCGCCAGCACGATGCCGAGGAAGAGCGCCTCCTGGATCACCGTCCCGATGGCGAACGACCACTTGTAGAGCGGATCGCTCTCCTCGGCCCCCGACGCACGGCCGACGTACTGGACGGCGATGAAGAACGCGATAAGGGCAAGCCAGGCCGCGAGCCGCGTCCGTTCCTCCCTACGATGCGGCTCGATGGCTGAGCTCACGTTCACGCCCGACGAGGCTAACAACGCCCTTTCCGAGGTGCGACCCGCCGCAGAGCGGCTGGTCGCGGTTCGCGCCCGCATGCGCGAGCTCGAGCAGGCACAGGGCGAGCTCGTGACGGCGATCGGCGGCAACGGCGGCGGCTACGCCGCGAGCGACCTGAGCGCGGCGCAATCGGAGCTCGGCGGCCTCGCCGACGCGGCGATCGCCTGCGTCGAGCGGCTCGAGGAGCTCGGCGTCCAGATCAAGGATCTCGACGCCGGCCTGATCGACTTCCCGTCCGAGCGCGAGGGCATCGCGGTGTTGCTCTGCTGGCGTGTCGGGGAAGAATCCGTCGCGTACTGGCATGGCCTCGAGGACGGCTTCGCAGGCCGGAAACCGATCGACTGGGACGAATAGGGGCCGAACGTGTCCGATTTCTGGCAGCGGGTGCTGACGGTGGTGATCGTGGTCGCCGTCGTCGGGGCGATCGCGAAGATCGTCGACTGGAAGATCGCCCGCCACGATCTCGACCCGGCCAACGCGACGCGTTACCGCGTCCTCCGGCGGACGATCTTCTCGACCATCGTCTTCGTCGGGATCATGTCCGCGCTCCTGACGATCCCGCAGGTGCGGGCGCTCGCAGGCGGCATCCTCGCGTCCTCGGCGGTGATCGGCCTCGTGATCGGCTTCGCCAGCCAGCGCACGATCGGCAACGTCGTCGCGGGGATCCTGATCGCGTTCACGCAGCCGCTCCGGCTCGGTGACCGGGTGACCGTCGAGGGCACGGAGGGGATCGTCGAGGAGATCGGGCTCACCTACACCTGGATCCGGACCCCGGACAACGACCGGCTCGTCGTCCCGAACGAGAAGCTCGCCTCCGAGACGATCCGGAACTCCACGATCCGGAGCGACGAGAAGGTCGCCGAGGTCACCATTCAGGTGCCGGCGAGCGGAGATCTCCGGGGTGTGCTGAACTCCCTGTCGACACACGGCGAGGACGTGTTCGTGAAAGACATGGGCGACAAGGCGACGATCGTGATCCGCAAGCGGGTCCCGCGCGACCAGAACCTCGAGCGGGCCGAGAGCGAGCTCCGGCTCGAGGTCTCCGAGCGGCTCCGCGAGGCCGAGGTGCTGTCGTGAGCCCGCGTCACCGCAGGCGCCGCCACGACGAGCTGGACTACATCCTCGCCCACCGCGGCCGCAAGCGGAAGCGGGCCGCCCGCGTCGCGCGCCGCCGCCGCGCCGGCCTGATCGTCGCGCGCGCTCGCGATCGCCGCCGTCGTGGTCGCCGTCTCGGCCGGCTTCGGCGCCGGCACCGCGTTCTCCGCGAGCTGCGACCTGAACTCGCTGCGCCCGGTCGAGATCGGCGCAGAACTCGTTCGTCTTCGCCGCCGACGGCTCGCTGCTCGGCTCGATCCCCGCCGAGCGCAACCGCGAGCCGGTCGTCGACGAGCCGCATGTCGAAGTGGCTGCCGCACGCGACCGTCGCGATCGAGGACCGGCGCTTCTGGCAGCACGGCGGCGTCGACTACGTCGGCATCGCGCGCGCGCGCGTGGAAGGACGTCAGCGCCGGCAAGGTCGTCGAGGGCGGCTCGACGATCACGCAGCAGCTCGTGCGCAACCTCTACATCGGCCGGGAGAAGACGTTCAACCGCAAGATCAAGGAGGCCTGCCTCGCGATCAAGCTGTCGCAGAAGCTGGTCGAAGCCGCTGGATCCTCGACACGTACCTGAACACCGTCTACTACGGCAACCACGCCTACGGCGTCGAGGCCGCCGCGCAGACGTACTTCTCCAAGCACGCGAGCCAGCTGACGCTGCTGCAGGCGGCGCTGCTCGCCGGCCTGCCGCAGGCGCCGTCGGATCTACGACCCGTTCCACAACCCGCAGGCCGCGCTCGACCGGCGCGACGAGGTGCTGCGCGCGATGCTCGAGGACGAGCGCGATCACGCTCGCGCAGTACCGCTGCGCAATCCGCTCCAACTCGCTCGGTCTCAAGGCCGGGCCGCATCTACACGCGCATCAAGCAGCCGTACTTCTTCTCGTACGTGATCGACGAGCTCGACAAGCGAGTACGGCGCGAACACCGTGCGCGCAGGGCGGGCTTGAAGGTCTACACGACGATCGATCCGCGCCTGCAGCGGCTCGCGAACAAGGCGATCCGCGACATCCTCCCGTACAAGGACGATCCCGCCGCCGCGATCGTCTCGGTCGAGCCGGGCACCGGCGCGATCCGCGCGATGACGGCGGTCGTCCGCGCAAGAGCGGCAACCAGTTCAACCTCGCCGCGCAGTCGGCGCGTCAGGCCGGCTCGACGTTCAAGACGTTCGTCCTCGCGTCGGCGATCGAGAAGGGGATCGACCCCGACTCGACCTACTACACCTCGGCGCCGTTCACGTGCTCGATCGGCCCGTGGTGCCAGGGCGAAGCCGTGGAACGTGCACACCTACGACCACAGCTATCGCGGCTCGATGTCGGTCACGCGCGGCACGCTCTCGCTCCGACAACACGGTCTACGCGCAGCTGACGCTCGACGTCGGCCCGCGCTACGTCTGGCAGATGGCGCACCGGCTCGGCATCCACCTGTCGCCGGACAAGCCGGTCGCGTCGATCGGGCTCGGCGCGCTCGCGGTCTCGCCGCTCGACATGGCGGCCGCGTACGCGACCTTCCCGGCGATGGGCATCTACGCGAAGCCGATGGCGATCACGAAGGTGATCCTTCCCGGCGGCCAGGTCGACACGGACTCCGGCTGGGGCAAGCCGCAGACGAAGCGCGCGCTCTCCGAGGCGGTCGCATGGAAGGTGAACGACGTGCTGGGGCAGAACGCGCTCTACGGCACCGGCGCGGGCTCGGGCGACGGCGCTGCACCCGAACGCGGGCAAGACGGGCACGACCGAGAACCACGCCGACGCCTGGTTCGACGGCTACACGCGCCAGCTCTCGACCGTGGTCTGGATGGGCTACCCGAAGGGCGAGATCCCGATGACTGAGCGTGCACGGCCAGGCGGTCGCCGGCGCGACGTTCCCGGTCCCGATCTGGCACGAGTACATGGCGGCCGCGCTCTGGCACCACAAGGAGCTCGCCTTCGAGTTGCCGGACAAGTACCCGGCGTATCGCTCGTTCACCCACGGCAACTACGGCAGCCTCGGCTACGTGACGCCGCAGTACGACCCGCAGTACACGGCGCCCGCGACGACGACCACGACCGTCACGACGACGGCGCAGGCGCCCGCCGCGCCGCCTCCGGCGACGCCTGCGCCGAAGCCGACGGCCGCGCCGCCGCCGAAGCCGGCAGCGCCCAAGCACGAGACTCCGCCGGCGACCTGCGCCGACGCCTGCGCCGACTCCGCCACCGCCGGTCGCGTCGCCGGACCCGCCGCCCATCGGCCCTGGGCAGATCCCGTAGCCTCGCGCTCGTCGCGGGCGCGCTGACGCTCGCGCTCGTCGCGGCCTGCGTCGTCGTGGCGTGGCTGCCCGGCTCGCCGCTCGAGCCGCTCGACGGCGGCCGCAGGCACGGCAACGGCAGCATCGGGCTCGCGTTCGTCCTGCTGCTCGCCGCGGCGTTCGCGGCCTACCTCGCCGGGCTCGTGCTCGTGCGCCGCGGCGCACGCTTCGGCGCGGTGTTCGCGCTCGCGTGCGCGATCCAGGCCGCGCCGCTCGCCGGCCCGCTCCTCGTCTCCACCGACGCGTGGACCTACTGGAGCTACGCGCGGCTGCACGACCCGTACGCCGACACGCCGTCCGAGGACGCTGTCTCCGCGCCGCACGCCGGCGCCGCGTACCTGCACGAGACGTCGGTCTACGGGCCGGCGTTCTCGCTCGCGTCGAAGCCCGTCGCGCTGACGACGTCGCCGGGCGTCGCCGCGTGGACGTTCAAGGTCGCGGCGGCGCTCTGCGTGCTCGTCGCGACGTGGCTCGTCGCGCGGAGACGTGCGTTCGCGGCCGCGCTCGTCGGGTGGAACCCGGTCGTCGCCGTGCAGTTCGCGGGCGGCGGGCACAACGACGCGCTGATGGTGGCGCTGGTCGCTGCCGCGCTTGCGCTCGGCGACCGCGGTCGCACGCGCTGGGCCGGCGTCGCCTGGTCACTGTCGGTGCTGGTCAAGTGGGTGTCGATCCTGCTGCTGCCGTTGCGCGGTCTCGAGGCGCGCGCGCGGGGTCGGCCGGTCGACCACCTCGCCTTCGCGATCACGACCGTGCTCGTGCTCGGGCTCGCGACGGTGCTCTGGCGCTTCCACTGGGTGCACGCGATCGCTCCGCTCGCGCGCGACGCCGAACGTACGACGTCATATGCGCTGCCGAGCCGGACGGGGTTGCCCTGGTGGGTGTTCGCCGCGGCGTACGCGGGCGCCTACGTCTGGCTGCTGCGCGCGGCGGCGCGCGGTCGCGCGCGGCTCGGGCTCGCCTTCGCGCTGCTCCTGCCGGCGCTGCCGTACCTGATCGCGTGGTACGTGCTCTGGCCGCTCACGCTCTCGGCGTACGACGACGACGACACCGCGACCGTGATCACGCTCGCGCTCTGCGCGTACCTCCTACCGCAACGCATCCCTGTCTAGCCGTCCAACGCCGCCCGCCACTGCTCGCCGAGCACTCGACGGCTCGCGCGCTCCGCGTACAGCTCGCGTCCGCGCTGCGCGATCCGCGTGCGCAGCGTCTCGTCCGAGGCCAGCGTATGCAAGGCGTCGGCAAGCGCGTGTGCGTCTCCTGGTTCCACGAGAACGGCCGACTCGTCGTCGAGCAGCTCGCGCGCGGCCGGCGTGTCTGCCGTGACGAGCGGAGCGCCCGTTGCGAGCGCGGCGAACACGGTCGACGGGATGGCGCGCGACGGGCGGAAGCTGCCGAGCACGATGCCCGCGTGCGCGAACGCGATACCGAGGTCGTCGCCGGGGATCTCGCCCGGTGCGGCGATGCGCATCGGCAGCTCCGGCACGAGCTGCGCCGCCGTGTCGACGACGTCGCGGGAAGTGTCGGCGACGAAGAACGCCGAGAACGGATACGTCGGCGACCATGTCTCGCAGAAGACGTCCTCGTCCGCGCCCATGAAGATGACCTCGGTGCGGCGGGCGCCGATGCTCTCGAGGTAGTCCGCCTCCGCACGCGTGCCGCAGACGACGAGGTCCGGCAGTCGCAGCGCGCGGTTGTCGACCGCGCGCAGCACGGTCGCCGCGGTCGAGCGGGCGCGGAAACGGTTGCGGACGTCGACGAACTCGTTCTCGAGCGAGAGCACCGCGTCGAACACGAGTGGTCGCTTGCGTGCGACGCGCCGCGCGCGCGGCACGTCGAAGTGACCCGGGTAGCCGACGATCACCACGTCGAAGTCGCCGCGGCTCGGCGTGCTCAGGCGTGTCTCGGCCGAGAAGACGCTGAAGGCGCCGCGCACGCCGCGGCCGCGGATCGGGCACCTGTCGCTCCACGACCTCGACTCCGGCGTCGCGCATCGCGGCGATCGCATTGACGTTCCTCGGATGCCCCCGGTCGTAGGTGCCGAAGTAGAGCGCCCTCACGGAGTGGGCAGCGTGTCGGTCGTGGTCGCGAGCGTGTCCGTCGTCACCGGGAGCGTGTCGGTCGTCGTCGGCAGCGCTGTGGTCGTCGGCAGCGCCGTGGTCGTCGGCGGCGGCGCGACAGTGGTCGTCGGCGCGACAGTCGGCGGTGTGGGCGCGGTCGTCGTCGGCGCTGTTGTCGTCTCGCGCGTCGTGGTCGCCTGGGTCGTGGTCGCTGGGTCGTGGTCGTCTCGGTCGTGGTCGTCTCCGCAGAGGTCGTCGGCTCCGTGGTCGTCGTCGGCAAGGCGGTGCTCCCGGCCGTCGGGACGCTCGGCAGGCTCGGGAGGCTCGCCTCCGGGCTCGTCGTCGACGAAGTGTCCCCGCCGCCGCCGCCCGTCGCGACGAGCGCGAGCGCGATCCCTGCCAGAGCGAGCGCCGCCAGGAGTGGCACGAGCCACAGCGCGCTCCTCCGCCCCCGCTGCCGAGGCCGGCGCCGCCATCACCTGCGTCGCGTCGGTGGCTGCGGCGGCGGCCGGCGCGAGCAGCACCGTCGAGTCGCCGGGATCGCCGCGCAGCTCGCGCAGCAGCACGCCCCCGTCGGCCGGCCGCTCGAGCGGGTCCTTGGCGAGCGCCGCGCTGGCGATGCTCTCGAGACGCGCCGGCGCGTCGGGCCGCACGTCGGCGACGGCCGGCGGCGGGTCGTCGCGGTGCATGCGCACGAGCTCCATCGCGTTCGTCGAGACGAACGGGAGGCGCCCCGTGAGCATCCGGAAGAGGATGACGCCGAACGAGTAGACGTCGCTCGCCGGGGTCGCGGTCCGCCCCGCCGCCTGCTCCGGCGAGATGTACGAGGCCGTTCCCGAGGACTGTGCCGGCCTCGGTGAGCGTCCCCGAGTCGCCCATGCGCGCGATCCCGAAGTCGGCGATCTTCGCGCGGTCCTCGCTGTCGAAGAGGATGTTCGCGGGCTTCAGGTCGCGGTGGACGAGGCCGCGCTCGTGCGCGTGCGCGAGCCCGGCCGCCGTCTCGGTCGCGATGCGCAGCGTCTCGTCGTCGTCGATCCGGCCGCGCCTTCAGCCGGTCCTCGAGCGAGCCGTTCGGCAGGTACTCGAGCACCATGTAGCGCCGACCGGCGTCCTCGCCGTAGTCGTAGACCGCCGAGATGTGCGGGTGCGAGAGCGCCGCGGCCGCGCGCGCCTCGCGCTCGAAGCGGGCGGGGTCGGCCTGCACGCCGAGCACCTTGACCGCGACACGCCGGCCGAGCTCCTCGTCCTGAGCGAGCCAGACGGAGCTCATCGCCCCGCGTCCCAGCGGTTCGAGCAAGCGGTAACGCCCGGCGATCACCTGCGCAGCCACGTCTGCCGGATTATCGTGATCCGTCGTGAGCGCCCTACCGAGGATCGACGAGGCCCTCGCGCTCGTCCTGGCGCGAGTCGCGCCGCTCGAGGCGGAAGACGTCCCCGTCGGCGACGCGTCGGGACGCGTGCTTGCCGAGCCCGTGCGGGCGCCGACCGACCTGCCGCCGTTCGACAGCTCGGCGATGGACGGCTACGCGGTGCGCGCCGCGGACACCCCCGGGCACCTGGCGATCGTCGGCCACTCGGCGGCCGGCCGGCCGGAGTCCCGCGTGCTCGCCGCCGGTGAGGCGATCGCGATCTCGACCGGAGCGGTCGTGCCAGACGGGGCCGACGCTGTCGTGCCGGTCGAGTGGACGAGCGGGGAGGTGGACACGCCGAGCGCGTTGCCGTGCGGGGACAACGTGCGGCCGCGCGGCGGTGACGTCCGGCGGGGGACGGTCGTGGCGGCCGCCGGCAGCGTGCTCCGTCCCGCCGAGGTCGGCGCGCTCGCCGCGGCCGGCGTCGGCGACCGTTCGCTGCGTCCGCCGGCCGCGCGCGTTCGTGCTCGCGACCGGCACGGAGCTGCGTGCGCCCGGCGAGCCGCTCGCGCCCGGGCGAGATCTACGAGTCGAACACCGTCGCTGCTCGCGCGCGCAGCTCGCTCGGCAGGCGCGGACGTCGACGGTCCTCGGCTCGGTCGGCGACGACGAGGACGCGACGCGCGACGCGCTCGAGCGCGGGCTCGAGGCCGACGTGCTCGTCACCTCGGGCGGCGTCTCGGTCGGCCCGCACGACCTCGTGCGCGCGTCGCTCGCCGCGCTCGGCGTCGAGGAGGTCTTCTGGCGCGTCGCGGTCAAGCCCGGCAAGCCGATCGCGTTCGGGGTGCGCGGCCGCACGCTCGTCTTCGGTCTGCCGGGCAACCCGGTCTCGTCGCTCGTCGGCTTCGAGCTGTTCGTGCGGCCCGCCGTGCTCGCGCTGCAGGGCGCCGCTCGACCCGGGGCCGTCGTACCTGCCGGGCCGGCTCGGCGCGCCGCTGCGCCGCAACGACGCAGCGCGACGAGCTCGTGCGCGCGCGCCGCGCGTCGGAGCGCGACGGCGTCGTGCTCGAGCCCGCTCGCCGGGCAGGAGTCGCACATGATCGTGCGCAGCTCCGCGGCGACGGCGCTCGTGCTCGTGCCGCGCGGCGCCGGCGAGCTGCCGGCAGGCGCGCCCGTCCGCTACCTCACGCTCTAGCCGCACTGCGCGGCGCCGTTCCACGGTCGCGCGCCGCCGCGCGCGCCGCGACAGCACGACGGTACGGACGAGCTCGCGGAACGGCCCGCGCGCCGGGCCGCTCGCTGCGCGTCCGGGTACGGCGCGTAGCGGCCCGCGGCGACGGCCGCGAGCTGCGCGGCGCACGCCGCGCCGCCGAGCGTGATCGCGACGACGCGGCACGGGACGTAGCCGAGGCGACGAGCTCGAGGAGGTACCACGGCGCGTCGAAGCCGAGCCCGAAGCGCAACGCGAGCGAGAGCAGGAGCAGCAGCGGCCCGACGAGCCCGACCAGCGAGGACGAGCGCGCGAGCGGGCGCCGCGCCGCTGCGCACCTGCGGCAGCCACAGCCAGGCGTGCAGCGCCGGGCAGGACGAAGATGCAGCGCGAACGGGTTCGTTGCCAGGACGAGCAACGCGACGACGCCGAAGCGCGAGCAGCGCCGCCGTCTCGCCGGCGAGCTGCTCCTCGGCGCCGACGCGGCGCCGCGGCGCGAGCCGCTGCCGCGCGACCGAGCCAGCCGAGCGAGCGCGACGCACGCCGAGCGCGAGCAGCGCGAGCACGGGCCAGTCGCCGGCGACGCGCGAGCGCCGGGCTCGGCGGCCGCGGCGGCCCGCCGACGGCCAGGCGCCGAGGACGCGGAAGACGTAGAACGCGAGCGCCGACGAAGAGCCAGAAGGCGAGCCGGCTGCGCAGGCTGCGCACGGCCGGGCACGAGCGGGATGCGCCGACGCCGGCAGTGCGCGAAGAGGTCGACGACGCCGACGAGGAACGGGACGAGCAGCGCGAACAGCACGAGCTCGATCGCCCAGCCGCGCACGATCCGGTCGCCGGCCCAGACGAAGCTCGTCGTTCCCTGCGCGAGCTCGAGGCCCTGGTCGAGCGAGCCGAGGAGCTGCTGCGCCGCTCGGCCGAGCGCCGTCGAGGCGAGCGGTGCTCAGCTGCGACGCGCGGTCGGCGAAGGCCTCGGGCGGGCGCTCGCCTGCGGTCGTGAGCGTGAGCGCCGGGATGCCGCGCGCGACGAACGGCCCCTGCTCGTAGAGCGTGAACGGGAAGCCGAGGTCGATCAGCTGGTCGAGGATGCTCGCGCGCCGCGGCGCGCCGCCCGCCTGCTCGAGCACGCGGCGCGCGGCCGTCTGGACGAGCGTCGCCGCCGGCGAGCGCGGCGTGTCGCCTGTGATCGACAACACGCGGCGGTCGCCGGCCCGCCGATCGCGTCGAGGTTGATCGCCGCGACGACGCGGAACGGCGGGTGCTGCGACGAAGCGCAGCGGCGCCGAGGCCGCCGAACGCGCCGCCGTCGGTCGAGAGGAAGACGATCGTGTGCGCGGAGCGCACGCGCCGCGCCCGGCGGCGGCTGGCGCGTAGTTGCGCGCGAGCTCGATCAGCGCCGCCGTGCCGGTCGCGTTGTCGTTCGCGCCCGGCCCGACGCCCGGTGTCGTCGCGGTGCGCCATCACGACGATCGCCTGCGGCGACTGTCCGCGCTGCGACCGCCCAGACGTTCTGCAGCCGCACCGTGCCGAGCGCCGGCGATGTCCTGCTGCCACGTGTCGGTCGCGACGGGCAGGCCGTACGGCGCCATCTGGTCGCGGAACCACTGCGCGGCGCGCAGCGCGCCGGCGCCGCCCGGCGAGCGGTCGGGGAACGCCGTCGCGAAGTCGGCTGCGAGCTGTGCGCGTCGCGCCGCCGTCGAAGTTCGGCGGCAGGAGCGGCGCCGGCAGCGGCGCCGGCCCGCACGATCGCTGAACGCGAGGAGCAGCAGCGGCAGCGAGACGAACGAGGAACGAGCTGCGGTAGAGGCGCGCGTTCACCGGGCGTTCGAGCGAGCCGCGCCGGGCGCGCCGCCGGCGTGCGGGATCACTGTTCGCCGCCATTGCAGGGCTATCCTGGCATGTCCGCCGTGACCGCGCGATGACCGAACCCGCACCCACGATCCTGCTCGTCGACGACGAGGACTCCGTGCGGAAGGTGCTCACCTTCCCGCTCGAGCGGGACGGGTACACGGTCGTCCAGGCCGCCGACGGCGAGGAGGCGCTGCGGCGGTTCGGCGAGCAGCGGTCGACCTCGTCGTGCTCGACATCATGCTGCCGAAGCTCGACGGGCTCGAGGTCTGCAAGCGGCTGCGCGCGACGAGCACGGTGCCGATCATCATGCTCACCGCCCGCGACGACGAGCTCGACAAGGTGCTCGGGCTCGAGCTCGGCGCGGACGACTACATCACGAAGCCGTTCTCGATCCGCGAGTTCCGCTCGCGTGTCCGGGCGCTGCTCCGCCGCGCGCGCGCGCCGCACGTGACCGGCGACGAGGCCGCGCCGAGCGGATCGAGCGCGACGGGCTCGTGATCGACGTGCCGCGCCGGACGGTCGAGGTCGTGCGGGACGAGCCGGTGCAGCTCACCTACGTCGAGTTCGAGCTCCTGCGCACGCTCGCGGCGCAGCCGGGCCGCGTCTTCAGCCGCCGGATGCTGCTCGAGGCGCTCTGGAAGAGCGCCGACTACCGCGACCCGCGCACGATCGACGTCCACGTCCGGCACCTGCGCGAGAAGCTCGAGGCGGAGCCGCGCGACGCCCGAGTTCATCCTCACGGTCCGCGGCGTCGGCTACCGCTTCCGCGAGCGATGAGGCCGTTCCGCAGCGTCGGCGGCCGGCTCGCGCTCGCGCTGCTCGTCGTCGTCGCCGGCGCGCTGGCGATCGTCTACGTGATCGTCGTCCCGTCGTACCAGAGCTCGCTCGAGAACAACGAGCTGAACGCGCTGCAGACGTCAGCTCCTCTCGCGAGGCCGTGCCGACGTTCCCGGCCGAGTCCGTTCCTGCAAGCAGCAGTACGCGACGAGACGCTCGCGCCGCGCGGTGAACGCGCGCGTCGTCGTGTTCGACCTGCAGAACGCGACGCCCGCGCTGCTCGAGCCGGTACGCCGACTCGAACGTCGACGGGCGACTCGACGCGATGTCGTGCAACGACCCGGTCGCGCTTCGACGCGATCCGGCTGCAGACGCTGGCGCGCGGCACCGTGACCCGGAAGGGCCAGGAGTACGCCGAGGTCGCCTATCCGATCGGCGCCTCGGTCGTGATGCTCGCCTCCCCGCTCCACGCCCAGCTGCAGGTCGTCGGCGTCGTGCGGCGAGCGGGTCCTCGTCGCCGGCGCGCTCGCCACGGCGTTCGCGGTGCTGCTCGGCTACGGCGGCGCGCGGCCTGTTCGCGCGGCGTATCCGGCGGCTCGAGGCGGCCGCCGAGCGGATCGCGGCCGGGGACTTCGACGAGCCCGTCGTCGACCACGGCTCGGACGAGCTCGGCCAGCTCGCGCGCGCGTTCGAGCGCATGCGCCTGCGGCTCGCGCACGCTCGACCGGGCCCGCGGCGAGTTCATCGCCAACGCCTCGCACGAGCTGCGCACGCCGCTCTTCTCGCTCGGCGGGCTTCCTCGAGCTGCTCGACGACCCGGAGCTCGACGAGCGCGACCCGCGAGGAGTTCCTCGCGCAGATGCGCGAGCAGGTGGCGCGGCTGACGAAGCTCGCCACCGACCTGCTCGACCTCTCGCGGCTCGATGCCGGCCGGCTCGCGGTCGACCGGAGACCGTCGACCTCGCCGAGCTCGCCGAGCGAGCTGGCGGCCGAGTTCCGCGCCCGGGCCGCGGCGACGCAGCACGCGCTCGAGGTCGCGGTCGGCGCGCCGGTCGCCGCCGAGGGCGACGCCGAGCGCGTGCTGCAGATCGGCCGCATCCTGGTCGAGAACGCGCTCGTCCACACGCCGCCCGGCACGACGGTGCGCGTCTCGACCGCCGCTCGACGGCGGCCGGGCGACCCTGACGGTCGCGGACGACGGCCCCGGCATCCCGCGCGAGGCGCAGCAGCAGGTCTTCGAGCGCTTCTACCGGCTCGACGGCACCGCGCGCCTCCGGCAGCGGCCTCGGGCTCGCGATCGCGCGCGAGCTCGCCGAGCTGATGGGCGGCCGGATCGAGCTCGACTCGCAGAACGGCTGGACGCTGTTCACGCTCGTCGCTGCAGCGCGGAGCCGCCGGATCGCGACCTCGAGCCGGGACACGTCTGAAACGGCCGTCTGACACGTGAAAACGAGCGCGACTCCGCACGCGGAGCGCGTACAGTGGCCGCCCGGTGCGCTCCAGCTCGGCAGCTGCCCTCGCCCTGTCGCCGCGGTGCGTCGGCGGCGCCGCGGTCCTGCTCCTCGGGGTCGCCGTGGGCTGGCTGCACACCGGCGACGACGAAGACCGTCGTCGTGCGCGCGCCGGCCGCGACCGCCGGCGACGCCGCTGCGCCCGTCGTCGCAGCGAAGCCGCTCGCTCGGGAACGGCTTCCAGCCGGCCCAGATCTACCGCTCGCGCGCTCCCGGGCGTCGTGACGATCGTCTCGTACTTCGACGCCGCCAACCTGCCGGACGCGCGCGCGGGCCAGGGCTCCGGCTTCGTCGTCTCCAGCGGACGGCCTCGTGCTGACGAACGCCCACGTGATCACGACGGCGGGCCAGGGCACCGACAACACGACCACCGCGCGCACCGTCTACGTCGAGTTCGCCGACGGCGACCGGGTGACCGCGAAGATCGTCGGCTCCGACCTCTTCGACGACGTCGGCGTGCTCCGGGTCGACCCGAAGCAGCACGCGCTCGACCCCGTGCCGCTCGGCGACTCGAGCCGTGTCGTCGTCGGCCAGCCCGTGGCGGCGATCGGCAGCCCGTTCGGGAACACCGACTCGCTCTCGGTCGGCGTCGTCTCGGCGATCCGGCGCTCGATCCCGTCGCTGACCTCGAAGTACGACCTCGTCGACGCGATCCAGACCGACGCGCCGATCAACCACGGCAACTCCGGCGGCCCGCTCTTCGACGCCCGGGGCCGCGTGATCGGGATCAACGCCCAGATCCGCTCGAGCGGCACGACGTCCGGCTTCGAGGGCGTCGGGTTCGCCGTGCCGATCGACTCGGCCCGCCGCTCGCATGGCCCAGCTCCTGCGCACCGGCGCCGTCAAGTACGCCTTCGTGGGGATCAAGACCGAGGACCTGACGCCCGGGATCGCGCGCAAGTTCGGGTACGCGGCGAAGCGGGGCGCGCTGTCGACGTCGTCAACGACGGCTCCGCCGCGGCCAAGGCCGGCATCCAGGCAGGGACGCGGGACGGGATCTACGAGGGGATCGGCGTCAAGGTCGGCGGTGACGCGATCGTGGCGATCGACGGGATTCCGGTCACGAACGCCCAGGATGTCGTGCGGATCGTCACGACCAAGCTCGTCCCCGGCGAGAGCTCGCGCTTCACGCTCGTCCGGGGCTCCCAGCGTCGCGTCGTGACCGTGACGCTCGCCGCCCGCCCGTCGCCGAACTGAACCGCCGAACTGCTCGCCGAACTGCGCCGCCCGGCCTGTTAGGAATCCCTTCGCTCAGGGAAGGCGCGACGTACACGGCAGACGCGGCACTGCTCAGAATTCAGCAGAATCTCGCCTGTTTACCTTTTGGATTCGACGGGAAGAGGGTGTGCAGTGAGCACTGCACGGGACGACAACGGGCACGCGATCCGGCTCACGATCCCGGCCAAGCCCGAGTACATCACCCTCGGGCGGCTCGCCCTGACGGGCATCGCGCGGCTGCGCGCCGAGCCGCTGGCGCAGGAGGTGCTCGGCGACCTGAAGCTCGCGCTGACGGAGGCGTGCACGAACTCCGTCCGGCATGCCTACGGGAACGGCGAGGGCACCGTCGAGATCGTCTACGAGCTCTACGAGGACAGGCTCGTCGTCGAGGTCGTCGACGAGGGCGAGGGGTTCGATCCGCCGGTCGACCCGAGCCGCGCGCTCGACGAGCGACGAGCTCTCCGAGGGCGGCCTCGGGATCGCGATCATCCAGGCGCTCGCCGACGAGTTCGAGATCCGCGAGCGCGCCCAGGGCGGCTCCAGCCTCCGCTTCGTCAAGCATCTGAGCTGAAGCGCCACCTCGTCATCGTCTCCAACCGCGGCCCGGTCACCTACGACCGTGACCCGGACGGCCGCCGTGTCGAGCGTCGCGGCGGCGGCGGGCTCGTCACCGCGCTGCGCGGCCTGCGCGAGCAGCACGACGTGACGTGGATCGCGAGCGCGACCACCGACGAGGACCGCGTCGTCGCGGCGGAGGGCGCCGGCGACGACGTCACGATCGTCGCCCACGATCCGCACGCGTACGACCTCTACTACAACGTCGTCGCGAACCCGATGCTGTGGTTCATCCAGCACTCGTTGTGGGGACCGGCGGTGAGCCCCGTGATCGGCGACGACGTTCCACGAGGCCTGGCACGCAGGCTACGAGTCCGTGAACCGCACGTTCGCGGACGCAGTTGTCGCCCAACTTGACAACACGCCGGACGCGACGGTCTTCTTCCACGACTACCACCTCTACCTCGCGCCGCGCATGGTCCGCGAGTCGCGGCCCGACGCGAAGCTCGCGCACTTCGTGCACATCCCGTGGCCGGTCGACTGGAGTGTGCTTCCCGAGGAGATGCGTCACGCCGTCCACGACGGGCTGCTCGCGAACGACGTCGTCGGCTTCCACACCGCGCGCTGGGCGCGCAACTTCGAGCGCAGCACCGCCGACGTGTGCGGCGGCTGCGGCTCGACGCTCGTCACGAACCATCCGATCTCGATCGACGTCGGCGAGTTCGACCGCTTGCGCGACAGCGACGACGTGCTGGCGGCGGAGCGCGCGATGCAGCGGCCGGAGAAGCTCATCGTGCGCGTCGACCGCACCGATCCGTCGAAGAACGTCGTGCGCGGCCTGCGCGCGTTCGGGATCCTGCTCGACCAGCATCCGGAGTGGCGCGGCCGCGTCAAGATGCTCGCTCGGCTCGATCCGTCCCGCGAGAAGATCCCCGAGTACGCGGCGTACCGGGAGGCGATCGCAGCGGAGGCGGACGCGGTCGGGGCGCGCCACCCCGGCGCGCTCGAGGTGCAGGTCGCGGACGCGTTCCCGCAGTCGGTTGCGGCGTACAAGCAGTACGACGTGCTGTTCGTGAACCCGGTCTACGACGGGATGAACCTCGTCGCGAAGGAAGGCCCGCTCGTCAACGGCCGCGACGGCGTGCTCGTGCTCAGCGAGAACGCCGGTGCGCACGAGGAGCTCGGCGAGTGGGCGGTGACGGTCAACCCGTTCGACGTCTGGGGCCAGGCCGAGGCGCTGCACGAGGCGCTCTCGATGAGCGAGGGCGAGCGCCGCCGGCGCGCGCGGGCGCTGCGCGAGCAGGTTCGCGAGCACGACGTCACCGAGTGGGTGGCGGGCCTGCTCGCCGACCTCGATCGCGTCGCGGCGTAACCTGTCCCGCATGGCGGTTGCTGCCCCCGGTGAGCTGCGCGTGGTCAACCCCGCGACGCTCGAGCTCGTCGGCACGGTCGCCGCCACCGACCCCGCCGCGGTGCAGGAGCTCGTGACCGAGGCGAAGGTCGCGCAGGAGGCGTGGGGCGAGACGTCGGCGGGCGATCGGCGCAAGGTGCTCGAGCAGGTGTCGAAGGACGTCCTGCGGCGCGCCGACGAGATCGCGGACACGGTGGTCGCCGAGACGGGCAAGCCGCGTGTCGAGGCCTACACGAGCGAGCTCTTCCCGGCGCTCGACACGCTGGCCTGGCTCGCGCGCCACGCCGAGGCGCTGCTCGCGCCCGAGCGCGTCGGCTATCCGCAGCTGCACCTGAAGCACAAGCGCGCCGTGCTGTACTACGAGCCGCTCGGTGTCGCGGCGGTCGTCGCGCCGTGGAACTTCCCGTTCGCGATCCCGTTCACGCAGGCGGCGTACGCGCTCGCTGCCGGGAACTCGGTCGTGCTGAAGCCGTCCGAGCTGACACCGCTGACCGGTGCGCTCGTCGCGGAGCTCTTCGCCGCGGCCGGCGCGCCGCTCCTGCTCGCTCAAGGTGACGGCGCGGTCGGCGAGGCGCTCGTGACGGCGCGTGGGCTCGGCAAGGTGCTCTTCACCGGCTCCGCGGAGGTCGGTCGCCGCGTTGCGGCGGCCGCAGGCGAGCGTCTCGTCCCGGTCACGCTCGAGCTCGGCGGCAAGGACCCGATGCTCGTCCTCGACGACGCCGACCTGTCCCGTGCCGTCGACGGGGCGCTCTGGGGATCGTTCCTGAACTGCGGGCAGGTGTGCTCCGGCGTCGAGCGCATCTACGTCGAGGGGGATCTCTTCGAGCCGTTCGTCGAGGAGCTGGCGCGCAAGGCGGCGGAGCTCGAGCTCGGGCCGCTGATCTCGGCCGAGCAGCGCGACAAGGTCGCGGCGCTCGTCGACGACGCGCTCGCGCACGGCGCGCGCGCGCTGACGGGCGGGCGCGCACCGGAGCGCGCGGGCTGGTTCTACGAGCCGACGGTGCTCGTCGACGTACCCGACACGGCGCGCATCGAGCACGACGAGGCGTTCGGGCCGGTCGTCACCGTCGCGCGCACCAGCGACGAGAACGCCGCGGTGCGGGCGGCGAACGACAGCACGTTCGCGCTCGGCGCGTCGGTGTGGACGAGCGACGCCGAGCGCGCGAAGCGGCTCGCGCACCGCCTGCGTGCCGGAACCGTCTGGCACAACGACCACGCGTACTCGTACGGGGCCGCGCAGGCGGCGTGGGGCGGCCGCGGCGAGTCGGGGTTCGGCCGCACGCACTCGAAGCACGGCCTCTACGACCTGACCGCGCCGAAGTTCGTCGACCGCGACTCCGGCCGCGTGCCGGTGCCGTGGTGGTTTCCCTACGACGACAACGCAGCGGGCGCCTTCCACGGCGCGCTTGCGGCGCTCTACACCGGCGGCCCGCTTGCACGCACCCGCGCCATGTGGCGCGAGCGCCGCGCCTTGCTGCGCATGGCGAGGAGGTATCGGCCTTGACCGGCGTAGGCTCGACGGAGCCGGAAGAGACGGCCCTCTCTCATGTGGACGAGACCGGCGCGGTGCGTATGGTCGACGTCGGGTCGAAGCCGGCGCAGGGGCGGCGTGCCGTCGCACGCGCGGTGGTGCGCATGGCCCCCGCCACCGCGGCGCGCCTGCGCGAGCTGCCGAAGGGCGACGCGCTGACGACGGCGCAGCTCGCCGGGATCATGGCGGCGAAGCGCACCTCCGAGCTGATCCCGCTCTGCCACCCGCTGCCGCTCACGCACGTCGACGTCCAGACGCGCGTGCTCGACGACGGCGTCGAGATCGTCGCGTCGGCGGCGACGACCGCGCAGACCGGCGTCGAGATGGAGGCGCTGACCGCAGCGTCCGTCGCGGCGCTCACCGTCTACGACATGGCGAAGGCGATCGACAAGCGGATGTCGTTCGCGGTCGAGCTGCTCGAGAAGGTCGAAGAGCGACGTAGGCTCGACGGAGTCGCCGACAACATGAAGGCGGCGGTGCTGACGATCTCGGACCGCGTCTCGCGCGGCGCGGTCGAGGACACGAGCGGCGACCTGCTCGCCGGGCTGCTGCACGGCGACGGGTACGAGGTCGCCCGTCGAGTCGTGCCCGACGAGGCGGACCAGATCGCGTCGTCGATCGAGGAGCTCGCGGCGGGTGCCGCGCTCGTCCTGACGACGGGCGGCACGGGGCTCGGCCCGCGCGACGTCACGCCCGAGGCGACCCGCCGCGTGCTGCAGCGAGAGGCGCCGGGGATCGCCGAGGCGCTCCGCGCCGACTCGATCGCGAAGACGCCGCACGGGCTGCTCTCGCGCGGAGTCGCGGGCGTCGTCGGCCGCACGCTCGTCGTCAACCTGCCCGGCTCGCCCGGCGGCTGCCGCGACGGGTACGCCGTTCTGCAGCCCGCGCTCGGCCACGCGCTGTCGCTTCTCGCCGACGAGCCCACCGAGCATGCGCAGACTTCACGATGATGCGCCTCGCCCGCCTCTACTACCGGCTCGTCAAGTTCGAGCACACGATCTTTGCGCTGCCGTTCGCGTACGTCGGCGCGTTCCTCGCAGTCGGCGGCGTGCCGTCGGCGCACGATCTCTTCTGGATCACCGTCGCGATGGTCGGCCGCCCGCTCGCTCGCGATGGCGCTCAACCGGCTGATCGACGCGCGCATCGACGCCGCCAACCCGCGCACCGCGAGCCGCGAGCTGCCGTCGGGTGCGCTGTCGCGTGCGGCGGTCGTCGCCTTCTGTCTCGGCTCGCTCGTCGTCTACCTGGTCTCGGTCTGGCAGCTCGACCCGCTCGTACGGTGGCTGTCGCCGGTGCCGGTGATCGCGTTCGTCGTCTACCCGTACCTCAAGCGCTACACGTGGCTCTGTCACTTCTGGCTCGGCGCGGTCGACGGTCTCGCGCCGGTCGGCGCGTGGGCGGCGATCACCGGCCAGCTGCCGTGGCAGGCGTGGGCGCTCGGGGGCGCGGTCGGCACGTGGGTCGCGGGCTTCGACCTCTTCTACGCGCTCTTCGACGTCGAGGTCGACCGCGAGCAGGGGCTGCACTCGTGGGCCACGCGCTTCGGCGTGGACGGCGCGTTCCTCGGCGCGCGCATCCTGCACCTGATCACGGTGGTGCTGCTCGCCGCGGTCGGCATCGGCCTCGACGTCGGCGTCCTCTACTGGCTCGGCGTTGCGTGTGTGGCCGGGCTGCTCTTCTACGAGCACACGCTCGTGCGTCCGGGCGACCTGCGGCGTCTCGACGCGGCGTTCTTCACCATGAACGGCGTCATCTCGGTCGCGTTCTTCGCCTTCGTGCTCGCCGACGTCCTGTGATCGTCGGGCTGCTGCATCCGGGGGAGATGGGCTCGGCGGTCGGGCGCGTGTTGCAGGACAACGGCCACGAGGTCGTGTGGGCGTCGGAAGGCCGGAGCGACGCGACGCGCGAGCGCGCGCGCACCTTCCGGGACGCGGGCACCGTCGACTCGCTCGCCGGCGAGGCCGAGTTGATCCTGTCGATCTGCCCGCCGCACGGTGCCGTCGACGTGGCAGGCTCCCTGCGCGGCTTCGACGGCATCTACGTGGACGCGAACGCGATCTCGCCGATGCGCGCACAGGAGGTCGCGGCGCTGCACCCGCGCTTCGTCGACGGCGGCATCGTCGGCGGCCCGCCGGAGGAGCCCGGCACGACGCTCTACCTCTCGGGCGACGAGGCGCCGGCCGTGGCTGCGCTCTTCGACGGCTCCGTCCTCGAGACGCGTGTCGTGAACGACGCCTCCGCGGTGAAGATGGTCTACGCCGCGTGGTCGAAGGGCACGGCGGCGATGCTGCTCGCGATCCGCGACGTCGCGCGCCACTTCGACGTCGAGGACGAGTGGCGCCTCGCCACTCCGGAGCTCGCCGAAAGACTCGTGGGCGCCGAGCGCTCGGCCGACGCGAAGGGCTGGCGGTGGATCGGCGAGATGGACGAGATCGCCGACACGTTCGCAGCGGCCGGCGAGCCCGAGGGCTTCCACCGCGCGGCGGCCGAGGTCTACCGCGCGTGATCCGCGCGCGCGGGCTTGCGAAGCGCTACGGCGAGCGCCGCGTGTTCGCCGCCGTCGACCTCGAGGTGCCGGACGGCGGCTTTCTCCTCGTCACCGGGCCGAACGGCTCGGGCAAGACGACGCTGCTGCGCGTGCTCGCCGGGCTCGCGGCGCCGACCGCCGGCGAGCTGGAGCTCCCGCCGCGCGACACGATCGGCTACCTCGGCCACGACCCGCTCGTCTATCGGGAGCTGACGCCGCTCGAGAACCTCACGCTCTTCGCACGGCTGTACCGGCTGCCCGAACGCGGCGAGCGCGTCGGCATGCTGCTCGAGCGCTTCGGCCTGTGGGAGGTGCGCGCACGAGCGCGTCTCGACCTTCTCGCGCGGCATGCAGCAGCGGCTCGGCCTCTGCCGCGTGCTGCTGCACGAGCCGACGCACCTGCTGCTCGACGAGCCCTACAACGCCCTCGACGCGGAGGGCGCGCGGCTGCTCGACGTCGTCTTCGAGGAGCCGCGCACGCGCATCGTCGCGACGCACGACCCGGAGCGCGTCGAGCGCTTCGCGACAGAACGGCTGGCGTTCGTATGAGACGTAGGCTCGACGGAGTCGACCGAAGGAAATGAGCTACTCGTCGGACGTCGCCGCGCTTGCACGCAAGGACCTGCTGCTCGAGCTGCGCGCGAAGGAGACGCTGCCGTCGATGCTGCTGTTCGTCATCGCGGCGCTGACGATCTTCCACTTCGCGCTTCCGCGCGGGACGAGCGACGTCGCGGCGCGCGGGCTCCTCTGGTCGGCGCTGATCTTCACCGCGCTGCTCGGGCTGACGCGCGCGTTCGTCGCCGAGCGCGAGCAGAGTATGTTCGACGCTCTGATCCTCACGCCCGTCGACCGCAGCGCGATCTGGCTCGCGAAGTCGATCGCCGTGCTCGCCTTCCTCGTCGCGGCGGAAGTGGTGGCGCTGCCGGCGTTCGCCGCGTTCTTCCACGGGCTCGACGGCCGCACCGTCGCCGCCGTCGCGCTGGCGAACATCGGGATCGCGGCCGTCGGCACGCTCTTCGGCGCGATGGCCGTCGCGGGCCGTGCCCGCGAGCTGCTGCTGCCGCTCCTCTTCCTGCCGACCGCGATCCCGATCGTCGTCGGAGGCGTCGGCGGCTACCTCTGGTTCCTGGCCGGCTACGACCTGATCTTCGCCCTGCTCAGCTGGGCGGCGTTCGAATACGTCGTCTCGGAGGTATGAAATCGCCGCCCGGCGACACCAATCTCTCCGGAGATGGTGGACACACTCGAGATCGAGGAGCTGCTCGCCTCATCGCCCGTGCGCGAGCTCGGCGCCGGCGACGTCGTAACGCCTGCGCAGCTGGACGGCGTCTGCCTGCTCGTGGTCGAGTCCGGGCTGGCGTTGATCCGCGCCGGGCAGCCCGAGTCGTGCCGCGAAGTCGTCGTCTGCCACGCCGGTCCGGAAACGGTCGTGCTGCCGCCGCGGGACACGGAGGTGCTGGCGGCGCTCGTGCCGACCCGGATCGTGCTCCTCTCGACCGAGCAGCGCGACCGGCTACTCGAGCTGCCGGGCGCCGCAGCGGCGCTCTTCGACGCGCTCGCGGAGACGATCCGGCAGAAGCACAGGACGATCGAGGCGCTCGCGCACCACCACCACCTCGAACGCGTACGGGCCAAGCTGCTCCAGCTCGCGGCCGGGCACGGCGTCGTCGGGCGCGACGGGATCCGCCTCGACCTCCCGCTCACCCACGAGCTGCTCGGCGAGATGACTGGCTCCGCCCGCGAGACCGTGACCCGGGCGATCGACGAGCTACAGGCGGAGGGCATGATCGTGCGCCGCGGCCGCTCCTACCGGCTCACGGTCGACCCCGACGCACTCCCCGTGTGATGCCGCTCACAACGTGCGTCCCGTCACGGCGAAGCGGGCAGCCGCGCTCCTACGGTTGAGCCGTGCGCACCGCCGCCCGCCGCCTCACCACCATCCTCCTGCTCGCCCCCGCCATCCTGATCGCGGGGATCGTCGTCAACGGCTCGCTCTCGGCGTTCGCCAAGCCCGCTGCGGTCAAGGCGCCTGCCTCGCTCGTCACCCAGGGCCGCGCCGTCTTCCGCGACGACACCTTCGGCGACGAGGCGTTCTGGGGCGGCGCGCTCCAGCTCCACAAGGCCATCGAGGGCGAGAAGCTCGGCGGCGTCGGCCCCGGCGTCAGCCCGAAGACCGCGCTCGCCGTCGGGCTCAAGGTCGACGCGACGCGCATCCCGGCCAAGACCGCCGCGGCGATCAAGGCGGGCAAGGTGAACCTGGACGACCCCGCGACGACGCTCGCGCTGCTGAAGCTGAACGCCGTCGTCGGGGTGAAGGGCACCTTCGACCGCTCCGGCCGGCACCTGGCCTCCCTCGGCATCACGTGCGCGCTCTGCCACTCGACGGTCGACAGCTCGTTCGCGCCCGGCATCGGGAAGCGCCTCGACGGCTGGCCGAACCGCGACCTGAACGTCGGCGCGATCGTCTCGCTCTCGCCGAACCTGCAGCCCGTCACGAGCCTGCTCGGCGTCGACACCGCTACGGTCAAGAAGGTGCTCGCAAGCTGGGGGCCGGGCAAGTTCGACGCCGAGCTCTTCATGGACGGCAAGGCGTTCCGGCCCGACGGCAAGTCCGCCGCGACGCTGATCCCGCCTGCGTTCGGCCTCGCCGGCGTGAACCTGCACACGTTCACCGGCTGGGGCTCGGTGCCCTACTGGAACGCGTTCGTCGCCAACCTGGAGATGCACGGCAGCGGCAACTTCTCCGATGCGCGGCTGAACGACGCGAAGAAGTTCCCGGTCGCCGCCAGGGCGGGCTTCGCCCACGTCACGCACGCCAACGACCTGATCACCTCGAAGCTCCCGGCGCTGCACGCCTACCAGCTCTCGCTGCTCGCGCCGAAGCCGCCGAAGGGAAGCTTCGACCCGGCGGCAGCGGCCCGCGGCAAGGCGGTCTTCGACGGCCCGGGCAAGTGCGCCTCCTGTCACATGGCGCCGATCTTCACCGAGCCGGGCTGGAACCTGCACACGCCCGCCGAGATCTGCACCGACGCCTTCCAGGCCGACCGCAGCCCCACCGGCATGTACCGCACGACTCCGCTGCGCGGCGTCTGGGAGCACGCGCAGGGCGGCTACTACCACGACGGGCGCTACAAGACCCTCGGAGACGTCGTCGCCCACTACAACACGTGCATGTCGCTCGGGTTGAACACGGGCCAGCAGTCAGACCTCGTGCAGTACCTGAAGAGCCTCTGACCCGCCCGGCGGGACTACGATCCCGGCGGTGAAGGCGATCCGGCTACCGGTGCTCGCGGGCGGCGCGACGGCCCTGCTCGGGCTCGGGATCGCGCTGGCGTTCTTCTACGCGCCGACCGACCCCGACCAGGGACTCTCGCAGCGGATCTTCTACGTCCACGTCCCGCTCGCGCTCACCTCGTACGCCTGCTTCGGCTGGGGCGCGTGGAAGGCGCTCCGCTACCTGCGCACGCGCGACGAGCGCGCCGACCTCGAGAGCTACGTCGCGATCCACCAGGGCGTGATCTTCGGAGCGCTGACGCTTCTCACGGGATCGATCTGGGCGCGTATCTCGTGGGGCGTCTGGTGGTCGTGGAACGAGGACCAGCTCGTGCTCTTCCTCGTCCTCTTCCTCTTCTACTGCGCCTACTTCATGCTCCGCTTCTCCGTCGAGGCCGGCGCCGCGCGCGCGAACATGTGCGCCGTCTACGCGCTCTTCGGCGCCGTGCTGATCCCGGTCTCGTTCCTCGCCATCCGGCTCTCGAAGCGGTTCATCCACCCGGTCGTCTTCAACTCGCACGGGCCGCAGATGACAGGTTCGCAATTCGTCACGTTCTGTATCTGCCTCGCGGCGATGCTGTCGCTGTTCGCGACCCTCTACGCGATCGAGCTCGCCGGCAAGCGCCTCGACGCATCCTTGCGCGAGCTCAGGGAACTGCTCACCACATGAGCCAGTCCGAGAAGTACACCGCGGCCGCGTACCTCGTGGTATTCGTGGCCGTGCTCGTCTACGTGGTGATCATCGGCTCGAAACTCCAGCGTTTGCAGCGACAAGTGGCGCAGCTGGTCGACCTGGTCCGCGAGAATCGCACCGATGGTTGAAGCACTGTTCTGGCCCGCGCTCGTCGGCTACGGGGAAGCCGCCTTCGCCTACGCGACCGTCCGCACGTCGCGTGCGGCGACGTGGGGGGTGCGGCTCGGCTGGCTCGCCCAGACGGCGCTGCTCGCTGCTCAGGTGGTCGGAGCCGACGGTGAGTTCCCGTGGTCGAGCTGGGCGGGGACGCTCAACCTGTTCGTCTGGTTCCTCGTCGGAACCTACCTGATCTGGGGTTGTCGGCCGAGGTTCCGGCTGCTCGGATTGACTGTTATGCCACTAGCGTTCGCGCTCTTCGTCGTCGCACGCATCGGAGGAGGGACGAACAGCAAGGTCTCCCACTACGGCGACCTGTTCCTCGTCCTGCACGTCGGCATGCTGACGGCCGCTTTCGCGGGCTTCACGCTCGCGGCCGGCCTCGCGGGGCTCTACCTGTGGCAGGAGCACCGGCTGAAGGGGCGCGCGCCCGACATCCTGCGCATGCGCCTCCCGCCGCTCGCCTCGCTCGAGTTTCTCGCGTGGCGGACGATCCTCGTCTCGCTGCCGCTCCTCACGGTCGGCCTCGCGATCGGCGTCATCCGGCAGTCCCGCGACGGCGGCAGCTTCGACGAGCGCGAGCTGCTCACACTCGTCGCGTGGATCGTCTACGGCGGGTTCCTCGCCGCGCGCCCGACCGGGCGCCGCGCGGCCTGTCTCGCGCTCGGCGGGTTCGTGCTCGTCGTGGTCGCACGCGTCGCGCTCGCAGGGAGCCACTTCACGTGACGCTCGCGCTCGTCGGCATCTCGCACCACGTCGCGCCGGTCGCGCTGCGCGAGCGCGTGACGCTGGACCTCGAAGCGGCGGGGAGCCTTGCCCGTTCGCTCGGCGACGCGGTCTGCCTGTCGACGTGCAACCGCACGGAGATCTACCTCGAGGGCCTCGACGAGAGCGTCGCGGTGCGCGCGCTGGAGGAGATCGCGGGCGAGCGGCTCGACGGTGTCCTCTACCGCATGCACGAGGACGCCGCGGCGCTGCACCTCTTCCGCGTCGCCGCCGGGCTCGACTCGCTCATCCCCGGCGAGGGCGAGATCCTCGGCCAGGTGCGCGCTGCCTACGAGGCCGCCGACCCCGGGCCGCTGCTCGGCCGCGTCTTCCGCCAGGCGGTCGTCGTCGGCAAGCGCGTGCGCACGCAGACCTCGATCGGCGAGAGCCCCGCGTCCGTCTCCTCCGCGGCCGCCGCGCTCGCGGCCCAGGTGTTCGGCGACCTGCGCGGACGGCGCGTGCTGCTGATCGGCGCAGGCCGAATCGGCGAGCTCGCGGCGGCGAACCTCGCCTCCCGCGGCGCGCACATCGCGTTCGTCGCGAACCGGACGCTCGACACCGCGCGCGACCTCGCGCAGCGCTTCGGCGGGCAGGAGGTGGAGCTCGGCGACCTGGCCGGGCCGCTCGCCGACGTCGACGTCGTCGTCACCTCGACGAGCGCGCCCGAGGCGATCCTCCGCCCGGGCGACGTGCCGTCGAAACGGCGCGCCCCGCTCTTCTTCATCGACATCGCCGTTCCCCGGGATCTCGATCCCGCGATCGGCAAGCTGGACGGCTGCTTCCTCTACGACATCGACGACCTCGAGGCGGTCGTTGCCGAGACACTCGAGCTGCGCCGCGCCGAGGGCGCGCGCGCCGAGCAGCTCGTCAGCGAGGAGGCGGAGCGCTTCAAGTCGTGGCGCGCCTCGCTCGAGGTCGTGCCCGCGATCGCCTCGCTGCGCGCCCGCGCCGAGGAGATCCGGAGCTCCGAGCTCGCGAAGGTCGACCGGCGCATGAGCGAGGAGGCGCTCCGCACGCTGGAGTCCGTGACGGCGCAGATCTTGAACAAGCTCCTGCACCTCCCGACGATCCGCATGAAGGAGGCTGCGGTGACCGCGGACGGCGCCGAGTACGCCGACGCGGTGCGCTACCTGTTCGGGCTCGAGGAGGAGACGCGCTGACGGCGCAGCGTCGTCGCATCGAACGGCCGTTGCCGTCGGTCGCCCCGACGGCGTTCATACGCGTCAGGCTCGGGTCGCACTCCTGCGCCCGCAGCGCACGGGTGGGGAGGTCACGCTGTGCTCGTTCGCATCGGATCGCGCGGGTCTAGGCTCGCGCTCACGCAGGCCGAGCACGCGTCGGCGCTTCTGCGCCGGCCGGGCATCGAGCTGGCGCTCGTCCCGATCACGACCGCCGGCGACCGTGACCGCACGCGGCCGTTCGGCCAGATCGGCGAGCGCGGCGTCTTCGTCAAGGAGCTCGAGGAGGCGCTGCTCGACGGCCGCATCGACGTCGCGGTGCACTCGGCGAAGGACATGACCGCGCAGGATCCCGACGGGCTCGCCGTCGGCGCGTATCTCGAGCGCGACGACCCGCGCGACGCGCTCGTCGGCGCCGACGAGCTGCGACCGGGCATGCGCATCGGCACCGCCTCCGTGCGACGGCGCGCGCAGCTGCTCGCCGCGGACGCGACGATCTCGGTCGAGCCGCTGCGCGGGAACGTCGAGACGCGGCTGCGCAAGATGCAGGAGCGCGGGCTCGATGCGATCGTGCTCGCATCGTGCGGGCTCGACCGGCTCGGGCTCGCCGACCGCATCGGCCTGCGCATCGATCCCGACATGATGCTGCCGGAGGCGGCACAGGGCGCGCTCGCGCTGCAGGTACGCGCGGGCGACGAGGAGCTCGTCGCGCATCTCGACCATGCGGAGACACGCCGCCGCGTCGAGGCCGAGCGCTCGTGCGTCGCGCTCGTCGGCGGGGGCTGTCTGGCGCCCGTCGCGGCGCACCACGACGGCTCGACGCTGCACGCGCTGATCGCCGACGAGGACGGCGCGTGGGTCGAGCGGCGAAGCGGCGACGACCCGGCGGCGCTCGCCAAGGAGCTCTCGGGGCTCGCAGCCGTGCGATGAAGGTGATCGTGACCCGGCCGCGCGCCCAGGCGCGACCGCTCGTCACGGCCCTGGAGGCGATCGGCGCCGAGGTCGTCGAGTGCCCGCTGATCGAGATCGAGCGCACCTCCGACGAGCCGGTCGACGGCGCCGGCTACGACTGGCTGATCGTCACGAGCTCGAACGGCGCCGACGAGATCGCGCGCCGCGGCGTCAACCTGCCTCGTATCGCCGCCGTCGGCCCTGGGACGGCCGAGGCGCTGCGCGCGCACGGGATCGAGCCCGCGTTCGTGCCGGTCGAGTCGTCCCAGGAGGGGCTGCTGCGCGAGTTCCCGCAGCCTGCCGGCCGTGTCCTCTTCGCCGCCGCCGAGGGTGCTCGCCGCCGGCCGATCGAGGCGCTCGGCGCCGACTTCGTCCCGCTCTACCGCACCCGGCTGCTCACGCCCGACCCGCCGGCGGGCGACGTCGTCGTGCTCGCCTCGGGCTCGGCGGCGCGCGCGTACGCCGCGATCGGCGGGGCCGCGCCCGCGGTCAGCATCGGCCCGGAGACCTCGCGCGTCGCCCGCTCGGTCGGCCTCGAGGTCGCCGCCGAGGCGCGCCCGGCACGACCTCGACGGGCTCGTCGCGGCGGTGCGGGATCTGATGAAGTCTCGTGCGTGAGCCACCGCCCTCGGCTCGACGGAGCCGACTGAAATGCTGATCACGTTCCTGACCGACTTCGGTCTGCAGGACGACTTCGTCGGCACGTGTCACGGCGTGATCGCGCGGCATCGCGCCGGAGGCGCGCGTGATCGACGTCACGCACGGCATCCCGCCGCAGGCCGTGCTGCAGGGCGCGATCGTGCTGCGCAACACGACGCCGTTCCTGCCGGTCGGCGTGCACCTCGCCGTCGTCGATCCCGGCGTCGGCGGCGACCGGCGCGCGCTCGCCGTGCGCACGCAGGACGGCCGCACGTTCGTCGGGCCGGACAACGGCCTCCTGATGCTCGCCGCGGACGAGCTCGGCGTCGACGCGGCGCACGAGCTGACGAGCGAGCGACACCGGCTGCCGGTCGTCTCGCGCACATTCCACGCGCGCGACGTCTTCGCGCCTGCGGCCGCGCACCTCGCCGCCGGCGTCGCGCTCGACGAGCTCGGGCCGCGCGCTCGACCCGGCCGAGCTCGTGCGCCTGCACATCCCGCAGGCGGGCGTCGGGCGCACGCAGCTCTCGGCGATGATCGTCGCCGTCGACCGCTTCGGCAACGTCGCGACGAACGTCAGCGTCGACGACCTCGGGACGCTCGGGATCGCGGTCGGCGACCGCGTCGAGATCAGGTTGACGTTCGACCGCTACTACGCCTCCGTCGTCGGCACCTTCGGCGACGCACCCGTCGGCGAGCTGATCGTGTACGAGGACTCGTACGGGCTCGTCACGATCGCGATCAGCAACGGGCACGCAGCCCGGCTGATGGGCGTCTCGTCGGGCGACGAGGTGCGGATCGCCGTCGTATGACGCTCGGCCAGCGTTTCGCGCGAGTCGTCACGCAGGCCGTCGTCCGCGCGCCGTTCCTCTGGCGCGTCTTCCGCGGCCCGATGACGCGGCAGTTCGACCGGCTCGCGCCCGAGTGGGACAGCACGCGGGTCAGCCGCGAGCGGCTCGCACCGATGCTCGCCGCCCTCGACGCGGTTCCCGACGTTCAGCGCGTCCTCGACGTCGGCACCGGGTCCGGCGCGGTCGCGCGGCTGCTCTCGGAGCGGTGGCCCGACGCGCAGGTGACCGGCGTCGACGTCTCGCCGGGGATGGTCGAGGAGGCGCGCCGGCTCGGGAGCGGCGAGCACTACGACGTCGGCGACGCGTCGGCGCTCCCCTATCCCGACGCGTCGTTCGACCTGCTGACGCTGAACAACATGATCCCGTTCTTCGACGAGCTGGCACGTGTCACGGCGCCCGGCGGGCACGTCGCGATCGCGTACAGCCGAGGCTCGGGAACGCCGATCTGGGTGCCCGTGGAGCGCGTCCGCGCGGAGCTCGAGCGTCGTGGGTTCCTGCACGTAGCGGATTTCCGGGTCGGCCCAGGCGTTGCGCTTCTCGCCCGCCGGTCGTAGTCTTCGGTGTGCAGAGGCGTTCGCGACGCGGTAGCACCGGTCCGGACGTCTCTTTTTGTGCGGCTATCCTTCAGCGCACCAGCGGCGAGGTAGCTCAGTTGGTAGAGCACACGGCTGAAAACCGTGGTGTCGCCGGTTCAAGTCCGGCCCTCGCCATCGCACGCCGCGCGGCGACCGAAGAGGTGTCTGACACCGGGTCGCCGGCCTCCGTCCTCGCTCCCTGAACTGGTGTCAGACACCGGTGCGCGTGACGTGCGCGAGCGACGTAGGGTTGGCGCGTGTCCACGACGAGCGCGCGCCCGGTTGCCATCATCGGGGCCGGACTCGACCTCGGAGCCGGCCGTCGTGGGGTCGACATGGGGCCGTCGGCGATCCGCTACGCGGGGCTCGAGGCGCGCGTGCGCGCGCTCGGCCGCGACGTCGCGGACTGGGGCGACGTCCGCTCGCCGGTCCCGGAGGCGATCGACGAGGGGAGCGAGCACGCGCGCTACCTCTCGCCGATCAGGGACGTCTGCGAGAAGGTCGCCGTGCTCGTCGACGACGCGACCGCGCAGGGCTACCTGCCGCTCGTGCTCGGCGGCGACCATTCGATCGCGATGGGCACGCTCGGCGGCATGGCCCGCGCGCGCGGCGCCGGCGCCGCGTTGTGGATCGACGCACACGGCGACCTGAACCGTCCGAGCACGTCACCGTCCGGGAACGTGCACGGCATGCCGCTCGCGGCTGCGCTCGGCGCGGCGGGCGACGAGTTCTCGAGCGACGTCTACCCGACGCCTTCGATCGAGCGCGCCGCGCTGATCGGGATCCGCTCGCTCGACCCCGGCGAGCGCGACCTGATCCACGAGCGTCGGCATCCGCGTCTTCACGATGAACGAGGTCGACCGGCACGGGATGGAGCGCGCCGTCACGGAGGCACTGGCTTATCTCTCGGGCGCGGCCTTTCTCCACCTGAGCCTCGACATGGACGCCGTCGACCCGATGTTCGCGCCCGGTGTCGGGACGCCGGTGCGCGGCGGCCTCTCCTACCGCGAGGCGCACCTCGCGATGGAGCTCCTGGCGGAGTCGACCAGGATCGACGCGATGGAGGTCGTCGAGGTGAACCCGGTGCTCGACCGCGAGAACGCAGACCGCGCAGCTCGCCGTCGAGCTCGTCGCGAGCGCGCTCGGCGCCCGGATTCTCTAGTCGTCACTCCTCGCTCGGCGCGCCTGCGCGTCGCGGTCGACCTCTACCTCGGCGCCGATCCCGACGGCTCGTAGTAGACGGTCCCGGCGAGCTTCTCCGGCAGGCAGTCGACCTCGAAGCCCTCCGGGTCCCCGTGCGGGTAGCGGTAGCCGACGCCGCGACCGAGCTTCTTCGCGCCGTAGTAGGCCGCCGAGCGCAGCGCCGCCGGCGGCATCAGATGCCCGTGCTCGCGCACGTCCTCGGTCGCCTTGCCGATCGCGACGTACGACGCGTTCGACTTCGGCGCGCGCGCGAGGTAGACGGCGGCCTGCGCGAGGTTGAGGCGCGCCTCCGGCAGGCCGACGTGCTCGACCGCCTGCGCCGCCGCGACCGCCACGAGCAGCGCCTGCGGGTCGGCGTTGCCGATGTCCTCGGAGGCGAGCACGATCATGCGGCGCGCGATGAAGCGTGCGTCCTCGCCGCCCTCGAGCATCGCCGCGAGGTAGTAGACGGACGCCTGCACGTCGCCCGCGCGCGTCGACTTGATCCACGCCGAGATGAAGTCGTAGTGGCGGTCGCCGCCCTTGTCGTAGGCGAGCGGCCGCTTGCGTGCCGCGTCGTCGACGTGCCGCTCCTCCAGCTCCGCGCCCTCGGCACGCGCAGTCTCGACCGACAGCTCGAGGATGTTGAGCGCGTTGCGCGCGTCGCCGCCGGCGCGCACGGCGATCTGCTCCTCGATCTCCTCCGGCACCTCGACGTCGAGCGCCTCCGCGCCGCGCCGCACGACGCCGCGCAGCGTGTCGACCGAGTGCGGCTCGAGCTCGTAGACCTGCGTGCGCGACAGCAGCGCCGAGTTGACCTCGAAGTACGGGTTCTCCGTCGTCGCGCCGATCAGCGTCAGGAGCCCCTCCTCGACGCCGGGCAGCAGCGCGTCCTGTTGCGCCTTGTTGAAGCGGTGGATCTCGTCGAGGAAGAGGATCGTGCGCCGCCCGCTCGTGCCCAGTCGCTCGCGTGCGCTGCTCGAGCACCTCGCGCACGTTCGCGACCGTCGCCTGCACGGCCGACAACTCCTCGAACTCGGCGCCGGTCGTCTGCGCGACGATCCGCGCCAGCGTCGTCTTTCCCGACCCCGGCGGCCCGTAGAGGATCATCGACGGCACCCGGTCCTGCTCGATCGCGAGCCGCAGCGCGCGGCCAGGCCCGACCACGTGCTCCTGGCCGACGAAGTCGTCGAGGGTCGAGGGGCGCAGCCGTTGGGCGAGCGGCGCCGTCGCGCCGAGGCGCCGGCCAGCGGCCTCGGAGAAGAGGTCACTCACGCCGAGTGGATTCTTTTGCCTAGAACCACGTTCGCAGCGTAAGGGAAGCGGCCTGTTCAAGCCCTTCGCGGCCCCCCGGCAGCAGCCACCCCGCAACGCGACGAATACCCGGCCCACGCGGCGTGAGCCGGGTATTCGTCAACGAGAGGACGGAGGCTCGGTCCGGGAGAGCTTCCGTCGTGCCTCTTTAGTCTCCGGGGTCGAAGGTGACCGCCCCGCTCGCGGCGAAGATGAGCGTCGCGTACACGTTGTAGTGGCCTTCAGGGACCGAGATGCTGCTGACGTCACCGCCCGGGCCGCCCGGCCCTGACGGGCAATCGGCCGATCCGCCGATGTTCAGCGGCACGGCCTGATAGGCGGGGGTGGCCGACTTGGGCTGCTTGGTCAACGTCGCCGGAGCGCCTCCGGTTGAGCCGTCGCCGTATTCGCAGAAGCTAACTGTGCTGACTGCCGCGTGGGTCTTGCGTGAGCAAGAGGCGCGGGAAGAACCCGACCGTGCCCGCATTGTCCGACAGCGCCGCCGCTCTCACGGCAACAGCGCAGGGTGCCTGGGCAGCGCTGCACGACAACCGGAACGAGCCGCCGGCCGTGTCGCCGACGGGCGACCCGAGTGTTGTCGAGTACACCGCCCACGTCGTCGTCGTAGTCCCGCGGGTCACGTCGACAACCGCAACGCCGAACTCGGGCGCCGGCGCGGCCTGTCCTGGTGGACCCGCGGCGCCGGCGGGGCCGGTGTCGCCCTTGGCGCCGGCCGCGCCCTGGGCGCCCGCCGGCCTGCCGGCCCTTGACCTCCCTGTGCTCCGGCGGGACCTGCGGGACCTGCCGGGCCCTGGCCGGACCTGCCAGTCCCCTCTGCCCCTCGGCCCCCTGATGTTCCAGGAGATCCTCCGCGCGCCCTTCAGGCAGACCAAAACGTTCAGGTCGCCGGACGTGGCCCTGTTGCCCTTCGTGGCTGGTTCAACGCACGCCGTAACGACGCCGCTGTGTACGCCCGGGGCACCGCGGTGTCCCCGGCCGTCGCGATCGCCGCGACCGCGGCGAACACGACCACCGCAGCTGCCCCAGCAGCGTTCTTGATGGTGCCTTGACCATTCAAGCCCCTCTCCAGTTTGCTCCGGGCGCGGACGGTCCGCTCCTCGGATGTGCTTCAGTGAAGCTCGTCAGGAGGTGGGTCAAGTTGAACGCTTCACGCGCTCAAGGGCTACCGACGTGCGGGTACGCATCCATCGGCCAAGCCACCTCCTGCCGCGGGACTCAGGTCTCGATCTGATGATCCCAGCACGCCCGCGCCCGCACCAATAGCCGCTTGCTATCGAGGGCACGCGGTTCGTCTCCGGCCCCGGCTCCGCTTCGCGGCGCGCCGAGGGATTCCGCAAGACGCTTGCGCGCGGCGCGTGCCCTACCCGCTTGCGCCTGCTCTGTCTCCCTCCGCGGCGGTGAGCCTCTTCACGCCGAAAGTATGCTCTTGGCGTCTATGAGCGAGGCCCGCGAGGTGTGGAGCGCAGGTACCTACCAACGGCTCGCCGCTCGCTTCGCGCCGGTCCAGGAGCAGCTCGTCAACCTGCTCGGCGTCTCCCGCGGCGACCGCGTGCTCGATCTCGCCACCGGGACGGGCGAGTTCGCGGTGCGCGCCGCCCGCAACGGTGGGGTCGTGACGGGCATCGACGTCGCCGAGCCGATGCTCGCCAAGGCGCGCGAGCGCGCGGCCGAGGAAGGCGCCGACATCACGTTCGACCTCGGCGACGTCGAGTACCTCCCGTACGAGGACGCGTGCTTCGACGTGATCGTGTCGAACTTCGGCGTCATCTTCGCGCCGGACCACGCGAACGTCGCGGCCGAGCTCGCGCGGGTGCCATGTCCCGGTGCGCGTCTCGGGTTCACGGCGTGGAAGCCGAACCCGCGGCTCGGCGAGCTCTACCGGGGCTTCACCGAGGACCCGATCGAGGGGCGAGAGGTGTACGAGTGGGGTCGCGAGGATCACGTCGAGGACATGCTCGGCGAGGACTTCGAGCTCGAGTTCGAGGACGGCACGCTCTGGCTGGAGGCGGACTCCGCAGAGGAGATCTGGCAGCTCTTCTCCGAGTCCGCGCCGCCGGTGATCGCCCTCATCAAGCAGCTCGACGAGGCGCGGCGGGAAGAATTCCACCGCGCCTTCGTCCAGTTGTACGAGAGCTACCGCACGAAGGACGGAGGCGTGCGCGCCCCACGGCGCTATCTGCTCGTCCTCGGAAGGAGGAAGTGATGGCCCACGAGGCCCTGAAGGAACGGCAGAGCGTGATCTGGGGCAACGGCCCCTTCGACGAGATCGCTGCGACGATCGAGGATCTGCACGAGTCGGTCGTGGAGAAGCTCGCGGCCGGACCGGGCGACCGTGCGCTCGACCTCGGCTGCGGCACCGGCCGCGTCGCCGAGCTGCTCGCCGAGACCGGCGCGACGGTCGTCGGCATCGACCTGTCTCCCGGCCTGATCGAGACGGCGAAGGAGCGGGCCGCCGCCCGCGGGCTGACGATCGACTACCGCGCGGGCGACTGCGAGAACCTCGAGGGGATCGAGGACGCGGCGTTCGACGCCGTCGGCTCGTCAGTCGGGATCATGTTCTCGCCGGACCACGAGGCCTCCGCCCGCGAGCTCGCACGCGTCACGAAGCCGGGCGGCCGGATCGCGCTTGCGAACTGGCAGCCGGGCCCCGGCGTGCAAGACCTCTTCAAGCTGATGGCGCCCTACCAGCCGTCGCCCCCGCCGTCGAGCCCCTTCGATTGGGGCGACGAGGCGAAGGTCACCGAGCTGATCGGCGACGACTTCGACCTTTCGTTCGAGACGCGTACGAACACCGTGAACTACGAGTCGGGCGAGGCCTACTGGCAGCACATGTCGCAGAACTACGGCCCCACGCGCTCGCTCCACGAGTCGCTGGGCGACCGCGGCGAGGAGATGCGGGCGGGATGGGTCGAGTTCTTCGGCTCCGCGCCCGTCTCGCACGCCCGGCCGTACCTGCTCGTCGCAGGGGTTCGCCGCTGAACGGCTTGACCGACGAGTCCCTGGCCGGCGAGGTCACGACGCTCCTGCAGGAGCTGATCCGACTCGACACGACGAACCCGCCCGGCAACGAGACGCTCGCTGCCGAGCTCCTGCGGGACTACCTGGAGGCCGCCGGCGTCGAGTGCCGGCTGTACGCGCGCGTCCCCGGGCGCGCGAACCTCGTCGCGCGCATCCCGGGCCGCGGAGGCGGCCCGTCGCTCGCGCTGCTCTCGCACACCGACGTCGTGCTCGCGGATCCCGCGGAATGGCAACGCGATCCGTTCGGCGGCGAGCTCGTCGGCGACGAGGTGTGGGGCCGCGGCGCGCTCGACATGAAGGGCGAGGTGGCCGCGTCGGCCGTCGCGGTCGCGACGCTGGCGCGCGAGGGATGGCGCGGGTCCGGCGACCTGATCTTCGTCGCGGCGGCCGACGAGGAGGTGGGCGACGGCTTCGGGCTTCAGTGGCTCGTCGAGGAGCACCCGGACGCGGTGCGCGCCGACTTCTCGGTCAACGAGGGCGCCGGCGACCGCGTCGAGCTCGGCGGCAAGGTGCTCTACCTATGCGCGACCGCGGAGAAGATGAGCTCTCCGTTCGAGCTGCGGGTGCGGGGCCGCAGCGGTCACGCCGCGATGCCGAGCATCGCCGACAACGCGCTCGTCAAGGCGGCGCCGCTCGTCGCGCGTCTCGGCGAGTTCGCGGTCGAGCCGCAGCTGATCCCGGAGGTGGCGGGGTTCCTCGAGGCGCTGCTCGGCGAGGTGCCGCCCGCGGCGGAGGCGCTCGCGCGCGCGCGGGCAGTAGCGCCGCTCGCCGGCGAGCTCGTGGAGCCGCTGCTCGGCATGACCGTCGCGCCCACGAAGGCGCACGCCTCCGACAAGCGAAATGTCATCCCCGCGCTCTGCACGGTCACGGTCGACATCCGGCTGCTGCCCGGCCAGACACCGGAGGAGGCGGAGCGCGCGGTGCGCGACTGGCTCGATGGTGACGGGCGGCGCACGGCGACTACGAGCTCGTGAACACCGAGCGCTACGGCGGCACGCGGTCGGAGATCGGCGGCCCGCTCTGGGACGCCGTGCGGTCGTTCGTCGAGCTCGAGGAGCCGGGCGCGGCCGCGGCGCCGCTCTGCGTTGCCGGGTTCACCGACTCGCACTGGATGCGCGCGGCGTTCGGCACGGTCGCCTACGGCTTCTTCCCCTCGCGCGCGATGGACACGGAGACCGCGGCGAGGCTGATCCACTCCGCGAACGAGCGCGTGCCGATCTCCGACCTCGAGCTCGGCGTGCGCTGGCTGCGCCACGCCGCGCAGGCCGTCTGTGCTTGAGCTGTACGAGCCCGAGGGCGCGTTCGAGGCGCTCGAGGCCTGGCTGGCCGACGAGCTGACGGGAGACGACGTCGCCGACATCTTCATCGCGTACGGGCTCTCCGAGCATCTGCGCCGAAAGTCCTGGCCGGCGCCGCCCGAGCCCTGTCGCCTTCCGCTGCTGGCAGTCCGCAAGCGACTTAGTGATGAGTCATCACCAAGTGGAAGCGGCGCGGGCTTTCGCGTCGGCGACTGGGAGCCGTCGTGGAGCGCCGCGGACTACGCGGCCGCGGTCGAGGAGGTGCGCGCGGCGATCGCGCGCGGCGACGTCTACCAGGTGAATCTCGTGCAGCACCTCGCGGCGCCGTTCGCCGGCTCGCCGTTCGCGCTCGCGGAGGCGCTCGCGCCGCTCCGGCCGCTGCACGCACGACCGCTCGTCGGCGACGGCTGGGCGGTCGTCTCCGCTTCGCCCGAGCTGTTCCTTGCGCGGCGCGGCGACCGGCTGCTGACGATGCCGATCAAGGGCACGCGCCCGCTCGGCGAGGACGTCGACGACGACAAGGACGCCGCCGAGCACGTGATGATCGTCGACCTCGAGCGCAACGACCTCTCGCGCGTCTGCGAGGTCGGCTCGATCCGCTGGCCGGAGCTGATGGCACAGCGCGAGCTTGCCGGCGTGACGCATCTCGTCTCGACGGTCGAGGGGCGGCTGCGCGCCGATGCGACGCTCGCCGAGGTCCTGCGCGCCACCTTCCCGGGCGGCTCGATCACCGGCGCGCCGAAGATCGCGGCGCTCGATCACATCGCGCAGCTCGAGCCGTGTGGGGCGCGGCGCGTCGATGGGCGCGCTCGGGACGATCCGCGCGAACGGCGACTTCGAGCTCGCGCTGACGATCCGCACGTTCGCGATCGCGGACGGGCGCATCCACCTCTGGGTCGGCGGCGGGATCGTCTGGGACTCCGACCCCGAGGCGGAGATCGAGGAGTCGTGGGTGAAGGCGCGGCCGCTGCTCGCCGGCCGATCGGCGCGCCGCTGCCGCGCGCGTCGCATGACGCTGCTCGCGGTCGCCGTCGCCGGCCGCGGGCTCGTCGACCCGTCGGCAGCCCGTCTTCCGCGCCGACGACGAGGCGCTCCTCCGCGGCAGCGCGGCGTTCGAGACGCTTCCGGTCTACGGCGGCCGGCCGTTCCTGCTCGAGCGGCACCTCGACCGCCTGCGTCGCTCGCGCCGCCGACGCTCGGCTTGCCGTCGCTCGAGGACGGCGCTGCCGCCTCGCTCGTCGAGACGCTCGCCGCGCGCCGTCGACGCGCGACTTCGTCCTGCGCCTGTACCGCACCGAGTCGAGCCTCGTCGCGACCGCGGCGGCGCTCCCGGCCGGGCTCGACGCGCTGCGCGGGCGCGGGCTCCGCGTCCACGTCGTCGAGACGGGCTCGCCGGCGCCGCTCGTCGCGGCGCGAAGGCGACGAGCTACGCGCTCGCGCTCGCCGCCCTGCGCGAGGCGGAGCGGTCGCGGGCGCGACGACGCGCTCTTCGTCGCGCCGGACGACATCGTGCTCGAGGCGCCGACCTCGAACGTCTGGTGGCGCGACGGCGACGTGCTCTTCACGCCCGGCGCTCGCGCCCGGCGTGCTCGCCGGGCGTCACGCGCGCGGTCGCCTGCGAGCTCGCGCCGGCAGCCGGGCTACGCGGTCGAGGAGGGCGCTTCCCGCTCGCGCGAGCTCGCGGCTGCGGACGAGGTGTTCACGACCTCGTCGATCCGCGAGGTGATGCCGGTCGTCGCCGTCGACGGCGCCGACGTCGGCGGCGGCCGGCCGCGGCCCCGCTGCAGCGCGCTGCAGGAGGCGCTCCGGCTACGCTCCCGGCGGTGAGCGAGCAGAGTTCGGCTCGGCGGGATGGCGCTCGGCAACGGCGTGCTCGTGCACGGCCCGACGCGCCTGGGCGTGCGCGGTGCGCACCGACGACGGCGAGCTGAAGGTGGTCGCTCGGCGCAAGCGGTTCTCGCGCCGCCGCCGTCGACAGCCCGCTGTTGCGCGGCCCGGCGCGGATCGCGGAGGTGTTCGCGCTCCTCCCGCAGGTCAAGCGCGCGCTGCCCGGAGGCGCAGCTGCCGATGGAGCGCCCGCGCGTGCTCGCGTCGATGCTCGGCAGCGCGTTCGTGCTGCGCGGCATCCGCGCGTCCGACGACTGCGGCCGCTGGCGCGCGAGCTGGTCGACGGCGTCGCTGTCGCTCGCCCCGGCCGCGCTCGCGCTGCGCGGCGGCGAGCTCGCCGCGTACCACGGCGCGGAGCACGTCTCGATCGGCAGCTACGAGCACGGCGAGGCGCGTCCGAAGGAGCACGAGCGCTGCGGCTCGCACCTCGTCGGGCCGATCCTGCTCACGACCGCGATCGGCAACTTCGCTCGCCGAGCGTGCGCCCGCGTCGCATCCGCCCGGCCGCGCGCGTCGCCGTACGCGCTCGGCGCGATCGCAGCGTCGGTCGAGATCTTCGGCTGGATGACGCGCAACGCCGACCACCCGCTCTCGCGCGCGCTCGCGAAGCCGGGCCACGAGCTGCAGCACCGGCTCGGCACGCAGGATCCGACGCCCGCGCAGCTCGAGGTCGCCGAGGCCGCGCTTCAGGCCTGCCTGCAGCTGGAAAAGACGGAGCCGAGACGGCGGCGCGGTGATCACCACGCGCCAGCGACTCGACCCGGGCGTCTTCGACCTGCCCGTCGAGAAGATGCGGGCGGGCTGGTACACGGACGCGTACTTCAACCACACGCGCGCGACGCTGATCGAGGACGGGCGGCACCCGATTGTCGTCATGCAGGTCTTCCAGAAGCGCGACGCGTATCTCGGCGGGATGGACGAGGCGCTCGCGATCCTCAAGCTCTGCGCGGACACGTGGGCCGACCTGACCGTGCACGCGCTGTACGACGGCGACTCGATCGAGCCGTACGAGACCGGTGATGACGATCGAGGGCGACTACACGGCGTTCGCGCATCTCGAGACGGCGTACCTGGGCACGCTCGCCCGCCGCACGCTGATCACGACGAACGTCGTCAACGTGCTGCGCGCCGCGAACGGCAAGCCCGTGATCTTCATGGCCGCGCGCCACGACCACCACCGCGTGCAGACCGGCGACGGCTACGCCGCCTACGTCGCGGGCCAGATCGTCGGCGCGCCGATCGGCGTCACGACCGACGAGCAGGCGTCGTGGTGGGGCGGCACCGGGCTCGGCACCGTCCCGCACGCGCTGATCGCGGCCTACGGCGGCGACACGGTCGCCGCGGCGAAGCACTTCGCCGACTGGGCGCCCGACGACATGAACGTCACGGTGCTCGTCGACTTCGAGAACGACTCCGTCCGGACGGCGCTCGACGTCGCGCACGCGCTCGGCGACCGCCTGTGGGGCGTGCGGCTCGACACGTCGGAGTCGCTCGTCGACCGCTCGCTCTGGGAGGAGCTGGGGGACTTCCAGCCGACGGGCGTCAACCCGCGGCTCGTGCACAACGTGCGCGACGCGCTCGACCGCGCGGGGTTCGAGGCCGTGCGGATCGTCGTCTCGGGCGGCTTCACCGTCGAGAAGATCGGCGAGTTCGAGGAGGAGGGGGTGCCGGTGGACGCGTACGGCGTCGGCTCGTCGCTGATCCGCGGCTCGAACGACTTCACCGCCGACATCGTCATGACCGACGGACGGCCGTCCGCGAAGATCGGGCGGCACCACCGGTCGAACCCGCGGCTCGAGTTGGTCACCTAGCCGTGGCCGGCCAGTTGCTCTGGGACGTCGACACCCAGGTGGACTTCGTCCACCCGGACGGCAAGCTCGCCGTGCCCGGCGCGACCGACGCGGTGCCCGCGATGGCGCGGGTCGTGGAGGCGGCGCGCGCGGCGGGGATCCCGCACGTCGCGTCCGCCGACGACCACGAGCTGACCGACCCGGAGATCTCCGATGAGCCCGACTACGCCACGACCTACCCGCCGCACTGCCTGCGGGGGACGCGCGGCGCCGAGCGGATCCCGGAGACCGAGCAGGACGACCCGGTGCCGCTCGGCCTGACCGACGTGCCGGAGAAATGGCTGCGCGGGCGCGAGTTCCTCCTGCTCAAGAAGCACTTCGACGTCTTCACGAACCCGAACGCCGACCGGCTGCTCGCGCGGCTCGATCCCGACGAGGTCGTGCTCTTCGGCGTCGCCACCGACGTCTGCAACGACGCAGCGATCCGGGGGCTCCTGGCCCGCGGCCGCAACGTGGCGTTCGTCGAGGACGCCTGCCGCGGGCTCGACGAGGGCCGGACCGCCTCCTGTATCACACGCTGGCGGGAGCAAGGTGTCCGTTTCGTCATGAGCCAGGAGATGGCCGATGCGCTTTAGTGAACCCATGCGGCTGCCGATGGGAACGTGATGCTCGCCTTCGACTTCAACCACGCCATTTCCGAGTTCGCGCTCACGTGGTTGCCCGTCATGTTCTTCCTCCTGATGTGCGTCGTCGTCTACCTCCTCTGGCGGACGGTGAAGCTGATGCCGCGCGTGAAGCCGATGGCGATCACGCCCGGCTCCTCGTCGGCGGTCACGTGGGCCGACGTCGCCGGCCTCGACGAGGCCAAGGAGGAGCTGCAGGAGATCGTCGACTTCCTCCGCGACCCCGAGCGCTTCGAGAAGCTCGGCGCGCGGGTGCCGAAGGGGATCCTCTTCCACGGCCCGCCCGGCACCGGCAAGACGCTCGCCGCGAAGGCGGTCGCGAACGAGTCCGGCGCACACTTCTACGCGCAGAGCGCGTCGGCGTTCGTCGAGATGTTCGCCGGCCTCGGCGCCGCGCGGATCCGCAAGCTCTTCGAGGAGGCGCGCAAGAACGCGCCGTCGATCGTGTTCATCGACGAGCTCGACGCCGTCGGCCAGGCGCGCAGCGGCCATTCGTTCAACCGCGAGCAGGACCAGACGCTGAACCAGCTGCTCGTCGAGCTCGACGGCTTCGGCCCCCGCGACCAGGTCGTCGTCATGGGCGCCTCGAACCGTCTCCAGGATCTCGATCCCGCGCTGCTCCGCCCCGGCCGCTTCGACCGTCAGGTGCTGATCCAGCCGCCGGACCTGAAGGGGCGCCGCGCGATCCTCGGCGTGCACACGCGCGGCAAGCCGCTCGCGGAGGACGTCGACCTCGAGAGCGTCGCGCGGCAGACCGCCGGCCTCACGGGCGCCGACCTGCAGAACATCTGCAACGAAGCCGCGATCGGCGCGGGGCGCAACGGGCGCTCGATGCTGACGCACCCCGACTTCGACTACGCGCTCGAACGGGTCGTCGCAGGCCTGCAGCAGCGCCGCGTCGTCACCGACAAGGAGAAGCGGATCCTCGCCTACCACGAGGCGGGCCACGCGCTCATGTCGCACCTCGTCGGCAACCAGCCGGAGAAGGCGACGATCATCGCGCGCGGCACCGCTCTCGGCTACGTGCTGCACCTGCCCGAGGAGGAGCGCTACCTCGAGACGAAGGAGGAGCTCCTCGACTGGATGGTGATGGCGCTGTCCGGCCGCGCCGCCGAGGAGATCGTCTTCGGGCGCGTCACGAACGGCGCCGCCAACGACCTCGAGAAAGTGACGCAGGTCGCGCGCGCGATGGTCTTCGAGTGGGGCATGGGCTCCGTCACGTCGCGCACGATGCGCGCCGACAACTACGCGCTGTCGGAGGAGACGAAGCGACTGCGCGACAGCGAGCAGGCGCGTCTGACCGACGCCGCCCATGACGAGGCGGTGCGGCTCCTCAGCAAGCACAGGCCCGCGCTCGACCGCGTCGCGGCGGCGCTGCTCGAGAAGGAGACGCTCGACCGCGAGGAGCTCGCGGCGCTCTTCGCGGGCGTCGAGCCCGAGTCGCGCTCCTCCGACACCGTCGGCGTCGTGCGCGCCCTCGGCGCGGGCCCGAACGGCTAATCGTCTAGCGTCCTCCGCATGAAGCCCCGCTGGCCGGTCGAGACCGAGCGTCTCGTGCTGCGTCCGTTCACGGAGGACGACTTCGACGCGATGTTCCGCATGCACGCAGACGCCGAGGTGGCGCGCTGGCTCTACAACGAGCCGCGCACGCCCGACAACACGCGCGAGCTGCTCGCGCGCAAGGTCGCGGGCTCGAGCTCCGCGCCGAGGACGAGTGGCTGAGCGCCGCGGTCGTTCGCCGCGAGGACGGCGGCTTCGTCGGCGACGTCTCGCTGCACTGGGTGAGCGAGGAGCACAAGACGGGCGAGATCGGCTTCATGTTCGACCCCGCCGAGCAGGGAAAGGGGTACGCCACCGAGGCCGCGCGGGCGTTTCTGCGGGTGGCGTTCGAGGAATTCGGGTTCCACCGCGTGATCGGGCGCACCGAGCCCCGGAACACCGCCTCGGCCCGCGTGCTCGAGAAGCTCGGCATGCGCCAGGAGGCGCACCTCGTCGAGAACGAGTATGTAAAAGGTGAATGGCAGAGTGAGCTCGTCTACGCGATGCTCGACCGCGAATGGCACGGATGACATGGCACGTGATGACATGGCGCTGATGACATGGCGTTGATGACATGGCGCTGAACGTCCACCACCTGGGGATCGCCGTCGACGACCTCGACGCGGCGCTCGCTCGTCTACGCCGACCTGTTCGGCGCGACGCTCGAGCACCGTGAGCGGGTCGACGACCAGGGCGTCGAGGCGGCCTCGCTCCGGGTCGGGGACTCGCGGATCGAGCTGCTCGAGCCACTCGGCCCCGACACGCCCGTCGGGAGGTTCCTCGCCAAGCGCGGCCCGGGCATGCACCACGTCGCATTCGAGGTCGAAGACGTCGGCGCGGAGCTGGAGCGGCTGAAGGCCCACGACGTGGTTCTGGTCGACGAGACGCCGCGCCGCGGCCTCTTCGGCCTCCAGGTGGCGTTCGTCCACCCGGAGGCGACCGGCGGCGTTCTGGCAGAGTTCGTCGCTGATGGCAGCTAACGACCGCGTCAGGATCGAGATCGCCTTCGAGGGCAGCCAGGTGCTGACCGTCTACGTCGCGGCCTCGACGGCCGACGACCTCGACCAGGCCCTCGCCGGCGCCCAGGACAGCCATCAGCTTCGACGCCGAGGACGGCCGCTACACGCTCGCGATCGGCAAGATCGTCTACGTGAAGCGCTTCGCCCGCGAGAGCCGCGTCGGCTTCGGCGCGGTCGCGTAGGCGGTGTTAGGGGCCTCGTGGCCCCGGGGCACCAGATCCGGGATGACCGAGACGGCGACCACGAAGAAGGAGAGCGAGACCAAGCGCGTCCGCGCGCTCGTCGACCGCGCCCAGAAAGGCGAGCGGGCGCGCTCGAAGAGCTCTACCTGATCCACTTCGACCGGATCTACAGCTACCTGCACGTCAGCGTCGGCAACCGCCACGACGCCGAGGACCTGACGACGCAGACCTTCCTGAAGATGCTCGAGTCGATCGGGAAGTTCCGCTGGCAGTCGGCGCCGTTCTCCGCCTGGCTGTTCCGGATCGCCCACAACCTCGCGATGGACCACTTCCGCGCGAACAGGCGCTGGCAGCCCGAGGAGGAGGTGCCCGAGCCGGAGCCCGACGAGGCGACCTCGGCCGAGGCCGGCGCGCTCGAGTCGATCGGCCGCAAGTCGATGCTCGAGCTGATCGACGACCTCTCGCCCGAGCAGCAGCAGGTGCTGACGCTGAAGTTCGTCTTCAACTTCGCGAACGCCGAGGCGGCGACGATCCTCGGCAAGACCGAGGGCGCGATCAAGTCGCTCCAGCACCGCGCGCTCGTCTCGCTGCAGAAGCAGCTCGAGAAGCGCGACGAGTAGACCTCGTCGCGTGGCGCTCGAGGTCGGCATCGTCGGCCCGTCCGGCAGCGGGAAGACGTCGCTCTTCACCGCGCTGACGAAGACGGGCGGCGGCGAGTACGGGAAGACGAACGTCGGCATGGCGCCGATCGCCGACGCGCGCCTCGGCGCGCTCGCCGAGGTCGTGAAGGCGCGCAAGGTCACGCCGGCGACGATCCGCGTGCAGGACATCCCGGGCTCGGGCGCCGCGCAGCTCGGCAACCTCCGCCAGGTCGACGCGCTGCTCGTCGTGCTGCGCGGCTTCGGCGCCGGACGCGACCCCGGACGACGACCTCGAGACCTTCAGGCTCGAGCTGCTCGTCGCCGACCGCGACCACGTCGAGCGCCGGCTGGAGCGGGTCGAGAAGCAGGCGAAGTCCGGCGACGCGAAGCTGCGTGCCGAGGTCGACGAGCTGCAGCAAGATCCTCGCGCACGTCGACGCGGGCGGAGCGCTCGCCGACTACCCGGGCGAGCTGCCGGGCGAGCTCGAGCCGCTGACGACGAAGCCGCTGATCGCGGTCGTCAACGGCCCGGGCGGGATCGACCTGCAGCTCGAGGCCGAGCTGGCCGAGCTGCCCGACGACGAGGCCGCCGCATTCCGCGACGGCGGCGACGTCGGCGCTCGAGGAGATCGCCGGCCGGCTCGCGCGGCGCGCTCGACCTGATCACGTTCTTCACCGCCGGCGAGCAGGAGACGCGCGCGTGGACGCTGCGCAACGGCCAGACCGCGCTCGACGCCGCCGGTGCGATCCACACGGACATCGCGCGCGGCTTCATCCGCTGCGAGGTCGTGAACTGGCAGGACCTCGTCGACGCTCGGCTCGCACGCCGAGGTCGCGCGCCAGGGCAAGCAGGGGCTCGAGGGCAAGACCTACGTCGTCCGCGACGGCGACGTCCTGAACATCCGCTTCAACGTCTGACGCGTCAGACCGAGATCAGGACGACGCCGGTCAGCGTCAGCACGATCCCGGCCCGCTGCAGCGGCGCGACCTTCTCGTGCAGGACCGCCGCCGCGAGCAGCACCGTCACGACCGGGTAGAGCGACGCGAGCACCGACGTCAGGCTGACGACGCCCTCGTCCGACGACGCGGCGAACAGGAAGTTGCCGGTCGTGTCGGCGATCCCGGCCCCCGCCGCGATCGCGAGATACCGCCGCCCGAGTCGGATCGGCGCGTTCGTCGCCGCGACGGCCGCGACGACCATGAAGAGCGCGGTCGACCGGAAGACGAGCGAGGCCCACCAGAAGTCGACCTTCCCCGCCGCGTGCATCCACGGGAAGTAGAACCCGAAGCCGAGCGCCGCCAGCAGCGCGAGGCCGACGCCCGCGGCGACGCGCCGCGAGCCCTCGTGATGCTCGATCGAGGCGAGCCCGACGCCGACGAGCGCGCACGCGATCCCCGCGAGCTGCGCCGCCGACGGGTGGTCGCCGGTCGCGATCCCGAAGACGACCGGGATCACGGCCGAGACGCCGGCGATCGGCGCGACGACGCTCATCGCGCCCGTCGCGCATCCCCTGGTAGTAGGCGAACAGCCCGAGCATCCCGCCGAGCGCGGCCATCGTCGCGAGCAGCACCTGCCAGCCCGCCGGGCCCTCGCCGCGCAGGGCGACGGCGAAGCCGATCGCCAGCACGCCGCCGATCTGGGCCCAGAGGAGCACGCGCAGCGTCCCGTATGTCCGGGCGATCAGCGGCCCGAAGAAGTCGCCGACACCCCATGCGAGGCTCGCCCCGAGCGCCAGCAGCAGCGGCGACAAGCGGCGTCAGGCGCCGTCGGTGCGGCGTGTCGCGGCGACCGCGTCGAGCTGGTTCGCGTGGTAGAGCACGGCCGCTTCCGCGGTGCGCGCGGCCCGCGCGTCGTGGTGCGAGGCCACGCAGTGCACGAGCTCCGCGAGCTGGCCCGGGCGCAGGCCTTCCGCCCGCTGCTCGATCAAGCGCACGCCGAGGTGGACGTGCCCCAGCAGCCGGCCCTCGTCGGTCGGCGCGAAGGCGGGGCCGCGCGACAATTCGATCGTCCGGCCGACGTCGTGGAGAAGCGCCGCCGCGAGCAGCAGGTCGGGCCGCAGCCGCGGATGCAGCTGTGTCGTCTCGCGGCAGAGCGTTGCCACGCCGACGGTGTGCTCGAGCAGGCCGCCGGCGTAGGAGTGATGGTCGTCGACGGTCGCGGGATACGCGGCCAGGCCGCGGTCGGCGAGCACGGCGCGCACCGTCGCGGCGAGGCCCGGATGCGACAGCTCCGCGACGAGGAAGTCGAGGAAGCCGGCGAGCTCGTCCGCGTCGCGGCGGATCGTCGGCGTGAGCGAGGAGGGGTCGACGTCGTCGGTCGCCTCGAGCGAGCGCACGTCGAGCTGCAGCCGGTCACGGAAACGCTCCACGCGGCCGAGCACGCGCACGGCGTCTCCCTCGACGAAGCGGCCGTCGAGCAGTTCCACGTCGTTCCACACGCGCGCGTCGATCCGGCCCGTCGGATCGACGAGCTCGAGCGCGAGATACGGCGCCCCGCCCTTCGTCCGCAGCTTCCGTTTCGTCCGGACCGCGTAAACGGCTTCGACGACGCGGTCCTCCGCGAGCTCGGCGATGGTCACGGCGCTTCCACCAGCATCGCGCCAGCCTACCGCCGGGCCCAGATGCGGAACCCGTCGCCGTCGCGGCCCTCCGCAACCTCGTCGAGCACCGCCGCAGCCTCCTTCCGGCGCCAGCCGAGCGGCGCCAGGTCGGCGGCCGTCAGCTCGCCCGCCGCGTCGAGGAAGAGGAGCGCGAGCTCGCGCCGGGCCGCGTCGCGTGCGGGCAGCCGCTTCGGGACCTTCCACTTGCGCCGCAGCAGGTCGTGCGCCAGGGCGCCCCAGGGCCCCTCCTGCTCGACGAGATGCGAGTTCGTGAGCACGAGGCGGCGGTGCAGCGCCGCGATCGCCTTGTCGACGTCCTTCTTCGCCGCGCCGGTCGTGTCGCGCAGCTCGGGACCGGTCAGCGGGCCGTCGTGGGTGATCGCAGCGACGACATCCGCCTCGAGGCCCTCCGGCTCGTACGGGTCCGCCGCCGCGACCAGTGTCGGCACGAGCCGCGGCGCAACGCAGGTCGCGACGCGCGCAACGTGCTTGCCGACGCAGGCGAGACCTCGCGCAGGCAACTCGTCCTTCGCGCCCCAGAGGAACCCCATCTCCTTCGTCCACTCGACGAAGCCGCCGTCGGCGTCGCGCACCGCCCAGTTGGGCGCCGCGTCGCCGTTCACCTGCTCCCAGAGCGACGGCAGGACGACGTCGGTCTTCGGGAAGAGCAGCGCCAGGCCGGCACGGTCGACCCATCTCGCTGCCTGCGTCAGCGTGCGGATCACTCTCTCTAGTCTGCAGGAGTGCCGACGATCAGGCCCTTCCGCGCGCTTCGCTACGACCCGGCCGTCGCCGGGCCGCTCGACGCGCTCGTCGCGCCGCCGTACGACGTGATCTCGGACGAGCAGCGAGCCGACTACCTGGCGCGCAGCCCGTACAACGTCGTGCACCTGACGCTGCCCGACTCGCCCGAGCAGGCGGGGCGCGACCTCGAGGACTGGCGGACGCGGGGCGTGCTGGTGCGCGACAACGAGCTCTACTACTTCGTGGCGCAGGACTACGTCGGGCCGGACGGGGTCGCGCGCACCCGCGAGGGACTGGCGGCGTCGGTGCCGGTGACGCCGTACGAGGAGCGGCAGGTGCTCCCGCACGAGCGCACGCACGCCGGTCCGAAGGAAGGGCGCCTGCGGCTGTTGCGCGCGACGCGCACGCAGCTCGAGCCGATCTTCCTGCTCTACGACGCGGAGCCGGTGTTCGAGCGGCCGGGCGGCGAGCCGGCCGTCGACGTGGAGGAGGGCGGCGTGCGCACCCGCATGTGGCCGATCGCCGCGGGCGAGGTGACGATCGACACCGCGCTCCTGATCGCGGACGGCCATCACCGCTACGAGACCGCCGTCGCCTACCGCAACGAGAATCCGGAGGCGACGCACACGTTCGCCGTGCTCGTCTCGTCGCGCGCGCCGGGACTGGAGATCTTTCCCGACGCACCGGCTCGTGCAGTCGGTCGGCGAGGTCCCGGGCGACGAGGTCGACGGGCCGGGCGACGGCGTCACGCTCTACCGCGACGGCCGCTACCGGCGGGTGGGCACCGACGACGACTTCGGCCCACGCGTCGTCGAGTCGTTCGCGCCCGAGGGCGTGAGCTACACGGCGTATGCGGACGAGGCGATCGCCGCCGTCGACCGCGGCGACGCGGCTGCCGCGTTCCTGCTGCAGCCGGTGACGACCGAGCAGGTGGCTCGCTTCGCCGGCAACGGCGACGTGATGCCGCAGAAGTCCACGTTCTTCTACCCCAAGCTGACATCAGGGCTGCTGTTCCACCCGATTGGCTGAAACTCTGCCGCGCGGCGCGCGACGACGTCGCGCGCGTGCTGGCTGAGATGCCCACGCGTGCAGAGCGCGAGCCGAAGGTCGGCGAGGGCGAAGGCGGCGATGACACGACGGCGATCGACGCCGCCGCCGAGGCGGTGATTCTCGCGCGCTTCCGCGGCGAGGACGTGCGCATCGTCAGCGAGGAGGTCGGCATCGAGGGGGACGGCCGTTGGACGGTCGTCGTCGACCCGATCGACGGCTCGCTGAACGCGAAGCGTGGCATCCCGTTCTTCTCGATCTCGGTCGCGGTCGCCGACGGAGACACGATGGACGACGTCGCCTTCGGCTACGTCTACGACTTCGGCGCGCGTGAGGAGTGGACCGCGACGCGTGGCGGCGGCGCGCTGCTCGGCGGTGCGCCGATCACGGAGCGGCCCAAGGACGAGCTCGAGATCCTCTCCTTCGAGGCGACCACGACCGCGTATGTGTCCGAGAACGCGGCGCGCTTCGACGGCGTCGCCTACCGCCTGCGCATCATGGGGTCGCTCGCCGTCACGCTCTGCCACCTCGCAGCCGGCCGCGTCGACGGAGTCGTATCGCTGAAACCGGCACGCTCGGTCGACATCGCAGCTGCGCAGCTGCTCGTGCGCGAGCAGGGGCTGTCGATCGAGCTCCCGGACGCCCCGCCGTTCGCCGCCGCCCCGCTCGACCTCGAAGGACGCTCGCGCGTGGTCGCCGCCGGAAACGACGAGCTGTGCGCGCGCCTCGCGACGGCGCTCACCAAATGAAGCGCGCCGCGGTCGTGCGTCACTGGCTCGAGGACCCCGATCAGGTCGCTCAGGAGTATGCGGCCGAAGAGGCGTTCCGGCAGCGCACGCTTGCCTTCACCGAGCTACTCGAGGGTCGCGACGAAGAGGAGATTGTGCGGTCGCGGCTACTGGCTGCGCGGCCCCGACGACTGCTCGATGTCGGTTCCGGGCTCGGCGGCCTGTGCGCCTGGGCGCAGGCGCAGCTCGAGGGAGAGGTCGTCGCTGTCGATTCGTCGCCGCGGATGGTCGAGCTCGCCGCGCAGGCCGGCGTGACGGCGGTTCGCGCCGACATGCGGCAGCTTCCGTTCCCTGACCGCTCGTTCGACTGCGTCGTCGAGTGCGCCGTTCTCTACCACGTCCCCGACGCCGACAGGGCAATCGCCGAAGCCGCCCGTGTCCTGGACGCCGGCGGACTCCTGCTCGCGACGACCGGCAGCGACGACGAGCTCGAGCGCGACCGCGCGTGGGGATCTCTCCTCGGTGAGGAGATCGCCGCTCGGCCGCCGCTGTCGTTCAGTCGCGAGAACGGACGCGACCTCCTGCTTCGATCCTTCTGCCACGTCGAGCAGGTCGACTGCGACGGTGCCCTCGTCTTCCCGACTCGCGAACGGCTCGTCCGCTACATGCAGGCACTCCCACGCGCCCGCGACGCCGCCGGGCGCGTGCCCGAGCTCATCGAGCCGTTCCGCCTCCCGGTGAAGATGACCGTCTTCCAGGCAACCAGGCCCAGATAGACAACACGTCTGGGCCAGTGAGTTCGGGAGGTCCGCCCGACAACGTCGGCCAACCGCGAGCGCTCCAGGTCAGAAGATGAACGGCACGAGCATCCTGGTCGAGCGCTTGTACACCGGGTAGGTGTCTGGGAACTGCTCGGCCAGGTCGTGCTCCTCGACGGTCGCGCTGTAGAGGAAGTAGATGCCGGCCAGGGCTACGGCGGTCAGCCATAGCCAGCTGAGCGCGACCGCGGTCCCGGCGCCCGCCACGAGGATGCCTGAGTAGATCGGGTGGCGAACGATGTGGTAGGGGCCGCTGGTCACCAGTTCGGGCTCGTTCTTTTGCGTCATCGGGAGTCCCCAGTTGCGCCCGATGTGGATGCGGGCCCAGATCGCGAACCCCAAGCCAAGGGCGAAGAGGACGAGCCCCATGCCGGTGCGCCATGGATCGGTGTTCAGCGCGTGGCCCCGAAATGCCCCCAACCGAATCAACAGGACCACGACCACAATGATCAGCGCCCTGATACGCAGCTCGCGCGACCACGGGACGCGGCCCCTCTTCATCGAAAAAGCTGCCGCGAGCCAGTACAGCCAGAACGCGGCCCATCCGACGGCGAAGACGAGCTCGACCGCTCGCATCTTGACTCATAGTCCCACGCATGTGACGTGGAGCGACCCTGACCTGTGCGAGTGCTCGCGAGTGACGCCCGAGCCGGTGCACGGCGTGCGCCGGCGTTCGGGACCTGGGTAGGTTGCGGGGCTGCATGGCTAAACGGAACTTCTTGGTGGAGGGCTTATCCGGTGCCGGTAAATCTTCGGTCTACGAGGAGCTGATCCGGCGCGGCTACAAGGCGATCAGCACCGACCGTGCTTGGAAGCGCCCTGCCGACCCTGACACCGGTCTCCCAGGCAGGCCCATTCGTTACGACGAGTCGATATGGGACGAGCAAAAAGCTGTCAGCGAGCTCGAAGGCCCGGAACCAGGAGTGTTGTTCGTCTGTGGAAGCAGCCGCAATCGCGATCGCTTTCTGCCCTATTTCACCAAGGTATTCAACCTCCGTATCGACGATGACACCATGCGTCGCCGCCTCCAGGAGCGCACCAATAATGACTATGGCAAGCAGCCGGAGGAACTCGAGCTCATGCTCCGGCTGAATCGGAGCGACGAGAAACCGGCCGGCGCCATAGATGTAGACGCTACCCAGCCTCTCCACCAGGTGGTCGACGAATTGCTTCGCTTGGCAGATTGCGGAACCGTGAATCGCGACTCGAGGCTGACACCATGGTCTAAACGCGCGTCCGCGATTGGTCAGTCATTCGTGATCTCCGAGTCCGCGCTCCCGATCGTGCAGGCTGCTGCTCGCCCGCGGAAGCGCATCCTCCGTGGAGCGTCGGATGAGTTCTGGGACGTCCTGCGCCGCGAGACCATCACTCGCATCGAATACGCCTGGGCCGGCTCGGTTCTTGCGACGCTGTTGCCGTACCTCGACGAGCAGGGCATCGACCTTCTGCACTCCGACCACGATGAGGTGGGCTCGGCCATCTCGCAGACCCGAGAGGGCTCGATCTTTGTCCTCACGTCAGATCAACGTGAGCGTTACTCGGCACGGCTCGATCCAAGTCGGTTCGACGGGGCACTGCTTCGCCGCCACTACGAGGAGTTCAACGAGACGGCAGCAGAGGGCGTCGATTACGCAATGCTGGACGGGATCGCTTTCTTTCGTGACACGCTCGCGCCTCTCGACTCCGCGATCGTGGCCGTTTGTACCATCGGATAGTCCCTGGCCGGCAGCTAGTTCAAGCGCTCGCAGAGCGCCTTGAGCGAACCGTACTGCTTGCGTACGTCGCGGCGGATCACGGGCCCGAGCAGCGCGAACACCAGCTTGAGTGCTCCTCTTGGACGAAAGTCGAAGTCGCTCTCGAGTTGCGTGCCGTCACCGGTGGGCGTGAACGTATATGCGATCGTGAGGTCAGGCTTTCCGCTCGCCTCGAGCACGAGCCGTGACGCCCGGTCGTAGGTGGTGATCGTCACGTCGTACGGCGTGCCGCCGTTGACGATCGCGAAACGGGAGCCCTGCCCGATCGATTCGGTGTTCCGCAGCTCAGCGGTGCTGACCCGGCTGTTCCACTGCGTCTCGTTACGCAGATCGGCCAAAGTGTCGAAGAGGCGCTCGGGCGGGCAGGCGATTCGGGTCGTGGTTGTGACGCGCACCGCGGGACGCTATCACTGCGCATTCCGGTTCTGGATTCGATAGGCGTCAGCCGATTTGCTCGGCCAGCCCGATGAGTATGCCCTCGGGGCCTCGGCGGTAGCAGAGCCGATACATGTCGTTGTACTGGACCACTTCGTCGACGAGTTGAGCGCCGTGCTCGCGGAGCCGGGCCAGCGTGTCGACTCCTATCATCGCCCGCCCCTCCAGTTCGAGGCCGAGCTCGGCGAAAAACGAGATCGCGGCATCAAGCGACTCCACCACGATGCCCACGTTGTCCATCCGTTGGAGCGCCAAGCGGTCATTGTCGCGGATCCCAAAGCGCCGATGAATTTTCGGTGCGCTACCGGTCTCTACTGCGTGCGGATCCGTAAGCGCGGGTCCGCTGACACCCCCGGATCGACAGGAGGCCTCGATGACGCAGCCAGTGACTGAGCTCGACACGCGATTCAGCGACCAGGACGCGGTCGCGGCCGACTGGGATCAGACTCGCCGGACGCTCGAGGAGGCCGAGTTGTTCTGGATCTCGACCGTCCGGGCCGACGGTCGGCCGCATGTCACGCCACTGGTCGCTGTCTGGCTCGATGACGCCATCTATTTCGCGACCGGCCCCGGCGAGCAGAAGGCCGTGAACCTGAGAACCAACCAGAACGTGATCCTGACGACCGGTTGCAACGACTGGGAGCGAGGGCTCGACGTCGTGGTCGAGGGCGAGGCCGTCCAGGTGACCGACGAGAGCGCCCTCGAACGCCTCGCGGAGGCGTGGGCGAGGAAGTGGGACGGGCGCTGGCACTACGAAGTGCACGACGGCGGCTTCCGACACGAGGGTGGGAGCGGCGCGGTCCTCGTCTTGTCGGTGAAGCCGACCAAGGTCTTCGCCTTCGCCAAGGGCACCTTCGGCCAGACGCGCCACCGGTTCGAGCAGGAATAGCCCTGGCTCTCCACCGCGCACGGATCCGTAAGCGCCGGGAACGTTCTCGCCCACACCAACGAATTCAGGAGGCAACTTGAAGCTTCTTCTTACGTCCGCCGGCATCAAGAACCCGAGCATCCACGACGCGCTGGTCGAGCTGCTGGGCAAGCCGACCGCCGAGTGCGACGCCCTCTGCATTCCCACGGCGTTGTACGGGCATCCCTGGGCCGGCCCTCGCCAGGCGTGGCGGTGCATCAGCGGGCAGGAGACCGGCACTCCCACGGTCGGACTGGGCTGGAAGTCGATGGGAGTGCTGGAGCTCACCGCCCTGCCGAGCCTCGACGCGGAACGCTGGGTCCCGCTGGTCCGAGAGACGGACGTCCTGCTCGTCGAGGGCGGCGATGCGACGTACCTGTGCCACTGGATGCGGCAGAGCGGACTGGCGGACCTCCTGGCGACGCTGCCCGAGATGGTCTGGGTCGGGGTGAGCGCCGGAAGCATGGTGATGACCCCCCGGATCGGTGACGACTTCGTGATGTGGCCGTCAGCGACAGACGACCGCACCCTCGGGATCGTCGACTTCTCGATCTTCCCGCACCTCGACAACCCTGACCTGCCGTGGAACACGATCGCCACCGCAGAGGAATGGGCGGCCGGCTTGTCAGGCCCGGCGTACGCGATCGACGACGAGACCGCCTTCAAAGTGGTCGACGGTACCGTCGAGGTCATCTCCGAGGGGCACTGGAAACTGCTCACGCCCCAGGACTGAGACCTGCGCGAGTGTTTCGCGACGATCCCTCAGCAGGTGTGGTCCGAGGAGGTGTCTGACACCTTTCCGAGCCGCCGGCGCACGCGCCTGGCCGCCACGGTGTCAGACACCAGTGCGCGTGGCCTGCGCCAGTGTTCACGAGTGACGCCTGAGCGTCGCGGCCCAGCGAAGCACGGTCGTCCGGTCAGCTACGACGTCCCACATCGCGTGATGGCGGCGACCACGCCAGCGGGCGCCGGACTACCGCGCGGCCTTGACCGTCGTGCGCATGACGGTGTGGTTCTTCCCCTTGGGACGCACGTAGCTGAAGCCGGCCTGCTCGAACAGACTGCGGGTGACGCTGTAGAGGAACGACGCCGTGATCTTCTTGCCGCCGGTGTCCTGGGGGTAGGCCTCGACCACGCCGCCGCCGGCCGCGGCGATCAGGTCCAGGGCGCCCTGAAGCGCGAGGGCCGAGACGCCGCGGCGCCGGTACCGCTTGTCGACGAAGAAGCACGTCAGGCGGTAGTCGGGCAGGCTGTCGAGCTCCGCCTCGTACTCCTTGCGGTGCTTGATGTTCGGCAGTTCCTGCGGGCTTCCGAACTGACACCACGCCACGGCGACGTCTCCGTCGAAGACCAGCGCGGCGTGGGCGCGGCCTTCGCGGACGAGTCGCTCCTTGAGGGCACGGTTGGCCTCGTACGAGAACTCTTTCTCGGCGTGGAAGGTGTGGAACCACGTGCACCAGCAGCCGCCCCACACACCGTTGTGCCGCTCGGCGAGATCGGCGAACGCGTCCCACGTCGCGGGTGCGAGCGGCCGGACGGTGAGGGCGTCGTCCACGAGTTCGCTCTCGGTCACGGTCGCAGCCTAACGGCGCGCGACCCGCACGTGGTTCGCTCAGAACGGGTCGGTTCGCTCTCACCGACCCGCTGCGTGAGGAACGTCGTGTGGTGATCGCGCTGGCGCGCGAGCGGGGCTGTCCATGGAGCTTCCCGGGACGACCCTCGGTTCGCCGCCGCCCGCTCGACCTCGAAGGACGTTCGCGCGTCGTCGACGCGGGAAACGACGAGCTGTGCGCACGCCTCGCGACCGCCCTCACCAGGTAAGGATCGGCTGCTCCGGGTGGAACTACGACCACTGGCGCAACGGCGTCTTCTACCCACCGCGCCTTGCGTCGCGCAACTGGCTGCGCTTCTACGCCGAGCGCTTCGACACGGTCGAGATCAACACCACCTTCTACCGTCTGCCGAAGGAGGCGAGCGTCGCGCGCTGGGTCGAGGAGACCCCCGAGGGCTTCACGTTCACCGTCAAGGTCAGCCGCTACGTCACGCACATCAAGCGGCTGCTCGACGTGCCGGAGCACCTGCCGCTTCTCTACGAGCGGATCAGGCCGCTGCTCGACTCGCCGAAGATGGGGCCGCTCCTCTGGCAGCTGCCGCCGACGTTCAAGGTCGACCACGAGCGGCTGGCGGCCGCGCTCGAGCACCTGCACGACGGGCAGCGTCACGCCTTCGAGTTTCGCCACCCGTCGTGGTTCGACCAGCGGACGTACGCGCTGCTACGCGAGCACCGCGTCGCGCTCGTGATCGGCGACCGCCCCGAGGTGAACGACTTCCAGACGCACGAGCTCACGACCGACTTCACGCTCGTCCGCTTCCACAGCGGCACGCGCGGACGGAACGGCAACTACTCGCACGCCGAGCTCGACGAGTGGGCGGATCGGCTGCGCGGCTGGTCGGAGCGCGTGGCCGTCTTCGCCTACTTCAACAACGACTGGGAGGGTTTCGCGATCGAGAACGCGCTCCACCTGAAGCGGCGGCTGGGGCCTGGCAGCGGGCCGGCCGCCGTCCGGGACGCGCTCCGTGAGCAGCGGCTGCCCTTCTAGGATGACCCAGTGCTCGTAGCCGTCAGCGTGGACATGGAGGGCGCGTCGCAGCTGCGCAGCGTGCGCGAGATCTTCGGGTGCACGCCCGAGTACTGGGAGACCGGCAAGCCTCGGCTCGAGGCCGACGTGGCGGCAGCATGCGAGGGGCTGCTCGCCGGCGGCGCGTCAGAGCTCGTCGTTCTCGACAACCACGGTGGGAACACCGTGAACGTCTCCGCGGGCTCGCTGCCGCCGGGCGCGCGGCTCGAGACGTGGAACGTCTACGACCTGGCGGACCACGGCGTCGATGCGATGTTCCAGGTGGGCTACCACGCCCGCGCCGGGGTCGACGGCTTCCTCTCTCACACCTACGTGCCCGAGCTGCGGTTGCGCGTCGGCGGCGAGCTGATCTCCGAGAGCCACGGACGCGCGTGGGCCGCCGAGGTACCCCTGCTCGGGATCGTCGGCAACGACCGCCATCAGCAGACGCTCGGGTCGCTCGAGGGGACGCCGTACCTCGTCGTCCAGGAGTCGCGGGGCCGCGCGTCGATGCGCCCGGTGTTCGACGAACCGCGCGACGGTCTCGACGCGATTCGCTCGTTCGCCGAGGATTGCGCGCGAGAGGCGGCTTCGGCTCGGCTGTTCGAAGCCCCGGCAGGCGCGAGGTTCGAGGCGAGCATGCCGAACGGCCGCGACGTGGTGGAGCAGATGGCCGCGGCGGGGTGGTCGCGCGTCGCCGACGTCGAGTTCGCCGTCGAGCTCGAGGAGTGGCGCGACTCGCGAGAGCCCCTCGCTGCCGCGATGGGCGCAGCGATCGCCCCGTTCATGCCCTACGGGTTCAGTGGCTTCGACAGCGCGGAGGCCGCGGCGGCCGCGGATCAGGCGCGCGTCGACCAACTGGTGACGATCTTCGACGCCTGGGCGGCCGCGCAGCTTCCGCAGTGGTGGTCGGAAGCGGCCGACCCCCTCCCTCCGCATTAACCATCTAGGCTCAGTCGAGCCTGAAGATCTCCGGCAGCGCCGGCGGCCCGCTGTCCGGAACGCGCTCCTGCAGCAGGCCGGCCATCGCGTCCTGCCAGCGCGCGGAGACCTCCTGCGCCGCGAGGTAGCGCTCGGCGGCGGCGAGGTCGTCCGACTCGAAGTAGCCGAACACGTCCGTGCCGGCGCGGAAGATCGAGTAGTTGCGGATCCCGGCGGCGCGCAGGGCGTCGAGCATCTCGGGCCAGACCTCCCGGTGCGCTGCGACGTACTCGTCGATCCTGTCGGGGCGGACGTGCAGGACGAACGCGCTGCGCTGGCTCACATCGCCTCCCTGACGACGAGGACGACGAGGTCGCGCGGCCCGTGCACGCCCTCGACCCGGCTGAGCTCGATGTCGGACGTCGCCGACGGGCCCGAGACGAACGTGAGCGGCCGCCGCTCGAGCCCGCTCGCGCGAGCAGGCGCTCCAGCGCCTCCGGCACGAGCTCGACGATCTGCCGCTCGCTCGACGACGCAGACGTGCAGGTCGGGGACGAGCGTCAGCGCGCGCCGGCCCTTCGCGCGGGGCCGCCGGTGAGGACGATCGTCCCCGTCTCGGCGATCGCGACCGTGCAGCCGGTGAGCGACGCCGTCGAGCGCGTCGAGCTCGTGCGGCGTCAGCCCGTGGTCCTCGACGAGCTCGACGCCGGGCGGGCGCCACGCCGCGGGCAGCTCCGGCGGGACGACGAGCCGAGCGTCCGCGGCGACGCGCTCGGCGACAGCTGCCGGCGACGTCGGCGGCGCGCCGCACGTCGCGCGGTACTCGCTCGACGCGCTCGCAGAAGAGCGCGACGCGCTCCTCGTGCTCGAGCGCGCCGCTGCGCCGGTACGTCGCGGGCGACCGTCACGGCCGCGCCGCTCGCGAGCGCGCGCGCACCCGCTCGAGGATCGCGTCGCGCGCCGAGCTCACGGGCGCTTCCTCCACCACTCGCGGAAGCTCGCGCGCGCGAGCGGCCGCAGGTCGCGGGTCGCCGTCCAGCGCGCGAGCGGCCGCGGCAGGCGGCGGATGACGCGCAGCCGCGCAAGCGGCGCTGCGCGAGCCGCCAGGCGCTGCGCGAGCGCGAACCGCCGCGGCGACGCCGAACGTCCACGCGACCGCGCGCAGCGCCGCGCGCCTCCGCCGGCGCGCTCTTCGCCTCGACCGCCTTCGCGCGCAGGTGCAGGAGCACGCGTCGGGATGTCGATCTTCACCGGGCAGACCTCGTAGCAGGCGCCGCAGAGGCTCGACGCGAACGGCAGCGACGCGGCGTTCTCGATCCCGACGCAGCTGCGGCGTCGAGGATCGCGCCGATCGGCCCCGGGTAGACCGAGCCGTACGCGTGGCCGCCGGTGCGCGAGTAGACCGGGCAGACGTTGAGGCACGCGCTGCAGCGGATGCAGTGCAGCGCCTGCCGGCCCGACCTCGTCGGCGAGCACGCGCGTGCGGCCGTTGTCGAGCAGCACGACGTGCAGCTCCTGCGGCCCGTCGCCGTCGGTGACGCCGGTCCAGAGCGACGTGTACGGGTTCATGCGCTCGCCGGTCGACGAGCGCGGCAGCAGCTGCAGGAACACCTCGAGGTCGGCGAAGCGCGGCAGCGAGCTTCTCGATCCCGAGCACCGTGACGAGCACCGGCGGCAGCGTCGTGCACATGCGGCCGTTGCCCTCGGACTCGACGACGCAGATCGTTCCCGGTCTCGGCGATCGCCGAAGTTCGCGCCGCTGACGCCGACGCGCGCGCCGAGGAACCGCTCGCGCAGGTAGAGGCGCGACGCCTCGGCGAGGTCGCGCGGGCTCGTCCGAAGCGATGCCGGGCGCGATCGTGCGCGCGAACAGGTCGCGGATCTCCGATGCGGTTGCGGTGGATCGCCGGCACGAGGATGTGCGACGACCAGTCGCCGTCGAGCTGCAGGATCAGCTCGGCGAAGTCGGTCTCGAGCGCGTGGATGCCCCGCGTCGGCCAGCGCGTCGTTCAGCTCGATCTCGTCCGTCGTGAGCGACTTCACCTTCACGACCTCGTCGCGCCGTGCGCGCGCGCGACGTCGGCGACGACGGCGTTCGCCTCGGCCGCGTCGCGCGCCCAGTGCACCGCGCCGCCGGCCGCCTGCACCGCCGCCTCGAACTGCACGAGGTACTCGTCGAGGTGCGCGAGCACGTCCGCCTTGATCGCGCGGCCCGCCTCGCGCAGCTCCTCCCAGTCGGGCACCTCTGCGACGACGCGGGCGCGCTTGGCGCGGATCGTGTCGGTCGCGTTGCGCAGGTTCGCGCGCAGCTGCTCGTTCTGCAGCTCGACGCGCGCCGCCTCCGGGAAGCTCGTCATGCCGACGCGAGGATCTCCGCGAGATGCACCGCGCGCGCGGGCGCTCCGCGACGCGAGAGGCCGCCGCCGATCTGGAGCAGGCACGAGCCGTCGACGGCCGTGCAGACGTCCGCGCCGCGTCGTCGGCGATCGCGTCGCACTTGTCGGCGAGCATCGCGCTCGACGTCTCGGCGTTCTTGATCGCGAACGTCCCGCCGAAGCCGCAGCACTCGTCCGCTCTCGGAAGCTCGACGAGCTCGAGGCCGCGCACGTTGCTGCAGCAGCCGCAGCGGCGCGTCGCCGACGCGGGTCACGCGCAGCGAGTGGCAGGTCGGGTGGTACGTGACGCGGTCCGGGAACGACGCGCCCACGTCCTCGACGCCCGAGCCGGCGTACGAGCAGCTCCGAGAGCTCGAAGACGTTCGTCCGATCCCGTAGCAGCTCGCGCACGGTGCCGACGCACGACGACGACGGCGAGACGACCGCGTCGAAGCCGGCGAAGATCCGCTCGAAGCGCCGCCGCGAGCCGCGCCGCCTCGTCGCGCGTAGCCGCTGTTCAGGTGCATCTGGCCGCAGCACGTCTGCTCCTCGGGGAAGACGACCTCGTGCCCGAGCCGCTCCAGCACGCGCACCGTCGCGCGTCCCGCGCTCGGGGAAGAACGTGTCGCCGATGCAGGTGACGAAGAGCGCGATCCGCACTCAGGACGCCTGCAGCGCCTGGTCGACGATCTCGCTCGTCAACGCAAGCGTCGCCGCCGCGCTCGCGATGTCCGACTCGCACGGCACGCCCTCCGTGACGACCTGCCGGAAGTGCTCGAGCTCGCTGACGAAGCCGGTCGTCGCCCCCGTCATGTTCGCGGACACCGGGACCGTGTAGTTCGGCCGCCAGACCCGCTCGGGACGCTCGGGCGGCCGCCACGTGCACGTGTCCAGGTTGTCGACGAACAGCGAGTGTCCCTCGCCGAAGATCTCGACCGCCTCGTTGCGCTGCTCCCAGCTGCCGGTGGTGTTCGCGCGGATGCTGACGATCGCGCCGCTCTCCGCGCGCGCCGTCACCACGACGGTGTACTCGCTGCCGACGTGGCCGCGCACGACCTGCACGTCGCCGAGCTCGCCGAAGAAGAAGCGCGCGAGGTCGAAGTGGTGCACCGGGTTCTCGAACAGCCAGTCGCGCATGTCGAAGCGGTGCGAGAACGGCCCCATCGACCACGTGAACGACCCGAGCGTCGGCGCGCCGAACTCCTCCCGCCGCATCACGTCGCGCGCCAGCCGGTAGGCGCCTGCGAAGCGCTTCATGTAGCCGACGACGACGGGCACGCCGGCGGCCGCGGCGTCGTCGGCCAGCCGCTGCGCCTCGGCGGCGTCGTTCGCCGCCGGCTTCTCGGTGAACACCGGCACGCCCCGCGCGATGCACGCCGAGATCACGTCGAAGAACTGGTCCGGCGGCACGACGACCACCACGCCGTCGAGCTCGCACTCCTCGAGCATGCGGCCGACATCGTCGAAGCCGCGCTCCGCGCCGAAGCGCCGGCCGACCTCCTCCGCATGGTCGAGATGCCGCGCGCAGGTCGCGACGAGTCGCAGCCCGGCGACCGGGAGGCTCGGCAGGATCGCGTTGACGGCGTGCCCGCCGACGCCGATCGCGCCGACGCGCATCACAGCCGCTCGTAGGCGCTCTCGACCGACGCCGTGCCGCGCTCCTGCGCGAGCGCCTCGGCGAAGCCGCCGCTGCGGAACGCGGCCACCGGGTCATCGTCGACGCCGAGCTCCGAGCGCAGGCGGCCGAGCAGCGGCCGGACGTCGGTCTCGAACGCCGCGAGCAGGATCCGGTGCGCGCCGAGCACGTCGCCCTCGGCCTGTGCCGCCGCGAGCGCGTCCTCGTCGACGAGCAGCGCCTTCGCGTACGCGGTCTGGATGTTCATGACCGACTGCAGCATCGCGTCGATCTTCCCCTCGATGTTGTGCGACTGGTCGATCATGAACGCCACGCCCTCGGCGCCGTCGGAGCGCGCGATCTCGCGCATGATCCGGAAGAGCTCGAACGGGTCGATCGAGCCGACGATCAAGTCGTCGTCCGCGTACTTGCGGTTGTTGAAGTGGAAGCCGCCGAGCAGGCCCTCCGCCAGCAGCAGGGCGACGATCTGCTCGACGTTCGTCCCCTGCGGATGGTGGCCCGTGTCGACGAGCACCTGCGCCTGCGGGCCGAGCCGGCGGCAGGCCAGGGCGGCGGTGCCCCAGTCCGGGAGGTCGGTGCTGTAGAAGCCCGGCTCGAAGAACTTGTACTCGACGAGCAGCCGCATCCCGTCCGGCAGCGACGCGTACACCTCCTCGCAGCCCGTCGAGCAGGCGCGCGTAGCGGCTGCGCAGGTCGTCCTGGCCCGGGTAGTTCGTGCCGTCGGCGAGCCAGAGGCTGATGATCGTCGAGCCGGCCTGCTCCGCGATCGCGATGCACTCGCGGCAGTGCTCGACCGCGCGGGCGCGCACGCCCGCGTCGGGATGGCAGAGGCTGCCGAGGCGGTACTCGTCGTAGCCGAAGAGGTTCGGGTTGATCGCGCCGATGCGGATGCCCTGCTCCTCCGCGTCGCGTGCGAGCGCGGCGTAGTCGTCGACCGCGTCCCACGGGATGTGCAGCGCGACGGTCGGGCAGCAGCCCGTCAGCCGGTGCACGAGCGCCGCGTCTGCGAGCCGCTCCTGCACGGTGCGCGCGGCGCCGGGCCAGGGGTAGACGTGGAAGCGGGTGCCCGAGTTGCCGTAGCCCCAGGACGGCGTCTCGATCTCGAGACCGCGCAGCCGAGTCGAGTGCCGCATCTCGTCCATGGCGGTGCAGTCTGCACCATTCGCGACGAATTTACGAATGGGCTTTCGCTTTCGATCGTTTCGAAAGTGCAATTGACATTGACAGTCGGCCACGCGTGCGTAGGGTCGCGCGCATCGAACGTTCTCGCGAGTTTCCGCGGTTTTTCGCAGGAGGAGCGGATGCGCAGCGTGCTCGCAGCTGCTCGAGACCCGGGATTCCGTTCACGTTGCGGAACTTGCGGAAACGTTTTCGGTTTCTGAGGTCACGGTGCGCAGCGACCTCTCGACGCTCGCCGAACAGGGCCTCGTCGCGCGCGTCCGCGGCGGCGTCCGCGCGCTCCACCACGGCCAGTCCGAGGTCGGATTCGACCTCCGGCTCCGCCTCGAGGTCGAGCGCAAGCGCGCGATCGCCCGCGCCGCGGCGGCGCTCGTCGGCGAGGGCGAGGCCGTCGCGCTCGACGCGAGCACGACCGCCTACTACCTCGCGCTCGAGCTGCGCGCGAAGCGCGAGCTCGTCGTCGTCACGAACGGCCTGCTCGTCGCGACCGCGCTCGCCGACGCGCCCGGGATCACCGTGCTCGTCACCGGCGGGACGCTGCGCCTCTCGGCCATGTCGCTCGTCGGCGACCTCGGCACCGACGTGCTGCGCACGACGCGCATCAACAAGGGCTTCCTCGGCGCGCGCGGCCTCAGCCTCGAGCGCGGTCTGATGGACCTGAACCCGGACGAGGTGCGGATCAAGCAGGAGATGGCGGATGCCTGCGAGCAGGTGTACGGCATCCTCGACGGCACGAAGTGGCACCGGAGCGCGCTGCTCTCGTTCGTGCCCGTCGAACGAGCTCGCCGGCGATCGTCACCGACTCGAGCGCGCCGGCCGACGAGGTCGCGGCCTGGCGCGCCGCGGGCGTCGAGGTGATCGCCGTCGATCCGGGCCCGCGCGAGGCGCTGCCCGTGCGGCCGCGCGACCTGCGCCGCGCCGTGCGCAACGACGAGGGCGTCAGCTGATGCCCACGATGGCCGCCGTCGACCTCGGCGCGCAGAGCGGTCGCGTCGCCGTCGGGACGCTTCGACGGCGAGTCGCCTGACGGTCGACGAGGTGCACCGTTTCCCGAACGGCCCCGTCGAGGAGGGCGGCCGCCTCCGCTGGGATCGTCGACGCGGCTCGTGCGCGAGACGTGCTCGACGGGCCTGCGGCCGCGGCGCGAGCGAGCGTCGACTCGGTCGGCGTCGACTCGTGGGCCGTCGACTTCGGCCTGCTCGACGGCGGACGACTCGCTGGTCGAGAGCCCGGTGCACTACCGCGACCCGCAGCGCGCGGCTGCGCTGGCGGAGCTCGACCGGCGTATCTCGCCGCGCGAGCTGTACGAGCGCACCGGGATCCAGCTGCCTGCCGATCAACACGATCTTCGAGCTCGCGGCGATGGCGGCGCGCGGCGACGCGGCGCTCGAGACGGCCGACGTGCTGCTGCTGATCCCCGACCTCGTGCACTACTGGCTGTGCGGCAGCCGCGCCGGCGAGCACACGAACGCGACGCACGACGCAGTGCCTCGACGCGCGCACGGGCGGCTGGGCGGCCGACCTGCTCGAGCGCCTCGACATCCCCGTCGGGCTGCTGCCGGAGGTCGTCGCCCGGCACCGGCTCGGCCGACTCCGGCGTCGGCGAGGACGCCTCGGCGCGCGCGTGGTCGCCGTCGCGACGCACGACACGGCGTCCGCGGTCGCGGCCGTGCCGTTGCGCGGGCCCGGCGCCGTCTATCTCAGCGTCGGCACGTGGTCGCTCGTCGGCGTCGAGCTCGCGCAGCCGTTGATCACCGACGAGACCTTCGCGGCCAACCTGACGAACGAGGGCGGCGTCGCCGGGACGTACGCGGCTCCTGCGCAACGTGACCGGTCTCTGGCTGCTGCACGAGTGCCGGCGCGTCTGGGCCGAAGAGGGCCGCGTGTACTCGTTCGACGAGCTCGTCGCGCTCGCCGCCGACGCGCCGCGCGCTGCAGTCGTTCGTCGATCCCGAACGACCGCGTCGTTCGTCGCAGCCCGGCGACATGCCCGGCGCGCATCGCGCGCGTTCTGCCGCGAGACCGGGCAGCCCGAGCCGGAGCGCGCCGGCGCGGTCGTGCGCTGCGTGCTCGAGAGCCTCGCGCTCAAGCACGCGCAGACGGTCGAGCTGCTCGCGCGAGGTCGACCGGCGTCGTGCCCGACGCGAGCTGCACGTCGTCGGCGGCGGCGCGCGCAACGAGCTGCTCTGCGCGCTGGACGGCGAGCGCGGCGGGGCTGCCCGTGCTCGCCGGCCCCGAGGAGGCGACCGCTGCGTCGGCAACCTGCTCGTGCAGGCGATCGCGCTCGGCGAGCTCGCGTCGCTGCGACGAGGCGCGCGAGGTCGTGCGCGCGTCGTTCGCGCCGGCCGTCTACGAGCCGCGCGCCGCCGGCGAGTGGCAGGAGGCACGCGGAGCGCTTCGCCGCGCTCGCTCGCCGGCGCCGCGGCTGGAGGTGAGCGCGTGAGCCGGACGCGTCGGCGTGCTGCGCGGGCATCCGCCGCGCCGGAGCGACCGCTGGGACGACGCGGCGGCGGCCGGGCTCTCGGTGCTCGACGGCGCTCGTCTACCGCTCGAACCTGCTCGGCGCCGACCGCTCGCTCGCGAACTCAGGGCGGCGGCAACACCTCCGCCAAGGAGCACGTCGACCGACCACGCCGGCCGCGAGGCGCGCGTGCTCTGGGTGAAGGGCTCGGGCACCGACCTCGCGACGATCACGCCGCCGGCTTCGCCGGGCCTGCGGCTCGACGAGCTGCTCCCGCTGCGCGAGCGCGACGCAGATGGACGACGCGGCGATGGTCGACTACCTCCTGCGCTGCGCGATCGCGCCCGACCAGCCGCGGCCGTCGATCGAGACGCTGCTGCACGCGTTCGTCCCGGCGGCCGCACGTCGACCACACGCATCCCGACGCGATCATCGCGCTGACCTCGACGCCCGACGGCCGCCGGCTCGCGGAGGAGGCGTTCGGCGACGAGGCCGTCTGGCTCGACTACCAGCGGCCCGGCTTCGACATGTCGCGCCGCATCGCCGAGCTGCTCGAGGAGCAACCCGGTCGCGCGCGGCCGTTCTGCTCGAGAAGCACGGGCTCGTCACCTGGGGCGAGACGCGGCGAGGAGAGCTACGACGCGACGATCGAGTTCGTCTCGCGCGCCGCCGCAGCGCGATCGACGCGGCGGGCCGCGGACGCTTCGGGCTGGGGGGCCGGACGGTCGCGGAGCTCGGGGAGGAAGCGCGCGACGCCCTCCTCGCGCAATCCCTCCCCGCGCTCCGCGGCGCGCTGCTCGCCGACACCGACGGCGTCGTGCTCGAGGTCGACCGCAGCCCGGAGGCGGTCGCGTTCGCGTCCTCGGCGCGCGCGCCCGAGGTGAGCCAGGTCGGCGCGCCGTGCCCCGACCACCTGATCAACACGAAGCACAAGCCGCTCGTCGTCGACTTCGACCCGGAGCGCGACGGCGCCGACGAGCTCGCGGCCGCGCTTCCGCGACGGCGTCGAGGAGTACGCGCGCTGGTACCGCGGCTACTACGAGCGCAACCTCGACGACGAGACGCGGCAGTTCCCGATCGATCCCGCCGGGCCGCGCGTCGTGCTCGTCCCGGGCGTCGGCATCGTCACGACCGGCGCGCGACGCGGGCCGCGCGCGCGTCGCGCGCGACCTCTACCACCGCGCGATCGCCGTCGAGGACGCCGCGGACGCGCTCGGCGGGTTCCGCTCGCTGAGCGAGAGCGAGGCGTTCGCGATCGAGTACTGGCCGCTCGAGCGCTACAAGCTCGCGCAGGCGCCGCCGCGCGGCGAGCTCGCCGGACGGGTCGCGCTGATCACCGGCGGGGCGAGCGGGATCGGCCGTGCGGCCGCGCGGCTGCTCGCCGAGCGCGGGGCGCACGTGGTCGTCGCCGACCTCAACGTCGACGGCGCGCAGGAGGTCGCCGAGGAGCTCGTCGTCGCACACGGCTCGCGCCGCGCGATCGCGGTGCACGTCGACGTGACGAGCGAGGACGCGGTCGCCGACATGACGCGCCGCGCCGTGCTCGAGTACGGCGGCCTCGACATCCTCGTCGCCTCGGCCGGCCTCGCGACCAGCGCGCCGATCACCGAGACGATCGCTCGCCGACTGGGAGCTGAACTACGCCGTGCTGGCGCGCGGCTACTTCCTCGCCGCGCGCGAGACGTTCCGCGTCCTGCTCGAGCAGGGCCGCGGCGGCTCGGTCGTCTTCGTCGGCTCGAAGAACGCGCTCGTCGCCGGCGCGAACGCCGCCGCGTACTCGTCGGCGAAGGCCGCCTCGCTGCACCTCGCGCGCTGCCTGGCCGAGGAGGGCGGCCCGCACGGGATCCGCGTCAACACCGTCAACCCCGACGCCGTCATCGAGGGCTCGAGCATCTGGTCGTCCGACTGGAAGGCCGAGCGAGCCAGCACCTACGGCGTCGACGAGGACGACCTGCAGACCTTCTACCGCGGCCGCACGAAGCTCGGCGTCAACGTCTACCCGGAGGACGTCGCCGAGGCGATCGCGTTCTTCGCCGGGCCGCGCTCCGCCAAGTCGACCGGCAACATCATCAACGTCGACGGCGGCGTCACGGCCGCGTACCCGCGATGAGCGCACGGCACCGCTGCTCGAGCTGCGCGACATCTCGAAGAGCTACGGCGGCGTGCACGCGCGTCGACGACGTGAGCTTCGCGATCGAGCCGGGCACGGTGCACGCGCTCGTCGGCGAGAACGGCGCCGGCAAGTCGACGCTCGTCAAGATCCTCACCGGCGTCATCGAGCCGGACGACGGGCGAGCTCCTGATCGACGGCGAGTCCGTGTGGATCGGCGACGCGCAGACCGCGTACCGGCTCGGCATCGTCGCGATGTACCAGGAGCCGACGGTCTTCCCCGATCTGAGCGTCGCCGAGAACGTGTTCGCCGGGCCGGCATCCGCGCAGCCGCCTGCACACGGTCGACTGGCGGGCGATGCGAGGACGAGGCGATGCGCATCCTGCGCGACCTCGGCGTCGACTTCGGCGCGGGCACGCCGGTGCGCGGGCTCGGCGTCGCCGACCGCCAGCTGCTCGAGATCGCGAAGGCGCTCTCCACGAACGCGCGGCTCCTGATCATGGACGAGCCGACCGCCGCGCTCTCGCCGAACGAGGTCGACAACCTGTTCGCGACCGTGCGCAAGCTGCGCGAGCGCGGCGTCGCGGTCGTCTACATCAGCCACCGCCTCGAAGAGGTCGCCGCGCTCGCCGACACGGTCACGATCCTGCGCGACGGCCGGCACATCGAGACGCGTCCGGCGGGCGAGCTGACGCAGGGCGAGATCATCCGCCTGATGGTCGGGCGCTCGCTCGACGCGCTCTTCCCGAAGGAGGAGGCGGAGATCGGCGACGTCGTCTTCCGCGCCGACGGACTGACGCGGCGCGGCATCTTCGCCGACATCTCGTTCGAGCTGCGGCGCGGCGAGATCGTCGGGCTCGCGGGCTTCGTCGGCGCAGGCCGCACGGAGGTCGCGCGCAGCATCTTCGGCGTCGACCCGCTCGACGGCGGACGCATCGAGATCGAGGGCCGCGGGTTCCGGCCGCGCTCGCCGCGCGCCGCGCTGCGCCGCGGGCTCGCCTACCTGCCGGAGGACCGCCTGCACGAGGGCCTCGTCCAGCCGATGTCGATCAGCGACAACACCTCGATGGCCGTGCTGCCGGCCGTGACCGCGGCAGGCTTTCTCCGGCCGCGGCGCGAGCGCTCGCTGGCGCGCCGGTTCATGCAGCAGCTGAGCATCAAGGCGACCTCGCCGGCGCAGGTCGTGCGCAGCCTGTCGGGCGGCAACCAGCAGAAGGTCGTGCTCGGCAAGTGGCTCGCGGCCGAGCCGCGCATCCTGATCCTCGACGAGCCGACGCACGGCGTCGACGTCGGCACCAAGGCGGACGTGCACCGCACGATCTCGCACCTCGCCGCGCAGGGGCTGACGATCCTGCTCATCTCCTCCGAGCTGCCGGAGATCCTCGGCATGAGCGACCGCGTGCTGGTGATGCGCGAGGGCAGGCTCGTCGCCGAGCTGTCGCGCGCCGAGGCGACGCAGGAGAACGTCATCCAGGCGGCAGCGGGCGTGCGGGAGGCGGCGGCGTGATCGCCCACGTGCGCGCCATGAAGCCGCAGGAGCTCGCGGCTGCCGCGTTCAGGCTGCGCGAGATCGGGATCGTGCTCGCGCTCTTCGTCGTGATCGTCTTCTTCGGCGCTCGCGCGACGAACTTCCTGACCGTCTCGAACTGGCAGGACATCGCGCAGAACGTCTCGATCGTCGTCGTCGTCGCCGTCGGCGAGACGATGGTCGTGCTCACGCGCAACATCGACCTGAGCGTCGGCTCGATCGTCGGTCTCTGCGGCTATCTCATCGGCGGCGACGCTCGCGCACCACCACGGGGCTACCGGTCGAGGTCGTCGGCGCTCGTCGCGGTCGCCGTCGGGCCTCGGCCTCGGTCTCGTGAACGGCTTCCTCGTCGCGGTCGCCCGCATCCCGGCGATCATCGCCACCCTCGCGACGCTGGCGATCTATCGCGGCATCGACGCCGAGATCACCGGCGGCAAGAACATCACCGCCTCCCAGTTGCCCGACCACTTCCTGCTCGCTCGCGGGGTCGAAGCCGCTCGGGTTCCCGGCGCTCGCCTGGATCGCCCTCGGCGTCTCCGTCCTCGGCGCGGCGACGCTGCGCTTCGTGCCCTGGGCGCGCGACTTCTACGCGGTCGGCTCGAACCCCGACGCCGCGCGCTTCGCCGGCATACCGGCCGGCCGCCGCATCATCATCGCGTTCGCGCTCTCGGGCTCGCTCGCAGGCCTCGGCGGCTTCCTGTTCGCGTCCCGCTTCCCGACGCTCGACTCGGGTGCCGCGAACGGCTTCGAGCTGACCGTGATCACCGCAGTCGTGATCGGCGGCGTGAACGTCTTCGGAGGGTCCGGGTCGATCCTCGGCGTCGTGCTCGGCGCCGTGCTCGTCGCGACGATCGCGGACGGTTTCACGCTGATGCGGCTCGACGAGTTCTGGAAGATCTTCTTCAACGGCTTCGCGATCGTCGCTGCCGTGACGATCGACGCGCTCGTCACGAGGCGCCTGCAGGAGGCGTTGCGGCGCCGGCGTGCCGCACTGCTCGTCCCGCCGGCTGCGGAGGCGAAGGCGTGAAGGCACTCGCCGGACGCGTGCTGGTGCGGTGGGAGACGCTGCTCGTGCTGGCGATCATCGCGCGTCGGGATCTGGAGCGCGACGCTGTCGCCGTTCTTCCTCAACCGTGCGAACCTGCTCGATCTCGTCACCCCGTACGTCTTCGTCGGGCTGATGGCGTTCGGGCTCACGTTCGTCGTCATCACCGGCGAGATCGACATCTCCATCTGCTCGACCCTCGCAGCGTCGATCGTCTGCTTCGCTCAGATCTTCGCCGCCGGCGTGAACGTCTGGGCGGCCGCGTTGATCGGCCTCTGCATCGCAGGCGGCCTCGGCCTCGTCAACGGCCTCCTCGTCGGTGTGCTCAACCTGCCGTCCCTCGCGGTGACGCTCGGCACGCTGGCGGCGTATTCCGGCCTCGCGTTCGTCGTGCTCTCCGGCGAAGGCGTGGCGACGTTCCCGGAGAGCTTCACGAAGTACGGCGGCGGATACCTCGCCGGAAACGAGCTTCCGATCGCCCTGCTCGTGATGCTGGCGTTCGCCCTGGGTCTCGGCATCGTGCTGCACGGGACGCGATTCGGCCGCTACCTGTACGCGATCGGCTCGAACCGGGAGGCCGCGCGGCTGTCCGGCATCCCGGTCACCCGCGTGCGCGTCACCGTGTTCGTCATCTCCGGGCTGATGGCCGGCATCGCCGGTCTCGTGTACGTCGGCTACTTCGGCTCGGCGCGTGCGGACGCGGCGTCGACCTCCCTGCTCGACGTCGTGACCGCGGTCGTCCTCGGCGGCGTCGGCATCTTCGGCGGCACGGGCTCCATGCCCGGCGTGCTGCTCGCACTCATCCTCGTCGCCGAGGTCCGGAGCGGCATGCAGCTCGCGAACCTGTCGGGGCAGCTGCAGAACATCGTCATCGGAGTGCTCCTCCTCGCGGCGATCGTCGCGGGGAACCTGATCTCCGCCGCGCGGACCGGGAGTCGGCCCGCGAAGCTCCACCGGCGCCGAAAGGGGGTGAGGGCGAACGCTCGAGCAGACACGCAAGTCATCGTCGACTCCAACCCCTAGTCAGAAAGGCAAGGTAAACATGCGCAAGCGCACACTCGTGGTGCTGATCGGCTCGGCCGTCGTTGCAGCAGCCGCCGTCATGGCGACGCTGGGGACGGCAGGGACGACCAAGACCCACTACAAGATCTTCCTCCTGCCGAAGGCCACCGGGATCCCGGTGTTCACGCAGAACGGGAACGGCGCGAAGAAGGCCGGCAAGGAGCTCGGCGATCTCGTCACCTACAACGGCCCGACGACGGTGAGCGGCTCCGCCCAGGTCCCGTTCATCAACAACGCCGTCCGGCAGGGATACAACGCGATCGTCATCTCGACGCCGGACGCGAACGCCGTCGCGCCGGCGCTCAAGCGGGCGACGGCGAGGGGCGTGAAGATCATCTCCTACGACGGCGATACCGCCCGTGACGCGCGCACGATCTTCGTGGCTCCGTCCACCAACTCGCTGATCGGTCAGTACGAGGTTCAGTGGATGGGCGCGCAGATCAAGTACAAGGGCCAGATCGCGATCCTGTCCGCGAACGCCACCTCCGCGAACCAGAACACGTGGATCACGTTCATGAAGCAGGAGCTGCGCAAGCCGAAGTACAAGGACATGGAGCTCGTCAAGATCGCGTACGGCAACGACGATCCGACGATCTCGGCGCAGCAGACGCAGGCGCTCCTCCAGTCCTATCCGAACCTGAAGGGGATCATCTCGCCGACGACGGTCGGGATCCAGGCCGCCGCTCAGGAGCTGAAGCAGGAGGGCAAGTGCGGCAAGGTCCAGCTGACCGGCCTCGGCCTTCCGAACGACATGCGCAAGTACGTCAAGGCGGGCTGCACGTCGAAGTTCGGTCTCTGGAACGAGAGCAACCTCGGGTATCTCGCGGCGTACGTCGCGCACAACGTGCTCGACGGCAAGCTGAACGGCAGCCTCGGTCAGTCGTTCAAGGCCGGGACGCTCGGGACGTTCAAGGTGGCGAAGGTCGACGGGAACAGCCCGGTCGTCGTCCTCGGCCCGCCGCTCGTGTTCACACCGCAGAACATCGACAAGTACCACTTCTAACCCGGTGGTCGTGGAGGGTGGAGGCACGCGCCTCCACCCTCCCTCGGAGGTGAAAGCCATGTCGAAGATCGACCAGATCGTGCTCGGGACTGCGGACCTGCGCGACGAGCCCGGGACGGGGCGGCTGCTCGACCGCTTCCACGCCGGCGGCGGACGGTCGATCGACCTCGCGAACGTCTACGCGGACGGGGAGGCACAGCGGGCGGTCGGCAACTGGCTCCGCGCGAGCGGCGCCGACATGACGCTCTACGCGAAGGGCTGTCATCCGCCGTACTGCAGCCCGTCGCTCGTCGCGAACGAGGTCGACAAGGCGCGCTCCGACGTCGGCGTCGACCGGCTCGACGTGTTCATGCTGCACCGCGACGACACGTCGCTACCCGCATCCGCGTTCGGTGACGCGCTGCTCGAGCAGGTCGAGCGCGGCGCGATCGCCGGCTTCGGCGTCTCGAACTGGACGCTCGCCCGGATGGAGGAGCTCCGGGAAGCGCTCGACGGCGACGCGGGGAAGCTCGTGACGTTCAGCAACCACTTCTCGCTCGTCGAGATGGTCGAACCGACCTGGCCCGGCACGCTCGGCATGAGCACGGACGACCTCGCCGCGCTCCACGCGCTCGGCGTCGCGCCGATCGCCTGGGCGAGCCTCGCGGCGGGCTACGTGAGCGGGCGTGACGATCGCAGCTGGGACAGCCCGGAGAACGAGGAGCGACGCCGCCGGGCGCAGCAGCTCGCCGCGGAGCGCGGCACGACGGCGACCACCGTCGCGCTCGCCTACGTCCTCAACCAGCCGGTGCGCGTCCTCGCCGCTGTCGGCACGCGCTCCGAGGCGCATCTCGACGAGCTGCTCGGCGCGGCCACGCTGCCGCTGGACGCGGAGGACGTCTCCTGGCTCAGCGGTCCGGGCGAACGCTGAACGAGCCGTTCCCCCGCGCCTGCAGGTAGAGATGGAAGACGCGGTCGGCCGCGGCGAGCGTGCAGGCGAAGGAGTGGTAGCGCCTGCCGCGCGGCGGGAAACGCTCGTGCTTGCGCTCGTACTTCGAGCGCGACCCGGGCAGGCAGAACGCGATCCGGTGGCTGTACTTCTTCGAGCGGAAGTTCACGCCGGCCCAGCGTTTGAGGCCGTGCTCGAGGTATTGCTCCGCCTGCCGCTGGCTCGCGTAGGCGAGGTGCGTGGCGGCCACGGCGGCCGGGGCCAGCGCGAGGCACAGCAGGACGACGAGTGCGAGCCGTTTCACCGCTCCAGTGTGCTGCGGATCGCCGCCCGCGGCAACTGGACGGGGGTTCAGTCGTCCAGCACCCCCGGTTGGCCCCGAAACGGCGTATGCGCCCCACCCGCTACTCTCGCGCCGTGGCCACGCGCGAGGAGATCCTCGCGGGCTCGGCCGTGTGATCGACCCGGAGCTCCGCAAGCCGGTGACCGAGCTGAACATGGTGCGCGCGATCGAGATCGACGGCGCCGACGTCGCCGTGACGATCGCGCTGACGGTCGCCGGCTGCCCGCTCCGCTCGAGCTTCGAGGACCAGGTCGCCGAGCACGTCGGGACGCTCCCGGGCGTCGCGCTCGGTGCGGCTCGACTTCGACGTCATGTCGCCGGACGAGCGCGCGGCGCTGACGACGCAGCTGCGCGGCGGCGTCCGAGCCGCGCGGCATCCAGCTCTCGCCGAGCACGCGCGTGCTCGCGGTCGCCTCCGGCAAGGGCGGCGTCGGCAAGTCGTCGCTGACGGTGAACCTCGCCGCGGCGCTCGCCGCGCAGGGGCAGGAGGTCGGCGTGCTCGACGCGGACATCTACGGCCACTCGATCCCGCACATGCTCGGCATCGACCAGAAGCCGGTCGTCGTCGACAAGATGATCGTCCCGCCGGTCGCGCACGATCTGCGCCTGATGTCGATCGGGTTCTTCCTCGACGACAACCAGCCGGTGATGTGGCGCGGCCCGATGCTGCACCGCGCGCTCGAGCAGTTCCTGCAGGACGTGCACTGGGGCGACCTCGACGTGCTCGTCGTCGACATGCCGCCGGGCACGGGCGACGTGTCGATCTCGCTCGGCCAGCTGCTGCCGCGCGCCGAGGCCGTCGTCGTCACGACGCCGCAGCCGCTCGCGCAGGAGGTCGCGTCGCGCGCGGCGACGATGGCGCAGAAGACCGGCATGCGCGTCGTCGGCGTCGATCGAGAACATGACGTCGGAGGTGTTCGGCACGGGCGGCGGGCGAGCGGCTCGCGACGCGAGCTCGGCGTGCCGCTCCTCGGCAGCGTCCCGCTCGACGCGCGGCTGCGCGAATCGGGTGACGCCGGCGTGCCGCTCGTCCTGCGCGACCCCGACTCGACGCCCGCGCGGGCGATCCTCGAGGTCGCGCGGGCGATCGACGCGAGCCGTGCCGGCGGGTTCACGCGCACGCTGCCGCTCGTCTCGTAGTGGCGGGCCGCCGCGTTCTTCGACCTCGACCGGACGCTGATCAAGCGCTCGTCGGTGCTCGCGCTCGCGGGCTCGTTCCGCAAGCGCGGGCTGATCTCGCGCGCTCGACCTCGCCAAGTCCGCGTTCTGGCAGGTGCTCTTCGTCCTGCGCGGCGCGAGCGCGGAGCGCGTGCGCAGCGCGGCCGAGGACGGGCATGAAGATCCTGAACGGCTTCTCCGTCGACGAGATGCAGCATCTCGTCGGCGACGCGATGGAGACCGTGCTGCGCCCGCTCGTCTACGAGGAGCCGCTCCGCCTCGTCGAGCAGCACCGCGCGCGCGGTGAGCGCGTCTACATCGTCTCCGCGACGCTGCAGGAGATCGTGCAGCACATCGCCGACGACCTCGGCTTCGACGGCGCGATCGGCTCGACCTGCGAGATCGTCGACGGCGTCTACACCGGCCGCACGCTGCGCGCCGCGCACGGCGAGGGCAAGGCGCGCGCGCTGCGGGAGCTCGCGGAGGCGGAGGGCTTCGACCTCTCGCGGTCGACCGCGTACTCCGACTCCTACAGCGACGTGCCGTTCCTCGAGGCCGTCGGGCATCCGGTCGCGGCGAACCCGGACCGCAAGCTGCGCCGGATCGCGGCGGAGCGCGGCTGGCCCGTGGTGCAGTTTGCGTCCTGACGAGGCGCGCGCGCGGCTCGCGGCGCTCGGCTTCCGCGCCGACGACGTGGAGACGCTCGCTGCGCACTTCCTGGACGCCGACGCGCGCGGCCAGGCCGGCCACGGCGTCTCGCGGATCGAATGGCTCGAGACCTGGGACGTCGCTCGACACGGACGCGCGTCCGCGGCGCGTCGACACGCAGCCGGGGTACGAGCGCTGGGACGGGAACGGCGCGCTCGGCTACCTGACGCTCGAGGCGGTCGTTCGCGCGCAGCTCGCCGAGCCGCCCACGCCGGCGCGGCTCGTCGTCTGCTCGCGCACGTTCCCGACGGGCTCGCTCGGCTACTGGGTGCGGCGGCTCGCGGATGCCGGCCTCGTCGCGCTCCTGACGGCGACCTCGCCGCGGCGGCTCCCGCATCCCGACGGCGGCGAGCCGCTGACCGGGACGAACCCGCTCGCGATCGCCGTCCCGTCGAGCGACGGCGCGCCGGTCGTCGCCGACGTGTCGATGGGCGCGGTCACGCACGGCGACGTGCTGGCGGGCCGCGCCCGCCCGGAGGAGCTCGTGCCGTTCGGCGGGCCGCTGGCCCACAAGGCGTTCGCGCTCGCCGTCGGCCTGCAGGCGCTCGTCGACGCGCTCAACCCGGAGGACGGGTTCGGCGCGGTGCTGCTCGTCGCGCGCGCCGAGTCCGATCCCGTGCCGGCGCTGCGCGCGCTCGCCGGCGGGGTCAGGCTGCCGGGAAGCCGGGCTCGCTCCTGATCGCGGCGAAGTCGGAGTCCTTGGTCGCGTACTCGGCCCACTTCGGCTCGAGCTGCACGGCGCGCTGCAGGTGCAGGAGCGCGTCGAGCCTGCGCCCGCCGCGCGCCTCCATGCACGCGAGGTTGTAGAGCAGCGCGCCGTGCTCCGGCTGCTCCTCCAGCGCCTCCTCGATGGATGCGGATCGCCTCGTCCCAGTCCTCCGCGCGTGACGCGGGGACGGCCGCGAACATCGCCTCCCACGCCGAGACCGTGTGCGCGACCCCGGGCTTGCCGCCGAGCGCGAGCACGGCCGTATCGGCATCCAGCGCGACGGCGCCGCGCCGCAGCTCCGGGTCGCGCACGAAGACCAGCTGGCCGGGGCCGAGCTCGTGGTCGTTGCCGTCGACGGTGAAGCGCGCCCGTCCGCGCAGCACGAGGTAGATCTCCTCGTGGCCGAGCGCGCCCTCGGTGTGCTCCTCCACGATCTGCCCGCCGGCCTCGCGGGCGGTGTACGCGTTGACGCCGAACGCGCGGATGTCGAAGCGGCGCCGAACGGGGCGCCAGACGAAGCCGTCCGGCAGCTCGATCGCGTCGAGCTCGTCGAGGTGGACGACGCTCATCGCGTGAGCTCCGCGAAGCGTGGATCGCCGCGCAGCACGTCGAGATCGGTATCCGACTCGAGGTAGGGCAGCAGGTCGCGCCGGTTGCGCACCAATGCCTCCTGCAGCCGGTCGAAGGCGGCGTCGGTGTTGCCGGCGAGCGCCTCGAAGCAGGCGGCGTTGTACGAGCCGCGCCAGTCGTCGGGCTCGCGCTCGAGGGCTTCGTTCATCGCTGCGCGGCCGGCCGCCTCGTCGCCTCCGCGCAGGTAGGCGAACGCGAGGTAGAAGTCCTCCCACGCCGAGGGCCTGTAGGCCTCCTCGGCCTTCGCGCCGACGGCGAGCACACGGGTGTCGTCCTCGAGCGCGATCGCGCCGCGGAACACGCCGCCCGGCGCATGCACGAAGCCGCCGACTGTCATGTCGAAGCTCTCCTCGCCGAGGTCGAAGCGCGCCGCGCCGCGCAGCACGACGTACAGCTCCTCCTGGCCGTCGCTCTGCGTGTGCTCCTCGATCACGCGGTCTCCTGCCTTGCGCCCGACCCAGACGTTGACCCCGGCCGGCTGGAAGCCGATCCGCCGCCGCAGCGGGCTGAGCACGAGCGTCCCGTCGGACGACGCGTACTGGTCGAGCTCGTCGATCGAGACGATCTCGTAACCGGTCACCGTCGCGCGCAGCTCCGCGAGCACGACCGGGTCGATGCGCTCGACCCCGTCGACGCGCTCCTCGAGGTTCTCCGTCCCCGACCAGTCGCCGAGCGCCTCTTCGAGGCTCGCCGTCGTAGCCGAGCCGCGCGAGCCGCTCGGCGAGCTCCGCGCGCAGCGCGTCGTCGACGTCGAGCCACTCGTCGCGCGGCGTCTTGCCGAACAGCAGCGCGTGGATGCCGTAGATGCGCGCCAGCTCGGCGACCGGGCTGCTCGTGGTCGTCGACGCGGAGGTCGACGAGCGTGTCGGTGAGGCCGCCGTAGCCGCCGTCCTTCTCCACGACGAGCAGCGCCGCCGACTGCTGCCCGCGCCGGTCGCCGCCCGCCGCCTGCGCGGCGGCGAGGCACTCGAGCAGCCGCTCGGCGAGCGGCCGGCCGCGCGTCGCCGTGAACGTGTCGGCGAGCGCGGCGACCGTCTCGTCGCAGACGAGGATGTTCCCCTGCGCGGCGAAGCCCGGCCCGGCGAGCCCGCCTGCCCAGTCGAGGCAGCCGGTCGCCCGTGTAGGTGGCGCTCTCGCCGGTCGCGTCGACGACGCCGAGCTGGCGGTCGGCGCGGCCGTCGTCCGCGTCCGTCAGCCGCGCGACGACCTCCGACGGCGGGGAGCCCCTCACGCAGGAGAGCGAGCCCGTCGGGGCCGTAGCCGCGGGTTCGCGTAGCGCCTGGGTCGCGATCGCGCCGACGCCCGGCTCGGCCCACGGCACGACCGAGCCGACGGCGAGGAACTTCGACTGCGTCGCGACGCCCCACTGCCCGGCGTCGAGGTCGCACGCCGCGATCGAGTACGTCGCGACGAGCGGCTCAGCCATACGTGAGCTCCGTCAGGTCGAGGTCGAGCAGCGAGCGGTCGGTGACGAGCGCCGCGGCCACCTCGGGCCGCACCAGCGCCGCCTTCACCTCCTCCGCGCTCGCTGCGCGCACGACGACGGGCTGGCCTGCCTGGTGTGCGCGCCGCAGCGCCTCGTCGTCGACGGCGTCGAGCACGAGCGCCCCGGTGACGTCGATCTCGCCCTCGAGCGCGATCTCCGGCACCCGGCGTCCCGTCGCCCCGAACCATCTTTCTCTCAAGTGCGCTCGTTGCTCTCACAGCTCGACCGAGTCTCCCGGATCGATTTTCTCGACCTGCGCGCTCGTCAGCTCCGCCAGCGCATCCGGCGTCCCGGTCAGGAGCGGCGAAGGTGCCCCAGTGGCACGGGACGCAGCGCGGGTTGCCGAGCAGCTCGAGCGCGAGCGCGGCCTCCTCGGGCCCCATCGTGAAGTGGTCGCCGATCGGCAGCACCGCGAAGTCGGGCTCGTAGAGGCGCGCGATCAGCTGCATGTCGCCGAAGACGCACGTGTCGCCGGCGAAGTAGACGGACGTCCCCTCGGAAGCGCACCACGAGCCCGCACGACTCGCCGGTGTAGTCGCCCTCGTCGGAGCTCGACGAGTGGAAGGCGTTGACGAGCGTGAACTTGATCCCGTCGATCTCCTGCGTGCCGCCCTTGTTCGATGCCGGGCAGCTCGCCGACGCTGGCGCCCTTCTGCCCGAGCCAGCCCTTCAGCTCGACCTGCGCGACGACCTCCGCGTCCGGGAAGCGCTTGCGAGAGCGCGGGCACCTCGCCCACGTGGTCGGAATGGCCGTGCGTGACGGCGATGATGTCGACGCGCTCGCGGCTCCTTCTCGCCGTCGGGCGTCTTCGGGTTGTTCTGGCAGGAACGGGTCGACGTAGATCCGCTTCCCGCCGTCCGTGTCGAGGCGGAACGACGCGTGGCCGAGCCAGGTGAGTGTCGCCATTCCGTTCCTTTCCCGTCGAGACAGCCGGCGTGAGCATAGAAGGACCGTCCGGCCCGAGGGCGAAGCTACGAGCCGTGGGACGTCGAGCACTTCCGGCCGTGTTGGTGGTGGCCGCGGCGTTCGCCGACGCGCGTGGAGCGCACGGGCTCGCCTTCGACGCGCTGCTCGCCGCGATCCCGTTCGCCGCCGTCGCGGCGCTCGCCGCCTTCGGCGACTTCTCGAGCAGCGCGAGGACTCCGTCGGCGGGCTGCAGGCGCTCCTCTGGACGCTCGCGCTCGGCGCTGCTCGTCGCTCTCCTGCGCAGCGCGCTCGCCGGAGACGCAGACGCACGCGCTCCCGCCGCTCGGCGCGTCGGCGCTCGTCGCCTGCCTCGCGGTGCTCGGGCTGAAGCTCTGCCTCGCGATCGTGCCGTACCTGCGGCGCGCGGCAATCGCGACCGCGAAGCCGTAGACGACCTGTCGCGGTCTGAACCGGTTCAGCGCCGCTCGCGCGGCCCGGCGAACCGCGCGCGGTTCAAAGACCGGTTCAGGTCTAGAGCGGCAGCGCGCTCGCCGCGTCCGTCGCCAGCGTCGATCAGCGGCTGCACGGCGAAGAACGAGCCGACCGTGACGGCCACGCAGTCGACGACGCCGGCGCCGAGCAGGAGCTCGCGTTCGGCGCGCCGCCGGCGGGGGCGAGCTGCAGCTCGGCCGCCTCGCGGAAGTACATCGCGCGCACGATCGCCGAGGTAGTAGTACGGCCGAGATCATCGTCGCCACCACGCCGACGACGATCAGCCACCACCAGCCCGCGCTCGTAGGCCGCGGCGAAGACGTAGAACTTCCCGAAGAAGCCGCCGGTCAGCGGGAAGCCGAGCATCCCGAGCATGAAGACCCACATCGAGACGCCGAGGAACGGCCGCTCCCAGCCGAAGCCGGCGAGGTTCTGCAGCGTCACCGGCACGCCGAGCTCGCGCTCGCGCGCGGCGACGACGGCGAATGCGCCGAGCGACATCGCGGCGTAGGGGATGAGGTAGTACATGAGCGCCCGCGCGCCGAGCGCGTTCGCGGCGGCGACGCCGATCAGCATGAAGCCCGCATGCGAGATGGACGAGTAGGCGAGGAGCCGCTTCACGTTCCGCTGCAGCGAGCGCCGCGATGTTGCCCCACGCGAGCGAGACGATCGCGATCCCCGCGATCGCGCCACGTCCACAGGTGCTGCTCGCTGCGGGAACGCGGTCGACAGCACGCGGTAGGTGACGACGAGCGCGGCGATCTTCGTCGCCGACGACATGAACGCGGTCACCGGCGTCGGTGCGCCCTGGTAGGCGTCCGGCGTCCACATGTGGAACGGCGCCGCCGACGCCTTGAACGCGAGCCCGGCGATCACCATCGCGAGGCCGGCGACGAGCATCGCGTCGTCGCTGTGACCGGCAGCTGCGATCTTGTCGAACGACAGCTCGCCCGGTCGCGCCGTAGACGAGCGCGGAGCCGAACAGCAGCGTCGCCGAGCCGACGGCGCCGACGATCAGGTACTTCAGGCCCGCCTCGAGCGACCCGATCAGGTCGATGTCGATCGCGGTCAGCACGTAGAGCGCGATCGAGAACCACTCGAGGCCGAGGAAGAGCGTCATCAGGTTCGCGGCCTGTACGAAGAACGCCATGCCCGCGCCCGCCGCGGTGAGGAGTGCGTAGTACTCGGCGATGTGCTCGCTGCGCATGGGCTCGCGGTAGGCGATGAGCACCGCGACGGCGCCGCAGCCCGCGAGCAGAACCGAGGCGAGGGCCGACCAGCGGTCGCGGAAGATCGAGTCGCTGACGGCCGTGACTGCGTTCGCGCTCCGCGTCGTCGAGCACCACCGCGAAGACGAACGAGGTGATGAAGCCGGCGAACGCGACGAACGCGGCGAGCGGCTTGCGCACGTCGGGCGGCGCGAGGACGGCAACGAACAGCAGGACCCCCGAGGCGCAGATCAGCGACAGCGCCGGGGAGAGCGCGAACCAGTCGACGTGCGGCGTCTGGATCGCGGCGATCACTTGGCCGCCTCACTCAGCGAGGGCGGTGAGTTGCCACCGAAGGCGTGACCGGAGATCAGATTCGGGTAAGCGCTCAGCGCGAGCAGGCACGCGACGAGCGGCACGACGACCGCGAGCTCGCCGGCGCGCAGGTCGAGCGCCGCCTCGGGCACGGCCGGCCCGACGTCCTGGTGCAGCACCGCCGAGATCGCGCGCAACACGTACATCGCGGCGAGCACGATCGCGACGGCGCCGATCACGCCCCATGCCCAGCCCTGCTGGAAGACGCCGGCCAGGATGAGGAACTCGCCCGCGAACGACGTCGAGAGCGGCACGGCGAGCGCGATCACGCCGGTCGTGAGCATGATCGTCGCGAGGGCCGGGCGCCCGCGCGCCATCCCGCCGAGCAGCGCCAGCTCGCCCGTCGAGGTCCGCCGCTCGACCATCCCGGCGATCAGGAACAGCGCCGCCGAGACGAGCGCGTGGTTGACGATCTGCAGCACGGCGCCGTCCAGGCCGAGATCGTTGTTCGCGAACAGGCCGAGCACGATCAGGCCGGCCTGCGCCATCGACGAGTACATGATCACGCCGCGGAAGTCGGGCGCGCGCCAGGCGAGCAGCGAGCCGTACACGAGCGAGATCGACGCGAGCACGAGCAGCACGACGCGCCAGTCGGCGACCACGGACGGGAACTTCGGGATCACGATGCGCAGCAAGCCGTACAGCCCCGCCTTCGAGACGATCCCCGACAGCACCGCCGAGACCTCGGGCGGCGACTCGCGGTAGGTGATCGGCAGCCAGCCGTGCAGCGGGAAGAGCGGCGACTTGATCGCGAACGCGACGACGAAGCCGAGGAAGAGCCACGTCGACGTGCTCGGCCCCATCTTGGTCAGGTCGAACGTCCCCTCTTGCAGCCCGTAGACGACGATCGCCGCGAGCATCAGCAGCGAGCCCACGACCGTGTAGATGACGAACGTGAGCGTCGCGCGCAGCCGGTCGGCGCCGCCCCAGACGCCGATCAGCACGTAGAGCGGGATCAGCATCGCCTCGAAGAACGCGTAGAAGAGCAGCAGGTCCTGCGCGGTGAAGACGCCGACGATCGCGCCGGTCAGCAGCAGCATGAGCGAGAAGTACGCGCGCGCACGCTCGCGCCCCACCCACCAGCCGTAGATCACGCAGGCCGCCATCACGATCGTCGTCATGCCGACGAACCAGAGCGAGAACGCGTACTGGCCGACGTGATAGCTGATCTGCAGGTCGCTGACCCAGGAGACGTTCTGCTCGAACTGCAGCGCCGGCGAGCCGAAGTCGAACTTCGACGCGCTCGTGATCCAGAACGCGACCTCGAGCAGCGAGATCAGCGACGCGATCGAGCCGACCCAGTAGCGCGGCAGCGGCATGAGCGCGACGACGAGCGCGCCGGCCACCGGCAGGAAGATCAGGATCGTGGTCAGCCAGTCGTTCACGGTACTTCTGTGACCTCCGTCGAGCCTGCGGTCATCACTTCTGTGACCTCCGTCGAGCCTACGGTCATCGCGCTGCCAGGAAGACGACGGTGAGGACGGCGATGCCGCTCGCGAGCGCGAGCGCGTAGGAGCGCACGAGGCCGTTCTGCGCGGTCGAGAGCTCGCGTGACCCGAGCCCGAACGCCTGGGAGACGGCGCTCATCGAGCCGGCGATCAGCGGCCGCTCGACGAACGCGTACAGCGCGCGCGTGACCACCTCCGCGCCGCGGTACCAGACGAGGTCGTAGACCTCGTCCCAGTAGAACTTCTTCTCGAAGAGCGTGACCGGCTTCGGCGCCCTGCGGCGCTTCGCGGCGTAGATCGACCACGCGACGAACATCCCGGCCAGGCCGAGCCCGACCGCGAGCAGCGAGGCGAGCAACTCCTCCCAGCCCGTCGCCTCGGCGAGCGCCGGGTCGATCGGGTCGAGCCAGTGCGTCAGCGGGTCCCAGAACGGCGTGAACTGCAGCAGGCCGCCGACGCAGGAGAGCGCGGCGAGCGTGCCGACCGTCCACATCATCGAGAACGGGCCCTCCTTGCCGTGGTGCGCGTGGTGGTGCTCGCGCGCGAACGCCGAAGGCTCACCCGTGAAGACGATGAAGTAGAGGCGGAACGCGTACAGGCCGGTCAGGAACGCACCGAGCACGCCGACCACGAAGATCGTGATCCCGAACCAGCCGCGCGCGAGCGCCTCGCCGAGGATCGGGTCCTTGGAGAAGAAACCCGCGAACGGCGGGATGCCGACGAGCGCGAGCGAGCCGATCAGGAAGACGATCTTCGTGAACGGCATCAGCTTCCCGACGCCCGCCAGCTTGCGGATGTCCTGCTCCCCGACCACCGCGTGGATCGCGAGCCCCGCGGCGAGGAAGAGCAGCGCCTTGAAGAACGAGTGCGTCATCAGATGGAACATCGCGTTCGAGTAGCCCCCGAGCCCGGCGCCGACGAACATGTAGCCGATCTGCGACATCGTCGAGTACGCGATCACGCGCTTGATGTCCGTCTGCACGAGCGCGATCAGACCGGCCATCAGGAGCGTCACCGCGCCGAGCGCCGCAGCGAGGTCCTGGACGACGTAGGCGTTCTCGAACAGCGTGTGGCAGCGCACGATCAGGTAGACGCCGGCGGTGACCATCGTCGCGGCGTGGATCAGCGCGCTGACCGGCGTCGGGCCTTCCATCGCGTCCGGGAGCCACGTCTGCAGCGGTACCTGCGCCGACTTCGCGACCGCGCCGCCGAGCAGGCCGAGGGCGATCAGGTTCGCGACCGCGCCGCTCTGCGGCGCCGCGGCGAACACGCCCGCGTAGTCGAGCTGCCCCGTGTGCTGGATGAGCAGGAAGAGCGCGAGCGCCATCGTCGCATCGCCGAACGCGTTCATCACGAACGCCTTCTTCGCGGCTGCGATCGCCGAGGGGCGTTCCTGGTAGTAGCCGATCAGCAGGTACGACGACAGGCCGACCATCCCCCAGCCCGCGAGCAGCAACAGGAGGTTGCCGCTCTGCACGAGCAGGAGCATCGAGAAGACGAACAGCGACATGTAGGCGAAGTACCGCCGCTCCTCGTCCTCGCGGTCCATGTAGCCGACCGAGTACGCGACGATCAGTGAGCCGACGCCGGTGACGATCAGCATCATCACGATGCTCAGCTGGTCGGTGAGCAGCGTGAAGCCGAAGTGATATGGCCCGGCAGAGAGCCACGTCCAGGAGGTCGTCGTGTGCACGCGCTCGTCCGGGCTCTCCCCGAGCAGCCCGATGAACGCGATCACGGCGGCGACGAACGCGCCCATCGTGGTCAGCGTCGAGACGTAGCCGGTGACACGGCGCGACGGTCGCGTTCCCGCGAGCGTGATCGCGAGCGCGGCGGCAAGCGGCAGCAGCAGGCAGACCCAGGAGGCGGTGTCGACCATCGTCAGCCTCGCTGCCGTTCAGCCACGCAGCGTCCTGAGCCTGTCGACGTCGAGGTCGACGTGGCGGCGGCCGAGCGCGACGATCAGTCCGAGCCCGACGACCACCTCAGAGGCGGCGACCGCCATCACCGAGATGGCGAAGATCTGCCCGTCCTCACTTCCGTGCAGGCGGGAGAAGGCGATCAGCAGCAGGTTCGCCGAGTTCAGCATGATCTCGACGGAGAGCAGGATGATCAGCGGGCTGCGGCGCAGCATCACCCCGAGAGCGCCGGTCGAGAACAGCAGCGCGCTCAGGATCACGTACCACTGGATGTCAGGCCCGTGCATCGCCCTCCAGCGACGACTCCGTCACGCGTGCATGGGAGCCGAGCACGACGCCGCCCACCGCCGCCACGAGCAGCACGATCGACGTCACCTCGAACGCGAGCAGGTGGTCGGTGAGGAAGAGCCGGCCGATCGAAGCGGGTGAGCCGAACGAGCGCGTGATCGGCGCCGGCGACGAGAAGAAGTTCCCGGCCGCGAGGCCGACCACGACGATCACCTCGGCGAGGATCGCGCCGCCGGCGAGCACCGCGCCGACGACTTGCCACGACGGGCCACCCGACCACGGCGACTCCTCGCTCTTGTCGCCGAGGTAGGCGATCACGAACAGGAACATGACCATCACCGCGCCGCCGTAGACCAGCACCTGCCCCGCCGCGACGAACTCGCCCGAGAGGAGCAGGAAGAGCACGGCGAGCGAGGCGAGGTTCCCGATCAGCGCGAGCGCCGAGTAGAACGGGTTGCGGAACGTCACGACCGCGAGCGCGCTCGCGAGGCACGCGAACGCGGCGACGAACCAGACGCACCAGACGAGGAAGTTAGCCACGGCCGCCTACCGAATCTGATTCGGCGTAGCCGAACCAGATTCGAGCCTTTCCGGTCTCTGATTCGGCATAGCCGAACCAGATTCGAGCCTTTCCGGTCGCAGATCGCAGTGCTGCAATCTGGTTCGCTGCGCGAATCAGATTGCTCACGAGTGGTCCTTGTAGTACGGCACCGGCGTGTCGTAGAGGTCGCGGTCGGCGACCGGCACACGCTTGATCGGCTCCGCGAGCAGCATGTCCTTCGTGTAGATGAGGTCGTCGCGGTTGTACTCGGAGATCTCGAAGTCGTTGCCGAGCGTGATCGCGTCGAACGGGCACGCGAGCTCGCAGTAGCCGCAGAAGATGCAGCGCGACATGTTGATCTCGTAGATGCGCGCGTAGCGTTCGCCCGCCGACACGCGGTTGTCCGGCGTGTTCTCCGCGGGCACGACGCGGATGCAGTCCGCGGGGCACGCGGCGGCGCAGAGCGAGCAGCCGACGCACTTCTCGAGGCCGTTCTCGTGCCGGTTCAGCCGGTGCCGCCCGCGGTAGCGCGGGTAGACCGGGCGCTTGTACTCCGGGTACTGCTGCGTGATCGGCTTCTTGAAGATCTGCTTCAGCGTGACGCCGAAGCCCTTCAGCGTGTTCGGGACGACCGCCATCAGGAGACCGCTATCACTTGATCAGCACCACGAAGAAGGCGGTCACGAGGGCGTTGACGGTCGCGACCGGCAGCAGCACCTTCCACCCGAACCGCATCAGCTGGTCGTAGCGCAGGCGCGGCTGCGTCGCGCGCAGCCAGATGAAGAGCGTCACGAAGAAGAACAGCTTCAGCACGAACCAGATCGGGCCGAACTTGTCGAGCGAGTCGACCCACGGGAAGTGGTAACCGCCGAAGAAGAGCGTCACCACGAGGCCCGACAGCACGAGCATGTTCACGTACTCGGCCGCCTGAAACAGGCCCCACCTCATGCCGGAATACTCGGTGTGGTAGCCGGCGACGAGCTCCGTATCTGCCTCCGGGAGATCGAACGGCGGTCTCGATGTCTCCGCGATCGCGCCGAACAGGAAGACGACGAGGCCGACCGCCTGCGGAATGAAGAACCAGAGCGTCGTCTCCTGCTTGTCGACGATCGCCTGCAGGTTCAGCGACTGCCCCATCAGCACGACGCCGAGCACGCTGAGCGCGAGCGAGACCTCGTAGGAGACGAGCTGCGCACATGTGCGCATCGAGCCGAGCAGCGAGTACTTCGACTCGGACGCCCAGCCGCCGACGATGAAGCCGTAGATGCCGAGCGAGCCGAGCGCGAAGATCAGGATCAGCGAGATCGGCACGTTGACGACGCTGCCGGTGATGTGCTGGCCCCACACGTCCCAGCCCGCGCCGAACGGGAGCACGCTGAAGGCGAGGAGCGCGGTGGCCATCGAGACGACCGGCGCGAGGATGTAGAGCGGCTCCTTGGCGGCGCTCGGCGCGAACGCCTCCTTGCGGATCAGCTTCAGCAGGTCGGCGATCGGCACCAGCAGGCCCTTGGGGCCGGCGCGGTTCGGTCCGAAGCGCTGCTGCATGCGGCCGAGCAGCTTCCGCTCGAGCCACGTCGTGAAGGCGAAGAACACCATCACGACGTTGACGACGAGGAACGCCTTCGGGATCGTGATCCACCACGCCTCGCTCACGGCGCCACCTCGACGTGGTCGTGCAGGTCGCCCGCGTCGTCCGCGGCGGTGCGAACGGTCCCGGCCTCCAGGTCGCGCGCGATGCGCGCGCGCAGCTCGACCGACGTGCCGTTCGACGAGACCGTGACGGTCTGGCCGTTGCGGATCTTCCGCGCGCGCGCGTCGGCGCGTGAGATCTGGAGCTCGCCGCTCGGCGCGCTGGAACTGCAGCTCCGGCGTGCGCTCGACGGCGGGGCCCGAGAAGAGCGGCTTGTAGCGCGCGAGGCGCAGCTGCGGCCCGGCAAGGCTGGAATCAGATTCGCGGAGCGAATCTGATTCCGGGGTTGCGGGTCGCGCCGCGCGCGGCGGCAGGCTCGACTGCTCCCCGACGTCGCCGTAGGAGATGCCGCCGAAGCAGCGGCCGCCGATCTCGTCGAAGACGACGGAGGAGTACGGCGAGATCTCGACGCCGAAGCGCTCGCCGAGCTTCGACAGCCACGCGAGCACGTCGGGCACGGGAGCGAGCACGGCGCGGCGCTGGCGCTGCAGGCGGCCCTCGAGGTTGACGGTCGTGCCGTCGCGCTCGAGGTAGCTCGTGCCGGGGAGGACGAGGTCGGCGACGCCGCGGAAGCTGTTCTGGAACATCCCGATCCCGATCACGACGTCCGCCTCGGCGGCGAGGACGCGCACGTTCGGGTCGAGCGCCGCTTCGTCGCCGGAGAGGACGACCAGCCGCGGCTTCGCGTCGATCGGCTCGCCGTCTCCGGCCGCGCTCCACGCGTCGGTGACGCCGCGGCCGTTCGGCGTCAGCGGCAGGAAGTAGACGCTCTCCGCGCGCACCGTCTCGGCGGTCTCCGCGTGGTCGGTGACGAGCGCGTCGACGGGGCCGTCGGGCACGCCGTACTGGATCGTCGCGCCGGCACGGCGCGCAGCTTTCAGCCAGAGCTCGACGACCGGCGCGCGCTCGACGACCGGCGTGTCCGAGATGACCGCGATCGTCTTCGCGTCGCGCAGCGCGGACAGGGGCGCGCGGTAGGAGTCGAGCCCGTCCGGGATCGGCTCCGGCAGGACCGCGAGGTTCGCCCCGAGGCCGCGGCGCAGCAGCTTCGCGAGCGCGTACGCCTCCTCGACCGTCTCGCCTCCCGAGAGCGCGGTCAGCGTCGACTCGCCGCCCGCGCGCAGCGCGCTCTCGACGGCGTCGAGCGCGTCCTCCCACGACAGCTGCTCGAAGCGGCGCGGGCCTGCCTTGCGCAGCGGCGCCGTGATCCGGTCGGCCGCGTCGAGGTGCGCGAAGGCAAAGCGCCCCTTGTCGCACAGCCACCCTTCGTCGACCTCCGGGTGGTTGCGCGAGAGGATGCGCTTGACCTTCCCCTCGCGCGTCGTCGCGGAGATGTTGCAGCCGACCGGGCAGAGCCCGCAGACCGTCGGCACGCTCTGGATCTCCCACGGCCGCGCCTCGAAGCGGTACTGACGTCGCGGTCAGCGCTCCGACCGGGCAGAGCTCGGTCACGTTGCCGGAGAAGTGGCCGCGGTAGGGCTCGTCCTCGAACGTCGCGATCACCGACTGCGCACCGCGGTTGATCGCGACGAGCTGCCCGTCCTCGGCGACCGACTCGCTGAAGCGCGTGCAGCGGTAGCAGAGGATGCAGCGCTCGCGGTCGAGCGCGATCAGCGGCGAGATCGGGATCGGCTTCTCGAACGTGCGCTTCGGGAACGTCATGCGGGTGTTCCCCGGCCCGTAGCGGAACGTCAGGTCCTGCAGCGGGCACTCGCCGCCCTTGTCGCAGACCGGGCAGTCGAGCGGGTGGTTGACGAGGATGAACTCGAGCGTCGAGTGCTGGCCCTCGGCCGCCTTCTCCGAGCTGCGAGCGGTGTGCACGATCATCCCGTCCTGCGCGCTCAGCGTGCAGCCGGCCTGCAGCTTCGGCATCCCCTCGACCTCGACGAGGCACATGCGGCACGCGCCGACGGGCGCGCCGAGCCGCGGCTCGTAGCAGAACACCGGGATCTCGATCCCCGCCGCGGCCGCGGTCTCGACCATGCCGGTGCCCTTCGGCACTTCGCACGGTGCGCTCGTCGATCGTGACGGTGACGAGGTCAGCCATGCGCGACCTCCAGCGCGTTTGCCATCGGGCGAATGCGCTGTGCATCTGGATCGGGGCGAGGACGTGGTCGAGCGACGACTCGCCGCCGAACGGGCAGCCGCCCTGGTCGATGTGCGCGACGAACTCGTCGCGGAACTTGGCGACGTAGCTGGCGACGATGATCGCGTCCGAGTCGCCGAGCGGGCACAGGCACTTGCCGTTGATCCGGTCGCAGACGTCGAGCAGCAGGTCGAGATCCTGCTGCGTCGCGCGGCCCTCCTCGAGCTTGCGCAGGATCGCCGTCAGCCACCGTGTTCCCTCACGGCACGGCGTGCACTTGCCGCACGACTCGTGCTCGTAGAACTCGGAGAAACGGATGCCGAGTTGCACGATGCAGCAGCGGTCGTCGAGCACGACGATCCCGGCCGAGCCCATCGCCGTGCGCAGCTCGGCGAGCGAGTCGAAGTCGTAGCCGACGTCGACCTCGTCCTTCGTCAGGATCACCGTCGACGAGCCGCCCGGCACGACGGCCTTCAGCTCGCGCCCGTCGGCGATCCCGCCGGCCAGGTCGAAGATGATGTCGCGCAGCGACATGCCGGCCTCGATCTCGAAGTTGCCGCCGTTCACGACGTTGCCGGAGACCGAGACGACGCGCGTCCCGCGCGTGTTCGGCACGCCGAGCTTCGCGTACTCCGCAGCGCCCATCTCGATGATCGGCGGCACGGTCGCGATCGTCTCCACGTTGTTGACGACGGTCGGCGACGCGTAGAGGCCGGAGATCGCCGGGAACGGCGGCTTCGACCGCGGCTGGCCGCGCTTGCCCTCGAGCGACTCGAGCAGCGCCGTCTCCTCGCCGCAGATGTAGGCACCGGCGCCGCGGTGCACGACGATCGTCACGTCGCCGCGGATGTCGGCCCGGTCGCGCAGCTCCTCGAGCGCGCCGACCAGGATCTCGTACGGCCCCGAGTACTCGCCGCGGATGTAGACGAAGACGCGCTGGCAGTCCATCGCATGCGCGGTGATCAGGCAGCCCTCGATGAAGCGGTGCGGGACGCGCGCGAGGATCTCGTTGTCCTTGAAGCTGCCGGGCTCCGACTCGTCGGCGTTCACGACGAGGTAGTGCGGCTTCGGCAGCTGCTCCTTGGGCGGCACGAACGACCACTTGCGGCCGGTCGGGAAGAACGCGCCGCCGCGTCCGCGCAGCTCCGACGTGATCAGCTCCTCGGTCACCTCGGCCGGCGTCAGCGCACGCGCCTTCGCGAGGGCCTCGTAGCCCCCTCCCGCCTCGTATTCGGCGAGCTTCGTCGTCGCGTCCTTGAGGACGATCTCAGGCGCCGCCACTGTGTCCTTCAGCTCTGTTCAACTCCTCGACGATCGCGGGAACGTCGCCCGCCTTCACGTGCGTGCGGTAGTGGTGGTCGACCGCGACGATCGTCGCCCAGCCGCAGCCGCCGAGGCACTCGACCGTGCGGAGCGTCACCTTGCCGTCCTCCGTCGTCTCGCCGGCGCGGCAGCCGAGCCCGCTCTCGAACGCCTCGAGGACCTGCTGCGCGCCGACGACGGCGCACGAGACGTTCGTGCACACCTCGACGAGGTGCTCGCCGATCGGCTCGAGGTGGAACTGGTCGTAGAACGACGCGACCGCCTTGCAGTACGCAGGCGTCGTGTCGAGCGCGTCCGCGACCTCGCGCAGCACGTCGGGCGACAGCCACCCGTGCTCCTCCTGCGCGCGCCGCAGCGCCGGCAGGGTCGCGCTCTCCACGTCCTCCGGATAGCGCGCGCGGATCTGATCTCGTCGTATCGGCATTTGCCGGCTCCTGGATCGTCGGTCGTAGCAGCCGTGCCGGTCACCGGTCGACCTCGCCCATGACGGTGTCGAGCGAGCCGACGATCGCGATCATGTCCGCGATCAGCGCGTCGTTCATAGCCGTTGCCGTCGCCTGCAGCGCGACGAACGACGGCGCGCGGAACTTGACGCGCCACGGCTTCGGGCCGCCGTCGGAGCACACGTAGCAGCCGAGCTCGCCGCGCGGCGACTCGATCGCGAAGTAGACCTCGCCCTCGGGCACGCGGAACCCCTCGGTGACGATCTTGAAGTGGTGGATCAGCGACTCCATCGACGTGTGCAGCTCGTCGCCGCGGCGGCAGCACGACCTTGCGGTCGTCCGCGATCCACGGCTCGCCCTCCATGCGCTCCACGCGGTCGAGGCACTGCTCGACGATGCGCACCGACTCGCGCATCTCCGCCATGTGCACGAGGTAGCGCGCGTACACGTCGCCGGTCTCGAAGACCGGCACGCGGAAGTCGACCTGGTGGTAGGCGAGGTACGGCTCCGTCTTGCGGATGTCCCAGTCGACTCCCGACGCGCGCAGCACCGGCCCCGACTGTCCGAGCGCGATCGCGTCGTCGCGCTGAGAGGAGGCCGAGGCCCTCGGTGCGCTCGAGCCAGATCTTGTTGCGGGTGAGCAGCGTCTCGTAGTCGTCGATCGCGTTCGGCATCCACTCGCAGAACTTGCGCGCCTCCGGGTAGAACCCGCGCGGCATGTCCTCCGCCAGGCCGCCGACCTGGAAGTAGCGCGTGTGCATGCGGTAGCCGGCGACGAGCTCGAACAGGTCGAGGATCTGCTCGCGCTCGCGGAACGCGTACCAGAACATCGAGATCGCACCCAGCTCCAGCGCGGACGTCCCGAGCCAGACGAGGTGCGAGTGGATGCGGTTCAGCTCGGCGAGCAGCGGTGCGCATCCACGCCGCCTTCGGCGGCACCTCGATCTCGAGCAGCTTCTCGACGGCGCCGACGAACACGTACTCGTTGTTCTGGAAGGAGACGTAGTCGATGCGCGGCGCGTACGGGATCGCCTTCCACCACGTCTTCTGCTCCATGTTCTTCTCGAAGCCGGTGTGCAGGTAGCCGATCACCGCCGCGAGCCCGGTGACGTCCTCGCCGTAGAGGTCGACGATCAGCCGGAGCACGCCGTGCGTCGACGGGTGGTTCGGGCCGAAGTTGATCGTCAGGATGTCGCCGGTCGCCTCGCAGCTCCGGCGGCGTCGTGAGCACGGTCGGGATCGGGCTCGGGATCCGCGTCCCCTCGTAGATCGGCGCGCCCGTCGTGCGCCGCGCGGTCGAGGTCACGCCTCTCCCGAGAAGCGGACCGGCTCGCCGCCGATCGGATAGTCCTTGCGCAGCGGGTGCCCCTCCCAGTCGTCGTCGAGGAGGATCCGCTGCAGGTTCGGGTGCCCGTCGAACGCGATGCCCATCAGGTCGAAGGCCTCGCGCTCGTGCCAGTCGGCGGTCGGCCAGACACGGATCGACGCGTCTGCACGCCCTGCGCCGTCGTCGAGCCACGTCTGCAGGCGGACGCGGCGCGGCCGGTCCGAGATCGAGAGCAGGTGGTAGTTGACGGCGAAGCGCTGCCGGCTTCGGCTGCGGCACGACCTGGTAGCCCTGCGTCATCGGGCCGTTGAGGTCGCGGCCGTCGGGCGTGCCGATGTAGCCCGACACGCCCGCGCTCCGCCCAGCCGAGGTAGTCGACGGCGGTGATGTCGGAGAGGAAGTTGAAGCCCTCCTCGTCGCGGAGGTGCAGCGCCGCGTCGACGATGCTCGCCGGCTCGACGACGACCGTCGTCTCGCCGTACCGCGCGACGACCTCGACGAGACCGGGCACCGCGTCGTATTCGCTCAGGACGCCACGCTCCGGATCTCGTACGCCGGCGGGACGCCTGCCTTGACCGCTTCGTGCAGGCGGATGATCCCCTCGACCAGCTGCTCCGGCCGCGGCGGGCAGCCGGGCACGTACACGTCGACGGGGACGATCTTGTCGACCGACTGCACGATCGCGTAGTTGTTGAACATCCCTCCCGAAGAGGCGCACGCACCCATCGCGATCACCCACTTCGGCTCGAGCATCTGGTCGTAGATCTGGCGCAGCGGCGCCGCCATCTTGTGCGACACGCGCCCGGAGACGATCAGCAGGTCGGCCTGGCGCGGCGAGCCGCGGAACGGCTCCATCCCGAAGCGCGCGATGTCGTAGCGGCTCGAGACGATCGACATCATCTCGATCGCGCAGCAGGCGAGCCCGAACGTGTCGGGCCACATCGAGTTCGTCTGCGCCCAGGCGACCGCCTTCGCGAGCGTCGTCAGCCCGACCTTCTGCTCGAGGTCCGCGACCTCGTCCTCGAAGCGGGACGGGCCTTTCGACGGCCACAGCAGGCGCTCCGACTGCAGCCCCGACTCTCTCAGACGGCTTTTCTAGCGCCATTCCAGCGCTCCCTTCCGCCAGATGTAGACGTAGGCGACGAGCAGGATGATCAGGAAGACGAGGAACTCGAAGAAGCCGAACCACGCCAGCTCGTGGAGGATCACGGCGAGCGGGTAGAGGAAGACGATCTCGATGTCGAAGAGGATGAAGAGCATCGCCGTCAGGTAGAAGCTGACGGTGAAACGCTGCCGGCGCGGCGGGCCTTGCGAGACGCCGGACTCGAACGGGATCGTGCGCGCACGCACGCGACGATGCGGTCTCGTCGCGAAGACGAAGCTCCCGATCATCATCGTTGCCGGGATCATCACGGCGAACAGCCCGTAGATCGCGAACGGCAACCAGTCTCCGAACACGCTTCCTCCTCCGTACGCCGCGCCGGACGCTAGCACCATCGCCGGGGCTGCCACTTACCCAACCGTCAACCGCACAACCAAGCGCGTTACAGGTGTCACGAAGTGGCAACCGGGGAAGGCTCGGCTACACTCAGATCGTGGCCACCGTAGAGAGATCCGTCGAAGAGTCCGAGACCACCGTCGTCACCCTTACCGCGAAGGCCGCGGCGAAGGTCAGCGCGCTGATGGCGGAGGAGCCGGCCGGCGAGGCCGAGGTGCTCCGCGTCGCGATCCAGGGCGGCGGCTGCAGCGGCTTCGAGTACGCGCTCGGCTTCGACCGGAGCGCCCAGCAGGGCGACCACGAGCTCGAGTTCCACGGCGTGAAGGTGGTCGTCGACCCGTTCAGCGCGCCGTACCTGCAGGGCTCGACGATCGACTTCCTGGAGGGCCTCCAGGAGTCCGGGTTCAAGATCGACAACCCGAACGTCGCGTCGGCCTGCGGCTGCGGCCACAGCTTCCAGGTCGATGACGCGGAAGCCGCCGACGGCGCCGCGGGTTGCGGCTCCGGCTGCGGCCACGCGCACTAGCGTCTAGCTCGCGCTCGGGTACGGATCCCCGGCGGAGTCACCGCCGGTGACCGTCTTCCAGTCGTACGGCCCGTCGCACTTCGGGCACGGCGGAAGCGATTGCACGGATTGCACCTGCAACTCGTAGCCGCAGTTCGTGCACTGGTAGGTGCCGGCAGAGACATCGCTGCCGACGGGTGCTGGGTCTGCCATGAACCGCTCCTGTCCCAGCCCTGCACGCGGCAAACGCACGAGTCACACGGTTTGGTCCACGGTCTGAGTCACACGGTCTGAGTCACACGGAGAGCTAGGCTCGCGCCGTGCAGCTGAAGGTCGCAGTCGTCGGCTCGGGCCCCGCCGGCTTCTACGCCGCCGACGCGCTCCTGAAGAGCGACGACCCGACCGTCGAGGTCGACGTCATCGACCGCCTGCCGACGCCGTGGGGGCTCGTGCGCCTGGGCGTCGCGCCCGACCACGAGAACATCAAGGCCGTCTCGCGCGCGTTCGAGAAGACCGCCGCGCGGCCGGGCTTCCGCTTCTTCGGCAACGTCGAGGTCGGCTCGACCGTCTCGCACGACGACCTGCTCCGCGTCTACGACGCGGTCGTCTACACGGTCGGCGCGCAGACCGACCGGCGGCTCGGCATCCCCGGCGAGGACCTGCCGGGCTCGTGGGCGGCCACCGAGTTCGTCGCCTGGTACAACGGCCACCCCGACTTCCAGGACCGCGAGTTCGACCTCTCGCACGAGCGCGTCGTCGTGATCGGGAACGGCAACGTCGCGATCGACTGCGCGCGCATGCTCGCGCTGACCGACGAGGAGCTGCAGCCGACCGACACGACCGACGAGGCGACCGCGGCGATCAACGAGGCGGGGATCCGCGAGATCCTCATGCTCGGCCGCCGCGGCCCCGTCCAGGCCGCCTTCACTCCGCCTGAGCTGAAGGAGCTCGGCGAGCTCGCCGGCGCAGACGTGATCGTCGACCCGGCCGACCTCGAGCTCGACCCGGCGAGCGCGCACGCGCTCGAGGAGGACCGCGAGCGGGCGCGCCGCAACTACGACCTGCTGCAGGAGTTCGCCGCGCATGCGCCCGACGGCCGCCCACGGCGGATCGTGCTCCGCTTCCTCGTCTCCCCGCTCGCGATTCTCGGCGACGAGCGCGTCGAGGCGGTCGAGATCGTCCGCAACGAGCTCGTCGAGGAGGACGGCCGCCTCGTCGCGCGCCCGACCGGCGAGACCGAGACGATCCCCGCGGGCCTCGTGCTGCGGAGCGTCGGCTACAAGGGTGTCCCGCTCCCGGGCGTCCCCTTCGACGAGCGCAGCGGCACGATCCCGAACGACCGCGGCCGCGCCGAGGGCGCCGAGCGAACGTATGCCGCCGGCTGGATCAAGCGAGGCCCGTCCGGCGTGATCGGCACGAACAAGAAGGATGCAACCGAGACCGTCGAGCAGCTGCTCGCGGATGCGCGCGCCGGGATGCTCGCAAGTGATGAGTCATCACTAAGTCGTGTCGAAGGAGGTCTCGAAACGCTGTTGGAGGAGCGCGGCGTGAACTACGTGGCTTACGAGGGCTGGCAGGCGATCGACGCCGCCGAGCGAGGCGCCGGCGAGCCTCTCGGCCGCCCGCGCGTCAAGCTCACGAGCTGGGAGCGGCTGCTCGAGGCCGGCCGAAAGATCACCCGGTAAGGGGATACCCGTCGACCCGTCCCGCGTGGACAGTCTCCGCATGGTCGAGTGCCTCAACTGCGGCAAGCGCAGGCACAAGGCGGAGCACGAATGCCCTCGTTGTTCGTACGTGGGCTGGGCCCTCGTGGAGGACCTCAACGAGAGCCTGCGGCGCCGCCTTCGCGAACGACAACTGACTGATCGCCGAGTCCGCGTCGCGGGCTAGCTCTTCGGAGCTAACCTCCGTTGCGTGACCACCGATACGGCGGCAACCCAGGGCGAGCTCTGGGGCGGTGAGACGCGGAAGGCGATCGCCAACTTCCCGGTCTCCGGGGAGCCGATCCCCACGCCCGTCGCCCGCTGGCTCGGCCGGATCAAGGCTGCCGCCGCGCGCGTGAACGGTGAGCTGGGCCTGCTCGACGCCGAGAAGGCGGAGCGGATCGCGGCCGCCGGCGACCGGATCGCGAACGGCGAGCTCGACGCGCAGTTCCCGATCGACGTCTTCCAGACGGGCTCCGGCACCTCCTCGAACATGAACGCGAACGAGGTGATCGCGACCGTCGCCGGCGAGGGCGTCCACGTGAACGACGACGTGAACATGGGCCAGAGCTCGAACGACGTCTTCCCGTCGGCCGTGCACCTCGCCGCGCTGGACGAGATCACACACGACCTGCTGCCCGCGCTCGACGGGCTCGCTGCGACCCTGCAGCGCAAGGCGGACGAGTTCGCGGACGTCGTCAAGTCGGGCCGCACGCACTGGATGGACGCCGTCCCCGTCACGCTGGGCCAGGAGTTCGGCGGCTACGCAGCCCAGGTCAGCGAGGGCAAGGCGCGCGTCGAGGCGACGCTCGAGCGGCTGGGCAAGATCCCGCTCGGCGGCACCGCGGTCGGCACCGGCCTGAACACGCATCCCGAGTTCGCGGAGCGCGTTCGCGCCCGGCTCGCGGAGGACACCGGCCTCCGGATCCTGCCGCCGGCGGATCCCTTCGAATCGCAGGCGGCCCGCGACGGCCTCGTCGAGGCCTCGGGCGCGCTGAAGACGGTCGCGGTCAGCCTGACGAAGATCGCGAACGACCTGCGCTTCCTCGGCTCCGGCCCCCGTGCCGGCCTCTCCGAGATCTTCCTGCCCGAGCTGCAGAAGGGCTCCTCGATCATGCCCGGCAAGGTCAACCCGGTCATCCCCGAGGTCGTGACGCAGGTGGCCGCGCAGGTGATCGGCAACGACGCGGCGATCGCGATCGGCGGCATGCAGGGCCACTTCGAGCTGAACGTGTTCGTGCCGCTGATGGCGCGCAACCTGCTGCAGTCGGTCAAGCTGCTCGCCGCTGCGTCGCGCCTCCTCGACGAGAAGTGCGTCGCCGGGATCGAGGCGAACCGCGAGCAGGCGGAGCGCTACGCCGAGCTGACGCTGTCGGCGGCGACAGCGCTCAATCCGTACATCGGGTACGACAAGGCCACCGAGATCGTCAAGAAGGCCTCCTCGAGCGGCCGCTCGCTGCGCGAGGTCGCCCGCGAGGAAGGCGTCTCGGACGACGTGCTCGACGAGGCCCTCGACTATCGCAAGATGGCAAACCCCCACGATCGGCGGGGGTAAACGGGCCCCCACGGTGTCAGACTCGAGCGCATGCTCCGCGCTCTCCTCGTCGTGGGCGTCGCACTCGCCGTCGCCGCTCCCGGGCTCGCCAAGAGCGGGCCGAAGATCAGGTTGGCCGCGATCGCGCCCGCCAAGGTCCTGGGGTCGGGATTCCACGCCGGTGAGGCCGTCCGCGTCGTCTTCGTCGCGCCGGGGATCCACAAGACACGCCGGGTGACCGCGACCTCCGCGGGCCGCATCTCGAGCGTCTACGCCGGCGTCTCCGTCGACATCTGCGCCTCCTGGAAGCTGACCGCGGTCGGCAGCCAGGGCAGCCGCGCCATGGTGCGCTCGCGGGCCCACTCCTGCGGGACGCCGCCCCCGTTCGAATAGCCGGTTGATATCGGCGATTTGATATCCGGTCGCCGATTAGTGATCATCCGCCTCCGATGGACAGGACCTACCGGTTCCTCTTGCGCATGCCGGAAGAGCTGCGCGTCCGGCTGAAGGCCGCGGCCGACCGCAAGGGCACGAGCCTCAACTCCGAGATCGTGAGCCGCCTCGAGGCGACCTTCACTCCGCCACCCGAGCCGCCGCGGCGCAGGCCGCCGTGGTCGACCCGCCGGCTGCTGGTCGTCCCGGTCGTGGTCGCGCTCGCCGTGGTGCTGGCGGCGCTCGCCGGACAGCTCAGGGGCTCCTCGCCCTCGGCGGCACCGCTCCCGAGCAACGAGCTGCTCGGCGCGCGCGCGAACGCCTTCGCGCACCTCGGCCGCTCCGAGTCCGGCGAGGCCGAGACGCAGTCGGTCGCCCAGATGGACTACGAGAACCGCGCGTATCCGCTCGACACGATCGACTACAACCAGACCCTCGGCGCGATCGCCGCCGGCAAGCGCGTGCACAACCGCGGCGTCAAGTCGCCGAAGCGCTGGGAGCAGGTCGGCGACGGCACGGTGAACGTCGACACGCTCGGCACGCAGAGCTTCCTGCGCCCCACGCAGTGGTCGGGCCGCATCAGCGCGATCGCCGTCGACTTCAAGCACTGCGACACGAGCAGCTGCTCGCTCTACATCGGCGCCGCGGGCGGCGGCGTCTGGAACACCGACGACGCGCTCGCGCCGACGCCGCACTGGAAGGAGCTGAACGACGGCCTCGACTCGCTCTCGGTGGGCTCGCTGCTGATCGACCCGACCGACACGAGCGGCAAGACGCTCTACGTCGGCACCGGCGAGTCGAACGGCGCGAGCGAGAACGAGGCCGGCCTCGGCCTCTACCGCTCGACGAACAAGGGCAAGGACTGGTCGCTCGTCGACGGCAGCGTGTCGGTCGCGAAGGACCGGGCGATCGGCGCGGTCGCCGTCGACCCGGCGGACGCGAAGCATCTCTTCATCGGCACCGCGGTCGCGCGGCACGGGGCCTCCGCCACGTTCGGCGGCCGCTTCACGCCGCCCGGCGCGCAGCCCGTCGGCCTCTACGAGTCGACCGACGGCGGCCGCACGTTCAAGGCGGCGCTCAGCCGCCCGTCCGACGTCGTCAACCCGAGCTCGCCGAACGGCTCCGACTTCTTCAAGGGCGGGATCACCGACTTCGAATGGGACCCGAACACCCCCGGGACGTTCTACGTCTCGATGTTCGACTACGGCGTCTTCCGCGGAACGCTCACGCCGTCCGGTGCGCAGTTCACGCAGATCTACACCGCCGCGCCCGATCCGGCCGGTCTCGGTATCCGCTACCAGCTCTCCGTCACGAGCCTCGGCAACGGCAAGACGCGCGTCTACCTCGGCGAGGGCTCGAACGAGGTCGTCGTGCGCGGCGCGCTCGTCGACGCCTCGAAGCTCTACCGCACCGACGACGCTGCGGCCGCGACCTCGAACGCGAGCTGGACCCTGCTCTCGAGCAGCGTCGACGGGACACCCGGCTTCAGCTCGTTCGACTTCTGCCGCACGCAGTGCTCGTACGACATGCCGGTCGCCTCGCCGCCCGGCCGCCCCGACGAAGTGTGGATCGGCGGCGCGACGCAGTACCAGGAGCTGCCGACGCGCACGCCGCGCTACCGCTCGAACGGCCGCGCCGTCATGCGCTCCACCGACGCCGGCATCCAGTTCCGCGACCAGACCGGCGACGCGCGGCACGACTGGGAGTCGATCCATCCCGACATCCACGAGTTCGCGTTCGCGCCGGGCGGGATCACCTTCATCGCCTCGGACGGCGGTCTGACGCGCACGAACGGCAGCTACGTCGACTTCTCCTCCGACTGCGACAACCGCAACAACCTGCAGTCGCGCCCGGTCAGCTACCAGGACTGCCGCACGTGGCTGTCCTCGATCCCCGAGCGGCTGCTGACGCTGAACGCCGGCCTGCCGACGATGCAGCTGCAGGACATCGCGGTCGACCCGACCGACCCGTTCGACGACCTGATCGCCGGCACCCAGGACAACGGCTCGCCCTTCTGGGACGGCCGCGGCTGGGGCATGAACGTGCAGGGCGACGGCGCACCGCCCGCGATCGACAAGGACGGCGTCATCCACTACCACCAGTACTCCGGCGAGGGCATCGACGTGAACCTCGACGGCACCCGGAGCGGCAACTGGCTCTGGATCGGCGACCCGCTGCTCTTCTCGCCCGAGGGCGCGGCCGTCTTCTACGGCCCGCTGATCGCCGACCCGTCAGTCGGCGAGAGCCGCCTTCGCCGGGCTGCAGCACATCTGGCGCACCCAGGACGCGGGGAACGCCGACAAGCAGTTCCTCGCCGAGCACTGCAACACGAACACGGGCGACCGCGCCGGCACCGGGCCGGACTCCGGCTGCGGCGACTGGACGCCGCTCGGCGGCGCCGCCGGCGACCTCACCGCCGGCCCGGACGCCGACAAGGGCGGCGGCCCGGCCGGCTTCGTCTCCGCCGAGGCACGGGCGCCGTCGGACACGCACACCCTCTGGGCCGCGACACGCCGCGGCCGCCTCTGGATCTCGAAGAACGTCGACGCCGCCGACCCGGCCGCGGTCACCTTCACGCGGCTCGACACGCCGGCGCCAGCCGCGGCGGTTCCCGAGCGGCATCTCCGTGGACGCGAACGACCCGAACCACGCGGTCGTCTCCTTCTCCGGCTTCTCGGCCTACACGCCCTCGCAGCCCGGGCACGTGTTCGACGTCCGCTTCGACCCGGCGACCGGGAAGGCGGCGTGGACCGACCTCACCTTCGACCTCGGCGACCAGCCGGTGCTCGACGTGGCGCTCGACTCCGCGACCGGCGACATCTATGCGGCGACCGATTTCGGGGTCGCGCGGCTCGTGAGGGGATCTGGATCTTGGATCACCGCCGCCGACGACCTGCCGAAGACCGCCGTCTACGGGCTGACCCTCGCGCCGGGCCGCAAGCCGGGCGACCGGCTCCTCTACGCCGCTACGCACGGGCGCGGCGCCTGGCGCACCGAGCTTCCCGACGTGAAGCAGAAGAACGGCTCGCTAGGCCGTTTCGCTCGCCCGCCGCGGGGATGCCGCGTCCCCCAACATCCACCCATAGGCACGTTGACAATCCAATATCTCGCGGCTACAACGTGCGGGCCGGGGCGGTGGCGCGACTGCGGTTCGTCCCTTCCCGGGGGTTCGTCAATTCCCAGGGAGGGACATGAAGATCAAGGCTTCTGGCCGGCTGCTGCCGGTCCTGCTGGCACTCGCCGCCTTGGCCGTCACCGTTTCGGTGACGAGCGCCTCGGCCGACGGGCATCGTGGCAAGTCCGACCGAGTGCGGTCGAAGGACGACGGCGTCCAGTCCAAGCTGACGTCGGACCTGCAGCAAAAGGTGAACGACGAGGCGACGGGCAAGGTCGCGGTCGTCGTGGCGATGAAGAGCGGGGACGTCGCGCAGGCGACGAAGATGATGGACGAGACGCACGTCGCTTCGAAGAGCGGCGTTGCGCTGGTCGTCGGCCAGGTGAACGCGACGAAGCTCTCCAAGCTCGCGGGCCTCGACGGCGTCGTCAGCGTCTCCTCGATCCAGTTCAAGCAGACCGGGACGCCGACCGGGACCGATCCCGAAATCGGCAACCAGCACGACCGGAAGACGCGCAACGAAGCGCTTCGCGCGTTCCAGAAGACCTCGGTGCCGTTCGACAAGGCTCCGCCCCTCAAGACCTCCAACTTCGACCAGCTCAAGAGCATGGACGTGCTGGATGCGAAGACGCACAACTTCACGGGCGCCTGGAAGGCCGGCTACACCGGCACCGGCGTCACCGCCTCGGTCCTCGACGGCGGCACCGACTGGGGTCACCCCGACCTCATCGGCACGTGGCAGACGTGGACGCAGGACGACGTGACGAACTTCGGCGCGGACCCGGGCTGGGTCGGCTGGCCGAAGGCGTTCGACCCGTACAGCACGCTCGTGCTGCTCGCGGCGCCGGACATGGTCGCCGCAGGGCCTCTCCTGGTACACGCAGACGCAGAGCGCCACCTGCACCTACGTCAAGAAGAACGGCAAGCCGACCGACCAGCGCCGCGACAGGGATGCGCTCTGCCAGGTCAGCTTCGGCACGCAGACCGGCCCGGCGCGCAACTTCTCGGCGCCGGCCGGCACGAACGTCCACACCTACACGTTCCCGGCGAGCTGGACGAAGTCCGGCACGGTCAAGCTTGGCGAGCCATCCCGACGACTACCTGCTCGAGCTGTACGGCGAGCGCCCGGCCGTTCCTCGTCACCGACCCGACGACCGCCGGCTCGTACGACACGGTCTACGTCGACCTGACGACGACTACTCGTTCGCCGACGAGAAGCCGGTCACGAAGAGCTCGCCGGTCTCGTACCGCGACCTGAACGGCGACGGCTACACCGACCTCTCCGGCGGCCTCCTCTACTACATCTCGGACGGCAAGACGCCGATCCCCGGCGGCCCGACCGACTTCGGCGACACCGACACGCCGGCCTCCGGCGACTTCGTCGCCTGGTCGGGCGACTTCGACCCGGGCATCGAGGGCCACGGCACGCTGACGGCCTCGAACGTCGTCGGCCAGGGCGTGATCAACGGCAAGGCGCCGACGTTCGCGGACATCCGCACGCCGCGCGACCACGGTCGCGGCCACGACGACGACCACGGTCGCGGGCACGATGACGACCACCACGGCGACCACGACGACGGCGGGACGATCCCCGGCATGGTGCTCGGCGGCGCGCCGAACGCGAAGCTCGCCCCGATGGGCGACATCTACTTCTCGTTCGACTTCTCGACGCAGTTCGGCTACCTGCTGACGAACGAGTACGGCGTGCAACGTGACGTCCAACTCGTACGGCTCCTCGGAGCTCGACAACGACGGCATGGACGCAGCGAGCCAGGAGGCCGACCTCATCCACAGCGCGATCGGTGGCAACGCGACCACGCCGCTCTTCTCGACCGGCAACGGCGCGCCGGGCTTCGGCACGATCACGGCGCCGTCGCCGAACATCGGCATCCAGGTCGGCGCGTCGACGAAGTTCGGCTCGACCGGCTGGGACTCGATCGCCAACTACTCGCAGGTGACCGACAACGACGTGATCGAGTGGTCGAACCGCGGCCCCGGCGCGAACGGCCGCAACGGCGTCGACGTCGTCGCCGACGGCTCGTACGCACCGGGCGACGCGACGCTGAACACCGTCATCGACGGCCAGAACGCGTGGAAGACGTGGGGCGGCACGAGCCGCTCGACGCCGGTCACGGTCGGCGCGACCGCGCTGATCTACCAGGCCTACAAGGCGGCGCACGGCGGCGTTCCCGACTGGCGCCGACCGTCAAGACGATCCTCAAGTCGTCGGCCAACGACCTGGGCTACGACAACTTCACCCAGGGCGCGGGCTCGGTCGACGCCGGCCGGGCGGTCGCAGCTGCGACCGGCGCCGGCGCCGACGATCTCGCCCGACGAGTGGCGGCCCGGGACGTCGACCGACGCGACGGAACCGCGCCGCTTCCCGGTCACGATCGCGCCGGGCGGCACGGCGACGCAAGACGTTCACGATCGGCGGTCCGGCGAACGGCCTGACGGTGTCCGACCGGATGCTGCACGCAGTACGCGTCCGACGCCGCTCTCGTTCACGAGCGCGTCGGTCGCGCAGGAGTCGGTGTCGAACTTCAACGCGCCGGACTACCTGATCGACATCACCAACAACATCAAGGCGCACCCGGACGCCGACCTCGTCGTCATCCGCGCGACCTACCCGCACGACGAGTTCGACGCGCGACGGCGACTACAAGTCGGATCAGGCGTGGCGCCTGCTCGCCTACAACTGGACCGACATCAACCACGACGGCCGGCTCTGGATCGACACGAACGGCAACGGCGTCGTCAACCACACCGACAAGTCGACGAGCTCGAACATCGACGGGTTCAACGACATCGACTTCCGCCACTCCGAGATGGAGCAGGGCGAGTACGAGCGGTTCTTCTACCACCGCCCGGGCTCGAACATCCTGATGGGCTTCATCCGCAACCCGGCCCAGCGGATGGCCGACGGCGTCTTCCTCGGCTTCCAGCACTCGACGAAGAACCCGGCGATCGACAAGACCGACTTCAAGATCGAGATCGACTACTACAAGAACGTCGACTGGCCCTGGGTCGACCGAGACGCAGCCGCTCGGCCGGCAGCTTCTCGGCGCACGATCAACGTCCCGGCGACGGCTCCGTCCGGCATGTACGAGGGCTCGCTCGTGGCCTCGAACGGCGCCGACCAAGTCGGTCGTCCCGGTCGCGGTCACGGTCGCCGCCACCGCCGCCGCAGGACGCCGACGGCTCGATCACGTCGGCCGCTCACGTTCGGCGGCACCGACGTCGCCGCCGCGCAGGCGGACCAGCTCTACAACAACGGCTCGATCTTCGGCGCCAACGACTGGACGTGGCGGCAGGAGTCCGGTGACTGGCGGTTCTTCTACTACAACGTCGCGAAGGCGGTCCCCGACGGGACGCTGTTCCTCGCCGACACGACGTGGGACGACCCGACGATCACCGACCTCGACACGCTGCTGTTCGGCCCGACGGGTGTACCGCACCGACTGGGGTCGGTCGGGCTCTGCTCGGCAGCGGCTCGTTCTCGTCGCTCGACACGGTCGGCGGCAGCCAGAACGCGTACCTCGGCTCCGGCACGTGGGCGCTTCAACACGTCCACGGGCGGGCCCGAGGAGGTCGTCGCGGCCCCGGCCTCGGCAGGGCCCGCACGCGGTCGTCCAGCACGGCGTCGAGTTCAACGGCGACAAGTTCAACGTGCCGTTCACGACGACGCTCGGCGCGCTGGCCGTCAACCCGACCAGTGTGACCGCGAACGCCGCGGCCGACGGCACGGGCTCGTTCGACGTCGTCGTCAACTCGAGCCTCGCGCTGCCCGGCCTGAAGGCCGACGCGTTCGGGCTCAGCCAGCCGAGCACGACCGTCGTGCACGCGAAGCAGGACGACCCGGCCGAGTCCGATCCGAGCACCGCGAGCGCCAAGGTGCAGGGGATCCAGATCGGCGACCACGCCTCGCGGGCGACGTTCACGCTCCCGCAGGTGTCGGGACGGCGAGGACATCGACCTGTTCGTCGCCCGCAAGACGAGCACCGGCTTCCAGATCGTCGGCTCGTCCACCGGCCCGGCCGGCGCCACCGAGAAGGTGGAGCTGATCGCGCCCCCGGCAGGCGAGTACGAGGTCTGGGTGTACGGCTTCCAGGTCAGCGATGCCGACACGACGGCCGGGAATCCGGTCGGGATCGACATCGTGCAGGGCAACGACCTCACGGTCAGCGGCGTCCCGTCGGGCGCCGTCCCGGCGAACACGCCGGTCACGCTGCACGTGACGTTCAAGAACGCGGCCACGTCGACCGCACCCTGGAAGGCTGAGCTCCTGCTCGGCCCGACGGTCGCGCCGACGGCGGTCAAGGTGCCGGTCACGATCAACGGCGCACCCGCCGCCGGCACCACCACGACGACCACGGGCGGCGGCGCGACCGTCGCCCCGGCCAAGAAGTAGGAAGCACGCAGCACCGGAACGTCCGCGAGGGCCGCCGTCTGGCGGCCCTCGCCGTTCCGGGCTACCCTGGCGGCGCCATGCGGTACCTGCTCGTGACTGCGCTGACCGCGCTCGTGACGGTGGCGGGCGCGTCGGGATCCACCCGGCCGCAGGTCTCGCTGCTGCAGGCCTCGCCGGTCGCGATCGGCGGCACCGGCTTCCAGCCCGGACGCGCCGTGACGGTCAGCTACCGCGCCGGCAGCACCACCCTCAGGCGCGTCGCGAAGCCGGGTCCCGGCGGCCGCTTCACGCTCGTCCTCCGCGGTGTCAGCTTCGACCGCTGCCGCGGCGCTTCCGTGCGCGCGACGGGTGCGGAGGCGCTCGTCGTGCTTCCCTGCTCCGCGCCGGGCGGGAAGCCGAGCATCGGCGGCACGATCGCCGGCTTCGTCCGCGGCGCGGCGTTCGTCGCCGGAGAGCACGTCCGCGTCACCGGTCGCGTCGGCGACGCCGACGCGGTGACGACGAGCGTCGACGCCGCCGCAAACGGCTCGTTCGCGCTGCGCCTCGACCTGCCGAGCTCCCGCTGCGGGGAGCTCTTCTACCGCGCGGTGGGGTCGCTCGGGTCGGCGGCGACGTTCACGTTCGACGGGCCGGACTGCAAGGCGCCGTAGCCCGCGAGCCGCGTAGCCCGCGAGCCGCCGTAGCCCGCGAGCCGCGCGAGCGGCGCGATGAGCGCCGTCGCCGCGGCGAACAGCGCCGCGCAGCCGACGAGGGCCGGTGAGAGGCCGGCGAGGCGCGCGAGCAGCGCGATCGCGCCGCCGCGACGATCTCGCCGACGTGACGCCGCCTGTGCGACAGCGAGGGCCGGCTGCGAGTGCGAGCCGCGGAGCGCTGAGCGCGAGTCGTCGATCCGCGCCTCGACGACCTGAAGCGCGGCGGCGACGGCGAGCAGACCGAGCACCGCGGGCGCGGTCTGCCAGATGACGCGGGCCGGTCGTCAGTCGATGTCGACCAGCCAGCGGGCGTTCAGGCGCCGCTGACGAGGAACGTGGAGGCAACATCAGCGCCGCCTGCGACGCCCGTGCTCGTCGGTTCAGTAGGCGACCGCGCCGCGGCCGGTCTCCGCAGCGTGGCGCTGCTCGTCCGCGCGGTAGCTCGAGCGGACGAGCGGGCCGGAGAAGACTGAGCCGAAGCCGAGCGCTTCGCCCTGCTCGCGGAACCAGCGGAACTCGTCCGGGTGCACCCAGCGGTCGATCGTCGCGTGCTTCGCGCTCGGCTGCAGGTACTGGCCGATCGTCACGACGTCGACGCCGTGCGCGCGCAGGTCGCGCATCGTCTCGACGACCTCGTCGTTCGTCTCGCCGAGGCCGACGATGATGCCGCTCTTCGTGAGCACGTCGTAGTCCGCGATCTCCTTCGCGCGCTGCAGGAGCCGGAGCGCGCCGTCGTAGCTCGCCTTGCCGCCGCGCATCTTTCGGTGCAGGCGGCGCACCGTCTCGATGTTGTGGTTGAACACGTCGGGGCGCGCGCCGATCACCGTCTGCAGCGCCTGCTCTTCGACGCCGAGGAAGTCCGGCGTCAGCACCTCGATCGACGCCTCCGGCAGCTTCGCCTTCAGCGCCCGGATCGTCGCCGCGTAGTGCCCGGCGCCCTTGTCGTCGACGTCGTCGCGGTCGACGGACGTGACGACCACGTGCTTGAGCCCCATCTGCTTCGCCGTCTGCGCGAGCCGCAGCGGCTCGAGCGCGTCGACGGGCTCGCTCGGCTTGCCGGAGTGGACGTAGCAGTAGCGGCAGGCGCGCGTGCACGTCTCGCCGAGGATCTGGAAGGTGGCCGTCCCGCGGCCCCAGCACTCGGCGATGTTCGGGCAGCGCGCCTCCTCGCAGATCGTGTGCAGCTTTGCGCCGTGGATCAGCTTCTTGACGTCGAAATAGCTGCCGTTCTGCGACGGCGCCCGCACCTTCATCCACTCTGGGCGCCGCGGCCGCTCGGCCACTGGGAGCGATTCGTGCATCGGTGAGGAGTGTAGAGAGGCCGGGTCGATTCCGGTCGTGACGGCCGGCCCGTCGCCGGCCGCTCAGAGCCGGACGGCCGGCATGCGGTCGACGAGCTCCGCGTAGCGCCCGCCCAGCAGGACGAGCTCGTCGTGCGTGCCTCTCTCGACGACCTGGCCGCCGTCGAGCACGACGATCTGGTCGGCGTCGTACACCGTCGAGAGCCGGTGTGCGATCGCGATCGTCGTGCGTCCCTCCGCGAGCCGGTCGAGCGCCTCCTGCACCTGCCGCTCGGTCTCCGTATCGAGCGAGCTCGTGGCCTCGTCGAGCACGAGGATCGGCGGGTTGCGCAGGATCGTGCGCGCGATCGCGATTCGCTGCTTCTCGCCGCCGGAGAAGCGGTAGCCGCGCTCGCCGACGACGGTGTCGTAGCCGTCGGGCAGCGAGACGATCAGCTCGTGGATGCGCGCCGCGTCCGCCGCGGCCTCGATCTCCTCGTCGGTCGCGTCGGGCTTTGCGAAGCTCAGGTTCTCCCGCACCGTCGCATGGAAGAGATACGTCTCCTGTGAGACGACTCCGACGAGCTGCGCGAGCGTCGCGAATGTCGAGCTCGCGGATGTCGACGCCGTCGATCGAGACGCTTCCCTCGTTCGCGTCGTAGAGGCGCGCCGCGAGGTAGCCGAGCGTCGTCTTACCCGCGCCGGTCTCGCCGACGAGCGCCGTCTTCGTGCCCGCGGGCACGACGAACGAGACGTCCTCCAGCGTCCACTTCGCGTCCTCGTCGCCGTAGCGGAACCACACGTGGTCGAAGACGACGTCGCCTGCGCCTGCGAGCTCGCGCGGGTCGGCGTGCTCCTCGATCGTGACCGGCTCGTCGAGGTACTCGAAGATCCGGTCGAAGAGCGCGAGCGACGTCTGCACGTCGAGGCTGACGCCGAGCAGCGAGCCGACCGGGAAGAAGAGCCGCGTCTGCAGCGTCGTGAACGCGACGAGCGTCGGGACGGTGATCGCATTCGAGCCGCTTGCGAGCGCGAGCCCGCCGAACCAGTAGACCGCCGCCGGCATGACCGCGAACGTCGTCTGGATCGTCGCCATCACCCAGCGCCCCGCCATGCGCTGGCGCACCTCGAGCTCGGAGAGCTGCAGCGACTCGCGCTCGAACCGGTCCGCCAGCTCGGTGGTGCGGCCCATCGTCTTCCCGAGCAGGATCCCGGAGACCGACAGCGACTCCTGCACCAGGCTCGAGATGTCGGCGAGCGTCTCCTGCGTCGACGTCGCGATCTTGCGCCGCTCGTTGCCGACGCGGCGGGTCAGCAGCACGAACACCGGGATGAGCGCGAACGCGAACAGCGCCAGCTGCCAGCTGAGCAGGATCATGCCGACCATCGTCGCGAGGACCGTCGTCACGCTCGAGACGATCGACGTCGCCGTGCTCGTGACGACGCCCTGGACGCCGCCGATGTCGTTCGAGATGCGCGACTGCACCTCGCCGGTGCGCGTGCGCGTGAAGAACGCGAGCGAGAGCCGCTGGAGGTGCCGATAGACCGCCGTTCGCAGGTCGTGCATGACGCGCTGGCCGACCTGGTTCGACAGCAGCGTCTGCCAGACCCCGAGCACGCCCCCGACCACGGCGATCGCGATCATCCCGAATGCGTAGAGGGACAGCTGGGTGGTGTCTTGGTCGCCGATCGCCTGCAGCACGCCGCGCAGCAGGAAGGCCGGCACGACGCCCAGCGCGGCCGAGAAGAGGATCAGCGCCAGCACGGCCGTGAGCCGCATGCGGTACGGCCGGAAGAGCCCGGCGATCCGCCGCAGGTTGGCGCGGCGCACGGCCGGGTCCTCCGGCCGGACCGGCTTCTCCCTCGGACGGGCTCCGCGCTCGAAGTGGAACATCGCCGTCACGGTAGAGAACGCCGGTAGGTTGCTGCGGTGCGCCGCGTGTGCGTCTTCTGCGGAGCCTCGAGCGGCCGCTCACCCGCCTACGCCGCTGCGGCGCGCGAGCTCGGCGCCGAGCTCGCCGGCCGCGGCCTCGGCCTCGTCTACGGCGGCGGGCGCGTCGGCCTGATGGGCGCGGTCGCGGACGCGACGCTCGCGGCGGGCGGCGAGGCCGTCGGTGTCATCCCGCAGGAGCTCGTCGAGCGCGAGCTCGCGCACGGCGGCCTGACCGAGCTGCGCGTCGTCGGCTCGCTCCACGAGCGCAAGGCGCTCATGGCCGAGCTGGCCGACGCCTTCGTCGCGCTCCCCGGCGGGTTCGGGACGCTCGACGAGCTGCTCGAGCAGCTGACCTGGTCGCAGCTCGGCCTGCACGCGAAGCCGGTCGGCCTCCTGGACGTCGCGGAGTACTGGCGCCCGCTGATCGAGCTCGCGCGGCACGCGACCGACGAGGGCTTCGTGCGGGAAGCGGACCTGGCCGCGATCGCCGTGGCCACAGACGCCGATGCGCTGCTCGACCGCCTCGCACGGATGACGCGCGAGGAGCGGCCCCGTCCGAAATGGACGCGTCCTCCTGAGCCCTAACGGCGCACGGGTACGCTCGGCGCCAGGGCACACTCCGCCCAGAGGGACAGGTGACCCAGGTACCTATGTGTAGCTGTACACATACACATACACAGCTGTACAGCTACACAAGCGCCCTATCTGAACGCGTCCGGAAAGGTCACCTTGCCGCGCACCTTCGGGTCGTAGGCGCGGAGGCGCGCGACCATCCACGCGGGGCCGAAGTCGCCGGGCGCCTCGAGGCCGAGCGGCGTCGCGGGCTCGAAGCCGAAGCGCGGGTAGTACTCCGAATGGCCGAGCACGAGGACGATGGGCTCGCCGGCCTCGTCCGCGAGGCGCAGGGCCTCCCGGGCCAGGGCCGATCCGATTCCGCGGTTCTGGTGCGCCGGCGCCACGCTCAGCGGGCTGAGCTGCAAGGGCCGGCGCTCGCCCATCTCCATCCGGCTCAGCATCACGTGGCCGACGACCGCGCCGTCCTGCTCGTAGACGAGCGAGACCTCCGGCGACACCTCGCGGACGACCCGCATCGCGCGTTCCTCGTTGTCGAACGCCGCCGCGGTGACCGCGACGATCGCGTCCTGGTCGTCAGGCCGCGCGGCTCTGATCAAGGTTCGTGAAGGCAAGGCCGAACACGTCGGCGAGCGCCTGCTGTGCGGCCGGACGCACGTCGTCGACCGACACCGGACGGCCGAGCTCGCGCTCCAGCGACGTGAAGACGTAGCCGTCCAGCCCGCACGCGGTGATCCACTCCGTGAACGGGGCCGGGTCCAGGTCGACGTTGAACGCATAGCCGTGCGTCGAGATCCACTTCGTCAGGTGGATGCCGATCGACGCGATCTTGCGCGGCGGGCGCTCGAGCCACACCCCGGTCAGCCCCTCGATGCGCGTCGCCTCGACGCCGAACGCCCCGACCGTGCGGATCAGCGCCTCTTCGAGGTCGCGGCAGTACTTCTTCACGTCCTGTCCGTGACGGGTCAGGTCGAGGATCGGGTAGCAGACGAGCTGCCCCGGCCCGTGGTAGGTCGACTTGCCGCCGCGGTCGACCTCGACGATCTCGACGTCCGCGCCGGGCGGCACGTGCACCTCTCCCTCCTCGGTGCGCCGGCCGAGCGTGATCGTCGGCGGATGCTCGAGGAAGAGCACCGTGTCGGGTGCGCTTCCGTCCGCGACTGCCGCTGCGAGGGAGTGCTGGAGCTCGAGAGCCTCGCGGTAGTCGACGGTGCCGAGATGGAGGACGTGCGCCTCGCTGGACACACAGGGAGCGTACCGTTGGTCGCGGTGGAGCCGAAGCCTGCAGGCTGGAGCGTCGAGTACGGCGCGGTGTTCGGCGAGCGCGGCCTCGTCGGCCGCTATCACCTGCGGCCGGCCTATCCGCAGGAGCTGGTCGACCTGCTCGGCGAGCTGAGCGGCGGCGGCCGCGTGCTCGACGCCGGCTGCGGCACGGGTGAGCTCACGCGACGGCTCGCGCCGGTCGCGTCACACGTCGATGCCGTCGATGCCTCCGAGGCGATGCTCGCCGTCGCGCGTGCCGACAGCCCGCCGAACGTCACGTGGATCCACGGCCGGATCGAGGACGCCGAGCTCTCGCCGCCGTATGCGCTCGCCGTCTGCGGCGACAGCATCCACTGGTTCGACTGGGAGCGCGCGCTGCCGCGTCTCGCCGAGCTTCTCGACGACGGCGCGCCGCTCGCGATCGTGCAGCGCGACTGGATGCCGGACGAGCTGTGGCCGCTCCTCGCGCCGGTGTACCAGCGGCATAGCTGGAACTCGCACTTCGAGCGGCTCGATGTCGTCGCCGAGCTCGAGCGCCGCGGCCTCTTCACACGCAGCGGTCAGCGCGTCTCGGAGCCGGCGCCGTGGCGGCCGACGCTCGACGAGTTCGTCGACGTGCATTTCTCGACGAGCGGGCTCGCGCAGGAGCGGATGCGCGACCCGGACGGATTCGCCGCCGAAGTGCGCGCGATCGTCGAGCAGACCCTCACGCCGCGCGACGACGACCGCTACGACCTGCACGTCGTCGGCGCCGTCACGTGGGGGCGCCCGGCGGCGCCTCGCTTCTAGTAGTCGGCCTCGCCCCAGCTCTGCAGACGCTCGCGCAGGTCGCGCAGGAAGCGGCCGGCGTACGCACCGTCGACGAGACGGTGGTCGTAGGTGAGCGTCAGGTTCATGATCGAGCGGATCGCGATCGCGTCGGCGCCGTTCTCGTCCGTGATCACCCACGGGCGCTTGACGATCGCGTAGGTGCCGAGGATGCCGGCCTGCGGCTGGCTGATCACCGGTGTCCCGTGGAACGTCCCGTAGCCGCCGGGGTTCGTGATCGTGAACGTGCCGCCGACGACGTCGTCGGGAGTGAGCTGCTTGTCGCGCGCGCGCTTCGCCAGGTCTGCGATCGCCTTCGCGAGGCCGAGCAGGTTCAGCGTCTCCGCGTTCTTCACGACCGGGACGATCAGTCCCTTGCCGTCCGCGAGCTCGACCGCGAAGCCGAGGTTGACGTAGTTGCGCGTGACGATCTTGTCGCCGCGCAGCTCCCCGTTCACCCAGGGGTAGTCGCGCAGCGTCTCGGTCGCGGCTCGCGCGATGAACGACAGGTACGTCGGGTTGACGCCGTACGCGGACTGGTACTCCTTCTTCAGCTTCTCGCGGATCTGCACGACCTTCGACATGTCGACCTCGATCGCGCTCGTCACGTGTGCGGACGTGTCGAGCGAGCGGCGCATGTGGTCGGCGATGCCGCGACGCATCGCGGACATCGGCTCGTAGCGTCTCACCGAGACCGGGCTCGCCGGCGTCTGCCGGCGCCTGCGCGACCTGCGCCGGCGCGGGCGGTGCGGGTGCCGCCGGTGCTGCGGGCGCGGGTGCCGCAGCCGGCGCCTCGGGTGCTGCGGGCGCCGCCTGCGCCTGCGGCTGCGCGCCGGAGTCGATGTAGGCCTGGATGTCCTTCTTCGTGACGCGGCCGCCGGAGCCGGTGCCGGGCACCTGCGAGGGGTCGATTCCGTGCTCGGACGCGATGCGCGCGACCACCGGAGAGACGAACGACTTGCCGTTGCCGGCGGGCTCGCCGGCCTGCGCGCTGGGCGCGGCGGCAGCCGGCGCGGCCTGCTCCTCCTTGGGCGCGGCGGCGGCAGGCGCGGCCTGCTGCTCCTCGGGCGCGGCGGTGCCCTCGGTCGCCGCGGCTTCCGCCGCGTCGGCGGCCGGCTGCGTCGCGGGCTCGGGCGGCTCGGCCGGCGCGGCGGGTGCGGAGCCGGAGCCCTCGCCGCCGATCCGTGCGAGCACCGTGCCGACCTCGACGGTCTCCCCTTCCGGGACGATGATCTCGGTCACGACGCCGCTCGCGGGCGACGGCACCTCGGTGTCGACCTTGTCGGTCGAGATCTCGAGCAGCGTCTCGTCGGCCTCGATGGTGTCGCCGACCTGCTTGTTCCACTTCGTGATGGTGCCCTCCGAGACGGAGACGCCCATCTGCGGCATGACGACGTCGACTGCAGTTCCGGTGGCCATCAGTAGTCGATCAACTCCTTGAGTCCGCGGACGACGTCGTCCACCTGGGGAATGAACGCCTTCTCGAGCGGCGGCGAGAACGGCACCGGCGTGTCGGGCGCGGCGATGCGGCGCACGGGAGCGTCGAGGTCCTCGAACGCCTCCTCCGCGATCGTCGCGGCGATCTCGCCGCCGAAGCCGCCGGTGCGGGTGTCCTCGTGCAGCACGAGCACCTTCGACGTCTTGCGCACCGATGCGAGCACGGCTTCCTTGTCCCACGGCATCACGCTGCGCAGGTCGATGATCTCGATCGACGTGTCGGGCAGCTGCTTCGCCGCCTCGGTCGCCGTGTAGACCATCGCGCCCCACGTGATCACGCTCACGTCCTCGCCTTCCTGGTGCGTGCGCGCCTTGCCGATCGGCGTCACGTACCGCTCCTCCGGCACCTCGCCCTTGATGCGGCGGTACAGGTGCTTGTGCTCGAAGTAGAGCACCGGGTTCGGATCCTCGATCGCGGCCACGATCAGGCCCTTCGCGTCCTCCGGCGTCGCCGGGCAGACGCACTTCAGGCCCGGGATGTGCGCGAACGACGACTCCGGGTTCTGCGAGTGGAACGGGCCGCCCGAGAAGCCGCCGCCCGAAGGCAGCCTCAGCACGATCGGCACCGGCGTGCCGACGCGCCAGCGCTGCTTCGCGGCGACCGTGACGAGGTGGTCCCACGCGCACGAGACGAAGTCGGCGAACTGCATCTCCGCGACCGGGCGCATGCCCATGATCGCGGCGCCGGTCGCGCCGGCGACGATCGCCGTCTCCGAGAGCGGCGCGTCGATCACGCGCCAGGCGCCGAACTCCTCCTGGAAGCCGAGCGTCACCTTGAACGCCCCGCCGTACACGCCGACGTCCTCGCCGAGCACGAAGACGCGCTTGTCGCGGCGCATCTCCTGCCGGAGGCCGTCGCTGATCGCCTGGAGATAGGTGCGCTCAGCCATCAATGGCTCCCTTCGTGACGCTTCGGGTCACTCGGGTGGGAGGTGCAAGCGAGGCAAGGACGCAGGGAGTGTTCGCAGCTGTGCCTGCGGGCGCGACCGAGGACGCCGCATCGCGCCGCAGATCGCGCGCGAGAGGCCCATAAGTTGTCATGGAGGGAGCCATCTACTTGTGGTGAGGCGTGTCGAGGTCCTCGGGCGTCGCGTACACGCCCTCTGTCAGCGTCGACGGATCCGGCTGCGGCGACTCGTCCGCGCGCTGCAGCGAGTCGTTCAGCAGCTTCTTCACGTAGCCGGTGATCTCGTCCTCCTCCTCGTCCGTCATGTCGACGTTGTCGCGCATCCAGTTGCGATAGCGCTCGATCGGGTCGCGCTCGGCCCAGCGCTCGAACAGCTCCTTCGGGACGTAGAACGCGTCGTCGTGCACCGCGTGGCCCTCCATGCGAAGCGTCTGGCACTCGATCAGCGTCGGGCCGCCTCCGTCGCGCGCCTTCTCGATCGCGTACTTCGCCTCGCGGTAGACGGCCAGCACGTCGGTGCCGTCGACCACGACGCCGTCGAAGCCGTAGGCCTGCGCGCGGTCGGCGAGATGCTCGACCGCGTACTCGAGATGCGTCGGCGTGGAGTACGCCCACTGGTTGTTGTCGCAGATGAACACGACCGGCAGCTTGCGCACGCCGGCAAAGTTCATGCCCTCGTGCGCGTCGCCGCGCGCCATCGCGCCTTCGCCCGACCATGCGACCGCGACCCGCTTCTCCTCGCGGATGCGGAACGCGAGCGCGGCGCCGACGGCGACCGGCAGCATCGCCGGCAGATGGCTGACCATCGCGATCAGCCCCAGGCGCGCGTCCGCCATGTGCACGTTGCCGTCGCGACCGTGCGTCGGCCCGTCTTCGCGGCCCATGTACTGCGCGAAGATCCGCCACGGCTCTACGCCGCGCGTGATGTGCACGCCCATGTCGCGGTGCAGCGGCGTCCCGACGTCGTCGGAGGCCATCGCCGTCGCGACGCCGACCGCCGACGCCTCGTTCCCGCGGCCCGTGTAGAACGAGCCCGGGATCTTGCCCTGGCGGTAGAGGATGTGGCCGCGCTCCTCCACGCCGCGCGTGATCATCATGTTGCGGTAGATCTGAAGCAGGTCCTCCCGGTCGAGGCCCCACTCCTTCACGTCTTGGAGCGAGCCGCTCGGCTCGGCAACGCGCGCGATCGCCACTGCACTCCTCGTGGTCGAGAGACGGGAAAGGCAGCTGGAATCGTAACGACGACCTGTCGGCGTCGCGCAGCTACAGTCGCGTTGTGGGCAAGGCGGCCGACTGGCTCCGCGAGGAGCGGCGCAACGTCCTGGGGCACTGGACGGCTTTCTGCGTCGAATGCGGCGCGGCCCGGCGCTGGTTCGTCGAGTCCGAGCACGAGGTGCCCGAGAGCTGCGTCTGCGGCGGCCGGATCCTGCGCCGCTGCCCGGCCTGCGAGGCGCCGTTCTCGTCGACCTTCGCCGTCGACTGCGAGGAGTGCGGAGCTCAGCTGCGCGAGCCCGAGCTGCTCGGGATGCGGATCCGCCGCGAGAAGCGCTAGGACCGGCGTCCGAGCAGCGCGACGAGCCCGTCGGCAACCGTCTCGCGCCACCAGAAGTAGTCGTGGCCACCAGGGAACACCCGGAGCTCCACGTCGTACCCCTTCGCCTGCAGGACGTCACGGAGGTGGAGGTTCGCGTGGTAGAGGGACGCGAATCGCTCGAACGGCGCCGTTTCGAGCGCTCCGACGTCGAGTGAGAAGCGAAGCGGAAGCCGCTCGGCCGCCGCGAACTCGGCTGGAAGCCCGCGCTGGAACGAGCCCGACTGCGAGAGCACGAGACCGAAGACGTCGGGGCGGCGAAGGCCGCAGAACGCAGCGGCCAGCCCGCCGAGGCTCGACCCCGCGACGACAGTTCGCGCCGGGTCGTCGTCGAACGACAGCCGCTCATGGGCCCACGGCAGCAGCTCCTCCACGAGGAACGCGACGAACGCCTCGTCGAGGCGCAGTTCACGCGATCGTGTCTCGCCGTCCAGGCTGTCGGGCAGCACCGCGACGACGGGCGGGATCGACCCGGCCGCGATCAGGTTGTCGAGCACCGTCGGCAGCGGCACGTACGCGTCATCGACATACGCACGCCCGTCGAAACAGACGACGAGCGGGTAGCTCCGCGCTCCGTCGTATCCCGGCGGCACGTACGCGTAGACGCGGCGCTCGTTGCCCAGGATCGCGCTGCTCAGACGATGCATGCTCGTCGTGCCCCGCGCGATCTCGTCGTCGCGCACGCTCCAGCGGAACGGGGGCGCGTCGGGCAGCTCGACGAGCGACGCGCTCATTTCTTCGTCGTCAGCGAGCTCCGGGTCGGCGGTGTAGAGGTGCCGGCGCGGGTTCAGGGGATCCGGGATGAAGTCGCCGGCTCCCGAGGGAGCGAGCGCGTGCGTGAACCAGTAGGCCGTGCGGACGTCCCGTGCGAGCTCGTAGCTGCGCTCCCACCAGCCGTCGCCGACGGGCCGCATCCGGCGGTCGGCCGGGTCGGCGCCTGCAAGCCCGCCGAGCACGAAGACGTCCTCGGCACCCTCGTCCCGGTAGGAGACCGTGACGCGGCAGCGCCCGCCGTCGAGCTCCTCGACGACCGGTGAGACGCGGTCAGAAACCGTACGACGGCTTGATCGCCGAGAAACGGATCAGGGTGATCGTGTCGGCCTCGGTGACGTCACGGTTGTAGAGCTGGCCGAGGAACTTGCACAGATCCTCCGTGTGCCGGATCTCCGGGTTGTCGTGCTCGATCTCGTTCGGCGAGAGCTCGCTGATCGTCTTCACGTCGACCTTGTCGATCACCGCGTCGAAGATGTGCTGCCGCGGGCTGAAGCGGGCGCCGGCCAGCACCGACACGATCATCCCTTTCTGGTACTTCCGCGACTTGTCGCCGAGGCGGATCGTGGCCGTCTTCCGGTTCGATCTGAGTTGGGCCTCGACGATCGGCGAATAGAAGTTGAGCGCATACGACGACACGTGGCCGCCGATCATACGTCCTCGTACGACTCCAAAGCAGTCAAGGCCTTGCGGGCCATATCCCGCTCGCCGCCGTAGGCGAGGAGGCGCGGCGCGTCGTCGAGCGGGAGCCATTTCGCCTCGGCCACCTCGTGCCGGAACTCCGGCGGGAGGTCGCCGAGGCGGCCGCCCTGGTAGACGATCAGGAAGAACGAGACGACCTTGAAGATGCGCTCTCCCTCCGCCGGTTTCGGAGGCCACGTGAAGACGTAGCGGACGTCGCCGAGCTTGCCGAGCGAGCGGCCGCGCGCGCCGGTCTCCTCCTGCACCTCCCGCAGGGCCGTCGCCTCGCCGGACTCCCCCTCGTCGATCCGTCCCTTCGGGAGCGCCCAGAGCCCGGGCTTCTTGCCCGCCGGGCGGATCGCGGCCATCATCCAGCGGCCGCGAAGCCGGCGGACGAGCACCCCGCCGGCCGAGAATTCACGCTGCATTCCGCCTCGATCTTATAGGCGGGCACTTAGATCGCGGGTTCGGACTTGCGTCACTGGCACTCGCACGGGTAGAGTGCCAGCCGCAAGCACAAGCCTGTCACAAGGTTGGAGGTCATACGGATGAATCTACAGCCGCTTGGCGACCGCCTGATCGTCGAAGTCCTCGAGGAAGAGGAGACGACGGCCAGCGGGATCGTCCTGCCGGACACCGCCAAGGAGAAGCCGCAGCGCGGCCGCGTCCTGGCGGTCGGCCCGGGCCCCCGCGACGAGGATGGCGAGCACGTCGCCATGGACGTCGAAGAGGGCGACGAGGTCATTTTCAGCAAGTACGGCGGAACCGAGATCAAGGTCGGCGCCGACGAGGTTCTGATCCTGCGCGAGTCGGACGTCCTGGCGAAGGTCGTCGGCGATCGCGCCGCGGTCTAAAGGGAGGGAAGAGAAAACACATGGCTCACAAAGAGCTGAAGTTCAACGAGGATGCCCGCCGCTCGCTCCAGCGCGGTGTCGACATCCTGGCCGACGCGGTCAAGGTGACGCTCGGCCCGAAGGGTCGCTACGTCGTGCTCGACAAGAAGTTCGGCGCGCCGACGATCACGAACGACGGCGTCACGATCGCCCGCGAGATCGAGGTCGAAGACGTCTTCGAGAACCAGGGCGCCCAGCTCGTCCGCGAGGTCGCGACGTCCACGAACGACGTCGCCGGCGACGGCACGACGACGGCGACCGTTCTCGCGCAGGCGATCGTTCGCGAGGGCATGAAGAACGTCTCGGCCGGCGCGAACCCGATGGCGCTCAAGCGCGGCATCGAGACCGCGGTCGAGGCGGTCGTCGAGAACCTGAAGTCCCAGTCGACCGAGATCTCGGGCAAGGAGGACATCGCGCGCGTCGCGACCGTCTCCTCGCGCTCGTCGGAGATCGGCGACGTGCTCTCCGAGGCGATCGAGAAGGTCGGCAAGGACGGCGTCGTGAACGTCGAGGAGGGCCAGACCTTCGGTCTCGAGCTCGAGTTCACGGAGGGCATGCAGTTCGACAAGGGCTACCTGTCGCCGTACATGGTCACCGACGCGGAGCGCATGGAGGCCGTGCTCGAGAACCCGGCGGTCCTGGTCGCGAACCAGAAGATCGGCGCGGTCAAGGATCTCCTGCCGGTGCTCGAGCAGGTCATCCAGGCCGGCCGCCCGCTGCTGATCGTTGCCGAGGACGTCGAGGGCGAGGCGCTCGCGACGATCGTCGTCAACAAGCTGCGCGGCACCTTCCAGGCCGTCGCCGTGAAGGCGCCGGGCTTCGGCGACCGCCGCAAGCGGATGCTCGAGGACATCGCGATCCTCACGGGCGGCGAGGTGATCACCGAGGAGATGGGCCTCAAGCTCGAGAACACGAAGCTCTCGCAGCTCGGGTCGGCCCGCCGCCTCGTCGTCACGAAGGACACGACGACGATCATCGACGGCGCCGGCGAGTCCGAGGCGATCAAGGCCCGGATCAAGCAGATCAAGTCCGAGATCGAGAACACCGACTCCGACTTCGACCGCGAGAAGCTCCAGGAGCGCCTCGCGAAGCTGTCGGGCGGTGTCGCCGTGGTCAAGGTCGGCGCAGCCACCGAGACCGAGATGAAGGAGACCAAGCATCGCGTCGAGGACGCGCTGCAGGCGGCCCGCGCAGCCCTCGAGGAGGGTGTCGTGCCGGGCGGCGGCGTCGCGCTGCTGAACGCGGCCGATGCGGTCAAGGACGAGCTCGACAAGCTCGAGGGTGACGAGCGCACCGGTGCGCAGATCATCATCAAGTCGCTCGCGGAGCCTCTCCGCCAGCTGGCGACGAACGCGGGCCTCGAGGGCTCCGTCGTCGTGCAGCAGGTCCGCTCGGCCAAGACCGGCGAGGGCCTCAACGTCGACACCGGCGAGGTGACCGACCTGGTCAAGGCCGGCATCACCGACCCGACGATGGTCACGCGCTCGGCGCTTCAGAACGCCGCGTCGATCGCGAAGAACATCCTGACCACCGAGGCGATCGTCGCCGAGGCGCCGGAGAAGGCGGGCGCCCCGGCCGGCATGCCGGACATGGGCGGGATGATGTAGGCCAAGCGCCTTCGGCGTTTGGCTAGAGAAGGGCGGCCGCGAGGCCGCCCTTTTCGTTTCCTGAAACGAGAAGAGCCGCTCGGGAGCGGCTCTTCAACGGGGATGGGGGAGGGTGGTAACCCAGGTATCGACCCTGGCGTACCGCGCTCCATCCCTCGTTCGAGGGATCAGAACCCGTAGCGCTCTTCCCTCCAGGGGTCGGCGTCGTTGTGGTAGCCGTAGCGCTCCCAGAAGCCGGGCTTGTCGATGCTCGAGAGCTCGATCGCACGCAGCCACTTGGCGCTCTTCCAGAAGTACTTGCCGGGGATCACGAGCCGCAGCGGGTAGCCGTGCTCCGGCGTGAGCGGCTCGCCGTCGGCGTGCGTTGCGAGCAGGGCGTCCTCTTCCTCGAGGTAGGAGAGCGGCACGTTCGACGTGAAGCCGGCCTCGCTGTGCGCGACCACGAAGCGCGCCGTCGGCTTCGGCTGCACGAGCTTCGCCAGCTCGCGCCAGTGCACTCCCTCGAACTGCGCGTCGAATCGCGACCAACGGGTCACGCAGTGGATGTCCTGGACGTTCGAGCTCCGCGGCAGCTCGGAGAACTGCTGCCAGGAGAGCTCGAGCGGGCTCTCGACCTCGCCGAAGACGCGGAAGGTCCACGTGCTCAGGTCGGGGTAGCGGGCGACGTCGCCGGCGTGCAGGACGGGCCACTTCTCCGTCAGGTACTGACCGGGCGGCAGGCGCACAGGGTCGTAGCCGAGCTCGACCACCTTTCTCTCCGCCTTCGACCGGAACACGCTGTCTAGTCTAGGGAGCGTGCCCAGCGTTACACCTGCAGCGGCGCGCCGAGGGCGCGCATACGTGCGCGTGCAGGGGCCGGGCGCGGTCGAGTTCCTGAACCGGATGCTCTCGAAGGACGTGCCCGAGGAGGGCTCCGTCGACGCGCTGCTGCTGACGCCGAAGGCGCGCGTGATCGCGCCGCTCCTCGTCTGGCGGCGCGGGCCGGACGACGTCCTGCTGCTCACCGAGCCGACGCTCGGCGAGGTGGTGCGCACCCAGCTCACGCGGGCGCGCTTCGCCTCGAGGTGCGAGATCGAGGCGGAGGAGCACGTCTCGACGATCGTGCTCGGGGACGGCGAGGGGATCCCGAATCGCGACTACGGCCGCCCGGCCGTCGAGCTGCTCGACGCGGACGTCGAGCCGACGCTCGGCGAGGAGGAGCTCGAGCGCCTGCGGATCGAGGCCGGCACGCCGCTGTACGGGCGCGAGATCGACGATCGCGTGCTGCCGGCCGAGGCGGGCCTCGACGAGCGTGCGATCTCGTTCTCGAAAGGCTGCTACCCGGGGCAGGAGCCGGTCGCGCGACAACACTTCCGCGGCAAGGTGAACCGCCGGCTGCGGATCCTCGACGTCGAGGGCGACGGAGACGCCGCGCCGGAGACGCCCGTCGTCCACGAGGGCAAGGACGTCGGCAGGATCACGAGCTCGGTCGCCGGCGTGGCGCTCGCCTACGTGCGGGTCGCCGTGCCGGAGGACGCCGTGCTGGACGTCGGTGGACGGACTGCCCGGCTGCGGAAGGCCGCGGGTACACTGGCTCCTTCCTCGCGCCCGTAGCTCAGGGGATAGAGCACCAGCTTGCGGAGCTGGGGGTCGCACGTTCGAATCGTGCCGGGCGCATAGGCATGAACGCAGCGAAACCCGCTCTTACGCAGCGGGTTTCGTCGTTCTCGGAGACATCTCGTTCACCGCTGTGATCCGCCGTGATCCGCTCATTTCAGGCGACTACTGGCGCGCAACTGGCGCGCACTGCGACGACGTCCGCATGGTCCCGTACCTTCGCTAACGATGTTCGAGGTGTCGTTCCCCGGGCCGTTCACCCATCACGACGTTGCGCGGCTGCGAGCATCTCGCCGCAAAGCTGGCAGCAGTACTAATCGCAACGCTCGCCGGTCTCGGAGGATCGCTTGTCGTCGGCGTGCACACCGCCGCGGCCTCTGGCCTAACTCTCGAAGAAGAGGCGCAAATCGCGCTCAACGCCGCCGCGGGTGCAGCAGCGGGCGGGAGCGAATGGAAACGCGCAGGCTGGGGACGGCGAGGGCCATTCACGTCCGCTGCCACCCCGTCGACGCTTTCGGGGGCAGCAACGCATCGGCCATCGCTTACACGCTCGGCTCGACCGTCCACATGAAGATCGTCGACTGTCTCGCCGCGCGAAGTTACGGCACGAAAATGCTGACGTATATGCACAGCGACAGGGCGTCGCAGCAGGTCGTTCAGCGGATCACGCGTAACGAAGTGTTCGCCTACTCGACGCTGCTGCACGAGGCGCTGCACGTTCAAGGGCTCCACAACGAGCGAATGACGGAGTGTGCCGCGAACGACGCCGTTCGCTGGGGGGCGCAGTGGATGGGAATGCACCCGAGACAGGCGAACTGGCTTTCTCGAGTCGCGTTCGACATGTCGACACGGAACACTGCGATCAGCTACCACAGCGTCTCGGGCCCGTGTGAGGCCTACCTCAGAAACGTCGGCGGCTGGACGGCACTCGTCGGCGTGTGAGTCGCTGCGCGAACTCTCGACTACGCGAGCGAGACGTTCGCCATCCCCGCCAGCGTCTGACAAGACGCGGCCTCGGAGGCGGCGAATCTTCCGGTTTGGTTCCACCACCTCCGAGGCCGTCCGCAAACCTGCGTGTGCTCGGCCGCGTGAGGCTCGCCGGCGGCACAGATGCCTGGGCGAGGTCCAGCCGGATGGGCTGGTGACAGCAGCCGGTCGCCGTCCTAGGGTCGGCCTTTGCGGCAAATCCGAGGAAGGGGTCCCAATGTGCATGTCGCTGCGTCGTTTCACGCTCGTCCTGGCGGCGGTCGCCTCCGCCGCGGCGACGTGCTCCGCTCCGGCCTTCGCCTGGGAGTACTTCACCGCGAACGGGCGACCGGGCCAGGTCGGGATGCCGGCGGTGTTCCCGTTCGAGGACGGGCGCTACTCGACCTACGGCCCTTTCCTCATGTTCACGACCTTCGACTTGCCCTACGTCTACCGCAGCCCCGCCTCGAACGGCGAGCAGCTTGTCACGCGGCATCTACCTGATCCAGCGCTGGAACGGCACGCAGTGGCATGTCGCCTCGCGCCAGAACACGCCGATGTACACGATCCCTGCCGGACAGCAGGGCGTCTACTTGCCGCGCCTCTGGCGCTCGCCGGGCGGCAACCAGCTCTACAACCGCGGCCAGTTCCGAGTCCAGCTCCTCGTCGCCTGGAGCGACGACAGCGGTGGTCTCGGCTCCACCGTCTTGTCGCCAAGCCGCCTCGGCGACTCCGCTGCCGCTCGATGGTCAGGCCGTGCGAGGCGACTTCACGCTGGGTGCGGCTCGGCCGAACGTTCGCGACAGGAGGCGGCTGGTAACGCCGCGCCGCCCCCGGATGCTCGGGCCGTGATGCTCGCTGGCGCGGTCCGGCTAGTGGATCGCCGGCCGGGGCTGTTTTCCGGTTGGTTCGTGGGTGGTGGCGTTGTTCGTGGCGGCTGCGAACGCGAGGGCGAGCTCCTCGCATCTGCGCTCGAGGTGGTCGACCGCTTGCCCGAGGTGCCAGTTCCGCTGTTCGAGTGGGCGATCTGCGTGCGGGTAGCGCGCTTGTTGTTGGCCGCGATCTGGGCGCCGCCGCCGTAGTTGCAGGGTCCGCAGGCGGCCTGCAGGTTCGAGGTGTTGGGTTCCCCCGGTTTGGTGGACAGCTGAGCGCTGGGTTATCCGGCCCGGCAGAAAGGTGTCTGGCCATGCCACGGAAGCCGAAGTACCGCAAGCGGTACCCCGCCCGAGTTTCGTCGTGAGGCGGCGGCGCATATGCGCGAACGGACAAGACGCTGGGCGAGATCGCTGCCGATCTCGGAGTGTCGCGGGAGTCGCTGCGGTTGTGGGTGCAGCAGGCCCAGATCGAGCGCGGCGAGCGCGACGGCCTGACCGGCGACGAGCAGGAGGAGCTGCGCGAGCTGCGCCGGCGGGCGCTGTTGCTCGAGCAGGAGCGGGAGACTTGAGCCGTGGCGCGTCAGCACCTCCTCCAGATCGTGCCGGTCGTCGGCGTCGTGCAAGCCGTCGAAGACGACGAGATGTACGAACTCCGAGTCGAAAGCACCTGTCCGTAGGCGACCCGGTCGTCGCCGATCGGGATCCGGAACATGTCGCCCCGTTGAGGTCGTCGACGCCCCATAGCACGCAGCTTTCGCTCGCCATGATCACGTAAACCGCCCGGCGCGGCTCGACCCGCCGACGCCGATCGAGTCTTTGGCTCGCGTCGTCTCAGACGAGATCTGGAAGACTCGGAATCGAGCGGTGCCATTCTCGATGCGAAGGAGTAGGCCCTGCACGTACCGAGTACCTGGCATCACGGCCTCGTTGCGGATTACTGGGCGTCCTCGAATCTGGACGCATCGGAGCTCGACCTCTACCGGCAGTATTTGCGCAGCCCGATCCTCGATGCCGGTTGTGGTGCCGGAAGGTTGCTTGCGCCGCTGCACGAGGAAGGCTTCGACGTCGACGGCTGCGACGGATCCGCCGACATGATCGAGCGCTGCCGGAAGCGAGTACCCGATGCGACGCTATGGACGTCGCCGCTCCATGAGCTCGACCCGCCGCGACGCTACGCGTCGATCGTGTGCAGTGGCGTCCTTGGCCTCGGCAGTACCCGCAAGCAAGATGTCCAGGCACTCCGACGGCTGCACGACGCTCTCCTGCCCGTCGGCGCGCTCGTTCTCGTCAACGACGAAACGCCGTTCCAGTGGGGTGTACGGGACTGGAGCGAGCCGTCCGGCGGCGAGATCTCGCTGCGCACCCGCGTTGACGCAGTCGACGACGACGACCGTTGCGTCCACATGACGATCCGCGCCGAAGCGCTCGACGGACGACAGGAGGAGCACGTCCTCACCATGCGAATGTGGTACCGCGACGAGCTTGTGCCCCTGCTCCACGATGCCGGCTTCGCGACCGTCGACGTCCTCCGTAGCACCGACGCGAACACGTTCGTCTACGTCGCCACCCGCCGTGGCGAGAACGCCGTCGAGCCGTAACTGCACCTCTCTGCCAATCCGGACACCGACCCGACGCGAGTGCGAGTTTCGCAGGTGGACCCTGAGGGTCGAGCTAAAATGATCGCGGACAGTGAGTCGCTTTTGAGGTACCCGGAGGCCCGCCAGATGGCGGGCCTCCGTTTGTCCTGGAGCCCGGAGGTCTATGCAAGGCGCCTCCTCACCGCAAGATGTCCGACACGAACGCGTCCAATTTGCTGAGCGGTACGTGAGTCGCGAGACACGCGCGGCGCCGGACACCTCATGGCCTGGTCGAGAGGATCCCCTCGCCAGCGGCGAAGACTGAGGATCCCCCAGTCAACTGAGGAGGCACCATGGAATGGTTTTCCTGGCATCCGAAGTTGCGACCTGCCTTCGCCGCTCCAACACGTCTGGTGATTGCCGTCGTCACGGCGCTTGCGCTGGCGGTTCTTGCAGCGGCGGGCATGGCCGCAACGAACGGACCGCAGCGCGGCGCTGCCCCCGGCCCCAACGGCTGTCCGACCAACAAGAGCTTGAAGACGGCCCCGATCGCCGACCTTGCGCCCCCCGCGCGGCTTCAGATCGAGGCGTTCGACGTGCTGTCCGGGCCGATCAACGAGGGCACCGACACCTTTACGTTGAAGGTACGGATCGGGAGCACTTGCAGCGTGAACATCAAAGGCGCGAGCGTCTACGTGACCGCGGTGCCGTACAACCAGTTCAGCATCCCGGAGGAAGAGCTCACCGGGGACGACGGCACGACGAAGCTGGTCTTTCGCCGCGACGCGAACTTCCCGGCCAGCGATCAGCAGCAGCAGCTCACGCTCTTCATCCGGGCAACGAAGCCGGGCGAGGATCCTCTCGCCGGCGTATCGACACGGCGGCTCGTCGGGATTCCGTTCTCCGGCTGACGCCGGTCTGCGTCCATCCGGTCGCGCCACGAGTTGCCTCGTGGCGCGACCGTCGCATCTCTCATCACGCGATGAGTCGCGAGCCCTTGGTCTGCCGAAAAGTGCCCGGGCGCATCTCGACGGACGCCCCTTCGAGGAGTAGAACGAGTGGATGGGTCTGCGGCACGTCCTGGGTGGGGCGATGTGCGCGCTCGCTCTTGCGGGCGCTCCGGCCGCTGCCGCCGCTCTCGGGGTCGTTCACCTCGAGCGACCCGCAGCTGAACGCGATCTGGGCCGGCTCCGTGCGGACGGCGCAGGACATGCTCGCGCCGGGGCCGCTCGCGACGGACTCGGATCGGCCGGGACTGCACGATCGACCTTCCCGTCGTCCTGCTCGACGGCGTCGTCCGCGACCGCTGCCCGTACGTCGGAGACGAGGCCGTGATCGACCGGACGCTCGACGTGTCGACGCCGTACTGGGACGTCCAGCGTTCGATGCTCGCATGGTTCGCCGAGCATCAGCACCCCGACGGCGCGATTCCCGCGTCGCCGCTCGCGCACGGTTCGCTCGTGCTGTTCGACTACAACGCGTACTGGCTGCAGACGCTGCACGACTACGTGCTCTACTCGGGCGACGTCGCGTTCGCGCGTGAGGTCTGGCCGAGCGTGACGCGGTTGCTCGACGACTTCTACGTCACGCACCAGAGCTCGCGCGGCCTGCTCGTGAACGACCTCGGCCCGCGCGACTACGCCTACATCCGTCGCCACGGCGACGTCGTCGCGTACTACAACGCACAGGCCGTCTACGCGATGCGCGAAGCCGCCGAGCTCGCAGGCTGGGTCGGCGATTCAGCCGCGGCGCGGACGTGGGACGCGCGCGCGCCGCGATCGCGGCGGCGTTCGCCGACGCCTTCTGGGACGAGGGAGCGGGCGCGTTCTTCGACACGACGCTCGATCACGCCACGCATCCACAGGACGGGAACGCCTTCGCGGTTCTCTCGGGAATCGCGACCGGCGAGCAGGCTTCGTCGGCGCTCGAGTACCTGTGGGTACATACGCGACGCGACTACGGCGACACGATCGTCGACCGCAACACGTGGGACGCGCCCGGCTGGGGATGCTGTCGGGCGAGCGCGTCTATCCGTTCATGTCGTACTACGAGGTGTCCGCGCGCTTCATGCTCGACGACGACCTGAGCGCGCTCGACCAGCTACGACGCACGTGGGGTTACATGCTTCGGTTCGGGCCGGGGACGATGTGGGAGACGATCGGCGGCTACGGCGGCGGGCCGACGGACGTGAGCCCCTCGTGGGATGCCGGCTGGTCGAGCGGCGCCGCTCCCGCGCTGACGCGCTACGTGCTCGGCGTTCTCCCCACTTCCCCCGGCTTCGAGACCTTCACCGTCGACCCGCACGTCGGTGCTCTCGACTTCGCCTCGGGCGACGTGCCGACCCCGCACGGCCCGATCCACGTGAGCTGGCTCGCCGGCGACGCGAGCGTCTCGATCGCCGTCGAAGCACCGCCTGGGACTCGCTGGACGAACCCGCCGCGGCGCACACGCCTCGACGTGGCAGGGACGTGAGCCCGGCGCGACGAATCATGAGTCGCGCTGATGCCGGTCTACGTCACCGAGGAGCAGGTCGCCGCGACGCTCACGCCGGCGGCCGCGCGCGACGCCGTGCGCGCGTCCTTCGAGCGCCTGGCACGCGGCAGCGTTACCAACCCGCCGCGCGTGCGTGCCGAGTTGCCGGACGGCGTGTTCGCGGTCATGCCGTGCGTCGACCGCGAGCTCGGGCTCGCCGGGCTGAAGACGTACGCGTGGCTGCCGGGCGGGACGCCGTTCCTCGTCGTGCTGTTCTCGATCGAGCACGCAGCGCTGCATGCGATCGTCGAGGCGGAGCTGCTCGGACGGCTGCGCACCGCCGCGGCGTCGGCGGTCGCGGCAGAGCTGCTCGCGCGCGGCGACGCGTCGAGCCTGGGCGTCTTCGGCTGCGGCCGACAGGCGGCCGCGCACGTCGTCGCGCTGCGCGACGCGCTGCCGGGACTCGAGCGCGTCGTCGTCGCCGGCCGCGACGCCGGCCGGCTCGAGGCGTTCTGCGTCGAGCACGGTTGCGAAGCCGCCGACGAGCCGGCGGCGGCAGGTGGCTGCGACGTCGTCGTGACCGCGACCACGTCGAAGGACCCCGTGCTGCGCGGCGAGTGGCTCCGTGACGGCGCGCTCGTGATCGGCGTCGGCGCCAACGATCCGGCGCAGCGCGAGCTCGACAACGTCGTGCTCGAGCGCGCCTCCTTCGTCTGCACGGACGCGCGCGAGCAGGCGCGCGAGGAGGCGGGCGACCTGATCGAGCCCGTCGCGCGCGGCGCGCTCGACTGGCTGGAGGTGCACGAGCTCCACGACGTCGTCGTCGGCGACGCGACCGGGCGCAGCGGCGACGACGAGATCGTCGTCTTCAAGTCGAACGGGCTCGCGGCGTGGGACATCGCCGCCGCCGCGACGGTGGTGTCGGCGCTCGCCTAGGTGCGGAGCCGGGCGTCCGAGATCAGGTCGTCGCCGAGCTCGTGCACGACCTCGGGGCGGTCGAGCAGGCGCTTCACCTGCTCCGGCGTCATGCGGTTCGTGACGTAGTGGTCGTTCAGGATCTCGCTGAGCGGGCGGCCTCGGTGGTGCTCCCGGATGATGTACTGCGCCATCCGCTCTTCCACCTGCGATCGGGCGGAGAGAAAGGAGAACGCGCCCCTGATCGCGTCGACGACACCCACCGCGGCCCGAGTATAGTCGCGTGTCGTGAAGGCTCCGACAAGGGCCGGACGTTTCGCCGAACGGGTCGTGGACGGTCGCGACGACGGTGGCAGGCAAGAGCGAGTGGTGATCTGGATCGAGCGCCGCCCCGGAGCGCTCTGGGCCGTCGGCCGCATGGTCAACCCCGCAGCACCGCGAGTCCGAGACGCCGCGCGCGGACGACTACCTGTGGGAGGGCTTCGAGCTCGACGACTGCCTCGAAGCCGCGAACGGCGCGCTCGAGGACGACGCCGTCGTCTCCGAGGACCTCGGCGAGCCGCAGAACGTGAAGCCGTTCAACCGCGACGAGCTCCTGAAGCCGCTCGAGAAGTTCTTCTTCGGACGCTGAACCTGGTTCGAAGCAGAACCTGGTTCGAAGCAGAACCTGGTTCGAAGCAGAACCTGGTTCGCAGTTTGAACCAGGTTCACGAGTCTCTCGGCAGCACGCGGCGAAAGACGCTCTAGGACCGTGACCCCGGCCACTCCAGGTTCGCGTCGGGGATCGGGTCCCCGTGCGGGTCGTGCGTCGGGAAGCCGAGCGCCCTGTCGATGCGCGCCTCGAGCTCTTCCGAGATCACGTGCTCCAGGCGGTCGGCCTCGTCGTGGACGTCGTCCACGTGCACGCCGAGCGTCTCCGCGAGATACAGCTCGAGCAGCCGGTGGTGCCGGATCACCTCCAGCGCGACGCGCTCGCCGTCCGGCGTGAGCTGCGCGCCGCGGTACCGCTCGTGCTCGAGCAGGTCGAGCGCGGCGAGTTTCTTCACCATCGCCGACGCCGATGCGGGCGCGACCCCCTGGTCCTTCGCGATCTCGCCGATCGTCACGCGGCCGTGCTCGGCCTGCAGCTTGTAGATGCACTTGAGGTAGTCCTGGATCGACTCGCTGAGCGCGGCCCGGCGCATAGGAGGAGGGTAACGTGCCGCTCGTGGCGATTCAGGTGGGGCACAGCGCCGACCCGGACGACGCCTTCATGGTCTGGGCGCTGGAAGCGGGCGAAGTGGACACGCGCGGGCTCGAGCTCGAGCCGGTCGCCGCGGACATCCAGTCGCTGAACGAGTGGGCGCTCGAGGGCAGGCTCGAGGTGACGGCGCTGTCCGCGGGCGCGTACCCGTCGGTCGCCGACCGCTACGCGCTGCTCCCGCACGGCGCGTCGTTCGGCGAGGGGTACGGCCCGATCGTCGTCTCGCAGCGCGAGCTGTCGCCCGACGAGCTGCGCGCGATCGAGATCGTGACGCCCGGGTCCCTGACGACGGCCACGCGCGTGCTGCGGCTCGCGCTCGGCGACGACATCCGCACGCGCGACGTGCCCTTCGACGCGGTGCTCGACGAGGTCGTCTCCGGAAACGCGGACGCCGGGCTGCTCATCCACGAGGGCCAGCTGACGTATGCGGACGCGGGGCTGCACAAGCTTCTCGACCTCGGCGTCTGGTGGCAGACCAAGCACGACCTGCCGCTGCCGCTCGGCGTCGTCGCGATCCGCAAGGACGTCGAGCGCGCGCGCGACGTCTCGGAGGTGCTGCGCGAGGCGATCGACGCGGGGCTTGCGAACCGCGAGGTCGCGATGCAGTACGCGATCGGCTTCGGCCGCGGGATCGACGCGGGCACCGCCGACGAGTTCGTCGCGATGTACGTCAACGACCTGACGCTCGACATGGGCGAGCGCGGACGGCAGGCGATCGAGCTGCTGCTCGGGCGCGCGGCCGAGTACGTATGAGCAAGGCGGTGATCCTCTCTGCGGTGCGGACGCCGGTCGGCCGCTACGGCGGCGGGCTCGCAGGCACGCGCCCCGACGACCTCGCCGCGATCGTCGTGCGCGCGGCCGTGGAGCGCGCGGGCGTGCCGGCCGAGCAGATCGAGGACGTGTGGCTCGGCTGCGCGAACCAGGCCGGCGAGGACAACCGCGACGTCGCGCGCATGGCCGTGCTGCTCGCAGGGCTGCCCGAGTCGATCGGCGGCGTCACCGTGAACCGGCTTTGCGCGTCTGGACTGTCGGCGATCGTCGGCGCGGCCCACGCGGTGATCGCCGGCGACGGCGACCTGTTCGTCGCGGGCGGCGTCGAGTCGATGTCGCGCGCGCCGCTCGTCACGGCGAAGCCGGACAAGGGCTTCCCGCGCGGCGACCGCGTCATGTTCGACACGACGCTCGGCTGGCGCTTCCCGAACCCGAAGATGCAGGAGCTGTTCCCGCTCGAGACGATGGGCGAGACGGGCGAGAACGTCGCCGAGCGCTGGAACGTGACGCGCGACGACCAGGACGCCTTCGCGCTCCGCTCCCAGCAGCGCTGGGCCGCGGCCGCAGAGGCGGGACGCTTCGACGACGAGCTCGTCCCGGTCGGCGACCTGACGCGCGACGAGCATCCGCGGCCCGACACGTCGGCGGAGAAGCTCGCGACGCTCAAGCCCGCGTTCCGCGAGGACGGCTCCGTGACGGCCGGCAACTCGTCGGGCCTGAACGACGGCGCGGCCGCGGTCGTCGTCGCGTCGGAGGAGAAGGCGCGCGAGCTCGGCGTCGAGCCGCTCGGCGCGTTCGTCGGCTCCGCCGTCGCGGGCGTCGACCCGCGCGTGATGGGGATCGGCCCGGTGCCCGCGGTGCGCAAGCTGCTCGAGCGCACCGGCACGTCGATCGACGACGTCGACGCTCGTCGAGCTGAACGAGGCGTTCGCGTCGCAGTCGGTCGCGGTGCGTGCGCGAGCTCGGGATCGACGAGGAGCGGCTGAACGTGAACGGCGGCGCGATCGCGATCGGCCATCCGCTCGGGATGAGCGGCGCGCGCCTCACCGTCACGCTGCTGCACGAGCTGCGGCGGCGCGGCGGGCGGTACGGGATCGCCACGATGTGCGTCGGCGTCGGCCAGGGCCAGGCGGCCCTCTTCGAGGTCGATGAGCGCACGGCCGAGCGCTACCTCGAGCTCGGCCTGCGGCTCGGCAAGCACGTCGACGGCCTCGTCGACGCCTACTACGGCCCGCCGGAGCTGCAGGAGCAGGTCGACGCCGAGGAGCCGACGCCCGCGGCGCAGCTCGCGGCCGACGCGGACGCGCTGCTCGCGACGAGCTCCACGACGGCTGGCTGCCGACCAGGTGCGCGGCTGCGCGACGTACGCGCGCGTGCTCGCGGGCGAGCAGCATCTCCTACAGCGACGAGGTCGAGGGCTGCTACGGCGTCCGGCCGCCAGCGCACGCCGAGGACGTCTACGAGCGCCGCGCACGCCGAGCTCGACGAGCTGCTGCCCGGCGGCGACAGGCGCTCGCTGTTCGAGCGGCGGCAGGCGTGGCGCGACGCGGCACCTCGTGCAGGGCGACCTGGCGGTGCCGGTGCTCGCAGGACCTGCTGCCGGTGCTGCGCGACCGCACCGCCGCGCTGCTCGACCTGCCGGCAGGGCGAGGACGTCGAGCTCGAGCCGGTCGAGGACGAGCCGTGGTGGGCGTTCAACTACTACCTCGGCGACCTGCAGGAGCCGGGTCGTCCTGAACGTCGACGTGCCGACGACGGGCCTCGACCTCGTCCACCTCGCCGCGCACGAGGTCTACCCGGGGCACCACACCGAGCACGCGGTCAAGGAGCAGCTGCTGATGCGCGACCGCGGGGCGATCGAGGAGGGCATCCAGCTCGTGCCGACGCCGCAGGCGGTGCTCAGCGAGGGGATCGCCGAGACGGGCGGCGACCTGCTGCTCGACGACGCGGCGCAAGGAGGAGGCGTACGCGATCCTGCGCCGGCACGGCATCGAGCTCGTCGACCCCGCGCTGTCGGAGCGCATCTCCGCGTGTCGGCGAGCAGCTCCGCACCGTCGGTCTCGACGCGGCGCTGATGATCCACGAGGACGGCGCGTCGCTCGAGGACGCGCAGGCGTACGTCGAGCGCTGGAGCCTCGTGCCGCCCGAGCAGGCGCAGCACACGGTGCGCTTCGTCACCGACCCGACGTGGCGCGCGTACGTGATCACCTACTCCGCCGGCCGCGACCTCTGCCGCGCCTACGTCGACGGCGACCCGGCGCGCTTCCGCACGCTGCTGACCGAGCACGTGCGCATCGGCGACCTGCTCGCGCCGCCCGCGTAGTCTCCAGGCGTGGCCGTCGCGACCGAGCACGGGCTGTTCATCGACGGCGAGAGCGTCGGAGCCCGCATCCGGCGAGGTGCGCGAGCTCGCGAGCCCGCGACGGGCGAGGTGCTCGCGCGCGCCGCGATGGGCGGCGAGGCCGACGTCGACCGCGCGGTCGAGGCGGCGCGCGGCGCGCTCGACGGCCCGTGGGGCAAGACGCCGGGCACCGAGCGCTCGCGCCTGCTGCACGCGCTGGCGGACGCGATCGCTGCGAACCGGAAAGAGCTCGCCGAGCTCGAGTCGCGCAACGTCGGCAAGGCGATCTCGTCGGTCAAGGCGGAGCTCGCCGGCGCGACCGAGAACTTCCGCTACTACGCCTCCGCGATCGCGCTCGATCGCCGGCCGCTCGAACCCGATCGGCGGCTCGCTGCTCTTCTACTCGCAGAAGGAGCCGGTCGGCGTCGCCGCGCAGATCGTGCCGTGGAACTACCCGCTGCTGATGGCGACGTGGAAGCTCGCGCCGGCGCTCGCCGCCGGCTGCGCGGTCGTGCTCAAGCCCGACCCGCAGACGCCGCTCTCGGTGCTGCGCGTCGCCGAGCTCGCCGCGGAGGTCGGCTTCCCGCCCGGCGCGATCAACATCGTCCCCGGCGACGGGCCGACGACGGGCGCGTACCTCGTCAGGCACCCGGGTGTCGACAAGGTCGCGTTCACCGGCTCGACGAAGACGGGCGGCGAGATCATGCGGCTGTGCTCCGACCCGATCAAGCGCGTCACGCTCGAGCTCGGCGGCAAGAGCCCGAACCTCGTCTTCGCCGACGCGAACCTCGCCGACGCGATCCCGGCGAGCGTCTGGGCGATCTTCTACGCCGCCGGCCAGTCGTGCGAGGCGCGCTCGCGGCTGCTCGTCGAGCAAGTCGCTGTACGACGACGTCGTCGCGCAGCGTGACGGAGCTCTCGCAGCAGGTGCGCGTCGGCGACCCGCTCGACGCCGAGACGCAGATGGGCTCGCTCATCTCGACCGCGCACCGCGAGAAGGTGCACGGCTTCGTCGACGGCGCGCGCGAGCGAGGGCGCCGAGGTCACGACCGGCGGCGCGATCGGCGACGGGCCGGGCGCGTTCTATCCGCCGACCGTGATCGCGAACGCCGGCAACCGGATGGTCGCCGCGCAGGAGGAGATCTTCGGCCCGGTCGTGACGGTGATCCCGTTCGAGGACGAGGCCGACGCGATCCGGATCGCGAACGACGTCAAGTACGGGCTGATGGCGACGGTCTGGACCGGCGACCCGGCGCGCGGCCACCGCATCGCGTCGAAGATCAAGTCGGGCACGGTCGGGATCAACATGCCGTACACGGCGTTCCCGGGCATCCCGTTCGGCGGCTACAAGCAGTCGGGCTTCGGCCGCGAGCTCGCGCTCGAGACGCTCGACCTCTACCTCGAGACGAAGTCGGTCGTCACCTACACCGGCTCGCGGCCGACGAACCCGTTCGGGCTCTGTAGCCGACGTCGCGTACCGCTGGGCCGTCCTCGCCGCGGGCACGTTCGCGCAGGCGACGTACTCGGCGATCTGGTTCGGCGTCGCCGTGATGGCGCCGTTCCTGCGCGACCGCGACGACCTCTCGCTCGGCGCAGACCGGCGTGCTGATCTCGCGCGTCGCTCGTCGGCTCGGTCGTCAGCCTGATCCCGTGGGGGCTCGCGACCGACCGCATCGGCGAGCGGCTCGTGCTCGTCGTCGGGCTCGGCGGTCTGCGGCGGCGCGCTGCTCGCGCGCCGCGTCGTGCAGGGCTTCTGGCCGCTCGTCGCGCTGCTCGCCTTCGCGGGCGCGGCGCGGCGCGAGCGTGCAGTCGGCGAGCGGGCGCGCGGTGATGCACTGGTTCCCGCCGCGACAGCGCGGCCTCGCGCTCGGCGATCCGGCAGACGGCGATCCCGATCAGCGGCTTCGTCGTCGCGATCGCGCTGCCGCCGATCGTGCGCGCCGGCGGCGTCGCGCTGGGGCTTCGCGACGCTGGGCATCGCGTGCCTCGCCGGCGCGGTCGCTCGGCGGCGGTCGTGCTGCGCGAAGGGCCGCGGCCGCGACGTGCCTGCCGCGACGGCGCGCTCGGCCGATCGCCGCTCCGCGACCCGCGCATCTGGCAGCTCTCGATCGGCAGCGCGCTCGCTGCTCGCGCCGCAGCTCTGCGTCGTCGGGCTTCACCGTCCTCTACCTCCACGACGCAGCGCGGGCTCTCGGCCGGCGCAGCGGCGGCGGTGCTCGCGGTCATGCAGGCTGCTCGCGATCGGCGGGCGCATCGGCGCCGGCCGCTGGTCGGACGTCGTCGGCGAGCCGCCTCGCGGCCGCTGCGGCGCGATCGCGCTCGCGGCCGTCGCGTTCGTCGCCGCTGACGACGCTGCTGCTCGACGCGCCGCTCGCCGTGCTCATCCCGGTGCTCGTCGTCGCGGGCGTGCTCTCGATGAGCTGGAACAGCCTCTCGTTCGCCGCCGCGGTCGAGCTCGCCGGCCACGGCCGCAGCGGCGCCGCGATCGGGCTGCAGCAGACGCTGCTCAACGGCTCCGGCGCCGTCTACCCGGCGCTCTTCGGCGCGCTCGTCGCGGCGACGTCGTGGCGCGTCGGGTTCGTCGGTCGTCGCCGCTCTTCCCGCTCGTCGGGCTGGCGCGTGCTGCGAGCATTGCCCGGATGAGCGTCGCTCGAGCGCCTCGACGAGATCTACGCGATCGCGCAGCACCGCGCCGGCGTACTCGGCCGAGGAGGACGCGGCGCACGAGCTCGCCGCGGGCTGGATGCGCGAGGCCGGGCTCGAGGTCTCGCGCGACGGCGCCGGCAACCTCTTCGGCACGCGCGGCGACGCGCGCGTCTGGGCGGGCTCGCACCTCGACAGCGTCCCGACCGCCGGCCGGTTCGACGGCGCGCTCGGCGTCGTCGCCGCGATCGAGGCGGCCGAGCGGCTGCCCGACCGCGCCGCTCGCCGTCGTCGCGTTCCGCGCCGAGGAGACGCGGGCCGATGGGCAGCCGCAGGCATCGAGCCGAGCTGCCCGACGCGTACCTCGAGCTGCACATCGAGCAGGGCCCCGTGCTCGAGCGGCTCGGCGAGCCGCTCGGCGTCGTCACCGCGATCGCGGGCCAGGCGCGCGGGCGCAGTCGTGTTCGAGGGCCGCGCCGACCACGCCGGCACGACGCCGATGGACGCGCGCGACGACGCGCTCGTCGAGGCCGGCGCGCTTCGTCCTGCACGTCGCGCGAGCTGCGCGCGGCGACGGCACCGTCGCGACGGTCGGCGCGATCGAGGTCGAGCCGAACGCGGCCAACGTCGTGCCCGACGCGCGTGACGGTCTCGGTCGACGCGCGCTCCGCCGACGCGCGCGCAGCTCGACGCGCTGATCGCGCGCGATCGGCTTCGAGCCGCGCTGGCGCTCCGACCCCGTGCCGATGGGCGGTGCGCCGCTCGACGCGCTGCGCGCGGCTCGCCCGGACGCGCCGCGAGCTCGTCTCCGGCGCCGGCCACGACGCGATGTTCCTCGCCGCGCCGGCATCCCGACGCGATGCTCTTCGTCCGCAGGCTGAACGGCGGCGTCAGCCACCATCCCGACGAGCTGTCGAGCGAGGAGGACATCGCGCTCGCGGTCGATGCGCTCACGGCCGCGCTCGATAGGCTCGCGCGTCGATGAGCGCGAGCGCGAGGTCATGACGTGGGACGACCTCGGCGCCGGCGCGCGCGAGCTCGCCGCAGACGGTCGCCGACGACGGCTACCGGCCCGACATGATCCTCGGCATCGCGCGCGGCGGGCTGCTCGTCGCCGGCGCGCTCGGCTACGCGCTCGGCGTCAAGAACACGTTCACGATGAACGTCGAGTTCTACACCGGCGTCGACGAGCGGCTCGACATGCCGATGATCCTGCCGCCCGTGCCCGACCTCGTCGACTTCGCCGACTTCAAGGTGCTGATCGCCGACGACGTCGCCGACACCGGCGCGACGCTCGAGCTCGTGAAGGAGTTCTGCGCGGGCAAGGTGGCCGAGGTGCGCTGCGCCGTCCTCTACGAGAAGCCGCGCTCGACGGTCAAGTGCGAGTACGTCTGGCGCCGCACGGACCGCTGGATCACGTTCCCGTGGAGCGCGGAAGAGCCCGTCCTGCAGGCGCTTCCCGCAGACGCGTCTAGAACGCTCGCCGGAGGGTCGGCTAGATTCGTCCTCTCCCCCAGGCAAACCGCGCGTCAAGGAGAGGAGCACATTGACCAAGAGGAAGCTCGCGCTCGCCGCGATCGCTGCTCGTGATCGCGGCGCTGCCGCCGTGCTCGCGGTCGGCACGTCGCCCGGCTCGGCGAAGTCGAGCGCCGACCTTCAAGGCGGCGTGGATCTACGTCGGCCCGCACAACGACGGCGGCTGGTCGCAGGCCCACGACCAGGGCCGGCTGTACGTCCAGAAGGCGCTCGGCTCGAAGGTCGCAGACGACCTACAAGGAGAACGTCCCCGAAGGCCCGCAGGTCTCGCAGGTGATCGAGCAGCCTCGATCCGCGACGGCAACAAGATCATCTTCGCGCACGTCGTTCGGCTTCCAGGACGCGATGGTCGCCGGCGGCGAAGAAGCATCCGGACGTCAAGTTCGAGATGGCGACCGGCACGATCGTCAGCAAGAACATGGCGGAGTACTACGGCGCCGGTGAGGACGCGATCTACCTCTCCGGCATCGCCGCCGGCGCGGCGACGAAGACCGGCACCGTCGGCTACGTCGTCCCGTTCGCGATCCCCGAGGTGATCCGGCACACGAACGCGTTCGCGCTCGGCGTGCAGAAGGCGCATCCCGGCGCGAAGGTGAAGATCATCTGGACGAACTCGTGGTTCGCGCCGGACAAGGAGAAGAAGGCGGCCGAGAGCCTGCACGCTGCCGGCGCCGACGTGATCGGCCAGAACGTCGACAGCCCGTCGGCCGGCCAGTACGCCGAGTCGGTCAGGCGTGCCGTGGGTCGGCTACGACTCGAACGCGCAGAAGTTCGCGCCGAACTCGTGGCTGACGGCCGCGGTCTACAACTGGGGCCCGTACTACCTGAAGCGCGTCAAGGCGGCGATGAACGGCACCTGGAAGACCGGCATCTACTACGGCAGCATCAAGGACGGCTTCACGACTGCTCGCGCCGTACGGCACGAGCGTCTCGGCGAAGACGAAGGCGCTGATCGCGCAAGCAGCAGGCGCTGATCGTGAGCGGCAAGTGGAACGAGTTCACCGGCCCGATCTACGACCAGAGCGGCAAGCTGCGCGTCAAGAAGGGCCAGCGGCTGACCGTGCAACGAGCTCTACGCGATGAACTGGCTCGTCAAGGGCGTCATCGGGAGCCCGAAGGGCTAGAGGCTCGAACGGGCGGGCGGGGCCGATCGGCCCCGCCCGCCCTCTTCTCCATGCCGGCCGCCGTCGCGCTCCGCGGGATCACGAAGCGGTTCCCGGGCGTCGTCGCCAACGACGGCGTCGACTTCGAGGCGGCCGAGGGCGAGGTGCACGCGCTGCTCGGCGAGAACGGCGCCGGCAAGTCGACGCTCTCGAACATCCTCACCGGGCCTCTACCGCCCGGACGAGGGCGAGATCCTGCTCGACGGCCGGCCGGTCTCGTTCGCGTCGCCGCGCGACGCGCTCGACGCGGGGATCTGCATGGTGCACCAGCACTTCCGGCTCGTCGCCGCCGTTCACCGTCGCCGAGAACGTGATCCTCGGCGACCACCGCGGCGAGGGCAAGAAGTTCGTCGTGCACCCGCGCCGCATCGAGCGCCGCGTCGCCGAGCTCGGCGAGCGCTACCGGATCGCCGTCGACCCGCGGGCGCGCATCTGGCAGCTCTCGCTCGGCGAGCAGCAGCGCGTCGAGATCCTGAAGGCGCTCTACCGCGAGGCGCGGATCCTGATCCTCGACGAGCCGACCGCGGTGCTGACGCCGCAGGAGGCGGAGTCGCTGTTCGAGACGCTGCGCGTGATGGCGGACGAGGGCCGCACGATCATCTTCATCTCGCACAAGCTGCACGAGGTGAAGGCGGTCTCCGACCGCGTCACGGTGCTGCGCGACGGGCAAGACGGTCGCGACCGTCGAGACCGGCGGACGCGACGCCGCGCTCGCTCGCCGTCGCTGATGGTCGGGCGCGAGGTCGCCGCTCGCCGACGCGCGTCGCGCGCGAGCGGCGAGTCGGCGAGCCGGTGCTCGAGGTCGACGACCTCTGGGCCGCGGGCGACCGCGGCGGCGACGCGCTGCGCGGCGTCTCGCTGACGGTGCGCGCGGGCGAGATCCTCGCGATCGCGGGCGTCGCCGGCAACGGCCAGCGCGAGCTCGCCGAGACGATCACCGGCATGCGCGCCGCCGACGCGCGGCGACGGTCACGGTCGACGGGCGGCGGCTGCGCGGCGGCGACGCGCGCGAGGCGATCCGCGCGGGCGTCGCGCACGTGCCGGAGGACCGGCTGCACACCGGCGTCGCGCCGTCGCTCTCGATCGCGTCGAACGTCGTGCTCAAGTCCTACCGCGGCCGGCAGCGTCACGATCGGCCCGCTGCTCCGGCTGCGCACGATCCGCGAGCACGCGGCGGCGTCTGATCGAGCGCTACGACGTGCGCGGCGGCGGCCCGGAGCTGCCCGCGCGGCAGCTCTCCGGCGGCAACCTGCAGAAGGTCGTGCTCGCGCGCGAGTTCGAGGGCGAGCCGCGCGTGCTCGTCGTCGCGTCGCCGACGCGCGGCCTCGACGTCGCCGCGATCGAGACGGTGCACCGCTACCTGCGCGAGGCGGCCGTCGGCGGCGTCGGCGTGCTGCTCATCTCCGAGGATCTCGACGAGATCCTCGCGCTCGCCGACCGGATCGCGGTCATGTACGAGGGCGCGATCGTCGGCGAGGTCGACGCCGGCGACCGCGACCGTCGAGGAGCTCGGCCTGCTGATGGCGGGAGGCACCGCCGCGTGATCCGCATCGAGCGGCGGCTCGACGCAGCCGCGGTGGCTCGTCGGTCGCGGTCCCGGTCGGCTCGATCGTCGTCGCGTTCGGCGTCATGACGGTCGTCCTGCTGGCGACGCACCACCCGCCGCTGGCACACGTTCCGCGCGCCTGTTCGACGCCGGGTTCGTCGGCGCAGCAGGCGCTGAACGCCACGTTCGTCTCCGCGACGCCGCTCATCTTCACCGGGCTCGTGCGCCGCAGTCGCCTTCCGCATGCAGCTCTTCAACATCGGCGGCGAAGGCCAGCTCTACGCCGGCGCGATCCTCGGCGCGGCCGCCGGGATCGCGCTCGGCAACCACTCCGGCTGGCTCTCGATCCCGGCGATGATCGCCGCCGGCGCGGTCGGCGGCGCTGCGCTCGCGCTGATCCCGGCGGTGCTGCGGGCGTTCTTCTCGACGAACGAGATCATCACGTCGCTGATGCTCAACTACGTCGCCGCGCTCGTCCTCAACTACCTGATCTTCGACTCGCGAGTCGTACTGGCGCGACACGTCGAGCCCGACCGCGAAGGTTTTCCCGCAGGGCAAGAACCTGCCCGACGCGGCGAGCTGGCCGGTCGCGCACGTCGGCTCGCTCGTGCTGCCGTTCGGGCTGCTGCTCGGCGTCGTGGTCGCCGCACGTCGTCTGGGTGCTCTACACGCGCACGCGGTTCGGGTTCGAGGTGCAGGTGATCGGCGACTCGCCGCGCGCCGCGACGTACGCCGGCATGCGCACGCGCCGGAAGATCCTCGCCGTGATGGCGCTCTCCGGCGCGATCGCCGGCATCGGCGGCGCGAGCCAGGACGGCGACTTCCGCCACACGCTCGACCCGCGCGGGCTGACCGCGGCCGGCTACGGCTACGCCGGGATCGTGATCGCGGCGCTCGCGCGCTACAACCCGTTCGCGGTCTGCCTCGTCGCGTTCCTGCTCGGCGGCCTGCAGAACGCCGGCTACGCGCTGCAGGGCGCCGACTTCCCGTCGGGCCTCGTCGGCGTCATGCAGGGCCTGATCCTCTTCTGCGCGCTCGGCGGCGAGCTGCTCGTCCGCTACCGCGTTGCGCTTCGTGCGCGCGCCGCGCGCGGCCGAGGCGCCGCATGATCGCCGCGCGCGGCATCAACAACTCGATCCTCGTCGTCGTGCTCGCCTCGGCCGTCGTCTACGGGACGCCGCTTCTCTACGCGGCGCTCGGCGAGTTGCTCGCGGAGCGCTCCGGCGTGCTCAACCTCGGCGTCGAGGGGATGATGCTCGTCGGCGCGGTGATGGGCTTCTGGGCCGTGCAGCGCACCGGCTCGCTCCGCGGCGCGATCGTCGTCGCCGCGCTCGCGGGCGCGGCGATGGCGCTGATCCACGCGTTCCTCGTCGTCACGCTGCGCGCGAACCAGATCGTCTCGGGGCTCGCGCTGACGATCTTCGCGGGCGCGGCCGGGCTTTCGTCGTACCTCGGCAACGACCTCAACCTCGCGGACCAGCCGGCGCGGCACTCGTTCGCGCCGTTCTTCCCGCACTCGTGGCAGACGCGCGACGTCGTCGGCCCGATCCTCTTCGAGCAGTCGGCGCTCGTCTACGCGTCGTGGATCTGCGTCGTGCTCGTCGCGCTCTACCTCGGCCGCACGCGGCTCGGCCTCAACCTGCGCGCGGTCGGCGAGTCGCCGGAGGCCGCCGACGCGATGGGCATCAACGTCGCCGCGTACCGCTACGCGCACACGCTCGTCGGCGGCGCGTTCGCGGGCGTCGGCGGCGCGTGCTTCTCGCTCGCGATCACGCCGCAGTGGGTCGACGGCCTCACGGCGGGCGCGGGCTGGATCGCGATCGCGCTCGTCATCTTCGCCTTCTGGCGGCCGGGCTCTGCCTGGTCGGCGCGTACTTCTTCGGCGCGTTCTCGGGCATCCCGTTCACGTTCCAGGCGCGCGGGATCCTGACGGGCATCCCGCCGGAGCTCTTCCAGGCGCTGCCGTACGTGATGACGATCGTCGTGCTCGTGCTCGTCTCGACCGCCGGCGCCCGCCGCCGCCTCGGCGCCCCCGCGGCGCTCGGCACGCCGTACGTGCGCGAAGAGCGCTGAACGGCACGCGGCCGCCGGGACACGTCCGGTGTCAGACACGCGCACGAAACACGCACGGAAAGCGCGGCGCTCTGCAGCGCCGCTCTCCGGGCAGCCCGGCACGCGCTGCGCCTGGGATCGGCGCTCGCACCGGGTCGGACACGGCCGGTGTCAGACACGCGCACGAAAGGCGCACGGAAACGTGGCGACACCTCTCAGAGCGCGCGGAACGAGATCTGCTGCGCGCCTTCCCAGAGGGTGAGGCGGCCGAGCTCCGGCAGCTGCTCCGCGCCCTCGACGATCGTCGCGAAGTGGTTCGCCCACAGCTGGCCGGCCTTCGACGCGAAGTTGCAGTAGCCGTACGGGAACAGCAGCTCCGTCTCGCTCTGCCCGCCCGGGTAGAGCGCGAGCTCGCCGGGGTGCGGGTACGACGTCGCGTTCTCCGGCGCCGATGCCGAAGTCGCGGTCGCCCCACGGGATCCAGTTCGACTCGCCGCTCCAGCGGCAGTGGATGATCCGGTCGTCGAGCGGCAGGCTCGCCTTGAACGCGGCGCACGTCTTCGGCGCGAGCTCCTCCTCCCAGCGCGCGACGAAGCGCATCCCGGCTGCGACGATCTCGAGCACGCGCGGAACCGTACCTCAGGGCTTCAGCACGAGCGCCGTCGCGACGATCCCGGCGGCGGCGAGCAGCAGGATCGGCCACACGTTCAGCCCGCGCTGGCGCAGGTTGAAGTAGTGGCGCGTCAGCGCGCCGATCGCCATCAGCGCGACGAGCGCGATCCAGCCGTTCGCGTGCCCGTACGTGAACGGGAAGTGGTTCGACAGCATCGCGAACACGACCGGCAGCGTCAGGTAGTTGTTGTGCACCGACCGCGTCTTGCCGGCGCGTTCCAGCGCGGGTCGGGCTCGCTGGTTCGCCTCCTTCGCGCGCACGAGCTTCCAGTGCGCAGGGATGATCACGAAGAAGACGTTGCCGACCATCATCGTCCCGATCATCGCGCCGACCTGGAGGTACGCGGCGCGCGGCGCGAAGAGCAGCCACGACGCGTATGCGGACGCGCAGATGAACGCGAACACGAGCACCGCGAGCACGCCCTCGTCGTTCGGGAACATGCGGCAGAGCCCGTCGTAGACGAGCCACGCGATCGCGAGGCCCGCGATCGAGATCGCGATCGCCTCCCAGTCGGAGAGATCCGCGACCGTCGGGTCGACGAGGAACGCCGACGCGTGCGAGTAGTAGACGACGATGAGCAGCGCGAAGCCCGAGAGCCACGTCGTGTACGCCTCCCACTTGAACCAGTGCAGCGTCTCCGGCAGCCGCTCCGGCGCGACCCGGAACTTCTCGACGCGGTAGAAGCCGCCGCCGTGCACCTCCCACGCCTCGCCGCCGATCCCGCGCTCGGCGTCGCGTGGATCGCGCGGAGGCTCGAGATGGTTGTCGAGCGCGATGAAGTAGAACGACGCCGCCGATCCACGCGATCGCCGCGATCACGTGCAGCCAGCGGAAGAGCAGGTTGCCCCACCCCCACCAGTAGTCGTCGAGGGCTAGGACGTGCGCCATCGGTCGATCGCGATCTGAACGAGCTCGTCGACGCCGGTCTCGAGCTCCTCTCCGCGCGTGCGCTCCAGCCGCTCGCGCAGGATCGGGACGATCTCGCGCCGCGGGCGGCGGTTGACGAAGACGACGAAGCGAAAGCCGAACTTCTCCTCGTAGGCGCGGTTCAGCTCGGCGAGCTCGGCGAGCACCGCCGGGTCGTCGTCGGTGCCTTGCTCGCGCGCCGACGTGGCCGACGTCGGTCGGCCTCCGATGGCAGGGTGCGCGTCCAGCACCTCCTTCTTCTCGTCGTCGGGCAGCGCGCGCGCCACGTCGCGGGCGTTCGCGAGCGGGTCGTCGACAGCGGCGAGCCGGTCGACGAAGCGCGTCCGGCCCTCGAACAGCTCCGCGAGCTGCTCGGCGCTCAGCTGCCTCGGTAGCTCGCGCACCCGTACGACGAGACGAGGAGCGGGACGTGGTGGTGGCCGTCGCCGAGCTCGATCTCCAGCTCGACGCGCTTGAAGAACGGCGAGGGCGGGTGGAAGACGATGCGGTACGTGCCCGCGGCGCCTGCACCGAGCTCCTTGATGCGGCCGTCGCCGTCGGTCACGCCGTCGCCGACGAGGTCGCCCTCGGCGTTGAAGAGCTCGACGCGGACGCCTGCGGCCGGGCGGCCGCGCTCGGTGTCGAGGACGTGCGTGGAGAGGGTCACTGCTGCCACAACCTCGCCGCCTGTTTCCGGTGCTCACGGGCGATCTCCTGCTCGTCGGCGTTCACGAGGGAGCCGCCGCGGACGACGTCCCGCCCCGCGACGAGCAGCCGGTCGACTCGGTGCGGGCCGGAGAACACGAGGCTCGCGACGAGATCCTCCGCGCCGCCGAACTCGAGGCCGTCGGTTCGCCAGACGGCGATGTCCGCTCGCTTGCCGACCGCCAGGGAGCCGATGTCGTCGCGGCGGAGCACGTCCGCTCCGCCGCGCGTGCCGAGCCGCAGCGCGTCGCGCGCCGTCATCGCGGTCGGGCCGCCGCGGCCGCGCGCGACGAGCAGCGCGTTCTTCACCTCCGTGAACAGGTCGCTGCGCTCGTTCGACGCGCTGCCGTCGACGCCGAGCCCGACGCGCACGCCTGCGTCGAGCAGGTCGCGCACCGGCGCGACGCCGGCGCCGAGGCGCAGGTTCGACGTCGGGCAGTGCGCGACGCCGACGCCCTTCGCGCCGAACGAGCGAACGTCGCCGTCGGAGAGGTGGACGCAGTGCGCACACCAGACGTCCTCGGCGAGCCAACCGACGCGCTCGAGGTACTCGACCGGCGTGCAGCCGAACAGCTCGCGGCAGTAGGCGTCCTCCTCGACGGTCTCGGCGAGGTGCGTGTGCAGCTGCAACCCGAGTCGCCGCGCGAGCGCTGCGGACTCCTCCATCAGCCGCGTCGTGACGGAGAACGGGGAGCACGGTGCGACGACGACCTGCACCAGCGCCCCGTCCGCGGAGGCGGCGAGCCGCTCGGTGTCGGCGAGGATCGTGTCGAGGTCCTCGACGAGCGAGTCGGGCGGCAGGCCGCCGTCGGACTCGCCGAGGTCCATCGAGCCGCGTGAGGCCACGATGCGCACGCCGAGCTCGCGCGCGGCCGTGATCTCCGCCTCGACGAGCCCCGAGACGCCGCGCGGGAAGACGTAATGATGGTCGAAGACCGTCGTGCAGCCGGACAGCGCGAGCTCGCGCGATCCCGCACCGCGCGGCGGCGTACTCCATCTCGTCGTCGATCCGCGCCCAGACCGGGTAGAGCGTCTTCAGCCACGTGAACAGGTCGGCCTCCTGCGCGCGGGCGCGCGTCAGCGTCTGGTACAGGTGGTGGTGCGTGTTGACGAGCCCGGGCGTGACGACCGCGCCGCCGAGGTCCTCCGCGCCGGCGGGCGCGTCGCCCGCGCCGAGCTCGGCCACGAGCCCGTCTTCGATCCGGACCCAGCCGCGCTCGTGCTCGGTGCCGGCGTCGTCCATCGTGACGACCCACGCGTTGCCGAGCGTCAGGCTCACCCCGAGACGCCTGACTCGGCAACCTGGTTCTGCGAACCAGGTTGCATGCTCAGGGGGACGAGCTCGAAGCGGTCGACGTCGACGAGCCCGTGGTCGGTGATCTTGAGCGAGGGGATCACCGAGAGCGCGAGGAAGGCGAGGTGCTGGAACGGCGAGTCGAGCCTGCAGCCGAGCGCGCGCACCGCGTCGAGCACCTCGTGCGAGGCGGCGAGCACCTCGTCGAGCGGCGCGTCCGAGAGCAGGCCGGCGACGGGGAGCGGCAGCTCGGCGACCACTTCTGCGCCGTCGACGACGACGATCCCGCCGCCGCGGTTCGCGAGCCTGCGCACGGCGGTGGCCATCGACGCGTCGTTCGTCCCGACGACGACCACGTTGTGCGCGTCGTGCGCGACCGTCGACGCGATCGCGCCGCGCTGCAGCCCGAAGCCGCGCACGAAGCCGAGCCCGACGCGGCCGGTGCCGAGATGCCGCTCGACGACGGCGATCTTCGCCAGGTCGCGCTCCGGGTCGGCGAGTGCCTCGCCCGCGCGATGGACGGGCTCGTCGACGAGCGCGTCGGTCACGATCTGGCCGGGGACGATCCCGATCACGCGCGCCGCGCCGCCGTTCCACGGCACGCGGAACATCTCCGGGCCGAACGCGCCGATCCGCACCGTGTGGCGCACCCAGTCGGGCACCTCGGCGCGCGGGATCTCGGCCGCCGGCGCGCCGCGCTTCAGCACCGTCTCGGGCACGAAGCGCTCGAGGTCGGGCAGCACGAGCAGGTCGGCGTGGTACCCCGGCGCGACCGCTCCGATGTGCGCGAGCCCGTGCCAGAGCGTGCGGGTTGAGCGTCGCGCAGACGAGCGCGTCCTCGGGCGGGATCCCGGCCGCGACCGCGTCGCGCACGATCGAGTTGATGTGGCCGTCGGCCGCGATGTGCTCCGGCTCGCGGTCGTCGGTGCAGAAGGCGATGCGGCCCGGCCCGTACTCGGCGAGCAGCGGGACGAGCGCCTGCAGGTTGCGCGCCGCGGAGCCCTCGCGGATGAGCAGCCACATGCCGGCGCGCAGCCGCTCGCGTCCCTCCTCGGGCGTGTACGCCTCGTGGTCGGAGCGGATGCCGGCGGCCGCGTAGGCGTTCAGCGCGCGGCCGAGCACGCCCGGTGCGTGGCCGTCGACGTGCTGCGCGAGCGCGAGCTTCGCGAGCTCCTCCGGCGAGCCGCCGATCACGCCGGGGAAGTTCATCATCTCGGCGAGCCCGATCACGCGGCGTCGGCGCAGCAGCGCGTCGAGGTCGCCGGGCGTCAGCCGGCGCCGCGGCGACTCGAAGTCGGACGCCGGCACGCACGAGGACGCCATGAAGTAGACGTCGAGCGGCAGTCCCGCGGTCGCGTCGAGCAGCCAGTGCACGCCGTCGGTGCCGAGCACGTTCGCGATCTCGTGCGGGTCGGCGACCACGGCCGTCGTCCCGAACGGCAGCACCAGCCGCGCGAACTCGTCGACCAGCAGCTTCGACGACTCGAGGTGCATGTGCGCGTCCACGAAGCCGGGCACGACCCAGCGGCCCGCGGCGTCGAGCACCTCGCGGCCCTCGTACTCGCCGAGGCCCGCGATCCAGCCGTCCACGATTGCGACATCCGTCTCGAGCCACTCGCGCGTGAAGACCGAGAGCACCCGGCCCCCGCGGACGACGAGATCCGCGGGCTCGTCGCCTCGCGCGACGGCGAGGCGGCGCGAAAGGGGTGCGTCCATTAGCGCAGAACCGTACCCTCCAGCTACATGGAGGTCTTGACGCCCCGCACGCTCGACGAGGCGCTGCGCCTGAAGTCGGAGCATCCGGACGCGCTCCCGATCCAGGGCGGCACGGACGTGATGGTCGCGCTCAACTTCGACCGCGGCCGGCCGGAGGCGATGCTGAACCTCAACGAGGTGGCCGAGCTCCGGGGCTGGTCGCGCGACAACGGCGGCCTCCGCCTCGGCGCCGGGCTGACGTACGCCGAGATCGAGCACGGCGAGCTGCGCGACGTGCTGCCCGCGCTCGCCGAGGCGTCGCGCACGGTCGGCTCGCCGCAGATCCGCAACCGCGGGACGATCGGCGGCAACCTCGGCACCGCTTCCCCCGCAGGCGACGCGCTGCCGCCGCTGCTCGTCGACGGCGCCGACGTGGAGTGCGCGTCCGTGCGCGGCACGCGCCGCGTCCCGCTCGCCGACTTCGTCACCGGCGTGAAGCGCAACGCGCTCGAGCCGGACGAGCTGATCACGGCCGTCCATCTCGTGCCGTCGAGCGCGCCGCAGACGTTCATGAAGATCGGGCCGCGCAACGCGATGGTGATCGCGGTCGTCTCGCTCGCCCTCTCCGGCGGCGACGAGCTGCGCGCGTCGTTCGGCTCCGCGTCTCCGCGGCCGCTGCTCGTGACCGCCCCGCGCGACGAGGCGGAGTCGTTCCCGGAGCGGGTCGCAGCCGCGGCGTCGCCGATCGACGACGTGCGTGGCAGCGAGGCCTACCGCAGGCACGCGCTGCGCGTGCTCACGCATCGGGCGCTCGAGCGGGTGCTGGTATGAGGATCGCGGTGCGCGTCAACGGCGAGGTGCGTGAGGCCGACTGCTGGGAAGGGGAGTCGCTGCTCTTCGCGCTGCGCGAGAAGCTCGGCTTCCCCGGCTCGAAGAACGCGTGCGAGCAGGGCGAGTGCGGGTCGTGCTCGGTGCTCCTCGACGACACGCTCGTCTGTGCGTGCCTCGTGCTCGCTGCGCAGGCGGACGGGCACGAGGTGACGACGGTCGAGGGGCTGGCGGACGGCGAGGACCTGCACGCGGTTCAGCAGGCGTTCGTCGATGCGGGCGCGGTGCAGTGCGGCTTCTGCACGCCGGGGCTCGTCGTCGCGACCGCCGAGCTGCTGCGCCGCAACGCCTCGCCGTCCGACGACGAGGTCAGAGAGGCGCTCTCGGGCAACCTCTGTCGTTGCACCGGCTACCAGAAGATCTTCGATGCGGTACGGCTCGCCGCGGGGCGCGCATGATCCTCGCGCCGCTGCTCGCCTCGGCGGTGATCGGCTGCACGTCGGCGTTCGGCCCGCCCTCCGGGTGGCCCGCGAACGCGAGCGACCAGACGTTGAAGGTCGGCCCGCTCTGGTTCACCGGCGTCCTCGGGTATGCGCAGGGACTGCCGCCTGCGCAACCGGACGGCTGGTACTTCGCCAAGACGCCGACGGCCCTTCGTGCCGGGCATCGCGTCGTGCTGCGGATCGAGCCGCGCGACGTCGGCTGGGCGCGCTTCGAGTACGCGCAGCTTGCGAGGGTCGGCGCCCTCACGCTCAAGGCCTGCGCCCCGAGCCCGACGTCGTTGAAGTGGACGGGCTGGTCCGGCGGCTTCGTCGTCCACCGAGCCGGGTGCGTGCACTTCACGGCTGCGGTCGACGGTGCCGCGCCGCGCAAGCTGAAGCTGCCGCTGGGTCGCGCGTGCGCATGACGCAGATCGTCACCACCCGCCGCGTGTTGCAGGTCGGCAAGGTCGGCGAGCTCGTCCCGCGTGTCGACGCGCCGCCGAAGGTGAAGGGCGAGTTCGAGTACGCGAGCGACCTGATCGCGCCGGGGATGCTCTGGGGCCACACGCTGCGCTCGCCGCACGCGCACGCGCGCATCGTCTCGGTCGACATCTCCGATGCGCTCTCGATGGCAGGTGTGCACGCGGTGCTCACCCACGAGGACGTGCCCGGGCAGAAGACCTACGGGCTCGAGTTCCCCGATCAGCCGGTGCTCGCGATCGACCGCGTCCTCTACTTCGGCGAGCCGGTCGCGGTCGTCGCCGCCGAGCATCCGGAGCAGGCGCGGCGGGCGGCCGCCGCGATCCGCGTCGAGTACGAGCCGCTCGAGCCGGTGACCGACATGGAGCGCGCGACGGAGATGCCCGACCTGCACCCCGAGCGGCCGACGCGCGGCCACGGCTACCGCGACGACCCGCGGTCGAACGTCGTGCGGCACATGGTGATCCGCCACGGCGATCCCGACGCGGAAGCGGACGTCAGCGTGAGCGGCTTCTACGAGATCGGCATCCAGGATCAGGCGTTCCTCGGTCCGGAGTCCGGGCTCGCGGTGCCCGACGGCGAGGGCGGCGTCGACATCTACGTCGCGACGCAGTGGCTGCACGTCGACCGCGCGCAGGTCGCGCCGTGCCTCGGCCTGCCGCTGGAGCAGGTGCGAATCCACCTCGCCGGCGTCGGCGGCGCGTTCGGCGGGCGCGAGGACCTCTCGATGCAGGTGCACGGTGCGCTGCTCGCGCTGCACACGAACCGACCGGTGAAGATCGTCTACAACCGCGAGGAGTCGTTCACGGGACATGTGCACCGTCATCCGGCGCGCATCTGGTGCGAGCACCGAGCGACGCGCGAGGGTCGTCTCGTCAACGTGCGCATGCGCATCCTGCTCGACGGTGGCGCGTACGCCTCGTCGTCGACGGCGGTCGCCTCGAACGCCGCGTCGTTCGCCCTCGGGCCGTACGAGGTGCCGAACGCGCTGATCGAGTCGACGGCGCTCTACTCCAACAACCCGCCGTGCGGAGCGATGCGCGGCTTCGGCGCCGTGCAGACGTGCTTCGCGTCGGAGGCGCAGATGGACAAGCTCGCGTCGGCACTCGACATCGATCCGGTCGAGCTGCGTCTGTTGAACGCGCTGAAGCCCGGTGACGTGCTGCCGACCGGCCAGGTGATCACCGGCTCGCTGCCGATCGCCGAGACGATCCGCGCCGCCCGCGAGCTCGAGCCGCCGCCGGCGGAGGAGCTGCCGCGCGACCCGCTGCGGCTTCCCGGCGGCGCGGGCAACACGACACGCGGCGAGGGAGTGCGGCGCGGCGTCGGCTTCGCGGTCGGGTTCAAGAACATCGCCTACTCGGAAGGGTTCGACGACTACTGCGCCGCACGCGTGCGTCTGCTCGCGGACGGCTCGGCGGAGGTTCACTGCGCGGCCGCGGAGGTCGGTCAGGGCGTGAGCGGCGTGATCCTGCAGGTCGCGCGCACGGAGCTCGGGATCGCCGACGTGCGCCTCGCGCCGGGGCAGACCGCGACGGTCGAGTCGTCCGGCTCGGCGTCGGCGTCGCGCATGACGTGGATGGCCGCCGGCGCAGTGCGCGATGCGTGTCGCGCCGCGCTCGAGGAGCAGCAGCGGCGCCCCGGAGAGGAGGTCGACGTCGAGAAGATCTACCGGCACCCGCGCACGACGCCGCTCGACCCGGAGACGGGCCAGATCACGGGCGAGCGCTCTCACGTCGCGTTCGCGGCGTGCGCGATGAAGGTCGTCGCCGAGGTCGATGTCGACCTCGGCCTCACGCGCGTCGTCTGGATCGGCGCCGCGCAGGACGTCGGCAAGGCGGTCAACCCGCAGCAGGTCGAGGGGCAGATCGAGGGCGGCACCGCGCAGGGGCTCGGGCTCGCGCTGATGGAGGAGGTTCAGACGCGCGACGGCCTGATCACGAACGCGAGCTTCACCGACTACCTGATCCCGACCGCGCTCGACATGCCGCCCGTCGAGTCGGTGCTGATCGAGGACCCCGAGCCGGACGCGCCCTACGGCCTGAAGGGCGTCGGCGAGCCGCCGACCGTCGTCTCGACCGCCGCCGTGGTCGCCGCCCTCCGCGCCGCCACCGGCCGCGACCTCACCCGCGTCCCCGTCAAGCCGGACGACATCTGCCTGTAACGGCCGCGGCTTTCACGTCAAGCCGCCACGAACCTGGTTTGGCCAAGGTCGGCCCGCCGCGACGCAAGAACATGGCGGACCGGGGCAGGGGCTGTCCGGTGAAGACCTGTCGTTCGCGTCAAGCCGCCGCGAACTTGGTCTGACCAGGGTCGGCCCGCCGCGACGCGAAGAACATGGCCGACCGGGACAGGAGTTGTTTGGTGAAGAGCTGTCGTTCGCGTCAAGTCGCAGGCCTTGACGTGCAACGCCTCGCTCACTATCTTACGCCGTAAGCTTACAACGTAAGGAGCGACGATGAAGGCAGCGATGCTCGTGCGCTACGGCGCACTGGTGGTGCGCGACGTGGAGACGCCCGAGCCGGGCGAGGGGGAGCTGCTCGTCGCGGTCCGGGCGACGTCGTTGAACGCGGTCGACTGGTACGGGTTCAGCGGGCGGCCGTACCTCGCACGCCCGCTGATGGGGCTGCGCGGGCCGAAGTCCGGCAGGGTCGGCAGCGACTTCGCCGGCGTGGTCGTGGCAGTCGGCGGCTCCGCGAACGGGCTCGTGCCCGGCGACGAGGTCTACGGCTGTCAGAGCGGAGCGTTTGCGGAGTGCCTCGTCGCGGGCGACGGCGTCGCGCGCAAGCCCGCGAACCTGTCCTTCGAGGAGTCGGCGGCCGTTCCCCTCGCGGGGCTGACGGCGCTGCAGGGCCTCCGCGACCACGGAGGCGTGCGCGCGGGCCAGCGCGTCCTGGTGAACGGCGCGTCCGGCGGCGTCGGCACGCTCGCGGTTCAGGTCGCGACGGCGCTCGGCGCCGAGGCGCACGCCGTCTGCAGCACGCGCAACGTCGAACAGGCACGGGAGCTCGGCGCGAGTCGCGTCTTCGACTACACGCGCGAGGACTTCACCCGCAGCGGCGAGCGCTACGACGTGCTCTTCGACAACGCCGGCAACCGGTCGTGGTCGGCGATGCGTCGCGTGCTCGCCCCGGACGGCACCGTGGTCCTCGTCGGCGGGCCGCGCACGAAGCGCCTGCTCGGCCCACTGGGCCACATCGCGCGCATCACGCTCGCCGCGAAGCTCGGCAGCCGGAGGGCGATGTTCTTCATCGCGAAGCCGAACGGCGACGACCTCGCCGTGCTCCGCGACCTCGTCGAGTCGGGGCAGGTCAGGCCGGTGATCGAGCAGCGCTACGAGCTCGGCCGGATCGACGAGGCGATGCAGCGCATGACCGACGGCCACCTACGCGCCAAGCTCGTCGTCACGGTGTCAGACACCGTTGCGCGAACCGCTCCAGCACGTTGAGATCGGTCGGCGGATCGAGGTAGACGATGAAGTACTCGATCCCGGCGGCCGCGATCGCGTCGAAGTCGACGTCGTCGTCCTCGCGCACGGTGAACGACGCCGTCTTCAGGATCTCGCGCTCGTCGCGGCCGACGTGCTTCGCAGTGCGTGCGCACGACGTCGAGCTTGTGGCGGTAGAACGCCGGGTCGAACGAGTCGGTGAGATTGCACGCGTCGGCGTACTGCGCGACCAGGCGCAGCAGCACCTTCTCGCCGGCGCCGCCGACGAGGATCGGCCGCGCGCCGCGCCGCGCGCGCAGCGCCTGACGAGCGTGTGCTCGAGATGCGCGAGCCGCGCGCGCACCGGCGGCAGCTCATCCGCGTACCCGAAGTCGACGTACTCGCGCTCGTCCCAGCCGGCGCCGACGCCGAGGAACACGCGGTCGCCGCTCGCGGCGTCGACCGTCGACGCCATCTGCGCGAGCAGGCCCGGGTTGCGGTAGAGCGCGCACGTCACGATCTGACCGAGCCGCACGCGGGACGTCTCGCGGGCGAGCGCGGCGAGCGTCGTCCAGCACTCGAGCACCGGCTGCGGGTCGCCGTCGCGCGTCTGCAGGTGGTCGTACAGCCAGACCGAGTCGAAGCCGAGCTCCTCCGCGCGCAACGCGACGCGCACCACGGTCTCGAAGTCCCGGCCGTCGAGGTCGCCGCGCCAGCCCTGCGGCAGGATGACCCCGAACTTCACGCGACGATCGTGCCCGGCTCGACGTCGCCGTCCGGGCGCACGAGCCTCGGGCCGCCGTGCGAGCGCGCCGCGAGCACGATCGGCTCGTCGTCGATCGAGAGCACGACGAGCGACCCGACGAGCTCGTCCTTCGCGTAGTCACCCGGCTCCATCTGCGCCTCGCGCTCGCCGCGGCCGCCGAGGTCGACGCGCAGCAGGTACGACGGCGCACGCGAGCCCGGATGGTCGTCCGCCGACAGGACGCGCCCGACGATCAGCTCCGTCATCGCGCGGACGCTAACGAACCGCGTCCTCGGCGTGCGCGGCCACCGGCGGCTCGCGGCGCACGACCGTCGCGACCGCGACGACGACGATCGCCGCGCCGATCAGCAGCCGCCACGTCAGGTCCTCTCCGCGGAAGAGCACCCCGAGCGTGATCGCGACGACCGGGTTGACGTACGCATACGTCGAGACCAGCCCGAGCGGCGCGTTGGCGAGCAGCCAGACGTACGCGGTGTAGCCGATGATCGACCCGAAGATCACGAGGTAGACCCAGGCGAGGATCGACGTCGTCGACGGCGAGAACCCGTGCAGCGTGAAGAGCGAGAGCGGCAGCATCACGAGCCCGCCCGTCAGCATCTCCACCGCCGTCGCAGAGAACGGGTCCTCCGGCATCGGCAGGCGCGACGAGAGGAACGAGCCCGTCGACCACATCAGCGCCGAGAGCACGCAGAGAGCGATCCCCCACGGCTTCGCGCCACCGGACGGCTGAGCGAGGATCGCGACACCCGCGAAGCCGACGCCGATCCCGGCGAGCACGGGCCACGGCAGCCGCTCCCGGCCGATCGCGAGGCGCTCGCAGCATCACCATTAGCGGCACCGACGCGATGATCAGCGACGCGAGCCCGGTCGGAACATTTCGTTCCGCGAAGAACAGGACCGAGTTGGCGCCCGGCAGCAGGATCCCGATCACCATGCAGGAGATCAGCTCCGGCCGCCCCATGCGCAGCGTGCCGCGCCGCACGAGCACCACCAAGATCGTCATCAGCGCGCCCGCCGTGATGAAGCGCGTCGAGGCCGCGAACAGCGGCGCGATCGTCTCGCCGGCGTACGCGATCCCGAGATACGTCGACCCCCAGATGATGTAGACCGTGACGAGCGCGGTCCAGACCTTGGCGTTCCGTGACACGCCTCAGCGAACGAGCGAGAGGGCCGCGCCGATTCCCAGCAGCGCGATCCCGACCACGCGCGCCGGCGAGAGCGCGATCTGGTCGACGCCGAAGAGGCCGTAGCGGTCGATGACCGCTCCCATCAGGATCTGGCCGGCGATCAGGATCCCGATCGTCGCCGTCGCGCCGATCCGCGGCTGCGCGAAGGTGATCGCCGTCACCACGGTCAGCCCCATCAGGCCGCCGATCCACATCCAGGCGGGCGTCTTGAGCGCGGACGGCAGCCCGCCGACTCCCGTGCGCACCACGAGCAGGAGAAGCAGCGAGAAGGCGAGCTGGACTGCCGTCGAGAACGAAAGCGCCTCGAGCACGCCGATGCGGCTGCCGAAGCGACCCATGACCGCGACCTGCACGGAACCGGCGAGCCCGGCCAGGATCGCCAGGGCAACCGCAAGCGACGTCAAGCGGCGCTCTGGTCGCTCTGCCAGAGGCTGAACGCGTTGCCGTCGAGGTCCGTGCACGCCGAGAACCACCCGTGAGTCGGCACCGGCTGCTTGTCGTCGGCGCTCCCGCCGAGCTCCCGCACCTTCGCGATCGAGGAATCGATGTCGTCCGTGTCCATGTAGACGATCAGGCCCGAGCCCGCCTTGTCCGACGGCATCACCGCGCCGCCCTGGTCGTCGGCCGGCTGGAACATGCGGTAGTCGAACCCCTCCATCGCGCTCGCGCCGATGTTCCAGCCGAACAGCCCGCTCCAGAACCCGCTCGCGCGATCCGCGTCGCCGGCGGGGATCTCGAAGTGAACGATCTTTCCCGCCACGGTTAGGCTCCTTCCTTCTGACGAAAGGGGACAGATGATCCGAGCGTTCGTACTCTACGGCGAGGAGCCCGACCCGGAGCGCTACGCGCAGCATGTCGAGCTGTGCGAGCGCGTGGCGGGCGCCACGTTCCGCCACGGCCGCGTCTTCGGGGCGCCGATGGGCGAGCCGAAGTACCGCTACTACGCCGAGTGGGAGTTTCCCGACATGGACGCCTTCAAGCAGGCGGCGCGCTCGCCCGAGTTCATGGCGACGGGCAAGGATGCGATGGAGATGGGCGGCGAGTTCACCGTCCTCTTCGCGGACGTTCTGGCCTCAGTCGAACTTCGGAGGCCGCTTCGCCCGCACGGCCGCGACGCCCTCGTGGACGTCGGGACCCGACATGTCGAGGAACTCGAGCGCGAGCGACGCGTCGAAGGCGGGCCCGGCGAGCGCGGAGCCAGTTGTTGAGCGCGAGCTTCGTGTGCCGGATCGCGGCCTGCGACCCGGCCGCGAGCCGCGCGGCGATCTCGAGCGCACGCTCGCTCGAGCTCGTCCTCCGGCACGCAGAGCGAGACGAGCCCGATGCGCTCCGCCTCGGCGCCGTCGAGCGGCTCGCAGAGCAGCAGGTGGTACTTCGCCTTCGCGAGCCCGCAGAGCAGCGGCCACACGATCACCGCGTGGTCGCCGGCCGCGACGCCGAGCTTCGTGTGGCCGTCGACGATGCGCGCGGACGGCGTCGCGATCGAGATGTCGGCGAGCAGCCCGACCGCGAGGCCGGCGCCGACCGCGGGGCCGGTCATCGCCGACACGATCGGCTTCGGGCAGTTGACGACGTTGTAGACGAGGTCGCGCGCCTCGTGGAAGACGCGCACGCGCGTCTCGTAGTCGTTCGCGATCTGCTCGACGAGGTCGAGATCGCCGCCCGCGCTGAACGCGCCGTCGGCGCCGCGGACGATCACGGCGCGCGTGTCGTCGTCGGCGCCGATCGCCTTCCAGACCTCGGCGAGCTCGCGGTGCATCGTCCCGCTGACTGCGTTCAGCCGCCCGGCGGCGCGCAGCGTCAGCCGCAGGACGTGCGGCGCGGGCGCGTCGAACTCGAGCGACGGAAAGGCCTCGTACACGCCGCCGAACTTTAGTGCTACAGCGCGAGCTCGACGGGCACGAGCCGCAGCTCGACGCGGCGGCCCTCGCGCAGGACGTCGAGCGCGACCGTCGTGCCGATCCGGTCGTCGACCATCAGCCGCTGAACGTCGTCCACCTTCTCGACGTGCTCGCCGTCGACGGCGACGATCAGGTCCTCGGCGCGCAGCCCGCCGTCCGCGGCGGGCGAGCCCGGGACGACCTCGACCACCTCGACGCCCGCGCGGCGGCCGAGCTCGCGCGCGAGCCTCGGCGGCAGCGGCCTCGTGCCGCCGGCGATGCCGAGATACGCGCGCCGGAAGCGGCCGTCGCTCATCAGCGCCCCGATGATCCGCCGCGTGGCGTCGTTGACCGGCACCGCCAGCCCGAGGCCGACGCCGGCGACTGCCGTGTTGATCCCGACGACGCGGGCGCGCCCGTCGGCGAGCGCGCCGCCGGAGTTGCCGGGGTTCAGCGCCGCGTCGGTCTGGATGACGTTGTCGACGATCCGCCCGCCGCGCGTCGGCAGCGAGCGGCCGAGCGCGGAGACGACGCCCGCGGTCACGGAGCCGGCGAAGCCGTGCGGGTTGCCGATCGCCACGACGAGCTGCCCGACCTGGAGCGTCGAGGCGTCGCCGAGCTCCGCCGGGACGAGCTCGTCGGACTCCGCGCGCAGCACCGCCAGGTCGGACAGCGGGTCGGCGCCGACGAGCTTCGCGCGCACCTCCGTCCCGTCCACGAACGAGGCGCGTGACGCGGCTCGAGCCCTCGACGACGTGCGCCGAGGTGACGAGGAAGCCGTCGCGGCTGATCACGACGCCGCTCCCGCCGCCGCGGCGGCTGCGCAGGTTCGCGACCGAGGGCGCAAGCCGCTCGTTCACCGCGATCACGGCGCGTGAATAGGCGTCGAGTGCGTCCTGCTCGTCGACGACGAACCGCAATGGCATGCGACCGACGGTAGCGCCCCGGTTATGGTTGCCGTCGTGCCCGACGTCGAGGTCACCCGCGAGGGCGCCGTCCTGACGATCACGCTCAACAGGCCGGACGTCCTCAACGCGCTGAACAAGGCCGTTCACGACGGGCTTCACGACGCCCTCGAGCTCGCGAAGGACCCGTCGGTGCGCGCCGTCGTGATCACCGGCGCGGGCCGCGGCTTCTGCGTCGGCCAGGACCTGCAGGAGTTCTCGAGCGGTGCCGGCACCGTCGCCGACAACCTGCGCTCGAACTACCACCGGAACGTGCTGGCGATCCGCGCGCTCGAGAAGCCCGTGATCGCCGCGGTCAACGGGCCTGCGGCGGGCGCCGGCATGTCGCTGGCCCTCGCGTGCGACGTGCGCATCGCGAGCGACAGCGCGACCTTCGTGCCCGGCGTTCGTCAACATCGGGCTCGTCCCCGACTCCGGCGGCACGTGGATGGTGCGGCGCGTGCTCGGGACGGCGCGCGCGTTCGAGTGGCTCGCGACCGGCCGACGGCTGCCGGCGGAGGAAGCGCGGCAGTGGGGCGTCGTCTCCGAGGTCGTCGGCGCCGAAGAGCTGCCCGAGCGCGCGAAGGAGGTCGCCGAGCTGTTCGCCGCGATGCCGACGCGCGCGATCTGGGAGACGAAGCGGCTGCTCGACGCGGCCGAGACGTCGAGCTTCGAGGAGCAGCTCGAGCTCGAGGCGGTCACGCAGGCGCAGCTCGTGCGGACGAGCGACTTCCGTGAGGGCGTCGCGGCGTTCCTCGAGAAGCGCGACCCAGCCTTCACGGGCGCAGCGCTCGAGCATCCGCACCCGATCCACCTGCTCGTCAACGACGACCTCAGACGCTGGCGATTGACCGTCGCGCTGCGCTGGGTGCTCGCGCTGCCGCACTTCTTCGTGCTCGCCGCCTGGACGTACCTCGCGCTGCCGGTTGCGATCGTGCACTGGTTCATCACGCTCATCCGCGGCCGGCCGTCGGACGGCGTGCACGCGTGGACGTCGCGGTTCGTCCGCTACCAGGTGCACGTCAACGCCTACATCTACTTCGTCGCCGACCCGTACCCGTCGTTCCGGGGCTGGGCGGGCCGCTACCCGGTCGACCTCGCGATCGCGCCGCCGGAGCCGCAGACGCGCTGGAAGACCGCGCTACGCATCCTGCTCGTGATCCCCGCCTACGTCTTCGTGACCGTGCTCGGCTACGTGCTCTTCCTCGTCGCCTTCCTCGGCTCGATCTTCGCGATGGCGACCGCGCGCTACCCGAAGGGCTTCCGCGACTTCAGCGCCTACGTGCTCCGCTTCCAGGCGCAGACGTTCGGCTACCTGCTGCTGCTCACCGACCGCTACCCGACGCTCGCGAATCCGACCTAGCAGCTGCTGTCAGGCCGGCCAGTTCGTCAGCAGCTGCTGGCAGAACGTCAGGCCGAGCTTCTGGGCCTGGCGATGGATGGCGGTGTCCGCCGTCGTCGCCGCGTTCTGCGCCTTGCGTGCCGCGATCAGGTCTTCCTTGACGAGCGCGTCGTGCACCTTCTGGACGTTGTCCGCCAGCTGCCCGCCGAGTGTCAGCAGCCGCTGAAACGCGGCGTCCTTGCCCGCGGGCGGCGTGATGCGCTTCATGTCTCGCACGGCGCGGCGCGCGGCGGTCGCCGTCGTTCCCCAGCCGGCCGGGTCGAGCGAGAGGCGGCCGAGCCGGTAGACCGCGCGGTCGGAGCGGATGCAGACGGCGTTGCCGGCGGTGACGAACTGCTTCTGCGTCGGCCGCTTCACCGCGACCGTCGTCGTCTCGCCGGACGTGGAGCCGCCCCCGCCGCAGGCGGCGGCGAGCACGGGGACGAGCAGCAGAAAGAGAGCCCGGCGGCGCACGACGGGGGCAAGGTACCGGCGCGAGGGTTGAGACGGTGTTAGGGGAGCGCGTCGAGGATCTCGGCCAGCTCCGGCCAGCGACCCTCGCGCTGCTTCGAGAACGCGAGCTCGTCGTCGATCATGACGTCGAACTGGCTCTTCTCGCCCGGCACCATCTCTGCGCTGTGCCCGGTCCCGTTGATCTCGGCCACGAGACTCGCGGCCCGTTTGTCGTAACCGTTTCAGACGGGGCAGTAGAGGATTCTGAGGTGCGCCACGCGCGGAGATTACTCCTCGGGGCCGAAGTGGCGCAGCAGGTCGGCGATCCCGCGACGCGTGACCCAGTTGCGCGAGAGCGCGGTCGGGAACTCCGGCGCGTTCGCGACGACGACCGGTACGTCGAGCGCGGCGCGGTGCGTGCCGTGCTTCGTGCGCGCGTAGACGAGCAACGTGTGCGCGCCCTCCGCGGCGGCGCGCGTGTCCCACGTCAGGCGATACGGGATGGAGTCGTCGCGGCTCGTCAGTTGGCCGTCGACGTAGAGCGCGACCCGGTCGACCGGCCGGTTCGTGCGCGCGCCGAGGTTGAGCAGGCCGTCGACGGCTCCGCCCGAGACGGCGCCGGTGATCTTCACCGCGAGCGGCGGGTTGGCGATGCGCACCGGGATCGAGCGGCGCGAGCGGTAGTGCCGCGCTCCGTAGGCGCGCACGACGAGCATGTGCCTGCCGTTGCCGACGGTGCGCGAGTCCCAGCCGACGTGGCGGTGGAACGAGTACGGCCAGGTGTGGTCGGTGTAGCGCACGATGCCGTCGACGAGGAAGTCGACCTTCCAGATGTCGCGGCGCCACTGCGTCGTCGCGGTCACGCCCGACCACCAGAGCGCCGTGCCGCGCAAGGTCGCGTGCCGGTCGACGACCGGGCGCGCGGGGATGTGGCGCGCCGGCGTGACCGCTACGCGCGGCGCGTCCGGCACCGGCGCGTCCGGCAGCACCGTCATGTGCTTCACGAACTCCGGAAGCACCGGATGGGCGGCGTAGTAGCGCACGAGGCCCATGTAGTAGGCCCAGTTCCAGTACGGCCCGGGATCGGTGTGGCCGGAGACGCCGCCGTAGTGTCCGGGATGGAACGGGTTCGGGACCTCGGCGTGGCCGATCACGTGCTCGCGGTCGAGCGGGATGCTCCAGCGGTGCGCGAGGTACGCGGTCAGCTGTGCCGACGCGCGGTACTCCTTCTCGGTGTAGGCGCGGCGGCCGGCCCAGCCCTCGTGCTCGATCCCGATCGAGTGCAGGTTCCACCAGCCGTTGCCCGCGTGCCACGCGACGTCGGTCACCGGCACGAGCTGCACGACCTGGCCGCGCCGCGAGACGACGAAGTGCGCAGAGCCGCGCGTATGCGCGCGCTGCAGCACGCGGATCGAGCCGGTGAAGCGGCCCTCGGTGTCGTGGATGACGATCGCGTCGATCGACGCGCGTGTGCGGTTCGTGCTCGTCTTGTTCGGCGAGTGCTTGATCAGCACGCGCAGCGACGCGCCCCACGCGGCGGAGGCGCCGATCGCGGCGACGACGAGGGCGGCGACGAGCGCCAGCTGACCCCTGCGAACCAACACAAGCGACTTCGTTGTATCGCAAGGCTGGTCCAGGTTTCTACCCCTTTTGAGGGAGGTTTCAGGCAGTTGCGAGCGACGGCGCAAAGAGGGAGGCCGCGTCACGCCGCTTCGGCGTAGACCTGCAGCGTCCGGTCGGTGACGCGGTCCCAGGAGCAGTACTCGGTGACGCGCGCGCGGGCAGCCTCGCCGACCCGCCTGCGCAGCTCGGGGTCGGCGAGCACGCGCTCGATCGTGGCGCGCAGCGCCGCGGCGTCGCCGACGGGGACGAGGAAGCCGGTGCGGCCGTCCTCGATCAGCGAGGGAATGCCGCCGACGGGTGTCGCGATCACGGTCTTGCCGTGCGCCATCGCCTCGAGCACGACGTTCGGCAGTCCCTCCATCTTCGATACGAGCACGACCGCGGCCGCGCGGTCGTAGAGCCCTGCGAGCTCGTCTTGCGAGACGAAGCCGAGCGCGTCGGGCACGAGATGGCGCAGCGGGCCGTCGCCGGCGATCACGCGCGGGAGGCCGGAGGTCGCCTCGGCGATCACGTCGATGTTCTTCTCCGGCGAGAGCCGGCCGGCGTAGAGCACGAACTGCTCGACGTCCTCCGTGAGCAGCGCGTCGGGAACGTCGACGCCGTACGGGATCGCGTGCACGTTCTTCAGCCCGCAGCCGCGCATCGCGTCGGCGAGCTGCTCGGAGCAGCAGATGACTGCGCGGGCGCGTCCGAGCAGCAGCCGGACGAGCCGGGGTGCGCGGCGAGCGAGCGAGAGGTCGGAGAAGCGGCCGGCGGTGCCGGAGCCGTGGAGGGTGACGACGAAGGGACGGCCGCTGAAGAGTGCGATCGCGGCGCCCGCGAGCCAGTTCGCGTGCACCAGGTCGGCGCGGCGGGCGGCCGCACGGCAGGCTGCGATCATCGAGACGAGGAGGAGGACGGCGAGCCACGGGCGGCGCTTGACCGCCGCGACCACGCCGCCGCTGCGCGCTCCGGTCAGCCCGAAGTCGCGGTAGGTGCCCGGCGCGACGACCTCGACCTCGACGTCGCGTCCGCGCAGATGCTCGACCGTGTTGAAGACGAAGCGCCCGGCGAGATCCGCGGCGTCTCGGGGGTACGAGGTCGTGAACATCGCCACGCGCAGCGGGCCGGCCTGGTCGCGCGGGCGCGCCGGCGGAGCGACCAGCCGAAGGGCGAGGAACCGAAGTGCCATGCCTCACGTTTCGGCATTCGGATCCACTGCCTTGAGGAATCGGAGGCTCCGGCTGGCCGGAACGTGGCGAAAGGTGGCCGCGCGGACACTCGCCACGGCGGCAGGCTTGGGCCCATGGACGACTACACGATTGCGATAGCTCTCTGGGACGGCGTCGAGGAGCTCGACTTCGCCGGCCCCTACGAGGTCCTGACCGCCTGGGCCTACTACAGCGAGCGGCCGCGGCGGGTGCTGACCGTGGCCGCGAGCGCCGACCCGATCCGCTGCGCGCACGGCCTGCGGGTGATCCCCGACACGACCTGGGACGAGCTCGGCAAGGTCGACCTGCTCGTGCTCCCCGGCGGCAACTCGAGACCGCTCCAGGAGGACGAGGGGTTCGTGCAGCGGATGCGCGAGCTCGCCGCGGGCGAGACGCTGATGACGAGCGTCTGCACCGGCGCGCTCGTCTACGGCAAGGCGGGCCTGCTCGACGGACGGCCGGCGACGACGCACTGGTCGGCGCTCGAGTCGCTGGGTGCGTTCGGCGCTCGGGTCGATCCCGACGCGCGGTTCGTCGACGACGGCAACGTCGTCACGGCGGCCGGCGTGTCCGCCGGTATCGACATGGCGCTGCACCTGATCGCACGGCTCGACTCGGTCGAGCAGGCACGGAAGGTACGGCGCTACATCCAGTACGACCCGCAGCCGCCGGTCTGATGTGAGTAATCGGTAAGAAACCCCTGGAAACCGCCCCACAGCCGTAGCTAAGCTCCGGCTGTGGGGCGGGGCATCCTCTCTGCGACGGTTCTGGCGGGGATGGCGGCGCTTGCGCTCGCGGCGGCCGCCGCGACCGGCGCCGCGCCGGCCCAGCCGCACGTGACGGTGCTCGGCGACTCGGTGCTCACCGCGGTGCAGTGGAACGACGCGCCGCTCGCGACGCTTCAGAAGGGCTTCGACATGTACCTGGACGTCGGCGTTTGCCGCACGGTCGCGGGGATCAGCTGCCCGTACGAGGGCGGCCGCGTGCCGACGCTGATGGACGTGATCGCGGGCATGGGCAACCGGCTCGGCCCGCTCGTGCTCGTCGAGGTCGGCTACAACGACGACCCCGCCGTCTTCGAGGGCGAGGTCGACGATGCCGTGGAGGCGATGCTCGCGGTCGGCGTGCGGCGCATCCTCTGGGTGAACGTCCCCGCCACGAACGACCACTGGCAGAGGATGGACGACGAGCTCGACGCCGTCGCGAGCCGCTACGGCCAGATGACGATCGTCGACTGGAACGACACCTCGCACAACCAGTGGCACTGGTTCCAGGGCGACGCGGTCCACCTGCTCTACCCCGGAGCGATGGCGCTCGCGGCGCTCCTCAACCAGGCGCTCGTCGAGGCGACGGCGCCGCCGCCTCCCCCCGTGCCGCTGCGGCCGCACCGCGCGCCGCTCCCGGCCGCGCGCGTCGGCAGCCCGTACGCGACGCACCTGGCCATCGAGTCGGGCACGGCGCCGTACCGCTGGCGGTCGCTCTCGGGCGCGCTGCCGCGCGGGCTGCATCTGCTCGCGAACGGGACGATCAGCGGCGTGCCGCGCCGCGCGGTTCGCATGCGGCTCCTCTTCCAGGTGACCGACGCCGCCGGCGCCGTCGCGACGGTCCGCGAGACGATGGTCGTCCGGCAGCCCGCCCGCCCCGCGCACGCGGGCAACGCGGCCGGCGCGCACCGCTGACAGCGACGCTAGCGCGGCCAACCGCTCGCTCCGCCATGATCGGCGGGTGAAGCGGCGCGTGATCGGGATCGTCGTCGCCGTCGTCGTGATCGGCGGCGTCTTCCTGTTCGTGCTGCCGAAGATCGCGGACTACCGCGCGGTCTGGGAGACGATCACGGACCTGACGTGGGAGCAGCTCCTGCTGCTCCTCGGCGTGACGGTGCTGAACATCGTCACGTTCGCGCCGCCGTTCATGGCGACGCTGCCGGGCCTCGGGTTCATCCGCGCGCTCGTGCTCACACAGGCGTCGACCGCATCGACGTACATCGCGCCCGGCGGCGCGGCCGTCGGGATGGCGCTCTCGTTCGCGATGCTGCGCGCGTGGGGCTTCGAGCCGGCGGCGGTCACGCTTGCCGTCGCACTGACGGGTGCGTGGAACCAGATGTTCCTGCTCGGCGCGCCCGCGGTCGCGCTCGCGCTGCTCACGCTCGCGGGCGGCGCGAACAGGTTGCTGCAGACGGTCGCCCTGATCGGTCTCGTGGTCTTCGTCGTCGCCCTGGTCGCGTTCGCGCTCGCGCTGAGCGGCGACAAAGTCGCGCGCTGGGCCGGCGACCTCTCCGCGCGCGTCGCTACGTGGGGGCTCCGGCTCATGCGGCGCAAGGGCGTGACGTGGAGCGGCGAGTCGCTCGTCGTGTTCCGCGGCCAGGCGGTCGGCCTGCTGCGACGCCGCTGGTGGATCCTGACCCTCGCGACGCTCGCCGGGCAGCTCAGCGTGTTCCTCGTGCTGCTCACGTGCCTGCGCACGCTCGGCGTGACGCCGGAGCAGGTCTCGCTCACCGAGGCGTTCGCAGGCTGGACGCTCGTGCGCCTGCTCGGCTCGCTGCCCATCACGCCGGGCGGCATCGGCATCGTCGAGCTCGGGCTGACCGGCGCGCTCGTCGGTTTCGGCGGCCCCAACGACGCGGTCGTCGCCGCCGTGCTCCTCTACCGCGTGCTCACGATTCTTCCGACTCTCGCACTCGGCCTGATCGCCGGTGCGCTCTGGCGGCGTCTGCGCCCCGAGCCTGCGCTCGAGCAAGGAGCGTGAGGACGACGCGCCCGCTCGCCTCGATCTCGCGCGCCGCGACAGCGCCGCCGTAGGCGACGAGCGCTGCGCCGGCGAGCGTCACTCGCACGGCGGTCGTCGCGGCGACCCGTGCGCCGTGCGCGACGCGCGGCGCGAGCCACGCGAAGCCGAGCGCGGTCTTCGTGCCCGCGCTCGCTGCTTGCCGCCGCCCCCATGCGTACGCGCCGAGCGTCGCTCGCGCGGCGGTCGTCGCGGCGACCCGTGCGCCGTGCGCGACGCGCGGCGCGAGCCACGCGAAGCCGAGCGCGGTCTTCGTGCCCGCGCTCGCTGCTTTCGGCCGCGCCCATGCGTACGCGCCGAGCGTGCCCGTGCCGGTCGCGCGCGCAGCGTCGCTGACCTGCGTCCGCGCGTACCGGCCGCTGCGCTGCGCACCTGCGCGCGCCGCGGCGATGCGCTCCGGCGAAGGTCGCGGGATATGCATGCCTTGGCCCGCTGCGTCGGCGTCGAGCAGCAAGTTGCCGGCCGACGGCTCGACCGCGGCGATCGACGCGGCGGGAATCTTCCTGCGCCGCCGCGTCATGCGCGAGCGGACGATCAGCGCTTCTGCGCGACCGACGGGCGGCGTCACGACGACCTCCTCGACGCGTGCGCCGAGCGGCTGCACGGTCAGGCCCTCCGCGTGCGCGAGCCAGTAGTCGAGGACGGTGCTTCCTCGGGAGAAAGTGCGAGGTTGAGCGGTTCCGTTCGCCATAGGCCTCCTTCTTTGCTCGTCCACGAGGCTAACAAGCGCGCTCGATTGCGCTCCGCTGCACGTCCGAGCCTCCGCTCAGGATTCGCTGGTGGCCTCCGATGGCCTGCGCGAAGAGGAGATCGAGTCTCGCTGGGAAGCGGCGCCTGCCGTTGCCGTGGTGATCGCGCTGCAGGTACTGCTTGCTGTCGCCAGCCGGCAGCAGGACTGGCAGCTGTGGATCTTCTCGTGGTGGGTCTGGCTCGTTCCCGTCGTGCCCGAGGTGCTGCTGCTCGTACCGCTCGCCTGGCAGCGCCGGCGGCGTGAGCTCGAGCAACAGGGGCGTCGCCGAGCAGTCTCGATCGGGCTCCTCGGGACGATCAGCGCGGCCAACTTCGTGCTCCTCACCGCCGTGATCGCGTCGCTGATCCGCGGCAACGAGACGAGCGGCTCGCAGCTGCTCTTGAAGGGGCTCGCCGTCTGGACGACGAACGTGATCGCGTTCGGGCTCTGGTTCTGGGAGTTCGACCGCGGCGGCCCGGTCAGCAGGCTGCTACCGGAGCCGCCGTTGCCCGACTTCCTGTTCCCGCAGCTCGACGACAAGGAGCTCGCGCCACGCGGCTGGCGGCCGGAGCTCGTCGACTACCTCTACGTCTCCTACACGAACTCGATCGCGTTCAGCCCCACGGACGTGATGCCGCTCAGTCGCTGGGCGAAGCTCCTGATGCTCGCAGAGTCATCGCTCTCGTCGATCACGGTGCTGCTCGTCGCCGCCCGCGCCGTGAACATCTTCAAGTAGCTGCGTCGCTGGGATCTTCTAGTCTGACTGCACGGCCCGCTCACGTTTCAGCGTGCGTGGGAACCTCCCGATCAGGCTGGTACAGCTCGGCACGGCCTTGCTCGTCCTGACCGTGATCGTCGGGTTCGCCGCGCTGCCCCACTCTCTTGGCCCCGCGACGAACGTGGAGTCCCAGCCGCCGCCTGCCGCGACGACGACCGTCCCTTCGCAGCCACCTCCACCTCCACCGCCGCCGCCTCCCCCGCCGACGCCGATCGCGATGTCGTGGAACTCGGCGGGTGGGTTGATCGTGCACCCGTACGACCTCGATCCGCTGAACGCCGCCGAGCTGGCGCAGGCCAACGGGTTCGGCTGGATCGCCGTGCAGCTCGCGGACGGCGAGACCGCGTTGCCGTCACCGTCCAACTGGATCGCGCGCTTCCGCGCAGTGAGCGGGATCCCGATCGGGGGCTGGAGCGTCCTGCGCGGCCACCCGGAAGCAGAGGCGCGGCTGGCGGCGACCCTGCTCGCCCAGGACGGCCTCGACTTCTACATCGCCGACGCCGAGCAGGAGTACGGCTACACGAACGGCGCCGAGCACAGCCTCGCCCACCAGCACCGCTCCAGGCAGTTCATCGCGGCCTTCCGCGCTCTCGAGCCGGCGATGCCCTCGGCGCTCACCTCCTTCTGCCGGCCCGACGAGCACGACCTCGACTGGAGCGCATGGGCAGACGCCGGCTTCGCGTTCCTCCCGCAGGCGTACGTCGACCAGCTCGGCGCCGACGGGACTCCGACCGCGTGCACGACGTCGGCGGCGCAGTGGTTCCCGCGGTCGTCGATCCACCCGGTGCTCGGGGTCTTCGCGGGGACGTATCCGACGCCGACGCCCTACGAATACGTCGCGCTGCTCGAGCAGGCGGGAACGAGCGGCTTCTCGGTCTTCCCGTTCGAGAATGCCGACTCGTCCACGCTCGCCGGATACGGTGCCGCGATGCGCGCCGTCGCTGTCGCAAACGCGCCTTAGCCGGCGAAAGAGCCGCCTCTCCCCGCGCCCTAGTCGACGGTCGACATCTCGCAGCCACCGGTGTCTGACACCCGTTCGAACCGGCGACGCGGATCGGGCCGCGCAAAGGTGTCAGACACCTTTCGGGACGCGTGACCAGGTCGCAGCCACCGGTGTCTGACACCCGTTCGATCCGGCGACGCGGGTCGGGCCGCGCAAAGGTGTCAGACACCTTTCGCGCGTCACCATGTCGCACCCGGCAAGCTCAGCCGGAGGGCGTTCGGGCGAGCCATTACCGCGTATGGGCTGAACGCCTACGAGGTGCGGGTCGCTGTCCAGGCGGCCATGTTCGTCGTGCAGGTTTGCTGAACGCCCGCCGTGTCGGTGTAGGTGATGTCCTCGCGGTAGACGCCGGATGCGCTGCCGACGTTGTTCGCGTTCGGGCCCTGGAAGCTCCCGCTGAAGAAGTAGTGGAAGCTCGCGGTCGCGCCGCCGTAGACGCCGCTCTGGGACGCTGTGGCGCTGAACGAGCCGTCCGCTCTCACTGCTGTCTGCGGGATCGTGAACGTACGGTCGTTCGCGCCGCTCCCCGACGGGAAGCAGCCGAGGCCGGTCAGCGGGATCGAGATCGTCGTCAGTGAGCGCTTGCTCCCCGCGGCGACGAAGGTGAGCCCGAAACCGCCCGCCGTTCCGGTGTAGTTGCCCGGCTTGACCAGGTTCGCCGGGGTCGCGAGCGGCCCGGTGCGGGCTGCCGTCCACGCTTGCTTGTTCGTCGTGCACAGAAGGTGGGCGCCCGTCCTGTCGGTGTAGCGAACGTCGTCGCGGAACGATCCGGCCGCCGTTGCGGTGTGCTGCTTCGTCGCCTTCGTGAACCGGCCGCTGAACGAGTAGCTGAAACGCGCTGCGTAGCCCCCGAAGGCGCCACTCTGAGAGCCCTTCGCGTTGAACGTGCCGTTTCTGATGGCGGCCTTGGCGATCACGAACGTCCGATCGTTCGCGCCGGCGCCGCCCGGCGAACAGGCGAGACCTGTCAGCGGGACAGAGATGTTGACCACGCTAGTCCTGCTCGGCGCTACGAAGAACGTCACCGAGAACCCGCCGGCGGTGCCGGTGTAGGTGCCGGCGTCGGCAACAGGCTTCAGCACGGACATACCCGAAGCGCCGAACGATCCAGTGAGCGCGACCGCAGTGCCGATCAGCGCTGCCCACATGACCTTCCTCACGGATGCCTCCTTGAAAGCTGGTTGGCCCGCGCCGGGTTTACGGCACGGAGTCGATTGGGTCGGCGGATCCGTCGAGGATCTTCCCGTCGGCGTCCGTGAGCGCGAGGCAGGTGGTGATGCTCGAGCGAACCACCGCCGGCACATCCGGCGAGCCCGACCATCGCGACCAGGCCGCTCAGCGCACAGGGGTACAGCTTCGCCATCGTTCCGGTCCTTTCCGCCCGCGACCCCATTGCCGCAGCCGCTTACCCCCAGGAACGACGGCTTCAGCGAAGCTTCAAGCGTGCGCGTGACGAAGTCAAGAAGTTGTCATTTTCGGGCGCGCGCCGCCGCGTCCGGCGGAGTCAGTGCACGGCTGTTTCGGCGCGGTCGAGCTCGGCGACGAGCTCCTGCACGCGCTGGTTGATCTCGTCGCGGATCGGGCGCACCTGCTCGAGCGGCAGCTGCTTCGGGTCGGGGAGCTCCCAGCTGATCCGGCGCACGCCGGGCGTGACCGGGCAAACCTCTTCGCTGCAGGTGGAGACGGCGAGGTCGGCCCAGTCGAGCGCCTCGGCGTCGAGCCTGCGCGGGACGTGATCGCGACGCGTCGATCCCGACCTCCCGGAGCGCCTCGACGACCTGCGGATGCGGCGCGCGTGCCGGGCTCGCTGCCGGCGGAGCGGGCCTGGTGGCGGCCGCCGGCGATCTCGCGGAAGAGCCGCTCGGCCATCACCGAGCGGCCGCTGTTGGCGACGCAGACGAAGAGCACGTTCACGCCGCTTCCTCTCCCGTTGCTGCGCGTTGGACGTGTGCCGGGCGTGTCTGCTCGCCGCGGACGAACTGGTAGGCGAGCGCGCCGAGCGCCGCCCCGAGCAGCGGCGCCGTCAGGTAGAGCCAGAGCGCGTGCAGGTCGCCGGAGACGACCGCCGGGCCGAGCGAGCGGGCGGGGTTCATCGAGGCGCCGCTGATCGGGCCGCCGAACATCGCGTCGAGGCCGACGGTGCCGCCGATCGCGATCGCCGCCGCCTCGCCGACCGCGCGCGTGTCGGTCGCGACGGCGATGATCACGAACATCAGGAAGAAGGTCAGCACGACCTCCCAGAGAAACGACTGCCTCTGCGAGCCGGCCGGCAGCGTCGCGCCGACGTGTGCGATGTCGCCGAGCGAGCCGCGCAGGATCGCCGCCGCGAGCAGCGCGCCTGTTGCCTGCGCTGCCCAGTAGCCCGCGACGCGCGGCCAGGGGAAGTGGCGGGTGAGCGCGAACGCGAACGAGACGGCGGGGTTGAAGTGCGCGCCGGAGATGTGGCCGACGGCGTAGATCATGACCATGATCACGAGGCCGAAGGTGATCGCGACCCCGACGTGGCCGAGCTGCGTGCGTCTTCGCGTCGACCATGATCGCGCCGGCGCCGGCGAAGACGAGCGCGAACGTGCCGATCAGCTCGGCCGCCAGCGCGCGGGCGTAGGGGCGGTCGATCACTCGACGACCCGGCTGCGCCGCTCGAGCAGGAGCACGTCGCGCCAGACGCCGTGCAGCTTCCCGAGCCGCTTGCGGCGGCCGACGATCTCGAAGCCGACGCGCTCGTGCAGCGCGATGCTCGCCTCGTTCTCGGGGAAGATCCCGGTCTGGATCGTCCAGATGCCGGCGGCCTCGGTCGAGGCGATCAGCTGCTCGAGCAGCAGCCTGCCGACGCCCTGGCCGCGCGCGTCCTCGGCGACGTAGACGCTGTTCTCGACCACTCCGCCGTACACGCAGCGGTCCGAGACCGGAGCCGACGGCAACCCAGCCGACGACCCGCCCGTCGCGAAGCGCGACGAAGCGGTGCTCCGGCAAGGTGCGACTCGTCCCAGCGCTCCCAGCTCGGCACCTCGGTCTCGAAGGTCGCGTTGCCGGTCGCGATGCCGTCCGCGTAGATCCGCGCGACCTCCGGCCAGTGCTCGGGCCGGAGGTCGGCGATCGTGATCGGTGCCGCGTCGACGGCCATCAGCAACAGCCGGCGTTCGCCGCCTGCTGGATCACCGGCAGGCCCTTCTTCTCCGGCTCGCTCGTCTTCACCGCCTTGACGATCGCGCCGTGCATACCGTCGGCGACCTGGTGCGTGAACTCGACGCTGACCTGCTCGAACCCGGCGGCCTCGAGCAGCGCCTCGTACTCGCCCTTCGAGAGCGCGCCCGCGATGCAGCCGACGTAGGAGCCGCGCGTCGCGCGTTGCTCTGTCGTGAGTTGGTCTTCGGCGACGACGTCGCTGATCCCGATCCGGCCGCCCGGCTTCAGCACGCGTGCGATCTCGGTCAGCACCGCCGGCTTGTCGACCGAGAGGTTGATCACGCAGTTCGAGATGATCGACGTCGACGCTCGCGGCCGGCAGCGGGATCTGCTCGATCTCGCCCTTCAGGAAGTGCACGTTCTTCGCGCCGGCCTCGGCCGCGTTGCGCTGCGCGAGCGCGAGCATCTCGTCGGTCATGTCGAGCCCGTAGGCGACGCCGGTCGGCCCGACCCGCTTCGCCGACAGGATCACGTCGATCCCGCCGCCGGAGCCGAGGTCGAGCACCGTCTCGCCTTCGCGCAGCTCGGCGACCGCGGTCGGGTTGCCGCAACCGAGCGACGCGAGCACGGCCGCGTCCGGGAGCTCGCCGCGCTGCTCGGCGTCGTAGAGCGCCTCACCGAACTTCGCGGCGTCACTCTCGCCGTCCGCGCAACAGCGACCGCTCCCGCAGCCGCAGCCGTCCGACTCGCCGCCGGCCCGCAGCGCCGACTCGGCGTAACGGCGGCGTACCTCTTCGCGCAGCTCATCGGCCGTCGTGGACATCAGCAGCACACTCCTTTCAGGTCGGCGACCAGGGCGAGCTTCTCGACGGCGTCGCGCTTCAGCGAGAAGTAGGCCCACTTGCCACGCTGCTCGCGCTCGAGCAGCCCGGCGTCGGTCAGCTTCTTCACGTGATGGGAGACGGTTGGCTGCGACAGCCCGACCGCCTCCGGGAACTCGCAGACACACACCGGCTCCGACGCCGTGGCGATCAGGTTCACGATCCTCACCCGCGCCGGATCGGCGAGCGCCTTGAACAGCTCCGCGGTCGCCGTTGCCTCTTCGTCCGAGATCGTCTCGGCGCCGAGCGGAACGCAGCACGCAACCGCCTCGAGGGTCGCGCTCACAGGAAGCCCTTCAACATTTGGTCATCCTCACTTCGACAAACATCGATTTGACAGACGTCAATATAACGATGGACGCGGCCTTGTCAATGACGTCGCCGAACGCGGATCACATGCTGCGAAACGGACCTTGGAAACGACAACGGCCCCCTTCCGGGGGCCGTTGCCGCGTTGCCGGGGGCCGCAGCCCCGCGTTCGTGCGGTGCTACGCGCAGTAGACGTACACGGTCCCCGAGAGTGAAGCACCCGAGGACTGGATGATCGTCCACGACGTATTGCCGGTCGGATCACCAGTCGAGTCCGAGCGGAACGATGCAGTGACCGATCCCTGAATGTTGAACCCGCCCGAAAGCGCGTGCTTCGGGGCAGGACAGGAAACGGTGAACTGCTTGGCGCCGCTTGCCGTGCCGCCTGCGACCGTGGTGATGGCCGAGCCGTCCAGACCAGCGGGGCCGGCAGGACCGGCCGGGCCGGCAGGACCAGCGGGGCCGGCGGGGCCAGCGAGGGCAGCACCCGTTCACCCTTCGCACCCGCGGGCCAGCGGGGCCGGCGGGGCCGGCGGGGCCAGCGGGGCCAGCGGCACCCGTGTCACCCTTTGCACCCTGCGGGCCGGCGGGGCCAGCGGCACCGGTGTCGCCCTTCGGGCCAGCAGGCCCGGTCGAGCCAGCAGCACCCGTGTCGCCCTTCGCACCCTGCGGGCCAGCGGGGCCAGCGGCACCCGTGTCGCCCATCGGGCCGGTCGAGCCGGTGTCGCCCTTCGGGCCAGCGGGCCCGGTCGAGCCAGCGGCACCCGTGTCGACCCGTTAGCACCCGTCGGGCCAGTTGCCCCGGTGTCACCCTTCGCGCCGGTGTCGCCCATCGGGCCAGTCGAGCCGGTGTCGCCCTTCGAACCGGTGGCACCGGTGTCGCCCTTCGCACCAGTCAGACCGGTGCAGACGGCAACGTCGCCGACGATCGTGTGGATGACCCAACCGCCCATCAGGCAGTTCTCATCGCCCACATCGATCGCGTCGACGCCCCTGATGCCGGGGTCGCCGTTCGTGCCGTTGACGCCGTTCGTGCCGTCGACGCCGTTCGTGCCGGCGACGCCCTTCTCGCCCTGCGAACCGGTCGCGCCGGTCTCGCCCTTTGCTCCAGCGACGCCGGCCTTGCCGTCGACGCCGTTCTTGCCGTCGACGCCGTTCTTGCCGTCGACGCCGTTCTTGCCGGCGGCGACCAGCCTGGCCGGTCGCTCCGACCGGGCCGGTGGCTCCAGCAGGACCGGTGCTCCAGCAAGGCCAGCCGCACCGGCCTTGCCAGGTGCACCAGTCCGCGACACCAGTCCGACCCACGCAGGCCGCGAGGGCCGGGGCCGACCGGGATCCGCTTGTGAGCGATACGACGCTCACCGACGTGGCACTTCTGTCCTGTCGCGACGGCGCGCATGACGCCGCTCGACGTCGAGATGCAGAACGGTCCGAAGTCCGCGAAGTGCTGCTTCGCCGGAAGGGGACTACGAGCTCCCGCGACTCCGACTCCGATCACGAGCGAGGCGCCAACAAGCAGCGCCAAGATAGTGCGCCTCCGCATACGTTCTCCTTCTACGTTGGTCGCGCGGCTGACTGCCACGCGAGGGGTGTTCGGCGAAGGCCTGGTCGTCCCGGCCCTGTGTTGCGCCGGTCCGCTACGCGGCCTCCACGCTCTTCGGCCTGCCCTGCTCGGGATTCAGTTGGAGCTGCTTCCTCGGCTGGGGCAAGGCTGGGTAGATCGTGGTGAAGGCGGCCCTGTGCTTCATCGGTTTCATGGTCGCGTCCCAGCGCCGACGTCGCTTAGCCGAACGTCTAAAGAGACCCACCCGTTTGGACGGTGGCGATGACATCAAGGTGTCAAGTGTTCTGACACAAAGGTGTCAGGCGTTTTCGTTCGCCACGCCGACACACTGTCGGGGCAGTGAACGAAACCAAAACCATCACCCCTGTAAGCAGCGTTGGCAGACCGCGGCTCGAGTTGAGAGCGTCGCGCAGACGAGCTCTAGAACAGCTCGCTCTCCGGATTCAGCACTTGACCGCCGAGCTGGCGGAAGCGCGTGCGGAGCTGATTGCACTTGCGCGCACCGGGCGTCACGAAGGCGCCTCGATCCGCGCGATCGCCGAAGCAGTCGGTCTGTCGCGGCCGCGGGTGCACGAGTTGCTCAACGACACGACCGAGCCGCTTCAGGCCGTCGAGTCGATGGAAGTCGGTCCGCACATGCGGCTGAAACTGCTTGTCGCAGACGACCACCCGCTCGTGCTGGCGGCGGTGCGCATGTCGCTCAGCGACGCGCCCGACATCGAGATCGTCGGCGAGGCTTCGTCCGGCCAGGAAGTTCTGCCCCTCGTCGGTCGCACGTCACCGGACATCGTGCTCCTCGATCTGCGAATGCCGGGCATGGACGGCCTTCGTTGCCTCGAGCTGCTCCACGAGCGCCACCCCTCGGTCAAGACGATCATGTTCTCGGGCAGCGACGATTCGGCCGCGGCCGACGCCGCGTTCGCCCGAGGTGCGGTCGCGTTCATCCAGAAGACGATCGACCCCGCCGATCTAGCCGCGATCATCCGCCAGGCGGTCGCCGGCAACGTCCTCTTTGCGACCGGGAACGTCGCTTCCACTGCTCCTGTGGAGTCTCCGTGGGATCTGACGCCGCGAGAGATCGAAGTCCTTCGCGCGCTCGCAGGAGGCCAGTCGAACAAGCAGATGGCACGCGAGTTCTGGCTCTCCGAGCAGACGATCAAGTACCACCTGACGAACATCTATCGCAAGCTCGGCGTCAGCAGCCGCACCGAGGCCGTGCGTCAGGCCTACGAGAACGGGGTCATCGAGAATCCCGTGCTGCGCACCGAAGCCATCGCGACCTGAGCGCGGGCGGTCAGACCGCGGGACGAACGCTCACGGCGACGTCGCCATGAGCTTTGGCCCACGCAGTGAGGAAGAAGCGGAGCTCGCACAACGCCTCATACTCATCCTCGTCCGCAGCGCGCCGGTCGACGACGCGGCTCGCGCGCAAGCCGACGGGCCGCACGGAGAAACCGGCGGCCCAGAGCTCGATCAGGAGGCGCGGCAGCAGCCGCGGCGCGTCGATCTCGATCATCGCCTCCATTGGCATCTGGACAATGTCGCGCACGTGGGCTGGTCATGTCCCGCCCGAAGGTCGGTGATGTGGCCCCGAAAGGGGTAGTCCGGCCCACCCGCGCGCGACTGGAACGAGACGACGCAGAGTGGTCGGCTCCAACCACGAAGAGCGAGCTTGTGCGTCGATCAGAGGGTTGGTGCGGCCCGTGCGACCGCGACCGCTTCGAGCCGCGAGCTGACGCCGAGAGCCCGAAAGAGGCCGCGCATGTGGTTCTTGACCGTCTCGGTGCTCAGGTGGAGCTCGGCGGCGATCTGCTTCGTCGAGCGGCCGTGCTCGAGCAGACGGAGCACCTCGACCTGCCGGGGGGTGAGATGCGGATGTGGCGGTGTCGGGTTGACGTCGGGGCGCTCGCTGAACAGACCGAAGACGCCCACCACTCGTTCGCCGTTCTTGAGCGGCACCGAGCTGATCTCCACCGCCACCCGCGAGCCGACCGTCGAGACCAGGACGCCGGTGGTCTCCGTGGAGGGAGCGGTGCCGAGCACCTTCTGAGCGAACAGCTCGCGGGCGCGGCCGGTGTCCTCGGGCGCGACGACAGAGGTGAACTGGCGACCGCGAACGTTGCCGACGAGCGCCTCGGCCGCCGGATTGATCCACCGGACGACTCCCGCTGCGTCGACGACGTAGCTCGGGACGCGGACGCTCTCCAGAGCCTGCTCGACGCTGCCGTCGACTGCCAGGCCGGTGGCCATCACGGAAGTGTGCCTGAGAAGGGCCGGCGATGACCGCGCGCGACCTCGCGTGTGGTTCCGAGTTGCGAGCGCCGCCGGTCCACCGGGACGGGTGGCTCCGACTAGACCCATTGGTGAGTCGGCGAGACGCCGCCGTAGACGACCCTGGCGACATGCTCCCGGAGACTCAGCACGAACGCCGCCTCGGCGCGGCCTGGCGCCGCCTTCTTCACGACGAGGAGGGCATCGCGCTCGTCCTCGCGATCCTCATCATGCTCGTGCTGACGATCAGCGCTGACCGCGGTGATCTTCCTCACGGCCGCAGGCGCGCGCGACGCGCACCGCTCGAACGCGGGCCAGAAGGCGTGCGCGCTCGCGGAGTCCGGCATCAACAACGCGCTCGCAGTGCTGAACGCCAACTACCCGGGGACGACGATCTACCCGGGCGACGCGAACCTCTTGCTGAGCACGACGCTCACGAGCCCCGTGACGACGCTCCCGGCCTCGACGACGATCAACGTGGCGAGCACGCTCGGCTACAACGCGGGCCCGAACACGATCTCGGTCGGCTCGTCCGGCGCGGTCACGTGCACCGGACATCACGGCGACGACCTTCACCGGCTGCACCGGCGGCGCTGCCGGGACGTATCGCGACGGGCGCGACGGTCGCCAGGGCGACGGCGTCCGGGACAAGCTCGGTGACCTGGTCGGGGACGCTCGTCAACGTCCCGGCCAACCCGAACTGGAAGTGGCAGTGGGAGCTCACGGCGTTCGGCCGCGTCAAGAACCCGACGGGGCCTGCGGCGGACGTCGTCAGGAAAGCGACGGCCGTCGTGCCGGTCGTGATCCCCGACAGCACGTCCGTGCCTCCGGGCACGACGGCCACCGACTGGATCTACGGGCTCAACGACGTCACCTTCGGCCAGTCGGTCAACGTCGCCGCGCCGGTCTACGCCGGGCACGACCTCATCCTTGCGAACACCGCGACGATCGCCGAGACGATCCCGGCGTCGCTCACCCTCCCGGCGCGTCCGAACAGGATCGTGGTCGGCCACGACCTGTCGCTCGTGAACCCGCAGAACCAGGTCGGCCACGTCAACGGCTCGGCCGACCCGGCCAACGACCTGGCCGAGATCCACGTCGGCAACCAGTGCGCGTCGAAGGCCAACGCGACCCCTCACGCCTGTGCCTGGGGGAGCACCGACAAGATCTGGGGCGTCACGCACGACAACGTCATCCCGCCGCGGCCTACTCACGACGCCGACGCTCACCTGTTGCAGCCCCGTCGCCTGGGCGGCGCCGGCAGACGGCACGTCGCACCCGGCGCTCGCCGCCCGCCGAGCTACATGGGCTTCTGGTACCTGAACGCAGGCCTCGGCCCGAAGTCGCCGTGCGCCACGTCCAGCGGCACGCCGCCGAAGTTCGACACCGTCAGCGGGACCGCCGACAACACGATCAACGAGAGCGCCTATCCGAGAGGCAGCCCCGTTCGATCTCACCGGCGCCGCCTACAGCTGCACGTCGGCGGACGGCCAGACGAAGCTGGCGTGGGACGGGACCACCGCTCACGATCAAGGGCACCGTCTTCATCGACGGCAGCGCGAAGAGCACGTCCGGACAGCCGCGAAGTACGTCGGCAAGGGGACGATCATCCTCAGCGGGCTCTACTCGATGGACAACAACACCGCGCTGTGCGCGAACCTCTCGGGCAGCAGCTGCAGCACGAGCGCGCCCGTGGGACGCCGACACCACCGCCCTCGCGATCGTCGCCGACGGGGTCGATCCTCTGTGCTGCCGACCGGGCAACAGCATCGACATCAAGAAGGGGAACTTCCAGGGGCTGCTCCTCGGCAACGGGAACATCGTCGGGAGCGTCTCGGGCACCCTCGTCATCGGCCCGATGGTCAGCGTCTACGGGAGCGTCAACGCCGGCCAGAGCGGCACGCTCCAGTTCCCGCCGATCACCTTCGCGTCGTCGGGCACGGACGGACTGACCGGCCCGCTTCCGCTCCCTCAGCTCCTCTCACCCATCCAGTTCGGAGGCGGCTAGCCCATGTACGACGAACGATCTCCACGTCGACTCGAAGATCCTCGAGCCGCGGTCGCCCGCGGCGCGAGCGACGTCCACCTGAAGGTCGGCCGGCCGCCGATCGTCCGCTTCGACGGCGAGCTCGAGCCGCTCCAGGGTTGGCCGGCGCTCGATGCCGGCCGCGCTGGAGGAGGTGCTCGCGCTCGTCGGCGCCTCGTCGCGGTCGCGGCTCGCCGCCTTCGAGAGCACCGGCGAGCTCGACACCGCCTACCAGGCCGACGGCCTGCCGCGCTTCCGCGTCAACGCGTTCCGGCAGCGCGGCGAGATCTCGCTCGCCTTCCGCGTCATCCCCCGCGAGGTGCCCGACTTCGAGAGCCTGCGCCTGCCCGCCGGCGTTCGGAAGCTGTCCGAGGAGCACCGCGGGCTGATCCTCGTCACCGGCGCCACCGGCGTCGGCAAGACGACGACGCTCGCCGCGATGCTCGCGCACATCAACCGCACCCGCCGGCAGCACATCGTCACGATCGAGGACCCGATCGAGTTCCTCCACGAGGACGACCGGTGCATCGTGAACCAGCGCGAGGTCGGGATCGACACCGAGTCGTTCCACGAGGCGCTCCGCCGCGTGCTGCGGCAGGACCCGGACGTGATCCTGATCGGCGAGCTGCGCGACCGCGAGACGGCCGAGACGGCACTCCAGGCCGCGGAGTCGGGTCACCTCGTGCTCTCGACGATGCACACCCTCGACGCGGCCGAGACGCTCGGCCGCCTGGTCGAGTTCTTCCCGGCGGGCAAGCAGCCGCAGGTGCGCTCGATCCTCGCAGGCGTGCTGAAGGGCGTCATCTCGCAGCGGCTGCTGCCGCGCGTCGGGGGCGGCCGCGTCGCCGCCGTCGAGGTGATGGTCGCGAACGCCCGCGTCCAGGAGCTGATCCGCGAGAACAGGCCGGAGGAGGTGCCGGAGGCGATCGCCGAGGGCGCGTTCTTCCAGATGCAGACGCTCACGCAGGCGTTGATCGACCTCGTCGTCGCGCGGCGAGGTCGACGAGGAGACCGCGGGCGCCGCCGCCCCCAACCGCCACGACTTCACGATCCCGCTCGCGCGCGCGCTCAAGGAGAAGGCGCGTCGAGGAGCGCAGCGCCGCAGCGGCGCGGCTCCGACGACGCCGACGTGGCCGTGCTCGCCGGAGCCGACAACCTGCGCGTGGTCTGATGCCGGCTTCCGTACGGCGCCTGAGGGCTGCTCGAGGACGGCTTCACGCTGATCGAGCTGCTCGTCGTGCTCGCGATCCTCGGGGTCGTGCTCGCCGGGCTCGGCGGTGCTCTTCACGAGCGGGCTCACGTCGCAGAAGGACCAGACGAACCGCACGCAGGCTCAGCAGGATGCACGGCTCGGCCTCGACAAGCTTCGCCGTGAGATCCGCTGCGCGAGCGATCTCACGCACGCCCGAGCGGCTACCCCGCATCGGCGGTCACGATCACGCTCGGAAGCTATTGCCCGACGGCCGGCGGAGCTGCGACGACCGTGACGTGGTGCACGAAAGACAAGAACGGAGCCTCGCCGCCGGTCGCCGGCGCGCAGCCGTACACGCTCTGGCGGTACTCCGGGACGCGCGTGCTCGGGCACCGGGACGCAGTGGGTGTCGAATCTCGTGGACAAGGCGGATGCGCCGAGCGTCGCCGCGGGCAAGATCTTCGACTCCTCACGCGTCCCGCTGCGTCGACGCTCACCCCGGCGGCGACCGGCGGGACGCTCGGCGCCGGGAACCTACTCGTACGACGTCACGGCGCGTCCTGGCCGGCGGCGCCGAGATTCCCGGGACCGTCGCCGTCCGTCACGGTCGCATCCGGGCTGACGAACAAGATCACCGTCAGCTGGGCGGCCTACCCGGGCGCGACCTCGTACAACGTCTACGGCCGCGACGGCGCCGGCCTGCGCCTGCTGAAGAACGTCACGTCCGGCACCTCGTACGTCGACGTCGGCCCGACCTCGCTCACGGGCAACCCGCTGACGCTCCCGAGCGCCACGATCGACGTCGCCAGCACGTCGAGCTTCAACGCGGGCGCGAACACGATCACCTTCGGGGCGTCCGGCGTCGTCACGTGCACCGGGACGACGTCGACGAGCTTCACCGGCTGCAGCGGCGGCCAGGCCGGCCAGTACCCGCAACGACATGCCCGTCTACAGCGCGTCGAGCGCGCGCCCGCCTCGCATGAACCTGGCGGTGACGCTCCCCGTGGACACGACGCCCGCGACCGCCTCGCAGCGCTTCGTGCTGGCCGACAACATCGTCCTCCGGAACAGCCAGGCCCTGAGATGGAGCTCACGCTCGCCGCCATCGCGTTCCTGCCCGGCCTCGCGTTCGGGAGCTTCCTGAACGTCCTCGCGGCGCGGATCCCGCTGCGCCGCTCCGTCGTCAGCCCCGGCTCGGCCTGCATGGCCTGCGCGACGCCGCTCGCGTGGTACGACAACCTGCCGCTGCTCTCGTTCGCGCTCCTGCGCGGGCGCTGCCGCCACTGCCGGACGGCGATCCCCTGGCGGTACCCGCTCGTCGAGGCGACGACGGGGCTCCTGATCGCCGGCTGCGTGCTCCGCTTCGGCCTCACGTGGGACGCCGCGGTCGCCTGCCTTCCTCTGCGCCGCCCTCGTCGCGATCTCCGCCACCGACGTCGAGCGGCGCATCATCCCGAACCGCATCGTGCTGCCGGCCGCGGCCGTCGTGCTCGCGGCGAACACGCTCCTCCACCCGTCGGTGGAGTGGGCGGCCGCGGGCCTCGGCGCCGCGCTGTTCCTCTTCCTGGCCGCGCTCGCCTACCCCGGCGGCATGGGGATGGGCGACGTCAAGCTCGCCCTGCTGCTCGGCGTCGCGCTCGGGCGCACGGTGCCGGTCGCGCTGATGGTCGGGACGGTCTCGGCGCTCGTGCCGTCGGCCGTCCTGTTCGCGCGGCACGGCAGCGCCGCCCGGAAGATGAAGATCCCGTTCGGCCCCTTCCTCGCCTTCGGCGGTGTCGTGGCGCTCTTCGCCGGGCCGACGCTCCTCGACGCCTACCTGGGTCTGCTGACGTGATGGCGGCGAGCGAGTTGAGGGACGAGCCCGAGCTGCGGCTCGTCGACGCCGGGCGCCGAGCTCGCTCGCCGACGAGGCCACGAGCTGCCGCCGGTCGACCTCGCCGTCGTCGGCGTCGACCCCGAGGCCGTCAAGGCGATCGCCCTGCCGGTGCTCAACCGGGTCGTCGCGATCCCGTTCGCGGCCGGCGACGGCGTCCTCAAGGTCGCGATCGCGAACCCGCAGGACGTCCGTGCGCTCGACGAGCTGCGGCTCGCGACGCGCCAGACGGTCGAGTTCCACGTCGCGGCAGAGGAGGACATCCTCGCCGAGCTGCGCCGCCTCGCGCGCGCGGCCGGGGCCATGAACGCCGCGTTCGACGAGATGGTCACCCTCGAGAGCGAGGAGGCGGAGCACGACGACCTCGAGGCCGACGACGGCATCTCGGACGCGCCGCTCGTCCGCCTCGTCAACTCGATGATCTTCGAGGCGGCCGAGGACGGCGCGAGCGACATCCACGTCGAGCCGCAGGAGAACGAGCTGGTCGTCCGCTACCGGATCGACGGCGTCCTCCACGTCGCCCATCGCGTCCCGAAGCGGCTCGCGTCCGGCGTCACCACCCGCCTCAAGGTGCTGGCGAAGCTCGACATCGCCGAGCGGCGCAAGCCGCAGGACGGGCGGATCTCGCTGAACGCCGCGGCCGCCGGGCGCATGCTCGACATCCGCGTGGCGACGCTGCCGACGGTCGAGGGCGAGGCCGTGACGATGCGGCTGCTCGACAAGTCGCGCGAGGTGCCGACGCTCGGCTCGCTCGGCCTCTCGCAGGAGATGAGCGAGCAGATCGCGCGCATCCTCGCCCGCCCGTCGGGCGCGCTGCTCGTCACCGGCCCGACGGGCTCCGGCAAGTCGACGACGCTCTACGCCGGCGCTGGCTGCGATCAGCCGGCCGGAGATCAACATCATCACCGTCGAGGACCCGGTCGAGTACCGGCTCGACGGCATCAACCAGGTGCAGATCAACCTCCGCGCCGGGCTGACCTTCGCGACCGCGCTGCGCTCGATCGTCCGCTCCGACCCCGACGTGATCATGGTCGGCGAGATCCGCGACGGCGAGACCGCGCGCATCTCGATCGAGGCCGCGCTGACCGGGCACTTCGTGCTCTCCACGCTGCACACGAACGACGCTCCCTCCGCGATCACGCGGCTGAACGAGATGGGCGTCGAGCCGTTCCTGACCGGCGCGGCCGTGTCGGCCGTCCTGGCGCAGCGGCTCGCCCGGAAGCTGTGCGTGCACTGCGCGGAGCCGTACACGCCGACCCGCGACGAGCTGCTCGGGCTGCGCCTGAGCGACGAGACCGCGGCCGGCCTGGCCGGAGCGACCTTCCGCCGCCGCCGCGGGTGCGCCCGCTGCGGCAACACGGGCTACCGCGGCCGCGTCGGCGTCTTCCAGCTCCTCCCGATGAGCGAGCGCCTCGAGCAGCTCGCGGCGTCGAAGGCGCCGCGCGAGGAGATCGAGCGCGCCGCCGTCGACGAGGGCATGCGCACGATGTGGGACGACGGCGTCGCCAAGGTCGCGGCCGGCATCACGTCGGTCGAAGAGCTCGCCCGCGTCTGCCCCGCCTGACGGTCGACCGCTCCGCACGGAGCGGGCGGGTGGGGTCCCGCCGGGGACCTAGACCGAGGGGTGGGTGGGTTGCCCGGTCCGGGCAGGGCCGTCGCCCCGGCGGAGACCGACACTGGGGACGTGCTTCATCCACCAACCGAAGGAGAACTACATGGCACGCATTCGTGAGCGGCTCGCTCGCGAGGAGGGGTTCACTCTCATCGAGCTCCTCGTCGTCATCGTCATCATCGGCATCCTGCTCGCGATTGCAGTCCCGTCGTACCTCGGCTTCAAGGATCGCGCCACGAGACGCGGCGGCGCAGGCGAACATCCGCGCCGCCGTCCCGTCGGCCGAGGCGTACTACGCCGACAACGGCAGCTACACCGGCATGGCCTGACCGTCGCCGCGGCCTGCACGGCGAAGCTACGACTAGCGGCATCAAGGTCGACACGGCGTCGCACACCACGGTCACGCTGCCGGCGACTGCCTGCATCGCCGACGGCCTACTGCTTCCAGGCAGACCGGCAGCGGACGCGGCCACGTTCCACTTCAGCTGGTCCCGGCGGCGACGGTCGCCAGCCCGGCGCCTGCCCGTAAGCGGCTCGAACCACTCGACCGCTTCGACGGAGGGGCGCGGGCAACCGCGCCCCTCCTCAGCCCTCTGGCAACGCTCTTCGACCCTCGAAAGGCCAAAACCCCCTGTGACCACCGAACTTCACTCGATCGACGAGCTGCTCACCGTGATGGTCGAGCGCAGCGCGTCGGACCTCCACCTGACGGTGGGGTCGCCGGCGGTGATCCGCGTCAACGGCCGCCTCGAGCGCCTGGCGGATCACGACACGCTGCAGCCGGAGGAGATCCGGACGCTCGTCTACCGGATCCTCTCGACCGAGCAGCAGAAGATCGCTCGAGACGCGCCGGCAGATCGACTTCTCGCACTCGATTCCCGGGCTCGCGCGCTTCCGCGTCAACACCTACTTTCAGCGCGGCGCCGTCGGCGCCGCCTTCCGGCTCATCCCGGACGAGATCAAGTCGCTCGAGCAGCTCGGCCTGCCCGCGCGGCTCACCGAGCTCGCCGACAAGCCGCGCGGCCTCGTGCTCGTCACCGGGCCGACCGGCTCGGGCAAGTCGACGACGCTCGCCTCGCTGCTCCACCACATCAACCGCACGCGGCACGAGCACATCCTCACGATCGAGGACCCGATCGAGTTCCTGCACACGCACGGCAGCTGCATCGTCAACCAGCGCGAGATCGGCCAGGACGCGACGACGTTCGCCGAAGGCCTGCGCGCCGCGCTCCGCCAGGACCCCGACGTGATCCTCGTCGGCGAGATGCGCGACCTGGAGACGGTCGCCACCGCGCTCACCGCCGCCGAGACCGGCCACCTCGTGTTCGCGACGCTGCACACCCAGAGCGCGCCGACCACGATCGACCGCGTCATCGACGTCTTCCCGGCCGAGCAGCAGGGCCAGGTGCGCGTCCAGCTCGCCTCGACGCTCCAGGGCGTCGTCACGCAGAACCTCGTCCCGACCGCGGACGGGCTCGGCCGGAGGGCCGCGCTCGAGATCCTCATCCCGGACGACGCCGTCCGCAACCTGATCCGCCAGGCGAAGGTCGAGCAGATCTACTCGGTGATGCAGACGAGCACCTCGCGCGGGATGCAGACGATGGAGCAGTCCCTCGCCGACCTGGTGCGCCACCGCGTGATCACGCCCGAGGTGGCCTTCGCCCGCTCGTCCCGGCCCGACCAGCTCCGCGGCCTGCTCGAGCGCTCCGGCATCACGAACCTGACTTCGGCGGCTCGCCAACGGCGCCGCCGCCCAGACCGAGACCCCAGCGAAGAACGGCCTGCGGCTCGCCGCGGAGGTGTAGCGACACATGGACCTGAAGAAGGAGATCAAGCTGTCGGACCTCGTCCGGCGGCCGAAGAAGAAGACGCAGGGCCGGCGCGAAGCCGTCCGGCGGCGCGACGCGCAAGCGGCAGCGGAAGCAGGAGATCGTCGGCCTCAAGATCGGCGCCTCCCAGATCGCGGCCTCGCGCGTCGTCAACAACGGCGGCCCGGCGAAGCTCGTGCAGCTCGCGCGCGTCCCGCTCGAGCCCGGCGTCGTCGTCGCCGGCGAGGTGCGGGACATCCCCGCGCTCGCGTCGGCGCTCGCCGAGCTCTTCCGCACCCACAAGCTTCCGCGGCGCGGCGTGCGCCTCGGCATCGCCACGAACCGGATCGGCGTGCGCTCGCTTCGAGCTGGAGGGGATCGAGGACGAGCGCCAGCTCGCGAACGCGATCCGCTTC
>CAWJZQ010000012.1:0-17721 GCA_963847415.1 uncultured Thermoleophilia bacterium | reverse complement strand
TGGACGTGCAGCGACACGTCATCGACTACCTCGCGCGGATGGCCGACGCCCCGCCGGCGGCCGTGAACGTCGTCGTCGACGACGTCAGAGGTGATGCGCCGTGCCCCCACGGATCGCCGGGCTGACGAAGCTGACGCTCGAGACGCGCCGTCCGTCTGCCACGAGTGCATCTGGTGGCAGACGCGCGGCCGCGCGAACGACGACAAGGAACAGGTGGATGGAGCAGTCCGAGCTCGACTTCGGCGCGTGGGGGACGGTCTACTACGACGGCGACGGGCGCGTGCTCGGCTCGATGCAGTACGGCCCGGCGACGCTTTCCCGCGGGCGCCGAGCTGCCCGCCGGGCCGCCGTCCGACGACGCGATCTCGTCACCTGCGCGTACCTCGTCGACCGTCGAGCCCGTGGGTGCTGCAGTCGCTCTTCCTCGCCGCGATCGGCGAGGCGCGCGACCGCGGCGCGCGCGCGCTCGAGGCGTTCTCGTACCGCTACCCGGAGCGCGAGTCGGCCTACGAGCGCTTCCGCGTCCACAAGACCGTGTTCCCGCAGGACTTCCTCGCCGACTTCGGCTTCGAGGTCGTCCGCTCCGCCGGCCGCGTCGGGCTGTCGCGGCTCGAGCTCGGCGGGCTGCAGCCGGTCGTCGAAGGCGGGCGCGAGAAGGTGCTGCGCGTCTGTCGTCAAGGACGCCTTCGGCTGCCCGGAGCCGGTGCCCGCGCCCCCGCCGCCCTAGGTCGAATCTGATCGGTGTCAGCCGAACCTGATTCGGGATCGAATAACGCTCCGAAATGTGGTTCCCTGTCGGGAGAGCAGGTTCGGGCAAGCGCACGCGAGCCGCGCGAGCGAGTCGAGCAGCGCCTCGTCGGTGTCGAGGCCCGGGCCGCCCGAGATCGGGAGGCCGCCGATCTCGAGGATGACCGGTACGTCGTCGAGGCTCGCGAGACCGGCGAGAAGTCGACGCGTGCCGCGGCCGAGCGGAAGATGGTGGTTCGTCTCGGGGAGCGGCGTGTCCGACGCGTGGACGAGCGTGCATGCGCTCGCGGAGCGCGAGGAAGCGCGCAACGTCGCTCGGGGCGCGTGTGGTTGATGTCCCAGACGAAGCCGAGCCCGGGCACCGCGTCGAGCAGCGCCTCGACCGCGTCGGGCTCGACGAGCAGCCGGTGTCCCGGCGCGTTGTGCTCGCACGCCGAAGATGAGCCCGCTGCCGCGGCGACGTCGAGCGCCTCGCGCGAACTCGTCGTGCAGGAGCGGAGCCGCCTCGCTCGGCCCGACCGGGTGGATGTGCACGCGGAGGACGCCGATCGCGTCGATCGCCGGCAGGTTCGCCCGCAGCGCGCGCGCGAGCGTCCCGCGCTCGCCCTCGTGGCGGACGAGCATCTCGAGCACGGGCTCGAGGCCGATGCTCGTCGAAGAGCGCGCCGAGCGTGCGCGGCGTCGACTCCGAGCTCGTCCTCGAGCTCGCCGGCGCGGTCGCTGCGGATCTGCACGTGTCGAACCCGGCGCCGCGGCGAACTGCGAGCTCCTGCTCGGGCGGCCGCCAGTTGCCTCCGGTGAGACGGCCGAAGAACCGCCCCAGCATGCCGACGTCCATCGGACGCGTCTAAGCGGCGGCGCGCTCGCGCTGCAGGACGAGCTCGGCGATCTGGATCGCGTTCAGCGCCGCGCCCTTGCGGAGGTTGTCGCTCGCGAGGAAGAGCGCGAGGCCGTGCTCGACCGTCGGGTCGCGGCGGATGCGGCCGACGAGCACCTCGTCGTCCCCGCGCCGCCTTGCCCGGCGTCGGGAAGTCGTCGACGCGCACCGACGGCGCGGCGCCGAGCAGCTCGCGCGCCTGCTCCGGCGGGAGGTCGTCCTCGAGTCTCGATCCAGATCGCCTCGGCGTGGCCGACCATCACCGGCACGCGCACGCACGTCGCCTGGATCGGCAGGTCGGGCAGCTCCAGGATCTTCTGCGTCTCGGCGCGGAGCTTCGACTCCTCGTCGAACTCCTCGCCGTCGAAGCTCCCAGTCCATGCGCAGGTCGTGCTCGTCCTGCGGCTCGTTGCGCAGCCGCTCCATCGCCTGCGCGCCGGCGCCCGAGACCGACTGGTACGTCGCGACGCGCACGCGCACGAGCCCGGCTGCGTCGTGCAGCGGCTTCAGCACGCACGGTGAGCGGGATCGTGCAGCAGTTCGGGTTCGCGATGATGCCGTCGTGCTCGAGCGCGCGGCCGCCGTTCACCTCCGGGCACGACGAGCGGGATGCCCGGCTCGAGCCGGTAGGCCGACGACTTGTCGATCGCGACCGCGCCGCCGCGCACGGCGTGCGGCACGAGCTCGCGCGACGCGCACGTGCCGACCGAGAAGAGGAAGACGTCGACGTCGCCGCGCGCGAGCGCCTCGGGCGTCGCCTCCTCGACCGTGCAGCTCGCCGAGCTGCTTGCCGGCCGAGCGCGCCGAGGCGAAGACGCGCACGTTCGTCGTAGCCGCGCTGCGCGCAGCAGGTCGAGCGTCACCGTGCCGACCGCGCCGGTCGCGCCGACGACGCCGATCGACGCGCGCTCAGGCATCGACGCGCTCCTCGGCGAACGACTGGAAGCGCGTCGTGCACGGCCTGCACCGCGCGCTCGACCTCGCGGCGCGGATCGACGCACGAGACGCGGATCGACGACGTCGAGATGATCTCGATGTTGATGCCCGCCTCGGCGAGCGCGTCGAACATGTCGGCGGCGACGCCGGGATGGCTCTTCATGCCCGCGCCGATGAGCGAGATCTTCGCGATGTCGGGGTCGCGCTCGACGCCGCGCGGCGCCGATCTCGCTCGCGAGCGCGTCGAGGATCGGCTCGGCGATCGGCGACGTCGGTCTTCGGCAGCGTGAACGTGATCGTCGTCGTGCCGTCCTGCGAGACGTTCTGGACGATCATGTCGATGTTCACGCCGGCGTCGGCGAGCGCGCGGAACACGCGCGCGGCGACGCCGGGCCGGTCGGGCACGCCGACGATCGACGACCTTCGCCTCCGAGGTGTCGTGCGTGACGCCGGAGATGATCGCCTTCTCGAGCACTACGTCGTCCTCCTCGCCGATCCACGTGCCCTCGCCGTCGACGAACGTCGAGCGGACGCGGAGCTTCACACCGTAGCTGCGGGCGACCTCGATCGACCGCAGCGCCATCACCTTCGCGCCCGACGCCGCCATCTCGAGCATCTCCTCGTAGCGTGACCGACGTCGAGCTTGAGCGCGTCCGGGACGATGCGCGGGTCGGCGGTGAAGACGCCGTCGACGTCGGTGAAGATCTCGCAGGCGTCCGCGCCGAGCGCGGCGGCGAGCGCGACGGCGGTCGTGTCGGAGCCGCCGCGGCCGAGCGTCGTCACGTCGTGCGTCGACGTCGAGACGCCCTGGAAGCCGGCGACGAGCACGATCCGGTCCTCGCTCGAGCGCGTCGTGGATCCGCGTGCGCGCGCACCTCGACGATCTTCGCCTTCGTGTGCGATGCCGTCGGTGACGATGCCGGCCTGCGAGCCGGTGAGCGAGACGGCCTCGTGGCCGAGGTCGTGGATCGCCATCGCGCAGAGCGCGTTCGAGATCCGCTCGCCGGTCGAGACGAGCATGTCGTACTCGCGCGGGTGCGGGCTGGGCGAGACCTCGTGGGCGAGCCGGATCAGCTCGTCGGTCGTCTGGCCCATCGCCGAGAGGACGCCGACGACCTTCGCGCCCGTCCTCGCGGGCGGCGACGAGCCGCTCGCGCGACGCGCTTCAGCTTGTCGGTGTCGCCGACGGAGGTGCCGCCGAACTTCATCACCACGAGGCCCGGCGTCCGCGGCCGCGGCGTGCGACGCGCGGGTACCGCTTCGAAGTCGAGCAGTGGTCATTCTGCGACAGTGTAGGCAGGCGATGAAACTGCCGTCCTGCGACGCTCCGGCGACTGGGTCATCGGCCGTCTTCGCCGCGTCGGCATCGCGCTGCTGCCGTGGACGATCTGGCTCTCGGCCTCGCTGCCGGCCGCACCACGAGACCGACGCACTGGGACCTCGCGTGGTCGGGCTTCGACGTCGGCGCTCGCGGTCGCGTTCCTGCTGACGGCGCTCGCGGCCTGGCGGCGCTCGCCGTGGGTCGGCGCGCTGCGCGGCGGCGACCGGGACGCTGCTCGTCACCGACGCCTGGTTCGACATCGTCCTCGAGAGCCACGCGGACGAGCTGCGCGACGGCGATCGTGCTCGCGCTCGTCGCCGAGCTGCCGCTGGCGGCGGTCTGCTTCTGGATCGCCTACCGGACCGAGCGGTTCCTCGCGCTGATCGTCGGGCAGGCGCTACATCTCGCGGCGGCCGGAGAGCGCCCGGCCGAGCGTGACCTCGTCGGCGTACTCGAGGTCGCCGCCGACGGGCAGCCCGCTCGCGAGCCGCGTGACGCGGACGCGGCCGCGTAGCCGGTCGGCGAGGAACGCGGCGGTCGCCTCGCCGGTCATGTTCGGGTTCGTCGCGAGCACGACCTCCTGCACGCCGTTCGCCTCGACGCGGCGCAGCAGCTCGTCGATGCGCAGGTCGCCCGGGTCGACGCCGTCGAGCGGCGAGAGCGCGCCGCCGAGCACGTGGTAGAGCCCGCGGAACTCGGCCGTGCGCTCGAGCGAGACGACGTCGACGGGCTGCTCGACGACGCAGATCAGCGAGTGGTCGCGGCGCGCGTCGAGTGCAGATCGCGCAGACCTCCTCCTCGGTCAGGTTGCCGCACTCGCGGCAGAAGCGCACGCGCTCCTTCACCTCCTGGAGCGCCGCGGCGAGCGCGAGCGCCTCGTCCTTCGGGCGCTGGAGGATGTGGAACGCGAGCCGCTGCGCCGTCCGCGCGCCGATGCCGGGCAGCCGGGTCAGCTGCGCGACGAGGTTCTCGACGGAGGGGCTGAACATCGCGACCATTGTGCCGGCAGACCGGAATCTGATTCGGCGAAGCCGAATCAGATTCCGCGCCGTTAGAGCCCAGGCAGCAGCCCGCCCAGGTCGGGCGGGAGCATCGCCTTCATCTTCGCCTCGACCTTCGCGTGCGCCGACGCGGAGCGCCTCGTTCGCCGCCGCGAGCACGAGGTCGGCGAGCATCTCCGGGTCGTCCGGGTCGATCGCCTTCGGGTCGATGCGCAGCTCCTTGATCTCGCCCGCCGCGCTCGCGACGACGGTCACCATGCCGCCGCCCGCGGACGCCTCGGCCGTCTCCTTCGCCGCCTCCTCCTGCAGCTGCTGCATCTGCTCCTGCATCTCCTGCGCCTGCTTCATCATGCGTTCATGTCGAAGCTCATTCGTCCAGCTCCCTCGCGTCGAAGGTGCTCTTCATCAGCTCGAGGACGTCCTCCTCGCTCGCCGGGCCGTCGTCGTCGGCTTCGCTCGGCCGCGCGCTCGCCGAGCTCGAACTCGACCGCGAGCTTGCGGCCGGTCACCTCGTAGAGCGCGTCGCGCAGCAGCGCCGCGTTCTTCGGCTCCTCGGCGAGCTCGCAGGTGGAACGACGCGGTCTGCGGGAACTCGAGCGTCAGCGTGTCGCCGTCGAGCGCCGCCGGGCGCGCCTCGGCGAGCGTCTTGCCGATCGGGATCGAGCGCTGCTCGACGGCGGGCAGGATCGTCCGCGCCACGCCTCCTGCAGCTGCTCGAGCTCGACGCGCGGACGGCGGCCGGTGCCGGGCTCGAGCGTCTGGTTCGCGCGAGCGACATCGCGACTCGGCGGCTGCTGGCGTCTCGACGCGCGACGGCTCGTCCCTGCTCCAAGCGCTCGAGCCGAAACGCGAGCGACTCGCGCGAGAGGTCGGACGCGGGCCGCGTCACCTTGACGAGCGCGAGCTCGAGCGGCAGGCGCGGGTCGCCGCCCTGGCGCATGTCGTCGACCGCGACCGCGAGCAGGTCGATCAGCCGCACGACGGTCGCCGGCGGCAGCTGGTTCGCCTGCTCGCGCAGCCGCTCGCGCGCCTCGTCGGTGACCGGGCAGCGAGTCGGGCACCTCGTGCATGTGCTGGACGAGCATCAGGTGGCGCAGGTGCTCGAGCAGGTCGGTGACGAGCCGGCCGAGGTCCTGGCCCTGCTCCGAGAGCTCCTCGAGGAAGAGCGAGCGCGCTCGGCCGTGTCGCCGTCGACGACCAGGTCGCAGAGCCGGAACAGCACCTCGTCCTCGACCGCGCCGAGCAGCTGCAGCACGTCCTGCACGGTGATCGCGCCGCCGGTCGCGGCGGCGAGCTGGTCGAGCGTCGAGACTCGGCGTCGCGGTACGCGCCGCGCGCCGCCGCGCGCGATCAGCGCGAGCGCCGCGTCGGGCACGTCGATCCTCTCGCCGTCGGCGATCCAGCGCAGCAGCTTGCGCACGAGGTCGGGCAGCCGCGGCCGCTGGAAGACGAACGTCTGGCAGCGCGAGCGCACGGTCGGCAGCACCTTCTGCAGCTCGGTCGTGCAGAAGACGAAGAGCAGGTGCGGCGGCGGCTCCTCGATCAGCTTCAGCAGCGCGTTCCACGCGGCGTCGGTGAGCTGGTGCGCCTCGTCGAGGATGTAGACCTTGTACCGCCCCTCGACCGGCTGCAGCACGACGCGGTCGCGGATCTCGCGGATGTCGTCGATGCCGCGCTGCGACGCGGCGTCCATCTCGATCACGTCGAGCGACGTGCCGGTCGCGATCGCGACGCACGCGTGGCAGGTGCCGTCGGGCGTCGGGGTCGGGCCGTGCGCGCAGTTGACCGCCTTCGCGAGGATGCGCGCGAGCGACGTCTTGCCGGTGCCGCGCGGCCCGGCGAAGAGGTAGGCCTGGCGCACCTTGCCCTGCGTCGATCGCGTTCGTCAGCGTCCGCACGACCGCCTCCTGCCCGACGACCTCCTCGAAGGTCTGCGGGCGGTACTTGCGGTAGAGCGCGGCCACGTGACGATTCAAGCAGAGATGACGGAGGCCGAGATGCTGGCGGAGACCCGGTCGCTGAACCACGACCTGACGCTCCTGCACGCCCAGCGTCGGAAGACCGAGACCGTCCCGCCGGAGGTCACGCGCCAGGCCCGTCGGGAGGGCACAGGCATCTTTCCGAGGCCCGTCTTCCTCGACCACGCCCGGGCCGAGCGGGCGGGCGACGTGCCGGTGCGGGTGCTCGAGCCGCCCGAGCCGCGCGGCGCCTACCTGCACATCCACGGCGGCGGCTGGGTGCTCGGCGCCGCCGACCTGCAGGACACGGCGCTGTGGCAGCTGGCTCGGAACGCGCGGCTGACGGTGGCGAGCGTCGACTACCGCCTCGCGCCCGAGGACCCGTACCCGGCGGCGCTCGACGACTGCGAGGCCGCCGCGCTCTGGTTCCTCGACCGCTACGACGGCCGGCTGGCGATCGGCGGGGAGTCCGCCGGCGCGCACCTCGCGGTGCTGACGCTCCTGCGGCTGCGCGACCGCCACGGCATCTCGCCGCGCGCGTTTGCCGCCGCCAACCTGGTCTTCGGCGTCTACGACGTCACCGGCACTCCGAGCCGCCGGCTCTGGGGGAGCCGCGAGCTCGTGCTCTCGAGCCCGATGATGGACTGGTACGCCGACTGCTTCCTTCCTGGGATGCCCGAGCGCGAGCGGCGGTCGCCCCAGGTCTCGCCGCTCTATGCCGACCTGCAGGAGCTCCCGCCCGCCCTGTTCTCCTGCGGGACGCTCGACCCGCTGCTCGACGACTCGCTCTTCATGGAAGCGCGCTGGCGTGCCGCGGGAAACGAGGCGGTGCTCTCGCTCTGGCCGGAGGCGCCGCACGGATTCACCCTGTTTCCGATCGAGATCGCGCGTCGCTCCCAGGCCGAGCAGGCGGCGTTTCTCGGGTTGAACTCTTAGAACTAGTGCCCCGAGGGTGCCCGCTCGCCGCCGCCGACGGGAATCGCGAGCCGGTTCCCCGGCGGCGCGAGCGGGCAGACCCAGCGGGGGTCGTACGCGCACGACGGGTTGTACGAGAAGTTGAAGTCGAGCACGAGCCTTCCGTCCTGCTCGCCGAGGTCCGAGCCTTTCACCGTGTCGAGCAGGTATCGGCATGCGCCGTAGCTCTCGCGCCCGCTCGTCGCATCCGCGAACGAGAGGAAGACGCCGCCGCCGTAGCCGTCGAGCCAGTACAGGTCGAGCGACTGCTCCTCGCCGTGCAACTCGAACCGCGCGCGCCCGAAGCGGGTGAACGAGTACGGGTGCTCGCCCGACGTCGCGATCTCGCGCGTGACGCGCTCGGCCGGCTCGACGGCGCCGAGCGCGCGCAGCGCGGGGTCGTAGTCGAAGTAGCGCGGCTCCGCTCCCGGCGCGGGTGACTGCGGGTGCGTGCGGAACAGCTCGGCGCGCACCTCGCACCAGCGCTCCCACGCGTGCCGTGGGTCCCGGTCGGCGCGGACCTCCGCATACAGCTCGAACACGCGGCGCTTCCAGTCGAGGAGCGTCAGCTCGTCCACGGGCCGAGCGTAGCGTCGGCCGAGGGGTGCAGGACCGGGACCGCCGACTGCCAGCCGCCGCGTAGCACCGCGACGAGCGAAGGCGGCGTGATCACGCGCATCGTGCCGTCCGCCGCGCGCGGTGTGCCCGGCGAGTACCCGGTCGGCGACCAGCGGAGCAGACGGTCGCCGGCCACGAGGTGAGGCACGTGGTCGTGCAGCACGAACGTCCCGTCCGGCAGATCGGCGAGCGCGGCGTCGTGGTGGCGCTGTCCGCGCGTCTGCGGGTCGACGCGCTCGTCGTGCAGCTCGGCGTCGACGGCGTCCGCGCCGGTCGCGCCCGGATGGAGCGTCTGCCACGCCGCGAGGAAGCGGTTGTAGTCCTCGCGCCGGCACAGGGCGCAGGGCCGGTGACCGGCCGCGAACGCCGTCGCCTCGTCGAGGAAGAACAGCTCGGTGAACTTCCCGGGTTGCAGGAGCGGCGCGCGGTGCCAGTCCTTGAAGCGGAGCCGGCATGCGATCCAGCGCTTGCCGTTGTAGCGCCGGCGGATCCGGCCCGCGTCGTCGTGCAGGCAGCCACGGTTGCCGTAGACGAGCCCGCGCGCAGGCGTGGCGACGAGCTCGCCGAGCGGCGTGACGCGGTTCCGGCGCGCCATGCCGCCAACGCTACTCGTCTTCGTGCCCTGCGAGCTCGACGACGCTGTGTGGGTTCAGCGCGTTCCAGGTGGTGACGTAGCCGGCAATCTCGCGGAGCTCGTGCAGCGGGCTCGCAGCGCCGGCGATCGACACGCTCACGGTGCCGTCGGGGCGCGGGCCGTGCAACCACGTGGACCCGGCGGAGGAAGTCGCAGAGGCTGTCGAGGGCCTCCGGGTCCGAGAGGCGGAGGAAGTACACGCTCGTTGCATCGCGCGCGGATGCGGGTGCAACGATCCCTCGTTGATGGTTGACGAGGTTACTTCACCACCGGTCACACGGCTTTCACACCTGGCGAGCCGTCCGGCATCCGGCGAGCCCTAGTCCTCGTCGCCGGCCCAGCCGCGCTGGGTTGGACCAGGTACAGGTTTGATCGCTGGTCTTGAACAACCGGGGGCCCGCGCTAGGCTCGATGAATGCGGCCGTACCTGGTTGGCGTCCTCGTCGTATTCGCGCTCGCCGCGGGCCTTGCGGCGCCGTCGCGCTCGGCGCAGCAGCCCGGCCAGAAGCTGCTCCTGAACTCGAACGACACCGTCCTGATCGCCGGCACGCGCATCGCGTGCCATGTCGTCCGCGCGTCGAAGAAGGTGACGAACCGGCTCGTCTGCTTCGAGCGCGCGAAGCGCGGGCTCGAGCCCGCGGCGAAGAGCTACGTCGTCTCGCTCGCCGCGCGCGGCGTGACGGTGGAGCGCTGGGGCGCGAAGACGCCCGCGTTCGACCGCACGGAGGCGATCCCCGACGGGCCGCCTCTGGGCAGCGCGACCGCGCCTGCCGCGATGGCGAGGGTGCTCTCCCTCGGGAACGCAAAGGACGAGATCTTCGTCGCGACGACGAACATCGTCTGCCGCCCGTACGGGCAGCCGCGGCCGAACGGCGTCCTCTGCGTCGTCATGGGCAAGGACGGGCACGTCCCGGACGCCAGCTACCTCGTCGTCCTCACCGATTCGATGGTCGGGGTCGCGCAGTCGCAGAACGGGAAGGCCGTCAAGGTCTTCCAGCGCACGCACGGGCACTGAGCCTCTCAGACCCGGCGCCGCCAGCGAGCGAAGACGTCCTCCAGGTCGGGCCTGCGCTTGCGCGGGATGAGAACGAAGAGCCGGTCGCCGGCGCGCACCGACGTGCTGCCGCGCGGCGGGATCGTCTCGCCGTCGCGGTTGATGACGGCGACGAGCGCGTCGCGTGGCAGGCCGAGCTCGCGCACCGACGAGCCGTTGACGGCGTGATCGGGTGCGACGGCGAAGTCGACGAGGTCGAGCTGGCTGAGCGCGCCGACCTCCAGCGGCGACTCGTGCACCGGCCGGAGCGGGTGCGAGCAGGCCGAGCCGGCGTGCGACCCATTCGAGCGTCGTCCCCTGCACGGTCGTCGACACGAGCACGACGAAGAACACCGCGTTGAAGATCGTCTCCTTGTCCGGGACGTCGGAGGAGAGGACGAACGTCGCGAGCACGATCGGCACCGCGCCGCGGAGGCCCGCCCAGCCGAGCAGCGCACGCTCCTTGTTCGTGTACGCGACGAGCGCCGTCGACAGCCAGACCGCGACCGGCCGCGCGAGCACGACGAGCACGAGCGCCAGGCCGAGGCCCGGCAGCGCGACGTCCGGCAGGTCGTGCGGGAAGACGAGCAGGCCGAGCACGACGAACAGCCCGACCTGCGCGGCGAACGCCAGTCCCTCGTGGAACGCGACGAGCTGGCGGCGGTAGCGCGACGGCGTGCTGCCGACCGCCAGGCCGACGAGGTAGACGGCGAGGAAGCCGCTGCCGCCGATCGCGTCGGCCGCGCCGAACGACACCGCGGCCGCGGCGATCGACGCGACCGGGGCGAACGCCCCGACCGTCTGCGGGATGCGCGCGAACAGCCAGGTCGCCGCGGCGCCGAGCGCGACGCCGACGAGGAGGCCGAGCCCGAGCTGCCGCACGACCTCGAGCAGCAGGTCGGGTGCGCCGTAGCGGCCGGGACGCTCGATCCACGCGATCAGCCCGACCGTGAGCGCGATCGCCATCGGGTCGTTGCCGCCCGACTCGGCTTCGAGCGTGCGCGCGAGACGGCGTCGGATCTGCGTGAAGCGCAGCGTCGCGAAGACGGCGGCGGCGTCCGTCGAGGCGACGACGGCGCCGAGCAGGAACGCCTCGAGCCACGTGACGTCGAACAGCGCCCGCGCCGCGAGGCCCGCGACCGCCGCGGTCGCGACGACGCCGATCGTGCTCAGGAGCGCCGCGGGAACCGCGACCTCGCGCAACCGGCGCCACGATGTCTGCAGGCCGCCCTCGTAGAGGATGAGCGCGAGGCCGACGACGCCGACCCGCCGCGTGAGCTCCGCGTCGTCGAACGCGATCCCGCCCGGCCCGTCCGACCCGAGCAGCATGCCGAGCCCGAGGAACGCCACCAGGACGGGCAGTCCCGTGCGCGCCGCGCCGTGCGCCGCCACCACGCTCGCGCCCAGCACGGCGCCGGCGAGCAGCATCAGGAGGCCCTGGTCCACGCCTCTATCTTGTCGGCGTTTGCGCCGGCCGGCCGTGGGCACACGCGCTGCATGCCGCGTGCGAGCAGATATCTCGGCATCTACCTCAACGACCACCTCGCGGGCTCGACGGCCGGTGTCGAGCTCATCAAGCGTGCAGCGCGCGAACATGCGAGCGCGGAGCTCGGCATTTTCCTGCGGACGCTCGCGAGCGAGCTCGAGGAGGACCGCGAGGCGCTGCGCACGCTGATGCGAGAGCTCGGCGTCCGGGAGCAGCGCGCGAAGGTCGCGCTCGGATGGACGGCCGAGAAGCTCGGCCGGCTGAAGCTGAACGGGCACGTGCTGAGCCGCTCGCCGCTGACGCCGCTCGTCGAGCTCGAAGGGCTCGCGCTCGGCGTGTTCGGCAAGCGGCAGATGTGGCTCGCGCTCGCCGAGTTGCCGCTCGGCGACGATGTGCGCGGACGCTGCCGGCAGCTCGCCGAGCGCGCGCAGCATCAGCTGGATCGGCTCGAGGAGCACCGTCTGCGCGCTGCGGGCGCTATCGACTAGGGTCGGCGCGAATCGAACCCAACCGAGGGGGAATAGTGAGAAGCAGACCACTTGCGCTCGTCGCAGCGCTGGCGCTGGCCGCCGTCGTCGTCGCGGCCGCCACCGCGGCCAAGCCGCCGTCCGGCTCGTCGACCGGCATTGGTTCCGTTTTCGTCACCAACCCGGTCGAGAGTCTCGGCATCGAGTCGCTCACCGACCAGAAGGACTCCGACGCCGCGGTCCCGGCCGCCGCGTACCACGACGTCACGCTCACGAATCTCGACGGCAGCGGCTTCCTGTCAGCGGGACTACGCGAAGGTCGTCAGCGAGACCGGCAACCCGGCGTTCTCGCCGACGAACACGTTCCGGTACACGCGCCACCAGGACGAGTTCGAGCAAGTGATGGCCTACTACTGGGTCACGCAGGCGCAGCGGTACATCCACTCGCTGGGCTTCGGCGAGACGCGGCGCCCGATCAACAACGGGCCGCAGGCGGTGCGCATCAACCAGCTCGGCGCCGACAACTCGTTCGCCACCGACCACCCGAAGGACGAGCTGCGCTTCGGCAAGGGCGGCGTCGACGACGCCGAGGACGCCGAGGTGATCCTGCACGAGTACGGCCACGCGATCCACTTCTCGCAGAACTTCTCGTTCGCGTCGGAGGAAGCGGGCGCGATCAGCGAAGGCTTCGGCGACTACTGGGCCGTCACCGTCGGCGACGTCGTCTCGCGTTCGCTCGGCGTGACCGAACCGCGAGCCGCTGCCGTGCGTCGCCGACTGGGACTCGACCTCGTACACGTCGACGGTGCCGCACTGCCTGCGGCGCGTCGACCTGGACCTGCACTACCCGACCGACCTGAACGGCGAGGTGCACCACGACGGCCAGATCTGGTCGCGCGCCCTGTGGGACATCCGCCAGGCGCTCGGCAACGTCAAAGCCGACACGATCATCCTGACCGGGTCGTTCGACTTCCCCGGCACGACGATGACCGACCTCGCGAACCGCACCGTCGCGGCCGCGCAGTCGCTCTACGGCACGGCGGCCGCCACGGCCACGCGCCAGGCGTTCGTCGCGCGCGGGATCCTCTAGGGACATGCGCCGCCGGGAGGGCCGTGTGCCCTCCCGGCGCGTCGGCGTCGGCGTCGTCTCTACCCTGTTCGCGTGAGGGTCCTGTGGGTGCGCGCGCCGTTCGTGTTGCGGCGACACCCAGCGGTGCTCGTCGCGCTGCTCGTGACGGCGGCGCTCGCGGGGCTCGCTGCGGCGTCGTCGCCGTTCGTGCGCGCCGGCGTTCGGAGTGAGTCGCTGCGCGGACAGGTTCGGTTGCTGTCGCCGCTCGCCGTCGGGGTCGAGGTGCGGAGCGGCGGTCGTGCCGGGCTCGACGCGAGCCGGCGCGCGGCCGCCGCGAGACTTCGCCGACGCCTCCCGTCCGTTGGGCCCGTCGTCGCGACGTCGATGGCCGAGGTCGGCGTCGCCGGGAGCGGCGGCAACGGCGTGGATGTCATCGCGATGGCGAGAACGCGCGCGCTCGACCACGTCGGGATCGTCCGCACCTCGAACGACGTCACGGACGGCATCTGGATCTCGACCGGGACCGCGCAGAACTTTCGCCTGCGCCCGGGCGGCACGCTGCCGCTGACGCTTCCCGGGATCCCCGGCGAGACGAAGGCTCGGGTTGTGCGGCTGCCCGTGGCGGGCGTCTACCGCGCGCTCGACGGCGATCTCGGCAACCCCTACTGGGCGAACTTCGTGCAGAACATCCGGCCGAAAACGATCATCGCGCCGCTGCCGCCGGCGTTCGTCTTCATGAACGAGCGGACGCTGATCCGCGTCGCGCGCGCCTTGAACCTCCCGGTCGAGAACCGCTTCGAGTATCCCGTCGACCCGTCGTCGATCACCTACACCGGCGCGAAGCGGATGACCCGGCGGTTCGCCGAGCTGCGCGGCGAGCTCGCAAACGCGAGGGCTCTCGGCTGCGGAGTCAGGGCTCGCTGCACCGCACGATTCTCGCTCGACGCCGCGCTGATCGTCGCCGTCCGCGAACGTGGCAGCGGTCGCGCCGACGATCACGCTCGTCACCGGCGCGCGGGCTCGCGATCGCGTTCGCGCTGACGTTCGCCGCCGGCGTGTTCCTCGTTCGTCGCAGGGCCGACGAGGCGAACCTGCTCTACGCGCGCGGCGAGTCGCCGTTCGTGTTCGGCGTGCGCAGCGGGCTCGAGGCGCTCCTGCCGGTGCTGACGGGTGCCGCGATCGGCTTCGGCGCCGCGCTACTCGCGCTGCGCGCCTTCGCCGCCGCGGGAACGATCGACCGCAGCACGATCGCCGACGGCGCCCAGTCGGCAGCCGCGGCCGCCGCCGTCGTGGTGCTCACCGTCGCGGCCGGCGCGTTCGTGGCGTTCCCTCACCGGTGGCGCGCGCGGCCGCGCGTAAGCCGGGCGGCGCGTCTGCCCTGGGAGCTAGTGCCGCTGCTCGCCGCCGGCGTGCTCGCGGCGCTCGTCCTGACCGGTCACGGGCTCGCGCGCGATACCGACGGGCGCACCCACCCGACACTCGCGCTCTTCCTGTTGCCGGTGGTCGCGTGCGCCGGCGTGAGCGGTCTCGCCGTCCGCGCAGCACGGGGGCTGGTCGGGAATCGCTTCGGTGCGTCGCCGCCCGAGCTCTTCCTGGCGGCGCGCCGGCTCGCGGGCGCGCGTGCACTGCTCGTCGCCGTCGTCGTCAGCGGCGCGGTCGCGTTCGGGACGTTTGCGTACGCACTGACACTCACGCGCTCGCTCGACCGGAGCGCCGAGCAGAAAGCGGCGATCGCGAACGGCAGCGACGTGCAAGCGTACGTGGACGCGCTCGCCACGGTGACGAAGCCGTTCCCTTTCCCGGTCTCCGTCGTGCAGGTCGACACGCTCGACGCCTCGCTGCCCGACGGGCGCCGGATCGACGTCGTCGCGGGCGACCCGGATGCGCTCGCGCGGACGATCCTCTGGCACGACGACTGGCCCGACGATCCGCGTCCACTGCTCCCACGCCTGCACGACGGCGGTCGGCTCCCGGCGATCGCGACGCCCGACGCCCCGGCGACGGACGCGGTCGTCTACCAGGGGGCACGCATCCCGGTGCGCATCGTCGGCCGCGCGGACGTCCCCGGCACCTCGGCAGGCCGGCCGGCTCTTCTCGTGTCGAGCGCTGCACTCAGGAGGGCGGCAAAGCGGGCGCACGTCCTCGACCCCGGCCCGGGCGCCGTCGGGTTGCTCTGGGCGCGCGGGTCGCCGGCCGCGATCTTCCCTGCGCTCAGGCGCTCCGACCTCTCGCCCGTCTATCTGACGACGCGGGCGCACATCCGCGAGAACGGCTCCGTCGTCGCCGTCGAGCGCAGCTACGGGTACGTGCGCGTCATCGGCGCCGGCGCGGGGGCTTTGTCGCTGCTCGCGCTGCTGCTGTACCTCGGCGCACGCCAGCGCTCGCAGCTGATCGCGACCGCGCTCGCACGCCGCATGGGCCTGAGCGCGCTGCGCGACGCTGCCGCACTCGCGCTCGAGGCGGGTGCGATCGTGCTCCTCGCGGCCGGGACGGGAGCGCTCGTCGCCGTGCTCACCGCGCTCCCGCTGATCGAGCACGTCGACCCGCTTTCGCTCTACGCGCCACGGGCATCGACGGTCATCCCGTGGACGACGATCGCGGGGGCGGTCGCTGTCGCGACCGCGGCCGGGACCATTCTGGGCGCGGCGGCGAGCATGATCGCCGCGCGAGAGGACGCCGCGGAGGCGCTGCGCGTTGCCTGACGCAGTCGTCTGCAGCGGGGTGGCGAAGTCCTACGTCGCCGAGACCGGCTCGGTCGTGGCGCTGCGCTCGATCGATCTCGCGGTGGAACGGGGTGGGATCGCGGCGCTCGTGGGGCCGTCGGGCTCGGGCAAGTCGACGCTGCTCCGGCTGCTCGCAGGCCTCGACCTCCCCGATACGGGGGCGATCGAGGTCGAGGCGCACGACCTGACCACGCTTCACGGCGCGCCTCTTCGGGCCTTCCGCCGGACGTGCGTCACGTACGTCGCGCAACGTGCGGCGGCGAACCTGATCCCGCACCTCACGGTGCGCGAGCAGCTGGGCGCCGCGCACGTGGCACTCGCGCAGAGCCTCGAGATCGCGCATCGACTGGGTGCGCGCGCCGACCAGCTCTCGGGCGGCGAGCAGGCCCGTGCGTCGCTCGCGGTCGCACTCGCACGTGACACGCCGCTGCTCCTGCTCGACGAGCCCACCGCCGAGCTCGACCGCGAAGCGGCCGGGCTCGTGATGCGCGCGCTCGCCGCAGCGGCCGAGGAGGGCCGGACGGTCGTTCTCACGACGCACGACCCCGACCTGCTGCAGCTCGCGACGACGAGGGTCGATCTCGCGCCGCGACGCAACGCACCCACGGCCGAGCGCCGCCGGGAGAATGGGGCGACCGGTCCCGTGGCGCTCGAGGTGCGCGGACTGACGAAGGCGTACGACGGGGTCGAGGTGGTCCACGACGTCTCGCTCGACCTGCGGGCGGGCGAGCTCGGCGTGATTCTCGGGCGCTCCGGCTCCGGCAAGTCCACGCTCCTCATGGCCGCCGGCGGCTGGCTGCGGCCGGACGCGGGATCGATCGAGACCGCCGGACGAGAGCTCGTGCCTCCTTGGCGCCGGGTCGCGTACGTCGCGCAGCGCTTCGCGCTTCTGCCGGAGCTCTCGGTGCTCGAGAACGTCGAGCTGCCGCTACGGCTCGCCGGTGCGCCGCGCGACGGCACCGTCGCCGCACTTCTCGCGCAGTTGGATCTCACCGAACTGGCGGAACGTCGGCCGCACGAGACGTCGATCGGCCAGCAGCAGCGTGCCGCGCTGGCACGCGCGCTCGTCCTTCGCCCAGCGGTACTGCTCGCCGACGAGCCGACCTCGCATCAGGACGCTGAATCCGCGGAGCGCGTGTGGGCGGTGCTCGCGTCCGCCGCCGCGGGCGGCACCGCATCACTGCTCGCGACACACGAGGACACGTCCGCGGCGCACGCAGACCGCGTGTGGCGCATCGTGGACGGGCGTGTTACTGCCTACTAGCCCGCCTTAGGGCTAGCCGCGCGCGAGCGAGATCAGACGGTCGAGGATGCGCGCGCCGTCCGCGCGCAGGCCGTTGTGCTCGTACTCGCTCGTCAGCCACGCGTGGAGCTTGGGCACGCGTGCGGCCGTCTCCTCCGACAGCTCGCGGTCGACGTAGATGTCGTTCGCGTAGATCGCGGCGGCTGCGGGAACCTCGTTGCGCTCGAGTTGCTGCTCGTCGTAGAGGCGCGGCCACTCGTGGTGCGCGAGGATCTCCGCTGCGCCGGCGAGTGGGCGCAGCGCAGGCTCGTCCTCGAACATCCACGGGTAGACATGCTCGCCGGTGAAGAGCGTGACGTCCTCGGCGTACTCGGCGGGCAGCAGACGGTCGGCCGACCAGCCGGTGACGCCGCCGTCCGCGTAGCAGGCTTCGTGGATCACCGCGTACAGCGGGTTGCGCCCGAAGCGGATCGCCTCGTGCACGTCGTGGAGGAACGCCGGCGAGCCCGGCGGGCGCTCGACGATGTAGTGGAGGCGCGGCGCGCCGTCGCTCATGCCGAGCATCGAGCCGAGCTGACGGAAGCGCCGCGCCGTCAACCGCTCGCCGGTCGGGAGGACCATCTCGCCACGGTCGATCCGCTCGTGCACGTCGCG
>CAWJZQ010000011.1:0-5691 GCA_963847415.1 uncultured Thermoleophilia bacterium | reverse complement strand
GCTCGGGGCCGACGGCAACGACAGAATGCGCCCGTAGCTTGACCTCATGAGCATGACTCCCCCACGACGCACGCCGGCCGCGTATCGCCTGCCCGGCGTCTTCGCACTTGCCCTGCTGGGCGGCGCCGGCATCTACACCGCGCACCGTGCCGAGCAGACCTTCAGCGAGCGGTCCGCCACCTCCCGCCTCGCCCCCGAGCTGCTCCGGCTGCACAGCACGAGCGCCGACGTCCAGATCGTGCCCGGCACCGGCAGGCGCATACAGATCGAGTGGCAGGCAGATTGGGTGGGCGGCAGGCCATCGCACTTCCTGCGCACGAGCGACGGCGTGATCGACCTCGGCGGCTCCTGTCGCGGCGGCCTGACGCACGTCACCGGCCTCTTCGCGTTCCAGAACCCGTGCTCGATCCGCTACCGCATCGCGCGTGCCGCCCGGCCAGGCGATCCGCCTCGACGTCGACTCGGCAGACACGTCGCTGAGCGGCCTGCGCGGTCAGATCACGGTGCACGCGAGCTCCGGCGACATCGCCGCCCACAACCTGCGCGCGGGACCGGGTCGAGCTGAGCGCGTCGTCGGGCGACATCTCGGCCTCGTTCGACCGAGCGCCGACATCGCTCAGGACGACGGCCTCGTCCGGCGACGTCTCGGTGCGTGTACCCGCCGGCCGATTACCACGTCACCGCGTCGGCCAACTCGGGAGATCGCTCCGTGCACGATCTGATCGAGGACCCCTCGAGCAGGCGCACGATCGTCGCGCGAACCCATTCGGGCGACATCTCGATCGGCAGGACCAGCGGATGAGCGCGGCCGTCCTCGCAACGGAGACCTTCGCGCCGCTCTGGCGCCGCCGCACGTATGCCGCCGCGCTCTACCTCCTGCTCGCGCTGCCGATCGGCTTCGTCGCGTTCCTCGCCCTCGTCGTCGGCTTCGCCCTCGGGATCGGCCTGTCCGTCGTCTGGGTCGGCGTGCCGCTGCTGCTCGGCGTCCTCGCGTTGAACCGCGGCTTCGCGGCCTTCGATCGCCGGCTCGCCAACCGCTTGCTCGGCAGCGGATCCCGGCCCCGGAGGCGCAGCGCGCGCGCGAGCGGCACGCTCATGGAGCAGGTCGACGACGCTCATACGCTCGCGCACGACGTGGCGGGCGAGCCTGTGGCTCGTCCTGCGCTTCCCGCTCGCGGTGATCGCGTTCGTCGTGCCGGTCGTCGTCGCTGCGGCGGGCGTCGCGCTCGTCGCCGCTCCGTTCTCGAGCGCCTTCGTCAGCTCGAGCCCGGTGGCCGGAAGCTCGGCCCTCACCACTGCGGTGTGCGTCGTCGGCGGCTGCGCCCTGGTCGTCTCACGGCGCACGTCGTCGACGCCCTCGCCTGGCTCCACGGCGCGCTCGCCCGCGCCTGCTCGGGCCGTCCCGCAGCGGACGAGCTCGCCCAGCTGGCCGCGCGCTCCGAGCGGGCCGACGCGCGCGCCGACCTCGCGCGCGAGCTGCACGACTCGGTCGGCCACTCCGTGACCGCCGCCGTGCTGCAGGCGAGCGCCGCGCGGCGCGTGCTGGAGACCGATCCCGGCGTTCGCCGCCGGAGGCGCTGGCGGCGATCGAGGCGCAGGGCCGCGCAGGCGCTCGACGAGCTCGACCGCGTGCTCGCGGTGCTGCGCGACGAGCGCGGCGACGCCGCGGCCGTCGCCGACGCTGGACGACGTCGACGACCTGCTCGGCGCGCACGCGGGCGGCGGGCGTGCAGCTCGACGATCAGCGCGCAGCGGCGACCTCGAGCGCGTGCCGCGCGCGGTCGGGCGCGAGGCCTACCGCGTCCTGCAGGAGGCGCTCACGAACGTCATGCGCCACGCCTCCGGCGCGACCGCGACCGTCTCGCTCGCAGTCGGCGACGACGCGCTCGAGCTGACCGTGGAGAACGGGCCCGGCGTCGTCGATCCAGCCCGAGCCGCACGAGCGGCGGCAACGGCCTGCGCGGCGTGCGCGAGCGGGTGCGGGCGCTCGGCGGCTCGCTGACGACGGCCGAGACGGCCGGCCGGCGGCTACCGTGCTGCACGCGGAGCTCCCGCTGCGGCCGGCGGCATGAGCGCAGGCCTCCGCGCGTGCGCGTCCTGATCGCCGACGACGACGTGCCTCGTGCGCAGCGGCCTGCGCACGATCCTCTCGACCGAGCCCGACATCGACGTGGTCGGCGAGGCGGCGGACGGCTTCGAGGCCGTCCGGCGGTCGGCCGAGCTCGACCCCGACGTCGTCCTGATGGACGTCCGCATGCCGAACCTCGACGGCATTCAGGCGACGCGCCGCATCGTCGAGCGCTCGCCGCCGCGGCCGCGCGTGCTCGTGGTCACGACGTTCGAGCACGACGACTACGTCTTCGACGCGCTGCGCGCCGGCGCGAGCGGATTCGTGCTCAAGCGCGTCCAGCCGGAGGAGCTCGCCCAGGCCATCCGCATCGTCGCGTCGGGCGAGTCGCTCGTCTTCCCGGCGCTCACGCGCGCGCTCGTGGAGCGGCACAGCGTCGCGGCTCGAGCCTGGCGACCGTCGCGCCGAGCTCGTCGCCTCGCTGACCGAGCGCGAGGCCGAGATCCTCCGCCTGGTCGCGCGCGGCCGCTCGAACCAGGAGATCGCCGACGAGCTCGTCGTGGCCGTCCACACGGTCAAGTCGCACGTCGCGCACGTGCTCGCGCAAGCTCGAGATGCCGCGACCGCACGCAGGCAGTGATCGTCGCGTACGAGACCGGCTTCATTCGCCCGGGCGACTGACAAGCCCTCATCCCAAGGAGCGAGTCGACTTCGCTCGCGCTGTCCGATGGCAGGGCGCCTGCCGGCCGCGAGAGTCGTTGGCATGACGCATCGACTCGCACCGCCCCGCCTTGCCAACTGGAGCGCGCATCGCCCCTGGAGGGCGCTCGGCCTGTGGCTGCTCTTCGTCGTCGTCTGCCTCGCGGGAGGCATCGCGGCGGGCACCGTGATGGATTCCGGCAACGGCGGCAGCGGCGATTCCGGCGCGGCTCGAGCGCATCGTCGACCGCGCCGACTTCCCGAACCAGCAGCAGACCGAGCAGGTGCTCATCCGCCGCCGCGACGGCGCGCGGCTCAGCCTCTCCGACGCGAGGCGCGCCCGCCGGGCCGTCGCGACTCCCCTCTCGCGCGTGCCTGCCGCGGGCGAGCTCTCGGCCGTCAAGCTGTCGGCGAATCACCGCGCGGCGCTCGCCACGTTCACGATCGAGGGCGACGCCGATACGGCGAGCAACCGCGTCGCGCCGATGCTGGCCGCCGTCGCGCAAGCCGGCCGCGCAACGCCGGACCTGCGCATCGAGGAGGTCGGCGGAGCGGCCATCGACAAGGCGCTGACGACAAGCTCGGCGACGACTTCCAGCACGCCGAGTTGCTCTCGCTGCCGCTCACGCTGCTGATCCTGATCGTCGTCTTCGGCGCCCTGGTCGCCGCCGGCATCCCGCTGTCCTCGCGCTGACCTCGATCCTGGCCTCGTTCGGCCTGGCCGCGCTCGCGAGCCACGTCTTCCCGCAGACCGAGAACCTCAAGAGCATCCTGCTGATCGTCGGCATGGCGGTCGGAGTCGACTACGCGCTCTTCATGCTGCGCCGCGCCCGCGACGAGCGACAGCAGCGGCGCGACGGTGCGCGAGTCGGTGCTGATCGCCTCCGCGACTTCGGGGCGCGCCGTGATCGTGTCCGGGCTGACGGTCGCCGTCGCGATGGCGGGCATGCTGCTGGCGGGCGACTCGACGTTCGAGTCGCTGGGCATCGCCGCGATGCTCGTCGTCGGTGCCGCCGTACTCGGGGCCCTCATGGCCCTGCCGGCGCTGCTCGTCCTGATCGGCGACCGCGTCGACCGCGTGCGCGTGCCGTTCCTGCACCGGCTGCGCCGCCGTCAGGGCGGGAGCCGCATCTGGGGCGCGCTGATCCCGCGCGTGCTCGCGCGGCCCAAGCTCGCGCTCGGGCTCGCCGCAGGCGCGCTGGTCGCGCTCGCGCTCCCGGCGCTCGGCATGCACACGCGGCTCGACGAGCGCCACCGACCTGCCGCGCTCGATCCCGATCATGCGCAGCTACGACGCGCTCACCGCGGCGTTCCCGTCGCAGGGCGATACGCACGACGCTCGTGATCAAGGCCGCCGACGTGCGGGCGCCGCGACGTGCAGAGCGAGCTCGGCGATCCTCGAGCGCGAGCTTCGCAGCGATCCCGACTTCGCGCTCGGGCCGCGGCCCGACACGCAGATCTCGCGCGATCACACGGTCGAGCAGATCGAGCTCGCCTATCCGGGAGCCAGCGACAGCCAGGCCGCCAGCCGCGGCCTCAGCGAGTTGCGCCACACGCTCGTTCCGGCCACCGTCGGCACGGTCGCCGAGGCACACGTGACCGGCAATGCCGCCGGCTCGCACGACTTCAACGCGCTCGTCTCGGCACGCCTGCCGATCGTGATCGGGTTCGTGCTCGCGCTCACGCTCCTGCTCATGCTCGCGAGCTTCCGCAGCCTGCGCATCGCACTGGCCACGATCGGCCTCAACCTGCTCTCCGTGGCGGCCGCCTGGGGCCTGCTCGTGCTCGTCTTCCAGCACCACTGGCTGGATTCGCTGCTCGGCATCCGCACCAACGGCGCGATCGTCGCGTGGCTGCCGCTCTTCCTGTTCGTGATCCTGTTCGGGCTCTCGATGGACTACCACGTGTTCCTGCTCTCGCGCATCCGCGAGGCGTACCGCGGTGGCGCATCGGCGAGCGACGCGATCGCGATCGGCGTCGAGCGGACGGCCGGCGTCGTCACGAGCGCCGCCGTCGTGATGGTCGGGGCGTTCGGCGTCTTCGCGACGCTCTCGCTGATCGAGATGAAGCAGCTCGGCGTCGGCCTTGCGACAGCGGTACTGCTCGACGCCACCATCGTGCGCGGAGTCCTGCTGCCGGCGACCCTGAAGCTCCTCGGCGAGCGGGCGTGGGACGAGGCGAGCTGGCTGAAGCGCGTTCCGTCGCTCGGTCACGGCGACGGCTCCGCCGCGGTCAGAAGCCGAGTGTCTCCGGAACGAGGATGACGGTGATGCGGCCTCCGGGTTCCTGCTCGATGATCAGCGACTTGGCCAGAAGGCTGCCCGGGTACCCGACGCTCTGCATCCGGCCGTACTCCCGCGGAAGCGCGTACTCGCGCAGGCGCCGCAGCCCGTGGGGGACGTCGCTGACGAGCTTCTGGTGACCGACGACGAGAATCACGGTTCCGGCCGCGTAGGCGTAGGCGCCGAGTTGGCTGCCGGAGCCGGAGCCGACCAGCACGACGCCGTCGTCGGTGATGGCGTGCGCACTGCCCACGATGTAGTCGGGAGCGGCGCCCAGCTTGCGCATCTCGCGTGCCTGCGTCTCGCGGTCGAGCAACGCGAGCTTGGCCCGCACCGAGTCATAGCGGCCGGATTCCTCGATCTCGGCCCGGATGCCGAGCTCGGTCAGGGTCTCGGAGAGGGCGGTATGCACCTCCGCCCCCTCGGGGATCGCGTCGAGCACGAACTGCCTCGCCTCGGCGCCGTCGGCGACGACGTGCGCGTGGAACCCGCGAGCCGACAGCGCCTCGGCCGTCCGCGCCAGGCGCTCGCGATCGGCAGGGCGGGCGAACTCGGCGTTGGCCGGGCCGGGGTCGGGCAAGACGAAGCTCACGATGCAGTCCTCCGTGCAGTGATGCGGTCGGTCAGGGAACGTATCTGTAG
>CAWJZQ010000010.1:0-214313 GCA_963847415.1 uncultured Thermoleophilia bacterium | reverse complement strand
CTAGCCACCGGCCACGAGCTCGAGCGTCCGCGGTTCGAAACTGTCGAGGACCTCGCGGAGCTCCGCCACCCGTTCCTGATAACCAGGATGCCCGCGCCAGGTTCTGACCGCCTGCATGCTCTCCCAGGGTCCGAAGCTGACGAATCGCTCCGGGTTGTCGGCATCGCGGAGGAGCATCGCGCGGGCGGCCAAGCCTTCAAGGCGGCTCCAGTCCGCCCACTCGCGCCAGCGTTCAATGAACTCCTCTTCGCGCCCTCGTTTCACGACCCAGCTCGTGTGCGTGTACGCCTTAGCCACCTCAATCCTCCTTCTGGGCTTCCTGCTCGATCCTCCTTTGAACGTGAGTCCGGGCACCTAGGCGCGTAGGTACGCGAGCACGGCATGCGCGCGTTCGAGCTGCGCCAAGTTGCCCTTCAGCTTGTAGAAGCGAATCGCTTCTTGCACTGCAAGAGCGGCGGCGTCCGACTCGCCGCCCACCTCGAGAACATGGCCGAGGTCCATCAGCGCGTCGGCATGGGCAGGGTAGAAGTCGCTTTCTGACGCAATTGCGACGGAGACACGGGCGAGCTCCTCGGCTGCCTCGAGGTCTCCCTTGTGTGCGAGGACCTTCGCCCGGGTCGAGCGCCAGAGGATCTGCGAGTGGACGTCGTTCGGCCGCGATGATTCTTCGCATTCGCGCGTTAGCTGCTCGGCCTCGTCGTACCGGCCCTGCAGGAAGACGGCGTTCGAGAGCTCACTGGGCGATCGAGGAGAAGTGGCTCCTCTCGCCGATTCTTTTCAGCGCTTCGTAGGCCGGGCGAAGCTCGCGCTCGGCGCCGCTGGGATCGCCCTGCCACAAGCGAACGAAGGCGAGCCAGAACGAGACGATCCAGATCGACTCGCCGTGGGCGCTCATCGTCGCCCTGCTGCGCGCGGCGAGCTCATCGGCCCGATCGGCGCGACCGAGCATCGCCATCAGCGCGCCAGCCCGCCCAGGATCTCCGCCTGGAGGAGAGGGTTGTCGACAGTCTCCTCGAGCAAACGCTCGCAGCGCCGGGCTGCCTCGGTTACCGGGGCAGGCCCGAGCAGGAGCGCGACCACGAGCCACTCGACGATCTCCCGCTCCTCGAAGCGATCCTCGGCACGGTGAGCATGCTCGAGAGCGCGCTCCGAGGCCTCGGCGCACAACGCCAGGCGGCGGCCGAGGTAGTGCGACTGGGCGACTAGTCGCCAGGCGCGCGCGAGGCCCAACTCGTCACCGAGATCGTCGAAGACGACGACCGCCCGTTCGGCTGACTCGATCAGCTCGCCGGGCGTCAGGTCGGGCTCGGTGAAGAGCCGGAGGAAGCCACGCTGGACGAGCGCGCTCGCAGCCAGGCCTCGGTTGCCGGTCGTCGCTGCTACCTCGACAGCCTCCGTCAGCACCCTGTCTGCCCAGGCAAGGTCTGTCATCCCCTGCACCGCGCGCACGTTCGGGATCAGGTCGACGCGGAGTGGATCGTCGTCCGGGAAGCAACGCGACCGCTCTCGAGATGAGATTCACTGCCGCGGGCGCGTCGCTCCGGCTGAACGCGCGCCGACCTGCCGCACCGAGGCGCTCGGCCGCGTCGTGGGCGATGCTGCGCGTCGCGTCGTCGATCGTCCCGACTTCGGCCCGATAGCGGTAGGCCTGCTCGAGGTGATAGCCGACGACCTCTTCGTACTCGACCCCGCGGTCGCCGGCGGAGCGTTCCAGCCAGCGGCCGAAATGCTCGTGCAGATGTGCGCGAAGCTTCCTTTGGGATCGACACGTAGGCAGAGTCACGGATGAGGAGATGGCGGAAGCGGAAGGTGCGCCCGCCAAGGCTCGGTCGGTCCGGACGAATCAGCTGCTTGCGTGCCAGCGTCTCGAGGGACTCGGCGACGGCGGGCCGTGTCGCGTCGGGGACCGAGTCGGCGACGGCTGCCTCGTAAAAGACCTTGCCCACGACGGCGGCCCGCTCGATCACGGAGCGTTCGTTCTCGTCCAGCCGGTCGAGGCGAGCTGCGAGGAGCGCCTGGATCGTCGGCGGCACGCGAACGGCGCCGATGTCGCCGGTTGCCGCCCAGTGTCCATCGTCGCCGACGAGCAGACCGTCGTCGATCAGCATCAGCAGCATCTCCTCGACGAACAGCGGGTTGCCCTCGGCGGCCTCAGCGATCCTCGTCTCGACCTCCTCGGCAAAACCGGTGCGGCCGAGAAGGTTCCCGATCAGGAGCCCGCATTCATCTTCGGAGAGCGGTTCGAGGAGCGCGGTCGTCGCGTTCAGCTTCCCGCCGGCCCAGCCTGGGCGAGCCTCGAGCAACTCGGGCCGGCCGAGGCAGACGAGCAAGATGGGCGCGTCGCGCGCGCAATCGGCCAGGTGCTCGATCAGGTCCAGGAAGGTGGGTTCCCCCCAGTGAACATCGTCGAAGACGATCACCAGCGAGCTGAGCTCGCGCGAGGACCTCGAAAAGCGCGACCGCCGAGCTGAATCGCTCGGCGCCTGCGACGGCATCGGCGAGCCCGATCAGCTCGGCCACCCGCTGGGCGGTCACCTCGCCGCCCTGCTCGCCCTCGAGAACGCGTGCGAGCGTTGCGCGAGCCTCGTCCGGTGAGCTCGCGTCGTCGAGCCCGACCGCGCTCTTGACGGCCTCCAGCAGCGGCCAGTACGTGATCCCCTCGCCGTAGGGGAGGCAGCGCCCGGAGGCGACAAGAGTGCCGCCGCCGAGGCCTTGCAGGAACTCGTCGACCAGTCGCGACTTGCCGACACCCGCGACCCCGAGCACGGTGAAGAGCTGACAGGACCGGTCGGTGACCGCTTGGTCGAACGCGTCCTGCAGGCGCCGCCGCTCACGCTCCCGCCCGACCATCGGCGAGTCAAACTGGCTGACGCGTTCCGACGCGGCAGCGGCGGCGTCCAGGACACGCCAGCCGCCGGGTGCGGGCTCGACCGTTACGGCATCACGCAGAACCGCGCGCGTGGCCGCGTCAATCAGGATCTCACCCGGCGCCGCGTCGTCTCCGAGCCGTTGGGAAACGGTCAGCGGTTCGCCGGTTGCCCTCGCCTGGGCTGCGTCGGTTCCGCCCGTCACGATCTCCCCCGTGCTGATCCCGATCCGAAAATTGAGTTGGAGGGCACGCTCGGCGCCGAGCGTGGCCGCCAATTCGAAGAGGCACGTGCGCGCGTCGGCAGCGGCTCGCATCGCTCGCAGCGCGTCGTCCTCGTGCACCAACGGAAGTCCGAACACCGCGGTGATCGCGTCACCCGACACAGCCGCGATCGTTCCGCCGTGCCCGTCGGCAGCAGCTTCGAGGGCCCCGAACGCTCGGCCGGTCACCCGCCGCAGCGGCCTCTGGATCGAGCGGCCCGCCGCCCTCGGCAGCGACAGCCAATTCTCACGAAGAGCGCCGTCACCGTCTTTCGCACACCGCGGATCACCGATTCGGCGACCGGGTGCGAGGCAATCGGCGCGACGGCCGCCGTGGGATGCGGCGCGTCGCTCACGGGCAGGTCGAGGAGCGGATCCTGCGTGAGGATCGCTTGGTGCAGCGCCCGCAACGCTCGGGTTGGCTCGATGCCAAGCTCCTCGACCAGGATCGTTCTCGCCCCCTGGTAGGCATCGAGCGCCTCGGCCTGGCGGCCGGAGCGGTAGAGGGCCAACAACAACGACGCGCGCAGCCGCTCGCGGTGCGGATGTGCAGCAACGAGACGTTCCAGCTCGCCGACGGCCTCTACGTGACGACCGAGCGCGATGCGCGCATCGATCAGCTCCTCGACCGCCGTGAGATGCAACTCGTCCAGGCGCGCGACTTCACCTCGAGCGAACTCCGCGTAGGCGACATCCGCCAGCGGGCGACCGCGCCAGAGAGCAAGCGCGACGCTCCAACGTCGCGACCGCCTGCTCCGCGTGACCTCCGGCGAGACTCCGACGACCCTCTTCCGCCAGCGTCGAGAAGCGCTCGGCATCCAGCTCGCCGTCCGAGAGCTCCAGGACATAGCCGCCGCCGCGCGTGCGCAGCCGCTGCCCGGCTCCGAGCGCCTTGCGCAGGCGCGAGATGTGGGCCTGGAGTGTCTTCGCCGCAGTGGCGGGCGGGTCCGCTCCGTAGAGATCTTCGATCAGCCGGTCGGCCGAGACGACCTCGCCTGCATGGAGGAGCAGGTTCGTGAGGAGGGCGCGCTGACGCGCGCCACCGAGCTCGACCGCCCGACCGTGGTCCTCGACCTCCAGTTCGCCCAGGATTCTGTATTCCATTCGCCTGCCGCAACCGGTTGTAACCGGGCGGCAGCCGCGCCGCAACCACCCGCCTCGATTCTGCCTCCAGTCGATCGCACGGGGCGATCGAATCGAAGGAGGAAACAATGCAGGCTTGGCCTCATAAGGTGATCGCAGCGCTGACGGTGGCGCTCTCATTCTCGGCAGTTCTCGTCGGCAGCGCTCAGGCGGCCGACCGGCCGGACAACCGAGCCGGCGTCCGCGGAATCGACTCGCACAGCACGGACACGTCGGACGTCTTCACACGGACGGTCGCCAGGGCTCACGCTGTCCTGGCCTTGCGGCCGGACGACCGCGCCGGGTTGCGCGGCGTCAGCGCGAACCCGATGTCGACCGCGGTCACACCGGGGGACGTCCTCGACCGGGCCGTCCTTCGCCACAACGCATCAACATCGCCGCGTCCGGACGACCGTGCCGGTTTCCGCGGCATCGGCACAGCGCTCGCCGGCCCATCGCAGCTCGCAACCACCGTGTCGGCAGGTTTCCAATGGGAGGACGCCGGAGTCGGGGCCGCAGCGACGCTCGCGCTCGTCCTCATCCTCGCCGGCCTCGTGGCCGCACGCGCAAGCCATCACCGCACCCAGGCGATTCTCGACTGACGCTTCGCCCCGAGCGAACCGAGGCGGCGCCGACCGGCGCCGCCTCGGCACGTCTCTTCGTTCGCGATCCCTACGAGGCGGTCATCAACGTGACCGAGGGCCAGATGTCGCCCACTTGGACAACGATGCTAGCCCGAACGCGCTCGGCGCGGCTTCGACCTCAGCCCGTCATCGAGTCGTGCAGTTCGTACCAGGCCTCTCGGCTGGGCGGATCGAAGTCGCTGTTCGGGTCTTGTGCTGCAGCGTCGATCATCGGTTGCACGATTGGGCCGAGCCGGTCGTTGATGAACTTCTCGGCTTGCTCGCGCGTCTCCCAGACATCAAAGATGCGAAACACACCGCCGTCGTGGTCGAAGCCGGCAGTGTGGATCAGGAGACCGTCTGGTGCTTCCTGCAGATCGAGTGCCTTGGTGACCGCGTCGTAGTTGGTCGTGCTCGTGTCGCCGTCCTTGATCGTGAACTCCTGAACGTATGCAACAGCCACTGTCCGCTCCTTTCTCGTCGGAACAACCAGAATCGTAAGCGAGCCGCGCGCTGCGCGCCGCGCTGTCGATGGCTCGGGGCGCCGATCAGTGCTCGTGCGGCTGCGCGGGGTCGTGGAGGGGGTGGCGGTGGTAGACGCCGGCGGCGTGCATGCGTTGGTGTAGCCGGTTGTGCGCGCTCTCGAGCGTGGCGCGGAGCTCGCGGAAGCGTCGGGCTTCAGCGCGCGGTGCGAGCGTGTCGACGTAGGCAATCGCGCCTTGGATCTGATCGAGGACGGCCATCGCGTCGGCTTCCGCGTAGAGCTCAGAGCCGTCGACCAGCACCTGAACGGCACTCGTATGGGCGGCAATGTCGTCGGGCCTGTCGTGGTAGCTGCCGCGGACGCGAAGGGCGACCCAGGTGGAGTCGGAGACGCGGAGTCTGCTGTTGCCCTCTGCCGCGAGCTTCCCACCCACTGTGACCTCGTCCTCGATCAGCCCGCCCGCGACGATCTCGACGGCGTTGATCGGGAGGGACAGCGACTCGACGCGCCACTCCACGTTCAGCGTGCCGCCGCCGGCCGGAAGATCGAGTCGGCCGCCGGGCTCGGCCCCTTCGACTTTCATGGCGGTGAGGGGGCCGACGGTGGCGAAGGTGTTGCCGCGGCGGACGGCCTCCATCCAGTTGTCGTAGGTGAACTCGCGCTCGCCGAGGTGGGCGTAGGTGCGGATGCCGCCGAGGAGCGCGCCGGCCCACATCTTGTCGGTGCCGGCAACGAGTGGGACGTGGTAGCCGAGGTTGAGGTAGCGGTACCAGTCCGCGAGCCCGTAAGGGCTGAGTGGGCCTCCGAACTCTTTCAGTTGCGGGTCGAGTGGGTTGAAGTGCATCAGCTCGATCGCGTTGACGAGGCCGAGCACGATGTCGGCGGCGCGTTCGAGCTGCGGTTCGGGTGCGTGCGGCATCACCACGAGTCCGCCCTGGTCGAGGCAGCGCTGCGCCCATTCGGCCATCGAGACTTCGAGTGGGTCGCCGAACGCCGACTCGTCGGGTCCGGCGGTGCAGAGCGGGTGGATCAGCTCGCCTCTGTAGCCGAGCAGCGAGATGTGGCCGAGGACCGGCATCCGGTTTTCCGAGCCGACGCGGACGAGAAACTCGCCGCGACCGCCGAGGTCTTCAGCGCCGATCGTCGTCTTGCCGTCGAAGTCGCCGACGTTGGTGAACATCTCGCCCCATTGCGAGGCGAGCAGGTTGACGACGTTGACGTCTTCGGCGCGGCCCTCGAGCAGCGCCGTTTGCGGACTGAGGAAGTGAACGTGTGTGTCGGCGGTCACCCAACCGCGCTCGCGCCAGCGCAGCACCCGTTCCAGCTCGAAAACGAGCTCGTCGGTCTCGACCGTGACCTCGACCGCGGTTCGGATCGGGGAGACCTCATAGCCGCGACTGACCTCCAAGTACACCGTTCCGAGCGGCAGCTCGGCGACGCACTCGCCATCAACGTAGGCGTACTGGTTTTCGCCGATCGCCAGCTCGGCGAAGGTGTCCTGATACCAGACCCGGTTCACCTTCCGATGGTGGCCCCGCGGCGGCAGATACTCGCCGGCCTCACCGTGCAGGTGCAGCCGAACCGCAACACTCGCGCCGGATTCGCGCTCGACGAAGCGAAGACGCACCGGCCGCTCCGCGGCCGCGACCGAGACCAGCCTGCTGTCGCCGCCGAGGTCGAAGACCTCCTCGCCGACGTAGAGCCGCGCCCGTGGGTGTGCCGAGTAGTCCACGATCACGTCGCGCTCCGACCGTGCCGGTTGACTGACCGGCGCCGCGCCTGACCAGTGCTCGTTGTCGTACTCCAGCGCCGCTCGGGCCGAGATGACGACGCCGAGGTCGATCGCGATCTGGTCGGGATCGACCTCGCCGATCGCGTTCACCGTCACGCCCTCGGGCAGCGGCAGGCGCAGCTTGCGCCGCACCCCAGGTCGCAACGGATGCTCCGCCAGATCCGTCAGCGTCAGCGCGTAGATCGCTGATCGCTCCTCACGCGGACGACAAACCAGAGCGCGCAACGGCACGTCCGGTTCGGGGTTCTTCAACGCGTAGATCCAGAGCAGGCCAGGCTCGGAGCCCTCCGCCCCCGCCACAGAAGCCACGCGCACCGGGGCCAGTTGCTGCGAGGGCGCACGCCCAACCGCGAGCGCCTCGTCCGCCGTCGGAACGACCTCGACCTCGGCAGCCGGCACACAGGCAAACGGCGCCGACCCCCAGGTGCACCGTGCCTGCTGGATCGCAAACCGGCGCACGATCGGCACCGACCTGATCGACCCATCTGCGTAGCTCAGCTCGTACTCGGCAACGACGCCCCCGAGCTGATCGCCGTGAGCCTCATCACGCGCCCAACCGGCCGTGTGCACATCCGTCGCGTCCTCGACGACGTGCACGAACACGAGATAGCTGGCGCGCGAACCGCCGAGGTCGATCGACAGCTCTTCCGACTCCAGCAGGACGACGTTCGCACCGTCCGCCTCGCCGAACAAGAACGGCATCCCACGAATCACTTGTCGGCCGTATCGCCCGCGATAGCGAGACGGGGACTTCAACCGGTCCGGCAGCGCACTCCTCTGCGTCGTGAAGACGGACGCGAGCGGAACCGGTGCGAAGTGCGGCGACTCGCACGTCCTCATCTGGACCCTCTCAGAATCCCGGTCATTGGTTTCGTGAGTGAAGCGATCGCCGAACCATCCTAGGGCTCGGGCGTGGAGCGCTTCGATGCCGCCGCCGGCGCGGGCTCGCCTTCGTATTCTCGGGGGATGGCCGAGCCTGAAGGCAAGTGGTGGGAGACCGGTTCGAGGCTGTACGGCCCGCACCAGTCGCGCTTTGCCCGCTACCTGGAGCAGCGGGAGCGGGAGCGGCCCGATCCGGTTGCGCGCGAGCTGCGGCGCCGGCTGCTGGCCGGGTTGCGCGGACGCGTCCTCGAGGTCGGCTGCGGCGACGGGCGCTCGTTCGAGCACTACCCGACGAGCGTGACGCAACTCGTCGCGGTCGAACCGGACCCGACCGCACTCGCCGCCGCCGCCGACCGCGCTCGCGCCTCCGCCGTCTCGATCGACGTGGTCAACGGGACGGCCGAGGCACTGCCGGTGGAGGACGGGAGCTTCGACGCCGTCGTCTCGATGGGCGTTCTCTGCACCGTCCCCGATCCCGCCGCCACGCTCACAGAGATCCGGCGCGTGCTCGCGCCCACCGGCGAGCTCCGCTTCTGGGAGCACGTGCGCTCACGCGCGACTGCCGTTGCGCCTGCTCCAACGGTCGCTGGACGCGCTCTTCTGGACGCGGGCGCTCGGCGGCTGCCGTACGACGCGCGACACCGCGGCGACGATCGCCGCATCCGGGTTCGAGCTCGTCTCCCTCACTCGCGGCTTCCACGCATCATCGCCACTGACGATCACAGCTGCGCCCTACATCATCGGCATCGCCCAACGCGCCAAGTCGAATCAAAACTTCCCAAACTGGTCGTAGGCGGCCAGCGGCTTCACCCCGTTCCGCACCGCGTCGCGGATGAGGTTTTCTGTTCCCACGAGAGCCTCGGCCTCCGCCAGCACCGTCTCGATCAGATCGCGCGGGATCACCGCGACGCCGTCGGCGTCACCGACGACGTAGTCGCCGGTCACGACGCTGACCCCCTCGATCTCGATCTCGTGCCCCCAATCGAGCACCTCCCAGCGGGAGACCGCGTCCTGCGGCGTGCGGTAGCGCGCGAACACCGGCAGTCCAGACTCACGGATCAGGTCGACATCTCGGCAGCCACCATTGATGACAACGCCCGCGACTGCGTGGACTTGCAGCGACGTCGCCGAGAGCTCGCCGAAATGAGCGCAGGTCGCATCGCCGGGCTCGTAGACCGCAACGTGGCCGGCGGGCACCGATCCGAGCATCTCGAGGATGCGCCGAATCGACACTTCGGGGTCGATCGAATGATTCGTCCGCCCCTCGACAGCAAAAGCAGGGCCGGCAACACGCGCGCCCGGCTCGAGCGGGACGATCTCGGGCGGCAGCGTCTGGCGGCGATGACCGAGCGTGTCGAGCACATCGGTCACCGCGGCGGTGTACACGGCGCCGAAACGCGTGCGAAGCTCGTTCGGGCTCGAGGGCATTGGACTCCTCTCGTCATTGTCTCTTTCGCAATCGCGACAGGTGGTTGACGGCTGCTACGTCGCAAAGCAGAGCGCCGACCCCACAATCGACGGCGAGCGTCGCGCCGGTGATCGCCGATGAGCGGTCGCTGAGCAGGAACACGACCGCATTGCCGACCTCTCGGGGTTCGGCCATCCGCCCGAGCGGGATCTTTGCGAGCAAACCGTGCAGCGCCGCCGTCGGGTCGTCCTGCTGGTCGAGCCACTCCTGGACGAGGCGGGTCTCGGTGTACCCGGGCGCCACCGCGTTCACGCGCACGCCCGCCGACGCGTACTCGAGCGCCAGCGAGCGGGTAAGGCCTTCGAGCCCGGCCTTCGCCGCCGCGTAGGGGAAGAAGCCCCGAATCGTCAGTCGAGCCTGGATCGAGCTGATGTTGACGACGGCGCCGCGGCGCTCGATGAGTCCCGGCAGCGCGGCCTTCGCAAGCATCCAGGCCGCTTTGAGATCGACGGCGAACACGGAGTCCCAGTCGTCCTCGGTCATCGCAACGGCATCGAAATACGCATTGACGCCTGCGTTGTTGACGAGGCCGTCAAGACCGCCGAGAGCGTGCTCTGCGTCGGCCACGGTGCGCTCGACCTCCTCGAGCGAACGCACGTCGCAGGGGAAGAAGTGCGCGGGACCACGGCCGGCGAGACGGGCGGCCGTGTCGGCACCCGCCGGGTCGATGTCGAGCACCGCGACCGCACCCCCCTCCTCGACGACGGCCTCGGCGACGGCCGCGCCGATCCCGCGTGCCGCGCCCGTGACGAGGACCGACTTGCCGTCGAGAGCGCTCACGCGTAGACGAGCGCTCGGTCGAGGTCGAGCCAGAACGGCGGGAAGTAGCCGGCGGTCGGCGACAGCGGCAGAACCTCGTCGCGCACGTCGATGCCGAGGCTGTCCCGCATGAAGGCGCGGCGAGCCGTGATCCGAGACCACAGCTCGGGCTGTCGCGACTCGATGGCGGCGCGGAGGTCTGCGTCCGCGACTGCAACGGTGTCTTCGCAGTTCGCGGTCCAGCCGGGGCGGATCCCCGTCGGGATGATGTCGCTCTGGAAGACCATGCCGCTCGCGATCGGATCGCTCGAGCCGGCGCGGATCGGCGAGTCGAGCCACTCCTCGTAGTGGATCAGGTGACCCGGGTTGAGCGACGAGGCGAACGCCTCTCCTTCGAGTAGTCCCGTGATCTCCTCGAAGATCTCGCCCCCCGGCGCGCCGAGCTCCAGCGCCTCGTACCAGGTCGCGATCGCGCGCCAGTACGGCACCGCGAGCGCATCGAGGTAGCCATCGCTCTGCGATCCAAGGTCGGCCTCGGATGCGGCCACGAGCCCACCGCGTGCGCAATTGCCGCCCCAGAGTCCGATCGCAGCGATCGCGGCGTCGCCGAGCTCGAGCCGCCGCGAGGACGGGCTCCGCAGCCCGACCGCCACGTCGGGACCCGAGGCGAAGACCGGGTGGAAGCTGAGCGGCTCGCCGCCCCACGGAACGCCGTGGAAAGTCTCCCGCTCGCTCACGCCTGGACGCGCGGCACGCAGCAGTTCCATCACGTACGCCGAGCAGCGCGCTGCGCCCCACTCGAACACCGCGATCTGGTCTGCGGAGCAGAACGAGCGTAGGCCCGAGCGCGGGCTCGTCAGCGCTGCGGTGACATCGACGACGAGCTCGGGACGGCCGGCGATCTCACGCAAGGTGTCGACGACGAACGCCGGCGCGAAGATCGGAGCGAACGTCCCGCTCGATTCCTCCGGCCAGGAGCGTCTTCCAGCCGACGACGCCGATGCGGTCGCCCGAGCGCACCCCTGCCTCGCGCAGCGCCTGCTCCACCGTCGGCCCGCCGCCTCGATCGATTCCCATCAGGCTCAGCGTCGGACAGAGAATGGCGTCGATCTCGATCGGGACGATCGGCAGGTAGCCGATGTCCTCCTTGCCGAGGAGCAGCGTCCGCCGACCTCGCCCGAGCACGAGGAGCACCTCCTCGAAGCGCGGGTCGAGGTTGCAGAGGAAGACGAGGCTCGCCGCGTGCTCGCGGTCGCCGTAGACGACGACCTGATCGACGTCGACCGCCGCGAGAAGAGCGGCGATCCGCGCCTCGAACTCGGCGGCTGCGACTGCCGGCAGCGTCTCCGGGACGTCGAGCGGGGGCATCCCCACCTCGGCCAGCTGGATCGGTCGCGTCACGGCGTCTCCTTCGTCGCGGGCGGATCCTTGACAGCCGACGACCCACCGGCGTACGGTCGGCGGTCAAGTCAGCTGATGACCATACAACCTCGGCACCGATGACCAGGGCCAGTCGAGGCGGGGCTACTCGCCCGCCGACGAATCGGCATGCGGGCTCGGTGCAGTCCCTCAAGCTGAGCGACCAGGTGACTCGCATCCTCGCCGAGAGGATCGTCAACGGCGACATCGGCGTCGACGACCTCGCGCCGACCGAGCAGGACATCTGCGTCGAGTTCGGGGTCTCGAAGACGACGGCGCGCGAGGTGATCGGTGCGCTCGCGTCACGCGGCCTCGTCACCGTCCGTCACGGGCGCCGAATGGAGATCCGCCCGGTCGCCGAGTGGAACCACCTGGATCCCATGCTGCTCGAGCTCGACCACGACCCCGACAGCGTGCGCAAGACACTCGGCGACCTGCACGACCTGCGGATGCTGCTCGAGCCGGAGATGGCAGCGCGCGCCGCGCTGATGGCGAACGAGGACCACTTTCGCCGGATGCGGCAGGCCGTCGAGCAGATGGAAGAGCTGGAGGACGACCCCGACGCCTACCTCGAGGTCGACGTGGACTTCCATAGCGAGATCGCGTCGGCCACGGGAAACGTCGTGCTCGCGTTCGTGCTCGACTCGGTGCGTGAGCTCCTCCGCGTGAGCCGGCGCGTCACGAACCTGATCAACGCGATGCCGGAAACGACCGTGGCCCATCGGCGGATCTACGAGGCCCTCCGGGCGCGCGAGCCGGAGACCGCGCGCCAGGCGATGCGGGCGCACCTACTTACGGTGACGGAGGTCTGGGCGCCGGGCGGCTCCGACGCGGCGATCGAAGCCGTCATTCACCAGAGCGACCGAAAGGAGCTTCGCCGGAGCGGTTGAGGCGAGAAGACGACCGACCGTCGCGCTGCACTGCGAGGCGGCAATCCACATAGGAGGTGGCAGGTCAATGAGCTCTGAAGCAGTAGTGCCCCCGACCGTGGGGGCACCAGGCGGCCTCGTTGTCGCCGACACGGAACTCCAGGCGGGAGCGATTGGCTTCTGGGGCAACATGGTCCAGGCGGTCACGCACATCGCCCCGGGCCTGAACGTCCTGCTCGGCCTCACCTTCATCGTCAGCTTCGCGGGGGTGACGGCGCCGATCGCCTACCTGCTCGGCGGCATCATCTGCCTCGGCGTCGCGATCGTCTTGACACAGCTCGCCAAGCAGTTCACGGGGGCGGGTGGATACTTCCTCTACATCAGCCGCACGATCGGGCCGCGCTTCGGCTGGCTCACGACGTGGCTGTACTTCCTCTACGACCCGGTCGCGATCGGCGTCGTTTGCGCCTTTACGGGCTCGCTCGTCCACGACACGCTGAAGGCGCAGTACGGCTGGAACATCCCGTGGTGGGTCGTCTTCACGATCCTCGTCGTCTGTGTGATGGCGTTCACGCTGTTCGGGATCGCAATCTCGGTGAAGGTCATGCTCGCGCTCGCGGCGATCGAGGTCGGGGTCTTCATCGCGCTGATGCTGTCGAGCCTCGCCTCGCCGGGGCCTGGCGGGCTGAATGTCGATTCCTTCAACCCGGGCAACATCCCGAGCGGGAACGGCTTGTACCTCGGCATCGTCTTCACGATCCTCGCCCTCTCCGGCTTCGAGTCAGTCGCGCCGCTGGGGGAGGAGACGGAGAACCCGAAGCGCAACCTCCCGCTCGCGATCGTCGGCTCGACGATTCTCGTGGCGCTCTTCTACATGTTCGTCAACTGGGGCATCCTCGTCGGCGAGGGGACGGACAACGTCAAGAACTTCACGAGCGCCGACCAGATCTTCGAGCTCGGACGCCGGCTCTGGGGCGACGCCTGGATCATCATCCTGATCGCCGCGGTCAACTCCGGGCTCGCAGTCTGCATCGCGATCCAGAACGCGACCACGCGCGTCCTCTTCGACATGGGACGAGTGCGTGCCCTGCCCGCCTTCCTAGGCCGGGTGCACCCCCGCTGGAAGACACCCTGGAACGCAATCTGGCTCCTGTGCGGCGTCACCCTCGCGATCGGGCTCGGGCTCGGCTCGTGGCTCGGCCCGGTGAAGACGTTCGGGATGATCGGGATCATGCAGACGCTCGGCCTGATCATCGTCTACTGCATGGGCAACATCGGTGCGATGCTCTTCTACGGCCGCGAGAAGCGGGACGAGTTCAACGTGTGGCTGCACCTCATCATCCCCGTGCTGACGACGGCCGCGTTGGCCTGGGTCTTCTGGAAGAACGTGGAGACACTGCATCCGTTCAGCCCGCGGAACGCGTTCGACTACAGCCCGCTGATCGTGATGATCTGGACGGTCGTCGGGCTCGTGATTCTGTTCGTCGCCAGCCGCACCGGGAAGGAGGATTGGCTCCGACGGGCGGGCGAACCAGTGCAACTGCGCCCCGAGACCGCAGCCGAGGCCGCACACCGGCCGGCCCTGTAGCCAGGAGGCACAAAGCGCCGCCGGGAACGCGAACGCGTTCCCGGCGGCGACGGCCATGACGACCGAGAGAGAACGCAAAGACCTTGCCGGGCTCGGGATCGCCGTCACCGGCGCGGGCGGGGACCTCGGCGCGGCGATGGCGCTCGAGCTCGCCGGCCGGGGGGCGGTCGTGACGATGCTCGACCGCGCATCGGAGGCTGAAGCGTCCGAGCGGGTTGCGGCAGTCAGGGCCGCAGGCTCGTGCGCGTATCGGCAGGTGGACGTGACCGACCGTGCCGGAGTCGAGGCGGCGCTGGCCGCCGTCGAGCCGCTCGACGTGGCGATCGGCAACGCCGGCATCGTCGACGCGGCGCCCTTTCTCGACGTCTCGCAAGCACAGTGGCAGTCGCATCTCGACATCAACCTGACGGGCTGCTTCAACGTCGGTCAGGCGGCGGCGCGGTTGATGGCCGAACGCGGAACACGCGGCCAGATCATCTTCACCGGCTCGTGGGTGGGCGAGATCCCCTGGCCCGAGATCTCGGCCTACTCCGTCTCGAAGGCGGGCGTCCGCATGCTCGCCCGCTCGATGGCACGAGAGCTCGCCGCCCGTGGGATCCGGGTCAACGTCGTCGCCCCTGGGATCGTGATGGCAGGGATGGCCCGGCGCCAGTACGAGACCGACCCGGACTACGCGCGCCGGGCCTCGGTCGTGATCCCCCTCGGCGAATTCGGGACCGCCGAGCAGATCGCGAAAGCGACCGCGTTCCTGTGCTCCGCAGACGCCGACTACATGACGGGCGCCGTCCTGCTCGTCGACGGCGGAGCCTCCCTCTTCCAGTTCGCGGAATAACACGTGTCCGTGGAGATCCTCGACGGCATCCACCGCATCGACGCCGAGGTCGCCGGGCGGCCGCTCTACCTCTTCCTCTTCCTCGGCGAGCGGAACCTGCTCCTCGACGCGGGCTGTGCGACGACCGTCGCAGACACGCTCCTCCCCTACCTCGCCGGGCTCGGCCTCAGCCCACGGAACCTCGACCTCCTCGTGATCACACACTCCGACTTCGACCACCAGGGCGGCGCGCACGCGCTCAAGACGGCGAGCCCCGGCCTCAGGATCGCCTGCGGGGCGCTCGACCAGGAGCTCGTCTCCGACCCCGACGCGATCGTGGCGCGACGCTACGACGCGTTTCGAGCCGATCACGGCATCGGCTACGACGACGAGACAACGGCCTGGATCCGCGAGATGTGCGGCTTGCCGCAGCCGGTCGACGCAGTTTTTGCCGGCGGTGAGACGATCGACCTCGGCAACGGCGCCGAGCTTCGCGTGCTCCACGTCCCCGGCCACTCGCCGGGCCACCTCGCCGTCTACGACAACCGAAGCGGCGCGCTCTTCAGCGGCGACTGCGTCCAGGGATCCGTCTACCTCGGGCTCGACGGGACGCCCAAGCTCTGCCCGACCTACACCGACGTCGACCCGTATCTGCAAACGATCGATGCGATCGCAGCGCTCGCTCCGAGCAAGCTGCACGGCTGCCACTGGCCGGCCTGCACGGGCGCAGAGGTAGCTGCGTTCCTGGACGAGAGCCGCGCGTACGCCGAGGGTGTCGACGGGCTCGTTCGCGCCTGCTTCGCGGAGGCCCCGCACGGTCTGACCCTCGGCGAGCTGATTGACCGTGTCAACGAGCGGCTCGACGAGCCCTGGGAGCCAAGTCTCGCGCAGGAGCTCGTCTACAGCCTCCACGGCCACGCCGAGCGGCAGGCAGTGCACGCGGGGCGGAACTCCGCCGGCCACATCGTCTACCGACCGCGAATTGGCCCGTGAAGATCACCCGGATCGAGACGCTCCGCCTGGATGAGTTCCCGAGCCTCCTCCACCTCCTCGTCCACACCGATGAGGGCCTGGTCGGGCTCGGGGAGACGTTCTTCTTCGCCGACGCGGTCGAGGCGCACATGCACGCGATCGCCGACTACCTCGTCGGCCAGGACCCGAGCAAGATCGAGAAGCATTCGCGTGCGCTGCGCGGCTACGTCGGCACGGCAGCCAGCGGCGCCGAAATGCGGGCCGCCTCCGCCGTCGACATCGCCCTGTGGGATATCTGCGGTCAAGCGAGCGAGCAGCCGCTCCACCGGATCCTCGGCGGCGCGTGTCGCGACTCGATCCGCACGTACAACACGTGCGCCGGGTACCGCTACATCCGTGACGAGAGCGGCCAGGCCGTCATGAACTGGGGCCTGCCCGGCGACGAGCCCGAGGGCCCGTACGAGGACCTCGACGCGTTCCTGAACAGAGCGGACGAGCTCGCACACGACCTTCTCGCCCAGGGAATCACCGGGATGAAGATCTGGCCGTTCGACCCGTACGCCGAAGCGAGCCTCGGGCACGACATCCGTACCGCCGACCTCGATCGCGCACTCGAGCCGTTCAGGAAGATCCGGGCCGCCGTCGGACCGGCGATGGACATCATGGTCGAGCTGCACGCGCTCTGGGACGTCCCCGCCGCGTGCCGGATCGCGCGAGCCCTGGACGAGTTCGAGCCCGCCTGGATCGAGGACCCGGTACGGGTCTCGAGCCCCGACGCACTCGCCGAGGTCCAGCGCGCCTCGCGGTCGCCACTCGCCGTCGGCGAGACGCTCACCGGGCTCGCGGCGTACCGTGACCTGATCACACACGGCGGCGCCCAGATCGTCGTCTTCGACGTCGGCTGGGTCGGTGGCGTCACACAGGCCCGCAAGGTCGCCGCGCTCGCCGAGGCCTTCGAGCGGCCGGTCGCTCCGCACGACTGCACGGGCCCGGTCGTCTACACCGCGGCGACGCACCTTTCGATGCACCTGCCGAACGCGATGATCCAGGAGAGCGTCCGCGCCTTCTGGAGCGGTTGGTACGGCGAGCTGGTGACGACGCTGCCCGTGATCGAGAACGGAATGGTCGCCGCGCCCGCCGGGCCCGGCCTCGGGACGGCGCTCCGGCCGGAGGTCTTCGAGCGCGCGGATGCACACATCCGCTCGACCGCTCTTCGGTAATCCACAACGGACAGGGAGGGAACAGATGCGCACGTTCGATCCGGGCACAAGAGTGCGGGTGATGCAGGAGGGCTGGGGCGTCTTCCAGAACCTGCCGGCAACCGCGGCGCGCTTCTCCGAGCAGACCGGGATCGAAGTCGAGGTGACGCTCACCGTGATCCCGGAGATGTGGGAGCTGATGGAGCGCAGCTTCTCCGGCGAGGATCCACCCTTCGACCTAGTCGGGGTCGACGATCTGCTTCTGATCCAGGCGGCGCGGCTCGGACACGTCGAACCGCTCGACGACCTGATCGCCGCCGACGACTACTCGCTCGACGACTTCACGAGCCAGGCGCTCGCTGCGGTGAGCGACGGCGGACAGGTCTGGGGCCTGCCCTACTGCGACGTGTCGAACGTTCTGATCTACCGCGCCGATCTCTTCGACAAGTACGGCATCGCCGTGCCAGAGACCCTCGACGAGCTGACGACGGCGGCCGTCGAGATCCAGGACGGCCGTGCGCGCCGATGGAACCGACGACTTCTACGGAATCACGATCCGCGGCGCGCCGAACTGCGGCCTCAACTTCTGGATGGTCGGCTCGACATGGGGCCCCTCCTTCGGCGCAAGCTGGTACGACGATGAGGGGCGGCCGACGCTCGATACGCCGGAGCTCCGCGCAGCCGTCGAGCACTACGTCGAGCTGCTCCGGCGTGCGGGCCCTCCCGAGTCGCCGACGATGGACTTCATGGACTGCATGGCCTGCTACGGCGCGGGACGCGCGGCGATGACGATCGAGCCTGCGAACGAGGCATCGATCCTCTACGACGACGGCGGTCAGGTCGCCGACGGCACGAAGACGGCGCTGATTCCGGCCGGCCCGCTCGGCACCCGCCACGCCGGGCTCTACTGCCCGCCGTATGCGATCCCGTCGCTGTCGCAGTCGAAGGAGGCGGCCTGGGAGCTCGCAAAGTTCCTGTGCGCTCCCGAGCAGGTGCTCGACGACGCGCGGAGCAGCGGCTTTGTCGAGGTCTCGCGGAACTCGGTGCTCAACGACCCGGCTTTCATCGGCCGCTTCCGCCCGGAGCTCGTCGAGACGACGACCGCAACGCGAGCGTTCGCACGGGGCGAGCGGCCGGTGACGCGATTCGGAATGGAAGTCGGCGACATCATCGGGGACGAGATCGTGCGCGTTCTCACCGGCGAGCTAACGGCACAGGCGGCCATGCACATCGCGGAGCAGCGTGTCGGTGCGCTCGGCAAGCCGAACTGAGCGAGGACTCGATCTCGCGCTCGACTCCATGCGTGCGAAACCGCTCGAGAACCCCGGCATCGTTCTCGCCACTCGCTAGAGCCTGATCGTCGGGGACGCCCCGTGGCGTTGCGCCTCTTCGAGGACGAGCTCGGCAGCGACATGATCCTCGACCGCGTGTCCCATCGCCTTGTAGACGGTGGTCTGCTCGTCGTCGCGGCGCCCTGGCTTCAGTCCCGCCAGCACCTCGCCGAGCTCCGTCCCAGTTGCCGGATCGATCCCCTGGAGCTCGAAGCATCCCACCGGCGTCGCCTCGAACGCGAGCCGTGTCTCCACGAACAGCGCCGCCCGTTCGAGCAGACTGCGCGGCAGCTCTCCGAACGGCTCGCAGTATCCGACCGAGGTGACGTGCGTCCCCGGCCGAATCCAGGCCGCCTCGATGACCGGTTTCCCGGAGGCGGTGCAGAGCGAGACGATGTCGCTCGAGGCGACTGCTTCCGCGAGCGATTCTGCTGCCGTGGCGCGCTCGTCCAGAGCAGCAAGCCGCTCCGCGTCTTCGCGATGGAGCGACACAATCCGGATCTCGTCCAGATCGCGAACGAGCGGCATCAACTCGAGATGCGCCCGGCCCTGCACACCGGCGCCGACGATCGTCAGCACCCGCGCGTCCTCACGGGCGAGGATCCGCGCCGACAACGCCGCCGCGCCCGCCGTCCTCCGGGCGGTGATCGCCGTGCCATCGAGGAAGGCAACACAGCTCCCTGTCCCGGCGTCGAACACACAGATCACAGCCTGATGCGACGGCATGCCGCGCTCGAGGTTCCCCTCGAACACGTTCACGATCTTCACGACGATATGACCGTCTGCCCGATGCGCGGCCATCGCCAATGAATAGCCGCCCTCCACGGCGATTTCGCTCCGCGTCGGAGCCACGACCTCGCCGGCGCTCAACGCGACGAAGCCCTCCGCCAGTCGTTCCAGCAGCGTCGGCCCGGCCAGGAGCCGTGCGCAAACCGCCTCGTCGAGAACACGAATCTGTTGCACTCTGATGCTCCTCTCTCGATTCGCATACGACCGTAGTCCCGCCCGAACGCAACGGGAGGACGGGGACGCTGCGCGCGGCTCATGTCGCGACCGTGGTCGTGGAGCCGGCGAGTCGATAGCGACGTCTCGACGCGGGCCGCGGCTGAGTCGTCGGCAGAAGCGTGAGAGTCGCCTCCGCCCCGTCCGGATACGTCTTCGCCCATGTGTGGGTGAAGCCGAGCCCGTTCCTGCCGGTCGGCCGCCAGCCGGCCGCCACCGCGCGCCTTGCGTAGAAGCCGTAGACCGCCGCGAGCGGCGCGGAGTCCGCGAACGAGACGAGGACGGACGGCCCGTCCCACCCGGCGCCCTGAAACGCCGGATGCCGGTATCGGGCTGGGATGCGGCGGACGGCAACGCCGGTCGCGCCGGGTGGCGTTGCGGCGAAGACGCGGTCGGCGGCGAGCTCGCGCAGGCGCCGGCCGCCCGGATCGCCGCCCGCCGGCGTGCCACACGCGGTGGCGGCCGCGGCGACGATCGCGACGAGCGCGGAGGCACGGGCGGCACCCGCGGGTCTTCGGAGCTTCACTGCGCGAGGGTAACGCCGCGGGCCGCTCCCGAGGCGGTATCGCGAGTTGCGCGGCGCTGCGCCAGATGCTCTTCGACCGCCTCCCTGACGATCGTCGGGAAGTCGTACGCAGGACTGAGCGCCCAGCCGGGGTCGCTGAGGCCGCTGAGACCACCGAGCTCCCAGTCGGATCCCGCGACGCGATAGGTGCGGAGCGGGTCGACGTCGTGCGTGCCGACCGAGAAGAGTCGGCCCTGGGGCCTGCCGCGCAGCGACCGCGGCGCCGCGCTCTCGAACGCGGGATCGGCCGCGCGCTCGAGCAGCTCCAGCAACTGCGCGCCGGACATCTCCACGACCCCGGGGTTCCCGGATGAATGGCAGACCGCCCACAGGTCGCCGCGGCGAAGCGGACCGGGCGGAAGCGGGGCGTCGATCGTGGCGAACTCGACCGCGAGCCCGACGTCCGCACGCATGCGCTGCCGATACACGTCGGCGACGAACGCAGCGTCCAACGGTCGTTCGAGGTCCGCGATCACTTCGTCGAGATGCGCCTCCAGTGCGCGCTCCGCTTCCTCGGCTGCGGCGACGACGCCGGGGTGCAGCGGCGTGTCCTCGGTCACGGGGAGGACAGAGGCGCTCATCCCGTCGTCACGCACCTCGACCCGGCCCAGGTGCTCGGCGTAGCAACCGGCCTGGGTGACCAGCACTCGACCGACCCACTCGCCTTCGGGGAGCAGGTCGTGCGAATGCGCACCGATCACGAGATCGATGTCGTCCTGTAGCTGTTCGGCGAGCACGGGATCGGTCACCACGTCGCGGTCCGACCGCCAGCCGAGGTGCGAGAGGACGATCACGAGCTCGGCGCCGCGCGCACGGAGCTCGCGCGCCAACTCGCGGACGAGAGGGACGACCGGCAGCGGGCGAACGCCGAAGTCGAAGTCGCCGAAGACACCGTCGAAGTCGTCGGTCACGCCGATCACGCCCACGCGCCAGTCGCCTGCACGCAGGAGGACCGACGGCACGACGCCCTCGACCGGACTGAGGTTCGCGAGCAGGAGCGGGTACTCCGCCACGGCCGCGTGCTCCACGAGGGCCTGCGGGCCGTATCGGAGCCACACCGCGTTGCCGACCGTCGCCACGTCGCACCCTGCCTCGGAGAGGATCCTGTGCATCGCCGCACCTTTCGTCAGGCTGGAGATGCGAACGGTCGTCTCCTCGATGTCCCCCGCGTCGAGGTAGAGCACCGGCGCGTCTTCCTCCGCACGGATCCGCTCCACGCGCGTCGCGATGCGGGCGAGCCCGTCGATACGCCCATGGATGTCGTTCGTATGCAGGAGGACCAGACGCCGCACGCGTGGAGTTCTACCGGTCCTCTATTGATCCGTTCGGGCTCAGATCGAGCTCCGCACCTCGACCCGACGCGCTCGACCGGCGATTACGATCGGCCGTTCGCAACTACCCACCTACACGGAGGTGATCGGATGAACGACAACCCGAAGTGGAAGGTCGCGCGCCTCGACGACATCGAGCGGCGTGGCAGAGACATCCCGATGCGCGAGCACCTCGGGATTCATTCGTTCGGCATCAACGCGTTCACGCCCGGCGATGACGGCAGGCTGATCGGCGAGCACGACGAATCCGGGTCCGGCCAGGAGGAGCTCTACATCGTGCTCGACGGCACGGCGACCTTCGAGCTCGACGGCGAGACGGTCGACGCACCCGCAGGGACGTTCGTCTACGTGCCGACCGGAGGTGCGGCGGAAGGCGACCGGGGAGGGGACCGTCCTCGCCCTCGGCGCGACGCCCGGCGAGGCCTACCAGGCGCTCGACTGGGGCGGAGCGTGGAAGTTCCACCAGGAGTCGATGGCGGCCTACGGCGAGCAGCGCTACGCCGAGGCGCTCGATGCGGTGCGCGGGGGCCTCGAGCAGATGCCCGATCACCCAGGCCTCAATTACAACTACGCGTGCTTCGCGACGCTCGCCGGCGAGACCGGTGACGAGACCTTCGGCCACCTCCGGCGCTCCGTGGAGCTGTTCCCGCGGTTCCGCGAGCAGGCGCGCCTGGACGACGACTTTGCCGCGGTCCGCGACGACCCTCGGTTCGAGGAGGCGCTTGGCTGACAGTCCCGAACAACGAGGTGATTGACGACCTTCGACGAGGGAGGCTGAGGTGACGACGGCTGCGACCGGGCTCGAAGACGCTTCACAGGGGCACCTGAGGCGCGAGCTTCGCTTCTGGGAAGCGATCGCGATCTCGATCGGGATCATGGCGCCCGACGGCGGCGATGGCGCTGAACGGCGTCGCGCCTGCCGGGCTCATCGGCCGCGCCGTGCCGCTCGCCTTCCTGTTCGCCGCGATCGCCATCGCTCTCATCTCGTACGCGTTCGTGCGCCTGACGAGCTACTTCAACCACGCCGGCTCCGCCTACGCACTCGCCGGCGTGACGCTCGGCCCCCGCGCCGGCTTCTTCGGAGGCTGGGCCCTGCTCGCGACCTACTCGTGCTTCATCGCCGCGAACATCGCCGAGATCGGTCTCTTCGGAACGTCGTTCCTGAGCGGCGCAGGCATCTGGAACGACCCGTCGTGGATCCTCGTCTCCCTGATCGCGGCCGCGCTCGTCTGGTTCCTCGCCTACGGCGACGTGAAGGTCGCGACACGCGCCCTGCTCTCCTTCGAAGGCATCTCGGTGGCGTTGATCGTGATCCTGATCGCGGTCATCTTCTGGAAGCTGACAGGAGGCACGTCGCCGAACGGCCAGTCCTTCAGCCTCAAGCCGTTCGTGCCCGAGTCGGGGACGACGATCGGTGCGATCGCGTTCGCCTCCGTCTTCGGCCTGCTCTCGTTCGGCGGATTCGAGGGCGCCGCCGCGCTCGGCGAGGAGACCAACAATCCGCGCCGCAACATCCCGCTCGCGATCGCCGTCGCCGTGGGCTTCTGCGGCGTCTTCTACACCATCGTCATGCTCGCCCAGTCGCTCGGCTTCGGGATCAACGAGGCGGGCGTCAAGGCGTTCTCCACCTCGAGCGCGCCGCTCGGCGACCTCTCCAAGCAGTACGTCGGCAGCTGGATGGAAGACGGGATCAACTTCGGCGCGACGCTGAGCGCATTCGCGAGCTGTCTCGGCTGCGCCGCCGGCGCGTCTCGCATCCTCTTCGCGCTCGGACGCGACGGGTTCCTGACCCGCAGGCTTGGCGACGCCTCGCGTCGCACGGGCTCGCCCGCGAACGCGCTCGCCGTCGTGATGACCTTCGGCCTCGTCGTGACCATCCTCTTGCGCCTGAACGGCACGACGGCCGTCAACGCCTTCTTCTATCCCGGCACCGCCGGCGTGCTCGCGATGCTGATCGCGTACTTCGTGATCCAGATCGGCGCGGCGAAGTTCCTGCACCTCGAACGGCGCGAGCCACGCTGGCGCTTCGTCATCGTCGCGCTCGCGACTGCTGCGATCGTCTACACGTTCTACAAGCAGGTCTGGCCCAAGCCGGCGTACCCGTACGACCTGTTCCCGCTGATCATCGGCGCGTGGGCAGTACTCGGTGCGGTGATCACCTTCGCCTTCCCGGCGCTGACCCGGCGGATCGGCCGCGGGCTCTCGGAGGCCGAGGGGCTCGCAGGCCCGGGCTAGACAGACGTCATCGTTCGCGCAGGAACGCGACCACGGCGAGCACACGGCGGTGATCGTCGGTCGACTCGGCGATGCCGAGCTTGCCGAAGATGTGCCGCACGTGTCCCTCGACCGTCTTCGGGCTGAGGAAGAGCCGCTCGCAAATGCCCTTGTTCGACCGTCCTTCCGCCATCAAGCCGAGCACCTCCCGCTCTCTCTCCGTGAGCTCGTCGAGCGGCCGGCGCGCGTCGGCGCGCTTGAGGAGCCTCGAGACGATCGTGGGGTCGATCACGGATTCGCCTTCGGCGAGCCGCGCGAGCGCGTCGGTGAGCACGGCGAGGTCGGAGATGCGTTGCTTGAGCAGGTAGCCGACGCCGCCGGGGCGTTGCTCGATCAGACGTAACGCATAGCTCGGCTCGACGTAGTTCGAGAGCACGAGCACTCCGATGCCCGGGTGCGTGTCGCGAATCTGCTGCGCCGCGACGAGCCCTTCGTCCGTGTGAGTCGGCGGCATCTTGATGTCGACGATCGCGACGTCCGGCCGTGTGAGGTCGATCTTCCGGCGGAGCTCGTCAGGCGTGCCGACCGTTCCGACAACGTCGAGCCCCGCATCCGCGAGCAGACGTTCGAGGCCGTCTCGCAGGAGCAGCTCGTCGTCGGCAATCACCACTCGCATGGAATCTCCGCCCGGATTCTGGTCCCGCCCGGCCGGGGCTCGACGGTGAGCGTCCCGTCGAGTGCACCGAGACGATCCTCGAGCGACGTGGTGTCGGAGATCGCTCCGTCGGTCTCGAGGTCCAGGAGCAGGCGCCCGTTGTCCCGCCTCGCGTCGATCTGCAGGTGCGTAGCTCGTGCCTGCCGGACGGTCTCGGCGACGGTGTAGTAGGCAGCACTCTCGGTGCGTGCATCGAGCCGGCCTGCGGGCATCGACGAGATGTCGATCGCGATGTCGGTCTCGTCGGCGAGCGTCTCGAGCGCCACGGCGAGACCTTCGTCTGCGAGCACCGCCGGGAAGATGCCGTGCGCGAGCCTGCGTAGGTCCTCGAGCGCCGCGGCGAGAACGTCGCCCGGCCTCGGCCAGCCGTGCTTCCCGCGCCGGGTCGGCGTGCAACCGCGCGTGGGACAGCGCCAGCGACAGGGCGACCAGTCCTTGTTGCGCGCCGTCGTGAAGGTCGCGCTCGAGGCGACGCCGCTCGGCGTCCCCGGCAAAGACGACCCGCGCGCGCGAAGCGCGGAGGTCCTCGAGCCTCGCCTGCGTTTCGGCATGCAGCCGCTCGTTCTCCAGCGTGAGGCGTGCGACGGCGACGACCTCGTCGGCGAGCTCCGGATCGTCGAGAAGGCCGGGGCGATGAGCGAGCAGCGCGAGCTGCTGCCGCCCGCGCATCAGCGGCGTCGATTCGCCCTCGAGCGTCGCGACACGGCCGCCGGAGTCGACAAGTCTTCCGTCCGGGAGCGCGTAGGCAAGCTGCAGCGACGGGTCTCCAAGCGTTTGCGCCAGCGCGCCACGGAGACCGCCTGCGGGCGCGGATTCGACGAGGTCGACGACGAGCCGCGCGACGGCGGCGCGTCGTCTGCGCACGCGGATCCAGCTCCAGGCGACGGCGAACGCGAGCCCGATCAGCACCGCGGCCTCGCCAAGCCACAGCGTGCGGTCGGTGGCATCCACGCCTAGCGTTCCCCGAGGGAGGCTGTGCGCAAAGTCCCACGCGACGAAGCCGAGGAATGAGGCGGCCGCGACCGTGACCGGCCAGGCAGCACGCCGGCGCGCGGGCGTCGCCCGGAGCAACCGCAGCACGAGCAGGACGATCAGCGCGAGCGACCAGCCGAGCCCCGCACGCACGCCCAACCGGCTCAACCACGAAGAGAGATCCGCGGAGTCGTGCAGGAGCAGCAGGTTGCGAGGGCATGCATTGCAGCCGTTCACCACCGGGTCGTACACAAGCGCGGGAGCGATCCCCAGCAGGAAGACGGCACCGACGTATGCGCCGAGCAGCACGACCCGCTCGAGCGACGAACTCAGCCGACCGCTCGGGCCCGCGAGCCCTGCATGCGCCACGATCGGCGCGGCGGCCGCGAAGAGGACGAGCCCGACGGTGAACGCGAGCGCCGAACCCGAACCCGGGTTGTTCCAGTCGGTGAGGAACCAGCCGAAGCAGGCCGCAACGAGCACGACTCCGAACCGAGCGCTGCGTCGTCGTCCGAGCTCGACCGCGCCCACGACGAGCAACGACCACCCCGCGGCGAGCTCCAGCGCCGCGCGAGAGACCGACACGCGAACGAACGAGAACTCGGCCGGAACCGAGAGTCCGGTGAACGAGTACGCGGGCGCGCTGCTTGCGATCACGAGCGTCAGCGCTCCGAAGCCGAGACCGGTCAGCAGGACCACGATCGTTCGCACGCGCGTGTCCTTCAAGACGCAATCGTGACTCGTGCCGGCTTCTGCCTCAACCCCGCGGGGGCGGACGCGCGAGCGTCCGCCCCCGGAAAGACATGGCTCCTCACGGATGCCGGCCCCAGGCCGCAAGATGTGCCTCCGAGCCGTGGGTGACCGCGGTGACGGCCCTGCCGTCGGCGTTCATCGTGTAGATCTCGAATCGGCCGGCCCGGTTCGAGACGAACGCGATCTTCTTTCCGTCGGGGGACCACGAGTCGAGCCCGTTGTCGACGTTGCCGGTCGAGTGGGTCAGTTGACGCCGGTCGGTACCGTCGAGCGACACCGTGTAGACGTTCGAGGCCTGCGGCTTGTCGGGATCCGCGTGCTGAACGCGACGCGCGATCCGTCGGGCGCGCAGTCGGTCTTGGCCGCGAGCGACCCCCAGGGCGTCAGCGTCGAAGGCTCCGGCTTCCACCGCCGATCTGAGCGACGAAGATCGCAGCCTTGCCGTCGGTCCACCCCAGCGTCGCGATGAAGACCACGCGCTTCCCGTCCGGCAAGACGCACTGGCTCGCACCGGAGCCGGGGATGCCTGCGTCGTGTGGTTGCGTCCCGGCGGCGGTCACGATCGTCCACCGAAGCTTCTTCAGGACGAGGATGTGCTTGCCGTCCGGAAGCCAGCCCACGCTGCCGCGAACGCCGGGATCGAGCGCGTGAAGCCCGCTGCCGTCGGCCTTGACGGTGTAGAGCCGCACCCGGTTCGGGCCCCATTCACGGACGAAGCCGATCATCGTCCCGTCGGGCGACCAGGACGCGTTCGTCGCGTCGCTGTCCGCGAACCTCGTGAGCTGGCGCGCTCCGCTCCCGTCCGGACGAACGGTGAACAGCTGGATGTGATCGCCGACCTGCGCCTGGTAGGCGAGCAGGCCGTTCGGCCCCTTGAAGGTCGCGTGTGCGGGTGCAACCGCTCCGACGAGCGCAACGGCGAAGCCGCACGCGGCCAAGAGGATCTTGTGCACGTTCTCTCCTTTCGCTCTCGGAACTGCCGAGATCGAGAGTAGGACCGGCGAGCCGCCCGCGACACGGGGCAGGCGTGCGTCGTGCGAGAGGGTTGTCCCGGGTGCTCGCGGCGTCGAGACAGGGCTCGGCCCGATGCGGGGCGAGGCGGGTCGTCATAGGCTGGGCGGATCTCGAGCGGCAAGATCACACGCGCAGCGGCGGTCCTTGGAGTCGCAGTGATCGCTGCGACAAGCTGCAGCGGAACCGGCGCGGACAAGGCAGGAGGCCACCACCCGGCGACGCCGGCGGTGCTGACGCTCGCGAACTACAGCTCGGCGCCGAACGAGGCTGGCCCCGTTCGCCGCAGAAGTCTCCCGTCGCTCGCACGGGACGCTCCGGATCGCGATCGAGAACCTCTGGCGCGACGGCCAGACGAACATCGAGGCGAAGCTGATTCGCGACGTCGCGGGCGGTCGAGTCGACATGGGATGGGTCGGAAGCCGTGCGTGGGACGGCTTCGGGATCACGAGCTTCGACACGCTCCATCTGCCGTTCCTGATCGACAGCTACCGGCTCGAGGAAGCCGTGCTCGAAGGCGCGCTACCGATGCGGATGCTGGCACCGCTCCGCCGCCTCGGGCTCGTGGGGATCGGGATCCTGCCGGGCGAGCTGCGACGGGTGGTCGGAGTCGAGAAGCCCTTGCTGCGGGTTGGCGACTTCCGTGGGCTCCGCTTCGGGACGACAGCGTCGCGCGCGGCGCGCGACACGATGCAGCTCCTCGGCGCGAGCCCCGTCCCGTTCCTGAAGCTCACCTCGGTCCGCGGCTTCGGCGGGTTCGACTTCCCGATCACCTCGTTCGAGGCCAACCGCTACGACGTCCAGGCGCGCTTCATCACGACCAACCTCGCCTTCTGGCCGCGCCCGCTGGTGATCTTCATGAACGAGCGGGCCTATGAGCGGCTCGCGCCGTCGCAACGCGCGCTCGTCCGCCTCTCCGCGCGGCGCTCGATCTCCGGCGCCGTCGAGACCACCCATCGAGCCGAACAGAAGTCGATAGCGGCGCTCTGCCTCCGCGGCCGCACACGGTTCGTCCGGGCGTCGGTCGTGACCTCGCGCGGATTCGTGCGGCGACCGCCCGCGTGCTCACCTCGGTCGACGACGAGACACGCCGCTACGAGCGCGCCGTCGAGCGGACCAAACGAGCGCTCGCCGCGCCGCCGCAGCGCGCGCCGACCTGCCTGCGCCCGGCTCGAGCGTCGGCGCGATCCCGAACGGGACCTACGAGAGCACGATGACCGCCGCCGACGGGCGTCGCGCACACATCCCTGCCGGCGACCCGTTCTACCGCGCCCTGCCGATCCGCCACCGGCTCGTGATCCGCGGACGGACCTTTGTCCTATTCGACGGATATCCCGACGGGCACACCGAGGTCGAGCATGGAAGGGACATACACCTCGTACCGCGGCAAGGTCGTCTTCTCGACGACGACCGAGACTTTGCTTCCGATCTCCTGGTCGGCCCGCGGGCGCCGATTGCGGTTCTTCGACCTTCCGTTCCACGGAGGCGGTTACTACGGCGCGATGCTCTCCCCGCCCTGGACGAAGACGCGCTAGCGGAGCAGGAACTCTCCCACGACGGACGTCCCCGCCCCGGCCGCGCTCTCCACGCGCAGCCGGCCGCCGGCCGCCTCGAGGCGGTCGCCGAGGCCGCGGAGACCGGAACCGCGCGCGGGATCGGCGCCGCCTGCGCCGTCGTCCTCGACGGCGATGCGCAGGCGGCCGTCTCGCTGGTCGATCCGAATACGCACACTCGAGGCAGCCGTGTGCTTCGCAGCGTTCGCGAGTGCCTCCGCGCAGAGAAAGTAGGCGGCTGCCTCGATCCGCGCAGGAAACCGGGCCGACGTCGCCGTCACCTCGACCGCGAGCCGGTCGACCGCGCGGCAAGTTCCGCCACGGCGACGCCGAGACCGCCTTCGACCAACGATCGGGGATGGATCCCCTGGGCCAGCTCGTGGAGCCCGTCCCGGACGCGTCGAGCTGCGAGCGCAGAACCGAGTCGTCTGCCAGGAGCACCGCGACCTCGGCGAGCCGCCGCTCGGCGCCGTCCCGAAGCTCCTGCTCGAGCCGCCGACGCTGCTCGTCGGCGGCCTCGACGATCCGCCGCCGGGAAGCCTCGACCTCGGCGGCCCGCGCTCTCACCTCGGCCTGGAGCCGGACGTTCGCGACCGCGAGTCGGACGGCGGCGTGCACGCCGGCGCGCAGTTCCGGGTCGTCGAGCACCGCGGCGTCGTGCACCAGGACGGCAAGACGGGAGCCGCCGTCCTCGACCGTCGTCACGACCCGATCGGTCGCTTCCTTACCTCGAGGCGCTGGCCGGTCTCGTCCACGTACGCGGCATGCTCCGGGAGCCAGTACCCGACCGCGAGCGACGGATCGCCGAGGTGCGCGCAAGCTTCTCGCGCGACGAGGGCGAGCTCCCCCTCGCCGAGGTCGATCACGAGACCGGTCACGGCTGTCTGCGCCCACCGGCCGAAGAGGAGATCGACGGCCAGCACCGCGCCCGCCGCGCAGACCGAGAGGTCGTCAAGCGCCAATACCGCACGCTCCGACACACCGAGTCCGAGCAGGTCGACAAGCGCCGCGAACGCGAGCGCGCTCGCGAAGACGCCCGCCGCCGCAACGGCGCTGCGACACGTCGCTCGACGCCTCGGCGCGAGCCAGACGGACGGTCAGCGCCAGAGGCCGCCGCGAACACCAGCGACACGCGTCGTCGCTGCCGAGCGGATACGACAACGCGTATGCGTACATCGCGCCGACCGCAGACGCTAGTCGTGACGACGCACGAGGAACCGCCGGGATAGACAGCAGCAGCTGCGCCAGCACACCGCGGTGCAGGTACACGAGCCAGACGCCGAACGACCCCGCAAACCACGCGACGCCGGCGAGCGCAAGCAGCGGCCCCGTCCAGCTCTCCCCGCCGAGCCGACCACGTCGCCAGCCCGAGCCCGAGCAGCGCGAACCCCGTGAGGCCGTCCAGCAGCGTGGCGGCGGTTGGCCGACGACCTCTGCAACGACGCCGAAGGCGACTGCCACGGGCCAGACCACAAGACAACCAGCGCATTGCGCCAGAGGATCGTGCCCGTTCGGGCTAGGCCGGCGCGGGCCTGCTCGATCTTGCAGGGATCTTGACGTAAACTTGCGACGTGGCCGGCAAGCTGGCGGACGTCGCGAAGCAGGCCGGCGTCAGCGAGGCGACCGTCAGCCGCGTCCTGAACGGGCAAGCCCGGGCATCTCGGACGCGACGCGCGCGGCCGTGCTGACGGCGCTCGACGTGATCGGCTACGAGCGCCCGACGCATCTGCGCGGCGCGGAAGGCGCGGATGGTCGGGCTCGTCGTGCCCGAGCTGCAGAACCCGATCTTCCCGGCGCTCGCCGAGGTCGTCGCCGGCGCGCTCGCGCAGCGCGGCTTCAACGCGGTCCTCTGCACCCGCACGGGGAGCATGTCGGAGGCGGAGTACGTCGAGATGCTGCTCGAGCGGCAGGTCTCCGGGATGATCTTCGCCGGCGGCCAGTACGCCGAGGCCGACGCGCCGCACGACCACTACACGCGGCTGCTGCAGCTGCGGCTGCCGGTCGTGCTCGTGAACGCCGCCGCCGACCACCTCGACTTCCCGCGCGTCTCGACCGACGACGCCGTCGCGATGGAGCAGGCCGTACGCGCACCTCGCCTCCTCGGCCACGAGCGGATCGGCCTGATCCTCGGCCCGCCCGACCACGTCCCGTCGCTGCGCAAGCTCGCGGCGTTCGAGCAGGTCGACGTGCGCGCGCCGTACGCTGCCGACGGAGCTCGTCGAGCGGACGCGGTTCTCGCTCGAGGGCGGCCACGCCGCCGCGCACGAAGCTGATCGCACCGCGGCGTGACCGGGATCATCTGCGCCTCCGACCCGCTCGCGCTCGGCGCGATCCGCGCCGCCCGCCGCGCCGGGCTGACGGTGCCCGACCGACCTCTCGGTCGTCGGCTACGACGACTCGGCGCTTCATGAGCTGCACCGACCCGCCGCTGACGACGGTGCGCCAGCCGATCGAGGCGATCGGGCGGGCCGCGGTCGAGATGCTCGTCGGCCAGATCGAGGGCGTCGACGGTCGCGCGCCGAGGAGCTCTTCTTCGAGCCCGAGATCGTCGCACGCGGCTCGACGGCGAACGCGCCCGTCGCCGCGGTCGCCAGCCGCTAGCTTGCGCAAGTTCGACGCAACTAGTCAGAAATTTGCGAATTGTCGTCCGGTTCTTGCAATTCGGATGTCGGATCTGTCAACGTCGCCTCGGCATGGCGCAGCTCGCAGATCGATCGGTCCCGCGACCGCAGACGCCGACCGCCCGCGGCCTGGTGGCGCGACGCGGTCGTCTACCAGGTCTACGTGCGCAGCTTCGCCGACGGGAACGGCGACGGGATCGGCGACCTCGCCGGTGTGCGCGTCGCGGCTGCCGTACCTGCGCGACCTCGGCGTCGACGCGCTCTGGTTCAACCCCTGGTACCCGTCGCCGCTCGCCGACAACGGCTACGACGTCGTCGACTACCGCGCGATCGACCCCGCGTTCGGGACGCTCGACGAGGCCGAGGAGCTGATCGCGGCCGCGCGCGACGCTCGGCATCCGCACGATCGTCGACGTCGTCCCGAACCACGTCTCGAACGAGCACCCGTGGTTCCGCGACGCGCTCGCCGCCGGCCCGGGCTCGCCCGAGCGCTCGCGCTTCTGGTTCCGGCGCGGCCGCGGCGACGACGGCAGCGGCCGCCGAACGGCTGGCAGTCGATCTTCGGCGGCTCGGCGTGGACGCGGGTCGGCAGACGGCGAGTGGTACCTGCACCTGTTCGCGCCGGAGCAGCCCGACCTCAACTGGACGCATCCCGACGTCTGGGCGGAGCACGAGGACGTCCTGCGGTTCTGGTTCGACCGCGGCGTCGCCGGCGTGCGGATCGACTCGGCCGCGCTGCTCGTCAAGGACCCGGGCCTCGGCGAGGAGCCGACGAGCTGGGCGCCCGGCGAGCACCCGTACATGGACCGCGACGAGCTGCACGACATCTACCGCGGCTGGCGCGCGGTCGCCGACGGCTACGCCGAGCCGCGCGTGCTCGTCGGCGAGATCTGGCTCCCCGAGCCGGAGCGGCTCGCCCGCTACCTGCGGCCCGGACGAGCTGCACACCGCGTTCAACTTCGACTTCCTCGCGTGCCCGTGGGAGCGCGGCGCGGCTTCGCGCGTCGATCGACGCCGCGCTCGACGCGCACGCGCCGGTCGACGCGCCGCCGACGTGGGTGATCTCGAACCACGACGTCACGCGGCCGGTCACGCGCTACGGACGCGACGACACCTCGTTCTCGTTCGAGGCGAAGCGGGCCGGCACGCCGACCGACCTCGGCGCGCGGCACACGCCGCGCGCGGGCCGCCGCGCTGCTCTCGATGGCGCTGCCGGGCTCGATGTACGTCTACCAGGGCGAGGAGCTCGGGCTGCCCGAGGTCGAGGACATCCCGGCGCACCGCCGCCGCGACCCGATGTGGCTGCGCTCCGGCGGCGTCGATCCCGGGCCGCGACGGCTGCCGCGTGCCGATCCCGTGGTCGGGCGACCGGCCGCCGTACGGCTTCAGCCCGCGACGGCGCTGCACGCCCTGGCTCGACCAGCCCGACGACTGGGCGGCGCTGACCGTCGAGGCGCGAGAGCGGCGACCCGTCGTCGATGCTCAAGCCTCTACCGCACGCGGCCTGCGCCTGCGGCGCGCCGCCCCGTGGGGCGAGGCGCGACGACCTGCGCTGGCTCGCCGCGCCCGACGACGTGCTCGCGTTCGCGCGCGGCGAGCGCTTCGTCTGCCTCGTCAACTTCGGCCCCGACCCGTATCCCGCTCCCGCGCGGCGCCGAGGTCCTGATCGCGAGCGGCGAGCTCGAAGGAGGTGCTGTCCCAGCGGACACGACGGTCTGGCTCCGGCAGACCGGCAAGGCCGCGACAGACGTCAAGGAAAGGAAGGACGATGAAGTCCATGCGTATCGCCACGGCCGTGGCCGCGGCGAGCCTCGCTCGCCGTCTGCGCGACCGCCGCCGCGCCGTCGGCTCGACGACGAAGACGGTGACGATCAGCGTCGCATCGCTGATCCCGGGCTCGACACCCGCGGCGATCCAGCAGTTCAACGCAGCAGGTCGCGCAGTTCGAGAAGGCGAACCCGTCGATCAAGGTCAAGCCGGTCGAGTACCAGTGGACGGCGCCGACGTTCGCCGCGAAGCTCGCGGCGGGGACGCTGCCGACGGTGTTCGAGGTGCCGTTCACCGACGCCCGCACGCTCGGCGACAACGGCCAGCTCGCCGACCTGACCGCCGTACGCGAAGGCGCTGCCGTACTTCTCCAAGTACAACAAGGCGGTCCTCGCCGAGGGCACCGACTCGAAGGGCCGGATCGTCGCGCTGCCGAAGGGCGCCTACGCGCAGGCGCTGCACTACAACCGCAAGCTGTTCGCGCAGGCGGGCCTCGACCCGAACAAGCCGCCGACGACGTGGGCGCAGGTCCGCGCCGACGCGCTCAAGATCTCGCAGAAGACCGGCAAGGCCGGCTACGTCCAGATGGCGAAGGACGACAACACCGCCGGCTGGATCCTCACGACGCTCGTCTACTCGCTCGGCGGCCGGATGGAGAAGGGCACCGGCACGAACGCGGTCGCGACGCTCAACAACCCGCAGACCGTCGACGGCGCTGAACATGCTCCACCAGATGCGCTGGACCGACAACTCGATGGGCTCGAACTTCGACTACGGCTGGAGCGACATCAACCAGGCGTTCGCCGCCGGCAACGTCGGCATGTACATCAGCGGCTCGGACGTCTACACGAACCTCGTGCAGGCGTCGAACATCGATCCGTCGATCTACGGGCTCGCGCCGCTGCCGCTCGCGAAGAACAAGAACGCCGGCGTGCTCGGCGGCGGCACCGAGGTCGCCGTCAAGCCGAGCGCGAACGAGGCCGAGAAGGCCGCGGCGGTGAAGTGGATCGACTTCTTCTACGAGCGGCCGCTGTCACGAAGGCGCAGGCGATCCGCAGAACGCGAAGACGCTCGTCGCGAACAAGCAGCCGGTCGGCGTTCCCGCGCTGCCGCTCTTCAACAAGAAGCAGTACGACCTCGCGAACACGTGGATCAAGCCGTACATCAACGTGCCGCTCGGCCAGATGAAGCCGTTCACTGACCGGCATCTTCGGCCAGACGCTGATCCCGGAGCCGGCGGCGTCGACGCAGAGCGTCTACCACGCGCTCGACGCGGTCGGTCGAAGCGGTGCTGACGAACAAGAACGCCGACATCCAGTCGCTGCTGCAGCAGGCGAACCAGCACCGCGCAGGCAGGCGATCTCGAGCGGCACTAATCAGCTTGGAGGACAGGTGGGCGGCGGGCGTCGCGCCGCCGCCACCGCCGCCGACGGAGGTCGATGGACGCGATCAGCGAGATCGAGGTCGAGGGAGCGGCGCTCGCGCGACGGCACGCTACCGCGCGCGGCGCACGCCGCTGACCTGGGTCCGCAGCGGCGGCCTCGTCGACGCTTCCTCTTCCTGCTCCCGCTGCTCGCTCGTCTTCGGGGCGTTCTCGTGGTATCCGATCGTGCGCACGGTCGTGATGTCGTTCCAGCACACGAACCTCGTGCAGGCGCCGACGTGGGTCGGGCTCGACAACTTCCGCGCCGTCATCGCACGACCCGCAGACTGCCGATCGCCGTCAAGAACACGGCGTACTTCGCGCTCCTCGCGCTGTCTTCGGCTATCCGATCCCGCTCGCCGCGGCGGTGCTGATGAGCGAGGTGCGGACGCGCCGCGGCCTGTACAGCGCGCTCGCCTACCTGCCGGTCGTGATCCCGCCGGTCGTCGCCGTGCTCCTCTGGAAGACGTTCTACGACGCCGAGCTCGGTCGGCGTCTTCAACACGGTCCTCGGCTGGGTCGCACCTCGGCCCGTACCCCTGGCTGCAGTCGCAGTCGTGGGCGATGCCGTCGCTCGTGCTCGAGTCGACGTGGGCGAACGCGGGCGCGACGGTGATCATCTACCTCGCCGCGCTGACCGCCGTGAACGCCGAGCTGTACGAGGCGGCCGTCGGTCGACGGCGCCGGCGCTCTGGCGAAGGTCTGGCACGTGACGCTGCCGCAGCTGCGCGGCGTGCTGCTCGTGACGATGATCCTGCAGATCATCGGGACGGCGCAGGTCTTCCTCGAGCCGTTCCTCTTCACGTCCGGCGGCCCCGCGAACGCGACGCTGACGGTGCTGCTGCTGATCTACGACTACGCGTTCGGCAACTCGCTCGGCGGCGACTACGGCAAGGCGACCGCGCTCAGCCTGATGCTCGCCGGTCTTCCTCGCGCTGTTCTCGCTCGTCTACCTGCGCGCGACGCGCTCCTGGAGCACCGAATGAGCGACGAGAGCGCCCCGCCGCGCTGATCACGCCCGCCGACTGGCGCCGGCCGGGCGTGCGCCTCGGGCTCGGCGGCGCGCAGGTGCTGCTGCTCGTCGCGCTCGTCGTCGTCGGCCTCGGGCCGATCCTCTGGCTCGCGAAGTCGGCGATCACGCCGACGAACGACACGATCAGCCATCCGATGGCGCTCTTCCCGCACGGCGCCGCGTGGAGCAACCTGCGCGAGGCCTGGGTGGACGTCGACGTCGGCCGCTACTTCTGGAACACGATCGTGCTCGCGTTCGGCTCCTGGCTCGTGCAGATCGTCGTCGCGACGACCGGCGGCTACGCGCTCTCGGTGCTGCGGCCGCGCTACGCGAAGGTGATCAACGGGCTGCTGCTGGTGACGCTCTTCGTGCCGGCGGTCGTGCTGCTCGTGCCGCTCTACATCGAGATCGTGCATCCGCCGATCGTCCACCACTCGTTGATCGACAGCTACTGGGCGGTGTGGCTGCCGGCCGGAGCGAGCGCGTTCAACGTCATCCTCGTGAAGCGCTTCTTCGACAACCTTCCGCGCGAGATCTTCGAGGCGGCGCGCATCGACGGCGCCGGCCCGTTCACGCTCTTCTGGAAGATCGTGCTGCCGATGTCGAAGCCGATCCTCGGCGTCGTCTCGGTCTTCGCGCGTGCTCGCGTCGTGGAAGGACTTCCTCTGGCCGCTGCTCGTCCTCACCGACCCGAACAAGCAGCCGCTCTCGGTGCGGCTGCCGACGATCCAGTCCCAGACCGAGCTCGGCGTCTTCCTCGCCGCGATGTTCATCGCGTGCCTCGTCCCGATCGCCGGCTTCCTGATCTTCCAGCGCTCGTTCCTGCGCGGCATCGGGCCTCGGCGGCGCGATCAAGGGCTAGCCCGGCTCACGCAGGCCGGATGCTCTGCGCGAAGTGGAAGAGGTTGTGCGGGTCGTAGCGGCGCTTCAGCCGCCGTAGGCGGGCGAGGTTCCGTCCGTAGTAGGCCTGCTGCCAGTTGCGCAGGTCGGGGTCGATGTAGTTCACGTACGCCGCACCTGACGTCACCGGGGCGAGCTTCGCGCGCGACGCGTTCACCCACGCGCGCGCCGAGGCGGCGTCGCCCGTCGCGAAGTACTGGATCGACGCGAGCACGTCGCGGTGCGCGAACGCCGTCGCCGTCGCCGGCACGCGGTTGACCGCGCCGCCGTACGAGTCGATGAGCAGCGCGCCGGGCGCGGTGCCGCGCGCGTCGATGACGTTCCTGAAGCGCGCGGCCTGCGCGACCGACGGCACCTTCGCCACGTAGTCGGAGGCGCCGACGAAAACCTGGTGCCCGGGTGCCGCGCACGACGGCAGCGTGTGGCCGAGGCAGCCCGCCCACCGGCGCACGAGGTCGAGCCACGAGGAGGTGCCGATCGTGAGCTTCTGCGCCGGAGGCCCGAGCGTCGCGAGCGCGGCCTTCAACCGCGCCTCGCTACCGAGGAACTGCCCGAACACCTGCAGCGTCGGCCCGCCGGGGCCTGTCGCGAGGCGGCACACGCTGCCGAGCGCAGCGGGCGCAGCCGGCGCCCACTGCAGGTAGCTCCGAAGCACCTCGTCGGCCTGCGCCCACGGCCACGTGGCGACGAAGTACGAGCCCTGCGAGACCCGGTGGGTGCCGAAGACGAGCCGCGTGACGATCCCGAAGTTGCCGCCGCCACCGCCGCGACACGCCCAGAAGAGGTCGGGGTTGTGCTTCGGGTCCGCGGTCACGACCTTGCCGTCCGCGGTGACGACCTGGAGCGAGCGGACGTTGTCCGACGCGAGCCCCCATGCGCGCGAGGCGAGGCCGAAGCCGCCGCCGAGCGCGTGGCCGCCGATGCCGACGCTCGGGCACGTGCCGGCAGGAATGGCGAGGCCGTGACGACCGAGGACGGCGTAGATGTTCCCGAGGCGCGCGCCCGCGCCGACGACCGCCTGCCCCGCGGTGACGTGCACGCTCGCGAGCCGCGAGAGGTCGACGACGACGCCTGACGTCGACGAGTAGCCGCCGTAGCTGTGTCCCCCCGAGCGAGCGACGATGTGCACGCCGGTCCGCTGCGCCCACCGCACGACCGTTGCGACATCGGCGGCGTCGACGGGCTGCGCGACCGCGAGCGGGTGGATGTCGTCATACAACCCGTCGAACGCGAGCCGGGCGCTCGCGTAGCGCGGATCCGTACGCGTGATGACAGGCCCGCGAAGCGTGTTCTGCAGCGTTCGGAGGCGCGGATCGACGGCGGCCTGCGCGACGTCCCGGAGCGACGGCAGCGCCAGCGCGACCGACAGCCCGGCCGCACGCGCGAGGAGCTCCCGCCGCGTCAACACGCTTCGACCCTACGCCACGGCGGGCTCCAGCGAGACCTCCGGAAACACGAGGACGGGGCGCGATGTCTCACGGATGAGCGCGCGCGACGTGCTGCCGAGCACGAAGCGCTTGATCCCGGTCATGTGCCGTGAGCCGACGACGACGAGGTCGACGTCGAGCTCGTCCGCGAGCAGCGCGATCTGCGTCGCCGGGTGACCGACGAGCAGCTCCGACGTCGACTCGACCTCGACGGCGTCCGCCATCGCGGTCACGGTCGAGAGAAGGCGCGTCCGCGCCCGGCCCGGCACGCGCTCGGTCCTGCTGTGGCGCGGCACGAGGTTCTCGCCGGCGATCGGCACGACGTGCACGAACACAACCTCGGCGCGTTCGTCCGCCGCCATTGCAAGGCCCTGCTCGACCGCGGTCAGCGATGCCGGCGAGTCGTCGACGGCGATCAGGATCTTCTCCAGCGTGCGTGTCATCACAGACCTCCTTTTGTCGAGTCCAGCGTGCACCCGCGCCGCGGAGGTCGCATTCGTGGTTTTCCGCATTCGGCTCAGCGTGTTCGCCGATTCGGCGGCGCGTCGCGCGACACACAATCGGACCGTCGAAGAAAGGAGCCCCATGAAACCCATCGTCCTCGCTACGGACGGCTCTCCCTCGGCGGCAGAGGCGACGTTGAACGCGGTCGAGCTCGCAAAGGCTCTCGACGCGCCGCTCGTCGTGGTCGCTGTCGAGCACGTCCTGATCCCGGCGTACGGCTACTTCGGGTACTCGGACGTGGTCGCGGAGCTGACGAAGATGGAACAGGCGCATGTCCGCGAGACGCTGGAGCAGACGCGTGCGGTCGCGGCCGAGGCGGGCATCGCATGCGACACGATTGCCTGCTCCGGACCGGTCGCGGACGCGATCTGCACCACCGCGCGGCGGCGGAACGCGCGCCTGATCGTCGTCGGAGCGCACGGTTGGGGCCCGATCGGTCGCGCGGTGCACGGAAGTGTCTCCACCGCGGTGCTCCACGAAGCGCACTGTCCTGTGCTCGTGGTGCGCGGGGGGCCGGAGGTGGTGACCGAAGCGGCGCTCGCGGTAAGCGGCCACGCCGCGTAACGCCGCAGCGGTGCGGCGCGGCCTCCGACCGCCGGTGTTGGCGGCGGCGGCCGTCGTCGCAGTCGCGTCGGCCGCGGTCGCGCTGCTCCGGCTCACCTCCCCGAGCCCGGAGCAGCCGGCCCGGCCGACGCTGCTCTACTGCGCGGCACGCTGACCGCGACATGACTATCGCAGAGCATCAGGCCAAGCTGACGCCGAAGATCAGCTCCGCTCCCGCGACGTCGTAGGTGACGGCGAAGCGGCGCAGGAATGCGTCGCCGACGAGCCCGTCGTGGATGATGCGCTGGAACTGCACGTCCGGTGCGTGCTGCGCGAGCTCCGGCGCGGACGGCGGATGGATCTCGCCTGAGAGCGTCGTGAACCAGCGCGTGTACGCGTGCCCGGTCTCGTCCGTGCCGTCCACGCGCCTGACGCCGTCGGCCCCGAGGTCGACGCCGGTCTCGGCCGCGAAGCGCTCGTCGAGGATCAGCGCGTCGCTGCCCATGTCGACCTCGACCGCGATCGCCCGGCCGCCCGGGATCGTGAGCGCGCAGAAGACGTCGACCGCCGGCCCTTCGCGCTCGATCGACACGCCGACCGGGATCCCCGCACGCCGCCGCTCCGCCAGCGACTCGTCGCTCTCGAGCACGACCCGGCCCGCCGCGTAGTCGACGGTGAACGGCACCTCGGCGAGGAAATCGAGGCCGACGAAGCCGTCGATCCCTGCGAGCTCGCGCGGGAAGCCGCTCATGTCGAGCAGGCCGACCTCGACCTCGTGCCGCTCGAGGCCGCCGAGCGCGAGCGATCTCGCACGTGCGAGCGGAACGCTGACCGACTGCCCGGACATGCGCTTGCCCTTGAACGACTCGCCCGTCGGCTCGCAACCGGCCCGCGCACCGAGCGACTCCGACAGCACCGTCAGGCCGATGCCCGTGTCGAGCACGAGGCGCGTCTCGATGCCGCCGACGGCCGCGGGCACCACAACGAGATGCTGCAGGCGCTCGAACGCGATCAGAGCCAGCGCTCGGCCGGCTCCTGCTCCATGAACGTCTTCGCGATGTCGATGCGGCGCGCGAACCACACGTCGCCGAGCGACTGTGCGTAGTCGATGAAGCGCGCCAGCGCGTCCGAGCGCGCCGGGTTGCCGGTGATCCGGGGATGCAGGCCGATCGACATCATCCGCGACACGTCGTCCCCGTCGTTGCGCAACCGGTCGAGGTGCGCCTTCGCGGTCTCGAAGAAGCTCTCCGGGCTGGCGAAGCCGGTCCCGATGATGTAGCGCGCGTCGTTGACGACGAGCGTGTACGGCACGACGAGATGCGCCTTGTCGAGGATGCGCGTCCAGTACGGGAGGTCATCGCTGTAGCAGTCCGAGTCGTAGAGGAACCCGCCTTCCTCGACGACCAGCTCGCGTGTGTCCGTGCTCATCTCGCGGCAGTACCACCCGAGCGGGCGCGACCCCGTCGTGCGCTCGATCGACTCGACGGCGAGCCGGATCGCCTCTCGCTCGTCGTCGCGCGTCATCTCGAAGTGGTTGCTCCAGCGGAAGCCGTGCCCGACGACCTCGTCGCCGCGCGCGACGAGCTTCCGGGCGACCTCCGGGTTGCGCTCGAGCGCCACCGCGACGCCGAAGAACGTCACCGGGATGCCGGCCGTGTCGAAGACGCGGAACATGCGCCAGATCCCTGCGCGGCTGCCGTACTCGTACATCGACTCGACGGCGAGGTCGCGCTGGCCCTCGATCGCGAACGGCAGCTCGTAGAAGATGTCGTTCACGCCGTCGCCCATCGCGAACGACTTCTCCGAGCCCTCCTCGTAGTTGACGACGATCTGCACGGCGACCCTCGCGTCGTTCTGCCAGCGGATCTTCGGCGGGTGCTCGCCGTAGCCGACGAGCTCGCGCGGCGGGCCGGCGGCCGCGACGTCCTCGCGGACGAAGAACTGTGGATCGTGCGGCATAAAACGATCCTCTCACAGCGCCGGACGCCGATGAGTTTTCACCCCGGGGTCGGTCGTGTGTGATAGACGCTTAGGCAGAGGGGGCGATCAAATGACCGAGTTTCAAAGTGGTGACAGCAACAGGCTGGCCGCGCACGAGCGGCTGGCGTCAGGCGCGCTCGCGCGCTGGGCGCGCGCACGCGCGACGCATCCGTGGCGCACCGTGTTCGCGTGGATCGGGATCCTCGCCGGGCTGATCGTGCTCGTCGCGACCGTCGGCGGGAGCCTGCGCGACAAGTTCGAGATCCCCGGCTCCGAGACGCAAAAGGCCGTCGACCTGATCGAGCAGAAGTTCGCGTCCGAGCAGGGCGGCGTGCTGAACATCGTGTTCGCGGCGCCGCCCGGACAGCGGCTCGACACACCGCAGCGCAAGCAGGCGGTCAAGGCCGCGATCGCGAAGCTGAAGACGGCCGAGTTCAAGCCGAAGGACGGCAAAGCCGGGCTGTCGAGCGTCGGGAACCCGTTCAGCGACGCGACCTTCTCCGACGGCGGTCGCATCGCGTACTCGGAGGCGCAGTTCGACCAGACGATCGAGGACGCCGACCGCGACCAGGTCGTCGCCGTCGAGGACTCCGTGCGCAAGGCCGTCGAGCCCGCCGGCGTGACCGTCGAGTACAACGGCGAGGCGGAGTTCCCGCCGATCAAGCAGGGAACGTCCGAGGCGCTCGGCCTGCTCGCCGCGCTGATCGTGCTGCTGATCGTCTTCCGCACGTTCGTGGCGACGCTGATCCCGATCCTGCTCGCGCTGACCGCGCTCGTGACCGCGTTCCTGCTGCTCTTCATCCTCGCCGGCCTGACCGACATCAACACGATCACCCCGATCCTCGTCTCGATGATCGGCCTGGGCGTCGGCATCGACTACTCCCTCTTCATCGTGACGCGCTTCCGGCAGCTGCTGCACGACGGGCTGTCGCCGCGCGACGCCGCCGCCGAGGCGGGCGCGTCGGCGGGCCGGGCGGTGCTGTTCGCCGGCCTGACCGTCGCGATCTCGGTCTCGGGCCTCGCGTTCTTCGGCCTCGACTTCGTGACGAAGCTCGGCATCGGCAGCGCGCTCGGCGTGCTGACGACGGTGCTGATCGCGAACTCGCTCTTGCTCGCCGTGCTGGCGCTGCTCGGCCACCGGGTCGACCGCTGGAAGGTCCCGTTCCTGCGGCCGCTCGACGACTCCGAGGCGGCCCGCGAGAAGACGCCGATCGCGCGCTACGGGCGGTTCGTGGTCCGCAACGCGCGCTACGTGTTCCCGATCGTGCTGCTCGCGGTGCTCGCGCTGGCCGCGACCTCGGCGCTCGTGCGCCTCGGCGCCGCCGACCAGGGGACGCAGCCGAAGGCGCAGACGAGCCGGCGCGCATACGACCTGCTCGCCGAGGGGTTCGGCAAGGGCTTCAACAGCCCGATCCCGATCGTCGTCGCCGTCAACAACGACAAGCAGGCGCCGCAGAAGATCTACGACCGCCTGCAGGGGCTGAAGGGCGTCGCGTCGAGCGCCAAGCCACAGTTCAACAAGCCGAAGACGGTCGCGATCGTCTTCGTCACGCCGACCTCGGCGCCGCAGGACAAGGCGACAGACGACCTGGTGGACCGGCTGCGCGACGACGTCGTGCCACAGGCGACGAGAGGCGGTGACGCCGTCGCCTATGTCTCCGGGCAGACGGCGGCGTTCAAGGACATCGCCGACCGGATCATTCAGCGGCTGCCGCTGTTCCTGCTCTACATCATCGGTGTCACGTTCATCGTGCTCGCGATGGCGTTCCGTTCGATCGTGATCTCGCTGACCGCGGCGATCACGACGATCATGTCCGCCTTCGTCGGCTTCGGCGTGCTCACGCTCGTGGTGCAGGAGGGCCACTTCCTCGGGCTGACCGGGCTCGACCGCACCGGCCCGATCGAGACGTTCGTGCCCCCGATCGCGTTCGCGATCCTCTTCGGGCTCTCGATGGACTACATGGTCTTCCTGATGAGCCGCATCCGCGAGGAGCACGTGCACGGACTGCCGACGCAGCTCGCGGTCGAGCACGGGATCGCGGCGATCGGCCGAGTCGTCGTCGCCGCCGCGTTGATCATGGGCACGGTGTTCTCGGCGTTCATCCTGAGCGCCGACCGCATCCCGAAGGAGTTCGGCCTGCTGCTCGCGGTCGCGATCCTCACCGATGCGCTCGTCGTGCGCATGACGCTCGTGCCTGCGCTGCTCACGCTGCTGGGCGAGAAGTCGTGGTACATCCCCGCGTGGCTCGACCGGATCCTTCCGAACCTCACGATCGAGCCGCCGCACAACGGCGACGTGCCGGTCGTGGTCGCACCCGAGGGCCGGACGGCGCCGAGCGAGGGCTGACGCGACTCGCCGCGCTCTCCGACGTCCACGGCAACCTGCCCGCCCTGGACGCCGTGCTCGCGGAGGTGGACGCGCTCGGGATCGAGACGATCGTGGTCGGCGGCGATGTCGCCGCCGGCCCGATGCCCGTCGAGGCGCTCGACCTGCTGCGCGACCGCGGCGCCCGCTTCGTCCGGGGCAACGCGGACCGGCTGCGCGATCTGCCGCCCCGCGAGGACCTCAGCTGGGCCGCACGTCTGCTCGGCGCCGAACGGCTCGCGTTCCTCGCCGAGCTGCCCGTCGACCTGACGGTGGACGTCGACGGCCTCGGGCCGGTGCGGTTCTGCCACGGCGCGCCCGGCAGCGACGAGATCACGATCACGCGCGTCACGCCCGACGAGCGGCTGCGCGGGCTGCTCGCCGGCGTCGAGGAGCGCGTCGTCGTGTGCGGGCACACGCACGTGCAGTTCGACCGCACGGTCGACGGCATCCGCGTCGTCAACACCGGCAGCGTCGGCGCGCCGTACGAGGCAGAGCCCGGGGCGTACTGGGCGCTGCTCGGTGACGGCGTCGAGCTACGGCGCACCCCGTACGACGTCGAGGCTGCGGCCGCCGCGATCCTGGCGAGCGGCTATCCGCGCGCCGCCGACTACGTCACGTACCTGCAGCCGGACCCGGAGCGCCCGGCGCGGCTGAGCGCGCTGATCGAGGGCCTCCCGCCCTACGACGGCGGCGGGACGTAGCGCGCGCCGGTCACCTCGCCGCCGGCGACGTCGAGCACCCACGTGCAGCCCTTCTCGAACGCGACCGGCCCGTCGAGCTTCACGCCGTGGGTGGCGAGCCGGTCGAGGACGTTCTCCATGATGTCGCCGTGCGTGCTCAGGGCGACGGGGCCGCCGTCGTCGGCGCCGAGCGCCGAGATGAGCCGGAATGTCTCGTTCGCGCCGACGCCCTCTTCGAGCTCGCCCGCGTCCTCGACGGGCAGGCCGCGCTCGCGGGAGAGCGGCTCGAGCGTCTGCCGGCAACGGACGTACGGGCTCGAGACGAGGCGCGTGAACGGCGCGTCCCTGAACTGCTCGACGAGCGCCTCTGCCTGACGGCGGCCCGAGCGCGTGAGCGGGCGGACGTGGTCCGGCCCCTCCCACCGCTGGCGGTGCCCGGCCTTCGCATGCCGGATGAGGTAGAGCAACGGCACTACGCCCCTTCGCTTGCGCGCTGCTCCGCGAGCTCGAGCAGCCGTTCCTGCGCGTTCATCCCCGCCTTCGTGCGCACCTTGCGCCAGCCGTCGGGCCGCAGCTCCCACGCGAGCACGTCGTCGGCGAGCGTCGACCGCGAGGATCTCCTCGAGCCGCTCGACGAGCTGGGGTCCGACGACGGGCGTGACGCCTCGACGCGGCGGTCGAGGTTGCGCGGCATCAGGTCGGCCGAGCCGATGTAGTAGCGCGGCGCCGCGCTCGTCGCTGCCGAAGCGGAAGATGCGCGAGTGCTCGAGGAAGCGGCCGACGATCGAGCGCACGCGGATGCTCTCCGACAGCCCGGGCGACGCCCGGGCGCAGGCAGCAGATGCCGCGCACGATCAGGTCGATCTCGCGCCCGCCGCCGACGCGTCGTAGAGCGCGTCGATCATCTCCGGGTCGACGAGGCTGTTCATCTTCATCACGATCCGGCCGTCGGGCGCATCGCGCCTCCGCGCGGATGCAGCTCGAGCATGCGCGGGCGCGCAGCATCCGCCGGCGCGACGAGCAGCTTGCGGTAGCCGTCGCCGTTCGCGTAGCCGGTGAGGTGGTTGAAGAGCTCGGTGAGGTCGGCGCCGAGCTCGGGGTCGGCGGAGAGCAGCCCGACGTCCTCGTAGACGGTCGCGGTCGCCGGGTTGTAGTTGCCGGTGCCGACGTGGCAGTAGCGGCGGATCCCGTCGCCCTCGTTGCGCACGACGAGCACGATCTTCGCGTGCGTCTTCAGCCCGACGAGGCCGTACACGACGTGCACGCCCGCCTTCTCCAGCGCGCGCGCCCAGCTCGATGTTCGCCTCCTCGTCGCCGCGCGCCTTCAGCTCGACGAGCGCGACCACCTGCTTGCCCGCCTCCGCGGCGCGCGACCAGCGAGCGCACGATCGGCGCCTCGTCCTCGTCCGAGGTGCGGTAGAGCGTCTGCTTGATCGCGAGCACCTCCGGGTCGTCGGCGGCCTGGTCGACGAACGCCTCGACGGAGGTCGCGAAGCGAGTCGTACGGGTGGTGCACGAGCACGTCGCCGCTTGCGCAGCGTCTCGAAGATGTCGAGCGGCTCCGCGAGCCGGCCGCCGAGCTCGGGCGGCGTCACGCCGACCCAGCGCTGCTCGCTTCAGCGACGGTCGCCTCAGCTCCGTCAGCGACCAGAGCCCGCCCAGGTCGAGCAGGCCGTCGATCACGTAGACGTCGTCGGCCGCGAGCCGAGCTCGCGCAGCAGCAGCGTGCGCAGGCGCTGCGGCATCGTCGCGTCGACCTCGAGCCGCACGGCCTCCGGCGCCGGCCGCCGCGCGCGCAGGAGCGACTCGAGCGCGGCGAGCAGGTCGTCGGCCTCGTCCTCCTCGACCTCGAAGTCGGCGTCGCGCGTGACGCGGAACGGGTGGTGCTCGACGATCTCCATGCCCGGGAACAGCTGACCGAGGTGCGCGGCGATCACCTGCTCGAGCGGCACGAACGCGCCGTCCGCCGGGGACCACGACGAAGCGCGGCAGCAGCGGCGGCACCTTCACGCGCGCGAACCGCTTCCCGCCGCTCGACGGGTCGCGCACGACGACCGCGAGGTTGAGCGACAGGTCCGAGATGTACGGGAACGGATGCGCCGGGTCGACGGCGAGCGGCGTGAGCACCGGGAAGATGCGCTCCTCGAAGACCGCCGTCAGCTGCTCGCGCTCCGTCTTCGTCGAGGTCGTCCCAGTCGGTGATCGCGGATGCCCGCGGAGCGCAGGCGCGGCCGCACCTGCTTGGCGAACACGCGCGTCTGGTGCGCCACCAGCTCCTGCGAACGCGCGCGGATCGCCTCGAGCTGCTCGCGCGGGCGTCATGCCGTCGGGCGACGTGCCCGAGCACGCCCGCCGTCAACTGCTCCCGCAAGCCCGAGACGCGGACCTGGAAGAACTCGTCGAGGTTCTGCGAGAAGATCGCGAGGAACTGGGCCCGCTCGAGCGGCTGTGCGCGTGTCCTCCTCCGCGCAGCGCGAGCACGCGTGCGTTGAAGTCGAGCCACGACAGCTCGCGGTTCAGGAAGCGCGCCGTCGCATCGACCCCGACCGCCTCCTCGTGGCGGGCGGCGGGCTCAGCCAACCGTCGCAGGCTCCTGCGCCTGCTTCGCTTCCCCGGCGAAGAACTCGAGCGCTGTCCGCGTCTTCGTCTTCTGCTCCCCGGAGAGATCGACCCCGCGCGACGTGAGGAACGCGCGCGCCGACGCCGCGACGTCGAACGTCTCGCCCGGCAGGCACTTCGTCGACAGCTCGAGGATGCGGGAGCCGTCCGGGTAGAACCAGAGCTCCCCGACGAGACGGCGGTCGAAGCCCTCCGGCGAGAACTTCAGCTTCAGCACGAAGATCGGCCCGAGCACGGTGAGGTCGTCGATCTCGATTCCCTCCGGCGCATGCGTCGCGTAGAACGCGCGCTGCTCCTTCGAGAAGAGCTTGCGTAGCGGCCGGTTGCGGGCGACGGCGTCGAGAACCGTGTCGGTCGACCACGCGTTCTTGAACGACCCGGAGCAGACGAACCCGCCCGGCATCGCGTCGACCTCGACGCCGAAGTCGGGCGCGCGCCGCACCTTGCCCGGCAACTCGTTGGGGACGACCGGACGCAGCTTGACGACCGAGTCGTTGCCCTTGCCCTGGATCCGCCGCGCCCGCACCACGACACCTGCCTTGTCGAGTGCCAGGTCGGGCGTGTCGAAGAAGAAGACCTGGCGGATCTGCGCGTCCAGCGCGTCCATGCCGAGGCCGGATACGGTCGAGCGCTGCTGCTGCTCGGGGACGGTCAGCTTCAGCTCGACGCTGTCCGCGTCCTTGATCAGCGCGAGCACTTCCTGCAGCTGCGTGTCCGAGAGTTGGGGACGCTCGGCGGTGGAGGTCATCGTTCGTCCTTTCGTGGCAGGCGGGGTAGGGCGCTGGCACGCCGTGGGGCCATCATCTCGCCACGGCACCCCTGACGGTAGCCGCGCGAGAGACTCACCCGGGTGATTGCGAAGTGGTGAACGGTGGGCGGTTGCGCGGCCGACGCGCATTTGCGACGGTCGCAGGCATGGATGCGGCGCCGTCAAGGGATATCGAGCTCGAGTGGCAGCTCGACGCGCAGGACCTGCGCCCGGTCCTGCGCTGGATCGAAGCCGCCTCCGCGAACGGGGCGGCGCCGGTCGCGATCGGCGCGGGCCGCACCGCCACCCACGTCGACACCTATCTCGACACGCGCGACCGGGCCCTCGACCGGGCCGGCTACTCGCTGCGGATTCGCCACGCGGGGCGAAAGGCGCCTGTGGCGACGGTGAAGTCGCTCGAGCGCGGCGCCGCCGACCCCACCGGGCCGCTCGTCCGGCTGGAGCTCGAGGAGGCCGTCGACGGCCTCGAGCCCGCCACGCTCTCGCGCGCCCCCGGGCCCGTCGGCGAGCGCATCCGCGCCCTCGTCGGCCGGCGCGCCCTGGCGCCGCTCTTCGACGTCCAGACGCGGCGGCGCGTCTTCCCGCTCACGTCCGCGGGCAAGCCGAGCGGCGAGCTCGTGCTCGACGACACGGCGTTCCGTGAGCCCGGCGGCCGTATCCTGAGCCGCCTGCGGCGCGTGGAGCTCGAGGCCGAGCCGGAGTCGCGCGCCGCGGTCGAGCCGCTCGTCGAGAGCCTCCGGTTGGCGTGCGGGCTGCAGCCGGCGCTGCTCAGCAAGTACGAGTCCGGGCTCGCCGCGAGCGGGATCCCCCGCACCGAGCCGCAGACGTTCGGACGCACGACGATTTCCCCGGCGGACACGATCGGCGAGGTCGCGCTCGCCGTGCTGCGCCGCAACTTCACGATCATGCTGGCGAAGGAGCCGGGCACGCGGATCGGCGACGACATCGAGGAGCTGCACGCGATGCGCGTTGCGACCCGGCGGCTGCGTGCGGCGCTCGCGCTCTTCGCCGCCGAGCTTCCCGCCGCCGCGGCCGAGCTGCGCGCGGAGCTCGCGTGGATCGGCGGCACGATCGGCGTCGTGCGCGACCTCGACGTGCAGCTCGAGCAGCTCGACGGCTGGATCGCGGCACTGCCCGACGCCGACCGCGAGCCGCTGAAGCGCCTGCGCGAGCTCCTCGACGGCGACCGCCGCCAGGCGCGGGCCGAGATGCTCGCGGCGTTCGACTCGCCGCGCTACGCACGCCTCGTCAGGCGGTTCGGCGCGATGCTGCGCGCGCGCAGCGGCGCACGCAGGCCGCCTGCGCTCGGAGAAGCACCGGAACTGGTCGAGCGCAGGCATCGCGCGCTGCGCAAGGCCGCGCGCCGTATCACCCCTCGCGCACCGGCCGACGACTATCACCGCCTGCGGATCGCCGGCAAGCGCTTTCGCTACACGCTGGAGTTCGTCGCGGACGTGTACCCGGGCGCGACGGAGAGGCTCGTCAAGCGGATGGTCGGGCTGCAGGACGTGCTCGGCGCGCACCAGGACGCGGACGTCGCCGTCGCCCGCCTGCGCGCGCTCGCCGCCGAGCGCGGCGCGGAGCTCGGCCCGGCGACGGTCTTCGCGATGGGCGAGGTGGCGGAGCGCTACCAGCATTCGATGCCGGGGCTGCGGAGCGACGCGCGGCGGCAGTTCGCCGCGGTCGACGGGAAGGAATGGAAGCGGCTCCGGGAGGTCCTCGAGGCCGAGCGCCCGCCGTAGAACGCCACCGGCGTGTTGCAAGTTCGACGCGAGCGGGGATGACCGCGCGATGCTCCGCACCGCCGCTGTGATCGACGTCGGCTCCAACACGGTGCGCCTCGTGACGGCACGGTTCAGCGCGGCGCAGCTGGACGAGCTCCACACCGAGCGCGTCCGCCTCGGCCTGGGTCACGAGCTCGAGGCGACCGGGCGGCTCGACGAGGACTCGATCGCAGAGGCCGCCGACGCCGTTCGCGCCTATTGCGAAGAGGCGCGCAGGCAGGGCGCCCACTCGCTCGAGGTGCTCGTGACGGCGCCGGGACGGCAGGCCGAGAACGGCGGCGACCTCGTCGCCGCGCTCGCGCGTGCGGCGGGCCACCCCGTCCGCGTCCTGACGGCGGACGAGGAGGCGGAGCTCTCGTTCGCGGGCGCTGTCGCCACGGCGAAGCCGGAGGCAGCCGTGGTCGCCGTCGTCGACCTCGGCGGCGCGTCCACCGAGATCGCCGTCGGCCGGCCCGAGACGGGGCCCGACTGGATGCGGTCCGTCGACATCGGCGCACTGCGGCTGACCACGCGGCTTCACGAGTCGGGCCACGACCTCGATGCGGCCCGCGCGGCGGTCGCCGAGGCGTTCGCGGGCATCGCGCCGCCCACGCCCGGCGCCGCCCTGATCGCCGGCGGCTCGGCGCGGGCCCTCGGCCGCGTCGCCGGCCTTCTGCTCGGTCCCGAGGAGCTCGCCGGGGCGACCGGGCTGCTGGCGGAGCTGAGCCCGGACGAGATCACCGAGCGATTCGACGTCGGCAGGCACCGGGCGCCCCTCTTGCTCGCCGCGGCGCTGATCGTCGCCGAGGTGCAGCGGCGCCTGCTCGTGCCGCTCGAGGTGACCGGCGCCGGGCTGCGCGAGGGCGCGCTCCTGGCCGCACTCGACGAAGCCGCCGCCTGACCCGGCAAACCGAATCACCCATGTGATCGTCGTCCCGAGGCGCGTCTCGGTGCCGCACGGGTGCCATCTTCCGTTCATGCGGCACCGGCGCTATCGGCTGACCGTCGAGGGTGAGCTCAGCGAGCGCGCGGGTCGCGCGTTCGACGGCATGACCGTGACGCGCGAGCGCGGCAACACGGTCCTGACGGGAGCGGTCCGCGACCAGGCGGAGCTCCAGGGCCTGCTGCAACGCGTCTCGAACCTCGGGCTCACGCTGCTCGGCGCGAACGCGACGGACAACACGGACGCCCGCTGAGCAGAGGAGGATCGATGGCACGACGCGAACGCATTCTCGAGCACCTGATGGTCAAGCCGGGCACGCCCGCAGCGCTCGCGGAGCGCGATCCCGGGTGGACCGGCGGCCCCGACTTCGAAGGGCTGACGCACGACGAGCTGAAGGCCGAGGCGAGGGCGCTCCTCGCTCAGGGCGTGAAGGAGCTGTCGGACGCACAGGAGCTCCTCTGGGCGAGCGACACGCGCGCCGTGCTCGTCGTCTTCCAGGCGATGGACGCCGCGGGCAAGGACAGCGCGATCGAGCACGTGATGTCGGGCGTCAACCCACAGGGCGTGCAGGTCGTGTCGTTCAAGAAGCCGTCCTCGGAAGAGCTCGACCACGCCTTCCTCTGGCGGATCTCGAAGGCCGCGCCCGAGCGCGGGCGCATCGGCATCTTCAACCGCTCGCACTACGAAGAGGTGGTCGCGCTGCGCGTGCACCCGGAGTGGCTCGACGCGCAGCGACTGCCGAGCCCCGACCGCGGGCCGGCGTTCTGGGAGGAGCGTTACGAGGACATCAACGCCTTCGAGCGCCATCTCGACCGCAACGGCACGAAGATCGTCAAGTTCTTCCTCTACGTCTCGCAGGCCGAGCAGAAGCGGCGCTTCCTCGCGCGCCTCGACCGGCCGCACAAGGAATGGAAGTTCAACGCGGCGGACGTCGCCGAGCGCGGGCGCTGGGACGAGTACATGGCCGCCTACGACGCGGCGCTCACCGGCACGTCGACCGAATGGGCGCCCTGGTACGTGATTCCCGCAGACCACAAGTGGCTGACGCAGGCGCTCGTAGCGGCGATCCTCGTCGACACGCTGCACGGGCTCGACCTGCAGTGGCCGGAGGTCTCCGAGAAGGCGCACGCGGCGAACATCGAGGCTCGCAAGCAGCTCGAAGCGGAGACGACCGACCTCATTGCGACCTGACGCGGCCGTGACACACGTGGACGCGGGCGACCTCCGCTACCGCGCGGAGCGGTTCGCGCGCGAGCCGGTCGAGCGCTCGGCGCTCGCCCTCTCGTTCGCCGAGAGCGCCGCGTCGTCCGTGGAGGTGCATGTCGAAGGCCGGAACTTCTACCCGCCGATGCTCGCCGATATCGCGGCGGCGCGGTCGTCCGTGCACATCAACCAGTTCGGCTTCCGGCCCGGCGCCGTCGGCGACGGGTTCGCCGACGCGCTCGTCGCGAAGGCGGAGGAAGGCGTGTCGGTGCGGCTCGTCGTCGACCGCCAGGGCTCCGATCCCGAGGGCGGCGCGCGGGAGCTCTACGAGCGCCTGACGGCGGCCGGCATCGAGGTTTGCGTCGTCCGCGCGACGCAGGCGCGCGCGCAGGCCGGGCCTCTCGGCGCCTCGGGCCCGACACGCTGGAACCTCGGCGCGCTCGGCCACGTCGACCACCGCAAGCTCGCCGTCGTCGACGGCCGCGTCGGCTGGGTCGGCGGCGCCGGGATCGAGGACCACTTCCAGGACGGCCGCTTCCACGATCTGTTCGTGCGCCTCGAAGGGCCGGTCGTCGCGCAGTTGCAGCTCGTGTTCCTCTCGGGCTTTCGCTGGCTCGGGGGCGAGCTCGAGCTGGGCGAGCTGGACGCGCTCTTCCCCGAGCTCGAGCCTGGCGCCGATCCGGTACCGGCGGTCGTGCTGCACAACGCCCCCGGCCGCTTCCGTCCGATCACGACCGCGATCGCGGAGCTGTTCGACGGCGCAGAGCGCACGCTCGACGTCGTCAACCCGTACGTCACCGACCGCGGGATGATCCGCCGCATCGAGCGCGCCGCGCGGCGCGGCGCGGCCGTTCGCCTCTTCGTGCCGGAGAACGCCAACAACTGGGCGTGCGCGGCGGCGCAGCAGTTCCACCACGACACCTTGCTCGACGCAGGCGTGCGGATCCTCCAGTACCCGACGATGCTGCACGCGAAGGCGTTCGTGCGCGACGGCGAAGAGGTGATCGTCGGCACCTGCAACCTCGAGGCGTGGAGCCTGAAGCGATTCTTCGAGATCGACGTGCGCCTGCGCTCGCGCGCGGTCGCCGATGCGTTCGAGGAGCGCTTCTCCACGCCAGCGGAGGCCGTCGCGTCGCCGGGCCGCATGCTGCAGGGCGGAAAGTCGCGCGCGAAAGCGCGCGCGTTCGCCGCGATCTCTCCGCTGCTGTAGAGGCTAGGAGACGTTCTCGCCGAGCAGCCCGAGCGCGGTCGCGCGCGCGACCGCGTCAGGCCGCGAGTTGACGCCGAGCTTGCGGTAGATCGCGCGAGTGTGCGTGCGCACCGTGTTGTGCGAGATGAAGAGCGCGCTGCCGATCCCGCGCACGGACAGATCCGAGCCGAGGAGCCGCAGCACCGCGAACTCCGCGTCGCTCGGGGGCTCGATGATCCTGCCCTCCGCCACGCGCGAGGCAGCCTGCTGCAGCTGCCGGTCGACCTCGTCCGCGAGCGCATGGAGCCGGCCGCAGTCGCCGAGCGCGTCCAGTTGCTCGCGCGCGGCCGCGAGGGCGGCCGCTCCCTCGTCGAGACGCCCGCGCCGGGAGCGGATCCCGGCCGTCAGCAGCAGGATCCACGCGTGGTGCACGGTCGGCACCTCGTCGTCGAAGAGACGCTCGGCGTGCGCGAACTCGCGCTCTGCCTCGGCGGGCTTCCCTTCCGTCGCGAGCACCGCGCCGAGCGTGGCCGATGCAATAGCGCCCACCCATGTGCGGGTGCTCCGGATCCGCCCTGTCAGCGCGCGCGCCTTCTCGGCGTGCGCACGGGCGAGCGCGAGCTGGTTGCTCTCCAGCGCGACGAGCGCGAGCGTGGCGCGGGCGATCGCCTGGCTCGGCGGACGGCGCTCCGCCTCGGGATGCTCGATCGCCCGGCGCGCCGCCTCCCACGCCTCGTCCAGGTCGCCGGCGAAGTAGAGCGCGTGCGCGTAGCCCGCGAGGCAGGCGACGAGCTCCTCGTCGCTCGCCAGCGCGATCTCGACGGCGCGGCGGCCCTCGAGGACGGCGCGGTGCACGCCGCCGTCGACCGTGAACGCGCGCACGGTGCCGGCCTCAGCGTCGACGTGCGGCGTGAAGCGCGTGGAGCGGTCGCGCTTGGCGCGCGCCGCCGTCTCGAGGAAGCGGCGCTTCTCGATCGTGCCTCGCCCGATCAGCGCGGTCGCAGACGCGGCGGCCGTCGCGAGCTCCGGGTGCTCGGAGAGCTGCTCGTCCGGCAACGTGCGGGCCCAGCGCAGGAAGGTGCGCGCGGCCCCTGTGCGGATGAGGTGCGAATGATGCTCGGCGAGGATCTCGGCGACGAGCGCGTGGTCGTCCGAGGCCGCGGCGTGCTCGACCGCCTCCACGCCGAGACCGCGAGACCGGAACCAGTGCGCGGCGCGGCGGTGGATGTCGACGGCCATGCCGGGCCGCAGCACCGCGAGCTGGAAGCGCGCGAACTCGGCGAACAGCGGGTGCACGCGGAAGAGGCCGCCGTGCTCGAGGCGCGCGACGAACAGGTTCGAGTGCTCGAGCCGCTCGAGCATCGCGACCGAGTCCGTCGCGGCCGAAGACAGCGTCGCAGAGCTCGGCGTCGAACTGACCGAGCACCGACGCGCGCAGCAGGAAGAGCCGATCGTCGTCGTCGAGGGCGCTGAGGATCTCGCTGTTCAGGTAGTCCGCGACGAAGCGGTGGTCGCCGCCGAACGCGCGTACCGCGCGATGCGGGTCGTCGACGGTGCGCAGCCACAGCAGCGCGAGGTAGAGCGCACCCGGCCAGCCCTCGGTGCGCTCGCACAGCGCCTCGACCTCGCTGCGGCTCCAGCTCCACCCCGCCGCGCCGCACGAGTAGCTCGTAGGCGTCCGAAGCGCCGAACGCGAGGTCGCTCGTCCGCACCTCCGACAGCTCGCCGCGCGCGCGCAGCTGCGCGAGCCGCAACGCGGGATCGGCGCGCGTCATCGCGATCACGCGTGCCTTCGCCGGCAGGCGCTCGATCGCGTAGTCGATCGACTCGAGGCAGTCGCGGTCCGTGAGCGCCTGGAAGTCGTCGAGCACGACCGTCACCTCGCTGTCGAACGCCGCCAACGCGTTCATCAGCTCGATCACCGGGTCCTCGATCGGGCTGCCGGCCAGGCGGAGCCGCTGCAGCGCACCGCGCCCGAGGCCGCCGCGGACGCGGTCGACCGCCGTCGCCAGATAGCTCCACAGCCGCACGGGGTCGTTGTCGCCGGCGTCGAGCGTCACCCAGACGACGGCACCGTCGTGGCTCGCGCACCAGGTGCGCACCGCGGTGGTCTTGCCGTAGCCCGGCGGCGCCGCGACGAGCGTGAGTCGGACGCCGTCCCCCGCGTCGAGCGCGCGCTGGATTCGCGGGCGCTGGACCAGGCCGGAGCGCAGGCTGGGCGCGAGCAGCTTCGCCTCCGCGAACGGATGCCGGGTCACGCCGCGATGCTCTCAGCGGACCTGGGCGGCGAACGTCGCCCCGTGCGGGTGATTTTCAAGCCGCAATCAAGAAGCGCCCGACGGCCGCCGCATCGTGGTCGAGCGCCGCGCGCGCCGCGCGCGACAACCGCGCGAACGGCTCGCTCAGCTCGACCACGCCGCCCTTCAGCCTCCACGTCGCGACCGCTCGGCCGTCGACGTACGCGAACGGGCGGTAGTGCGCCGCGGGGTCGTTCTGCTCCGCGAAGTCTCCGAGCAGCGCCTCGCGCGAGCGCCAGCCGACGAGCACGGGGTCCCACTGGTCGAGCAGGCACGGGCGCGGGGCGGGCTCGCGCCCGAGCGCGACCGGCCCGCCGGTCCGGGCGAGGCCCGCACGCGCGTCGCGCAGCGGCAGCCCGGCCCACTTGGCGAGGTCGCGGTCGTCGGCCGGCGCATGGCCGGCCAGGTAACGCCGCGCGAGCTCGCCGAGCGCGCGGTCGCGGTCGAATGTGCGCGGGCGCGGCAGCCAGTCACGCGCGAGCACGTATGCGTGGCGGCCGCCGACGAACGGCCCGCGCACGACGATCCCGCGCAGGCACGCGAGCATCAAGAGGTGGATGAGCGCCTGTCCCGCGGTCGGGATCCTCGCTTCGTCCAGCCGGTCGCGCAGGTCGTCGCGCGCCATCGGCCCCTCGTCGCCGAGCACACGCTCCACGAGCGCGACTCCGCGTTCCGTCTGCGCGGGGGACACGCCGGTCTGCGCGAGCCGCCGCGCGTTCGCGGTGAAGAGCGGCGGAGTGGTGAGCGCATGGAGCCACCAGTAGTCGTCGCTGCGCACGAGCTGCAGCGTCCCGCGGTTCAGCCAGCAGACGACGACCGACCGCTCCTCGCCGATCGCGCGGTCGATCTCGGCGACCGCCACGTCTTCGGTGCGCGCGCGCACCGCGAGGCGCGCGCTGCGCAGGTCCTGCGCCTGGACGGCGAGCAGCCGTCCGGCGACCGCCGCGACATCCGTTCCGCGCTCCGATCCCAGGAGCTGGCGCTCGAATCTCTGAGCAAGCACGTGCGCAGCTTGACATATTCCTATATGGGTATATGATGCCCGGATGGCACGGGCGGCGACCACGACGGATGCGTTCAACGCGGTGGCAGAGCCGCGGCGGCGGCAGATCCTCGACACCCTTGCGAGCGGCGAGCGCGCCGTGAACGACCTCGTCCGCGACCTCGGCCTCGCCCAGCCCCAGGTGTCGAAGCACCTGCGCGTGCTCCGCGAGGTCGGGGCGGTCGAGATGCGGGAAGACGGGCGCCGGCGGCTCTACCGCCTCAACGCCGCCGCCCTCAAGCCCATCCACGACTGGGTGACGAGCTACGAGCGCTCGTGGTCGGAGCGGTTCGACCAGCTCGACGTCGTGCTGGAAGAGCTCAAGCAGAGGGAGGTCGAAGGAGTTGACGGCAGTGACGGATAGCAACAAGGCGACGGTGACGTTGCCGACCGACGAGCAGATCCTGATCACGCGCGAGTTCGACGCGCCGAGGCATCTGGTGTTCGAGGCGTTCACGACGCCCGAGCTCGTCAGGCGCTGGTGGCACGCGAAGCGCGGCGAGATGACCGTGGCGGAGATCGACCTGCGCCCCGGCGGCACGTGGCGGTACGTGATGGTCACCGGCGACGGCACGGAGGTCGGCTTCCACGGCGAGTACCGTGAGGTCGTCCCGAACGAGCGCGTCGTCTCCACGGAGACGTACGAGGGTCTGCCCGAAGGCGTGACCGAGGAGCAGGGCACGACGGTGAACACCGCGACGTTCGCCGAGTCGAACGGGCGCACGACGCTGACGCTCCTCGTGCAGGCGCCGAGCAAGGAGACGCGGGACGCGATCATCGCGTCGGGCATGGAGGACGGCCTGCAGGACGCGCTGGCCCTGCTCGAGCAGGTCGCGCAGTCGCTTCGCTAAGAGGCCGGGTGGGCACGTGCCGGCGCCGGCGGCGCGTGCTCACCCCGGCCGGGTGACGACCTCCGACCCTCGCCGTTGCGAGGGTGGCGCGGGTGATCCGCCTCCTCTCAATGCTCACGCTGGCCGCTGCGCTCGTCGTCGCGCTCGCCGGCTGCGGGAGCAGCCCTTCGCCGCAGGAGAAGTTCGCGAGCTCCGTCTGCAGCAGCGTCGGCGACTGGAGCGACCAGGTGAAGCAGTCGGCGAGCGACGTGAAGGAGAAGGTGCAGTCGCCGTCGACCGGGATGATCGCCGCGATCCAGAAGGACGTGCAGTCGGCGATCGACGCGACGAACAAGCTCGCGAGCGACCTCGGCTCGATCCAGGCTCCGGACTCCGACGAGGGCCAGGCGGCGAAGCAGCAGCTCGACGCGCTCGCGACGCAGTTCAAGTCGACGGTCAACAAGGCGCAGCAGACGGTGAAGGGGATCCCGGACAACGCAGGCATCGCGACGACGGCGTCCACGCTCGCGACCCTCGGCCCCTCGCTGGACACGCTCGCCACGACCGCGCAGTCGACGATCACGGCGCTCCAAGCGAGCGGCGAGGCGCTGAAGGACGGCTTCGAGAAGGCCGACTCCTGCAACCAGTTCACCTGAGCCAAACCCGCGCGCGGGCCGTATGGTCCTGATGTGATCGTCCCGCTCGCCGCAGCCGCGCTCGTGCTCACGAGCCCGGCGTTCCACAACGGCGGGTCGATCCCCAAGCGCTACACCTGTGACGGTGCGAACACCTCCCCCGCCCTCCGCTGGACGGCGCCGCCGAAGGGAACGGCGTCGTTCTCACTCACCGTCTTCGACCCGGATGCCGGGGGCGGCGGGTTCCTGCACTGGAAGATCAACCGGCTGCCGGCGAGCGCGCGCGGCCTTCCGGCCGGCTCGAAGCTCGGCGGCCCGAACGGCGCGGGCCGCAACGGCTACACGGGCCCGTGCCCGCCCTCAGGCACGCACCACTATCGCTTCGAGCTCCGCGCGCTGAACGCGAAGGGCAAGGCGCTCGCGGTCGCCCGGCTCGTCGGGCTCTACCACCACTAGCACCGTGGGAGAGGACGGCTACTTCGACGAGCGCGTCGCGGCGGTCTACGACGACTACAAGAACGACCCGACGCGCACGGAGTTCGCAGCCGAGGACATCGAGGCCACGGTCGAGTTCCTGGCGCAGCACGCCGGAAACGGGCACGCGCTCGAATTCGGCGTCGGAACCGGCCGGATCGCGCTCCCCCTCGCGCAGCGGGGCGTGCCCACGCACGGCATCGACATCTCGCGACCCATGGTCGACCGGCTCAGGGCGAAACCAGGCGGCGAGGACGTCACCGTGTCCATCGGTGACTTCGCGACGACCTCCGTCGAAGGGTCGTTCTCACTTGTCTATCTCATCTGCAACACGATCATGAACTTGACGACTCAGGAGGCTCAGGTCGCGTGCTTCCGAAATGCGGCCGCGCATCTGCGAGCCGAAGGGCGTTTCGTGATCAAGGTGGGGGTTCCCGACCTTCAGCGGCTACCCCCCGGCGAGACCTTGCACGTCTTCGCCGCAAGCGACGAGCACTGGGGGATCGACGAGTACGACATCGCGAACCAAGGACTGGTCTCGCACCACTTCGAGAAGCGCGACGGCAATCTCGAACAGTCCTCGATCCCGTTCCGCTATGTCTGGCCCTCAGAGCTCGATCTCATGGCAGAGCTGGCCGGGATGAGATTGCGCGAGCGCTGGGAGGGCTGGAATCGCGAGCCGTTCACAAGCGAGAGCCGCAAGCACGTCTCCGTGTGGGAGAAGTGCGATCGGTGAGAAGTGACGAGCTGATCGCACCCGACGAAGCACATTGTGTGAGAGCCGCTTAGTCCGCGCGTCCGGGGTGCTAATAGTCGACGTGCTCGATGTGCTCGCGCAGCGCGCGGGCGGCCTGTGCAGGCTTGCGCCCCTCGATCAGGTCGGCGATCCGCTCGTGCTCGGACCACACCTCTTGCAGGACGCCGGGCGGGCGCGTGCGGCCGAGCCGCATGACGCGGACGAAGCCGCGCAGCTGCGCGAGGAACCGCTCGACGGTCGGCAGGCCGGCGCCCGCGGCGATGTGCAGGTGGAACCGCTCGTCGAGCTCGATGAAGCGGTCCTCGTCGTGCGCGTCGACCGCCCGCTTCTGCTGGATCAGCAAGAGCCGCAGCTGGTCGATCTGCTCGATGGTCATCCGCTCGCACGCGCGGCGGACGGAGAGCGACTCGAGCGCGACGCGCACGTCGACGATCTCGCGGCGATGCTCGTCGGAGAAGCCGCGCACGATCACCTGCCGCCGCGGGCCGAGCTCGAGCAGCCCGTCGCGGCGCAGCGACTGCAGCGCCTCGCGGACCGGCGTCTTCGAGATGCCGAGCTCCTCCGCGACCGTGCCCTCGGCGACGACACTGCCCGACCGAGAGCCGCCCGCAGAGGATCTCGTTGCGAACGTGGTCGTACGCGCGATCGGCGAGCGTGGTCGTGCGCTCGTCGCTCTCGCCGATCACGCGGCCGCCCTCGTGGCCAGCGCGCGGCCGAGCCGCTGCAGGCCTTCGGAGATCGCGTCCTCGGCGACGCAGAGCGACACGCGCACGAGGCCCTCGGCGCCGGCACCGAACGCCGAGCCGGGCACGACGGCGACGCCGTGCTCGTCGAGCAGCGCGAGCGCGAACGTGCGCGAGTCGACACCGGCTGCGGCCACGTCGACGAGCAGGTAGAACGCACCGGCCGGCCTGACGTACGGGACGTGCAGCTCGTCGAGCAGGCTCGTCGCCAGCTCCAGCCGACGCCGGTACGCGGCCCGCATCTCGTCGACGGCGTCCTGCGGCCCGGTGAGCGCGGCTTCGGCCGCCTTCTGCGAGACCGACGAGACGCTCGAGACGACCGCTTCCTGTGCCCGCGCCGCCGATGCGGCGACTTCGCGCGGCGCGACGAGGTAGCCGACACGCCAGCCGGTCATCGCGTACGTCTTCGAGCAGGTGAAGACGCTGATCACGGGGCCGTCGGCGCACGCGGCCGCGCTCACATGCGCGCCGTCGAAGACGAACGACTCGTACGCCTCGTCGGAGACGAGCCAGCAGTCGTGCTCCGTGGCCAGCTCGACGAGCGCGGCCAGCGCCTCGCGCCGCTCCACCGATCCGGTGGGGTTCGACGGGGAGTTGACGACGATCGCCCGCGTGCGGGGCGTGAGCGCGCGCTCGACGGCGGCGACGTCGAGGCCGAAGCCCGAGTCGCGGTCGAGGGCATACCGCCGCGCGGACGCGCCGACGAACGCGGCGATCGACGCGTACCCGGTCCACCCCGGGTCGGGCACGAGCACCTCGTCGCCGGGATCGGCGAGCACGCGCAGCAGCGCGTAGAGCCCGCCGCAGGCGCCCGTCGTCACGACGATCTCGTCCGGGCCGCACGCGAAGCCGTTCACCGACCGGACGCGATCCGCGACCGCCTCACGCAGCGACGGAAGCCCCACGGACGGCGTGTAGTGAGTGAAGCCCTCCGACGCTGCCCGCAGTGCCGCCTCGACGATGTGCGGCGGCGTCGTGAAGTCCGGGTCGCCGAGCTCGAGCCGGATCGTGTCCGGTCGTGCGAGCGCACGCTCGAGCATCTCGCGGATCGCGGAACGCTGGACGTTCGCGAACGACGAAAGGCGCGTCACGCAGCGCTCCGCTGTAGCATCGCGTCGTGCGCATCGGTGTTCTCGGCGCTGCGAACATCGCGCGCAAGGTCGTGATCCCGTCGATCGTCCGGGCCGAGGGCGTCGAGCTCGCCGCAATCGCGAGCGAGTCCACGAAGGCCGCGGACTTCCTCGAGCAAACCGAGCTGCAGACCGCCGACGGCGTCGCTCTGCGCGAGTCGGTGCGTGCTTGCACCTACGACGAACTGCTCGAAGACGACTCGATCGATGCCGTCTACATCCCGCTGCCGAACAACCTGCACGCGCCGTGGTCGAAACGGGCCGCGGATGCCGGCAAGCACGTGCTCTGCGAGAAGCCGGCGGCGCGGACGCGCGCCGAGGCCGAGGAGATGGTCGAGCACTGCGTCGCAGCCGGCGTCGTCTGGATGGAGGCGTTCATGTACCGCTTCCATCCGCAATGGCAGGTCGTGTTCGAGCGCCTGCGCGGCGGCGCGATCGGCGAGCTGCGGCTCGTGCGCAGCCTGTTCACCTTCACGGTCACGAGCCCGGAGAACGTTCGGCGCCGGCCGGAGCTCGGCGGCGGGTCGCTGTACGACGTCGGCTACTACTGCGTGAACGCGAGCCGCTGGGCGATGGGCGCCGAGCCGGTCGCGGTCTCGGCCACCATGTCGCTCGGCCCCGAGGGCGTCGACGAGGAGTTCAGCGGCCTGCTCGACTTCGGCGACGGCCGGCTCGCGCAGATCGCGAGCAGCTTCACGCAGCCCTACCGGCACGAGGTCGAGCTGCTCGGGAGCGCCGGCCGGATCCGGGTGCCCGACGCGTTCGTGAACGGGAGCGAGCCGGTGACGGTCGAGCTCGAGGACGCTCGCGGCAACCGGGAGCGCATCGAGGTGCCCGGCGACGACGAGTACCGGCTCGAGGTCGAGGACTTCGCAGCGTGCGTGCGCGACGCACGGCAGCCCGAGGTGGTCTCGCACGCCGACACGCTCGCGAACATGGCCGCGATCGACGCGCTCTACGAGTCCGCCCGCAGCGGCCGCCGGGTCGAGCTCTAGCTTCATCGCGGGAGGGGAAGGTCGACCCAGCCGCGTGAGTGGTGCGACTGCTCGACGGCGTTGATCACTTCCTGCACCCAGGCGGCGTCGCCGAAGTTGCCCTCGTTCTTGTCGCCGCCGGCGAGGATCTCGTCGACGAAGTTCGCGGTCAGGTTCGAGTAGTAGAGACGCGGCCACGGCTCGTGCACGTCGCCGCCTTCCGGGAAGAGGCGCTGCGGCACCTCGATGTCGACGAACTCGACCTCGTCGGGCTTCGCGCCCTTCAAGGTCTCCATCACGCCGAACTCCTCGACGAGCCGCGCGATCAGCGCGCCCTCGCTGCCGTAGACGCGCACCTCGATCCCGGGGTAGTTGCCGACGGTGACGAAGCTGCTCTGCACCGAGCAGATCGCGCCGCCCTCGAACTCGCCGATGAAGATGTCGCCGTCGTCGATGTTGGCGCGCATCATCGTCCCGGTCTCGCGGATCATCCGCTCAGGGACGAAGTTCCGCAGAACGCCGACGACCGACGTGAGGTCGGCGTCCATGAACCAGTGCCCGAGGTCGATCACCGGCGCGCCGTAGCCCTCGAGCGAGGAGACGCGGATGCGGTCCTGGTCGACGTCGGACGGCACCTGGCGCAGCGGCGTCTCCGGCTTGATCCACTGCGAGTTCTGCTCGTAGGCGTTGTAGATGTACGGCGTGCCGAGCCAGCCCTGCTCGATCAGCTCGCGCATGTAGCGGATCGCCGGGCTGTAGCGGAACGTGAAGCCGACCTTCGTCTTCAGGCCCTTCGATGCGGCGAGGTCGCGCGCGCGGAGCGTGTCGCGGAAGTCGTGCGCGACCGGCTTCTCGACGAGCACGTGCTTGCCGGCCTCGAGCGCGGCCATCGTCAGGTCGAAGTGGCCGCCGTCGCCGGTGACGATGTCGATCACGTCGATGTCGTCCCGCTCGAGCAGGCGCTGGAACTCGGTCGTGTGCTCGGAGACGCCGAACTCGCCCGCGGCTTCCTCGACGACCTTCGCGTCCTGGTCGCACACCGCGACGAGATCGACGCGCGAGTCGCGGGTCCAGCCTGGAAGGTGGGCCATCTTCGCCCACCGTCCCGTGCCGATCACACCTACGCGAAGCTCTGCTCCGGCCATGCCTCGGGCCTCCTTGCGTCGTCGTGGCGCCAGCAGCGGACAAGGTGCTCCTCGGCGACGGGAATCAGCTCCGTCTCCCACGTCTGGCATTCCTGCAGTGCGAGCGCGCAGCGCGGCGCGAACCGGCAGCCGGGCGCGATGTCGATCAGCTGCGGCGGGGTGCCGACGATCGACGGGAGGTAGCGGCTGCGGTGCTCGGTGTCGGGCAGCGAGCGCAGCAGCGAGATCGTGTACGGGTGGCGCGGCGCGGTCAGCAGCGTGCGGGCGTCGGCGAGCTCGACGATCTGCCCGGCGTACATGACGGCGATCCGGTCGCACATCTCGGCGATCACGCCGAGGTCGTGGCTGACGAGCACCATGCTCATCCCGAAGTCGCGCTGCAGCTCGAGCAGCAGGCTCAGGATCTGGTCCTGGATGATCACGTCGAGCGCGGTCGTCGGCTCGTCGGCGAACAGCACCTTCGGATGCGACGCGATCGCGGCGGCGATCAGGACGCGCTGCCGCATGCCGCCGCTGAACTCGTGCGGGTAGCTCGCGCATGCGCCGCTGACGCCGCGGGGATGCCGACGCGATCGAGCAGCTCGAGCGCGGCGCGCCGGCGCTCGCGCGGGCCGAGCCGCGCGTGCGCGGCGACGGCCTCTTCGATCTGGTCGCCGACGCGCATCACCGGGTTCAGCGCGCTCATCGGGTCCTGGAAGATCATCGAGAGGTGCGCGCCGCGCAGCCGCTGCAGCTCGGCGCCGCCGACGGCGAGCAGGTTGCGGCCCGGCCGCTCGGCGTAGCGCACCTCGCCGATCGACCACGCCGGCGGCGACGGCATCAGCCCCATCGAGCGTGCGGCAGGTGACGCTCTTGCCCCGAGCCGCTCTCACCGACGAGCCCGAGGATCTCGCCGCGGCGCAGCGTGAACGAGACGTCGTCGACCGCGCGCACGATGCCGCCGTCCGTCCGGATGAACGTGTGCAGGCCCTCGACGGTGAGGATCGCCTCGCCCGCGTGGTCGGCGACGGGCAGCGGCTCAGCCATCGGCGCGGAGGACGTCGGCGAGGCCGTCGCCGATCAGGCTGAACCCGACGCCGACGATCACGATCGCGATGCCGGGCAGCGTCGAGAGCCACCAGGCGCTGAGGATGTAGTCCTGCCCGTCCGAGATCATGGCGCCCCACTCCGGCGACGGCGGCTTCGCGCCGAGGCCGAGAAAGCCCAGCGCCGCGCCGAGCAGGACGTTCCCGACCGCGTCGACCATCGCGAAGATGAGCACGAACGAGAAGATGTTCGGGAGGACGTGCCGCAGCATCACCCTGATGTGGTGGTAGCCGAGCGCCTTCGCGGCGAGCACGTACTCGCGGTTCTTCGTCACGACCACGTGCCCGCGCGTGATGCGCGCGTAGCTGATCCAACTCGTCAGCCAGATCGCGACGAACATGTTGAAGATGCTCGGGCCGAGCATGGCGACGATCGCGATCACGAGCACGAAGAACGGGAACGCGAAGAAGAGGTCGACGATCCGCATGATCACCGAGTCCGACCCACCCGCCGGCGTAGCCCGAGAAGAGGCCGATCGCGGTTCCGACGACGAGCGTCACGCCCGTCGCGCCGAAGGCGATCAGGAGATCGATGCGTCCGCCGTAGAGGATGCGCGACAAGATGTCGCGGCCGAACTGATCTGTGCCGAGGATGTGTCCCGGCGAGAACGGCGGGGCGAGCGGGCGCAGCGGATCGAGCGTCTGCGGGTCGTAGTTCGTGAAGAGCGGCGCGCCGAGGCACGCGACGATCACGATCGCCGAGGATCGTGCAGCCGACGATCAGCGTCGCGTTCCGGCGCAGCCGGCTGCTGACCGCGCCGCGCCCGCGTCTCGAAGTGCTCCAGCAGGAGCGCGCCCGGGTTCATGGTCGTGCTCATTCGAGGACCACCCGCGGGTCGAGCGACGCGTGCACGACGTCGGTGAGCAGGTTGACCGCCACGACGAGGAACGCGAAGATCAGCGTCACGCCCTGCACGACGGGGTAGTCGCGCGTCGAGACCGAGTCGACGAGCAGCGTGCCGACGCCCGGGATCGCGAAGACGTTCTCGACGATCACCGTGCCGCTGATCAGGAACGCGAGGTTGATCCCGAACACGACGACGACGCGACATGATCGCGTTGCGCAGCACGTGCCGGCGCAGGACGGCGAACCGGCTGATCCCCTTGATCCGCGCCGTGTCGACGTAGTCGCTCGAGAGCACCGCGAGCGTGCTCGAGCGCAGCGTCCGGATGACGATCGTCGAGAACGCCGAGCGCGATCGTCACCGCGGGCAGGAACAGGTAGTCGAGGTGGCCGCACGAACGCGTCCGCCGTAGCCGTTGACGGGGAACAGCTGCAGGTGGACCGAGAAGATCAGGATCAGGATGATCCCGAGCCAGAACGCCGGCATCGCGAAGCCGACGAGCGTCGTGACGCGCGCGACCTGGTCGAAGATGCCGCCGCGGCGCAGCGCCGAGATGACGCCGGCCGGGATCGAGACCAGCAGCGCGAGCGTCGCGGCGTAGGCGACGAGGAAGAGCGTCGGCGGCAGCCGCTCGACGATCACCGTAGCCGGCCGACTGCTTGAACGTGATCGAGTCGCCGAGGTTTCCGTGGAAGAGGTGCTGCAGGAAGAGGAGGTACTGCTCGCCAGAGCGGCTTGTCGAGGCCGAGCGAGTGCCGCAGCTCGACCTTCGCCCCGGCGGCGTGTAGTGCTGCCCGAGGATCTGGAGCGCCGGGTCGCCGGGGATCAGCCGCAGCAGGAAGAACGTGATCACGGTGATCCCGAACAGCACCGGGATCAGCTGCAGGAGCCGGCGGCCGATGAAGCTGTAGCGGGCCATGTGCGTCGAGCGCGGCGGCCGGCGTCGGAGTCGCCGGCCGCCGCGAACGATCTAGTGGTCGTCCACCGTCAGGTAGAGCAGCGAGAGGTTGTAGTCGCCCAGCGGGTTCACGTGGAAGCCGTGCACCCACTTGCCCTGCGCGTAGCGGTAGGGGCTGTAGTCGAGCACCAGGAACGGGCTCTCGTCGTAGACGATCTTCTGGATCTGCTTGTACATCGCGCCGCGCTTCGCCGGGTTGAGCTCCGCGCGTGCCTTGTGGACGAGCGTCGGTCGCCTTGGCGTTGCTCCAGTAGGTGTTGAACGCGTTGGCGCCACCCTTCGGGTCGACGGCGAACGTCGTGACCTCGTCCGGGTCGATGATGTCGTTCGTCCAGTAGCGCTGACCCATCTGCGAGTGGCCGCCGTCCTCCTTCGCGTACGCGGTGAGCAGCTCGTAGGTCCGGATGTCGACGTTGATGCCGAGCTTCGTCAGCTCGGACTTGATCACGACGGCGGTCGCGTTGCCGGCGACGTCGTTCGAGACCTCGATCAGGAAGCGTCTTGAAGCCGTTCGGGTACTTCGACTTCTTCGAGCAGCGCCTTCGCCTTCGCGAGGTCGTACGGATACGGCTTCAGCGCTGTTCCAGTACTGCATCTTGTACGGCATGTACGAACGTGCCGGGCGTCGCGTGGCCCGAGTACGCGAGCTTCACGATCGCGTTGCGGTCGATCGCGTAGTTGAGCGCCTGGCGGACGTTCTTGTCCTTGAACGGCGCGAAGTGCTCGTCGAGCTGGATGAAGTCGACGCGCGTCGACGGGAAGAGGTCGCTCTGCAGGCCCGGGATACTTGTTGATCTGGTCGATCAGGTTGCCCGGCGGGTTCTCGATCACGTCGACCTTCTTGTTCTGCAGCAGGAGCACGCGCGAGTTGTCGTTCGGGACGATCTGGATCTTCACGTTCTTGATCGTTCGGCTTCTTGCCGTACCAGTACGGGTTCACCGCCAGGTCGACCTGCTGGTCCTTCTTCAGGCTCGTGACCATGAACGGTCCGCTGCCGACCGGCTTGTTGAAGAACGTCGTCGCCCTGCGCCTGCACCAGCTTCGTCGGGCACGATCGCGTACGCGTACATCGCGAGGTCGGCGAGCAGCGGCGCGTGCGGCCGCTTGAGCTGTGATCACGAGCGTGTTCGTGTTCGGCGCCGTCACGCTCTTCACCGCGTCGAGCAGGAAGCCCCAGCCGCCCTTGAAGTTCTTCGAGCGGTCAGGATCGAGAAGGCCGCGTCCTGCGCCGTCAAGCGGCGTGCCGTCGGAGAACTTCGCGTTCCGCAGATTGAAGGTGTACGTCTTGCCGCCTTCGAGATCTTCCACGACGTCGCGAGATCCGGCAGCAGCGCCGTGCCGGTCGCGTTCGGCTGCACGAGCCGGCTGTAGATGTTCTGGGTGAGCCAGATGCTCTCGTTGACGGAGTTCTGCGCCGGGTCGAGCGTGTCGATCTTGACCGCGTTCGCGATCACGAGCGTGTCGCTCGCCGACGCCGTTCGCGCGCGTGTCGCCGCGCAGGGCCGCCGCCGCAGCGACGCCGACGACGACGAGCGCGGCGATCGCGGCGATCAGCCATCGCCTTGGCCGCACGGCGGCCGCGGGCGCCTCCGGTCGAACGGTCGATCCACATCGTCATCGGCCTCCTCTGAATCATCGTGACGCCACAGATCTATGTAACGTCTTGAGATATATGAGTGCGAGGCTACGTGGACCGGCGCTGACGTGTCAATCGCGCCACGAGCTCGCACGGCCGGACGGCGCTCGTCACCGGCGGCTCGAACGGCATCGGCCGCGCGATCGTCGCTGCGCTGCTCGACGAGGGCGCGCGCGTCGCGGTCCTCGACCTCGCAGAGCACGAGCCGTGGCGCGCCGACGAGCGCGTGCTGACGATCGTCGGCGACGTCGCCGATCCCGGTCGTCGCGACCGGCGCCGTCGAGCACGTCGTCGAGCGCTTCGGCGCGCTCGACGTGCTCGTCAACGACGCCGCCGCCTATCCCGACGCGCTCCTCGTCGACATGCCGGTCGACGAGTGGCGCCGCGTCTTCGACGTGAACGTCACCGGCCCGTTCTGCCACGATCCAGGCGTTCGCGCGCCATCGCGTCGCGCGCGGGCGGCGGCGGCAGCATCGTCAACATCACGACGGGCTCGGTGCAGAGCCCGCGGCCCGACGGCGGCGCGTACTCGGCGTCGAAGGCGGCGCTCGAGACGCATGACGAAGGTCGCCGCGCTCGAGCTCGGGCCGCACGGGATCCGGGCCAACGTCGTCTCGCCCGGCTACATCGACGTTCGCGGCGAGACGCGACGCGTTCCCCGACCGCGCCTCCGACGAGCTGCGCGCAACGCTCGTCGCGTCGATCCCGCTCGGCGAAGGCGGGCCGCGCCGACGACATCGCGAACGCCGTGCTCTTCCTCTGCTCGCCGCCGCCGGGCACATCACCGGCGCCGTGCTCCACGTCGACGGCGGCTCGCTCGCCGGTCGCTTCACGCTCGCGCGCCGACCAGGAGCCCGCCGGCTGAGCGTGCGTGTCGTGATCACGACCCCGCTCGAGCACGAGCTCGTCGGGCGCATCCGCGCAATCGACGCGTCGCTCGACGTCGCCTACCCCGACGAGCTGCTGCGCCGCGCCGCGCTACGCGTCCGACCATCCGTTTCCGGCGCTCGACGCCCGGACGCGCGAGCGCTGGGAGGAGCTGCTCGACGACGGCGGAGATCCTCTTCGACTTCGGGCCGCTGGAGCTCGCCCCGACGCTCGCCTCGCGGCCGCGCTTCGCTGGATCCAGGGCACGAGCGCCGGCGTCGGCGCGCTTCGTCGAGCGGATCGGGCTGCGGCGAGTCGGACGTCGTCGTGACGACCGCGAGCGGCGTGCACGCGCGGCCGCTGGCGGAGTTCGCGCTGCTCGGGATGCTGATGTTCGGCAAGCAGACGCTGCCGCTGCTCGTGCGCGACCAGCGCGAGCATCGCTGGGAGCGGCACGCCGGTGAGGAGGTCGCGGGCAAGATCGTCTGCGTCGTCGGGCTCGGCAAGATCGGGCGCGAGGTCGCCGCGGCTCGCGCGCGCGCTCGACGCACGCGTCGTCGGCACCGTGCGCGACGTGCGGCGACCGCGACGCCGCGGAGGCGGCCGGTGTCGACGAGCTCGCGCTCGACGCTTGCAGCTCGACGACGCTGCTGCCCGAGGCTGACGTCGTCGTGCTCGCCACGCCGCACACGCCCGACGACGCACCGCCTGCTCGACGCGCGCCGGCTCGCGCTGCTCAAGCCGGGCGCGATCGCTCGTCAACGTCGCCCGCGGCGACGTCGTCGAGGAGGCAGCGCTGCGTCGAGGCGCTGCGCTGCGGGCGGTTGCGCGGCGCCGCGCTCGACGTCTTCGAGCAGGAGCCGCTGCCGGCCGAGAGCCCGCTCTGGGACCTGCCGAACGTGTTCGTCAGCCCGCACTCGGCGAGCACGGTCGCCGCCGAGAACGACGCGCATCGTCGACCTCTTCTGCGAGAACCTGCGCGCGCTACCTCGACGGTGCGCCGCTGCTGAACGTCCTCGACAAGGAGCTCCTCTACTGAGCGCGCTGCGCCACGAACACCGACCGGCTCGTCGAGCTCGGGTCGAGGCGGAGGTCGCGCCACCCGACGCACTCCGGCACGTACTCGGTCGACTACTACGGCCGGCCGATCATCCTGCCGGGGATGGCGGGCGTCGTCGCGAACGTCCGCGTCGGCGATCTCGTCTTCCCGCTGGGCCGCCGACCACCTCGAGCCGGGCGTCTCGGCGGGGAACGCCGAGCGCGGCCGCCACCAGGCGCTGCAGTTCCTCGCCTGCGTCGGCAACGTCGTCCGCGTCGCTGACCGGACCGGCCGCCGGCGCCGAGGGCACGCGTCGTCGGCAAGCACGCGTTCGTCCTCGTCGACTTCCCGCAGGACGCGCTCGACCTGCTCGCGCCGGGCGACCGCGCTGCTCGTCCGGGCGATCGGGCAGGGGCTGCGGCTGCCTCGACTTCCCGGAGTCGGCCGCGCGCAGCTGCAGCCCGGCGCTCGTCGACGGCATGGCCGTCGCGGCGAGCGCCGACGGCCGGCTTCGGTCGAGGTCGCCGCCGAGATCCCCGCGTTCACTGATGGGCGCCGGCCTCGGCATGAGCTCGGAGTGGGCGAACTGCGACGTCATGTTCACGCGGCGCGAACGATCGAGCGCCTCGGCTTCGGAGGACCTCCGCCTCGGCGACGTCGTCGCCATGCACGACCAGGACCACCGCTTCGGGCGCGGCTACCGCGCCGGCATGTCGCGTTCGGCGTCGTCGCGCACGGCGGCTACGGCGGCGTCCCGGGCACGGCATGGGCGTCGTCGACGATCTTGTCCGGCCCGGCGAGCGCTTCGAGATCGTTCGCGCCGCGCCGGCCGCGAACCTCCGCGACTACCTGGAGCTGTGCAGCGAGCGTGACGCGGATCAACGACGACCGAGCTGCTCGTCACCGCGCTCGTCGGCGACGTGACGAGCCCGTCGATGGGCGTCGAACCCGTACGAGGTCGACTGCCGACGGCGTCCCGTTCGTCTCCGTCGGCGCCGGCGGCATCTGTTACACGTCCGCGTCGGCGATGCGCGCGCTCGGCTGGGCCGGCCGACCAGGTCGAGCCCGGCGTGAGCATCGCGAACCCCGTCGGTGCGCGCGAACGAGGCGCTGAACGTCTTACGCGTGCGTCGGCAACCGCGTGTCGTGAGCACCGGCGCGGCCGCGGGCGCGAGGGCGTCGTGACCGGGAAGCACGAGGCGTTCATGCCTACAAGCACGTGCTCGTCCACTTCGACGACGGAGTGCTCGAGCGCTCGTGCCGGGCGACAGGCTCGTCGTGCACGCGTACGGACGCGGGATGCAGGTCGAGGATCATGCCGGAGTTCGCCTGTCACAGCCTCGGCCCGGAGCTGTGGGACGCGTGGGCGCCGAGCGGGCGACGGCGGCTCGCCTCCGCGTGACGCGCGTGCTTCCGCCGGAGGTCGTCGGCATGGGCAGCGGCCGCGTCAGCGGCGATCGACGTCGGTCGCGCTCCAGAGGGCGCGGCGACCTCGACGGGCTGCGCCTCGGCGACCTCGTCGCGGTGCGCGACTGGGACGCGACGTACTATCACCGGCTACCGCGAGGACCGCGTGACGGTCGGCGTCGTCTCGACCGGCGACAGCCCGGTGCTCGGCAACGGGCCCGCGCATCGACGATCCTGCTCTCCGGCCCGGCGGCGGCGTTCGAGCTCGAGCTCGACGCCGCGGCGAACATCGCCGACCTGCTCTCGGCGCTATCGTGACGGGTGACGGCGACTCCGCTCGTCGAGACGCGCGGCCTGACGAAGGAGTTCCCCGTCGGCAGCAGCGTCGTGCGCATGGTCACCCGCAAGCCGCGCGAGACGCTCGTCGCCGTCGACGACGTCTCGCTCTCGATCGAGCGCGGCGAGACGCTCGGCGTCGTCGGCGAGAGCGGCTCCGGCAAGAGCACGCTCGGCCGCCTGCTGCTGCAGCTCGAACGGCCGACGGCGGGCGACATCCTCTTCGAGGGCAGGTCGATCGTGCGACGCCAGCGCGAACGACCGACGCCGGCTGCGCAAGCGCATGCAGGTCGTCTTCCAGGACCCGTACTCGTCGCTCAACCCGACGATGACCGTCCGCCAGATGCTCGCCGAGGTGCTGCGGTGCACAAGATCGGGACGAAGGAGACGCGCGCCGCGCGCATCGACGACCTGCTCGAGCGCGTCGGCCTCTCACCGGACGCTCGCGACCGCGAGCCGCACCAGTTCAGCGGCGGCCAGCGGCAGCGCATCGGCATCGCGCGCGCGCTCGCGGTCGAGCCGGACTTCATCGTCGCCGACGAGGCGGTCTCGGCGCTCGACGTCTCGATCCAGGCGCAGGTGCTCAACCTGCTGATGCGCCTGCAGGACGACCTCGGCCTCACCTATCTCTTCATCTCGCACAACCTCTCCGTCGCGCAGCACATCAGCAACCCGATCGCGGTCATGTACCTCGGCCGCATCGTCGAGCAGGCGCCGACCGACGAGCTCTTCGCGAGCCGCTGCACCCGTACACGCAGGCGCTGTTCAAGGCGGCGCCCAAAGCCGGTGCCGCGGCGCAAGACGATCACGCCGGCGATCACCGGCGACATCCCGAACCCGATCGACCGGCCGAGCGGCTGCCACTTCCACCCGCGCTGCCCGTTCGCGATGGACATCTGCCGGAGGAGTACCCGGCGCGCCCGCGAGCCGGCGCCGTCGCGGATGGTGAAGTGCCACCTCTACGCGGCCTAGAGGGCCGGCCCGAACCGGCATCCCTCGGATTCGACGGTCCGCCGCTCTACCAGTTGAGCTACCCGGGGTCGTACACCAACGTGTACCGAGACCAGCGCACGGCGACAAGTTGTCGTTTCCAGGCAGGTCTGGCCCGCGCAGTGTTCCGTGCACCCGAGCAGGTGTGGTCCGAGGAGGTGTCTGACACCTTCCGAGCCGCCGGCCCACGCAACTGGCTGCCACGGTGTCAGACACCAGTGCGCGTGGCCTGCGGCGAGTGTTCCGGCGTGACGCCAGAGCGAGAGGCTGCGCCGTCTCAGCCGCCGAAAGGCAGCCACGACAGCGGATTGCGGATCGTTCCGCAGTCCCCACCTAGCAAGTCGATTGGTCGAGTCGTATCGTTGAACGCAATGCCACGCGCGGCTGTTCTCATCGCTCTGCTGGTCGCGCTGGCCGGCATCGTGTGGGTGCTGGCCGTCGGGACGCTTCTCGGTGCGATCTTGGTCATCGCTGGCGTGACCGCGCTCGGCGTGTCCGCGCTCCCCGCTGTGATCGACTGGTTCTCGAGAGGTCTTTCGGCAGGGTTCTGGCGCCGCTAAGAGTGCGATGCGGGCGAAGCATCGTGACGCTTCATCGTCCAAACGCCCACGCCACCATCAGCGGCAGCTCTTCTTGCCAGAAGCTATCGCCGTGCGCTCCGACGCGCTCGGTCATGACAACTTCGGCGCCGGCATCCCGAAGCGCGGTCGCCCATCGGGTGGCGTTGTCGCGGAAGAACGGCTCCAGAGTGCCCGCGACGAGGTACGCGCGCGGAAGCGAGCTCGGCATAACGCCAGTCGGCCTGTAACCGCCGCCAGGCGAGGCGCAGAAGATCGAGCTGTAGACATCGGGATACCGAAGCCCCAGAGCGAGGGCCAGCTCCCCACCCGCCGAGACACCGAACACCGCCGTGCGTTCGGCGGGCATGCCGACTCCGAAGCGCGCTCGCACCCAGCCACGTACGTCCTCGACGAAGAACTTCTCGTGTGCCGCGAACCGCTCCGGCTCAAAGCCCGGCGAGTACTCATGGAGCCGCAGCGTCTCATCGGACAGCCGATGGACACCGACGATCATCGTTGACGGTGCGTCAGCTGCTTCGAGGGACCTGCTCCATTGCGAGACCAGATGACCGTCCCCGGCGAACACGATTGCCTCGGCTGGAACCGGCGGGACGTACACCGTGACCTGCCGACCACCGTCGAACTCGAGTCTCTCGGTGATGAGTTCTCCCGCGATCGGCGACATCGTCGTTCGGTCTCCTTTCATAGGCGCTCGAACCCCGCAGGGTCAGGTTCGACGGAGATTGATGCGCTCAAGCCGCCTGACCCAGATGATGCCTCGGTCGCTTTAGTGAGTCGGGCGTCATGACGACGGGTTGCGCCAGGGTTCCGCGGTGACGCCCGAATACGCTCGGCCGGACTCGCGTTCTCGAACGCGAGCGAGCGGCTCGGAGAGCAGCGCGTCGAGCGCGACCTGGACGAGTCTCAGTCAGCCGTGGCGCTCCTAGACAAATCGTGCCGCAGTTCGCCTCGCAGGGCGTCACCGTGACCAGAACGAGCACCGGCACGTACAGGATCGACATTGCTGCGGGGATCTTCACCTCGGCGGCGGTGCCGGTCATCACCCCCGTTGGCGGCGCCTTCGTCTCGGGACTCAGTGGCAATCTCATCAGCACTTTCACCGTCAACTTCTCGGCCGATACGGGCTTCAGCGTGCTCATAACGCAGGTCCGGCCGTAGTCGATCTCCGTCCCATCTGATCCGCGCGCAGGGCGGGCGACGCGGAGACGGGTCGCTCGCCCGCAGATGGCAGCAGGTCGGCGGGCGCTGACCCTCAATCACGATCATCCGCATCGCCCAACACACACGCAGAAAAGGGGTGCTGGAAGCGTTTGTGCACTGATAGGCGGCCTCTTCTTCCTCGCTGATGGCGCCTAAGCGTTAGACCGAGCTGCTGTGGCGGTGTCCGCCGTGCCTGGCGGGGAGGCCCTTCTGGCTGGGAAAGACGCTCCGGCGCGAAGTAGGAACAACAACGGTCCGCTGGGTCAGTGTTCCCGAGCGACGCCTGGACGGTAGAACCATCTCGTGGCGACATCGACTCGGGCGATCCTCCGCGCCGCTGATGAATTGCTCAGCGCGCAGCTCGAAGCGATCGGGTTCACGCGGATGGCGCGCGGGCTCTATGAGTGCGCCAGCTGTTCGCCCGAAGTTCATGGGTGGCTAGGACTGAATGAGCGCCTCGCGGACAGCGTCCAGTTCTTTCCGTTCGTCGGCGTTCGGCACCGCGCAGTCGAGGCTGCTCTCATCAGCCTTGGCGCGTCGGCATACTCCGGCCCGCTGGCGACTGTGCAACTCGGCTACTTGATGCCGGAGAGAGCCGCGCGCTCGTGGACCTTTCGCGGCGACCTCGACTCCGACAAAGCGGCCGCAAGTAACCTCGCGGCGAATGTCAAGCGATTGGCGCGTCCGTTCATCGAGGCCCACAGCGAGCTTCCGGCGTTGGCGGAGTCCGTGCAGCGCAACGCCGACGAAGACTCACGCGCGTACGTGCTGCCGGTTATCTATCGCCTCATGGGCGATCTCGACCTCGCCGAAGAGGCGCTTGACCGCGAATTACAAGCAGACAAGAGCAGAGCAGGATCCCTTTACCGAACCTTCGTCGCCCAGTTCATGAGCACGTAGCTTTCCGAGTAGCAGTGGTCTGCGCCAGAGTTCACGAATGATGCCAGAGGCTGTGGAGATGCGGTGCGAGGCCCCCGGGTGTTGCTGATCACCTATCAGCGGCAGGACGCGTGGCGTGCTGAGGAAGGTCGTCGAGGATCTCGTACCACGACGCCTTAGAGCCGACGAATTGGTGGTACATCGGCTCGAGCGTAGGTTCGTCGATCAGCGTTCCATACGGCACGCCGAAGTACCCGTCGCGGGAAGTCCAATAGAGGAGTGAGAAGCACTTACCGCAGCGCACCTCGTAGGTTGAATCGGGATCGCCCTCTACGAGCAGCGATTCCGCACCTTTCGTCACCGTTAGTTTGGCGCGCTCGATACGGCCCACGGGCAAGAACGCCGCTCCGGTCATCGCACGACAGTTCGAGCAGTGGCAGTTGTAGGCGGCGACGAACTCGTCCGAAACGTTGTACGCGACGGCATTGCAGGCGCAGCGACCTCTCAGCACGACTACACCCTAGATGGGCAGCCGTCGCCCGCATGCGCGAGCGTGCCGGAATGACCCCTGACTACCTTCCGTTGCGCGCACTTATGATCGTGGCATCCGGGTCGGAGGGAGAAAGAATGTCCGTGAGAGATGGTCGTGTTGAACGCTACGCCGAGCTACTGCTCGATACGTGCCTGGGCGTAGAGCGCGGCTGGCAGGTGATGGTGTGGAGCACTCCGTGGGCTCGGCCGCTGCTGGAGGAGGTCATGAAGCAGCTGGGCGAGCGCGGCGCCTACCCGCTCCTGCGCCTCACCTTCGAGCGGCGGCCACTGGCGAGAACACCGAGCCTGGCTGCGGCATGCACCGCTCGACGTGATCTCCGAGCCGGCAATGATCGAGGTACACGCGCGGCACCAGTGTGATGCGTGGCTCGGCGTGCAGGCCCCGGAAAACACACGTGACGGCGCGGACATCCCGGCCGAGCGAACGAGCGCTCTCGCGAAGGCGTACGGGAAGGCGTATCGCGACGTCAGGTCACGCCCCGACTACGTGGACACTCCCGCGGTGATGTGCTGGTATCCGACGCCGGCGCTGGCCCAGGACGCCGGAATGACGTTGCCTGCGTTCGCCGACTTCCTCTACGGCTCGTGCCTGATCGACTGGAAGAGCATGCACGAGCGCATCTCGCGTCATGCGCAACTGCTCGACGAGGCGGAGGAAGTCCGGATCGTCGGCGACGAAACGGATTTGCGGCTGTCCGTGGCCGGTCGGCGCGCGGGAGTCGACGCCGGCACCGGCAACATGCCGGGCGGCGAGTTCTTCGTCTGCCCGGTCGAGACGTCGGCCGAGGGCACGATCGCATTCACGGAGTTCCCCGCGATGCGGGGCGGCCGCGAGATACGCGGCATCCGTCTTCGCTTCTCGGAAGGCCGCGTCGTCGATGCGTCAGCCGACAGCGAAGAAGACTTCCTGATCGAAACACTCGACACCGACGAAGGCGCGCGCCGCATCGGCGAGCTCGGGATCGGCTGCAACCCCGGCATTGACCGCTACATGCGGAACGTCTACTTCGACGAAAAGATGAACGGAACCATCCACCTCGCGCTCGGCGACGGGGAGTTCCTCGGCGGCGCGAACGTCTCGGCGATCCACTGGGACATCGTCAAGGACCTCCGTTTCGGTGGGCGCATCGAGCTCGACGGCAAGGTCGTGCAGGAAAACGGCATCTGGGTCGCCTGAAACGCAGCACCCGAACGCTGGCCGACGCGAGAGCCCGCCGTACCCACGTTCGGTTTGGTTGGATGAGCGGACTCGTCGTCAGGCCGGCGCGCGAAGCGACGCGGACACGGTGGCCGCGACATTGATCGCGGTCTTGAGACCGTGCCGTCGCTTGGGCGAGTGTTCGGGAATTGACGCCTGACGGCTACCGCGAACGGCTCTGGCCCCAGGGCAGCTGTGACCAGTACGACGGCCGCTCTCGCCGGAAACGTTCGGCCGTCGCATATACCTGCTCCGGGTCGGACGTCTCTCTCTCCACACTCGCGCCGTAGCGTGCTGCGAGTTCCGACACTGGATACCGCACTTCCGGGCTCACGTGCGCGCCAACCATCAGGATCACGCACGGCGCGTCGCCGGCTCCCACGAAGGCATGCTCCGTCCAGGGAGGTGAATGGAAGAAGTCCCAGGCTCGGAGGAGTCTCTCCTCGCCCTCGACGAGCAGCCCGCACTCACCGACCAGAACGAGGAAGGCCTCCTGATTCGCCTCGGCGTGGTAAACGCTGCTCTGTCCGGGCTCGAGGACGGTCACATTGATCCCGAGTTGCGCGAACTCGATCGGAGCGTCGCCGTACTCGTTGGCGAACCAACACGCCGCGCCTCTCGTCTGCGACGAGAACCACTCGGCGTCGCGCACGTTGACGACAAACCAACCCTCCGTGACGGGGGCAAGCCCGGAGCCGGCGTCCTCGAGCCTCGCTTCGCTCACGCAGCAGATTCTCGCAGTTCGAGCGACGGCTGTCTCGCCTGCGCGAGCGTCCTTTCGCCGACGGTGATGGAGTAAGAAGCGCCTGATCCAGAACGGCCGGGCCAAAGGGCTTCTTGCGACGCCGCTGGACGTTCGGCGTTTCGCCGATCGCTCCTCGCTAGACGCCGCTCGCGCACCTCGCGCACGATCCGCTGCGCGTCGGGCAGGAACGCGTCTTCGAGTGGCGGGCTGTACGGGATCGGCGAGTTCGCAGTCGTGATCCGCCACGCGTCGTCGAGGTCGCCGAGCCCGTGCTCGGTGACGAGCGCGAGCACCTCGCCCGCCCAGCCGCCGGTCAGCGGCCCCTCTTCGACGACGGCGATCCGGTTCGTCTTCTCGAGGGAGCGGAGCACCGTCTCGGTGTCGAGCGGACGCAGCGTGCGCAGGTCGACCACCTCGGCGTCGATCCCGTGCTGCGCGAGCTCGTCCGCGGCCTCGAGGCAGTCGTGCACGCCCTTCATCGCGCTCACGAGCGTCACGTCGCCACCCTCGCGCACGACGTTCGCGCGCCCGAGCTCGATCACGTCGCCGTTCACCTCGCCCTTCAGCCCGTACAGACGCTTGTGCTCGAAGAAGAGCACCGGGTTCTCGTCGCGGATCGCCGCCTTGAGGAGCCCCTTCGCGTCGGCGGGCGTCGACGGCGCGACGAGCTTCAGCCCCGTGATCCCCATCAGCCACGAGACGGGCATCTGCGAGTGGATCGCGCCGAAGCGGCCGCCTGCGCCGACGACCGAGCGGATCACGAGCGGGCAGCTCTGCGTGCCGCCGGAGAGGAACCAGTACTTCGTCGCCTGGTTGATCAGCATGTCCATCGACAGCGCGAGGAAGTCGCCGAACATGATCTCGAGCACCGGCCGCAGGCCGCTGATCGCGGCGCCGTAGGCGGCGCCCGACATCGCGAGCTCGGAGATCGGCGTGTCGAACACGCGCGCCGGCCCGTACTTCTCGTACAGGCCGGGCGTGACGGCGAACACGCCGCCCGCGACGGCGACGTCCTCGCCGAAGAGGATCACGCGCTCGTCGCGCGCGAGCTCCTCGTCGAGCGCGTCGCGGATCGCGAAGCGGAACTCGACGCCGCCGTTCTCCTTCGCCGAGGCGGATGTGGCCGCCGGGGGGCAGACGGCGCCGCCGGTGCGCCGCCGCCGACGCGGAGCCGTGCGATCGGCGCGCCGAGCTGCGCAGCCTCGCCCGCCTTCACGAGCACCTCTTCGAGCACGCCGTTCGTCTCCGCCTCGTAGACGACCGTCGCCTTGTCGGTCTCGACCTCGACGAGCGGCTCGCCGCGCTTCACCTCCTCGCCAGGCTGCTTCAGCCACGCGAGGACGGTCGCCTCCTCCATCGAGTCGGAGAGCTTCGGCATGCCGATCTCGACGACGTCGCTCATTTGAACTCAGTCATTGAATTCTGGGACGTCGACACGCTCGGGGAACGGCGCCGCGAGCGCGGCGGCCTCCATCTTCTCGAGCTCGGCGTCCACATCGGCTTCCGCGCGCTCGACCTCCTCGGCGGAGGCGCCGAGCTCGTCGCGCAGCAGCGCGGCGGCGACGGTCAACGGATCGCGCTCGCGCCAGCGGTCGAGCTCGCCCTCGGGCCGGTACTTGCCGGGGTCGCTGCGCGAGTGGCCGACGAAGCGGTAGGTGCGCGCCTCGACGAACTCCGGCCCGCCGCCGCCGCGCACACGCTCCACGATCTCTGCGGCGGCGGCGCGTACGGCGAGCACATCCTGGCCGTCGATCTCCGTCGTGCGCAGCTCGAACACCGCCGCGCGCGGCACGATCCCTCCGGGCGTGACGGCCTCGGTCGGCGTGTACTCGCCGTAGCCGTTGTTCTCGCAGACGAAGACGATCGGCAGGTCGAGCACCTTCGCGAAGTTCAGGCACTCGAAGAAGTACGCCTGGTTCGTCGCGCCGTCGCCGAAGTACGCGACGGCGATCGCGCCCGTGCCGCGCAGCGCGAGCGCGGCGCCGGTCGCGGCGGCGATGCTGCCGCCGACGATCCCGTAGCAGCCGAGCACGCCGTGCTCGGGATCGACGACGTTCATCGAGCCTGCGCGGCCCCCGTTCGTGCCGGTCTCGCGCCCCAGCAGCTCGGCGAGCAGCGCCTCGGGGTCGCTTCCCATCGCGAGCAGGTGGCCGTGGCCGCGGTACGTGCACGCGACACGGTCGCCGTCGCGCAGCACGCTCGCGAACGCCGACAGCGACCGCTTCCTGCCCGGAGTAGAGGTGCGTCGTCCCGTAGACCTCGCCGCGCAGGAACAGGCTCTGCACGCGGTCCTCGAACCCGCGGATCAGCAGCATCTTGCGGTAGAGGCCGAGCGCGAGTTCGGTCGAGGGCGTCGTTGTCTCCATCAGCCGTTCGTCGTCGATTGGCCCAAGGTTTGCGTCTTTGGCCGACGTGACCCTCTCACTCTCCAGCGTCACATGCAGAGCCAGCCGCCGTCGACGGCGAGATTGATGCCGTTGACGGCGCCGTTCTCGAGCAAGAAACGCGACGCATCGACGACCTCGGCCATCGTCACGAGCCGGCCCGTCGGCGTCCGCTGAACGAGCGCGTCGAAACGCTCCTTCGGCATGTCGCGCCACTGCGGGCTGTCGCCGACGATTGCCGGATGAAGCGCGTTCACGCGCGTTGGCGCAAGCTCGATCACGAGCGTGCGCACGAGGGCGGTGACGCCGCCGTTGACGGTCGTCACGGTTGTGGAGCCCGGGTAAGGCCGGTCCCGCGCGAGGCCACCGAAGACGAGCACGGCTGCGTCGTCGACGAAGCGGGGCGCAAGCACGTGGATGACTTCTGTATAGCCGACGAGCTTGAGCGTCACCAATCGCATCGCCGTGGCGATGTCGTAATCCCGAACCGAGTTCGAGTCGCGCTCGATCGCGGCGAGGACGAGGTACTGAACGTTGCCGACATCGCCGAGGCTCTCCTCGATCGTCTGCGGCTCTGCGAGGTCGAACGCAACCGCCCGTGTCGCGCCGCCGATCTCGTCTGCGCACGCTTCCGCTGCCGCGAGATCTCGCCCCGTGATCACGACATCGCGGCCGCGGTCCGCGTAGAACTGCGCGACCTCGCGACCGAGCCCGCGCGTGCCACCCACGACGACGACGGTGCCATTCGCCACCTCGTTCTCCTTTCACGGCCGTCGGCGGGCCGGCCGCCCTGCGGCCGGCCTAGATCGCGGCGACCGGCTCTGCCGCCCAGTCGGGCAGAAGCCCGCCCTTCGAGAGGATGTGGTTGCGCGACTCCTCGAGCTTTCGCACGACCGACTTCACGTCGACGTCGACGAGCGCACCGTTCCGTTTCACCGCGCGCCCGGCGACGTACACGGAGTCGACGTTCGACGTGTCGGCGAACGCGACAATCGTTCCATGCGGGTCGAGCACCGGCGCCGTGTTGATGACGTCGGTCTTGAGTAGCACGATGTCGGCCTGCTTCCCCGGCGTCAGCGACCCGACCTTGTCGTCCAAGGCGCACGCGCGCGCGCCGTCGATCGTCGCGAACTCGAGCACGTCCTTGTGCGTGAGCGTCGGCGCGAACGCGTCGTCCGGCGTGTCGGTGAACGCAAGAATCCGATCGTACGCAAGCGCCGTCCGCATCTGAGTGAACATCTCGCCTGGAACGCTCGAGACGACGTCGACGCTGAGAGACGGTCGGACGCCGCGGGCAAGCAGCTTGCCCGTCGGCGGAGGCCCGTGCCCCATCAGCATCTCGACGTAGGGAGCGATGGAGGCCTTCCCACCCGTCTCGGCGATCCAGTCGAGCTCCTCGTCGGTCAGGTCGGTCATGTGGATGTAACAGACGTCCGGGCCCATCAGGCCGAGGTCGTGCATGTCCTTCACGGGTTGGTAGTGCAGGTTGTGAAGCCTCATGCCGACGTGCACGCTGATCTGGATGCCGAGCTCCCGGGCGAGCTCCCAATCGTGCTTTGCCACCTCGAAGTTCGAGTTGCCGGGCTGGCGCGCCGCCATGGCGAGGGTGATCAGGCCGTCGTCGGACGAGAAGTACGTCTCGCGGATGCGGCGGATGTCCTCCGGGTGGTTCAACTCGCTGAACGACCACCACTCGCCGCCCGTCGGAACGCCGTGGGCATAGACGGCGCGGATGCCGGCGTCCTTCAGCCCCTGGATCGCGGCATCGGAGTGGTCGGGTGTGTTGCTGATGTGCGACCAGTCGAGCAGCGTCGTGACCCCGGCGTTCAATGCCTCGAGTGAGCCGGCGTAGTCGCCGATGTGGACGTCTTCCGGCCGGTAGAAGCCGCCGACCTGGCCGAGCATCACCGCGAAGTAGTGGTCGAGCGTGCAGGACGGCAGGACGCCGCGGACGGGCGTCTGCCAGGTGTGACGGTGCGTATCGATGAAACCAGGCATGACGATCATTCCCGTCGCGTCGACCTGTTCGGCGTCGGCCTCGAGTCGGCGTCCCACCTCCGCGATCTTGCCGTCCTCGACGAGCACGTCGCCGTACGCGACGTCGCCGACCTCGGGATCCATCGAGACGACGAAGCCGTTGCGGATCAAGAGCCGCTGCGAAGTCATGCCTCTCTCCTTGGCTGTAGCGAGACGTCAATAGGAGGCGACGGCGCGAGCGCACCTTCGCCGCGAGCGGACCCTTTCGCGCACCGCCGCATGTACAGCGAGCATAAACACCCCCGCGCTGGGGAGTCAAACGGTCTGGCAGCGGATTTCTCTGTTGCCAACGGCGGTTTCGTGGATGCCGTCGTTCCCGGGTCGAGTGAACAGCGGGGGACGGACCCCGCCACTCGCGTTCGGTCACGGTTGACACTCAGCACTCGACCTGCTCACAATGCCCCTCTGGCCGCGGCTCGCTGTTCCCCGTCTAGCCGCCCCGGCTCGGGCTCTCCATGAGCCTGCCGGGCGACACCGACTGCCTCGCGCGCACCGCGGCGCCAAGTCAGCCGAAGCAGCTCCTCGCCGGCGCGCTCGTCGGCGCGCGGTTCCTCCCGATCTGGCTCGCGACGGGGGCGCTCCTCGTCGTCGGCGCGCTGATCGCGCCCAACGCCCTGAAGACGACGTCATGGGCGTTCGTCTTCCCGTACATGACGATCCTCGCGATCGCAGCGCTCGGGCAGATGCTCGTGATCATGCAAGCGGGCATCGACCTTTCGACCGCCGGCGTCATCTCGCTCGGCGGAAACGTCCTCGTCGGCGTCAGCGCCGCCTCGAACAACCGGCTGGCGCTCGGGATCGCAGCGTGCGTCGGGGTCGGGGTGCTCGTGGGGCTCGTGAACGGCGTGCTCGTCGCCTTCATGCGGCTCAATCCGCTGATCGTCACGCTGGCGACGGGACAGATCGTCATCGCGTGGAGCGTCCGGTACAACCGCGAGATCGCGAATCTTCCGTACGTGCCACCGGGGCTCTCCTCGTGGGCTGCGAACAAGCCGCTCGGCATCAGCACGGTCTTCTGGACCGGCGCCGCAATCACCCTCATCGTCGCGCTCGCAATCCGTTATGCGGCTGCCGGCCGGCGTTTCCAGGCAGTCGGCGCGAACCCCCGAGCCGCGTGGATGGCGGGGCTGCACGTCCGGACGCACGTGGTCTTCGCCTACGCAGCAGCCGGCGCGCTGTACGCGGTCGCGGCAGTCCTGCTTGCCGCACTCCGCATCAGCATCGACCCGGCGTTCGGCGCCGCGTACCTCCTCGCACCCATCGCCGCGGTCGTCATCGCCGGCGCGGCGCTCTCGGGCGGACTGGCGAGTGCGACCTCGACCTGGGTCGCCGCGCTGGCGTTGACGTTCCTGACGCAGATGCTGCTCATCCTGGGGCTGTCGGCAGCGCTGCAGTTCATCGTTTTCGGCGGGGCGATCATCGTCGGGATGCTGGTTTCCGGTGACCGGATCGCGTCCCTCCTCGGCCGGGCGCTGCGGACGTACGAGACGTCCGCCCGCCCTGCCGCGAAGTGAACCAGACCACGGACCGAGGAACGCTCACCAAAGGAGGCACGATGGAGGGTCGTAAGGAGTCCGAAGTGTCAAAGAAGCGCGCATTGGCGATCGGCCTGTTCGCACTTCTCGTACTCGCGGCGATGCTCGCGTTCGTCTCGACGAGTAGCGGCCGTACCGCTCGTGCGCACGCGGCACCCGCCAAGGGGGCCATCAGCACCGGGCAGGGGTTCGGCGAGGTGTATGCCGCGAAGGCGTCCACGCTCAAGAAGACGCTCTTCAAGGCGACGCTCCTGCCGAAGAACCCGACGTCGCGCAACATCGCGCTCGCGGGGCTCGGCCGTTCCGAGAAGAAGGTCAACAACGCACTGGCGCTCAAGTGCTGGAAGAACAACGGCTGCACCACCGGCACGGGCGGCAAGCTGACGGTTGCGTACATCGAGCAGTTCGGCGAGAACGTCTATCGCCAGATGTCGAAGATGGAGTTCATCCTCCAGGCGCTGACGTACCCGTCGGTCGGCAAGATCATCTACCGCAGCGCGCACTCGGACCTGAACCAAGGGATCGCCGACTTCAAGGCTGCGATCGCGCAGCACGTGAGCCTGATCGTCACGTATCCGGACTTCGGCGATGCAATGTTGCCGGTGATGAAACAGGCGACGGATGCGGGAATCCCCGTCGCGACGTACGCCTGGGGCTTCGTGACCGGCCCGGGGAAGAACTACCTCACGGTCGTGGGTGAGGACACCTGCGCACTCGGCAAGGCGTACGCGTTCGTCATGAACACCCAGGTGAAGTCCGGGAACATCGCGTTCCTCGGCGGCTTCCCGGGGAACCCGCTCTCCCTCGGCTGGCAGAAGTGCGAGCAGCCGGCACTCAACCCGAACATCCACGTCGTCGCGAACGAGCCGACGAACTGGGATCCCTCGAAGGTCCAGTCGGTCGTCGCCGGCATCCTCGCGGCACATCCCGACATCAAGGGCTGGAGCTACGAGTTCGGGCTCGGCATGGCGCAGGGCGCGGTCGCTGCGTACAAGGCGGCGGGCAAGCCGTTCGACACGGTGCTGACCCTTCGCACCGACGACGTCGGGATGGGCTGCACGTTCGACAAGCTCAAGGACCCGAACCTCAAGATGTTCTACTACACCTCCGGGAACTCGCAGATCCGCGTCGCGTTCACCGCCGCGATGATGAAGCTCAAAGGCGCGAAGATCCCGCCCCAGATCGTGTTCCCGATCGAGCTGCAGAACCAGCGCGTCCACGACTCCTGCGCCAAGGGCTACCCGCAGGAGGCGTCGGCCACGTCACTGATCCCGTTGAGCCTCCTCCACCAGATGTACAAGTAGAAGGGAGCTCGCACTCCTAGACCAAGACGATGTCGAATCCCGGGCCCGCGAGTCCAGTCGTGCTCTCGCTGCGCGGTGTGTCGAAGGCGTTCGGAGCAGTGCAGGCGCTTCGCGATGTCAGCGTCGACTGCCGCGCCGGCGAGATCCACGCGCTCGTCGGGGAGAACGGGTCCGGGAAGTCGACCTTGCTCGGTATCGCCAGCGGCTTCCTCGCTCCAGACGAGGGCGTCCTCGAAATCGGAAGCAGGCAGCGGCGCCGGACCTCCCCGGCCGAGACGCGCACGCTGGGTCTCGGCATCGCGTATCAGACCTACTCCCACGTTCTCGACCTGTCGGTGGCGGAGAACCTCTACCTCGCCGCCCCTCCCGCGCTGCAGCCGAAGTACGGGCGGATGGAGGAGTGGGCGGCCGCTCGGCTCGCCGAGTTCGACCTCGACATATCGACGAGCGCCCGAGCCGGTTCGCTCTCGCTCGCGCAACGACAGCTCTTCGAGGTCGTCAAGGCGTTGCTCGCCAGGCCGAAGGTCCTGCTCCTCGACGAGCCGACGACGGCTCTGGGGCCGGAGGACGTCGAGCACCTCCACTCACTCGTGCTCGCTCATCGCCGCGCGGGCGTCGGGATCGTCTACGTCAGCCACCGGCTGCCCGAGGTGCTCGAGATCTCAGATCGAATCAGCGTCCTCCGCGACGGCGTCTGCCAGGGGACGTTCGAGGCGGCCTCCATGACGGAGGAGGAGCTCGTCACACTCATGATCGGTCGGCCGCTCGAACTCGCGTTTCCGGAGCGGCCCGACGCCACCGGAGCAACGCGACGTGCTGCTCGCGGTCGCGGGTCTCCAGGGCGACCGTTTCGGTCCGATCGACCTCGAGGTCGCGCGCGGCGAGATCCTCGGGATCGCGGGCGCCGAGGGCAACGGGCAGGTGCAGTTCCTCCGCGCCCTCGCCGGCGCCGAGCGCGCGACGGGCACGGCGATCTGCGACGGCAATGCGCTCGATTCGAGGTCGCCGCTCGGCCCGCTCCGGGCTGGAGTCGTGCTCCTGAGCGGCGATCGAGCAGCCGAGTCGCTCTTCCCCATCTTGAGCGTCCGCGCGAACTCGACGATTCAGATCCTGCGGAGGCTGGGGAAGGTAGGGCTGCTCAACCGCAGGCACGAGCGTCGTACGGTGGACGACCTCGTACGGCGCCTCCGCATCCGGGCGGCGTCGATCGAGCAGCCGGTGCAGACGCTCTCCGGCGGCAACCAGCAGAAGGTGTCGTTGACGCGGCCGTTCCTGCGCGGCGACGTGAAGGTGATACTCGCCGAGGAACCGACGCAGGGCGTCGACGTCGCGGCACGGTTCGACATCTATGACGCGCTGCGCGCGAAGGTGCACGAAGGCGTTGCAGTGATCGTGAAGTCGAGTGATCCGCTCGAGCTCGCCGGGCTCTGTGACCGCGTCGTCGTCATGTCCCGCGGGAGGATCGTCGACGAGATCCATCGCGACGACCTCGGCGAGCGACGGATCGTGGAGGCGATCGTCGGCTCGCGAGCGCCGACCGATCCGGGCTCCGGTCCACGAGAGGCAGCGGCATGAGCCTGTCCCGCCGGCTCCACGGCGGGCTCCCGCTGATGCTCATGGCGACGCTGATCGTCGCGGTCGGCGCATACGCCACCGTGCGTCAGGACGCGTTCCTCACGAGCTTCAACCTCAACAACCTTCTCCTCATGACGATGCCGCTCGCGCTCGTCTCGCTCGGGCAGGCGACCGCGCTCCTCGTCGGCGGCTTCGACGTGTCGGTGGCAGCCCTCATGACCTTCTGCGTCGTCGTCGCCTCGTACACGATCACTCCGGAGACGTCGGGTCTCGCACGCGTCCCGGGGATCCTCGCCATCGTCGGGGTCGGTCTTGCAGCGGGGATCGTCAACGCGACGCTCATCCGCGTGCTGCGCGTTCCGTCGATCATCGCGACGCTCGCTACGTACAGCATCTTCCAGGGCGCGTCGCTTCTTCTTCGCGACCATCCGGAAGGCACGATCAACTCCGGCGTCACCAGCGGTCTCGCGACGAGCGTCGGCTTCGTGCCGCTCGCGTTCGCCGGCGTGGTCGTCCTCGCTGTGCTCGCAGACGTGTGGCTCTACCGCTCGCGCACCGGCCTACGGCTGCGTGCCGTCGGCCTCGACGACACGTCGTCGCGACGCCTCGGGATGAATACCGGCCGCATCGTCTTCGTCGCGTTCGTCGTCTGCTCGGTGATGGCATCGCTCGCCGGCTTCTACCTCGCCGTCGAGGTGCAGATCGGCTCGCCGATCATCGGCAACTACGGGCTCGAAAGCATTGCCGCTGCCGTTCTCGGCGGCGCGAGCCTCGCCGGTGGGCGGGGATCGTTCGTGGGCACGCTGCTCGCCGCCCTCTTCCTCAGCCTCATCGACAATGTCCTGCCGCTGTTCCAGCAGCCGACCGAGTACGCCGAGATGACGATCGGCGTGCTCATCCTGCTCGCGCTCGTGCTGTACCAGGCCCCCGAGCTCGTCGCCCGCTTCCGCACGAGCTCGCACGGCGTGGGCCGTCTCAGGACGCGCGAGGGTGACGCCCCCGCCTGAACGGGCTTACGAACCGTCGGCCGCAGGCACAGCCGTCCCTGAGCGCGGGTCTGCCTCCCTGCCGATCACGAGCCACACCGCATGCACGGGCGCGCCACCGATCGACCAGAGGCGGTGCGGCGAAGACGAGTCGAATGCGATCGATCCGCCCGGCCCCAATTCGTATTCCTCGAACCCGACACGCACGCCCAGTCTCCCGCTGATGACGTAGCCGTACTCGTTACCGCCGTGCGTCACGAGTGCGTCCTCCGGGCACGACGCCGCACCGATCGGGTAGGTGACGTAGAGAAACTCGACGTCCCGGTCGCTGTGGGGGGTCAGTCGCTCCCAGCGGACGCCGGAGGCGAGGTTGATGACCCTCCGCGTCTCCGGCCGTTCGGCCAGGCCGTCGCCGCCCCGAAGCTGGCGAACCACGCGGTCGCCGACGGCGGCATCGCCGAAGACGTCGCTCATCGTCATCCCGAGCTCGGTGACGAGCGCGTACAAGGTGCTCACAGACGGGTTCACCCGGTCGAGCTCGATCTGCGAGACGAGGCTCGGCGAGACGCCGACGCGGCGCGCAAGCTCGCGGAGGCTGATCCCCAGGCGCTCTCTCTCTGCGCGGAGACGGCCGCCGATCTTCGACACCTCGAAGCCGCGCTCGGAGCGGGGGTCCGCGCGAGGTCGCTCATCGAGAAACCGTAGCGCCGGACGCGAGGCGGTCTCCGAGGTACTCCCAATCGCGCTCGAAGCGGTAGGAGTGCCGCGGCGGCGGTGCGGGAGCAGATGTCTCGAGCCAGCGCACGCGCCCTCCCTGTGTTTCGTAGAACGCATGCACGCAGCCGGTTCCGGTCCAGAAGACGTCGCCGGGCCTGAGCGTGTGCCGGTCGCCGTTCGCGACGACATCGATCTCACCGTCGAGCATGTAGTACGACTCCTCGAACGGATGGTCGTGCGGGTGCGCGACAGCTCCCGGCTGGTAGTCGACCATGAACATCGTGTGGAGCTGCGCGTCGAGCCGCTGGTCGACGAGCATCTTCACGGCGATGCCGCTGTAGGCCAGTACCGCCGTCGCCATGCTCGCGGACACGGTTGGAGCGCCGACCGCCGCGCCGAGCCTGAGTCGATCGAGATCCAGATCGCCTTCCGCCAGCAGGAAGAGGTTGCGATTGCGCGGGTCGCGGACGTCGAGCGGCTCACTGCCGGCGTCCGGAGGCGCACCGAGGAACAGCGTGTCGCTCGCGTCGTGACGCGGGCGCGGTGCGGCCATCTCGATCCACAGGCCACGCCGGTCGCACCGAAACGCATGCGCGACTCCGACGGGAATCGCGCCGCAAGCGCCGGGCGCGAGCTCCACGCCACGTCCGTCGAGGTAGAGCACCGGCTCGCCCTCGAGGACGTAGAAGCTCGTCTCGAAGGAGTGCACATGCGTGTCGACGTGTCCGTCGACGAGCGAGACCAGCGTCAGCCCCATGTGCGTCGAGCCAAGTGCGCCGCCGACGAGCACACACCTCGTCAACCCGCTCGAGCGGCCCGGGAGCGCATCGACGAACTCGATTTCTTGGCGCCGCACGAGGCGATAGGCCGGGCGACCGTCCGCGAGTTCCCGAGTGCCGGTGTCCCCCGTCATGCGGGCAGCGCCGCCGGCTCGACGACTGCGGCAGACGCAACTGCAGCGGCGAGGTTCGGCGCACCGTCGGGGCCGCCCTCGCCGCTCCCGACGAGATCGGCACCGCGTACATAGGTGCGGCCGGCCACCAGCAACTCGTCCGCAGGGAAGCGAGTGATCACCTCGCAGCCCGCCGCGGTCACGACGACCTCCTCCTCGATGCGTGCGGCAGACCGGCCGTCCGTCGCGGCGCAGTACGTCTCGAGGGCGAACACCATTCCCTCCTCGAGCTCGACGGGATGCTCGAGCGAGTGCACGCGCGAGATCATCGGCGACTCGTAGAGCCCGACGCCGATCCCGTGCCCGAACTGGAGACCGAAGCATGTTTCCTCGTCCGGGAAGCCGAGCTCCTCCGCGGTCGGCCACACCTCGGCGATCTTGTCCGTCGTCATGCCCGGCCGAACGAGCGTTATCGCCGCATCCAGCCATTCGCGGCACTGCTTGTACGCGTCGAGCTGCGAGTGGCTGACACCGCCGACGTTGAACGTGCGGTAGTAGCACGTTCGGTAGCCCATGAACGAGTGGATGATGTCGAAGAACGCCTGATCTCCGGGCCGCAGCAGCCGATCGGAGAACACGTGCGGATGCGGGTTGCAGCGGTCTCCCGAGACGGCGTTCACCGCCTCGACCTGTTCCGAGCCCATCTCGAAGAGCAACTGGTGCGCGCGCGCGACGATCTCGTGCTCGTACACGCCCGGCCGCAACATCCGGTAGATCTCGTCGTAGACGGCGTCGACAAGGCCCGCCGACTGGTCGAGCAGGGCGATCTCCTGCGGCGTCTTGATCTTGCGCGCCTCGAGGAGCACCTGCGACCCATCCGTCACCTTCGCGCCGGCACGCTGCAGCGCCTCGACCGTCACGAGGTCTGCCATGTCGATGCCGAGCGGCTCGTTCTGCAGGCCGAACTCACGCAGCTCGTGCACGATCCGCGCGCCGAGCCGATCCGGGATGCCCGTCTCGACCGGCATCGCGCCACGCATCGGCGCAACGCCGGCGCGGAAGTTCTCGGCAGGGAGCCATGGCGCGAACAGCTGGTGATGGCGCGCGGCAGAACCGAAGTCCCACAGGATCGGATCGGCGCCACGTGGCAGCAGGGCGAAGCGCGCGTTCTTGTCGCGGGCCCACTCGCCGATGTGGGTGCTCGTGACGTACCGGATGTTGTTCGGGTCGAACAGCAGCACCGCTCCGAGGTCGGAGCTCTCGAGTGCCGCCTTGGCGCGATCGAGGCGGTCGCGACGCAGCTGCGGGAAGTCGATCCGCTGCTCCCAGTCCACCGCGCGAGTCGCGTCAGGCGAGCCGCTGGACCTGCTGCGCATGCTCATCGAACCACCTCCTGATCAGAGTACTCGGCCACCGGCGAGGACTGCGCGGCCGGCAGGCTCCGCTTGGAGACGTCCCGCAGCTGCAGGAAGAGCGCCATCAGGTCGTCGTCTGCATAGCCCGCCTCGACGGCCGCTCGAAGGAGAGCCTTCATGTGTCTCGCCACCGGGAGATCCACGCCGGCGTCGCCGGCTGCAGAGAGGACGAGATCGATGTCCTTCTCCATCAGTGCAGTCGTGAACGTCGCGGAGTAGTCGTCGCGCAGCAGAGGCTCCGTCTTGTACGCGACGAAAGGCGCGCCGGCGGCGGAGCTCTGCATGACCTCGAGGAGCACCCTGCGCGGAACACCGGCGGACTCTCCGAGAACGAGTGCCTCCGACATCAGCTGCGCCAGACCCGCGATCATCAGGTTGATAGCGAGCTTCACGATGCGGGCCTGCTCGCCGTCCCCGACGATGTGCACGGTCGGTCCGATCGCGCGAATCACGGTCTCGACACGATCGAACGTCTCGGGTGCGCCCGAGACGATGAAGCTGAGCTTGCCGGCGCGCACGACCGTCGGATTGCCGCTGACGGGTGCGCGCAGGTACTCGACCGGCGCCGCCTCCGCCAGCGCCGCGACTCGTGCCGACGCGGCCGGGGAGACGGTGCTCAGGTCGACGAGGACCGTGCCGGGCCGCGCCGCGGCGACGACGCTTGCCGCCACGGCTTCGAACGCAGCATCGTCCGGGAGCGACGTGAGGACGACATCGACGCGCTCGGCCACGGCAGCGGGCGTGTCGGCGACGACTGCGCCCCGACCGGCGAGCGCCTGCGCCTTCACCGCGCTGCGGTTGTGCACGACGAGCTCGTACCCGCCGTCGAGGAGCCGTTCCGCAACCGCCGTGCCCATGTTGCCGAGACCGATCAACCCGACGGCGACAGGCGGGTCGTGTGAGGCGCCCACTTGTGCAGTATGAATAAACGACCGGGCGCGGCGGGTCAAGTACCCCTCTCAGATCGCCCAGGAGCAGCGAGGTCCGGCTCCGCTGCCTGTACAGCCATACGACACGCCGTCCGGCGCGGCCGTCGGTAGCCGTACGCTTCCCGCCGAGGGGGCACCACCGGCCACGCGCCGGCCGGAACGACAGCCGCAGCCCGCTTTTCCGAGAGTTTGGGCCGCGCGCAGCGCGGGGAAATGATCGGTGTCGACCCAGGGGAGGCACGATGACACGCGAGCTCGACGAACAGCTCACCACCTACCTGACCGACGCGCACGCGATCGAGGTACAGGCCCTCGCTCAGCTGCGCTCGGCGCCCGAGATCGCCGGCGCACCCGTGCTGGCGGAGGCGTTCCGTGCGCACCTGGAGGAGACCGAGGCACACGAGCGCATGACGCGCGAGCTGCTCGACGCGCGCGACGCGAGCCCCTCGCGGCTGAAGGACGTCGTGATGGACATCGGCGGCAAGGGCTTCCTGCTCTTCGCGCGCCTCCAGCCGGACACGCCGGGCAAGCTGTTCGCGCACGCGACTGTCGTTCGAGGCGCTCGAGCTCGCGTCCTACGAGCTGCTCCGCCGCGTCGCCGAGCGTGACGGCGCGCAGGACGTCGTGGACGCAGCCGCGCGGATCGCCGAAGAGGAGCGCGTGATGATGCACACGCTCGAGGGCTACGTCGACGCGGCCGCCGACGCGAGCCTCCGCGCACATCCGTCCGGCGACACCTACGCGCGCTGCTGCCGAGCTACCTCGCCGACGCGCACGCGATCGAGCAGCAGTCCATCGGCCTTCTCGAGCGCGCGCCGAAGCTCGTCGACGACCCCGAGCTGGAGAGCGTCTTCTCCGACCACCTCGTCGAGTCGCGCGAGCACGCGGAGCTGCTTGCGTCGCGCCTGCAGGCGATCGACGACGACGCGTCCTCGCTGAAGGACGCCGCGATGCGGCTCGGCGCGCTCAGCTGGGGCTCCTTCTTCCAGGGGCACCCCGACACGCCCGGGAAGCTGACAGCGTTCGCGTTCGCATTCGAGCACCTGGAGATCGGCGGCTACGAGCTGCTGCAGCGGGTCGCGGACCGGGCCGGGGACACCGAGACGGTGGAGCTCGTCCGGTCGATCCTCCCGCAGGAGCGCGAAGCGGCGCGGTCGCTCGCCGCCTCCTTCGACCGGGCGGTCACGGACTCGCTCAGGGCGGTGGGGGTAGGCGTGACGGCCTGACGGCTCGACGGCACCCGGGGGAATACGGGCATACTTCATTCGTTGAAGTAGGTTCAAACCCTGAATGAAGGAGTGTCGTTGTCAGATCTGCTGCTGATCCCGCTCGAGGACAGCGTCGTCTTCCCCAACATGTCGGTCACGCTGACCGTCGAGGTCGGCGAGTCCGAGCGGGTCTTCCTCGTCCCGGTACGCGACGGCGAGTACGCCGCCGTCGGCACCGTCGCCGAGGTGACCGGGACGATGCGGCTGCCGGGCGGCGGCAGCGCGGTCACCCTGGCCGGACTGCACCGCGGGATCGCGGGCGCAGCCCACACCGGCCCCGACGGCCGGTTGCGCGTCGAGGTCGACGAACGGCCCGACGAGCGCCCGCCGCGGGTCAAGACCGCCGAGCTGGAGCGTGAGTACCGCGCCGTCGTCGAGGAGATCCTCGACCTGCGCGAGGCCGACCAGCGGGTGCACGACTTCGTGCGCTCGATCACCGAGCCCGGCGCGCTCGCCGACACGTCCGCCTACGCACCCGACATCAGCTTCGTCGAGAAGGTCGAGCTGCTCGAGACGGTGGACGTCGTCGAGCGCCTCGAGCTCTCGCTGCGTCTGCAGCGCGAGCGCCTCGCCGAGCTGCAGGTGCGCCGCCGCATTCGCGAGGACGTGGAGAGCGGCGCACAGAAGCAACAGCGCGAGTACATCCTGCGCCGCCAGCTGGACTCGATCCGCAAGGAGCTCGGCGAGGACGACGGCTCCGCGGCCGAGGACTACCGCGAGCGCATCGCCGAGGCCGAGATGCCGGACGCGATTCGCGAGCAGGCCGAGCGGGAGCTCGCGCGCCTCGAGCGCATGGGCGACCAGACCGGCGAGTCGCAGATGATCCGCACGTACCTCGACTGGCTGCTCGCGGTGCCGTGGGGCAAGCGCTCGGAGGAGCGCCTCGACCCGCAGCATGCGCGGGAGGTGCTCGACGCCGACCACGCCGGCCTGGAGGACGTCAAGAGCCGCATCGTCGAGTACCTCGCGGTGCGCAAGCTGCGGCAGGACCGCGGGATCGAGGAGGACAAGCGCTCCGGCGCGATCCTCACGCTGATCGGGCCTCCCGGCACCGGAAAGACGTCGATCGGCGAGTCGATCGCCCGTGCGCTCAACCGCGAGTTCGTGCGCATGTCGCTCGGCGGCGTGCATGACGAGGCGGAGATCCGCGGCCATCGCCGCACGTACATCGGGGCGATGCCCGGCCGGCTCGTGCGCGCGCTGCGCGACGCGAAGACGATGAATCCGGTGATCCTGCTCGACGAGGTCGACAAGGTCGGCGCCGACTGGCGCGGCGATCCGTCGGCGGCGCTGCTCGAGGTGCTCGACCCCGCGCAGAACCACTCGTTCCGCGACCACTACCTCGACGTCGAGCTCGACCTCTCGCAGGTCGTCTTCATCGCGACGGCGAACGTCGCCGAGACGATCCCGGGCCCGCTGCTCGACCGGATGGAGATCATCCGCTTCGACGGTTACACGGTCGACGAGAAGGTCGCGATCGCACGCGACTACCTCTGGCCGCGGCAGCGCGAGCGGAACGGCCTCCGGCCCGACGAGGTCGACGTGGACAACGCGGTGCTCGCGAGCATCGTCACCGAGTACACGCGCGAGGCGGGCGTCCGTCAGCTCGAACGCGAGCTCGGCAAGCTGCTGCGCAAGACCGCGACGCGGATCGTCGCCGGCGACCTCGAGGCACCCGTGCCCGTCGACCCGGCGCTCGTGCGCGACGCGCTCGGCCGCCAGCGCTTCTTCCAGGAGTCGGCCGAGCGGACCGCCGTGCCCGGCGTCGCGACCGGGCTCGCCGTCACCGGCACCGGCGGCGACGTCCTCTTCGTCGAGGCGACCTCGATGAAGGGCAAGGACGGTCTCGTGCTCACCGGCCAGCTCGGCGACGTGATGAAGGAGTCGGCGCGCATCGCGCTCTCCTATATCCGCTCGCACGCCGACGACCTCGGCATCGACGCGGACGTGTTCGACGACCGCTCGTTCCACGTGCACGTCCCGGCCGGCGCGATCCCCAAGGACGGGCCGAGCGCCGGGATCACGATGACGACGGCGATCGCGTCGCTCCTCTCGGGCCGTCCGGTCAAGCACACGGTCGGGATGACCGGCGAGGTGACGCTGCAGGGACGGGTGCTGCCGATCGGCGGTCTGAAGCAGAAGGTGCTCGCCGCGCACGCGGCCGGGCTCACCGACGTGATCATCCCGGAGCGGAACCGGGCCGACCTCGACGACGTCCCCGCGGACGTCAAGGAGGAGATGTCGTTCCACCCGGTGATGACGCTCGACGAAGTGCTCGCTCTCGCACTCGAGCCTGCGCCGGCCCATGTTCTCTGAACGCCGTGCGCTGCCGTAGGTGCGAGCAGATGCCCGAGGAGGTCCGCCGTGCGGCGGACCTCCTCGAACGGCGCTGGACCGTCTCGATCATCTGGGCCTCGCACAGCGGCGCCGTGCGCTTCGGCGAGTTCGCGCAGTCGCTCGGGCCGATCCCGCCCGCGACGCTCGCCACCCGGCTCCTCGAGCTCGAGGAAGCGGGCGTGCTCGAGCGTGTGCTCGTGGCCGGCCGCCCGCCGCGCGCCGAGTACCGCCTGACCGACCGCGGCCGCGCTCTGACCGGGCTGCTGAACGCACTCGGCGCACTGTCGCGCTAAGTCGCGCGCCCTGGGAACCTGGTTCCGGGGTGTGAACCAGGTTCCTGAGTTTCGGGCCGCCCGCGCACAACAGACGAAAACTCGCGAACCTGGTTCAAAGAGCGAACCAGGTTCGGCGGTGCGCGGCATGGCGCCCTGAGCTCACGCTGCGCCTGCCGGCGGTCTCGCAACGTTGCCTGCAGCCCGTCTCCGTGGGGTGAACGCGCACAGCACGACGACGCCGGAGAGACCGACGAGCGCTGTCGCGACGTCGAGCGCCGGCACGATGCCGATGGCCTCCCCGAGGATGCCGCCGACGGCGGCGCCGGCGAGGCTCAGCAAGGCGCCGCTCGCACCGAGCGCTCCGAGGACGCGGCCGCGGTATTCGTCGCGCACGCTCTGCTGAATCAGGGTCTGCGCGCCGACCGACGAGGCGACCGACGTGACGCCGCCGGCCGCCGCAAGCACGAACGTCAACTCCACGACGGGCACGTTGAAGCGAACCGCCAGCATTGCCGCCGCCACGATCGAGCCCCAGCCCATCAGCGTGCGCGGAGCAAGCCGTGCCTGGAAGCGCCCGACGAGCAGCGAGCCGGCGATGCCCGCCGCGCCGTGCACCGCCATCAGCCACGCGAAGACCGCCGGCCCTCGTTGTAGGACGTCGCGCACCCACGGTGCGGTGAGCGGATCGAGCATCGTCCCGCCGAACGTCATCGCGCCGAGCACGCCGAAGAGCACGCCGACGGTGTGGTCGCGACGTACGAGCCGCACGCCCTCCACCCACTCGCGGGCAAACCCCGGGAGCGGCCCGGCGTTGCGTGTCGCCGGCGGCGCGGCGACCCCTGCGATCAGCAGAGCGGCGGCGAAGAAGGAGACCGCGTCGACGACCACGACGGCGTCGAGCCCGAGCGCGCCGAGCAGCGCTCCGCCGGCGGCGAGCCCGGCGACCCTCGCGAGCCGGTTGTTGAGCGCGCCGAGCGCATTCGCGACGAGCAGCTCCTCCGGCCCGACGAGCGACGGCAGCAGCGCCCCTTCGGCCGGCGCCGTGAACGCCGCCGCCGTCGCGACGATTGCCGCCGCCGCGTAGACGAGCCAGAGGCCGGCGCCGCGCCCGACGAGGAGGAGTAGCCCGACCGCGGCCCCCTGTACGAGGCTGCCGTACACGAGCACCGGCTTGCGCGGCCGTCGGTCGACGAACACGCCCGCGACGGAGCCGAGCAGCGCGCCGGGCGCGAGCTCGGCGACGATCATCCCCGCCGTCGCGACCGTCGAGCCGGTGCGGTCGTAGACGACGAACGGAAGCGCGGCGTAGAGGACCCAGTCGCCGGCGAGCGACACGAGCCCACCGGTCCAGAGCAGGGCAAAGTTGCGTTGCCGCAGGAGAGCGAACATGTTGGAACCGGCTAGCCGACGACGGCGAGGAGGCGCAGGCTGTCGCGTGCGAAGACTGCGTCGAGCTGCGCGCTGCCGAGGATGTCCTCGCAGCGCACGAGTGTCGCCGCCGCACCGTCGTGCTCGACGTCGCCGACGTGCACGAGCCGCGTGCGCGGATGCGCGCGGCGGAAGGCGCGCACCTCGGGCAGCGCGCCTGTGAGTCCGCGCACCGACGACGAGACCGCGCCGCCACACGATGCGCAGGTCGCGCGGAGGCCCGGGCGGTCGGGATCGTGGCCGATTGCGACGCGGCCGCCGCACGCCGTGCAAGATCCGGTGCCGGTGCCGCCGGCGAAGTAGCGGCGCGACCAGGCGGCGAGCCGTCCGAGCACGGTTGTCGGCCGCGCCGCACCGCCGACCAGCCGCACGAAGAAGGGATTCGTCAGGTCGACGTGGTGGCTGAGCGCGTCGGCGTTGCAGCCCGGGCAACGAAACGAGATCGCGTCGGGCTCGCTCCGCTGGACGAGCCTGCGCGCGCCGCACGTTGCGCACCAGACGCGCGTCTCGCGCCACTCCTCGCCGCCGAGGTCCGCCGCGAGCAGGCGGCGCAGCTGAACCTTCCCGCGGCTCAGCCGCATCGATACGGCGTCCTCGCTGATGCCGAAGAAAGCCGCGATCTCCGCGTGCGTCGAGTCGTGGACGTAACGGCGCAGTAGCACGTCACGGGCCTCCGGCTGCAACAGGCCGAGGGCGCCGTCGAGCAACTCGACGAGCTCGGAGCGCTCGAGCTCCAGCTCGACGTCGGCGCGCTCGTCGGCGACGGCCTCCGCCGCGGCCGCGTCGAGCCGCATCGGCTCGCGCCCGCGGGACCGCCTCCAGCGCAGGCAGACGTTGCGCGCGATCGCCGCCAGCCACCGGTCCGCCCCCGCCGGGTCGTGCAGCTTGTGCGCGTTGCGCCAGGCTTCGAGCAGTGTCTCCTGCGCGAGGTCCTCCGCGGCCTGGCGGTCGCCGCTCAGACGGGCGCACAGCCCGACGAGCCGTCGCCGGTCGGCAGCGGCCCAGAGCTCGGTCGCAACATCAGTCATCGACAACACTTATCGCGCGGCGCGCCGAAAACCAACGCCGTTTTGCAATCTGGACAGCATTCCGGGAGCGGAGTATTGTCGCGCCAGTGCTCGGGCTACTGGCGTCGGCTACGGCATGGAGGGTCGGCATCGCCCTGGGCATCGTTGTGATCCTGGTGGCGGCGGCGATCGTGATCGCGATCGTGTTGCTCGCGCAGCGCATCGCGCGGCAGGCGAAGACGGCCGAGGACGCGGTCGAGGTGGTGCGGCGCCAGACCGACGAGCTGGCCGGGATCGAGCGGATCAACGACTCCGGCGTGCGCATCCTCCATTCCGCGCGCGCACTTCGCAAGGTGGCCGTCGGCAAGTGACGCTCGCCATGACGGGGCACGGATACTGGTGGCTGGCGCTCGGGATCGGGCTCGTCGCCGCGCTGATCGTGGCGGCGCTGCTCGCGGTGCTGTTGCGCGCGGTCGTGAGCATCGACCGATCGGTGCGCAACCTGCTCGAGATCGCGGGCGGCGTCGGCGCGAACACCGCGTACATCCCCCAACTGCAGGCGACCGCGCCGGTGCTCGCGCAGATCGTGGACGAGGCCGTGATCCAGGACGGCTACATGAACGCGCTCACCGACGGCTACGGCAACGGGAACGGAGCAGCATGAGCGTAGGCTCGACGGAGCTCAGGAAAATGAGCGTAGGCTCGACGGAGCTCAGGAATTGAGCGAGACGCATCTGCTCGTGCTGCTGAGCGTGCTGCTCGCGTTGGTCGTGGTCGCCGTGCTCGCGGTCGCGCTCGTCGTCGTCAAGCAGCGGCTGCTCTCGATCTCCGACAACCTCGGGACGCTCGGCGGGGCACTCGCGACGGTGCAGTCGGAGCACCTGCGCCCACTCGAGGGCGCGGTCACGGCGATCAACGCGCAGTTCGACGTCATCCTCGGCGCGCTGCCCGGGATCGCCCGCAAGGCGGCCGTGGTCGCCGAACGGAGGCCGCGATGATCCTCTGGTGGATCGGCGACGTCGTGCTGCTCGTCGTCGTCGTGCCGGTCGTCGTCTACCTGCTGCGCGGCGTGCTGGCCGCGGCGCAGAGCATCGTGCCGACGGTGCGGAAGATCGCCGGCGTCGCCGCAGACGGCTCGAAGGACCTCGACGCGACGGCGCTGCTGCTGACGACGCAGGACCAGGTGGCCCGCACCGTCGCGGGCGTCGCCGACTACGGCGGCTCGCTCGACGTGATTCTCGACGACGCGTGAACTGAGGAGGAGCGATGCCTGCAGCCGGATACGTGATGGTCGTCGCAGTCGTCCTGATCGTGCTCGCGCTCGTCTATTACCTCGTCTCGACGATCGTCGCGCTGCGGCAGATCACCTCCGGCCTCGACGACGTGATCGCGAGCGTCGGCGAGATCGTCGAGAAGAGCGCGCCGGTTGCCGAGGTCGTGACGACGATCAACGCGCAGCTCGACGCGGGCGTCGACATGCTCGAGGCGCTGCTCGTGAAGAAGGCGGGGCTCGGCGACTCGATGGGCCTCGTCGACGGCCTCTACCCGGGCGCGGCGGCGGCCGGGCTCAGGAACTTCCCCGAGAGCGCCACGCTGACTCCGCCGCGGATCGGCGAGGTCTACACGAAGGGCACGCTCACGCTCGCGCGGCTCGGCCGTGAGGCGCCGATCGCCGCGGCGAGCCCGTCCGGCCCCGCCCTGCGCGACGCAGCAGCGGCGAGCTCGTCCGCGCGAAAGCTCTATCCCGATGGGCGCGAATACGGCGCCGAGGCGCTGCCGCGCTCGCCCGTGATCGGCACCGACGCACCAGTCCAGTACGAGCAGCGCGACGACATCGGCCGACCGCGGAAGCGGCGCCCGACGCGCGCCTGACCGAAAGGGGTCGTCCATGCAGACGCCTGCGCCATTCGAATACGAGCGCGCCACCAGCGTCGACGGCGCGATCGCGTCGCTGCAACGGCTCGGGTCGGAGGCGCGCGTGATCGCGGGCGGGCACAGCCTGCTGCCGATGATGAAGCTGCGCCTCGCGAACCCCGAGCACCTGATCGACATCAACGACCTGACGGAGCTCTCCTACATCCGCGAGGAGGGCGACGAGATCGCGATCGGTGCGCTCACCCGCCACGTCGAGCTGCTCAGGTCGGAGCTGCTCGCCGAGCGGCTGCCGATCTTCCGGGAGGCGGAGCAGGTGATCGCCGACCCGGTCGTGCGCAACCGCGGCACGATCGGCGGCTCGCTCTGCCAGGCGGACGCTGCCGAGGACCTGTCGGCGGTCTGCACCGCCCTGAAGGCGACGGCGGTGATACGCGGGGCGAACGGCGAGCGGCGCGTCGCGCTGACCGAATTCCACGTCGGGCCGTACATGACGGCCGTCGGCGACGGAGAGCTCCTCACCGAGGTGCGCATTCCGCTCCGCCCCGGTGCGGGCAATGCGCACGAGAAGGTCGAGCGCCGCGCCGGGGACTGGGCGATCGCCGCGGCGTCCGCGGCGATCTGGGTCGACGGCGGCAGGATCGCCGACGCCGGGATCGCGCTCGCCGCGGTCGGGCTGACCACCGTCCACGTCACACGCGCCGAGGAGCTGCTGCGCGGGTCGGCGCCGTCGGACGAGCTCTTCGCGCACGCCGGGCGGATCGCGTCCGAGGACTGCTCGCCGAGCGCGGACGGGCGCGGCCCGGTCGACTACAAGCGCCACCTCGCAGGTGTCCTCACGACCCGCGCCCTGCGGCGAGCCGCCGCCCACGCGCTACAACAGGAGGCGTAACGCATGGACGTGTCGATCAGCATCAACGGCGAGCAGGTGTCCCGCGACATCGAGCCGCGTCAGCTGCTCGTGCATTTCATCCGCGAGACGCCAGGCCTGACCGGCACGCACTGGGGCTGCGACACCTCGAACTGCGGCGCCTGCGTCGTGCTGATGGACGGAGCGCCGGTGAAGTCCTGCACGACTCTCGCCGCGATGTGCGTGGGGCACGAGATCCGCACGGTCGAGTCGCTCGAGGTCGACGGCAAGCTCGACCCGGTGCAGGACGGGTTCCACGAGCGTCACGCGCTGCAGTGCGGGTTCTGCACGCCCGGGATGATGATGACCGCGCGCGCGCTGCTCGACGAGAACCCGGATCCGACGGAGGAGGAGATCCGCATCGCGATCTCCGGTTCGATCTGCCGTTGCACCGGCTACAAGAACATCGTCAGTGCCGTGCGGTGGGCCGCCGAGCACGGAAGCGCCGAACACCCTGCGGCTGCGACACAGGAGGTCTGAGGCATGGCGACGACCGAGAACCTTCCGAGCGCCGAGACCGAACGCCCGATCGGCTTCGGACGCCTGAAGCGCAAGGAGGACGCGCGCTTCATCCGCGGGAAGGGGACGTACCTCGACGACATCCGCCTGCCCGGGATGGTGCACGGCGCGGTGCTGCGCAGCCCCTACGCGCACGCGCGGATCGTCTCGATCGACACGTCGCGCGCGCTCGCGCATCCGAACGTCGCAGCCGTGGTCACCGCGAAGGACCTCGAGACGCTCGGCCTCGCGTGGATGCCGACGATCTCGTACGACACGCAAGCGGTGCTTGCGGGCGACAAGGTGCGCTTCCAGGGCCAGGAGGTCGCCTTCGTGATCGCGACCGACGAGTACTCCGCGAACGACGCGCTCGAGCTGATCGACGTCGAGTACGAGCCGCTGCCCGCCGTCGTGAACGCGCGCAAGGCGCTCGACCCGGACGCGCCGGTGATCCGCGACGACAAGGACGGCCAGCAGGACAACCTCGCGAGCCCGCTCTGGGAGGCCGGCGACAAGGACGCCACGGACCGCGCGTTCGCCGAGGCGGACACGGTCGTGTCGCGCGACATCATCTATCCGCGCTGCCATCCGGCCCCGCTCGAGACGTGCGGGATCATCGCCGACTTCAACCCGGAGACCGGCCAGCTCGACATCTACAACGGCAACCAGGCGCCGCACGCGCACCGCACCGTGTACGCACATGTCGCCGGCCTCGCCGAGCACATGATCCGGATCAAGTGCCAGGACATCGGCGGCGGCTTCGGCAACAAGGTCCCCGTGTACCCGGGCTACGTCTGCGCGATCGCGGGCTCGATCGTCGCCGGCGTGCCGGTGAAGTGGGTCGAGAACCGCACCGAGAACCTGGTCTCGACGGGCTTCGCGCGCGACTACGTGATGCGCGCAGAGATGTGCTCGAAGGACGGCAAGGTCACCGGCCTGCGCGTGAACGTGATCGCCGACCACGGCGCGTTCGACAGCACCGCGCAGCCGACGAAGTTCCCGGCGGGCTTCTTCCACATCGTCTGCGGCTCGTACGACCTGCAGGCGTCGCACGTGCAGGTGAAGGCGGTCTACACGAACAAGGCGCCGGGCGGCGTCGCCTATCGCTGCTCGTTCCGGATCACGGAAGCCGTCTATCTCGTCGAGCGGATGGTCGACGCGCTCGCGATGGAGATGAAGGTCGACCCGATCGAGCTGCGGATGCGCAGCTTCATCCAGCCCGAGCAGTTCCCGTACGAGACGACGACCGGCTGGACGTACGACTCGGGCAACTACGCGGAGACGATGCAGGTCGCGATGGACATCGCGGGCTACGACGAGCTACGCCGAGAGCAGCGGGAGAAGCGGGAGCGCGGCGAGCTGATGGGCATCGGCGTCTCGTTCTTCACCGAGGGCGTCGGGGCCGGGCCGCGCAAGCACATGGACATCCTCGGCCTCTCGATGAACGACGGCGCCGACCTGCGCATCCACCCGTCTGGCAAGGCCGTCGTCTCGCATCAGCGCGCAGACGCAGGGCCAGGGGCACGAGACGACGTTCGCGCAGATCGTGGCGGAGGAGCTCGGCATCCCGCCCGAGGACGTGGAGGTGCGCGCCGGCGACACCGACCGCAGCCCGTACGGGCTCGGCACCTACGGCAGCCGCTCGACGCCGGTCTCCGGCGGCGCGGTCGCTGTCGTCTCGCGCAAGGTGCGCGACAAGGCGCGGCAGATCGCGGCGACGATGCTGGAGACGCGGCCCGAGGACCTCGCATGGGAGAAGGGCCGCTGGTACGTGAAGGGCGACCCGGAGAAGGGCGCGATGATCGAGGAGATCGCAGCGCGCGCCTACAGCGGCGAGGAGCTGCCCGAGGGGTTCGAGGGCGGGCTCGACGCGCAGGTCATCTACGACCCGCCGAATCTCACGTATCCGTACGGCGCGTACATCGCTGTCGTCGACATCGATCCCGACACGGCTCACGTGAAGGTGCGCCGGTTCATCGCGGTCGACGATTGCGGCGTGCGGATCAACCCGATGATCGTCGACGGCCAGATCCACGGCGGTCTCGCCGAGGGCATCGGGATCGCGCTGATGGAGCTGATCTCGTTCGACGAGGAGGGCAACTGCCTGAACTCGTCGTTCATGGACTACCTGATCCCGACCGCGCTCGAGTGCCCCGACTTCGAGCTCGGCGAGACGGTCACGCCGTGCCCGCACCATCCGCTGGGTGCGAAAGGTGTCGGCGAGTCGCCGAACGTCGGGTCGCCGCCCGCGATCGTGAACGCGATCATCGACGCGCTGCACGAGACCCACGGCGTCGACCACATCGACATGCCGTGCACGCCCGCCCGCGTCTGGGCCGCGATGCAGGGACGGCCCGAACCGCCGCAATGATCACCGACGCCGTGTCCCGGCGAGTGCAGGAGCTCATCGCCGACGGCACGGCGTTCGTGACCGCCACGGTCGTCCGCGCGCAGCGCCCGACCAGCGCGAAGGCGGGCGACGTCGCGCTCGTGCTCGGCGACGGCACGATCGAGGGCTTCGTCGGCGGGATGTGCGCCGAGAACAGCGTGCGCGTCTACTCGCTTCAGGCGCTCGAGTCCGGCGAGGCCATGCTGCTGCGCATCCTCCCGGAAGGCAGCGGTTCGAGAAGCCGGCGGCGACGCGGTCGTCGTCGAGGAGGGCGCCGTCACCGTGCCGAACACGTGCCTCTCGGGCGGCGCGATCGAGATCTTCCTCGACCCGGTGCTCCCCGCGCCGCGGGTCGTCGTCGTCGGCGACACGCCGGTCGCGGAGGCGATCCGCTCGCTCGGCGCGCAACTCGGGCTCGACCTCGTGCAGGACGTCGAGCCGGTGCCCGGCGACCTCGCAGTCGTGCTCGCCGCGCACGGCCGCGAGGAGCTGCACGTGCTGCGCCGCGCGCTCGAGGCGGGCGTGCCGTATGTCGGGCTCGTCGCGAGCAAGCGCCGCGGCTCCGGGGTGCTGGAGCAGCTGCGTCGCGACGGCGTCTCGGAGCAGGCGCTCGCGCTGATCGACGTCCCCGCCGGCGCTCGACATCGGCTCGCGCACGCCGCCGGAGATCGCGCTTTCGATCCTCGCCGCGGTCGTCTCGGTGCGCCGCGCCGATCGCCGCGACGAGGTGCTGCCGCCGGTCGCCCCCGCGCCGCCGGCCGAGCGCGCCGCCGCTCGCGGTCGACCCGATCTGCGGCATGACCGTCGCGGCGGTCGCGAGCACGCCGTCGCTCGAGTTCGAGGGCGCGACCGTCTACTTCTGCTGCGAGGGCTGCCGCTCGGCGTTCGAGACGCAGCACGAGCTCGCCGCGGGATGACCGAGGACGAGGTCGGCCGCGTCGCGCCCGACATCGAGACGCTCGCGCAGCGGCTCGCGTCGGTGGACTACCTCGTCGACGAGGGGCTCGCGACGTCGCTCTTCCTGTGCCTCCGCCTGCCACAGCCGCTGTTGCTCGAAGGTGAGGCCGGCGTGGGCAAGACAGAGGCGGCGAAGTCGCTCGCGCTCGTGCTCGACACGCCGCTCGTGCGGCTGCAGTGCTACGAGGGGATCGACGCGGCGGAGGCGCTCTACGAGTGGAACTATCCGCGCCAGCTGCTCAGCATCCGCCTCGCCGACTCGCGCGGCGCGCCGCTCGCGGAAGAGGAGCTCTTCGGGCCCGAGTACCTGATCCGCCGCCCGCTGCTGCGCGCGCTCGAGCATCCCGGCCCGCGGCCGGCGGTGCTGCTGATCGACGAGATCGACCGCGCCGACGACGACTTCGAGGCGTTCCTGCTCGAGCTGCTCGCGGATGCGAGCGTGACGATCCCGGAGATCGGCACCGTACGCGCGACGCATCCGCCGGTCATCGTCCTCACCTCGAACCGGACGCGCGACCTGCACGATGCGGTCAAGCGCCGCTGTCTCTACCACTGGATCGCGTACCCGACGCCGCAACGCGAGGTCGAGATCGTGCGACGGCGCGTGAAGGGCGCGTCGGAGACGCTGGCGGTGCAGGTCGCGAACGCCGTCTCGCGGCTGCGCGACAGCGACGTGCAGAAGCCGCCCGGGATCGCCGAGGCGATCGACTGGGTGCGCGCGCTCGACCTGCTCGGCATCGAGGAGCTGACGGCCGCGGCCGCCGAGGCGACGCTCGGGTCGGTGCTGAAGTACAGCGAGGACCAGGAGGTGGTGCGCGCGGGCGGCCTCGAGCAGCTCGTGGCGCGCGAATGACCAGCTTCGGCGTCGAGACGATCGAGCTCGACCTGCCGCCGCTCGCGAGTGCGCTCGGCCGGCGGCTACACGACCGCGGGCTGCCGCTGACGCCGGCGCGCGCTGCCGACTTCGCGCACGCGCTCACGCTCGTGCGCCCGGTCTCGCGCCGCCGCCTCTACTGGACGGCGCGCGCGATCTTCGTCACCGACCCGACGCAGGTGCCCGCGTTCGACGAGGTGTTCCTCTCGGTCTTCGGCGGCGAAGCAGGCGGCCCGGAGCGCGGCGCCGGCAGGGCGGCTGCGGAGCGGCCGCAGGTCGCCGGCGGGCCGGGCGCGGACGAGCGCAGGCGTGACGGGACGAGCGCGAGCGGCGACGACGAGGAGGCAGGCGAGGTCGAGGTGCCGTTCGCGGTCGCGAGCGACGAGGAACGCCTGTCGCAGAAGAGCTTCGAGGCGCTCGAGCCGCATGAGCTCATGCAGCTCTACCGCCTCATGTCGCGGCTGCAGCTGCGCACGCCGCGCCGCCGGACACGCCGCTACGAGCGGCGCCGTCGCGGCGAGCGCGTCGATCTGCGCCGCACGCTGCGCGGCAGCCTGCGCACGGCGGGCGACCCGATCCGGCTGGCGCACCGCCGGCGGCGCGTCGTCGCACGCAGGCTCGTCCTGCTCTGCGACATCTCGGGCTCGATGGAGCCGTACGCGCGCGCGTACCTGCAGTTCCTCACGTCGGCGGCGGGCAGCGGCCCGAACGCGGAGGCGTTCGTGTTCGCGACGCGACTGACGAGGATCACGCGCGCGCTCGCCTCGCGAAACCCGGAGCGTGCGATCCAGCGCGCGGCCGAAGCGGCGCCGGACTGGTCGAGCGGCACGCGCATCGGCGACGCGCTCAAGCAGTTCAACGACCGCCACGGCCGGCGCGGGATGGCGCGCGGCGCGGTCGTGGTCATCCTCTCCGACGGCTGGGAGCGCGGCGACCCGGCCGTCGTCGCGCGTGAGATGGAGCGGCTCGCGCGGCTCGCGCACCGCATCGTCTGGGTCAACCCGCGCGTGGCCGCGAAGGAGTTCGCCGTGCGCTCGGGCGGAATGGTCGCGGCGCTCCCGTTCTGCGACGCGCTCGTCAGCGGGCACAGCTTCGCGGCGCTCGCCGAGGTCGTCGAGGCGGTCGGCGCGGACTCGATCTCCACCCCCGGGTTGGACGAGCCGCCGCCCGCGGGCGAGGAGGAGCCGTGGCCGAGCGCAACGCCGGTGCAGGGCAGCTCGGTCGCGATGCCGAGCGGCTACGGCCCGAGCCGCGGAAAGACGACGCCGGGATGGCGGCCGCGGTGAGCGAGGCCGGGGTGAAGATCTGCATCTACCCGGGCTGCGAGCGCCCGGCCGTGCCGGCGAACCCGCTCGGCGGCCCGCAGCCGGCGTTCTGCGATCTCGAGGAGCACAACGCGCTGACCGCGCACCAGGAGCGGCAACGGCTCGCCGCCGAAGACGAACAACGATCAGAAGGAGGTTGACCTGTGCCGAACGAGGCCTACCGCGCCGTGTTCCTGCGCGTCCATCCGACCGGGAAGATGGTGCTCAGCCTGAGCACCGATGCCGACGGAAACGAGCCGCAGTACGCGCAGCTCGTCGCCGACGAGCTCGGCGTGCCGTCGCTCGACGTGAAGGTCGTGCCCGCCGACACCGATCGCTTCGGCAACGGCCACGGCTTCAACACGGCGCCGTCGCCGGGAACGAGCGCGGCGATCGTGAAGACGGCGGAGAAGATCCGCGCGAAGGGGCAGCTGCTCGCCGGCGCCGCGTTCGACATCGAGCCGGAGTCGCTCAAGTGGTTCAACGGCGCGTGGCTCCGCACCGACGGCGCCGAGGGCACGCAGCTGAAGACGCTCGAGGACGTCGCCCTGTACGCGCACGGCACCGGCCCTCTCCCACCCGGCGTCGAAGGCGGGCTCGACGCGCAGACCGTGTACGCGGACTGAGCGCAACCCGCGGACTTAGTGATGAGTCATCACTAAGTCCGGAGCACAGCCACGTCAGACCGGCAGGGTCAGGCTCTCGATGTCGCTCGGGTAGTCGGTGAGGAGCTCGATGCCGTCCTCGGTGACGGCGACCGTGTCCGAGTGGCGGAAGCCGCCGATCTGCGCGTCGTAGAGGCCCGGCTCGATCGTGAACACCATCCCGGGCTCGACCGGCGTGCGATCGCCGACGTCGAGGAACGGCGCCTCGTGGTTGCGCAGCCCGATCGCGTGCCCGGTGTGCTGGCGCCAGTACGGCAGCAGGTCGTGCTGCTCGAAGTAGCGCAGCACCGCGCGGTCGACGTCCGCGCATGTGACGCCGGGACGAAGCGCGTCGAACGCAACCTGCTGCGCCGCGACGGTGTGGTCGAAGAGCCGGCGCATCTCGTCGGTCGGCGGGCCGATCACGAGCGCGCGCTCCAGCTCGGCGTTGTAGCCGCAGATGGGCGCGCCGGTCTCCGTGACGAGGACGTCGCCGGCGCGGAACTCGATGTTGTGGGCGATCGCGTGCGCCCACGCGCTCCGTCGCCCGATCTGCCCGCGGTAGCCGGCCTTCACGCCGTCGCCCGAGCCGAGCAGGCCGATCGAGTCGCCGAGCTCCGCGTGGAGCGCGAGCGTCGTCTCCTGCGCCGCGCGCAGGCTCGCCTCCGCCTCGGTCGCGCCGGGCCGCGAGTACTCCTGGAGCAGCCGGTGTGCATGCGCGCACCAGCGCCCGCTCTCCCGGATCAGCGTGATCTCGGCCTCGCTCTTGCGCATGATCATGCGCTCGATCTCGTCGGCCAGCGACGTGACTTCCGCGCCCGTCACCTCGCTGAGTGCCGGCCCGCGGTAGCCGAGGATGCCGGGGTAGCCGTCCGAATCGACGGCGATCGACTTCGACAGCCCGAGGTCCGCGAGCACGCCGGCGAGCAGCAGCATCGGGTGCTCCTCGCCCGGGTACTCGGGATACGACTCGATCCGCTCGAACGACGTCTCCGCGCGCGTGCGCTCGACCTCGAACTCCGGCACGAAAACGACGTCGTCGCCGGCCACGTTCTGTGCGTAGACGATCGGCCGCTCGTTCGACAGGAACCAGAAGCCGGTGAAGTACTGGATATACGCGGGCTCGAAGAGGACGTAGCCGCTCGCGTCGCGGCGCCGCACGTGGTCGAGCAGCCGCTCGCGCCGCGCGGCGAGCTCGGCCGGTTCGATCCCGACCGTCACGTGACCGGGTCACCCGAGCGAAGGGGCGGGAACGCGTTGCGCACGTGCGACGCGTCGTTGATCGGCAGCCGGCGCTTGCCGGTCGAGTCGATGTACGCGAACGCACTGTCGGACAGATTCGCGCGCTGCTTCGCGCTGAGCGGTGACACCTCCCGATGATCGCAGGAACACGCACGCTCACGCGCGCGACGGCGTGTTTCATTAAGCAGCCTTGACACGCGCGCACGCGACACGCACACTTCGTCGTTCCACTTCGGCGCATCGGGCGCCGAAGCGATGCGCGGAAGGAGGCCAATCGTCATGAACATGTGCTTTTCCCCGCTCACGTGGCGTCGCCTCGTCGGCGTCGCGCACATCGCCTGCTGACGCAGGCGGGGCGCTGACAGCCGGGCGGCCACGACCGTCCCGCAGCCTTCGCCGGTGACGCCTGAACGCCGGGCGTGAGCACCGTCGTCGTCTGCGCTTCAACCCACGAAAGGAGAGCCCGTTGTCGGCTCAAGCAACACGCACGCACAGCGTGCCGTTCCCGCGTCCCTGCGAACAGTTCGAGAGGAGGAGAGATGGAGCCTTACGACCACAGCACTCGCCACCTGCTGGCCCAGGAGCGCTTCGGGCAGCTGCAGCGCGACGGCGGGAGCGGGCACGGTGACCGGCGGCGCCGCCGCGGCTTCCGCGACCTGCTGCACGGGCTGGGCGCAGGCGCGTACCGCCGCGCCAGGAGCGCAGCGCCGGCACGCGGTTGACGAGAACGCGAGCGCCGGAGCCTGACGGCACACGCCGTCGGGGCTCCGGCGCCTTCGCGCTCAGAGGCGGCCGTCGAACTCGACGCGCACCTCGTCCGCGACCCTGAGCGCCCCGAAGAGCGCCGAGTACGGCGTCATCCCCCACTCGCTCTGCTTCACGACCGCGAGGCCGTTCAGGGCACCCCCGTCGTCGAGGGCGGCGTCGACCGTCAGCGGACGCGTGGCGCCGTTCAGCGTCAGCTCGCCCTCGACCGTCAGCCGGCCGTCGTCGTCGGCACGCACGGTCGTCGAGCGAAACGAGATCGGCTGCCGCAGCAGCACCTCGTCGTCGATCGTCTGCTGGATGTTCGCCCGGTCGTCGTCATCGAGCGACTGCATCCCGCCCGTCCCCTCGAGGACGCGGAAGGACGTCGAGTCGACGTCGAGGGTGACGCTCTCCGGCGCGCCGCCGTCGGCCGCCTCGACCGTCGCTTGCCACTTCGTGACCTCGATCAGCAGGTCGTGCCCCGCCTTCGCGGCCGCGCCCTTGCGCCCGGTGCGCACGCGGAGCGTGCCGTTCTCGGGCCCGAAGGCGTGCGTGGGCATGCGCGGACCCTATAGTCCTTGCGATGGCCGTCGAGCTCGACCATTCCTTCTCCAACTCGAAGCCGATCGACGAGCTCTACGCGACGCTTCTCGACCTCGAGCAGGTCGTGCCGTGCGTGCAGGGCGGACGCGTGGTCGAGAGCACCGGGCCCGAGGCGGTCAAGGCCGAGATCAAGGTGAAGATGGGCGCGATGGCGCTCACCTACACCGGCACGCTCGAGGTGACCGAGCAGGACGCCGACGCGCACAAGGTCGTGATGCAGGTCAAGTCGCGCGAAGCCGGCGGCCAGGGTCACGCGAACGCGACCATCACCTTCCAGCTCGCCGACGGCGGCGGGAAGATCCACACGAGCGCCCAGATCACCGGCAAGGCCGCCTCGATGGGCGAAGGGATCATGGTCAGCGTGCTCGACGCGCTGATCAACGACTTCAGCGGCAAGCTCGCACAACTTTGAAGGAACGGCTCTGATGGCCCGGATCGAGATGCGCGCAATCCACGCCGGCGAGGTGCCGAAGGACGGCGGGACGGCGCTGCAGGAAGACGTCGACCGGCCGGTGTTCCGCGGCAACGGCCCCGACGACTACGTCTGCGTGAGCTGCGGCAACGTGCTGGCGGTCTCGATGCACCCGGAGCAGATGACGAAGAAGGTGCGCATCCGCTGCGCGCGCTGCTCGACCGTGAACGTCTCCGTGATCGACGGCTGGGAGCTTGCCCACCCGCCCCACTGAATTCGTCGCCGGGCTCGTGCTGGCGGCCGGAGGCTCGCAGCGGCTCGGGCAGCCGAAGCAGCTGCTGCCGTTCGGCGACGCGACGCTGCTCGACCACGTCCTCGACACCGCACGTGCGTGCGCGTTCGACCAACTGCTCTGCGTGATCGGCGGCAGCGCCAACGACGTCCGCGCGACGGTGAGCCTCGACGGCGTCGAGGTCGTCGAGAACACGCAGTTCGGCGAGGGGTGCTCGTCGTCGATCGCGGCCGCGCTCGGCGCGGTGGACGAGGAGGCGGACGTGCTCGTGCTGCTGCTCGGCGACCAGCCCGGCGTCACCGCGGAGACGGTGGCTGCGCTCGTCGCCGGACGCGGAGACGCACCGCTTGCCGCCTGCGCGTACGAGGACGGCCGCGGCCACCCGCTTGCCTTCGCGCGCGGCGTCTTCCCTGAGCTGGCGGCGCTGCACGGCGACCGCGGCGTCTGGAAGCTCCTCGACCGCCGCGCCGGCGACGTCGTCGACGTCCCGGTCCGCGGCGCCGTGCCGCGCGACGTCGACACGTGGGAGGACTATGACGCGGCGATCGCGCTGAACCCGCCGCTGAACGTCCCGCGCCGCGGCTCCGCTTCGTAGACTGTGCGCCGAGCAGCGTGTACCGCCCGGCGATCACCGTCGCAGCGTTGGTCGTGGCGCTCGGCGCCCCGACGGTCGCCCGCGCACCCGGCGGCGGCCTCCACTTCCGCGTGCTCGCCAACACCGGCATACGGCTGACCGACGTCGCGTGGACGGGCAAGCGCCTTCTCTACGTCGAGAACACCGAGAACACGATCTGGTCGGCGCCGCCGGCCGGCAAGCCGCTGACGAGATTCGCGTCGCTGCCGAAGGAGGTCGAGGAGACCCGCTGTCGCCTTTCGCCGGGCACGCACGGCTGGCCCGCCGGCGCGATCTTCTGCCACACGCCGGGCAATGCGATCTACCGGATCCAGGCCGAGGGCGGCACGCCGACGGTGCTCGCCCGCATCGACGACACCGACGTCGCCGACGGCGCGCTCGCCTTCGACACGGTCGGCAAGTTCGGCTACGCGCTCGTCGCCGCCACCGGACGCTCCGGCGCGGGCCAGAAGCCGGGCGGCACCGTGTATGCGATCGACGCGAGCGGGACGGTGAAGAAGATCGGCACGTACGACGGCCCTGGGGGCGCCGACGAGGTCGAGATCGCACCCGCCGGCTTCGGCTCGGCGGCCGGCGCGGCGCTGCTGGCGGTCGACGCCGGCAAGACCGGTCGCCTCGCCGCGATGGACGCGAGCGGCACGGTGAAGACGGTCGCGCAGCTGGCCGACGGGCCGAACCCGATCGCGGCGATCGTGCGCTCGCCCGCGCGCGGCGGCAAGCGCGCCGGGCTCTACCTCACGGACACGCTGTCGCGCAACGCGTTCTTCGCGCCCGCGTCGGACGTGCGCGCATACGCAGGCGACGTGATCGTGGGCAGCGAGCTGAAGGGCCTCTTCTGGGTCGTCCGCCCGCGCGGCTCCGGCTTCGAGGCGAAGCGCCTGACGACGAGCCTGCGCGCGAAGGGCTACAACCTCGAGGGCATGACCTACGTCTCGCCCTAGGCGGCGGTCGCGCCGTTGAGCGCGAGACCCGTCGCCGGGTCGAAGAAGTGCAGCCGGCGGTGATCGATCGCGAGCTCGACCTGCGAGGCCGTCGTGAGCACGTGGCGGTCGTCGACGCAGGCGGTGAAGACGGCGCGGTCGTCGGCGAACAGCTTGCCCTCGTCCTCGCCTTCGTCGCTCGCAGCGCGCACCGCCTCCGCGCTGACGCGCGGCGCGTCGAGCGTGAAGATCACGTGGTGCTCGGAGCCGAGGTCCTCGACGACGTCGGGGCTGACGCGCAAGCGCGGCAGGCTCGGGTCGGCGCCCTCGCCGTGCTCGAAGTCGGTCGGGCGGATGCCGACGATCAGCTTGCCCTTGTGACGCCGCCACCGGTGACGACTCCGGGAGCGCGAACGAGACGTCCGCGAAGGAGACGCGGCCGTCGCCCACGTCGGCGTCGATCGAGGTTCATCGACGGCGAGCCGATGAACGCCGCGACGAACAGGTTCGTCGGGATGGCGGAAGAGCTTCTGCGGCGTGTCGACCTGCTGCAGCAAGCCGTCGCGCAGCACAGCGACGCGCTGGCCGAGCGTCATCGCCTCGACCTGGTCGTGCGTGACGTAGACGGTCGTGACGCCGAGCCGCTCGTGCAGCCGCGCGAGCTCCGCGCGCATCGAGACCCGCAGCTTCGCGTCGAGGTTCGAGAGCGGCTCGTCCATCAGGAACGCCTTCGGCTCGCGCACGATCGCGCGGCCCATCGCGACACGCTGCCGCTGGCCGCCCGAGAGCTGCGACGGGCTTGCGGTCGAGCAGCTCGTCGAGCCCGAGCTTCTTCGCCGTCTCGTCGACGCGCCGCTGCCACTCGCGCTTGGGCATCTTGCGCAGCTTCAGGCCGTAGGCGAGGTTGTCGCGCACCGTCATGTGCGGGTAGAGCGCGTAGTTCTGGAAGACCATCGCGATGTCGCGCTGCTGCGGCGGCTTGTCCGTGACGTCGACGTCGCCGATCAGGATCGTCGCCCTCGGTCACGTCCTCGAGCCCGGCGATCATGCGCAGCAGCGTCGACTTGCCGCAGCCGGACGGGCCGACGAGCACGACGAACTCGCCCTCGTCGATGTCGAGGCTGACCGCGTCGACCGCCCGCACGCCGTTCGCGTAGACCTTCGTGACCTCGTCGAGCCCGATGCCGCTCACGACAGCACCTCCTGCGCGGCCCGGAGCGCAGCGGGGAGCAGGTCGCCGTGCGCGCGGGTGAGCTCGTCGCAGAGCGCGTCGATCTCGTCGAGCGTCAGCGTCGCGGCCGTGTTCGGGTCGAGCATCGCCGCGTGCGCACGAAGTCCGGCCGCTCCTCGAGCACCGCGCGCACCGTCAGCTCGACCGAGTTGAGGTACGTGCGGTTGAGCGCGGCGAGCTGCGGAGGGTAGTCCGGCACGGCGGTCGGCTGGAGCGCCGGCCCCGTCGACGAGGCACGGCACCTCGACGCACGCAGCCGTCGGGCAGGCCCGGGATCAGGCCCGTGTTGCGCACGTTGCCGTAGATCACGGACGGCTCGCCGGTCTCGATCGAGTGGATGATCGCCGCCGCGTACTCGCTCGAGCGCGTCGATCGGCATCCGCTCGCCGGCGGCGAGCTTCTGCCTTCACGCGCTCGAACTCGACGAGGTTGTCCTCGCTGCGGCGGATGTACTCGTCGACCGGGATGCGGAACTGCTCGATCTGGTCGTCGTGGCGCATGAACCACGGCACGTACTCGGCGAGCGTGCTCGCTCGACTCGGTCGGGAAGTAGCCGAGCCGCCGGTAGAGCGGCGACGCGCACGCGCCGCTGCAGCTCCGGGTCGCCCGCGATCCGCTCGTCGAGGCAGCGGGTAGAGATCCTCGCCGTCGCGCTCGAAGCGGAGGATGAACGCCTGGTGGTTGATGCCCGGCGGAGAGGAACGTCACCTCGTCGTGCGGCACGCCGACGAGCTCCGCGAGGTCGCGCGTCGTGCACTGCACCGAGTGGCAGAGGCCGACGACCTTCGCCGTCGGCGTGCCCGGCGTAGACGAGCCAGCAGAGCACCGCCATCGGGTTCGTGTAGTTGAGCAGCCAGCGCCGTCGGACAGAGCTCGGCCATCTCGCGCCCGAGCGCGAGCATGTGGTCGGCGCGTGCGCAGCGCCGCGGAAGATGCCGCCGATCGCCGAGCGTGTCGGCGATCGTCTGGCGGAGCCCGAAGCGCGCCGGGATCTCGAAGTCGAGCGAGCGTCGCCGCGATGCCCGCCGATCTGCACCATGTTGATCACGTAGTCGGCGCCGTCGAGCGCGGCGCGGCGGTCGTCGTGCGTGCGTGATCGCGGGCGCCGCGCCGCGCTCGCGCCCGCGACGTAGCGGCGCCATCGCCTCGGCGGTCGCGAGCCGGTCGGCGTCGATGTCGTGCAGCGCGATCTCGGCGCCGCTGCAGCTCGGGGAAGTCGAGGATGTCGCCGAGCAGGTTCTTCGTGAAGACGACGCTGCCGGCGCCGATGAACGCGATCTTCGGCGCGCTCATCCCTTGTTCGCCCCGAGCGTCAGGCCGCTGATGAACTGGCGCTGCAGCGCGAGGAAGACGATGAGCGTCGGCAGCGCGACGAGCACCGACGCCGCCGCGATCAGGTTGTTGTCGGTGAAGAACTCCCCTGCAGGTTCGTCAGCGACGAGGTGATCGGCCGCTTGTCGCCGGAGCTCATCAGCACGACCGCCCAGAGGAAGTCGTTGTAGATCCAGGTGAACTCGAGCGTCGCGAGCGCGGCGAGCGCCGGCTTGCAGAGCGGCAGGATGATCCCGAAGAACTGGCGCAGCACGCCGGCGCCGTCGACCCGCGCCGCCTCGCTCGAGCGACGACGGGATCGTCTTCATGTAGTTCGCGAGCACGAACGTGCAGAAGCCCGTCTGGAACGCGACGTGGATCGCGATCAGCCCGAGGAACGAGTCGTAGAGAGCCCGCTGTCGCTGACAGCCAGCCCGGCAGCGGGATGCGCAGGTAGAGCTGTACAGCGGCGTGATGATCACCTGCTGCGGCAGCAGGTTCGCCGCCGTGAAGAAGATCAGCAGCGGGACGTTGAACCAGAAGCTGAAGCGCGAGACGACGAAGGCGACGCGACGACGCGAAGAGCAGGATCAGCACGATCGCCGGGCATGCGTGACGATCATCGAGTTCCAGAAGTGCAGCGGGATCTGCCGCCTGCGTCCAGGCGTTGCTGGTAGTTCGTCGAGGCTCAGCGTGTGCGGCGATCGAGACGTAGCCGTGCTCCGCCGTGTCCGAGTACGGCCGGAACGACGTGAAGACCGCCCAGCCGACCGGCGCGAGCCAGAGCAGCGCGGTGACGATCAGGAAGGCGTGCAGCAGCGACCCGCGGCAGGCGTGAGCGCGCTTCGCGGCGAGCGGCGGCGCGCGTGCGGGCGGCGGCTGGCGGCCGCGCGTCACGCCGTGCTTCTCCTCGAAGCTGTTCCAGACGAAGACGACGATCGGGACGATCGAGATCACGAGCAGGATCACCGCGATCGCCGAGCCGTAGCCGATGCGGCTCGCCTCGCCGATGATGTTGTCGGTCACGAGCACCGACAGCAGCTCGAGGCCGTTGCGCCCGTGGTTGATGATGTAGACGATGTCGAAGGCGCGCAGCGCCTCGATCACCGTGACGACGACGATCACGATGTTGATCGGCCGCAGCGCCGGGAAGACGACGGTGCGGAACGCCTGCCACTCGCCGGCGCCGTCGATCGCCGCCGCCTCGCGCAGCGACGGGTCGACCGCCTTCAGCCCGGCGAGGTACAGCACCATGATGTAGCCGGCGTGCCGCCAGCCGACGGCGACCAGGACGGCCCACAGGTTCAGCTTCGGGTTGCCCGAGCCAGTCGATCACGTGGCCGTGCGCCGGGTCCTCGAAGATGTTGTTGATCAGGCCCTGCGTCGGCGAGTAGATCGAGCTGCCAGATGAAGCCGATGATCGCGAACGAGAGCACGACCGGCAGGAAGAAGATGCTCTGGTAGATCCGCGTGCCGCGGATCTCCTTGTCGAGCAGGTAGGCGAGCAGCAGCCCGAACGGCGTCGCGACGAACGCCAGGAACACGAGCCAGATCAGCGTTGTGCTCGACCGCCGGCCAGAACGGCGGGTAGATCGTCGCGATCTCGCGGTAGTTCTGCGTGCCGACCCATTGCGCGGTGCCGACGCCGCCGATCCCGTCCCAGTTCGTGAACGAGAGCACGACCGACGCGACGGTCGGGAACCAGATCAGCGCCGCCGACGACCAGCGTCGGGATGCCGACCATGACCGCGAGCGCGACCCGGTCGCGCGCCGACAGACGGACGGCGCGCGTCTTCCGACGCGCGCCGCCCGCACTCGACCTGTGCTGCGATGTCGATCGCCATCGCGTCGCGGTCAGGCTCACGATCCGAAGATCGACTTCTTCTGCTTCTGGATGTTCTTCGACCAGGCCGTTGACGTCGTCCGGGTGTGTTCAGGAACTGCTGCAGCGCCGGGATCATGACAGTCGAGGCGAAGTCGGGCCGCGTGTCGCGGTCCATGTACTGCGCGATGTGCTTCGCGCTCGCGATCAGCTGTCGCCGACTTCTTCTGCAGCGCGTTGTAGTGCGCCGTGGCTCGCGTGCTTGTTGGCGCCGACGTCGTTCGGGTCGGTCTTCGAGGTACGTGTTCTCGGCGGCCGCGCTGCCCAGGTACTTGAGCAGCTGCTTCGCGCCGTCCTCGTTCTTCGCCTTGCTTCGACATCAGGAAGCCGTCGATCGGAGCGTCGAGCGCGTCCTGGCCGTGCGTCGGGTTGATCGCCGGGTACGCGAAGAAGTCGAGGTCGGCGTGGTCGGCGGCGTTCGTCGCCTGCTGGCCGACGAACGAGCCGAGCAGGTACATGCCGGCCTGCTTCTTGACCAGCTGCTGCGCGCCCTCCTCCCACGTGAGCCCGAGCGCGCCGGACGAGTAGTACGGCAGGAGCTCGCGCCACTGGTTGAAGACCGCCTTCACCTTCGGGCTGTCCCACGCCTCCTTGCCGCGCCATCAGGTCGGACGTGGAAGTCGTAGCCGTTGATGCGCATGTTGAGGATGTCGAACGTGCCCATCGCCGGCCAGCCGTCCTTGTCGGTGAACGCGATCGGCGTCAGCCCGTCCGCCTTCATCTTCTTGGCGAGCGCGATGAACTGGTCCCACGTCTTCGGGACCTTGTAGCCGTGCTGCTTGAAGACGCTCTTCCGGTAGAAGACGGCCCACGGGTAGTTGTAGATCGGCACGAAGTAGTAGTGGCCGTCGAGGCCCTTCGACGCAGCCTGCAGCGCCGGCGAGAAGTCTGCGGCTTGAGCGTCTCCCAGACGTCGTCGATCGGCGTCAGCAGGCCCTTCTGCGCGAAGAACTGCATCCGGTAGCCGGCGAACCAGGTGAAGACGTCCTGCGGGCTGGCCCTGCAGGTAGCTGTTGATCTGCTCCTGGAACGTGTTGTGGTCGACGGTGTTGACCTTGACCTTCGATCCCGGTCTTCGCGGTGAACTGCTTGAAGACGTGCCGCGTACGCCGTCTTCGGCACCGGGTCGGAGGCGTTCGAGCCGAACGTGACGGTGCCTGCGAGCTGCTCGAGCCAGCGCCGACGGCACCGCGCCGCGAGCGCGGGCGGCCGTGAGGCCGTAGGCCGCGGCGACGCCGCCGGCGCCCGCTGCCGCGAGCAGTCCGCGCCGCGTCAGCGTGCCGGGCCGCTGCCTCTTCCGGCTCGAACTGCGAGGGGGGATTCGTCCGACATGAGGATCCTCCTGGGTCTCGGACGACGCGATCGCAGAACAGCACACGATCGAACAAGAATGAATAGGCGGAGACACTCGCACGTCGGCGCAGGCGGCTGTCAAGTGAGGAGCGCAAAGCGAAATCTGCCCTTGACTGGGACCTGTCCGGTGACGTTCATTATTGTGCGATTTCTGCAGGAAGGAGCAATGCTCGCCGCCCAACGCCACAAGCTGATCGTCGAGGAGCTGCGCCGCCACGGCGCCGTGCGCGTCAGCGAGCTGACCGAGCTGCTCGACGTCTCCGAGATGACGGTGCGCCGCGATCTCGACGCGCTCGCGGCCGCCGGGCTGCTCGAGAAGGTGCACGGCGGCGCCACGCTCCGCGGCAGCCTGAGCGCGGACGAGCCGGGCTTCGAGGCGAAGTCGCACCGCCAGCTGCGCGAGAAGGAGGCGATCGCCCGCGCGGCGGCGCGGCTCGTCGAGCCCGGCCAGTCGATCGGGCTGACCGCCGGCACGACGACCTGGCGGCTCGCCCACCACCTCGCGCAGCGTGCCCGACCTGACCGTCGTCACGAACTCGATCCAGGTCGCGAACGTGCTTCCACCGCGAGCCGCGGCCCGACCTGACCGTCGTGCTGACCGGCGGCGTGCGCACGCCGTCGGACGCGCTCGTCGGGCCGATCGCGCTCGCGGCGATCCGCTCGCTGCACCTCGACCTGCTCTTCCTCGGCGTGCACGGCGTGACCGCCGACGCCGGCCTGACGACGCCGAACCTGCTCGAGGCCGAGACCGACCGCGCGCTCGTCGCCGCCTCGCAGCGGTCGGTCGTCGTCGCCGACCACACGAAGTGGGGCGTGCGCGGCCTGAGCCGGATCGCCGGCCTCGACGAGGTCGACGTCTTCGTCTCCGACGCCGGGCTCTCGACGCCGACGCGCGCGCCGCGATCGGCGAGCACGTCGGAGCGCGTGCTGATCGCGCCGCTCGCGGCGGCGCAACGGCGACGGCGGACCCGGCGTGAGCACCTCGACGCGCGCGGCCGACCTGCGGACCGACGGCCACACCGGCCTGCGCACGTTCGTCGTCGACTCGCGCCAGGACCGCCCGAACCTGCCGTCGACGAGCTGCCCGTTCTGCCCGGGCGGGCTCGAGGCGCCCGAGGCCTACGACGTCGCGCTGGTTCCCAACCGCTGGCCGGCGATGCCGCGACGACCGCTGCGAGGTCGTCCTCTACACGCCGCAGCACGACGCGACGTTCTGGTCGCTCGGCGCCGCCGGCGCGCGCGCAGGGTCGTCGACCTGTGGGCCGAGCGCAGCGCCGCCCTCGGCGCGCGCGCCGACGTCGAGTACGTGCTCGTGTTCGAGAACCGCGGCGCGGACGTCGGCGCGACGATCACGCATCCGCACGGCCAGATCTATGCGTTCGAGCTTCGTGCCCGGACGCTGCCGCTCGACGAGCTGCTGCGCGGCGGCACGAGCTGGGCGAGCCGGGCGACCGGCTCGTCGCCGACGGCGCCGGGCTGGCGCGCGTGGGTGCCCGGAGGCGCCGATCTTCCCGTACGCGGTCGCGGCTCGTGCCCGACGAGCCCGTGCCGGACCTGCCGTCGCTCGACGACGCGGGCCGCGACGGGCTGGCGCGGCTGCTCGTCGACGTGCTCGCACGCCTCGACCGGCTGTTCGACGCAGAGACGCCGTACATGCTCTGGATCCACCAGCGCCCCTTCGACGGCAACGACTGGCCGGCGGCGCGGCTGCACGTCGAGATCGTCACGCCGTGGCGCGCGCCCGGCGTGCGGGCGCTACGTCGCCGCCGGCGAGCTCGGCTCGGGCGTCTACTTCAACCCGGTCGCACCCGGAGGCCGCGGCGCACGCGCTGCGCGACGTGCGTCTGAGCGGGCGCGCGACCTGAGCCTCGACGTCGCTGCTCTGCGTCGGCGGGCGCGCCGCGCTGGCAGCATGCCCGAGCTCGCGAGCCTCAACCGGCTCCCGCCGAGCGCGACGCTCGCGTCGTGCCCCGTCGCGTGTGCGCAGCCTCGACGGCCGCTGGGAGTTCCGGCTCGCGCCGCGCCCCGAGGAGCGCCGAGCGCGCGCGCCGCCGCGCGCGCGGCTGGACGGAGGTCGAGGTGCCGGGGCTCTGGACGATGCAGGGATTCGGGCGGCCGCACTACACGAACGTCGTGATGCCGTTCCCCGACGAGCCGCCCGACGTGCCCGAGGAGAACGAGACCGGCATCTACCGCCGCGAGCTTCACGATCCCGCGCGGCTGGCGCTCGCGGCCCGTCGTGCTCGACTTCGGCGGCGTCGGAGGGCATGCTCTGCGTGCTGGTGAACGGCGAGCCGGTCGGCATCGCCAAGGACGCGCGCACGCCGGCCGTGTTCGACATCAGCGAGCGTCGTCGAGCCACGACGCGCGCGAACGAGTGACTCTCGCCGTCGTCTGCGCTGGTCGGACGCGAGCTTCGTCGAGGACCAGGACCAGTGGTGGCACGGCGGCCTCTCCCGCTCCATCCGGCTCGTCTCGCCGACCGTGACGGACGTCGCGTGGCACGGCGACATGAGCGGCGAGTTCTCGGTCGACGCGGACGTCGACGGCGAGGCGCGCGTGCTCGACGCGCGCGGGCGCGTCGTCGCGCGCACCGCGGTCGGCGGCGGCGGGCGGGTGCGCGACGTGCAGCAGTGGTCGGCCGAGGACGCCGGCGCTCTACACGCTCGAGGTCGAGGCGGAGGGCGAGACGGTGTCCTGCGAAGTCGGCTTCAGGACGGTCGAGATCCGCGACCGCCGGCTGCTCGTGAACGGCGAGCCGGTGCTGATCGCCGGCGTCAACCGTCACGAGCACGACGACACGCACGGGCCGCGTTGTCTCGCACGAGTCGATGGAGACGGACGTCCGGCTGATGAAGCGCTTCAACGTCAACGCCGTGCGCACCTCGCACTACCCGAACGATCCGTACTGGCTCGAGCTCTGCGACCGCTACGGCCTCTACGTCGTCGACGAGGCGAACATCGAGTCGCACGCGTACTACGACGAGCTGTGCCGCGACCCGGCGTACCGCAGCGCAGTGGGTCGAGCGCGTCGCGAACATGGTCGAGCGCGACAAGAACCACCCGTGCGTCATCCTCTGGTCGCTCGGCAACGAGAGCGGCTACGGCCCGAACCACGACGCGGCCGCGGGCTGGGTGCGCGCGCGCGACCCGTCGCGGCCGCTGCACTACGAGGGCGCGATCGCGCGCGACTGGACGACGGCGGGCGTGCTGCCACGGACGTCGTCTGCCCGATGTACGCCGACGTCGAGTCGGTGGTGCGCTGGGCGCAGACGGACACCGACGACCCGCGCCCGCTGATCCTCTGCGAGTACTCGCACGCGATGGGCAACTCGAACGGCGGCCTGTCGGACTACTGGGCCGCGTTCCGCGCCCACGACGCGCTGCAGGGCGGGTTCATCTGGGAGTGGGTCGACCACGGGATCCGGCAAATCGCCCAGAACGGGCGTGAACGCTGGGCCTACGGCGGCGACTTCGGCGACGAGCCGAACGACGGCAACTTCTGCGCGGACGGCATCGTCTGGCCCGACCGCACGCCGCATCCCGCTCTGCACGAGCTGAAGTTCCTCGCCCAGCCGGTGGACGTCGAGGCACTGGGTGGCAGACGCTTCCGGGTCCACAACCGCCACCACTTCGCCTCGCTCGAGCGCTACCGGCGGCACCTGGGAGCTCGAGGCCGACGGCAAGAAGGTCAAGTCGGGGCGCCTGCCCTTGCTGCGCGCCGCGCCCGGAGGCTCGCTCGACGTCGAGCTCGCGCTGCCCGACGGGGCCGGCGAGCGGTTCGTCACCTTCCGCTTCTCCCTCCGCCGCGACACGGAATGGGCAGAGGCCGGGCACGAGGTCGCGGCGGTGCAGCTGCCGGCGCCCGGCCGTCCCGGCGCGTGGCGCGGCGAGAGGTCGACCGTGGTCGAGGTGGACGAGGAGCTCCTGCCGGGGCTCGTGCTCGACGGCCCGCGGCTGCAGCTCTGGCGCGCGCCGACCGACAACGACGGCCTGCCGCTCGTCGCCCAGCGCTCGGCCGGGCCGCTCGAGCGGTGGCTCGAGCTGGGGCTCGACCGGCTCGAACTGGAGCTCGTCTCGTGCGCAGCGCGGCGAGCTCGTGCACGAGGCGCGCGGCGTCGTGCGCCACACGCACCGCTACTCGCGCCTCGACTCCGGCGAGATCCTCGTCCGGAACGTCGTCGAGCTCGGGCGCGGCGTGCGCGACGTGCCGCGCGTCGGCGTCCTGCTCGTCCTGCGGCCGGGTCTCGAGCAGCTCGAGTGGTACGGCCGCGGCCCGTGGGAGGCGTACGTCGACCGGCTCGCTTCGGCACGTGTCGGCCTCTTCCGCAGCACGGTGGGCGAGCAGTACGTCCCGTACATCAACCCGCAGGAGCACGGCCATCATCCCGACACGCGCCGCCTGACGCTCACCGACGCCGAGGGCCGCGGCCTCGAGGTGCGCGGGCTCCCGTCGATCGGCTTCGGTGCGAGCCACTTCACGGCCGACGACCTGACCGCCGCGCGCCACACGTCCGACCTGGAGCCGCGCGACGAGGTCTATCTCAGCCTCGACGTCGCCCAGCGCGGCCTCGGCACCGCCAGCTGCGGCCCCGACACCGGGCGGCAGTACCGCCTGCTCGACGAGCGCTACGAGTTCGCGTTCGCGCTGCGGGCGCTGTGACCCGCGGGAACGGCAGCAATCTGATTCTGCGAATCAGATTGCAGGGTTACGCGTTCCGCCACGAGTAGCGGGGCTCGTAGCCGAGCATCCGACGTGCCTTCTCGATCGAGAGCAGCGTGTCGTGCTCGCCGAGGTCGCCGCGGCGCTCGACGCCTGGATAGACCTCGTCCATCAGCTCCGCGTTCGGGCGCGTTCATCACGGTGTCGGCAGCCGCGACGACGAAGACCTCGGCGCCGGCCAGGTCGACCTCCAACGCGAGCCGGCACGCCTGCGCGACGTCGCGCGCGTCGACGTAGCCCCACAGGTTCCAGCGCCGCTCCTGCGCGTCGTCCTGCCAGCCCGCGAACCGCTCGTAGTCGTGAGGCTCCATGACGTTCGAGAACCGTAGGCCGACGTACGGGATGCCGGTCCAGCGCGCGAACTGCCGCGCGAGCTCCTCGCAGGCGGCCTTCGAGAGCGAGTAGGACGACTCCGGGTAGGGCGCGTGGTGCTCGTCGATCGGCGCGTAGCGCGGCGGCTCGCGCTCGAAGGGCAGTCCGAGCACCGTCTCGCTCGACGCCCAGACGACGCGCCGCAGGCCGAGCACCGGCGCGGCGGCGAAGACGTTGTACGTGCTCGTGATGTTGACGCGGAAGGTCAGCTCGTCCGGTTTCAGGCCGGGCGCCGGAATCGCGGCGAGGTGCACCACCGAGCCCGCGCCCTTGAGGGCGTCGACCGTCTCCCCGTAGTCCGTCACGTCGGCGACGAGCTGCTCGCAGGGCAGGCCGGGATCACGGACGAGATCGACGCTGAGCACGTCGCGGCCGTGCTCTACGAGCTCGCGGACGACGGCGCGGCCCGCCTTGCCGGCGCCGCCCGTCACGACGACGCGGCTCACGTAACCGGCTCCATCCCGAGATTCAATCAACCAGTTCGCGAGGCGGCCTCCGGAGGCGTACTCTGGAAGGAGGTGAGCACAGGCGCCGAACGGCATCGGCACGCGGCCGGCACGCACGAGGAGGCCGCCGCGCGGCACGAGGGCGCGGTGCTGTTCTGGCTCCGGCAGGGAGACCACGTGCGGGCCGACCTGGAGCGACGCAACGCTGCGATCGAGTGGGCCGCGGCGGTGCTCGAGCGCGACCGCGCAGCTCTCGACGAGCGCGACGCCGGGTCCGGCTCGTGAGCGGGCCGCGCCTGCGGCCGATTACGGTCGCCGGCGCCGGGAAGGAGCCCGAAGATGCCCGACCACGGATGCGACATCGTCGTCGTCGGCGCCTCCGCCGGCGGCGTGGAGGCCCTGATGCGCTTCGCGCGGGCTGCACCTGCAGACTTCAGCGCGCCCGTGCTCGTCGTGTTGCACGTGCCCGCATCCGGACCCAGCGTCCTACCGCAGATCCTGGAGCGTGCCGGCCGACTGGGGGCGGTGCACGCCGAGGACGGCATGGAGCTGGACGGCGCCGGCTTCTACATCGCGCCGCCCGACCGCCACATGCGGATCGAGGGCACGCGCATCCAGCTCGATCCCGGCCCGCGCGAGAACGGGCACCGACCGGCGATCGACCCGCTTTTCCGGTCGGCCGCCGACTCGTTCGGCGAGCGAGCCGCCGGCGTCATCCTCTCGGGCACCCTGGACGACGGGACCGTCGGGCTCTTCTGCATCAAGGAGGCAGGCGGAACCGCCCTGGCGCAGGACCCTCTCGACGCGCTCTACCCGGCGATGCCGGCGAACGCGATCGCCTACGCGCGGCCTGACTACATCCTTCCGATCGAGGAACTGGTCGACACCCTCGTCCGGTTGACCGCTTCCCCGCCGGGTCGTGCAGGAAAGGAGATCTCCGTGATCAACGACCAGGCACCGGATCCGTCCGCCGAGGCGGCGCAGCCCGGGGAGCTCGCGCCCTTTGCCTGCCCCGACTGCGGCGGGACGCTGTGGGAGCGGTCAGAGGGGGAGACCGTCAGCTACTGGTGCCGCGTCGGGCACGCGTTCACGCTCAACAGCTTGGTCGCACGGCACGACGAGGCACTCGAGCGCACGCTCTGGGCCGCCTGCCGCGCGCTGGAGGAGCGCGCCGCGATGTCGCGGCGGGTTGCCCGTCGGCTCGACGAGCGCGGGCGCTCCGAGTCGGGCGGTCGCTTCGAGCGCCGGGCCACGGTCGCGGCCGGCCAGGCGGCCGATCTGAAGCGGTTGCTCGACGAGGTCGAGGCCTCACCCGACATCGGGCTGGATGCCGTGGCCGAGTCGCGGAGATAAGGTCGACGCATGGCTTCGTCGACGAAGCTGGACGACCTCGAGCCGCTGCTCGAATACATCAAGGCTTCGCGCGGCTTCGACTTCACGGGCTACAAGCGACCGAGCCTGCAACGCCGGGTCGCCAAGCGCATGCAGGCGGTCCGCTGCGAGACGTACGAGAGACTACCGCTTGTATCTCGAGGAGCACCAGGACGAGTTCATCGAGCTCTTCAACACGATCCTGATCAACGTCACGACGTTCTTCCGGGACACGGAGGCGTGGGAGTACATGCGCCGAGAGATCGTGCCGAGAATCGTGGAGGACACCAAGTCGCTCGACAGCATCCGCATCTGGTCGACGGGCTGCGCATCGGGGGAGGAGGCGTACTCGATCGCTATCTGCTTCGCCGAGGTCGCTCGGCGGGAGGCTTCTCCTCGACGCGTGAAGATCTACGCGACCGACATCGACGAGGAGGCCCTCGCCGAAGGGCGCCACGGGATCTACCCGAGCTCGCGCCTCGAGGATGTCCCGGACGATCTTCGCGAGCGCTACTTCGACCGCCTCGAACAGCGCTGGATCGTTCCGCGGCGCCGCTGCGGCGGGCGGTCATCTTCGGCCGTCACGACCTCGTTCAGGACCCGCCGATCTCGCGGATCGATCTGCTCGCTCTCCCGGAACACGCTCATGTACTTCACGCCGGACGCACAGCAGCGGATCCTTGCGAACTTCCACTTCGCTCTCCGGCACGTCCGGCTACCTGTTCCTCGGGAAGTCCGAGATGATGCTCGGCCGCTCGCCGCCTCTTCGCCCGATCGAGTTGAAGCAGCGGGTCTTCCAGAAGATCGCCGCACGCCGACGCCTATACGCCCATCGCCCGGCTGCGCCCGGAGACGCGCGACGGCGACGGCGACGGAACGGCGATGCGCGAAGCCGGATTCGAGGCCGCTCCCGTCGCGCAGCTCGTCGTCGACGGCAGCGGGACCGTGATCCTCGCGAACCTCCAGGCGCGCTCGCTCTTCGACCTCGCGCAACGCGACGTCGGGAGGCCCCTCAAGGACCTCGAGGTCTCGTACAAGCCGGTCGAGCTCCGCTCGCAGATCGACAAGGCCCTCGCCGAGCGCCGCGCGGTCGCGCTTCGCGACGTCGAGTGGACGCAGCGACGGCCAGGCGACGCGCGTGTGATGGACGTGCAGTTCGCGCCGCTCCTCGGCAATGACGCCGCCGTCGTCGGGGTCGCGGTCTCGTTCGTCGACATCGACGCGCTACCAAGCGCCTGCAGGATGCGGTCGAGCATTCGAAGCGCGACGTCGAGACCGCCTATGAAGAGCTGCAGTCGACCGTGGAGGAGCTCGAGACGACGAACGAGGAGCTCCAGTCGACGAACGAGGAGCTCGAGACGACGAACGAGGAGCTCCAGTCCACGAACGAAGAGCTCGAGACGATGAACGAGGAGCTCCACTCCACCAACGAGGAGCTCGAGACGATCAACGACGAGCTCCGCCAGCGCACGCGAGAGCTCAACCAGACGAACTTCTTTCTCGAGTCGATCCTCGCGAGCCTCGAGCACGGCGTCGTCGTGCTCGACCGGGAGCTGCGCGTCGTGGCGTGGAACGACGGCGCCGCGCGAGCTCTGGGGGCTGCGTGGCCTCCGAAGTCCACGGCCGGCACTTGATGAATCTCGACATCGGCCTCCCGGTCGACCTCCTCCGCAGCCAGCTGCGCTCTGCCCTCGCCGGCGAGACGGCAGCCCCCCTTGTCGTCGAGGCGATCAACCGGCGCGGCCGCGCCATCCGCTGCCGCGTGCGCGTTTCCCCCTCTCCGACGCCGGCGCCGCCCAGCTCGGAGGCGTGATCGTCTTCATGGAAGCCGAGCCCTCCTGAACGACGACCATCTCTCGACCACGCGCCGCAATCCGGCCGACGCCGAGCCCGCCGAGCTGGTCTTGCTTCACAACGCGCTGGAGCTCGAGGTACGCCGATACCAGGCGATGTTCGAATCGGCGCCGCTCGCCTTCCTCACGACCAACACGGCCGGAAAAGTCCTCGAGGCGAACACCGCCGCGGCCGACCTGTTCTTGGTCGACAGGCGGTTCATGATCGGCAGGCCGATCGTCAGCTACGTCGTCCCCGACGGCCGTCGGGGATTCCGGACCTGGATGCAAGACCTGCAGCGGCGGGGCGCGTCGGATGCGATCCACGCGCGTCTCGAGCGCCGCACGGGCGTCCCTTTCGACGCGCACGTGCGCGCGACGACGTTCGAGAACGAGATCTGGTGGGCGGTCGTCGACGTCAGCGTCGAGCGACGCGCCGAGGAGGCCGTTTGGGAGCTGCACCGGGAGCTCGATGCGCGCGTCGCGAGGCAGCTCGGCATGATGCAGGCCGTCTACGAGGAGATTCCGACCGGGATCGTGATCATCGACGCCCGGACGGGGTTGACGACCGGCAAGAACCGCCGTGCACGCGAGATCCTGCAGCCCTGGGACGGCGAGCTGCCGGACGGCGTCATGCCGACGGACGGCGACTCCGATCCCTGGCAAGTCGCCGCGGCGCTCGAGGGGCGGCACGGCCGGCCCGCCGTCAGACGCGTCCTCGTTCCGGACGGGCGGGTGGTGCCGCTGCCGGCGAGTGCCACCCCGCTGCGCGACGACCAGGGCGCGGTGGCCGCGGTCGCGATCGTCCTCGACGACCTCTTCGAGCGCGAGCGGCGCGAGCTGGCCGACGCCGAGTTCATCGAGAACGCCGCACACCAGCTGCGCACACCGATCACGGCGATCGCGGTCGCAGCGGCCGCACTCGAAGCGGGCGCGAAGGACGATTCGGCAGAGCGCGAGCGCTTCGTCGGTCACATCACGCGGGAGAGCGATCGAATGGTACGCGTGATCGACGCGCTGCTCGGCCTCGCGCGGATCCAGCGCGCGGGCGGCGGGTTGCTGGTCGCGCTCATCCCCTTGCAGCCGATGCTCGCCGAGATCGTCGCGGAGACGACGTTCAACGATGGCGTGGAGGCGATCGTGGACTGCTCCGACACCGTCGCCGCCGTGGGCGACGCCGCCATCCTCCGAGAGGCGTTCGCGAACGTCGTGCACAACGCCGCATGGCACACCGCGTCGGGGTCCGTTCAGATCCACGCGCAGGTCATCGAAAGCCGAGTCGTGCTCGAGATCGCCGACTCCGGACCTGGAGTCCGCCCGGAGCTTCGCGACCGGATCTTCGACCGCTTCTTCCACGGCGACGGCGCCTCTCGCGGCGCCGGCCTCGGGTTGGCCCTCGCGCAGGAGGCGGCGCTCGCGAACCACGGCTCGCTCGAGCTCGTCGAGAGCGCCGACGGAGCAAGATTCCGCTTCGTCCTTCCGGGAGCGCGCCTGCTGTGAGCCGTGTGCTCGTCGTCGACGACGAGGAAGTGATCAGGGACGGCGTCCGCTATCTCCTCCAGGCGGAAGGCATCGACGTCGTCTGCACGGATGACGGCACATCCGCGCTCGCAGCGGCCGCGGCCGAAGAGTTCGACCTGATCGTGCTCGACGTCCTACTCGGCGACATCTCGGGCATCGAGGTGACGCGGCGGTTGCGCTCGACGAACGACGTGCCGATCCTGCTGCTCACCGCGCGCGACGCCGAGACGGACGTCGTGCTCGGCTTCGAGGTCGGAGCGGACGACTATGTCGTGAAGCCGTTCTCCCAGCGCGAGCTCGTCAGCCGCGTGCGCGCGATGCTGCGCCGGCGGGAGCTCGACCGTGGTGGCGCCGAGCGCCAGCGTCGTGCGGGCGACATCTCGATCGACTTGCTGCGCCACGAGGCCTTCGTAGCCGGCCGGAAGGTGCACCTGACCCCGATCGAGCTGCGCATCCTCTCCACGCTCGCCGCCGAGGATCGCGCCTGCACGCGGCACGAGCTGCTCGCGGCGGCGTGGGACACGGCGTTCGTCCCGGACGACCGCTCGTGCGACGGTCACATCGCGAACATCCGGCGCAAGATCGAGGAAGATCCGTCGCGGCCCGAGCGGCTGCTTACGGTGCGCGGGGTCGGGTACCGGCTCCGCCGTTCGTGAGGAACTCCGCACAGAAGCTACAGGCCGATCGCACCCAGCCGGGTTTACGGTCGAAGGGTGCTGGAGCTGGAGGGAGCAGTCGAGGCCGCCGAGCTGCCCGGCGGCGAGCTCGTGGTCGCCGCACGCGGACCGCTCGACGAGCGGATCGCCGGCGAGCTCCGTGCGACGCTCATACCGCTTTCGGGCGCAGACGGCTCGACCCTCGTGCTGGACCTCGGCGGCGCACACGGGCTCGACGGTGCGGCGCTGCTCGTCATCTGCGACGCCGCCCGCCTCGTCCACAAGCGCGGCGCGCGGCTCGGCATCGTCACGCGCAGCCCGAACGTGCTGCGCCTGCTCAGCGACAGCGGCATCGATCCGCTGGTCGACATCTCACCGTCGCTGACGGAGGCGATGAGACGGTGACCGACGGCGACCTCGACACAGCCCGCGTCCGGGCCGGGCGCAACCAGTCGATGTTCCGCGAGGTCAACGAGCGAATCGAGGAGCTTTCGCAGCAATGGGCGGCGCCCCCGCATTTCGTCTGCGAGTGCGAGAACACGCGCTGCGTGGAGACGATCGCGCTCTCCGTCGAGGAATACGAGCTCGTGCGCAGCGATTCCGCGTCCTTCTTCGTCACGCCGGGGCACGAAGTCCCCGAGGTCGAGGAAACCGTCAGCAGCACCGACCGCTACGTGGTCGTGCGGAAGCTCGGAGTCGGCCGGAGCGTCGCGCTCCGCTTCGATTCGCGCCAGGACGGCGCACGCGCGCCGGCGGCCTGGCTGCCCTAGACGATCTAGACGGGGTCGTCGCCCCAGTCGGCACAGACGAGCCGGGCCGCGTCGAGCGTCGCGAGCACGTGCGCCTGCGTTCGGCCCGACTTGTCGTTCCACACGGCGAGCAACGGCTCTTCGACCACCTCCGCGAGCGCCGCGAGCGCGCGGCGGAGCGGTCGCAAGGTCACGGCGTCGGGCTCTGACGGCAGGTCGACGGCCGCGACGAGCGCGCCGAGCAAGGACCAGCTCGTCGCCTCCTCGCTCCACGGCGGCACCGGCGCTCCCTGCGCGTCGCACGCGTCGCTCCCCTGGCACCAGCCGAACGCGACCAGCTCGCGCGCACGCACGAGAATCTGCTCGCCGTGTATCTCGAAGCGGCGGGGCATGCTCATGTGGCCGCGCTACCCGGAGACGTGCGTGCGAAACAGCGGGACTACAGCTGGACGACGACGAGCCGCTCTTCCGTCATCTCGCGGACGCTCCATCCCGGTCCTTCCTTCGTGTTGCCCGACGCCTTCACCCCACCGTACGGCATCTGGTCGGCGCGAAACGTCGGTGCCTCGTTCACGATCACGCTGCCGAACTCGAGCCGCCGCGCCGCTTGCAGGCACGTGTCGAGGCTCCGGCTGAAGATCGCGGCCTGCAGGCCGTACCGCGTCGCATTCGCCTGTCGCACGGCTTCATCAAGGCTCGAGACCGGCGTCAGCGTCACGATCGGGCCGAAGACCTCCTCGCACTGAACCTTGTCGTCGGACGCCGGTCGGGCGATCACCGTCGGCCGGATCAGGCCGTCGTCGCCGATATCACCACCGGTCAGGACCTCGCCCCTCGACGCGCCGATCCACTCGACGATGCGATCGCGCTCGTCCTCGTCGATCACCGGGCCGACGTCGGTCTGCTCGTCGGCGGGGTCGCCGACGACGAGCTGCTCGACCTGCGGGACGAAGTCGTCGACGAACGCGTCCCATGCCGCCTCTGCGACGAAGATGCGCTGCACCGAGATGCAGCTCTGCCCGGCGAACGAGAAGGCGTTCGCCGCGAGCTTCGCCGCTGTGCCGTCGGGCGCGTCGACGGCGACGATCGCAGGCGTCGCGTTGCCGAGCTCCAGCTTCACGCGCTTGCGCGGAGCGCGTTGCGCGAGCCCCCACCCGACGTCACCGGAGCCGGTGAACGTGATCAGCTTCACGCGCTCGTCGTCGACGAGCACGTCGCCGATCTCCGACGACGAGCCGGAAACGACGTTCAGCCACCCGGCGGGCAGCCCGGCCTCCTCCTCGAGCTCGGCGAGAAGGAGCGCCGAGAGCGGTGTCGCCGACGCCGGCTTCAGCACGACGGCGCAACCCGCGGCGAGCGCGGGCGCGACCTTGTGCGCGACGAGGTTGAGCGGGAAGTTGAACGGCGAGATCGCGCCGACCACGCCGATCGGCACGCGCATCGTGAAGGCCAGCTTCCCCTCGCCTGCGGGCGACGCGTCCATCGGCAAGGTCTCGCCGGTGAGCGTGCGCGCCGCGACCGCTGCGAACGTGAACGTCGACACGGCTCGCTGCGCCTCGACGCGCGCGGCCTTCATCGGCTTGCCCGCCTCGGCGCTGATCGTCCGCGCCGCTTCGTCGTGTCGTTCCGCGAGCAGGCGCGCCACGGTGTCGAGGATCCGTGCGCGCTCGTGCGCCGGCAGCGGATCCTGCATCGCGCGCGCCGCAGCGTCGACGGCGCGCCGAGCCTCGTCGGTGCCGCCCCTCGCGATCCGGCCGACGACGTCGCCGGAGTACGGCGAGCGAACCTCTGTCCACTCCCCGGTCTCGACGCGCTCGCCGCCGATCAGCAGCGCGTGGTCGGTCACGGCGGTGGCCACGCGCTGAGTCTACGCGCCGACCGGCCATCCCCAGCGCGGCGAGCCACTTGGTCAGACCACCTCCGTCGGCCGGAGCGGACACGGCGGAACCGCCGCGGAAAGCCGTCAGTGCAGGGACTGTGAATCGATTGCGACGGTTCGGTGCGTTTTGGTCTGACCAGGTGGCATGACCCGCGCGGACACCGTCCACTTGTCAAGACAGTGTCCGAGAAGTTAGAACATAGGGCCGTGGCCGCCGGAGAGCAGACGAGGAACACCGCCCACTCGCAGTCGCTCGAGCGCGGCCTGGCGATTCTCTCCGCCTTCCGCTCCGGCAAACCGCTCCTCGGCGTGAGCGACCTCTCGCGCGAGGTCGGCCTCAGCCGCTCGACGACCCACCGCTACATCGCGACGCTCGCCGGGCTCGGCTACCTCCAGCAGGACCCGCCGACGCGCAAGTACCGGCTCGGCCCGCGCGTGCTCGACCTCGGCTTCTCGGCGATCAATTCGATGGACCTGCGCGAGCTCGCCGCGCCGCACCTCCAGGCGCTCAGCGACGAGACCGGCCACACCGTGAACATGGCGGTGCTCGACGGCGCGGACATCGTCTACATCGAGCGCTGCCGCACCTCGCAGCGCGGCCAGCGCGACATCGACCTCAACCTGCACATCGGCTCGCGGCTGCCGGCGTACTGCACGTCGATGGGCAAGGTGCTGCTCGCGCACCTCGAGCCTGCGGAGCAGCGCGCCGCACTGCGGCAGGTGCGCTTCGCGCCGCGCGGTCCGAACACGCTCACCGAGAAGGACGAGCTGCTGAAGGAGCTCGCGCGTGTGCGCACGGCCGGCCTCGCGGTCAACAACGAGGAGCTCGCATACGGCCTGCGCTCGATCGCCGCCCCCGTCCGCCGGCAGACGGGCGAGGTCGTGGCGGCGATCAACCTCGCGGTGCACCGCTCGATGGTGTCGCTCGACCAGCTCGTCGCGCACCTCGGGCCGATGCTGAAGCACACCGCCGAGGAGATCTCGGCCCGCATCAGCTACGCGCAGGTCCGCGGTTGAAGCGGGCGCTCTCGGTCCTCGACAGGCTGATCCCGTTGCTGTCCGTCGTGGCGGCGCTCCTCGTCTGGCAGTTCGTCTCGGTCACCGGCATCGTCGACGAGCGCGACCTCCCGTCGATGACGACGACCGTGCGCGAGCTCTGGCACCTGATGCAAACCGGCGCGTTCTGGCACCAGTTGCTGCTGACGGTGCGCGGGTGGGCGCTCGGCCTCGGCGTCGCGACGGTGCTCGCGGTGCCGATCGGGATCGTCCTCGGCTCGAGCGACCTCGCCGGCCGCGCGTTCCGCGTGCCGATCGAGTTCCTGCGCCCGATCCCGTCGGCGGCGCTGATCCCGCTGCTCTTCCTCACGCTCGGCACGAACCTGAAGAGCGAGGTCTTCCTCGCCGCGTTCGGCGCGTTCTGGCCGCTGCTCGTGCAGACGATGTACGGCGTGCGCGACGTCGACCCCGTCGCGCTCGACACGGCACGCTCGTTCGGGCTCGGGCGCCTCGAACGGATGTATCGAGTCACGCTGCCGAGCACCGTCCCGTACATCGCGACCGGCGTGCGCATCTCCTCGACCGTGGCGCTGATCCTCGCGTTCACCGCGGAGCTCTTCATGGGCGTCCCGGGCCTCGGGCAGGCAATGAACGTCGCCGGCGCGTTCGGGCTCACGGACACGATCTACGCGCTCGCGCTCGCGACCGGCTTTCTCGGCGTCGCGATCCACATCTCCACGACCGCGGTCGAGCGGCGCGCCCTGCGCTGGCATCCCTCGCAGCGGCAGGAGGTGGCGCTGTGAGCGCGCGCTCGTGGCGGCTCGTGAAGATCGGAGCGGAGATCTTGGTGCCGGTCGCGATCCTGCTCGCCTGGCAGCTCTGGACGGCGAGCGCGCACCAGCCGCGCTTCCCGCGGCTCTCCACGATCCTCGTGCAGTTCCGCGAGATGTGGCTCTTCTCGCAGTTCGGCGAGCACGTCGTCCCGAGCCTCGTGCGCATCCTCGCGGGTTTCGCGATCGGGTCGCTGATCGGCGTCGCGCTCGGCATCCCGCTCGGGCTCTCGACGCGCGCGCGCCGGGCCGCGATGCCGCACATCGAGTACTGGCGCGCGATGCCGCCGCCGGCGCTGCTACCGATCTCGGTCATCCTCGCGCACTCGATCGGCGACCGGCAGAAGATCGAGTTCATCGCGTTCTTCTGCATCTTCCCCGTGCTCCTGAACACGATCGCCGGCATTCGCGCCATCGACCCCACGCTGGTCGACACGGCGCGCTCGTACGGCATCCCGCGGCATGAGCGCGTCCGACGCATCGTCCTGCCGGCCGCCTTCCCGCAGATCATGGCCGGCCTGCGGGTGAGCCTCGCTCTCGCCGTGATCATGATGGTGCTCACGGAGTACTTCTCGAGCACGAACGGCGTCGGCTACGTGCTGCTGATCTCGAAGAACACGTTCCAGCTCGTGCCGATGTGGGCGGCGATCGTGTTGATCGGCGTCCTCGGGTACCTGATCAACTTCGTCTTCCTCCTCGTCGAGCGGCGCGTGCTTGCCTGGCACCGCGGGTGGCGCGCCGCTCTCCCCGACTAGAGGCAGCCCGCGAAAGGACGCTCGATGCTCGAGATCACGCACCTCAGCAAGACCTACGGCAGCGGCGACCGTGCCACGCGCGCGGTCGGCGACGTGAACCTGACGGTCGGCGAGGGCGAGCTGCTCGTCGTGGTCGGGCCGTCCGGCTGCGGCAAGACGACGCTGCTCAAGTGCATCGGCGGCCTGCTGCGCCCGACGAGCGGGGACGTGAAGCTGAACGGCAAGCGCGTGAGCGGGCCTCCCGAGGAGATGGCGCTCGTGTTCCAGGACTACAGCCGCTCGCTGATGCCGTGGACGTCGGTGCGGAACAACGTGCTGCTCCCGCTGCGGCACAAGAAGCTCTCGCGCGCCGATCGGACGCGGCTCGTCGAGGACTCGGTGGAGGCGGTCGGGCTGACGCGGTTCGTCGACCACTACCCGTGGCAGCTGTCCGGCGGCATGCAGCAGCGTGTCGCGATCGCGCGGGCGCTCGCCTACCAGCCCTCGATCCTGCTGATGGACGAGCCGTTCGCGTCGGTCGACGCTCAGACGCGCGGCGACCTCGAGGACCTCGTGTTGAACGTGCGCGAGCAGTTCGGCGTGACGATCCTGTTCGTCACCCACGACATCGACGAGTCCGTCTACCTCGCCGACCGGATCGCCGTGCTGACGAGCTCGCCGACGGAGGTGAAGGAGCTGATCGCGGTCGACCTGCCGACCCCGCGCGACCAGATCGCGACCAAGGAGCTGCCCGAGTTCGCACACCTCCGCGCGCACGTCTATCGGCTGATCAAGCGGGAGCGGCCGGGGGCCTCGGACCTCGCGGACGCCGACGCGCTGGCGGCCGCGCATCCCGAATCGTAAGACTCTGTTCCGATCAGTGAGACATCGGCCTAGACCCCAGCTGGCCGCGAGCGGATAATCTCGCCGCCACACCAAGTGGGGACGGCGCCCCAGTCGGCCGCCCGGACGAAACAAGACATGGAGGGCTTCAACCACATGGCATCGAACAGAACGCTGGGCGGGAAGCGCCGCGTACGCACGCTCGTCGCCGCGCTGTCCGTCGCGGTCGTCGTGCTGGCGGTCTTCGCGGGAGCCGCGGCCAGCCGCACGAAGGCCAACGTCACGGTCACGGTGGACACGCTGCCGATCGCGAACGGCCTGCCGCTCGATCTGGGCATCCAGAAGGGGTTCTTCGACCAGCAGGGGATCACGATCAAGAAGGTGACGTTCCAGAGCGGCAACGACATCGTGCTCGCGCTCTCGAACAACAACGGCGACGTGGGCTATCTCGGCTACGTGCCGATGATGATCGCCCGCACCGGCGGCATTCCCTTCACGCTCGTCGCCGCGAGCGAGGTCGAGGGGACGACCGCGGAGGACAACTGGCAGAACATCCTCGTGCGCGGCAACTCGTCGATCCGGACGCCTGCCGACCTGTCGGGGAAGACGATCGCGCTCAACGCCCTGAAGGGCGTCGGCGAGGTCGTCGTGAAGGCGGCGCTGAAGAAGATCAACGTCGACCCGAACTCCGTCAAGCTCGTCGCGCTTCCCTTCCCGTCGATGCGGTCGGCGCTGAACAACGGGCAGGTCGACGCGATCTGGGTTCCCGAGCCGTTTCTCACGCAGGGGCTCGGCGACGGCGACCGTGTCGTGATGGCGCCCGGACCGGTGCTCGGCAACTTCTTCCCGAACGGCGGCTACGGCGCGCTGCAGAGTTGGGTGCAGAAGAACCCGCAGCTCGCGGCGAAGTTCCGCACCGCGATCAACCAGTCGCTGTCGTACGCGCAGACGCATCCGGACGAGATCCGCGCGCTGCTGCCGGCGGCCACGCGCAACGTGCGCCTGCCGGTGTGGACGACGACGATCGACCGCAAGCAGCTGCTGACGCTCGCGAAGGACGCGAAGGAGTTCGGCGTGATCACCTCGCTGCCGAACTTCACGCAGCTCTTCCCGAGCGCGATCCGCAGCGGCATCTCGGTCGGCACGCTCGAGGCCACCGCCTCCGCCAAGTCGCTCAAGCTCACGTCGCAGGGCGTCGCGGCGAAGATCCTCGACCCCGGCAAGTACCGCGTGATCGTGAAGGACACCTCGAACAAGGTCTCCTTCTCGCTCAAGGGGCCCGGCGTGAACAAGAGCACGGGCAAGGCTCAGACAGGTACGGTGATCTGGAACGTGACGCTCGCCGCCGGCCGGTACGCGTATGCGACCAGCGCCGGCAAGCGCGGCTCGTTCAAAGTCAGCTAGGGGGACAGCTGAGGGGCCGGGCGAAAGCCCGGCCCCGCCTTACCGCGACGGACGAGAACTCGCGAACCTGGTTCAAAGAGCGAACCAGGTTCGGGCGCGGTGACGCCTCCCGGTGCTATTCGGCGACCGCCTCGCCGGATCCGCCGAGCTCTGCCGGGAAGTCCTTGAGCTTCGGGAGCCCGTCCTTCATCGGCAGCACCGTCGACTCGTAGTTGACGTGCACGCCCGGCTCGAACGGGAACGTGGGGATCGTCGCTGCGAAGACGTCGACCAGGTCCCACGTCGGGTGCCGCGCCATCAGATGACCGCCGCACGACTTGCACCACAGGCGGAGCTCTGCTCGTTGTTGGAGAACTCGTCGATCTGGTCTTCCCCCTTCGTCACCTTTACCGACTCGGGCTTCCAGAGCGTGAAGGCGTTGACCGGGCCGGCCGACCAGCTTCGGCAGTTCTTGCAGTGGCAGTAGCCGGCTCCGGCCGGTTCGCCCGTGACCTCGATCGTGACGGCACCGCAGAGGCATTGCCCCGGGTACGTCGTTTCAGCGACGCTCATCAGCTCTCCTTCGATTCATGGGAAGACGAATGACGATCAGAGGCTACAGCGGAACGGTCGCGCCGCACCACCGACCTCCACCAGTGATGACTCAACACAAGCTCCGGCGGCGGCCCGCTCGGCATGCACGGGCGAGTCGGCGAGAATCCGGCTGATGCAGACGTTGCGTGATGTCGTCGGTGCGCTCGACGAACTGGACGAAGAGGCGGTGATCTACACCGACGGCACGTCGCCGGCCGCGCGGGCCGTCGTGCTGCACGAGGGCGAAGCCGCCGAGGCGAAGGCAGCCGGGCTGCGCTACTTCCTGGAGGTCGCGTTGGCGAAAGATGCCGTCGACGTGTGGAGCGCCTGGCGCGACGGCTCCGAGCCGACCGTCGACGACAAGCTGATGGCGATCTCGCACTACGCGACGCACGACGCGTACCTTCCGCTCGAATGACGGCGACTGAGCGGAGCATCGAGTTGCGCGCGATCGCCCGGTCGATCGCGGAAGCACTGCCGCCGACCGTCGAGGAAGCCGTGGTGACGGGAAGCGTCTCGCGCGGCGTCGCGGACGACGTCTCCGACATCGAGATGCTGATCGTGACGCGAGAGCAGCTCTATCTCGACGAGTGCTTCGAGCTCGCCGCCGCCGCCGGGCTGTCCGACCTCGGGACGTGGGGCACGCAGGGCGTGCCGACGAAGCGCGTCTCCGGCTACCGCGACGGCGCGCCGATCGAGCTCATCTGGTGGCCGCGCGCGCACGCCGAGCAGGCGCTCGACGCGATCTTCGCGGGCGAAGCCTCCACGACGGCGGACGCGCTGGCGAACGGGATCGCGCTCCGCACGTCGGGGCTGCTGGCGCAGTGGCAGGAACGGCTGCGCCACTACCCCGACGAGCTCGCCGCCGCGTCGATCGAGGACGCAGCACTCACGTGGGGCGGGTTCGCCGCCGCGGGACTCCTCACGCTCGTCCGTCCCGGCGAGCGGGCGGCCCTCGTCGAGCGAATGGTCGACGACGCCTCGCGGGTCGTGCGCATCGTCTTCGCGCTGAACCGTGTCTGGGAGCCGACGCTCAAGCGGCTCGCGGACCGGGCTGCGCCCCTGGCGCAAAGCCCGAGCGCCTCGCCGAGCGGATCGAGGAGGCGCTGACCGAGCCCGATCCGCACCGCGCGCTGATCGCGATGACCGAGCTGCAGCTCGAGACCGCACTCCTCGCACCGGACGGCCCGAACATCGTGCGCGCACGGACCTGGCTCGCCGACGGACGCGAGATCCTGCTCGCTAGAGCGCCAGCTTGAAGCCCTCGTGCGAGGCCACGAAGCCGAGTCGCTCGTAGAAGCGATGGCGCGGTCGCCGCTTGCTCGTCAGCTGCACGAGCGCGCAGCCGCGGCGGCGCGCCTCCTCGATCGCCCCATCAGCTCGCCGCCGAGCCCGCTGCCGCGCTGGTCGGCACGGACGCGAACGGCTTCGATCTGCGCGCGCAGCGCGCCGCGCCGCGCGAGGCCGGGCAGGAAGCTGAGTTGCATTGTCGCCACGATCTCGCCACCGCTCTCGGCGACGATCAGCAAGTGCGCGGGGTCGGCGTCGATCGCCTCGAAGCGCGGCGGTACGGCTCGACCCCTCGTCGTCGTCCGCACCGTCGCGCGTCGCACCCAGCTGATCGGCCGCCAGCAGCTCGACGATCGCGCGCACGTCGTCGATGCTCGCCGGCCGCAGCGCCGGGGTGTCAGACACTGTCCGGCTCGACGGTGATCTCGAGCAGGAGCGGCGACGTGCGCTCGCGCAGCCCCGGGACGACGTCGTCGAGCGTCGCCTGCAGCTGCTCCTGGTCGCCGATCGCAACCGCCTCGCAGCCGAGGCCTCGCGCGATCGCGGCGAGGTCGACGTCGAACGACGGCCACGCCGGCGCGCCGCCCTGGCGCGCGGCGAGCTGGTCCATGATCCGGTAGCCGCCGTTCTTCAGCACGACGTACAGCACACCGGCGTCGTAGCGCGCGGCGCCCCACAGGCCCTGCACGCCGAACACCGTCGCGCCGTCGCCGAGGATCGCCACCACCGGCCGGTCGGGCAGCCCGAGCCGCAGGCCGGCCGCGCGCCGACAGCCCCCAGCCGAGGCCGCCCATCGCGGCGCTGACGAACCCGAGCGGCCGCCGCGCCGGGATGCGCAGCGTCAGCTCGACCTGGTTCGACGGGCACTCCTCGACGATGCACCACGTCGTCCGGCAGCCGGTCGCCCAGCGCCTGCAGGACGTGCGCTGCCTTCAGCGGCGGCGACGGCAGGCGGCGCGGGCGGCGGCTCGAAGAGCGCCGCCTCCGACCGCGGCCGCGCGCGCACGCGCTCCGACAACGAACGAGCGACGAGCTCCGGCGCGCCGAGCACCGCGAGCTCGACCTGGCTGCGGTGCACCTCGTCCGCGTCGTCGCTCACCACCGCGAGCGTCGTGGGCCGGTGCGTGAACGGGCCCTCGTGGTACGGGTTCTGCCGGAACACCGGAGCGCCGAACGCGACGACCGTGTCGTACGGCTCCAGCGTGTCGCGCAGACGCGTGCGGTCGAACGGCAGCAGCCCCGCCCACTGCGGATGATCCTGCGGGAAGCCCGCCTGGCCGCTGAACGCCTCCTGGTAGACGGGGCACCCGAGCCGCTCGGCGAGCGCGACGAGCGCCGCCCACCGCTCGTCGGTGTCCAGGCGCGCGCCCGCCACGAGCGCGGGCCGCTCCGCGCGGTCGATCACCTCGGCGAGCGCCGCCACCGACGCGTCGTCGCATGCGGGCGGCCGCAGCACGCGCTCGGGCGCGGCGGTCTCGTGCGGCTCGCCCGCCTCCTCCGCCCAGTCGCTCATCGGCACGATCACGAGCGCAGGCCCGCGTTGCGTCTCCGCCTCGTGGTAGGCACGCTCGATCGCTCCGGGCACCGACTGCGCGCGCAGCGGCTGGTCGACCCACACGGGATAGTCGCCCGCGAGGCCTTCGAGCCGCCCGGTGAGGAACGGCTGGAACGCGATGTGCCGCCGGTCCTGCTGGCCGACGAGGATCACGACCGGCGTGCGGTTCGCGCGGCAGGTGGCGATCGCGTTCACCGCGTTCCCGAGCCCGGCCGTCGTGTGCAGGAGGACGAGCGACGGCCGCCGGCGCGCGAGCGCGTAACCGCTCGCCATGCTCACGACGGCGCCTTCGTGCAGCCCGAGCACGAAGTCGAGATCCTCGGGCAGCCCGGTGAGGAACGGGACCTCCGTCGACCCGGGGTTCGAGAACAGGGTCGTGAGGTCGCGACGCCGGAAGACGTCGAACGCCGCGTCGCGGACGGTGCTCAGCCCCATACCTCCTGTGCGACCTCGACGATCAGCCGCAGCTTCGCCCACTGCTCGTCCTCGCTGAGCGACGTTGCCCTCGACCGTCGAGGAGAAGCCGCACTGCGGCGACAGGCACAGCTGCTCGAGCGGCGCGTACTTCGACGCCTCTTCGATGCGGCGCTTCAGCTCGTCCTTCGACTCGAGCTCGCCGCGCTTCGTCGTCACCAGGCCGAGCACGACCTGCTTCTCGCCCTTCGGCAGGAAGCGCAGCGGCTCGAAGCCGCCCGAGCGCTCGTCGTCCCACTCCATGAAGAAGCCGTCGACCTCGAGCTCGTTCAGCAGCGCCTCGGCGACGAAGTCGTAGCTCCCCTCGGCCGCCCACGAGGAGCGGAAGTTGCCGCGGCACATGTGCGTCGTCACCGTCATGCCCGCGGGACGGCTCGGCGAGCGCCTCGTTGATGTGGCGGATGTACTCGATGTGCTGGCGGTCGTGGTCGCCGCCGATCGACGCGATGTAGTCGCGCTGGTGCGGGTCGTTCATGTACGCGAGGCTCGTGTCGTCGAGCTGCAGGTAGGTGCAGCCGAGCTCGCCGAGCCGGCGCACCTCGTCGCGGTAGGCGGCGGTCAGGTCGGCCCAGAACGCGTCCAGCTCCGGGTAGACGCTCTCGTCGATGCGCGCCTTGCCGCCGCGGTAGTGGACCATGCTCGGCGACGGGATCGTCAGCTTCGGGACGTCCGTCGTCACCGTCTCGCTGCAGGAAGCGGAAGTCGTCGCCGAAGATCGTCTTCGACACGCCGAGCTTGCCGTCGACGTGCAGCGCGGCCGGCGTGAACTCGATGTCGCCGTCCGCGTTGTGGAACTTGACCGCGATGTGGCCGGCCTCCTTGCGTGATGCCGTCGAGCTGGTAGATGAAGTCCATGTGCCACGAGGCGCGGCGGAACTCGCCGTCGGTGGCCGACTGCAGCCCGGCCTCCTCCTGCTTGCGCACGATCGTCGCGGATCGCCTCGTCCTCGATCCCGCGCAGCTCGGCCGCGTCGATCGCGCCGGCGGCGAAGTCGTCGCGCGCCTGCGAGCAGCCGCGGCGGCCGCAGCAGGCTGCCGACGTGGTCGGCGCGGAACGGCGGCTTCGTGCGCTGCCTGCCTTCGTCTGGGTTGCGGTCTCGGTCATCTGTCCTCCTTGGTCACACCGTCTGAGTCACACCTGGTCAAGGCCCGACGTAGTTCTCGGCGAGGCTCGTCGCCGCGGCCTCGACGTCGTCACGTAGCGCAGCTGGGACAGCTGCAGCTGCTCGTCGAACGCGTCGCCGCCGGGCGCCGGTGCAGCATCGACGTCATCCACCACGAGAAGTGCTCCGCGCGCCAGACGCGGCGCAGGCAGTCGGTCGGAGTACGCGTCGAGCGCGTCGCGGCTGCCGTCGCGGTACCACGCGGTCGAGCGCGTCGGCGAGCACGCGCACGTCGTGCGTCGGCGAGGTTCAGGCCCTTCGCGCCGGTCGGCGGGACGATGTGCGCCGCGTCGCCGGCGAGGAACAGCCGGCCGTGCTGCATCGGCTCGGCGACGAAGCTGCGCATCGCCGGTGACGCCCTTCTCGAGCGACCGGCCCCTCGTCGAGCGTCCAGCCGTCGAGCGCGGTGCGCGCCTGCAGCTCCTCCCAGATCCGGTCGTCGGGCCACTCGTCGATGTCCTCGTCGGGACGGCACTGGAGGTAGAGCGCGGCTGCGCGTCGGCGAGCGCAGGCTGAGCAGCGCGAAGCCGCGCTCGTGGTGGCTGTAGACGAGCTCGTCGCTCGACGGCGCGACCTCGGCGAGGATCCCGAGCCAGCCGAACGGGTACTCGCGCTCGAACGTGCGCAGGACGCGCTGCGATCGCCGGGCGGCAGACGCCGTGGAAGCCGTCGCAGCCGGCGATCGACGTCGCAGTCGAGTCGGCGCGCTCGCCCTCGTGCTCGTAGCGTGACGTACGGCTCGTCGCCCTCGAAGTCGTGCACGCCGACGTTCGCGACCTCGAAGTGCAGCGGCAGCCCGCCGTCGAGCCGCGCGGCGATCAGGTCCTTGACGACCTCGGTCTGCCCGTAGATCACGATGCTGCGCCCGCCGGTCAGCTCGCTGAGCGGGACGTGGTGGCGCTCGCCGTCGAACTGCAGGTCGATGCCGTGGTGCACGATGCCCTCGCGATGCAGCCGCTCGCCGACGCCGGCGTCGCGTCGAGCAGGTCGACGGTGCCCTGCTCGAGCACGCCGGCGCGGATGCGCGCCTCGACGTACTCGCGGCTGCGGTCCTCGAGGACGACGGACTCGATCCCCGCCGTGTGCAGCAGCTGCGCGAGCGTGAGCCCCGCGGGGCCTGCGCCGACGATCGCGACCTGCGTGCGCTCGCGCGTCACGTCGCTCGAGCACCTCCTGCGCGATCGCGAACGCGCGGTTCGCGGCGGGCACGCCGCAGTAGATCGCCGACTGCAGCAGCACCTCCTTGATCTCGTCCCGGGTCAGCCCGTTGCGCAGCGCGGCGCGCACGTGCAGCGCGAGCTCCTCCCAGTGGCCGAGCGCGACCAGCGCGGTCAGCGTGATGCAGCTGCGCGTCTTGCGGTCGAGCCCTGGTCGCGCCCAGATCTCGCCCCAGGCGTAGCGCGTGATCAGGTCCTGGAAGTCCGCGGTGAAGTCGGTCGGTTCCCGCGACCGCGCGGTCGACGTGCTCGTCGCCGAGCACCTCGCGCCGGACGCGCATGCCGTCGTCGTGCTCATAGCCACTCCTCGAGGAGTCGGTTGAACTCGTCTGCGCCGCTCGACGTTGGCGAGGTGCGCCGCGTTGTGGAGCACCTCGAGGCGGGCGCCGGGGATCCCGCTCGGCGAGCTCGCGCAGGTGAGCGGGCGGGGTCGACGGGTCGGACTCGCGCCGGCGATCGCCAGCGTCGGCGCGCTGATCGCGTGCGAGCGCCTCGCGTGCGTCCCACACAGCGAGCGCCTCGCAGCAGCGGGCATAGCCCTCGGGTCGACGCGACAGGAACATCTCCCGCCAGCGTCGGATCGGGCTCGTCGACGTGAACCAGCGGGCGAGCACGGCGTCGGCGATCGCCTCGAGCCCGTCGGCGCGCACGGTCGCCGCGCGGTCGAGCCACTGCTGCGGGTCGCCGAAGCGGGCCGAGGTGCACGCGAGCACGAGCTTCTCGACGCGCTCCGGCGCGTCGAGCGCGAGCTGCATGCCGACCGCGCCGCCGAGCGAGAGCCCGACGAAGGCGAAGCGGTCCGCGTCGACCTGCTCGAGGGCGCGCGCCGCGCAGGTCGGCGACGCTCGCGACTTCGGCGACCGGTTCGGCGCCGTGGCCCGGGTGCTCGACCACGACCGCGTCGCGACCGGAGAGCGCGGGAAGCTGCGTGTCCCACATCGCGGCCGTCGAGCCGAGCGAGCCACAGAGCACGACGGTGCTCACGCCTGGTGCAGCGCGAGCGCGCGGTCGATGAACACGTCGACGGAGCCGAGAGTAGCCCTCGGCTCGCGAGACAAGGTCCGGTCGCGAGGTTCGCGCGCATGCGCGCGGCATCGACCCGCAGCCCGCCGAGCGAACGCGCGATCGCCGCTGCGGCGCCGCCGGTCGCGGCGAGCGCGCCGTTGAGCGCGCCCCACTCCGCATGCCAGGCGCCGGCGGCGCGCTCGTGCTCGTGCACGCCGCACTCGACGAGCAGCGCGGCGCCCGCGAGTGCGTGGCGCGCGCAGGCGTCGGCGAGCACGGCCTGAGCCGGGTTGCGCTTGTGCGGCATCGTCGACGACCCGCCGCCCTCTCCCTCCGACACCTCGCCGACCTCCGTCTGCGCGAGCAGTACGACGTCGAGCGCGATCTTCGCGACCGCGACCGCAGCCTCCGAGAGTGCGCCGCCGAGGGAGACGAACGGCGCGCGGCGCGTGTGCCACGGCAGCACGGGCTCCGGCAGGCCGAGCTCCTCGGCGTAGAGCGCGAGCACGTCGGCGCCACGGTCGCCGAGCGCGCCGAGCGTGCCGGCCGCGCCGCCGAGCTGCGCGGGCAGCTCGACCGCGCCCAGACGACGGCGCGCGTCGACGAGCGCGACCAGCCAGCCTGCGGCCTTGAAACCGAACGTCGTCGGCACCGCCTGCTGCAGGAGCGTCCGCGCGGCCATCACTGTGCCGCGATGCTCGCCCGCGAGGCGCGCGCACGCCTCGGCGGCGCTCGCGAGCTCCGCGTCGACGATCCGCAGCGCGCGTGTCGCGACGAGCACCGCCGCGGTGTCGAGGATGTCCTGGCTCGTCGCGCCGCGGTGCACATCCGCCGCGTGCGGCTCGCCGACCGCGCGCGGATCGCCCGCACGAGCGGCTCGACCGGGTTGCCGGCGCACGTCCCTCGGCCGCGAGCGCGTCGATGTCGTAGCGGTCGGCGTCGAGCGCCGCCGTGACGGCGCGCGCGGCCTCGTCCGAGACGAGCCCGGCGCCTGCCTCCGCGTCGCGAGCGCGCGCTCCGCCTCGAGCATCGCCTCGCAGCCACGCGCGGTCCGAGAGCGCCGCCGCAGCTCGTCGGGCACGAAGATCGCCGAGAAGGGCCTCACGCGGTGAAGAACACCGTCTCGCGGTCGCCCTGCAGGCGGATGTCGAAGCGCAAGCCGTCATCCTCCTGCTCCGCGACGAGTCGCGCGCGCTCGTCCTCGGCGAGCGCCGACAGGACCGGGTCGGCGGCGTTCGCCTCCTGCTCGTCCGGGAAGTAGATGCGCGTGAGCTGATGCTTGAGCAGGCCGCGCGCGAACACGTAGACGAGCGAGGTGCGGCGCGTCGCGCCCGCCGCGTCCGGCTTCTCGACCATGAACGAGAAGCTGCCGTCGGGCTGCGTGCCGCTGCGCGCCCCAGCGCCGCCGATCGGGTCCCAGCACCTCGACCATCCCGTCGGCGACCGGCTCGCCGTCGCCGTCGAGCAACTCGCCCGTGAGGCGCAACGCCCTCCGGCACGAGCTCGTTCTCGTCGCGGCGCGCAGAGCCCGATGGCGTAGTACGGCCCGACGGTCTGCGAGGGCGTCCGCCGCATCACGCGTCCGTCTCGAGCGGCGTCGTCCCGCGCCGCCGCGGCCGAGCACGATGTCCCAGCGGTAGCCGAGCGCCCAGTCCGGCTCGGTGCTCTCGAGGTCGAAGCTGCGAGACAGCAGCGCGCGCGCCTTCGGGTCGCGCACCGAGTTGAAGATCGGGTCGAACGCGAAGCAGCGGGTCGCCGGGGAAGTACATCTGCGTCACGAGCCGCTGCGGTGAACGCGCGGCCGAAGACCGAGAAGTGGATGTGCGCCGGCCGCCATGCGTTCTCGTGATTGCCCCACGGATAGGCGCCGGGCTTGATCGTCACGAAGCGGTAGCGGCCGTCGTCGTCGGTGAGGCACGCGGCCGGCGCCGGAGAAGTTCGGGTCGAGCGGCGCCGGATGCTGGTCGACCTCGTGGCGGTAGCGGCCGGCGGCGTTCGCCTGCCACACCTCGACGAGCGCGCCGCGGATCGGCCGGCCGTCCTCGTCGAGCACGCGGCCGCTGACGACGATCCGCTCGCCGAGCGGCTCGCCCTCGTGCTGGCGCGGTCAGGTCGTCGTCGGTCGGCTCGAGCGCGTCCTCGCCGAAGACGGGGCCGAGCGAGCGAGTGCAGCTCCTCCGGGGAGCGTGACGAGCGGTCGCTTCGGCGCGCGCAGCCGCGTCGAGCGGTAGCCCGGGTAGTCGACCTGCACCTCCGGCCCGAACGCGGGTCGTCGGGCAGGACGATCTCGGAGACCGCCGTCGCTCATGCCGCGGCCTCGAGGGAGCGCAGCGCAGCGAGCTCGCCGTCGGTCGGCGGCTCGCGTCTCGACGAGGTCGTCGCGCGACCGCGAGCTCCCAGCCGGTCGCGGCGCGCGCGTCGTCGACCGTCGACGCCGGGATGGACGCGCACGAGCGTCAGCTCGCCGTCGCGCGGCTCGAGGACGCCGAGGTCGGTGACGACCACGCGCACGCGGTCGCCGCGGCTCGTCGTGAAGTCGAGCCGCTCGACGAACGCGCGCGGCGTCTGGCGCAGCATCACGAACACGTTCTCGACCGACGTCGCGATCTCGGGCGCGCCGCCGCCGCCGGGCAGCCGCACCTTCGGCGTGTCGTAGTCGCCGATCACCGTGCTGTTCAGGTTGCCGTGGCGGTCGATCTGCGCGGCGCCGAGGAAGCCGACGTCGATGCGGCCGCCCTGCAGCCAGTAGGCGAACATCTCCGGCACCGAGACGACCGAGTCGGCGGTCTCGGCGAGCTCGCCGTCGCCGATCGAGAGCGGCAGGCGCGTCGGCTTCGCGCCGATCGTCCCGCTCTCGTAGACGAGCACGCAGCCGGGCGCGTGCGTGCGCCGCGCGAGGTTCGCCGCGAGGCTCGGCAGCCCGATGCCCGACGAAGCAGACGGTCTCGCTCGTCAGCCGCCGCGCCGCCTCGACGGCCATCATCTCGTCGCGAGCGTGTACTCGCTCACGCCGCGGCGACCGCCGTCCGAGCAACGTGCTGCTGCATCCACTCCGTGAACGTGTCGCGGTCGCGGCTGATCGCGTCCCAGCGCGACGTAGAAGTCGTTGTCGCGGTCGTAGTAGCCGTGCGCGTACGACGGATGCGCGCCGCCGGGCACCGCCGCGACCGCGTCGACGACCCACGCGGGAAGCACGATCGCGCCCGGGCGCGGCGTCGAGCTCGTCGACGATCTCCTCGACCGTGACGATCGAGCGCGCCGACGCGAGCACCGTCTCCTTCTGCACGCCGTGATCCCCCAGAGCTGGACGTTGCCGCGCCGGTCGGCGCGCTGCGCGTGGACGATCCCGACGTCGGGCCGGTGCGCCGGCACGGCCGCGAGCTCCTCGCCGGTGAACGGGCACGTGATCCGCGCGACGCTGCGTGCGCGCGACGAGGTCGTTGCCCTGGTAGCCGCGCAGCACGCCGAACGGCAGGTTCGCGGCGCCGGCCGCGTACGCGGCCGCCATCCCCGCGTGCGAGTGCTCCTCGAGCTCGAGCGGCGCGCGGCCAGCCGTGCTCGACCGCGTCGCGCAGCCGGTGCAGCGAGCCGACGCCCGGGGTTGCCGCCCCAGCGAGAAGACGAGCTTGCGCGCGCAGCCCATCCCGATCAGCTGGTCGTAGACGACGTCGGGCGTCATCCGCACGAGCGTCAGGTCGCGCCGTTCCTGCCGGATCAGCTCGTGGCCGGCGGCGTGCGGGATCAGGTGCGTGAAGCCCTCGAGCGCGACGGTGTCGCCGTCGTGCACGAGCTCGCGCACACCGTCCGCGAGGGTGACGATCTCGGCCACGCGCTCCTAGAACGGGAACGGGTGGCCGGTTCCGCTCTGCACGGTGATCCAGCGCAGCTCGGTGAACTCGTCGATCACCGCCTGCCCGCCGAAGCGGCCCCAGCCGGAGTCCTTGACGCCGCCGAACGGCATCTGCGGCTCGTCGCCGACCGGCTGGTCGTTGACGTGGACGATGCCCGCTTCGAGCAGCTGCGCGAGCGCGAAGCCGCGGTCGGTGTCCGCCGTGAGGATCCCCGCGCTGAGCCCGTACGTCGTCGCGTTCGCGCGCTCGATCGCCTCGCTCCGCGCTGTCGACGACCTCGATCGCGACCACCGGGCCGAACGTCTCGTGCTTCGCGAACTCGGAGTCCTCCGGAACGTCGGTGATCAGCGTCGCCTGGAAGCACGGGCCGTCGGCCTCGCCGCCGGCGAGCACCTTCGCGCCCTTCGCGACGGCGTCGTCGCACGCGCTCTTTGACGAGCTGCGAGCGCCGCCTCGTTGATCAGCGGCCCGATGATCGTGTCGTGCTCCTTCGGGTCGCCGGTCTTCAGCGTCTTCGTCTTCTCTGCGAGCCGCGCGGTGAACTCGTCCGCGATCGGCCGCTCGACGATGATCCGGCGCGCCGACATGCAGATCTGCCCCTGGTGCAGGAACGCGCCGAACGCCGACGCGTTCACGGCGTAGTCGAGGTCGGCGTCCGCGAGCACGATCAGCGGGTTGTAGCCGCCGAGCTCGAGCACGACGCGCTTCAGGTTGCGGCCCGCGGCCTCCGCGAGCTTGCGGCCGGTGGCGGTCGAGCCCGTGAAGTTGATCCGGCGCACGGCCGGGTGCTCGATCGAGCTCGTCGCCGATCGGCCCCGCCTCGCCGGGCGCGTGCGTGACGATGTTCAGGACGCCGGCGGGCAGCCCCGCCTCGGCGAAGATCTCGCCCCAGAGCAGGCCGCCGACGACCGGCGACAGCTCGGACGGCTTCAGCACGACGGTGTTGCCGAGCGCGAGCGGCGCCGCGATCGAGCGCGCGGACAGGATCAGCGCCGCGTTCCACGGCGCGATCGCGCCGACGACGCCGACCGGGCGGCGCAGGCCCATCGCGAGCGTGCCCGGGTGATCCGACGGGATGACCTGCCCGATCGGCGAGTACGCGGCCGCGGCCGCCTGGCGGAAGCAGGCCCGGGACGAAGCTCATCTGGAACATGCCGAAGCCGAAGCTGCAGCCCGTCTCGCGCGCGAGCAGCGCCGACGACCTCGTCACGCCGCGACTCGAGGATGTCGGCCGCCTTCAGGAAGATCGCCTGGCGCTGCGCGGGCGGCGCTCTGCGACCACTCGGGGAAAGCCGCCGCCGCGGCGTCGATCGCGCGCCGCGCGTCGTCGCGCGTGCCGGCCGGGACGTTGGCGACGACGTCGCCGGTGAACGGGTCGCGGTCCTCGAACGTCGCGCCCTCCGCCGCGTCCGTCCACTGGCCGCCGATGAACTGCTTCGCCTCGCGTACGTCACTCTGGACGCTCGTCATGTCCTCTCCTTCTCGTGGCCCGGCCTGGCTCGCAAGCGTCGCCGTGCACCGTCCACGTGTCAAGACAGCGTTCCGACTGATGGGACAAGCTCACGGTCGCAGCCCCAGGAGCCGCGCCGCGTTCTCCTTCAGGATCAGCGGGCGCACCTCGTCCTTGAACGGCGCCTGCTCGAAGTCGCGCAACCAGCGGTCGGGCGTGATCAGCGGGAAGTCCGACCCGAAGAGCACCCGGTCGCGCAGCTGCGTGTTCGCGTACTGGATGAGTTGCGGCGGGAAGTACTTCGGCGACCAGCCCGAGAGATCGATGTAGACCTGCTGCTTGTGCAGGGCGACGGAGATCGCCTCATCCTGCCAGGGGAAGGACGGGTGGGCGAGCACGATCTTCATGCCGGGGAAGTCGACCGCCACGTCGTCGACCACCATCGGGTTCGAGTACTTGAGCCGGATCCCGCCGCCGCCCGGCAGCCCGGTGCCGATCCCCGAGTGGCCGGTGTGGAAGAGCGCAGGCAGGCCGGCGGCCGCGATCGTCTCGTACAGCGGGTAGACGGCGCGATCGTTCGGGAAGAACGCCTGCAGGTTCGGGTGGAACTTGAAGCCGCGCACGCCGTGCTCGCGGATCAGCCGCTCGGCCTCCTCGACGCGCGTTCTCGCGGTGGGGGTCGACGCTCGCGAACGGGATCAGCACGTCCGGGTTGGCAGCGGCAACCGCGGCGACCTCCTCGTTCGGAACGGCGGCGCGCCCGGTGACCGTCTCGGCGTCGACCGTGAAGACGACCGCAGCCATGTTGCGCTCGCGGTAGTAGGCGGCGACATCGTCGGCGGTCGGCGTGCCGCCGCCCTTGAAGTACGCGGCGGCCGCCTCGCGCCACTCCGGGTGCAGCCCGTCCTCGCCGCCGCGGCCGACCTCGGCGTGCGTGTGCACGTCGATTGCGACGACGGCGTCGACGTCGATGGTCACGGCTCCTCCAGCAACGAGGGGAACGATGTCACGTCGTCGAGCACCGCGGCCGGCGGTCGCTTCGCCGCGCGTGCGTCCTCGGCGGTCGCGATCCCGGTGAGCACGAGCGCCGCCGGGCTGCCGAGCCGCTGCGCCATCGCGATCTCGAGGCGCAGGTCGTCGCCGACCACAGCCGTTCTCGTCGGGCGAGTACCCAGCGCGCGGCACATCTCGCGCAGCGCGACCGGCGACGGCTTGCCGAGCGTGACCGGCCGCGCGCCCGTCGTCTGGCGGATGCCCGCCACGATCGCGCCCGACCAGCCGGGCGCCGGCCCGCCGTTGACGGAGAAGACGCTCGCGGTCGACGTGGCGAGCAGCGGCGCGCCGGCCCAGACGGACTCGCACGCCGCGCGCAGCGCCGCGTAGGTGAGCGTGTCGTCCCAGCCGACGAGCACGACGTCCGCCTTGCGCGGCTCCGCCGCCTCGATCACCTCTACGCCGCGATCGCGGAGCGGGCCGACGACGCCGGGGCCGCCGAGCACGAGCACGCTCTCGCCCGCATGCTTGCGCTCGAGCCAGCGGGCCGCGACGACGGCCGGGTTCATGTACTCCTCGTCGGCGACGGCGAAGCCGAGCGCGCGCAGGTCGGCGGCCGCCTGCGCAGGCGGCCGGCCCGTGCCGTTCGTGAAGAAGAGGACCGGGCGCCCGCTTCGGCGCACGCGCTCGACCGCCTCGATCGCGCCCGCGATCGGGTGCGCGCCCTGCACGCCGCTCGGGTCGTTCGCGTGCAGGAGCGTGCCGTCGATGTCGAAGACGACGGCCTCGACGCCCGCGAACCCGCTCACGCGACGCGCTTCCGCGCGCGGAGCCTGAACGTCGGGAGCGTCGATCTCGATCGAGGCGAGGTCGCGCGCGGCCAGTCCGGCAACGAGCTCGCGCAGCGGGTGCGGGCCCGGAGGAGGAGCGGCGGAGCGTCGCCGAATCGCGTCCACCTGCTCCTCGGGCAGCATCATCCGGAGCAGCAGCAGCTCGTCGGAGATCGTCGTCGCCGAAGCGGGCGCGCGCAGCCTCGAGCGAGAGGCCGGGCTGCTCGTGCGCGAGCGCCTCCGCGCGCGGCGAGGCGAGCACCTTCGCCTCCACGTCGGGGTCGAGCGGCGCCGCCGGCGGGCCGTACTGGCCGAGCACGTAGCGGATCACCTCGTCCGGCATCTGCGACCAGCGCTCGCCGGTCGTCACGTTGAGGAACGCCTGCACGCCGACGAACTGCGAGAGCGGCGTCACCATGATCGGCCAGCCGAGCTCCTCCCGCACGCGCGGCAGCTCGTCGAGAATCTCTTGCCAGCGCGGTGCGGAGCCCGAGCTCCGTCCAGCTGCCGCCGCAGCGTCGACGTCATCCCGCCCGGCAGCTGGTGCTTGTAGACGCCGCGTCGTACTCGAGCGGGCCGCCGACCGGCGCGGCCGAGCCGGGCCGCGAGCCCAGTGAAATAGCGCGACGTCTCGGTGAGCGCCGCGTCGTCGAGCACGACGGTGAAGCCCTCGTCGCGCAGATTAGGACGTCTGCTCGGTGGACGGCTGCGACGTGCCGTTCGCGAGCGGCCGCGCCGCAGTGCAGACGAAGCTCGCGCCGAGCTGCGCCGCCTCCAGGTAGGTCGCCGCGCCCATCGTCGCGGTCATGTGGGTGTGCACCTCGAGCGGCAGCTCCGGCGCCGCGGCGCGCAACGCCGGCACGAGCGTGCGCACCCGCTCGGGTGTCAGCAGCCCGCCGGGGTCCTTGAGGTTGAGAACGTCGACGTGCCGGCTTCGCGCGATGTGCGCGCGCGCGATCTGCGTAGTAGTCGTCCGTGTGCACGGGCTGATCGAGTAACACGAGGCCGACGACGACCTCTTCCGCGCCGCGCGCTTCGCGATCGCGGCGATCTGCAGGTCGGTTGCGACGTCGTTCATCGACTCCGCGACCCAGATGCGCCTGATCCCGTTGCGGATCACGCAGTCGCAGTGCGAGCTCCATCACCTCGCTCGGCTGCGCGCCACCAGGCCATGAAACGCATGCCCGGCGTGATGAAACCGAGCCGCGTGCCGGCATCAGTTCGCGGATGATGCGGATCCGCTCCCACGGGTCCTCGCGGTGCCAACGCACCGCCATCGCCATGTGCGTCGAGCTCGTGAAGTCGATCGCGTGAAACCGACGCGATCGAGCGATCGGCGCGATCTCGGCGATCATCGGCGTCGAGAGGGCGTTCGCGCTCCAGAGGCTCTGGTGCCCGTCGCGCACCGTCGTGTCGACGATGCGGATCTCAGCCATCGGCGCGATCCTGAAGAGCACGTCGCCGTACTGCACCGCGCGAGCCGTTCTCGACGCACACCTCCGCGACGTCCCCGCGACCTCAGCGGACACCGCGTTCATCAGCTTCATCACCTCGATGATGCAGAGCTGCGCGCCGAGCTCGACGCGGCTGCCCACGTCCACGAACGGCGGCGCCTCCGGCGTCGGGCGCGCGGTAGACCGTCCCGACCATGGGACGGTGACGTCGACCAACCCGTCCTGACTCAGTGATGACTCATCAGCTACGTGCCTTTCGGCCCGCCGCGCGGTCGATCCGAAGGGTGAAGTCGCGGGGTCTCCAGCTCGAACTCGTCGTAGCCGGCCTCGTCGATCGCGCGCAGGATCTCGCGGACGTCCTCGGGGGTGGAGATCGCTCATGCCGCCGCTTCCCGAGATAGGTGGCGGCGATCGCCGCCAGCGGGTCGGCGGCGAGCTCGCGCGGCTGCCGTTTCGCCGGCCCACACGGTCTCGGCGCGGCTTTGCAGCACCAGAGCCGCTCGTCGTCGAACGACCACTCGATGTCCTGCGCGCGTCCGTAGTGCTGCTCGACCGCGCGGCCGAGCTCTGCGAGCTGCACCACCTCCGCCGGCTCGAGCGAGAGCCGCGCGCGGCGCTCGGAGTCGACGTCGCTCACCGTCCGCCGGCACGCGCCTCGACCGCCTTCTCGCCGACCTCGCTGCGCAGGATCTCGCGCGTCACCTTCGAGACGAGGAACGAGTCCGGCGTCACCTCGCCGCCGACGACCGTCACGCCGAGGCCGTAGCTCGCGTCGATCGCGATGCACGACGGGTCGCCGCTGACCGGGTTGAGCGTGAACATGACGCCCGACGACGCGCGCGTCGACCATCCGCTGCACCGCGACGCTCATCCCGGGCGGCGCACCGGCGTGGTGCTCCCGATACGTCACGGCCTCGGCGTTGAAGTAGCTCGCCCAGCAGCGCTCGACCGCGCGCACGACCTCGTCGCCGCCGCGGATCCAGAGGTAGGTGTCCTGCACGCCGGCGAAGCTCGCCTCGGCCGCGTCCTCGGCGACCGCGCTGGAACGGACCGCGACCGGCACGTCGTCGCCGAGCGCCGCGTACGCGGCGCGGACCGCCAGCGGCCGCGTCGCCGGGCAGGCCGCTGTCGAGCGCGCGCGCCGGGCTGCCCACGTCGAGCGCATGCGCTCGCGACCGCGAAGCCCGTGACGGCGACCCGGCGAACCCGGCGGCGAGCAGGTCGCCCAGGTGCGCGCTCTTGCCGCCGACGAGCCCGACGTCGCCGAGCCCGAGCTCCTCGAACGGGACGGCGTAACGCGAGTCGCTCAACGCAGGATCGTCACGGTGCCGCTGTCGCCGTCGACGCGGACGCGGTCGCCGGTCTTGATCGCCGACGTCGCGTTGCCCGTGCCGACGACCGCAGGCAGCCCGTACTCGCGGGCGACGATCGCTGCGTGCGACATCATCCCGCCGATGTCGCTGACCGCTGCGGCGATCTTCGGGAACACGGCGCCCCAGCTGGGCGCGGTCACCGGGCAGACCAGCACCTCGCCCGATTGCACGCTGCCGATCTCGTCGACGCTCCGCACGACGCGCGCGGTTCCCTCGACGACGCCCGGCGAGGCCGCGTAGCCACTGACGTCACCCTCGCCGCCGCTCGCCCACGCGCGCAGCCGGTCGGAGGTCACTCCCCACAGCAGCTGAACGGTCGGGTCGTTGATCACCTCGGGCACCGAGCCGAGCGCCGGCGGAGGCGTCCAGTCGGCGAGCGTGGCGAGGATCTCCTTGCGGCGCGCGATGCGCGGCGGCCAGTACACGGTGCCGCGGCCGGGCGCGCCGCCGGACCACGCGAGGCCGGCGTCCGAGAGCGCCTCGTGCACCTCGTGGATGTTGAGGTAGAAGACGTCGGACGGGTCGTCGAAGAAGCCCTGCCCGGCGAGCACCGCGCCGATCTCGCGCATCTTGTTGAAGAACAGCGTCGTGCCCCAGTGCTCGATGAAGAACTTGTGGCCCTCCGCGTGCGGGAACACGTGGCGGCAGAGCCCGACGAGCTGCTGGAACTGCGCGCGCTCCTCGTCGCTCGACAGGAGCGCTGCATACTCGGTTGCGATCCGCTCGCGCTCGGCGAGCACCCGCGCCTGCGGCCGGTCGAGCTGCCGCCCCTCGTGCAGCTGCGCGATGTAGCCCGTGATCGCCGCGAACGGCAGGCGCAGGTCGTCTGCCCACGCGCGGTGGTGGTGGTAGAAGCCGTCGCCGGTCGACATGAAGAACCACGGATGCTTCCGCGACTCGAGATCCTCGAGCCACGCGCGTCCCGCGTCGCTCTGCTCGAGCTCGGCGACGATCTCCTCGTGGCCGCGGCCGTCGACGAACGCGCCGTCGACGCCGCGGTCGAGCGCCGAGCGGGCAAGCGCCTTCAGCTCGTCGTCGGGCCGGAACATCGTGTGGTCGTCGCCGCCGATCATCTGCGTCATCGTCTGCATCCCCATGTCGGGGAACGCCTGGCCGCAGAACTGGAAGAACGTCAGGTAGGCGCCGTAGGCGAGCAGCAGCAGCTCGAAGTGCAGCTGGTTCAGCTCGTTGTAGAGCTGGAGCGTGCGGTCGTACGCGCGATCAGCCGGTAGTTCGGGCCGAGCCGCTGCTCGTGGATCGCCTCGTTCTCGTCCTCGAGCTCGGGCAGCGCGGGCACCTCGAGCTCCCCGAGCTCCCGGATGCGCGCGTCCACCTCGGACTGCCAGCGGTCGACGAGCGAGTCCCAGTTCTCGTAGTAGAACCCGATCCGCGGCAGGAACGTCGCGAGCCGCTGCTCGATCAGCTGTGGGTCCGTGACCTCGTTCGCGGTGATGTAGACGTAGCCGTTGACGACGCGGTGCTCGATGCCGAGCACGGTCGGGATCGAGAACACGCGGCCCTGGTAGCGGCCGATCGAGAGGTAGCACGACTCCGCGGTGATCATGTCGAAGGCCGGCATCGGCTCCGGGAAGTGCATCCCGTTGTAGAACCAGAACCGCGCATCGTCTTCGTCGCGTCGCGCGTCGTCGAAGAGCAGGTAGTACGGGTACATCTCCTCCCAGCCCTCCGCGCCCGGCGGCGTCGGGACGTCGAACGGGCTGGCGAAGCCGGCGGCGGACTGCTGCACCTCGGTCATGCAAGGCTCCTCTCTCTGTCCGGCGGCTCCGCCACCGCGACGTCGAACGGCACGTGCGCGGCCGCGGCGAACGCCTCGGCCTCGTGGAAGCGGCGCGCGACGATCTGAATCCCGTTCGGTAGCGCCACCGCCGGCAAGCTGAGCAGATTGACCCAGACGACGTCGCGCATGTGGTCGAAGAGGCCGCGGGTCTCGTCGAGTGAGAGGTAATGGTCGAAGTCGAGCGGCGGCGCGGGCATGCCGGCGACCGGCGCCACGACGAGCGGATGCTCCTCCATGAACGCGGCGGTCGCCTGCGCGACGGCGCGCCGCTCCGCGTACGCACGCGCCCAGGCCGACAGGCTGTCGCCGAGGTCGAAGAGCCCGAACATCGCCTCGATGTGCTGGCGGCTGCTCGCGCTGAGAGCATCGCCCCACGCCGGCAGCGCGGAGTGCAGCAGCTCCGGCCCGATCAGCTCCGCCCAGAGCTCGGGTGCGCGGCGCGCGTGCGGGATGCCTCCCGGGACCACGGTGTAGCCGGCGTCGGCCAGCGCCTCGCAGACGCGGTCGAGCTCGCGCTCGATCTCCGGCTCGATCACCGCACCCGTCTCGCCGCTCATCCGCAGCACGGTGCGCGGCGCGTCGTCCGGGAACCCGACCGGCAAGCTGACGGGGTCGCGCGGGTCGGCGCCGGCGAGCACGCCGAGCGCCGTCCAGAGGTCGTCGAGCGAGCGCGCGAGGGGGCCGGGCGAGTTCATCAGGTCGTGCGTCATCCCGCCGGCCGCCGCGTCGAGCGTCTGGACGTGCGGGACGCGGCCCGCGGAAGGCCGCACGCCGTAGACGCCGCAGAAGGACGCGGGCACGCGGATCGAGCCGCCGTAGTCGGCGCCGAGCCCGAGCGCCGCCATCCCGGCGGCGACGGCCGCCGCGTCGCCACCCGAGGAGCCTCCGGCGCTGAGCGAAGGGTCGCGCGGGTTGCGGGTCGGCGGGTAGAGCGCGTTGACGGTGTTCCAGCGGATCTGGAAGTCCGGCTGGTTGGCCTTCCCGAGCACGAACGCGCCCGCCGCGACGAGACGCTGAACCACGACCGACGTGCCGGGCGAGCGGCGGTCGGCGAACGGGACGACCGCTTCGGTGTGCCGGAGGCCCTCCACGTCGAAGTGGTCCTTGACCGCGATCGGCACCCCGTCGAGCGGCAGCGCAGCGCGCTCGTCGTGCCGGCGGTCCGCCTCGTCGGCCTCGGCGAGGAGCGCCGCCGGGTCGCGGCGATCGACGAACGCGCCGATCGTGCCGTCCACGGCGTCGATCCGCCCGAGGTGCGCCTCGACCACCTCGCGCCGGCTCACTCGACGCGCGCGGATCGCGGCCGTAAGCTCAGCTGCAGTCAGGTGGTACGGCTCGGGCAAACCTCGTTCGACCCTACGGAGCACGCCGCCCGAGCGTCAACTTCGCGTTCCGCGGTGTGGGACAGCGTTGTTCCAATCGGCGAGACAGGGATCTAGTATCCGGGACGTGGCAGCCCCGTCCGACGTACCCGACGCAAGGAGGGCGCGCTTGACGAGAGGCCTGATCGAGAGGATGCGGCGCTCCCCCCACGCCACCGCCTCGTGGTCCAGTCCCTAACGACGCTAGAGAGGCAGAGAAGCTCAATGAGATCGACCTATCGGAGAATCGGCCTTGCGCTCGCGGCCGTCGCCGCCATCGCCATGATGGTCGTCGCGCTTGCGAACAGCGCCGGGCCGGTTGGCTCGGGAACGGCCTCGGCGACGAAGGCCGTCTGTGGCAAGGGCACCGGCAAGAAGGCGACCGGCGCGCCGATCAAGCTGGGCGGGATCGACATGTTGATCCCGGGCGTCGACTTCACGACGATCGGCAAGACGGCGAACGCCTACTTCCAGTGTGTCAACGACAACGGCGGCATCAACGGCCGCCCGATCAAGTACACGCTCTACAACGAGCAGCTCAACCCGGCGCAGGAGGCGGCGCTCGCCCGCAAGCTGATCACGAGCGACAAGGTGGTCGGCGTGGTCGGCAACACGAGCTTCGCCGAGTGCGGCACGAACTGGAAGTACTACAAGAGCAAGGGCTTCATCGTGATCGGCGCCGGCGTGCAGGCCGAGTGCTACAGCACCCCGTCGTTCGCCGAGGTCAACTCGGGCCCGCGCTACTCGAACGTCGGAGCCGCGCAGGCGTTGATCAAGGCGGGCGCGAAGAAGCTCGCGATCGCGTCGCCGGACACGATCTCGGCGTACGCGGACGGCGGCCCCGCACTGGTCGCGAAGTCGCACAACATCCCCGTCAAGATCTTCCCGACGCACCTGCCGGTGACGGATGCGACGTCGCAGCTGCTGCAGATGTACCAGTTCGCCGGCAACGGCGGCGGCATCCTGATCGACTTCACTCCCGACACCGCGCCGGCCTTCATGAAGGCGGCGGAGGCGCAGGGGATCGTCGACAAGGTGCTGTGGGGCTCGTCGACCCCGATCGCGAACACGTTCATGTCGGGGCAGTTCTCGCCGTCGTTCGACGGTCACCTCTGGATCGACAACGAGTTCTCGAACGTCGACCCGAAGGTCGGCCCGGACTCGGCGCTCATGTTCCAGATCCTGCAGAAGTACACGAAGATCGCTCCGCAGGCGTTCGCGCAGATGGGCTTCCTCGACGCGAAGTTCGCGGTCAACGCTCTCAACAGCATCAAGGGCCCGATCACGGCGAAGTCGTACAACGCCGCGGTCAGGAACCTGAAGAACCAGAAGAGCGACATCCTGTGCAAGCCGTTCTACGTCGGGAACCTGGCGTACCACATCCCGAACAACACGAACATCATCGTCGACTACAAGGACAAGAACGTCGTCGTGAGAACGGGTTGCACGGACTTCCAGGCGGTCGACAAGTCGATCGCCCAGACCCGCAAGTGGGAGAAGCAGTTCAAGCTCAACTAGCAGGAGACCGATCAGGGTGACCGGAGGCTTCGAGGAATGAACGGCCCGCTCGCATTCGCCATCTTCGGCGTCGACTGGGAGTTCCTCAAGCCGTACATCGTCATCGGCCTGGCGTTCGGCGGCGTGTACGCGCTGTCGGGCGTCGGGCTGGTGGTGCTGTACCGCGCGACCGGCGTGCTGAACGTCGCGTTCGGCGCGATCGGAGCGGCCGGCGCCCTGATCGCCTACTACATCGTCAACCACACGAGCTGGCCGCACTGGCTCGCGTACACGATCTGCGTCGTGTTCGGCGGGGTGACGAACCTCGCCTACGGCATGGTGTTCGGCCCCGCCTTCGCGCGCCGCGACGCGCTCGTGAAGATGATGGGCACGCTCGGGCTCGCGCTGATCCTGCTCGGCCTGATGGCCTGGCGCGCGCCTGCAGGCGGCGCGTTCGCGCGCTTCCTGCCGCTCGGCACGACGCAGACGCGCTACACGATCCTCGGCACGTCGGTCAGCCTGACGCAGATGATCGCGCTCTTGCTCGCGTTCGTGATCACGTTCGGCGTCACGCTCTTCCTGCGCGTCACGAGGCTCGGCACCGCGATGCGTGCACTTGCAGACGACCGCGAGGTGACGGCGATGCTCGGCGTCCCGGTGCGCAGGGTCGAGGCCGCAGCCTGGTTCGGCTCGGGCCTCGCGTGCGGCGCGGCCGGCCTGCTGCTTCCCGACCTGCTCACGTCACTCGACTACTCCGCGCTGACCTTCCTCGTCATCTCGTCGCTCGCCGCCGCGCTGATCGGACGGCTTCGCTCGCTGAGCGCGACCCTCGCCGGCGGGCTCGCGGTCGGGCTCGCGCAGTCGATCCTGTCGCCGTACACGCAGGTCTCCGCGTACCGCTCGGCCGCGCCGTTCGTGCTGGCGATCCTGGCGCTCCTCTTCCTGTCGCGCCGCCGCGTCGTCACGATCTCGAGGACGGCCGGGTGACCTCGATCAGCGAGCTTCTCGACCGCGGCACGGTTGTGCGGGCCGCGGTCACAGTGACACTGCTCGCGATCGCGGTCTTCCTGTTCCCGCACATTGCCGGCTCGGACTGGATCACGACGTTCACGAGCGTCGCGATCTACGCGGTCGTCGCGCTCGGCTTCGGGATCCTGTACGGCCGCGCCGGGATGATCTCGCTCGGCCAGGTGGCGCTGCTCACGATCGGCTGCTGGATCGGCACGCGCCTCGCGTATGCGACGGGCGCTGCCGTTCCCGTTGCTGCTGCTGGCGGCGGGCGGGATCACGTGCGCGATCGGCGTCCTCGTCGGCCTGCCGGCGCTGCGCCTGTCCGGCATCTACCTCGCGCTGATCACGCTGATGTTCGCCGGTGCGACGACCATCGTGCTCTCGGTGACCGACTTCCCGAACGGCGGCGGCGGCTTCAAGGGCCGCTCGGTGACCGGAGCGCTGACGACGAGCACGCCGCCGGTGCGCCGCCCGTCGGTGGCGGAGGGCGACGTCGCGTACTACCGCTACACGGTGATCGTCTGCGCGCTGCTCTTCCTGATCGCGCTCGTGCACGTCGCGTCGAAGCCCGGGCGCGCGTGGGCGTCGATCCGCGAGAGCGAGCCGGCCGCGCTCGCCGCCGGCGTCAACATCACGGTCTACAAGCTCTGGGCGTTCGCGCTCGCGTCGTTCATGACCGGCGTCGCCGGCTGCCTGCTCGCGGCGCAGGTCGGCGTGCCGCGCGCGATCACCTTCCAGACGCAGGACTCGCTCACCCTCGCGGCGACCGCGCTGATCGGCGGCATCTTCAGCGTGTGGGGCGCGATCCTCGCCGGCGTGTTCAACCAACTGCTGCCGTTCCTCTTCCAGGCGCAGTGGGGCGTCAACCCGAACTTCCTGCTGATCATCTTCGGCGCCGGGCTGCTGCAGGTGCTGCTGACGGCGCCCGGCGGGCTCGCCGACCAGTTCCCGAAGGACATGCTGAACCTCGGCCGTCTGATCGTGCGCGGCGTGCGCAAGCTCGTGCCGGCGAGGGGGACGGCGTCGTGATCGAGCGTCGAGGGCCTGACCGTGCGCTTCGCGGGCGTGACGCCGATCGACGACATGACGGTCGAGTTCCCCGGCGGCACGTGCGGGCTCATCGGCCCGAACGGCGCCGGCAAGACGACGTTCTTCAACGTGCTCAGCGGCTTCGTGCGGCCGGCGGCAGGCGCGATCAGCGCGTTCGGCGAGAACCTGCTCCGGATGGCGGACTACAAGCGTGCGCGCTGGGGGCTGCGCCGGACGTTCCAGACCGAGATGGCGATCGAGAAGCTCTCGGTCTTCGACAACGTCGCGATGATCCACGAGCACTCGGGCGCGCGGCGTACCGTCGCGGCGCAGCGACGTGCTCGCGGCGATCGAGTTCGTCGGGCTGCAGGCGTCGCCCAAGGCGAAGGTCGGCGGGCTCGGCGCGCGCGAGCGGCGGCTGGTCGAGGTCGCGCGCGCGGTCGTCGGCCGGCCGCGGGTCGTGCTGCTCGACGAGCCGGCGCGCGGGACTGCCGGACGAGGAGACCGAGCAGCTCGGCGTCGTGATCCAGCGGATCCCGGAGCAGTTCGAGGCGCTCGTGATCCTCGTCGACCACGACATGAGCCTCGTCTCGGCGTGCTGCGAGACGACGGCGGTGCTCGACTTCGGCAAGCTGATCGCCGCCGGCCCGACGCGCGAGGTGCTGCGCGACGAGCACGTGATGCGCGCGTACCTCGGCACCGAGACGGAAATATGAGCACGAACGGCGGCGAGCCGGGGCTGCGGCTCGAGTCGTTCTCCGTCGAGCGCGGCGGGCGCACCGTCGTGCGCGAGGTGTCGCTCGAGATCCCGCCCGGCCAGGTGACGACGCTGCTCGGCGCGAACGGCGCCGGCAAGTCGACGCTCGTGCTCGCGGTCGGCGGCGTGCTGCGCGCCGAGCGGCGGGCGCGTGCTGCTCGGCGAGCGACGATCTGACGGGGCTGCGCGCCGAGCGCATGCGCCGTGCCGGCGTCGCGATCGTGCCGGAGGGACGGCGGCTGCTGCCGGAGCTGTCGGTGGAGGACAACCTGCGCATCGCGACCTACATGCTCAGCGCGGAGCGCGCGAAGGAAGGGATCGCCTACGCGCTGAGCTGTTCCCGGAGCTCGAGAAGCGCTGGGACAGCCAGGCGCGCCTGCTGTCCGGCGGCGAGCAGCAGATGGTCGTGCTCGCGCAGGCGCTCGTCTCGCAGCCGCGGTTCATGCTCGTCGACGAGCTGTCGCTCGGCCTCGCGCCGGTCGTCGTCAAGCGCCTCGTGCCGACGCTGGAGTCGGTCGCCGCGAGCGGCGTCGGCGTGCTGCTGATCGAGCAGTTCGCGCACGTCGCGCTCGACCTCGCGGAGAACGCGTACGTGATCGAGCGCGGCCGCATCCGCTACAGCGGCACGCGCGCAGCGCCTGAAGGACGAGCCGGAGCTGCTCCGCTCGGCGTACCTGCTGCGCGACGCGGACGCCGGCGAGCTGCTCTAGGGTACCGCACGTCGTCTGACCGCGACACGCCGAGCCGGAAAGGTCACACGCCGAGCGCACGGCGAACGCGGCGTCTGCAGGCACTGTGCTGCGGCCGCCGACTCTCGTACACCGGCCCGACGCACAAGGCTGGTCTACGTTGCGACCTGTCGGATTCAGCCGGGCACGAGCACGGCGCGGCCGGTGACCTCGCCGCTCCGGCAGCTTCGCGAGCACCTCGTTCACCTGCTCGAGCGGGTGCGTCTCCGTCTTCAGCGTGATCCGCCCGGCGGCGTGGAGCTGCAGGATCTCCCACAGGTCGATCCACGTGCCGACGAGGTTCGCCATGACCGCGTGCTCGTTGACGACGAGCGCGTTCGTCGGCAGCGAGAGCGTGCCGCCGTAGCCGATGATCGAGAGCGTGCCGCCACGCGCGAGAACCGCAGTCGCGTCGGCGTGCGTCTGGTCGGTGCCGACGAAGTCGAAGACGACGTCCGCGCCCCGACCGTCGGTCGCCTCGCGCACCGCGGCCGCGTCGCCGACCGCGACGTCCGCGCCGAGCTCGCCGGCGAGACGGCGACGGCGCTCGTCCGTGTCGACGGCGACGACGCGGCTCGCGCCGAGCTCGCGGACGAGCTGCACCGCGATGTGCCCGACGCCGCCGACGCCGATCACGGCTGCGGTCGTGCCCGGCGCGAGCAGGTGGGCGACGCGCCGCACCGCGTGGTACGCGGTCAGGCCCGCGTCGGCGTGCGGCGCGACCTCCGCCGGCTCGACGCCGGCGGGCAGCCTGAGCAGCGAGCGCTCCGACGACGAGCACGAAGTCCGCGAAGCCGCCGTCGACCGACAGCCCCGTGAAGTCGTGCCGCTCGCAATGCATGTCGTTGCCGCGGCGGCACGCGACGCACAGCCCACAGCTGTACGGCGGGTAGACGAGCACGGCGTCGCCCTTCGCCACCGTCGTCACGCCGTCACCGACCTCCTCGACCCACCCCGCGTTCTCGTGGCCGAGCACGCGCGGGAGCGAGACACCCGCCGGCTCCATCAGTCCCTCGATCGCGTGCAGGTCGGTCGCGCACACGCCGGCGCCGCCGACGCGGACGAGCACGTCGGCCGCGCGTGCCGGCTCGGGAACCGGCCGCTCGACGAGCTCGAGCGGCCGGTGGTACTCGCGCAGGAGCGCGGCTCTCATTCGACAGAGACTAGAAGGGGAACGGCTCCGCCTTCTCGCGCGAGGTGAGCCACTGCCACTCGGTCCACAGCTCGAGCTGGCTGACGCCGCCGAAATGGCCGCCGTTGCTCGACGCCTTGAAGCCGCCGAACGGCGCGGGCGGCTCCTCGTTGACCGTCTGGTCGTTGACGTGCACCATGCCCGCCTGCAGCCCCTCGGCGAGCTCGGCGGCGCGCGTCTGGCTGCCCGACTGCACCGCCGCGGCGAGCCCGTGCTCGACCGAGTTCGCGAGCTCGAGCGCCTCCTCGTCGCTGCGGAACGTGGTCACGGGCGCGATCGGGCCGAAGATCTCCTCGTCGAACGCCGCCATGCCGGGGCGCACGTCGCGCAGCACCGTCGCCGGGTAGAAGAGCCCGTCCGCCTTGCCGCCGATCGTCGTCGCCGCGCCGGCGCCGACCGAGTCGTCGACGATCCGCTGCACGCGCTGCACCTGCTTCTCGTTGATGATCGGCCCGAGCGCGACCTCCGTCGTCGCGGGATTGCCGACCGTGAGGCGGCCCGCGCGCTCGGTCAGCGCCTCCAGGTACTGCTCGGCGATCGACTCGTGCACGAGGTGGCGGCTGACCGCGATGCAGATCTGCCCCTGGTGCAGGAACGAGCCCCACGCGCCCGCGGAGGACGCGGCCACGACGTCGGCGTCGTCGAGCACGATCAGCGGGCAGTTGCCGCCGAGCTCGAGCACGGTGCGCTTCAACCCGCGGCCCGCGGTCTCGCCGACGATGCGCCCGGTTCGCGTCGAGCCGGTGAAGGAGATCATCGACACGTTCGGGTCCTCGACGAGCGCCTGCCCCACCTCGGCGCCGCCGCCGAGCACGTGCAGCACGCCCTCCGGCAGCCCTGCCTCCTCGAAGACGCGCGCGATGATCACGCCGCCGCTGACGGGCGTGTTCGGGTCGCTCTTCAGCACGACCGTGTTGCCGAGCGCGAGCGCCGGCCCGAGCGAGCGCATCGCGAGCACGATCGGGAAGTTCCACGGTGTGATCACGCCGACGACGCCGACCGGCACGCGCCGCGCCGTCGACGTGCGTCCCGGCGTGAGCGACGGGAGCACGTGGCCGAGCGGATGCGAGATGAGCGACGCGGCCTGGTCGAGCTGGCCGATCGACGCGTTGATCTCGACGTCCGCCTTCGGCGGGATGCAGCCCGACTCGCGGATCATCCAGTCGGCGATCTCCTGCCGGTGCGCGTCGAGCAGCTCGGCGGCGCGGCGGACGATCGCGACGCGCGCGGTCATCGGCATCGCGGCCCACTCTCGCTGCGCGCGGGCCGCCGACTTCGCTGCGGCGGCGACCGTCGCGCCGTCGGCGACGCCTGCGACGCCGAGCACCTCGCCGGTCGCGGGCTCGACCGTCTCGATCGTGTCGGGCGCGTCGACCCAGCCGTCGCTGAAGATCTTCCCCGTCCAGTCGTGGTCGCTGAGGAGTGTCTCGGTTGTGTGCTCGGTGACGCTCACGATGCGTGCTCCTCTACTAGGTGGTGGTCGGGCGTCCGCTCCCGAATCAGGTCGGCCGCCTTCTCGGCGATCATGATCGTCGCCGCGTTCGTGTTGCCGCGCGTGATCGTCGGCATCACCGAGGCGTCCGACGACGCGCAGCCCCTCGACGCCGTAGACGCGCAGCTGCGGGTCGACGACCGCGCCGATCGCGCAGGTCGAGGTCGGGTGGTAGACGGTCTGCGACGCGCGCCGGATGAACGCGATCAGCGCCTCGTCGGAGTCGCCGTCGGGCACGCTGAACGGCCGCGCGCATCGCCTTGCCGCAGCGGCTCCTGCTCGGCGATCTCGAGCGCGAGCCGCATGCCCGGCGAGCATCGTCGCGCGGTCCTCGTCGGTGGTCGAGGAAGTTGCACACGACGCGCGGCTTCGAGTCGGGCAGCGGCGCGCGCAGCATGCACGCGGCCGCGGCTCGTCGGCTTGATCACGACCGGGCCGAAGCAGTAGCCGTGGTCGTGCGGCGCGGTCAGGCCCTCGTCGTAGAACATCGACGGCGCGAAGTGGAACTCGATGTCGGGCGCGTCGAGCTCGGGCCGCGTGCGGAAGAACGCCGCCCGCCTCGGGGATGTTCGAGCTCAGCGGGCCGCGGCCCTCGCGCTCGAGCAGCGCGAAGTTCTCGGGCGTGAACGCGCCGAACAGCGACGGCTCGTCGGTCTCGTAGTTCAGCTGCGCCATGCAGTGGTCCTGCAGGTTGTGGCCGACGGGCAGGTCCTCGCGCACCTCGATCCCGAACGGCTCGAGGTCCTCCGCCGGCCCGATGCCGGAGAGCATCAGCAGCACCGGCGACTGGTAGGCGCCGGCCGAGAGGATCACCTCGCGCTCGGCGCGCAGCTCCTCGACCTCGCCGCCGCGCGCGACCTCGACGCCGACGGCGCGCGTCGCCGTCGAACAGGATCCGCAGCGCGAGCGCGTCCGGTGATGCACGTCGAGGTTCGGCCGCGCGCTCGCAGGATGCAGGAAGGCGGCAGCCGTCGACCAGCGGCGGCCGTCGCGCTGCGTCAGCTGGAAGCGGCCGACGCCCTCCTGGCGCGCGCCGTTGAAGTCGTCGGTTGCGCTCGTGGCCGGCGCTGCACGGCTCGCCTCGATCATCGTCTCGATCGATCGGGCTCATCGAGCGGCTGTCGCGACACGCTCAGCGGGCCGCCGGCGCCGTGGAACGCGTCCTCGCCGCGCTCGTTGTCCTCCGAGCGCTTGAAGTACGGCAGCACCTCGTCGTAGCTCCAGCCGTCCGCGCCGCCCGCGGCCCAGCTCGTCGAAGTCGGCGCGGTTGCCGCGGATGTAGATCATCGCGTTGATCGAGCCGCGAGCCGCCGAGCACCTTGCCGCGCGGCAGGTAGAGCCGCCGGCCGCCGAGGCCGGGCTCCGGCTCGCCGAGCAGGTCCCAGTCGACGCTCGACTTGAGCAGCATCGGGAACGCCATCGGCATCGCGATCTCGGGCCGCGTGTCCGGCCCGCCCGCCTCGAGCAGCGCGACCCTGACGTCGCGGGTCCTCGCTCAGCCGCGCCGCGAGCACGCAGCCCGCCGATCCTGCGCCGACGATCACGTAGTCGTACACGACGCCTCCTTCATTGTCAGGCCACCTGATGCTACGGTCCACGGTCACCACGCGGATCACGACCTTCATCACTTCGGCCGGATGCTCCATCGCGAAGCGCAGCGCCTCGGGCGCCTCCTCGAGCGGGAACTCGTGGCTGACGAGCGGCGCGAGCCGGTCGCGCGTTGCGCTCGACGAGCGTCGACCGCCTCGCCGAACTCGCCGCTGCCGCAGCACGCGACGCCGAGCGACGTCGAGCTCCTTCTCGGTGAAGCTGCCGAGCCGGAGCGTCACCTCGTCGCCCGACATGCCGACCTGCACCACGCGGCCCGCGGACGCGACCAGCTCGACGGCCGCGCGCACCGCGGCCGGCACGCCGGTCGCGTCGATCACGACCTCCGGCCCTCGCCGCCGCCCACTCGCCGCGCCGTGCGACGACCTCGTCCGCGCGTCGTCCAGAGCAGCGTCTCCGCGCCGAGCGCGCGTGCGAGCTCGAGCGCGACCTCGAGCAGGTCGACGACGACAGCACCGCCGCGCCCCGGTCCTGCGCGGCCAGGAGCAGCGACTGGCCGATCGGGCCCGCGCCGAGCACGACCACGCGCTCGCCTTCCGCGATCGCGGCCGCGGTGCACGGCGCGCACCGCGATCGACACCGGCTCGACGAGCGCCGCGACCGCAGGGCTCGCGCCGTCGATCGGGAACACCTGCTCCTCCGCGATGCGGAGCAGCTCCTGCAGGCCGCCGTCCTCGTGGATCCCGATCAGGCTGAAGTTCACGCAGACGTTCGGGCGCCCGATCCGGCACGGGTAGCAGTGCCCGCACGCGCGCAGCGGGAACAGCGCGACCGTCTGCCCGGACCGCGAGCCCCGCGCGGCAGCCCGGGCCGACCGCCTCGACCGTCGCGGCGACCTCGTGGCCCTGGATGCGCGGGAAGCCGGAGCCGCCCGCGTGCTCGGTCAGGCGGCCCTCGAAGAAGTGGAAGTCGGAGCCGCAGATGCCGACGGCGTGCAGGGCGCACGAGCACCTCGCCGGCGCCCGGCTCGTCGGGCTCCGGCACGTCGCGCACGCGCATCGCGCCGGCCGCCTCGGTCACGGCGGCGAGCATGCGGTGCTACGCCGTCACGGGCGCCGTCCCCAGCACCTTCTGCGCCGCCGCGACGATCTTGTCCTCGCTCGGCAGCACGAACGCCTCGAGCGGCTCGCTGTACGGCATCGTCGCGTCGAGCGCCGTCACGAGCACGATCGGCGCCTTCAGCGACGAGAAGCCGTGCTCCGCGACCTCGGCCGCGATCACCGACGCGGCCGACGCATGGCGCGTCGCCTGGTCGACGACCACGAGGCGCCCGGTCCTGTCGACCGACTCGAGGATCGTCTGCGTGTCGAGCGGCGCGAGCGTGCGCGGGTCGATCACCTCCGCCTCGATCCCGTCGACGGCGAGCCGCTGTGCCGCCTCCAGCGCGCGGTCGACCGTCCAGCCGGTGGCGACGATCGTCACGTCGCCGCCCTCGCGGCGCGACGGCCGCCTCGCCGAACGGCACGAGGTACTCGCCGTCGGGCACCTCGCCGTGCTCGAGCGTCAGCAGGTAGTTGTGCAGGTAGACGACCGGGTTGTCGTCGCGGATCGCGGTCGCCATCAGCCCCTTCGCGTCCGCCGCGGTCGACGGCACCGCCACCTTCAGGCCGGGCACGCCCATGAAGAGCGCGTTGATCGTCCCGGTGTGCTGCCCCGCCCAGCCGGCGGTGAAGCCGTAGCCCGCCTTCAGCACGAGCGGCACCTTCACCTGCCCGCCGCTCATCGCGCGGAAGCGCGGCGCCTCGTTGATCACCTGGTCCATCGCGACGAGCATGAACTCGGCCATGTAGAGCTCGACCACCGGCCGGTAGCCGGCGAGCGCGGCGCCGATCGCCGATCCCGATCTCCGCCGTCTCGGAGATCGGCGTGACGCGCACGCGGTCCTTGCCGAACGCGTCGACGTACGGCTCGTTCTCGGTCGTCGCCATGTTCTGCCCGAAGTAGAGGACGGTCTCGTCGCGCTCCATCTCGAGGCGGATCGCCTCGTCGATGGCCGCGATGTACGGGAGCTCGTGTGCCATGCCGACCTCCTCTCAGGCGTAGACGTATTCGAGGGCGGTCTCGACCTCGGGGAACGGGCTGTCGAGCGCGAAGCTGACCGCCTCCTGCATCTCCTGCCGCACCGACTCGGCGATCCCGTCGGCCTCGTCCGCCGCGAGCGTGCCGTCGGCGACGAGCCGTCCGCGGAACGCCGGCACCGGGTCACCGCGCTTCGCCGCCTCGTACTCCTCCGGCGCGCCGAACTTCTCGATCGCCTCGTGCTCCGGGAAGTGCAGGGGCACGCCGGGCGGCGCGATGATGTTGCCGTGCGCGGATAGCCGGTACATCTGCGACTCGACGAGCGTGGGGCCGTCGCCGGCCCGCGCGCGGTCGACCGCCGCGCCGACGGTCTCGTACGTGGCGATCGGATCGCGCCCGTCGATCGTGACGCCGGGCATGCTGAACGCCTTCGCCTTGACGGAGAGGTCCTCGCCGTTCGCGCGGTTCGCGTCCTCCTGCTCCGTGCGCGTGTGCACGTTGTAGCCGTTGTTCTCCATCACGAAGACGATCGGGAGCTTCCAGAGCGACGCGATGTTCAGCGACTCGAAGAACGCGCCCTGCTTGGAGGCGCCGTCGCCGAAGAAGCAGAGCACGACCTGCCCCTGCTTCCGGATCTGCGCAGCCCACGCGACGCCGGTCGCGTGTGGGATGCCGGCCGCGACGATCCCGGACGTCCCCATGAAGCCGGTCGCGACGTCGGTCAGGTGCATCGAGCCGCCGATCCCCTTGCACAGGCCGTCCTTGCGGCCGTAGATCTCGGCCATCATCGCCTTCGGATCGGTGCCGCGGACGAGCGGGTAACCGTGGCAGCGGTAGGTCGTCAGGAACTGGTCGCTCGGGCCGAGCGTCGCGATCGAGCCGACGATCGACGCCTCTGCGCCGTCGGCGAGGTGCGTGTGGCCGCGCATCACGCCCGGATGCTCCTCGAACGTGCGCTTCACCCGCTCCTCGAACTCGCGGATCCGGAGCATCTGCTCGTACATCCAGACCAGACGCTCGCGGCTCAGCTCCCCGCGTTCTGCCGCTGTGCTCACGCCGAGCTCCTCTCGTGTCCGAATTGGGCGGCGGTCGCGTCGTACGCCCGCCGGAAGATGACGTCGATGGGGTTGTTGCGCAGCTCCTCCGAGAGCACCTCGACGCCCCACGGGCCCGCGTAGCCGTGGTCGCGCGCTGCCTCCACGTACGCGCGCACGTCGAACTCGCCCTCGCCGGGCAGGCGCCGGTGGTTGATCGTCTCGTCGACCGCGTCCTCCATGTCCTCGCTGAAGCCGTCGCTCAGCTCGACCCACGACAGCTGCTCGACCGGGATCCGGCGCAGCTCATCCGGCTCGATGCCGAGCTTCGACATGTGCCACGTGTCGATCGCGATCCCGCCCTTCGTGCCGTTCACCACTTCGAGCGCCGCGTCGATGCTGCGCACGTTGACGTCGAAGGGCATGAGCTCGTAGACGACTGTCGCATCCGTGCGCTCCGCCGCCTCGTCGCACAGCTCGCCGAAGCGCTCGTTCAGCTGCGACAGCTCGGCCGGAACGCCGGGGATGTTCCCGACCTTGACGTGGTGCGCGTCCAGCGTCGCCGCCGCCTCGAGCAGCAGCGCACGCATCCGGTCGGAGGCGACACGCCGCTCGTCGCCCGGATCGAGGAACCAGTCCATCAGGAACTCGAGCTCGAGGTGGCGCAGCCCGTTGTCGTCGAAGATCTCCTTCAGCTCCCGCAGCGTCCGCGTCTCGAGCAGGTGCTCGAGGTCGGCGTGCCAGATGCCGAGGCCCGCGAACCCCACCTCGCGCGCGGCGGCGCAGCGGTCGGCCCAGTCGAAGAGGCTCCACTCGCGGCCGTAGTGCACGACGACCGGCCCGGATGTCGTCCAGTAGAGCCCGACCAGGTCGACGTCGTCGCTCACCGCGCGGTTGCGTGTGGGCGATACGAGGTGCGCACGACCTCGGCGTACGGCACGGGCGAGACGGTCGCACGGATCTCCGTCTGCACGTGGCGCTCGACGACCGGCTTCGCAGAGCCGCCGTCCTCCTCGCCCCACACGAGCGTCACCTCGGTGCCCGGCTCGCTGTGCTCGACGTCGACGATCGCGAGCGAGAGCATCGAGCTCTCGTTCGAGCTGTAGCCAGAGAATGTCGAGACGCCGACGATCTCGTCGTCCTTGACGATCTTGTCGTTCGGCCACGTCGAGTAGTTGGAGAGCGGCAGGTCGATGTACTTCGCGCGCTCCTTCGGGCTGGAACATCGTCCCCATCGCGCGCGCGACGTCGTCGCCGTGCCAGGCGAGCGTGACCTTCTTGCGCGCGGCTCGTCCATCTGCTCGAGCGCCTCGCGCCCGGTGAAGTCGTGGTCGAACTTCACGAAGCCGCCGTAGCCGAGCTCGTGCGGGGTCAGGTAGTAGTCGGAGATGTCGTCCGAGTAGTAGCTGCCGCCGAGCGAGCCGGTGCCCTCGTAGCCCTGCGCCGGCAGCCACTCGCGGTAGTCGCGCATCGAGTCACCGGTGAACACGGCAGGCAGCGGGCAGGGAATCCAGCCGGACTCGAGCGTGTTCGTCGCGTAGACGCGCGAGCCGACCTGCGCGAGCCCGTGGTCCTTGCCGGCCTCGACGATCGCCGCGCGCACGTCCTCGCCTTCGTCCCACGGCCCGAACAGCTCGAGGCCGGGCACGCCGGACATCCCGTGGTGCAGCGCGCGCACGTCGTGACCGGCGATGCGCAGCCGGCCCATGTTGAAGAACTTGATCTCGGGGAGCGCGCCGTCGTTCGCCTGCTGCAGCACCTCCATCGCCGTCGGTCCCTGTACCTGGAAGCGGTAGAGCTTGCGGTTGCTCGGGGTTGACGGCCGAGCGCTCGTCGCGCTCGATCTCGACGTCGTAGCCGTCCTTCTCTGCGTGGTACTGCACCCAGTTGTGCGCAGACGGGCGGCCGACCATGTTGAAGAGGTTGTCGTCGAGGTAGAAGAGGATCGCGTCGCCGATCACCTGGCCGTCGTGGTTGCACGCGACGAACTGCTTCGCCTTGTCGACCTTGAAGCTCGCGAAGCTGTTCACACCGGTCGCCGACAGCAGCTTCAACGCGTCAGGCCCCTTCACGTACATGTCGGTCATGTGGTGCGACTGGTCGAAGAGGCAGCACGTGTCGCGCCAGGCGTGCTGCTCGTCGCGCCAGTTCGAGAACTCGCTCGGGACCTTCGGGTAGACGTAGGGCCCGATCTGCGAGTTGCGCACCAGGTCGACGGGATTGCCGGCTGCGTCGATCAGGTCCTGCAGGCTCTGCGCGCTCATGCGGTGGCCACGCTCCTCGGTGGTGGAAACAGGCCGACGCTGTCAGCGGGCCGACCGCTTGTCAAGACGGCGTTCCGATAGGTGGGACGTCGACCACCTTGTGGCCGGCCGCCGCCTCCACCGCGGCCTCCGCCACCTCGAGCACGTGCAGGGCGAGCTCCGCGCTCGCCCGGTGCGGCCGCTCCTCGGCGAGAGCCTGGGCGAGCTCCTCGATTCCGAGCCCGCGCGTCTCCTGCGCCGTCCTCGCCTCGTAGGGCACAGGGCGCTCGTCGCGTCCGCTGCGCAGCACGACCTCCCCGCCGAACGCGTTCGCGTCAGGAAGGAGCAGCGAGCCGGTGCTGCCGTGGACGACGAGGCCGCTCAGGTACTGCCCGGTCGCCTCGAAGCTGACGGTGAGCGTGGCGAGCGCGCCGGAGACGAGTCGCAGCACGGTGGCGGCGTGCGTCGGCACCTCGACCTCGATCGTCTCCCCGGCCCGCGTGCCGGCGCCGAGCGTGCGGACCGGCGTCGGCGTCTCGGCGAATCCCGGCGACGGAGGCGACCGGTCCGAGCAGCGAGACGAGCGCGGTCAGGTAGTACGGCGCGATGTCGAGCAGCGGCCCGCCGCCCGCGCGGTAGAACATCTCGGCGTTCGGGTGCCAGCTGTCGGGGCCGCCGACGAGCATCGTCGCGGCCGCGCCGAGCGGCTCTCCGATCGCACCGTCGTCGATCAGGCGCCGGCCGGTGGAGTAGGCGGCGCCGAGGAACGTGTCGGGCGCGCAGCCGAGCCGCAGCCCGCGGTCGTTCGGCCTCGGCGACGAGGCTCGCGCGCCTCGTCGACCGTCGCCGCGAGCGGCTTCTCGGTGTAGACGTGCTTGCCGGACTCGAGCGCGGCGCTGTACGAGCGGGCGCGTGCGCGCGCGGGGGCGTCAGGTTGAGCACGAGATCGACGTCGGGCGCGGCGATCAACTCCTCGACGTCGAGCCGCTGCAGGCCGTGCTCGTCCGCGAACGCCTCCGCGCAGCGCGGTGTCGAGGTCGGCGCACGCGACGGGCCGCCAGCCCTCGAACGCCGGCGCGTCCTTGACGTAGCGCGCGGCGATGATCCCGCAGCCGACGACGCCGACCTGCAGCGGCGGTCACGTCGGAAGCATCCTCCGCACCGCGCGCAGCGAGCGCTCGACGGCGCCGAACGGGTCCGGGCCGACCTCGTCCTCCTCGACGACGAGCCACTCCGCGCCCGCCGCCACGGCCGCCGGCACGAGCCCCTCGTAGCCGACGACGCCGTCGCCGATCGGCACGTCGTCGCGGCCCTCGCGGCTCGCGTAGTCCTTCAGGTGCACGACCGGGCAGCGCCCCGCCGTGCGGTCGAGCTGCTCCGCGGGGTCGGCGTCCGCCTGCCAGATCCAGCCGAGGTCGAGCTCGAGCCAGAGCAGCTCGGCGGGCAGCTCGCGCAGCAGGTCGAGGAACGTGCGGCCGTCGTCGAGGGGTCGCAGCTCGGCCCAGTGGTTGTGGAAGCCGAAGTTGATTCCGGTTTGCTGGAATGCGTTCGCAACGGCCTCGATGCGCGCCACGAGGGACTTGTCGAGCCCGTCGGGATCGACCCAGCCGAGCGCAAGGTGGTCCGCGCCGAGCGTCGTCGAGCTCGGCGGCGAGCTGCTCGGGCTGCGTCTCGAGGAGGTCGAGCGTCGCGTGACGCCCGAGCGCGGCGAGGCCGGCGGCGTCGAGCCACGCACGTACTTGCGCGGCGTCGTGGCCGTGCAGCTGGAAGAGCTCGACCCCGTCGTAGCCGAGCTCGCCGACGCGCCGCAGCGTGCCTGCGAGGTCGCGGTCGCACTCCTCGCGGATCGTCCAGAGCTGTAGCCCGACCTTCGCCACCAGGAGAACGTAGCGCGACGCGGACTCGGCGCCGTCGAACGTGCAGTTCGACGCCGCGATCCGGCGCCCTTAGGATCGGGCAATGGCGTCGACGACCGGGCGCACCGGGACCTCGCAGTCGCTGGAGCGCGGTCTCGCCATCCTCTCCTCGTACCACGCCGACCGGCCGCTGATCGGCGTCAGCGAGTTCTCGCGCGAGCTCGACCTCAGCCGCTCGACCGCACACCGGTACGTGACGACGCTCGCGCAGCTCGGCTACCTGCAGCAGGACCCGGTCTCGAAGCGCTACCGGCTCGGGCCGAAGGTGCTCGACCTCGGCTTCTCGGCGCTCAGCGCGATGGACCTGCTCGAGATCGCCGCGCCGCACCTGCGCAAGCTGAGCGACGACACGCAGCGGACGGTCAACCTCGCGATCCTCGAAGGGACCGACGTCGTCTACGTCGAGCGCTACCGCTCGTCGCGCCCGGGCCAGCAGGAGATCGACCTCAACCTCCACGTGGGCGCGCGCCTGCCCGGCTACTGCACCGCGATGGGGAAGGCGATCCTCGCGTTCCTGCCCGAGGACCGGCTCGCGCAGCTGATCCGGCGCATCGACTTCGAGCAGCGCGGCCCGAACACGATCACCGACCGCAGAGCGTTCCGCGAGGAGCTCGCGCGCATCCACGAGACCGGCCTCGCGGTGAACGACGAGGAGCTCGCCTACGGCTTGCGCTCGATCGCGGCGCCCGTCCTGTCGCACACCGGCGAGCCGATCGCGGCGGTCAACCTCGCCGTGCACCGGACGATGGCGTCGATGGACGAGTTGCTCGCGCACTACGGGCCGGCGGTGACCGAGGCGGCGGACGCGATCTCCGAGAGCCTCGGCCACCGCCCGTGACGGGCCGCGTCCTCTGGTCACCGCCGCCCGACGTGCGGGAGACGACCGAGATCGGCCGCTACCTCGACTGGCTGGAGCGCGAGCGGGCGTTGTCCTTCGGCGGCTACGACGCGCTGTGGCGCTGGTCGGTCGACGACCTCGACGCGTTCTGGGCCTCGATCTGGGACTTCTTCGAGGTGCGGGCGCACGCGCCGTACGAGGCGGTGCTCGCGTCGCGCGAGATGCCGGGTGCCGCGTGGTTCCCGGGCGCGCGCCTCAACTTCGCCGAGCACCTGCTCGGCGTCGAGGGCGAGCTCGACGACGTCGCCGTCGTCGCGCACTCGCAGACGCGCGACCCCGTCGCGCTGACGTTCGCGCGAGCTGCGCGAGCAGGTCGCGCGCGCGCGGGCCGGCCTGCTGCGGCTCGGCGTGGGCCCCGGCGACCGCGTCGCCGCCTTCATGCCGAACATCCCCGAGACGCTCGTCGCGTTCGCGGCGACCGCGAGCATCGGCGCGGTCTGGGCGAGCTGCGCGCCGGAGTTCGGGCCCGCAGCGTGATCGACCGCCTCGCGCAGCTCGAGCCGACGGTGCTGCTCGCGGTCGGCGGCTACGGCTACCGCGACCGGGCGGTCGACCGGCGCGGCGAGGTGGCGGCGATCCGCGCCGCTCTGCCGACGCTGCGCCACGTCGTGCACGTGCCCTACGGCCCGCACGACGGTCGACGACGCGCTCGGCTGGGACGACCTGCTCGCGGAGAGCGGGCCGCTCGCGTTCGAGCCGGTGCCGTTCGACCATCCGCTGTGCGTGCTCTTCTCGTCGGGCACGACCGGGCGGCCGAAGGCGATCGTGCACGGCCACGGCGGGATCCTGCTCGAGGCCTGAAGACGCACGCGCTGACTGGGACCTCAAGCCGGGCGGCCGCCTGCTCTGGTTCAGCACGACCGCGTGGATGATGTGGAACGCGCTCGTCGCGGCGCTGCTCGTGCGCTCGTCGATCGTGATGCTCGACGGCAACCCGGCGTGGCCCGACGCTGGGCTGGCAGTGGCGCGTCGCGGAGGAGACGCGGCCGACGTTCATGGGCGTGAGCCCTGCGTTCCTGATGGGCTGCCGCAAGGCGGGGCTCGAGCCGGGCCGCGAGTACGACCTCGCGTCGATCCGCGCGTTCGGTACGGCGGGCTCGCCGCTGCCGGTCGAGGGCTACCGCTATGTCTACGAGCAGCTCGGTCCGGACGTCCTGCTCGTGAACGGCAGCGGCGGCACCGACGTGTGCAGCGGGATCGTCGGCGGCTCTCCGCTCCTGCCGGTCTACGAGGGCGAGATCGTCGGGGCGGCTGCTCGGCGTCGCGGCGGAGGCGTTCGACCCGGAGGGCCGGCCGCTCGTGGGCGAGCTCGGCGAGCTCGTGATCACGAAGCCGATGCCGTCGATGCCGGTCGGCCTCTGGGGAGACGCGGACGGGTCGCTCTACCGCGACGCGTACTTCGGGATGTATCCCGGCATCTGGCGGCAGGGGGACTGGATCCGCTTCTCGGAGCGCGGGTCGTGCGAGGTGACCGGCCGTTCCGACGCGACGCTCAACCGCGGCGGCGTCCGCCTCGGCACGGGCGAGTTCTACGGCGTCGTCGAGGAGCTGCCGGAGGTCGCCGACAGCCTCGTCGTGCACCTCGAAGACGACGAGGGCGGGGCGGGCGAGCTGCTCCTGTTCGTCGTGCTCGTCGACGGCGTCGAGCTCGACGACGAGCTGCACGCGCGCATCTGCCGCGCGCTCCGCGACGAGCTCTCACCGCGCCACGTCCCGGACCGGGTCGAAGCGGTGGCCGCGATCCCGCGCACCCTCACCGGCAAGAAGCTCGAGGCGCCGGTCAAGCGCCTCCTCCGCGGCGCCGCGCCGGAGGAGGTCGCAAGCCGCGACGCGCTCCTCGACCCGACCGCGCTCGACACGTTCGTCGCGCTCGCGCGGGCCGAGCGCACCGGTGTCTGACACCGGCCCTGTCCGTTCGGCCCGCCCGCACCGACCCAAGGACTCGGCGTGGCGGCGGCACAATTCGTTCACGCTTTCGTGGCGACTTCGTGCGCGTGTCTGACACCTGTTCGGACCCGCGCCGCGCCCGAACCGACTTAGTGATGACTCATCACTAAGTCGTCGGAAGCGTCACGAATCGCGCAGCTGCTCGAGCCACGCGGCGGCGGCGGTGGCGACGCGCGGCGGGACGCCGAGGTCGCGGACGTGCTCGGCGGCGGCGTGCATCTCCTCGGCGCGACGGGCTGCGTGAAGGCGGCTGCCGGTGAGGAGCCGCTCGAGCAGCGGCTCGCCGAGCACCGACGCGATGTCGGCGCGGACGCGTTCGGCGACGCCGGCGGCTTCCGCCGCCTCGAGGCTCTCGATCGCGGAGGCGGCGACGCCCTTCATGAAGACGCTGCGCAAGAGCTTCAGCCCGGCGGCATCGCCCGGCTCGGCGCCGACGACGTCGACCGGCATGCCGACCGGCCGGAAGAGCTGCGCGAAGCGCTCCGCGCCCGACCCGGAGGCGAGCGCCGCCGTACGCAGGCCGGTCGACGGCACGACGCCGACGAGCGCGACGTCGGCGAACGCGACCGGCACGGCGCGCGCGAGCTCGCGCTTCAGCGCGGGCGCCGCCGTGTTCAGGTCGGCGTAGACGGCATCCGCGCGCAGCGCGCCCGCGACGCCCTGCGCGACGGCGAGCGCGGCCGCCGCCGCGTTCAGGCTCAGCACGACGTCCGCCTCACGCACGGCGTCGACGTCGCTCGCAGCGGTGGACGTGCGCGCCGGGTCCCAGCCTCGCACCGTGCAGCCCGCGGCGGCGAGGTCGGCCGCGATCCTGCCGCCCGCCTCGCCGAGGCCGAGCACGGCGACCTCCATCAGCCCTCCACGATCTCGCGCAGGCCGTTCACGTCGTACGAGAACTCGCCGGCGGCATAGCGCAGGCGCAGCGCGTGCTCGCGATCCGCACGTTCCTGAGCGCGCTGGAGCACCCCGCCGGCACGTGCCGCGGGGATCACCACCGCGCCGTCGCAGTCCATGACGACGAGGTCGCCGGGCGCGATCGCGGCGCCCCCGACGACGACCGGAACGTCCAGCCGCCCCACCCCGCCCTTCGTCGCGCCCTGCGCGCGCACGAAGCGCGCCCAGACGGGCAGGCCCATCTCGACGAGCTCGTCGAGATCGCGCACTGCGCCGTCGACGAGCAGGCCCGCGATGCCGTGCGACAGCGCTTGCGTCGCCAGCAGCTCACCGACGAGCGCGACGGGCGCCGGCGCGTCGCTCGTCAGAACGAGCACGTCGCCCGCTCTCGCGTGCGCAATCGCCGCGTGCACCATCGTGTTGTCGCCGACGGCGCAAACCGCCGTGCGCGCGGGGCCGGCGACGCGCGAGCCGCGCACGACCTGCGTCAGCGGCAGGTCGACGATCCCGATCCTCCCCGCCGCCTCGTGCACGGTCGCCACGCCGAGCCGCGCGAAGGCCGTGTAGTCCGTCACAACTCGTCCACGACGACGGGGATCTCGCGCTGGAACGCCTCGGCGTATTTCACGTCGCTGCGCCCCGAGATGCGCCGCGCGTGGTTCGCGCGATGCTCTGCGCGCTCGGAGTAGTACTGGCGCAGATACGACTGCGCGCCCATCGCCTCCATCGCAGCGACCTTCTTCTCCCACACGCTCGTGATGTCCAGGAACGTCGTCGGCACGAAGCCGCACAGCTCCGGCTGGTGCGGCTCGAAGCAGAGTAGCTCCGGCGGCGCGATCGTCTTGAACGCGCTCGCGACGCCCCCGCCGCCGGCGAGCTGCCGCGCCTGCACCGTCGCGTCGTGGGCGACGCCGTGATCCGGGTTGAACGGGTCGCGAGCGGCGTGAGTGAGGATCACGCTCGGCTCGAGCTCGCGGATCAACTCGGTCAGCCGGTCGACCGCCTCGCGCCCGATCACGAGGGGGTAGTCGCCGAGATCGAGGCTCTGGAACTCCGCGCCCAGGACGGCTGCGGCGGCGAGCGCCTCGCCGCGCCGGATCTCCTTCACGCGCTCCTCGGTCTGGCCCGGTTCCTTCCAGAGCTCCCCCGACTCGCCGCGCTCGCCGAAGGAGAGCGAGACGACCTGCGCGCTGCCGCCGCCCTCGACCGTCTTCGCGATCGCGCCCGCCGCGCGCCAGACGAAGTCGGCCGAGTGCGCGCTGACGACGAACAGCCGCTCAGGCACCGGCGACGGACCTCGTGTTCACGACCGCCATCGTCCGCACGTCCTCCTCGGAGAAGCCCGCATCGAGTAGCCGGTCGGCCATCAGCGCGAGCCCGTCCTCGACCGGCGGGTTCGCCGGCTGGCCGAGGTCGGTGGAGAGCACGTTGCGCTCGGGCCCGGTCGCGCGGATCGCGTCGAACGTCTGCTCCCAGCTCACCTTGCCGGTGTGGATCGGCGCGAAGCAGCGCTCGAGCAGCGCGCCGCGCTCGGCCAGCTGCCGCTGCACTTCGACCGGAACGCCCTGCGTCGGGTAGTCGGGATGCGTGACCACGACCGCGCGCGCCGACGGTGACCGAGGCGTCGACGACGTCGACGATCTCGTCGCGGCCGAGGTGCCCGGTCGCGAGCACGAGGCCGTGCCGCACGACCACGTCGAGCACCTGCGCGAGCGCGCCCTCGATCAGCCGCACCGGGCCGCGCCCGACGCCCGCCTCCTCGAGCTCGGCCTGGATCCTCCGCCAGACGGGCTGCTTCGCCGGCGTGCGCTGTCCTCCGCCGCCTCGTTCTCGGCGTCCACCGTCGGCAGCCAGACGATCCGCGCGCCGCCTCGCGCGGCGATCTCGACCGCCTGCGCGTTCAGCCCACCGACGCCGTTGTTCAGCACGATTGCCCCGAGCGCGTCGACGCCCGGGACGGCCGCGCGGACGACGGCCGCGCGCTCGGCCGTGGGTGCGTAGTGCGACTTGAGCACGAAGCCGGCGAGGCCGAGCTCGTCGAAGCGCCGCGCAAGCGTGAGGTCGTCGATGCGGCGCGCGGCCAGGTCGGGCTCGACGTGCACGTGCAGGTCGTACGCGCCGCGGACGAGCTCGCGTGCGCGCGCCGACGGCTCATCGTGCTGCGCCGGCAAGCAGCGCCTCCTCTTCCGCTACCGGCGGCGTCCCCTTATGTGGAAGCTCGCGACCGTCTGCATCCCCCACGCCTGGCCCTTCGCACGCTCGGCCTGCGACCACACGACCGGCTCGTGCGCGGGGTCGAAGATCAGATAGCCGCCCGAGCAGATCTCCACGCGGTTCCCGCCGGGCTCCCACGTGTAGAGGAAGAACGTCTGCTGGATCGCGTGCTTGTGCGGCCCCGACTCCATCACGATCCCATGCTCCAGGAAGATGTCGGCCGCGCGCAGGACGTCCTCACGCTGGTCGACGAAGAACGCGATGTGGTGCAGGCGCCCGCGCGTGCGCGTGAGGTCCCGCGTGTAGGTGAGGTCGTACGACTTCTGGTTCGAGGCGAGCCACACGCCCGCCTCGGCGCCGTCGTCGAGCACGATCTGCTCGGTGAGGCGCAGGCCGAGGTGCGCGCTCGAGGAAGACGCGATTCTCGCCCGGGTCGACGGCGAGGAAGTTGACGTGGTCGAGGTGCCGCACGCCCGCGCCGCGGCCCGGGTAGCGCTGCGGCTGGTTCTTGAGCGCGGGTCGCAGCTGCGACGGCGCCTCGTAGCGCTCCGACTCGTAGAAGAGCTCGAGGCGGTGCCCGTCCGGGTCGAGGAACGAGTACGCGGCGCCGTGCCCGCGGTCGCCGTCGAGCCACTCGCCGCCGACGCCGCCGTCCTCGAGCGCGCGCACGCGGCGGTCGAGCGCCTCCGGGCTGTGCGTGCGGTAGGCGACGTGGCCGACGCCGGCCTGCGCGGACGCGGTCAGCTTCAGCGACGCGAGCTCGTAGTCGCCGAACCCTCGCAGCCAGGCCGAGTCGCCCTCCTCGGCCGCGACCTCCATCCCGAGCAGGTCGCGGAAGTACGCAGAGGCTCGCGTCTGGCTGCGGCGTCAGCAGCTCGACGTGCGAGAGGTGCGCGATGTCGCGGACGGCCTCGCTCACGAGAGGTAGGAGTGCGGGTCGGCGTCGATGTGCGCGGCAAGCCGGTCGGCGAGCGCCATGATCGTGAGTGACGGGTTGACCGAGAGTGTGCGCGGGACGACGGAGCCGTCGCCGACATACAAGCGCTTCACGTCCCACGACTGCGCGTCGGCGTCGACGACAGAGCGTTCCGGGTCGCTGCCCATGCGGCACGTGCCCTGCACGTGCGTCGTCAGCAGGCCGGTCCAGCGCACCGTCGACGCGCCGGCCTCGCGCAGCACCTCTCGCGTGAAATCGAGCGCGCCGTCGATTCGCTCCTGCTCGGGCGGCGTGAAGGCGGCGGTATACGACTCGGCGCCGTTCTCGTCCAGCTGCACGCTGCCGTTGTTGTCGTCGTTGACCATCACGAGCAGCCCGACCCAGCGGCGGAACGCACGCACAGCCTCGACGAGCGCCCGGCCGTACAGCGGCCCGTTCTCGTCCTCGAGCGTCGTCGCGAACCCGATCGGATCCTGGATCGTCGTCGCCTCGATAACGAAGCCGCCATCCTCGTCGTGCTGATGGCGCATCGCGTGGGCGGTGATCGGATAGACCATGTGGTTGTCCTGCGGCTCGTCGAAGAGGCCGTACACGAGCCGTGCCGGGTGGAAGCCGAGATTGCGGCCGACGAGCCGCGAGCTCGCGCTGTCCGGGAGCGCGGTGCGCATCAGCAGCTGCGGCGTGTTCAGCGTGCCCGCCGCGACCACGACGACGCCCGCATCGACACGGCGGCGTGTTCCCTCGTCGTCGACGTACTCGACGCCGGTCGCCTCTCCGTCCTCCACGACCACGCGCTCGACGAACGCGTTCGGCGCGCACCTCGAGCCGGCCCGCAGCCCAGGCATCGTGGATGTACGTGTTCATCGTCGACTTGCCGGCGTTCGTCGGGCAGCCCTGCAGGCACGAGCCGCAGCTCATGCAGTTCGCATCGGTGTAGGAATGCACGGCCTCGAGCGGCGCGCCGAGCTCACGGAAGGCGGGCTCGACCGTGCGAACGCTCTTGCGCCAATCGGTGCGCTCGCGCACGCCGAGGCGGCGCTCGACACGGTCGTAGTGCGGATCGAGGTCGCGGGGGCCGAACGGCGTGCCGGAGGATCCGGCGAGGCCGCTCGCCTCGTGCCACTTCGCGTAGTCCTTCTCGTGCGCGCGCAGCGCGACCTTCGTGTTGATCGTCGTGCTGCCGCCGACACAGCGCCCGGCGATCAGCCCGACCGCACCGCCCGCGCCGCCGTCGATCAGCGCGAAGCGGATCGGCCACCAGAGGTCGTGCGCCGCCTTCGCCTCCCAGCGCGTGAAGTCGGCCGCCGTCAGGTGCGGGCCGAGCTCGAGCAGCAGCACGCTGCGGCCGCGATCGGCGAGCTCGCCCGCGACCACGCCGCCGCCCGCGCCCGAACCGACGACCACGACGTCGAAGCGCTCGCTCACGTGACCCCCAGGTACGACCAGTCCTTCGCCAGCCGCGTCGCGAGGGGCGAGTTGAAGTCGATCTCCTCCCAGGCGCCGGTCGCGTCGACGCCGGGCGCGACGAAGTCGCTGTAGAACGCCTCGATCGCGAGTGCGCGCACCCACATGAAGTCCGGCGTGCCCGCGTGGTCGTCGATCGAGCCCGACGACACCGCCGTGAATGCGGCGAGCGCAGCGTTGCGCGTCGGCTCGTCCATCGCCGCGAGCAGTGCGTCGACATACACCTGCGGCTGCACGCGTGCCGAGCCCGGCACGATCGCGTCGCACACGCGTTCCACCATGCGGGCCGCGTCGTCGTCGAGCACCCGCAAGCCGGCCATTGCGGCGATCTTATGTCAGGCAGACTGAGACGTGAAATGCCTGCAGCGCCTGTACCGCTCCGCGAGCAGCTCGCCGGTCCCGACGCGTTCGTCGTCGCGGCGGAGCTCGTGACGAGCCGCGGGCTGATCACGGCGGACAGCAGCCGGCGCGTGCTCGAGCTCGCGCAGGCGCTCGCCGCGGACCCGCGCATCGACGTGCTCTCGATCACGGACAACCCGGGCGGGCACGCGATGCTCTCGCCGGACACCCTCGGCACCGACCTGATCTCGCGCGGCCAGGAGGTGATCATCCACCTCTCCTGCAAGGACTGGAACCGCAACGCGCTCGAGAGCCGCGGCTGGAAGCTCGGCTCCGAGGGCTTCGACAACGTGCTCGCGCTGTCCGGCGACTACCCCGTCACCGGTCACCGCGGGCTGGCGGCCCCGGTGTTCGACATCGACTCGGTCGGGTTGCTCAGCCTCTTCTCCGAGATGAACGAGGGGCTGCCGGACGAGCGGCGGCACGGCGTCCACCTCGACCGCACGAGCTTCTTCCTGGGCTGCGTCGTCACGAACCACAAGCGGCTCGAGCGCGAGGTGATGCCGCAGTACTTCAAGCTGCGCAAGAAGACGCAGGCCGGCGCGCGCTTCGTGATCAACCAGATCGGCTGGAACGCGCGCAAGGACGACGAGCTGCTGCGCTGGATCAGGCGCGAGCAGCTGCCCCTCGCCGCGCTCGCCAACGTCTACCTGCTGTCGCGCACCGCTGCGCGCGCGTTTCACGCGGGGAAGATCCCCGGTGTCGTCGTCACCGACCAGCTGCTGGCGCTCGCCGAGCGCCACGGCGCGAGCCCCGACCGCGGCCGCGCGTTCTTCGTCGACCTCGCAGCAAAGCACTTCGCGGTCGCGCGCGGTCTCGGCTTCGACGGCATCTACCTCGGCGGCCACATGCCGGCGGCGACGTTCGGCGAGATCGTCGACCTGGCGGCGACGTTCGCATCCGATTGGCGCGCGCTCGTGCCCGAGATCCACTTTCCGTTCCCCGACGAGTTCTACTTCTTCGAGCCGGACGGCGAGGTGAACCCCGCGTACCTCGAGTCGAAACGGCGGCGGAAGACAGAGCTGCGCGTCCCCGTCAAGTACCGCTTCAGCCGCAAGCTGCACGCGGCCGTCTTTGCGCCGACGACGCACCGCTCTTCCCCGCCGGGCGCGCGTTCTACGGCGCGGTCGAGAAGTCGAAGACCGCGACGAGGCTCGCGCACGCGGCCGAGCAGGCGGCGAAGGTCACGCTGTTCGACTGCCGCGACTGCGGCGACTGCTCGCTGCCGGACATCGCGTACGTCTGCCCCGAGTCGCAGTGCGCGAAGAACCAGCGCAACGGCCCGTGCGGCGGCACGCGCGACGGGCTCTGCGAGGTGTACGACACCGAGTGCATCTGGTCGCAGGCCTACGAGCGGCTGAAGGCCTACGGCGAGGAGGAGTCGATGCTCGACGGGCCGACGATCGTCAAGGACAACGCGCTGATCCGCTCGAGCGCGTGGGCGAACACGTTCCGCGGCCGCGACCACCATGCGCGCGAGGATCGCCGTATCAGGGAGCCTGATATATAGCTCCGGTGGAGCCGCGCATCAGCTACGCGGTCGGCCGCCTCGAGCGCGTGCTGCGCCGCCGGATCGTCGCTGCGCTCGAGCCGGAAGGGCTGCCGCTGCCGGCGTATACGACGCTCTCCGTCCTCCGCACCGAGGACGGAATGTCGAACGCGCAACTCGCACGACGCGCGCTCGTCACGCCGCAGTCGATGAACGAGGTGCTGAACCTGCTGGTCGAGCGAGGCTTCGTCCGCCGCCGCGCCGAGCCCGGGCACGGGCGCATCCTTCGTACCGAGCTCACGCGCGCGGGGCAACGCGCGCTGGAGCGATGCGACCGGGCGGTCGACGCCGTCGAGCAGGAGATGCTCGCGGATCTCGACGCCGACGAGGAGGCCTTCCTGCGCGCACTGCTCGTGCGCTGCGGACGCGCGCTCGAGCACGAGCACGTGAACGGCGGCCCGGGTTCGCCCCGAGCCGCCGTCCAGTGACCCAGTGAGGAGGAACTAGCCGAGCTGGTTGCGCATCGCGCCGCCCGGGTGCTCCCTCGTGTGCACGTTCACGTAGAAGCCCGACGGGCTGCCGGTGATCTCGTTGATGAGATCGGGAGTCGAGGTCGCGCAGCCGCTCGAGTCGCCGTTCGCGCCCGGAGGGGTGAACGGGACGACAACCGGCCCGTTCACGCTCGCGCCCCCGCGGTGGATGTGCGCCGCGACGGTCGGGAGCGTGACGTTGGCGGCATGCAGCCGGTAGCAGACGAGGTTGGTGTCCTTGATGATCCGAACGACCGCCGTGCCCGTTGCGTTGGGCTCGGTCGAGCCGTTCAGGGTGATCGAGTACACCGTGCCGACGTCAGCCGCCGAGGTGCCGGTCAGCTGGCCGCGGATCGCGCCGCCGGGGAACTCGGCCGTGTGCACGTTCACGTAGTAGCCGGCCGGGTTCTTCAGAATCGCAGCGACGAGTGATCTCGTCGTTGCGGCGCAGCCGGACGAGGTGCCGTCTGCCTTGGGCGTGATCAGCGGGATCACGACCGGGCCGGACGACCCCGCCGCACCGCTGTGGATGTGCGCCGCCACGGCGGCCGGCAGGTCCTTCACCGCAAGCTTGTAACAGGCCTGTGCCTGACCAAGGCGCAGGCGGACGGTCGCCGTGCCGTTCCCCACCGGATCGCCGGCCGGGGACTCCGAGTTACCGACGAGCGTGACGTCGAACGCCGTGCCGCCCGTGGTCGCGAGGAGCGTCTTGGGGCAACCGGACTTCGGCACCGGATAGATGTCGGCCGGATGCTTGAGGTGCACCGCAAGCGCCTTCGCCGGCACGCTGAGCTTGGCGTAGGGCTTCGTTGCAGACGACGTGCGATGGCAGATCGCCTTACTGGCCGCGTGCGTTCCCGCGACGGCCGTCGTCAACGCTGCGCCGGCCGCCACGAGCACCAGCACGGCGAGCAGAAAACCGAGTCGCTTCATGGTCCTCCCACCCAGATTTGAGGTCATTTCTCTTTACGTGCGTTTCACCCCGACCGGATTCGGCGCGCGTTAAGGAACCCGCAACAAACCTCATAGGTCTTTCAAAGGTGCGGGGACGAAGCTTGAGGGAGAAAGGACGCTGCTCCGCGTCCTGGGGGTGCATCAAGCCGCCCCGCCGCGTTTTCCCCCTCCCGCGGCGGGGCGGCGATGCCGATCGCCGCAGTCGCTCGAGGCTCAGCGCGTGAGGAACGCGAGCGTCGCCGCCCACGTCGCCGGCGAGTTGACGATCCCCAGGTGGCTGGTGCCGAGAATCGGGTCGAAGGCTCCCTGCCCCGTCAACGTGAGCTCCTCGGCGCCCGCGAGCTGCGCGCTCGCCGAGAAGTCGTGCGGCCGCCCGCGGCTGTCCTCGGCCGGCACCGGCGGGAAGAAGCCGTCCTGCGCCGAGGCGTAGACGAAGTCCGGTCCGACGTTCCGGATCACGAGCCAGCGCGTCGGGCCCGGGGTCTCGTCGCCGGCGTTCAGCAGGCGCAGGAAGAGCGAGTCGGGCGAGCCGTACTCGCGGCAGATCGCGCTGTCGGGCGTGAAGCCGCCGAAGGCGGGCTGCTGGAAGTAGTTGAGCGGGTTCGGCGAGCAGTCGGTGATGCCGTGGTTCGGCCCGTCGATCGCAACCAGCCGCCGCACGAAGCGTCCCTGACCGGTGAGCTTCATCCAGGTGCGCGCGAGCGTCACGCCGAGGCTGTGCCCGACGATGTCGACGCGGCGCGCGCCGGTGTACGCGAGCACGGCATGCACGAAGCGGTCGAGGTCGAGCAGGTTCGCGACCGTCGAGTGCGCGAACGCCGATTTGTTCGTCGGCGTGGTCAGCGTGTCGCACTGGTCGCCCTGGTAGCCGAGCCCCCACAGCTCGCTCGTCGCGTAGCCGTGGTCGGCGAGGTACTGCGCGATCGCGTGGATCTGGCCGTACGGGTTGCAGCTGGTCGGGAACGGCGTGTCGTTGTTCCCGTGCAGGAAGATGACCGGCGTGCGCCGGACGGGCCCGGCGGCACCGAAGCCGAGCACCGGCGTGCCGAGCGAGAGGTCGGTGATCGTCGGGAACCCCGCCGGGAACGTCGTGCCGACCGTCCCGGCCGCCTGCGCCGTCCCCGCGAGGGCCGCGAACAGCACGCTGCCGAGCGCGGCGGCCGCGAGCCGCCTCCAGCTCCTCCTCATCTCGCCTCCCTGTGCTTCGGATGCACGAACCTGAGACCCGGTTCAGGTCTCGGCCTGCTTATCTCACACGAAACCGCAGCGCGTCAAGCCGCGTCACGACCGACTTAGTGATGAGTCATCACTAAGTCGGCTCGGGAAGCGCTGCGAGCTCGGCCACCAGGCGGTCGACCTCGGCCTCCGTGTTGTAGTGGGCGAGCCCGGCGCGCAGGGTCTGCGGCGGGAGCGCGGGGCCGAGCGCGACGCAGTACCAGTTCTCGCCGTACCAGAGGCCGACGCCGCGCTCGCCGAGACGGCGCGCGACCTGCTCGGCCGGCACGCCGTCGACGTTGAAGAGGAACGTCGGCACCCGGCCCTCCATCGTCGGCGGCCCGTAGAGCGTGACGTTCGCCGGCAGCTGCTCGAGCAGGTACGCGCCGAGCGCCCGCTCGTAGTCGCGCAGCACGGCCATCCCGCCGAGCGATTCGAGGTAGGCGATCGTCGCGCTGAAGCCGGCGAGCAGCTCGTACGGATGCGTGCCCGTCTCGAACTTCCGGCCCACCGGCGTCGACGAAGACGGGCGCGCCTTGTACGGCCGCCACGTCTCTCCGAGCTCGCGGCGCACGTACGACATGCCGAGGTGCGGCCCGCAGAACTTGTACGGCGAGCAGAGCAGCACGTCGCAGCCGATCTCCTGCACGTCGACCGGCTCGTGCGCCGCGTAGTGCACCGCGTCGACCCACGAGATCGCACCGGCCTCGCGGGCGAGCGCGCAGATGCGCTTCGCGTCGGCGATCGTGCCGGTGGCGTTCGAGGCGAGCGCGAAGGCGACGACGCGCGTCCGGTCCGAGAGCTGCCGCTCGAGGTCGTCGTAGTCGATCGTCAGCTCGTCGGTCGCGCGCGCGACGTGCACCTCCATCCCCTTGTCGGCGGCCAGCTCGACCCACGGCGCGACGCCGCCGTCGTGGTCGAGCTGCGTCGTCAGCAGCTCGTCGCCGGCCGCGAAGTCGCGGCCCGCGGCGCGCGTGAGCGCGAAGTTGAGGCTCGTCATGTTCGCGCCGAACGAGACCTCGTCGGCCGTGCAGCCGAGGAAGCGCGCCGCGTCGTCCTTCGCGCGGGCGAGGATCGCCTCGACGGCGCGCCCCGTCGCGTACGGCGCGCCCAGGTTCCCGGACGCGTCGCGCAGCGCGGCCGCGATCGCCGTCGCCGACCTCGTCCGGCACCTGCGTCCCGCCCGGCGCGTCGAAGAACGCGAACCCGTCGTGCAGCGAGGAGAAGCGCGCGCGCGCCGCGTCGACCGAGTAGCCGACGGCGGTCACTCGCTCGCCCCGAGGATGCTGCCGAACGTCTCGACCTGCTTCGGCCTCGTCGCGTGCAGCCACGCGGCGACGACGATCCCGATCCCGAGCCACGCGAGACCGAGCCACGGCGCCCACGTCACCGGATGCTGGTAGGGCGGCGTCGGCCGCAGCGTCTTCCAGAGCGTGTAGCCGCAGATCGCTATCGCGCCGAGCGGCGCAAGGAGGTCGAGCAGGATGTTGTACCCGCCCGCGCGCTGGCGCGAGAAGTACACGATCCCGGAGACCGCGACGAGGATGTAGGTGATCAGGATCCCGATCGTGGCCGTCGTCGCCATGAAGATGAAGTACGTGATCGGCCCGAACGTCGGCCGGTGCGCGACGAAGCCGCCGAGCACGAGCGTGATCAGCAGGGAGACGCCGATCCCGACCCACGGCGTGCGGAAGCGCGGGTGCGTCCACGCGAACGCGCGCGGCAGGCCGCCCTCGCGTCCCATCGCGAACAGCGTGCGCGCGGTCAGGTTGACGCCGGCGAGCGCGGCGATGAAGCCGCTCGCGGCGACGCTGAGGTCGATGATCACCGAGAGCCAGTTGCCGACGTAGCGCGCCGCGAGCGTGTCGACGGCCGCCGGGTCCTGCGCCCACTTGGCGGCGTTGTCGACGCCGAAGCCCACCGACATCGACCACGTGACGAACACGTAGTAGACGAGCGCGACGACCACGGCGGTGAGGATCGCCCGCGGGATCGCCCGCAGCGGGTCGGCCGCCTCCTCGCCGAGCACGGCCGCGGCCTCGAAGCCGATGTAGCCGGTGAACGCGAGCACGACGGCGAGGAAGATCGCGTTCGTCGACGGCGCCTGCGACGGGTTGAACGGCTGCAGGGTGACGCCGGAGTCGCCGCCCTTGGCGAGGATCACGACCGCCATCAGCATGATCGACGCCACGCCGACGAGCGCCAGCAGGAGCTGGAGGCGCGTCGAGATGCGGATGTCGAGGAACGAGATGACCGCGAGCAGCGCGAGCAGGATCCAGAAGCACGGGTACCAGCCGAGCGTGATGCCGGTGTGCGCGTCGAAGAAGACCGAGAGGAAGAACGCGCCGATCACGAGCACGAACGAGATCCCGACCGCGAAGCCGCCGCCGTACAGCCAGCCGCCGAGGAACCCGGTGCGCGGGTCGAGCCCGCGCGCGATGTACGTGTACAGGCCGCCTGCCGAGGCCATGCGACGCGTGAAGCGGATGATCACGGATGCGAGGCAGAGGCTGCCGACGCCCGCGATCAGGTAGGCGAGCGGGACCGTCGCGCCGGTGTAGCCCGCCGCGGCCGAGCTCGCGAACGCGACGCCGAGTGCGAGCGAGAGCAGCGCGACCGACTGCGCGAAGGCGTCGAACACGCCGAGGATGCCGTGCCGGAGCTCGCCGGAGCGGCTCTCTGGGCTGGTCATGCGTCCTCCTTCGGAGAAGTGGGTGCAGGCAGGAACGCGAACACCCGTGACGGGCCGCCGTTCGCATCGCGCACCTTCAGCGGTGCGATCACGACGCGGCAGCGTGCGGGCAGCTCACCGAGGTTCGTGAGGTTCTCGAGGATCAACCGGCCCGCGCCGAGCCACACGCGGTGCAGGTCGAACGTCGTCGTGTCGACGGGGTCGCACGAGGGGCCGTCGAAGCCGATGCCGGAGATGCCGCGGTCGATCAGCATCTGCGCCGCGTCCGCGTCGGGGAACGACCAGCCCGTCCAGTACGCGTCGGTGCCGTAGTTGCGCGCGTTGTCGGAGTAGAGGAAGACGAAGTCGCCCCGGCGCACCTCGCCGGTGCGCCCCTCGAGCGTCGCGCGGTCGATCGGGCCCGGCTCCAGATCCGAGACGTCGATCGTGACGGCGTCCGTGATCAGCCGCTCGAGCGGGATCTCGTCGAGCGTGTTGCCGTTCAGGATCTGGTGCGCCGGCGCGTCGATGTGCGTGCCGATGTGGTTGATCAGGTGGTACTCGCTCATCGCGTAGCCGTCGTCGGCGACGCGCGCGATGTCGCGGAACGCCGGCTGCGGGATGCCCGGATACACGGCCATCTCGTCGAACAGGTGGTGCGTGAGGTCGACGACGCCTTTCACGGCTCCTCCCCGACGAGGATACGGCTGAGGACGGTCGGATCGATGTTGCCGCCCGACACGATGCAGACCACCTTCCGCGCGCCGTCGAGGCGAGACGAGAGCGCCGTCGCGACCGAGAGCGCCCCGGCGCCCTCGGCGATCACACGTGTGCGCTCGGCGATCGTGCGCACCGCGGCCGCCACCTCGTCGAGCGGCAGCGCGAACGCGCCGTCGATCAGCTCCGACGCCTGCTCCCAGACGCGCGGTATCAGCTCGCGGCTGCCGGACCCGTCGACGAACGACGGCTTGTAGTCGACGCTCGTCGGCTCGCCGGCTGCGAGCGTCGCCGCGACGGGCGCACCGGTCTCCGGCTCGGCGACGAAGAAGCGCACGTCGGGGCGCGCGGCCTTGACCGCGCTCGCGATCCCGGTCACCAGCCCGCCGCCGCCGTAGGGCACCACGACCGTGTCGAAGTCGTCCGACTGCTCGAGCAACTCGAGCCCGATCGTCCCGTTCCCGGCCATCACGCGGTCGTCGTCCACCGGATGGACGAACAGGCCGTCCGCGTGCTCGGTCTCGCCGGTCACGAGCACGTTCCACCACTCGTCGTACGGCACCTTGATCGCCGTGCCGCCGTAGCGCTCGATCGCGTCGATCTTCGTCTGCGGCGCGTGCTCGGGGACGACGATCGTCGCGGGGACGCCGCGAAGGCGCGCCGCGTAGGCGACGCCCTGAGCCATGTTCCCGGCGCTCGCGGTGAGCACGCCGCCCGCGAGCTGCTCGTCGCTCGCCTGCAGGATCGCGTTGCCGGCGCCGCGGATCTTGAACGAGCGCACCGGCTGCAGCACCTCGAGCTTCAGCCAGATCTCGGCGTCGGCGTCCACGTCGAGCCGCACGAGCGGGGTGCGGATCGCGATCCCGTCGAGCACCTCGCGCGCGCGGCGGATCTCCTCGACGGCGATCACAGCGAGACCACCGTCCCGGCGTCCTCCTCCTCCGCCCGCCGCAGGACGTGCTCGGCGGCGGCGAGGTCCTCGACGGCGAGGCCGAGCGACTTGAAGACGGTCAGCTCGTCGTCGGAGCTTCGTCCCTGCGCGGCGCCGATCAGCAACTCGCCGATCTCCGCACGGATGTGGTCGGGCCCGATCGCGCCCTCGCGCTGCGGGAAGAGGAAGTCGCCGGCCTCGTTGACCGTCGACTCGCGCCGGTCGACGAACAGCGCCGCGTCGGCCATCGTCTGCGTGTCGAGCTCGCGCGTCGTCGGGATGCTCGAGCCGACCGCGTTCACGTGCGCGCCCTCCTTCAGCCAGCCGCGCTCGACGATCGGCTCCGGCGCCGAGGTCGCGGTCACGACGACGTCGGCGTCGCGCACCGCCTCCTCCGCGGTCGCCGCCTCCTCGACGCCGTCGAGCTCGCGTCCGGCGCGGCCCGGCGTGCGGCTCCACGCGACGACGCGGTCGAAGTCGTGGATCGCGCGCATCGCCTCCAGGTTCGCCTTGCCCTGGATGCCGGCGCCGAGGATCGCGAGCGTGCTCGCGTCCTTGCGCGCGAGCAGCCTCGTGGCGACGGCGGTGACGGCGGCGGTGCGCACTGCGGTGATCCCGCCGGCGTTCATGATCGCGCGCGTCTCGCCGGTCTCGCCGTCGAAGAGCGCGACGAAGCCCTGGTGCAGGTCGAGCCCGCGCGCCGCGTTTCGCCGGCGCGATCACGACCGACTTCAGCCCCCACAACGGATCACCGTCGCCGCGATAGGCGGGCATGAGGCCCATCAGGCTCGGCGCGTCCGGCGGGCGCACGACGAAGCGCAGCGGGTTGTGCACCTCGCCGCGCGCGAGCGAGGCGAGCGCCTCCGCCATCACCTCGATGCACTCGCTCATCGGCAGCAGCCGCCGCACGGCCTCTTCGTCCAGCACGCGCACGTTCATTGGAAGAACCTCCCGATTCGTTCGGCGTCGTCGTCGGAGAGTTGCAGCCCACGCGCCGCGAGCACGGGGTCGAGCTGGTCGGCCCGGGTCGGCCCGCATACCGCACCGTCGGCGCGCGCGAGCACCCACGCGAACGCGAGCGCCGCGAGTGTCACGCCGCGCGCGTCCGCTTCCTCGCGCAGCCGGTCGAGGCCGTCGAAGACGCGGTCGTCGACCAGCCGCTCGTACGGCCCCGGGCGCTGCGTCATGCGCGAGCCGGCGGGGAACGGCTCGCCGCGCCGGTACTTGCCCGTCAGCCACCCGCCGGAGAGCGGCCCGAACGGCACATACGCGATCGAGTGCTCGCGGCAGAACGGGAGCACGTCGGCCTCGTCGTCCCGGTCGAGCAGCGAGAACGAGTTCTGCAGCAGCGCGGGCCGGCCGTGCTCGAGCGCCTCGCGCACGCCGTCGAGGTCGTGGTTGCTGAGACCCCACGCTCCGATCAGCCCTTGCTGCGCGGAGCGACTCGAAGACGGCGATCGTGTCCGCGAGCGGCGTCTCGGGATCGGACGCGTGCGCGAGGTAGAGATCGACGCACTCGACGCCGAGCCGCTCCAGGCTCGAGTCGAGCTGCCGCTTGATCCGGTCCGGTGCGAGCCCCGTGTCGCCGGGCGTGCCGGTCGTCGAGTGGAAGACCTTCGTCGTGAGCACGAGCCCGTCCGGCTTGCGCGCGGCGCGCCAGGCGCCGATCCACGACTCGCTCCGCCCGCCGCCGTAGGCGTCGCCGGTGTCGAACCAGCGGAAGCCCTCGGCCCACGCGCGGTCCATGATCGCGTACGCCTCGTCCTCGGCGATTCCCTGGCCGAAGAACTCCGGCGCGGAGCCGACGCCGCCGAAGTTCCCGCAACCGAGCGCAACGCCCTGAAGCCGTTTTGGCCTACGTCGTCATTCCGGCAGGTTCATCCGTGTCAGGTCGTTGCGCACGTCCCAGAGCTCCGGGAAGAACGAGTGGTGGATCAGACGGCCCATCACCTCGACCGGCGTGCCCTGCGTGCCGATCACGTCCGCGCCGATCGTGCGCTGCACGACCTTGAAGTGGCGGACGCGCCAGACGGTCACGCGCTCGTCGAGCTCGATCAGCAGCTCCGCGAGCGTGTACAGGTCCTCGTGCCGGCGGCCCTCGGTGTAGACCTCGATCAGCGACAGCCCCGCGCGCTCGCGCGCGGCGTGAAACGCCTCGCCGAGCGGCTTCGCGACGCGGCGCATCTCCCGGAATCCCGGCGAGTCGAAGCCGCTGCCGTGGCCGAGCACCTTGCGCACCTCGGTGTACTCCCACGGCGACATGTGCTCGAGCATGTCGAGCGCCTGCGTGACGAGCTTCAGGCAGTCGATGGCGCGGCGGAGCAGCCTGTTCGCCGCCGGGATGTCCTCCGCCGCGACGAGGCGGCCCGCTTCCTCGATCTCGTTCCACGCGAGCTTCAGCCACAGCTCGGAGGACTGGTGCACGGTCTGGAACAGGAGCTCGTCGCGGTGCACCCATTCGTCGGCCGTCTTCTGCAGGCGCAGCAGCGCGTCCGTGCGCAGGTAGCGCTCGTAGTCGGACCCGCCCTCGCCCGGCAGCACCGGCTTCGCCAATTCGTTCATCGCGTCTCCGTTCCGTCGAAGATCTTCATCGGCAGGTCCGCGAGCGGCACGCCGCCCTCCGGCGTCACGAGCCACGTGTCCTGCATGTAGAGGCACGCCTTGCCGTCCTCCGAGATTGCGTGCGGGTGCATGGAGAAGACCATGTTCGTCTTCAGCTCCGTCTCGTCGCCCTCGCCGATCTTCGGCCATTCGATCATCGTCATGCCGATCGAGTGCCCGGTGACGTGGCCGAGCTTGAAGCCGCGGTCGACGAAGCCCTTCGAGACGACGCGGTGCACGTCGTGCGCCGTCGCGCCGTCGCGCAGCGCTCCGCGCGCCGCGTCGTAGTACTCGACGTACGCGTCCATCATCTGCTTCGTCTCGTCGCTCGGCTCCGCGGCGCAGATCGCGCGCGAGACCTCGACCCAGTGGCCGCCCGCACCGGCGACCTCGAGCGAGGGCAGCACCATGTCGGTCTCCTTGATCCGGTAGTCGCCCGCGATCTTGAACTCGGGCAGCGCCGCGCCGGCGTCGCCGACGAGCACCATGTCCATCGTCAGGCGGCCGCAGCCCTGCTCGACGAAGTACTTCTCGCAGTGCGCCAGGATCTCGCGCTCGCTCTTCCCCGGCTCGAAGTGCTCGAGGAAGATCCAGAACCCCTCGGTGTTGATGCGGACGCTGTCGCGGACGGACTCGAGCTCGAGCTCGCTCTTCACGGCGCGCGCGTGGTCGAACCGCTCGTCCCACGCGACGATCTCGGCGGCGTCCCCGAGCGCGCGGTAGTCGCGGACGGTCATCACGTAGTCGAGCCCGTAGACGCCGACGCGCTTGCCGCGCACGCGGTCTGCGAGCCAGTCGCCCGGGGTGTCGACGAACACCTGGTCCTCGATCCACGTCGTACCGTGCTCGCCGACGTAGGTCGCCTCGCGCGGGAAGACGATCGACGGGTCGCCGTCGGCCGGCAGCAGCACGTAGGCGTAGCGGTGCACGATCACGAACCCGGAGAGGTAGGTGACCGCGCCCTCGAAGCCGGTGTACTCGTTGCCCGAGACGATCACCGCGTCCAGGCCGTCGCGCGCCATCGCCTCGCGGATCAGGCCGTAGCGGCGGGCGATCTCGTCCTGCGGCATCACTGATCCCACGAAGCCTCCACTCCTTTCACCAGTGCCCAGATCGATTCGTGTGTCGGCGTCGGGACGCCGAGCCTGCGCCCGAAGTCCGCGATGCCGCCGTTCAGATAGTCGACCTCCGTCTGCCTGCGCGCCTCGACGTCCTGCAGCATCGACGCCTTGTGCCCGTAGGCGACCTCCGGCCGCGCCGCGTAGTCGATCAGCTCCTCCGGGTCGGAGTCGAGCACGATCCCCTGCGCGTCCGCGACGGCCTTCCCCTCGTCGACGAGCTGCGAGGCGAGCCGGCGAAGCGGCGGGCGCTCGCAGACCCGGCCGTGCGTCAGGCCGGTCAGCGCGCCGAGCGGGTTCGTCGCCGCGTTGAAGATCACCTTGCGCCACTGCGGGCCGCGCGCGTCCGTCGACCGCGCTCGTCGGCATGCCTCCGCGTGTGCACGCGTCCGCGAGCCGCTGCGACCTCCGCCGAACGGCGCGGGCTTCTCCTCGAACGGGCCGAGCGTCGTGTCGCCCTTCACGTCCCACTGAACGACGCCGGGCGCCGTGATCTTTCCGGCCGGGAACGTCGTGCCGCGGATCACGCGCTCCGACGTGCCGGGCGAGCACCTCCTCGTTGCCGATCCCGTTCTGCACCGTCGCGACGCAGCCGTCGGCGAACGCGTCCTTCGTGGCGGCGATCGCCGCGTCGGTGTGCATCGCCTTGGTCGCGACGATCCCGAAGTCGCACGGCGGCAGCTCGCCCGCGTCGGACGTCGCGCGCAGGCGGCCGACGACATCGCCGGCGCCGGTCAGCCGCAGCCCGTCGCGGTTGATCGCGTCGACGTGGTCGCGCGCCAGGTCGTACGCCCACACCTCGACGTCGTCGAGCGTCGCGAGATTCGCGGCGAAGAGCGAGCCGACGGCGCCGCAGCCGACGATGCAGATCTTCATTCCCACGAGAACTCCTTCGCCTTGATCAAGCGGTACATGGTCTCGTGCAGCGGGACGGGCACGCCGAGACGGTGCGCCTCGCGCACGAGCGAGCCGGTGATCATGTCCACCTCGGTCGGCGCTGCGCGCCAGCACGTCCTCGAGCATGGACGGCGCGTGCCGGTAGCCGCGCTGCGTCGCGAGCACGTTCATCTCCCACGGATCCTCGTCGAGCGTGACGCCCGCCGCCGCGGCGACCGCCTTCCCCTCGTCCATCAGCGCCTGCACGAGGTGGCCGAGGTCGCGCGGGTCGTCGAGCGCCGCGAAGGGCGGCTCGTGGCGGAGGCCGGTCAGCGCAGCGACGGTGTTCACCGTCGCGTTGAAGATCAGCTTCGACCACTGCGCGGGCCGGACGTCGTCGAACGCCTCGGCCTTCAGCCCGGACGACTCGATCAGCGCCGCCACGCGGCGCGCGTCCTCCGGCGTGGTGCCGCGCGACGGGCCGATCCACGTGGCCGTGTCGAGGACGTACTCGACGTGCGTGTCGTCGTGGCGCGTGCCGCTCATGAACGTGACGCTCGCGAGCAGCGGCCAATCGCCGTGCCCCGCGACGATCCCGTCGGCGCCGATCCCGTTCTGCACCGTCATCACCGTGGCGGCGGGCCAATGACCCTCGAGCTCGGACGCGATCTTGTCGACGTCGCCGCCCTTCGAGGCCACGATCACGAGCTCCGGCTCGGGTAAGTCGCCCGGCGACGTCGCCGCCGTGAGCCGCGAGACGAAGTCGCCGCGGCCGCTCACGCGCAGGCCGTGCTCGTTGAGCGCGCGCGCGTGCTCCTCGCGGCGCGTGAGCGCCGTCACCTCGGTGACGCGCGCGAGGTACGCGGCGAAGAGGCTGCCGATCACGCCTGCGCCGGCGATGCAGACGCGCTTCACGCCGACCTCGGCCACAGCCGGAACTCCCTCCCGCCGGTCAGGCCGGCCGGACGCAGGATCAGCACGATCGCCATCAGCGCGCCCACGGCGATCACGCGCGTGCCGGCGGGCAGGTCGATGTGCCATCCGAAGAGCGACGTGCCGTTCTCGGCCACAGCGAGGTAGGAGTCGAGCGCGCTCACTGCGACGGCGCCGACGACCGCGCCCCACAGGCTCGTCGCGCCGCCGACCACGAGCATCGCGAGCGTGATGAACGTCAGATCGAGATAGACGCTCTCCGTGTTCACCGGGAGGAGGTGCACGAGCAGGCCGCCCGCGAGCCCGGCGAGCGCGCCCGAGAGCGTGAACGCGATCAACCGCTGCTGGTACACGGATGCGCCGACGGCACGCGCCGCCGCCGCGTCCTCGCGGGTGGCGCGGAGCAGCCGCCCGAAACGGCTCCGCGCGTAGACGTACGCGATCACGATCACGACGAGCGCGCCGAAGGCGGCCTGCCGCAGCGTCGTCGTCTCCGGCACGGACGAGAACGCGTTCAGGCCCGGCCCGACCTTCTCCTCGTAGCGGAGCAGGTTGTGGGTGATCTCGAGCACGCCGAAGGTGGCGATGCCCGCGGCGAGCCCGGACAGCCGCATCAGCGGCAGGCCGACGATCAGCGCGCAGATCCCGCCGACCAGCGCGGCCAGCGCGAGCGAGCTGAGGTTCCCGGTCGTGCGCTCACGGAGGAAGTGCGCGAGGTTCGGCATGATCGCCGGCTTCTCGCCGACCGGCACCGTCAGCACGCCGGCCGTCCAGGCGCCGATCGCGACGAAGGCTGATGTGCCCGAACGAGAGCACCCCGGAGTTGCCGACGAACAGGTAGAGCGCGGTCGACGATCGCCACGTTGACGAGCGTGTTCGTGAAGTACGACTCGTTCGAGACCGAGACGAGCGCGCCGAGCAGCGCGACGATCACGACCAGCCCGACCGGGCCCGAGCAGCTCCTGCAGCTGGACGACCCGCCTCATACGCGCTCCACCGAGTGGCCGCGTGTGAACAGGCCCTCCGGCCGGACGAGCAGCACGAGGATCACCGCGCCGAACACGAACGACGGGATGTACTGGCTCTGGTTCGTCGGCAGCGCGCCGCCGAGCAGCCCGGTCGCGAAGCCGATCGAGAACCCGCCGAGCGTCGCCGGGATCGAGGCGATTCATGCCGCCGAGCGACGACGCCCGCGAGCACGATGATCGTGTCGCGCAGCGCGAAATCGGGCGTCACGAGCGGGTTCTGGACCGTGAGCATCACCGCGACCACCGCGGCGAGCGCGCCCGAGAGCAGTACGGCGACGCCGATCACGCGGTTCGCGCGCACGCCGAGCATGCGCGCCGTCTGGAAGTCCATCGCCGAGGCGCGCATGTGCAGGCCGATCGTCGTTCGCTCGAGCAGGAGCGAGAGCACGAGCAGGCAGACCACCGCGACGACGACGGCGACGATCGTGATCTTCCGGATGTCGACGCTCCCGATCGTGACCGGGCGGTTGAGGTAGGCGAGCGACGTCGCGATCTTCCCGAGCGCGCCGAACCAGAGCAGCGCGATGCTCTGGAGCAGGAACGCCACGGCGAACGTCGCGACGAGCATCACCGTCGGCGAGTGGCCGCGCAGGGGCCGGAAGACGAGCCGGTCCATCAGCATCGACAGGACGAGCACGGAGCGCGAAGCAGAGGACGATGCCGGCCCACACCGGCCAGCCCCACTGCGACGCGAGCGCCAGCGCGAACGCGCCCGCCATGACGAGCTGGCCGTAGGCGAAGTTGACGAGGCGCAGCACGCCGAAGACGAGCCCGATGCCGACCGCCATCAGCGCGTAGACCGCGCCGAGCGCCATCGCGTCGGCGAGCGTCTGCCAGTCGATGTTGAGGAAGGCGAGCGTCATGAGAAGTACGCCGCGACGAGGGCGTCCGTGTCGCCCGCGCTCTCCGGGCCGAGGGTGAGGCGCAGCTCGCCGTTCGCGAGCACGTGCGAGCGGTCGGCGATCGCGACGGTACGCTGCGCGCGCTGCTCGACGAGCAGCACCGCGAGGCCGCGCTCGCGGATCGCCGCGAGCGCGTCGAAGACGACATCGACGATCGTCGGCGCGAGCCCGAGCGACGGCTCGTCGAGGAGCAGCACGTCGGGCTCCGCGACGAGAGCGCGCGCGATCGCGAGCTGTTGCTGCTGGCCGCCCGAGAGCGCGCCGGCGTTGCGGCGCGCGGAACTCCTCGACGATCGGGAACAGTCTCGTAGACGCTGCGCAGCACCGGGCCTGCCGGGCCGTTCGAGCGGCGCGCGGCGAGCCCGAGGCGGAGGTTCTCCTCGACCGTCAGCTCCGCGAAGATGCGGCGCCCCTCCGGCACGAGCGCGATCCCGGCGCGCGCGATGTCCTCGGGACGGCGGCCGCGCAGCGGACGTGCCGCCGAGCCGCACGTCGCCGGCGCTGATCGGGGCGACGCCCATGATCGCGTGCAGCGTCGACGACTTGCCGGCGCCGTTCGCGCCGATCAGCCCGACGATCTCGCCCGGCGCGACGTCGAACGACAGGTCGCGCACGGCGTGCACGCCGCCGTAGCGCACGTCCAGCGCCTCGAGCGACGAGGGTCGTCATTCTTCGGCCACCGGCGCTCTCGCCGAGGTACGCGGCAGCGACGTCGAGGTTCGCCGCGGATCTCGGCCGGCGCGCCTTCGGCCAGCGTCGTCCCCTGGTCGAGCACGTGGATGCGGTCGCAGATCTCCATGATCAGCGCCATGTTGTGGTCGATCAGCAGCACGCCGGCGCCGTGGTCGTCGCGCACCGAGCGGACGATCGCCGCGAACTCGGGGATCTCGGCCTCGGGCAGCCCCGCCGCAGGCTCGTCGAGCAGCACGAAGCGCGGCTCGGTCGCGAGCGCGCGGGCGACGCCGAGCCGCCGCTCGTCGCCGTGCGCGAGCGCCGACGCCGCGGCGCATCCGCGTAGCGGGCGAGCCCGAGCCGTCTCGAGCAGCGCGTCGGCCCGCTCGCGCCGCCTGCCGCGGCGCGGCGCCGACGCCGAGCGCCGACGACCTCGACGTTCTCGCGGACCGACAGCGTGCGGAAGCCGTGGCTGTGCTGGAACGTGCGTGCGAGCCCGTGCCGCCCGCGCCGGTGCGGCGACCAGCGCGTGATGTCGCGCTCGCCGAGCGTGACCGTGCCGTCGTCGGGCCGGTCGAAGCCGCTGAGCACGTTGACGAGCGTCGACTTGCCGGCGCCGTTCGGCCCGATCAGCCCGACGACCTCGCCGCGCCGCAGCTCCAGCGTCGACGCCGCGAGCGCCTGCACGCCCGTCGAACGAACGAGAAACGGAGGAGGCCCGGAGTGTTTCTCCGGGCCTCCTCTCCGACTCGATCGTGGCCGAGCGTCAAGATCAGATCTTCGGGACGACCTTGGCGACGACCGTGCCGACGACGCTTCGGCATGTTGTTCTGGATCTTGATCACGCGGTACTGCCGGCCGAACACCGTGTGCAGCTTCGGCGAGAAGCTGACGAGGCCCGACAGCGTCGGCACCCTCTTGAACTTCTCCATCGTGGCAGCCAGCACGACGCCCGTTCGTCGACCCGTGCGAGCGGCTGATCGCCGTGACGACGCCGTCGATCGCGGCCGGGCCGGTGATGAAGCCGCCGGTGCCCGCGTGGACCTGCTTGGCGAGCTTGTTGACGGCCGGCGTTCGGGTCGTCGCCGAACACCGACGCGTAGGTGACGAAGTAGTAGTTCGTCACCTTCGGGCTCTTCGGCAGCCAGTAGTTGCCGTCGCCGGCCCACGAGTTGAGGATCGGCGTGTTGTTGCCGAGCGTGCGCAGCCCCGGTGATGAGCGGCGACGAGCGCGCCGAACGCACCGGCGGTCGACGTGACGATCACGTCGGCCTTCTTCGCGTTCAGGCGGCTGACGGCGTTCTGGACGTTGTTGCCGCCGACGTCGATCCTGGTACGTCTCCTCGTCGACGATCTTGCCGCCGAGCTGCGTGCAGCGCGCCTTGAACGCCTGGACGACGTCCTTGAAGTAGACGATCACGGAGTCGGTCGCGAGCGAGGCCGTGCGCCAGCCCTTGCCCCACGCGTACTGCGCCATCGCCGAGCCCTCGTCCTGCGCGACGTTGCCGAAGCTGAACGCCAGCTTGCCCTTGGCGCCGAAGCGCTTCGGCCCCATCTGATCGGTGCCGATGCACGGCGCGACCGCGAGCACGCCGCGGTTGATCGCCTCCTGCACGACCGGCGCCGCGAAGTCGACGTCGCAGGTCGTGAAGATGACGTTCGCACCCGCCGCCGAGCAGCTTCAGCGCGCACGCCTTCGCGATCGCAGGCTTGTTGCCCTGCGTGTCGCACGTCTGGATCTGGAGCTGGACGCCCACCGACGCCGCCTCTCGCGTTCACCTGCTTGACGCGCAGCTGAGCCGCAGCGAGTGCCGGGTTGTCGAACGGCGCCATCGCGCCCTTGCTGTCGAACGCCCAGCCGATGACGATCGGCGTCGCCTGCGTCGACGTCGTGCGCGCCGCCGCAGTCGCCGCGAGCGCGACCAACGACGCAACGCGACGACCGCCAGAATGAGCCCCGCGCGGGAACCCAGTCTCCTCATCTCGACTCCTTCACTGTGAGCCGCCGCGGGCGGCGGACGGGGGACTTGACCACTGGGACTGTCCAGCACTGCTCGAACGCCGCCTGCGCGCGTGCGAGCGTCTCCGCGGGCGGCGCCGCCCAGAACGAGTCGGGGTAGTCGGCGCCGAACGTGCCGTCGTCGGAGAAGATCTCGATGTCGTAGAGGCCGTCCCAGCCGGCTGCGTCGAGCGCGCGCAGGATCCTGGGGACGTCGGCGACGCCGTCGCCGGGCAGCGCGCGGTCGGCCCACCCGCGCGTCGGCTCGCGGTAGTCGCAGACGTGCACGCCGGCGAAGCGGCCGATCTCGCGCTCGATGTCGTCGTAGAGCGTCGGCGTGTTCCAGAGGTGCCACACGTCGAACTGGATCCCGAGCGCGGGCGGATCGCCGGCGTCGCGGATCAGCTCGACCGCCTCGGGGATCGACGAGACGATCGTCCACGGCTCGCCGCCCTCGCGCTGGTACGGCTCGAGCGCCGATCCGCAGCCCGAGGCGCTCCGCCTCGGCCGCGATCGTCGCGAGCCCGTCGACGACGATCGCGCGGGCCTCGTCGGGGTCGCGGCCCTCGCCGGTGCCCGTCAGGCAGACGATGCTCGGCGGCGCGAACGGCGCGAGCCGCTCGAGGCGACGCGCAGAACGCCTCGACGCGCTCGGCCGGGTCCTCCGGGCCGCCGAGGAGCGGCAGCGGCAGGATCGACGGGACCGCCGGGACGGCGGCCGCCGACTCGAGGCCGCTCGCCTGGAACGCCTCCAGCGCCTCGGCGTCGCCGCCGTCGCCGAGCTTCAGCTCCCAGACGCCGATCCCGTCGAGCCCGGCGTGCGGCGTAGTCGCGGATGTCGTCGGCGAAACTCGAGCGCGAGCGTCGTGATCTGCGAGACGGAGACGCGCGGCGCCACGAGCGCTGATCCTCTCACGACGTTTGACATCTGATCAAGGGCATAGGAAGGTCTGCTTCAGATGCCGCGTCTGCGCCAGCCGCCCGCAGAGGGCCGGATCCGTCACCGGACGATGGCGGAGTTCGCGCTGGAGCAGCTGCGGGAGGCGATCATCCTCGGGGAGCTGCCCGCCGGGACGCCGCTGCGGCTCGACGAGCTCGCCCGCTCGCTCGGCATGAGCATCTCGCCGATCCGGGAGGCGGTGCGGCAACTGGAGGCACTGGGGCTCGCGAAGCACGTGCCTCACCAGGGCGCGAAGGTGCTCGATTTCGACGTCGACGAGCTGCGCGACCTGTTCCAGGTGCGGCTCGCGCTCGAGTCGCTCGCCGTCCGCCGGGCCGCCGAGCGGTTCACGGACGCGGACGAGCGGCGCCGCGCGCTCGCACCTCGACCGCTTCGACGAGACCCGCAGCGCCGGCGACGTGCGCGAGACGATGCGCGCGCACACGGACTTCCACTTCACGCTCTACGAGGCGTCCGGCTCGCCGTGGCTCGTCGCGCTGATCCGGCCCGCCGTGGGACCGCTCGGAGCGCTTCCGCCCGGCGCTGCTCGCCTCGGCCGGCGAGCCGCAGGACCAGCATCGCGACGCTCGACGAGGAGCTGCTCGCAGGCCTGCGCCGCGCACCGCCCCGACGAGGCGGCGAAGGCGCTCTACGACCACCTCGAGCTCGCGAGCGTGTTCTTCCAGACCGAGCTCGGCGGGCAGCGGCATCTTCGAGCGCGGGTAGCTCCGCCTACGATTCGCGGCCGTGGCCGCGCCGCTGCCGTACCCCGACCCCCCGCTCGCCGACGCGGACTTCGTGCTCCGGCCCTACCGCGAGGACGACGTCGCCGCCGACACGGCGGCGACCGAGGACCCGTCGAGCGTCCGCTGGATACAACTCGCAGACCTCCGGCGACGCCGCCGAGGACATCCGGATCGCGGAGGCCGAGCGCGTGTCGGGCGACAGATTGATCCTCACGATCGCCGACCGCGACGACGACCGTACCTGGGCGCGATCGTGCTGATCGCGCGCGGTGCGGAGACCGCGGAGCTGGCCTACCTCGTGGCTCCCGACGCACGAGGGCGTGGGCTCGCGCAGCGCGCGGTGCGGCTCGTGTCCGACTGGGCGTTCACACGGCTCGGGCTCGAGCGGCTGCAGCTGCGCATCGCGCCCGAGAACGAGGCGTCACACGCGGTGGCTCGCCGTGCCGGGTTCGTGCGCGAAGGCGTCCTGCGCTCCGCCTTCGCGGTGCGCGGGCGGCGCCACGACGTCGTCAGCTACTCGCGGCTCCCGTCCGACCCGGTGAACGGGTGAGCCGCGGCCGTCCGCGTCCTGCGCCGTCGCTCCCGAACGACGGCGTCGTCCGGATCTTCCGCGAGAAGGGCAGCCGCGGCGGCAAGACCGTCACCGTCGTCCGCGGCCTGCCGCCGCGCCAGCTCGAGGCGGTCGCCGGCGACCTGAAGCGCCTCTGCGGCGCAGGCGGCTCGGCGAAGCACGGCGCCGTCGAGATCCAGGGCGACCACCGGGAGAAGGTGGCAGCGCGGCTGACCGAGCAGGGCTACCGCGTGAAGCTCGCGGGTGGCTGACCGGCGGCGGCCGCTCCGGGCGTGTCCGTCTCGGGAAGCGCACTTGCGGTGCCTGGCTCCGGACTTGAACCTCGCGTGCAGAGGCGTAGGATCGGTGCGTGAGCAGCGAACCGTCGCTGGGAGTGCAGATCCAGCGAATCCGCGACCGCCTGCGCACGATGCGCACCGAGCGCGAGGCGGCAATGCAGAACCTCGCCCGGTCGCGCGAGCACGCCGAGGCGCAGAGGCAGGTGCTGAGCGACGTCGAGGTCGCTCACGCGAAGACGCCGCCAGACGCGCCCTAGGGCCGGGTGCCGATCGGCTTCGCGAGCCCCGGGTCGAGCCGGAGGATCTCCATCTCGGCGATTCTCGCGTGTGTGCGAAGGTCGCAGCGTGATCGTCAGCGACTCGTTCGTGATCGCGGACTGGACCGACCCGGGGACGCATCCCGGCCGGCCGATCGCCGGGCTCCACCTGCACCGCTCCGACGACGAGGCGTGGTTCGTGCTCGAGGGGAAGCTCGGCTTTCGTGTCGGCGACGAGGAGCGCGAGGTTGCCGCCGGCGAGTCGATCCTCGTGCCGCGCGGCACGCCACACTCGTACTGGAACGTGCTCGACGAGCCGACGCGCTATTTGCTCGTGATGACGCCGCGCATCCACCGGCTGATCGAGACGCTGCACGCCGGAGGGCGCGACGACTGGGCGCGGATCTTCGAGGAGCACGACTCCGAGCTCCTCGCGTAGGCGGGCCGTATCCTGGGCTCATGGCCCGCTGGAGCGTCCGGGAGCTCACCGCCGTCCCACGAGTCACCGACGGGGACCCGGACGACCCGGAGTGGCATCCGCTCCAGCACTTCTTCGGGATCGGCACGTTCGGGATCAACCTGTTCGTCGCGACGCGGGGCGACGAGACGCTCGTGGAGGAGCATGACGAGGGCGCGAGCGGCCAGCAGGAGCTCTATCTGGTGCTCGACGGCTCGGCGCGGTTCGACCTCGACGGCGAACATGTCGTCGCGACGCGGCATACCGCGATCGCCGTCGTCGATCCGGCAGTGCGCCGGAGCGCGACTGCCCTCGCGCCGCACACGATGCTGCTGGTGGTCGGCGCCGCGGACGCGCCGTTCGAGTCGACGTGGGCCGCCGGGCACTTCCGCGACGTCCCGACCGCGGGTTAGCGCGGCTCGACGGCGATCGCCGAGCGGAGCGGCGGGAAGTCGCAGACCAGGTCGGCGGCCTCGACCTGGTAGAGCTCCTCCGGGTCGCGGAGCCCCTGGAAGCGCCACGCGCCGAGGCTCTTCAGGCGTCACGTCGTCGGCCAGCGACTCGAGCACGGCTGCGTGCACGGGCGATGAGAGGACGATCTGCCCGCCGTGCGCCGCGTAGCAGATGCGCGCCGCTGTGTGGACGGAGAGGCCGACGTAGCCGGTGTCGGTGAGCGTCGGTCGGCCGCTGTGCACACCGATCCGCACGCGCACGTCGGCATCGCCCGGCCACGGCCCGGCGTGCATCGCCCGCTGGATCGCGAGCGCAGCCTCGAGCGCAGCGGGCGCGCTCTCGAAGACGGCGAAGAGGTCGTCCGCCCGCGCGTCGACCTCGTGCCCGCCTGCCTGGCGCACCACGGCGCGCATCGCACGCCGCACGGCCGCGATCAGCGATGGGTAGCCGTCCTCGAGCTGCCGGAGCAGCTCGGTCGAGCCCTCCACGTCGGTGAGCAGGAACGTCACGTGTCCCTTGGGGAACCTGCGCTGCGGCTGCAGCTGCGCGCTGATGAACCCGATCGGGACGACGCCGTACTTCTTCGCCGCCCTGAGCAGCCGCGTGCGCGCCTCGTCGCGCGCGGCGTCGTCCTCGAACGCGACCTGGTTGAACCGCGCGAGGGCGTTGCGGACGTGCGACGCGTCGTTGATCGGCAGGCGCCGGCGGCCCTGCGAGTCGATGTACGCGAACGCGCTGTCGGGCAGGTTCGCGCGCTCTCTGGCACTGAGCGGAGGCACCTCCTGATGATCGCAGGAGCGCCCGGCGTGCCGAGTCAGCCGTCGAGCCGCGCCCGGATGGCGCTGCGGACGCGGTCGGCGACGCCCGGCATCTCGCGCTCCATCTGCTTGAACTCGCGCTGGAACATCACGATCAGCCGCATCGGCGAGGTCGCGACGACGCTCGCTGTGCGCCGCTCGGTCTCGAGCAGGCCGATCTCGCCGAAGAACTCGCCCGGCCCGAGCTCGGCGATCTGCTCGCCGTTCTGGGTGACGTCGGCGGAGCCTTCCTCGATCACGAAGAACTCGTGCGCGAAGCGGCCTTCCGTCGCGAGCTGCTCGCCCTTCGGCACGGCGATCTCGTCGGTCCACTGCGCGAGCTGCCCGAGCTCCTGCTTCGAGAGCCCCGCGAAGAGGCTGACCCCTTCGAGCTGCTTGGCATCCATCGCGCGATCATGCCAGCCACCGGAGGGCCGGACAATGGGCGGGCAAGCTAGTGCAGCGCCTGCGCGACCTCCCAGACGTGCCCGTCCGGATCGGCGAAGGTCGCGGTGCGCATGCCCCACGCACGATCGACCGGGCCGTTGAGCAGCTCGACGCCCCGCTCCGCGAGCGCGGCGCACGCCGCGTCGGTGTCCTCCACCCAGATCGTGAGCTGGAGGCGCGAGCCTGCATCGCGCCCGCCGACCGGCGCAGGAGCGATCAGCTCGGGCGCCGCCGACGACTTCAGCAGGTTGATGATCGTGTTCTCGAAGTTGAACGCAGCCGAGTTCTCGTCCTCGTACGCCGGCGCCAGGTCGAAGACCTTCGAGTAGAACGCCTTCGACCGCTGCGGGTCGTCGACGAACAGTGTGATCGCGCCGAGGCTCTTCGGAAGCTCGCCCATGCGAAGACGTTAACGCCTGAAGCGCGCCGCGACGCGCTTCGCGAGCGGCTCCTCGAGCAGCTGCGCCGCGACGAGCGCGCCCGAGCCGCCGCCGAGGCCCGGGCCGGGATGCGTCGACGCGCCGACGTGCCACACGCCGTTGACCGGCGTCCGGTGCGGCGCGCGCCAGAGGAAGTTCTGGTCGAGCGCGAGCGAGCCGCCGTACGGATCGCCGTGGACGAGGTTCACGTTCGCGGCCTGCAGGTCGGCCGGCGACAGGCACGTGCGCTGCGAGGATCGAGGACTCGAGGTTCGGGATGTGCCGCGCCGAGGCGCGCCTGGATCCGGTCGGCGTAACGCTCGCGCAGCTCGTCCGTCCACGTGCCGTCGCCGATCGTCGAGCTCGCCCGCGGCATCGCCCTTGACCCGCCACGGCAGCTCCTGGAGCTGGATCCAGAGAAGCCCCTTGCCCTCGGGCGCGCGCGACGCATCCATCGTCAGCGGCTGCCCGACGACGATCGTCGCCTCTGCCGGCAGCAGCCCGCGCTCCGCTTCGTTCACCGCGCGCGAGACGCCGTCGAGCCCGGGCGTCACGTGGACGATCGCCGTCTGCGCCAAGACGCTCGTCGCCCTCCCACCGCGGCGGCTCGGAGAGCGCGAAGTGGATCTGCATCTCGCGACCGGCCGTAGCGGAAGTGGCGGCGCTGTCGTCGAGCCCGCCGAGCAGCTCGCCGTAGAGCTGCGTCGGCGTGACGTTGCAGATCACCGCGCGGTCGCGCCGTCAGCTTGCCGTCCGTCCGCCGTGCGCACGCCGCCGCTCGACACGCGGTCGACGTGCACGCCCGTCTCGCACGTGCCGCCCTGCGCGCGGATGTACGACACGAGCGCGTCGGCGAGCTTCGCGCCGCCGCCGCGCGGGATCGGCATGCCGCCCTCCTGCACCGCGACGGCGATCACCTGCGCCATGTAGCCCGACGCTGCGGCCTCCGGCCCGAGGCCGGTGTGCAGCACCCACGGCGCGAGCACGCCGTGCGCCGCTGCGAGACGCGAACGTCGTCTCGAGCCAGTCGCGCGCCGAGATCGAGCAGCCGGCCCGCGAAGTCGCGCGGCGCCCGCGCGGCCGAGCCGGCGCACGCGCCTTCCAGCCGAGCGCCGCGCCGTGCCGCGACCACAGCTCGGTGCCGAGCATCCCGAACGCGAGGTCGGCGTTCGGGAAGAAGCCGTCGAGCATCGCCGCCACGCGCCTCGCCCCGTGTGCGGTCGAGCTCGCCGCGTTGCCGTCGGCCGTGCGCAGGAGAAACGCGCTCTCGCCGTCGGGGAAGCGCGTCGCCGGTCGGGTAGTCGGTGTTCAGGTACTCGAGGCCGTGCCGCGCCAGGTCGTCGCCGAGCTGCGCATGCGCCGGGCCGCCGACCCAGAGCGGATGCCAGGCGCTGAACACGTCGTGCTTGAAGCCCGGCTCGGTGATCTCCGCCGTCCTGATCGCGCCGCCGAACCAGTCGTTGCGCTCGAGCACGCACACGTTCCAGCCGCCCTTCGCGAGCAGCGCAGCGCACGCGAGGCCGTTGACGCCCGAGCCGACGACGATCGCGTCGTGGTCAGCCAACGATCGCCCTGAACTCGTCGTCGGTGACGAGCCGCCGCTGCTCGGCGCCGAGCTTCTTCACCGCCGCGAGCACCTCGGCGCGCCGCTCCTCCGGGCACGTCGAGCCCGAGCTCGTCCGCCTTGATGCGGATCGAGTCGAGCCCGCTCTTCTTGCCGAGCACGATCGAGCGTTCCGTGCGCGACGAGCTCCGACGAGTACGGCTCGATCGACTGCGGGTCGTGGAACTGCGACGCGACCGCGCCGCGACTCGCGCCGGTACAGCGTCTCGCCGGTCACCGGCTTCCACGGCTCGAGCTCGTAGCCGGACAGCTCGCGCACGCGCGCCGACGACCTCGCGGATCCGGTCGAGGCGCAGGTTCGTCTCGACGCCGTAGAGCGCGCGCAGCGTCAGCGCGACCTCGCCGAGGTTCGCGTTGCCGGCGCGCTCGCCCATGCCGTTGATCGTCCCGTGCACGTACGCAGCGCCCGCGCGCACGGCGGCGACCGCGCTCGCGGTCGCGACGCCGAAGTCGTTGTGGCCGTGGAAGTGCACCGGCACGTCGACGAGCTCGACCGTGCGACCGACGAGCTCCGCGACCGCCTCCGGCGACGCGATCCCGAGCGTGTCGACGACGACGACCTCCTTCGCGCCGGCCTCGACCGCCGACGCGTACACGCGCTCGTAGAAGTCGGGCTCGGCGCGCGTCGAGTCGACGCCGAAGAACGCGGCGTGGATGCCGTGGTCGGCGGCGAAGCGCATCGCCTTCGTGATGCGATCGAGCATCTTCTCGCGCGAGACGCCGATCGCATCGAGCTTCAGGTCGGAGATCGGCGACTCGATCACCGAGTACGAACGCCGAGCTCCACGAGCGCCTCGAGGTCGGCGGGAACGGCGCGCGAGAAGCCCCAGATCTCCGCGCGCAGGCCGGCGGCCGCGATCCGCTCGACCGCCTGCCAGTCGTCGTCGGACACGCGCGGGAAGCCCGCCTCGATCCGGTCGACGCCGAGCTCGTCGAGCAGCCGCGCGATCTCGAGCTTCTCGTCGGGGTCGAGGACGACGCCGACCGTCTGCTCGCCGTCGCGCAGCGTCGTGTCGTACAGGCCGACGTGCCCTCCGATCGCGTAGGCGTCGTTCAGCGAACCGGTCCAGATCAAGTCGCTCACGTCGTCGTCACCACTCCGTCCGGGAACGGACGACAGCTTCTCCGCGCCGTCGCCGGTGATCAGGAAGTTGTCCTCGACCCGCAGCCCGCCGCCGCCCGCCCAGTAGCAGCCCGGCTCGATCGCGAGCACCATCCCCTCCTCGATCGTCGCCGCCGGCCGCCTGGTGCGGGTACGGCGGCTCGTGTGCGCGCGCTCCGACCCCGTGGCAGATCGGATGCGTCGGCTGGCCCGGGTAGCCGAGCGCCGCGATCCCGTCGCGGACGAGCACGTCGAGCTCGGCGAAGCTCGCGCCCGGCTCGCAATGCTCGACCGCGCGGTCGTAGACCTCCAGCAGGCCCGCGCTCGAGCTCGCGGTAGTCCGGCGCGCAGCTCGCCGGGGCAGAGGAGCTTCGTGTGGTCGCACCAGTAACCGTCGGCGCAGACCCAGATCTCGAACAGCGTCGGCTCGTGCTCCTGCGACCGGCACGGTCGCCGGTCGCGGTGAACGTCCTGATGCCGCGGCCCCGACCAGACGAGCGAGAACCCGAGCGCGAGGTCGACCTTGCCTTCCCAACCGGTGCCCTCGCCGTGCACGAACGCCTGCCAGATCGCGGCGGCCTCGCTCTCCTTCATCCCGGGCCGAAGCTCGCCGCGAACGTGCTCCATCGCGGCCGCGCAGATGTCGTTGGCCAGCCGCATGCGCTCGATCTCCTGCGCGGTCTTGATCGCGCGCGCAGCGTTCAGGACCGGCATCGCGTCGCTCGCGTCCGGCCACGCGTCGAACCAGGCCTTCGTGAACGTCGTCGGCTCGCCGACCATGCGGTCGGACGCCTGCGTGCCGAGCGACAGCTCCAGCCCGACGCGCTCGTACTCCTTCGCCGCCGCGAGCGCCTCGTCCAGCGTGCGCGCGGGAACGGGCCGCGGGTCGTCGGTCGCGTAGCCGTGTACGAGTCGTACGTCCTTCGTCGACGACTGACATATCGCGTCGTCCTGCGGACGCCTCGAGGCAGATCAGCACCGGGCTCGCCCTCGCGCGGGAAGACGCAGGCGTCGTAGCCCTTCATCCCCCAGAAGTTCGTCAGGTACAGGACGTTGTCGGGCGCGCGCACGACGAGCGCGTCGAGCTCGTGCTCGGCCATCAGCGCGCGGACGCGGTCGAGCTTCGCGTCTCGTCGCGCGCCCAGCTCATCGCGTGCGTCTCCCCAGGGGCGGATCCGCGGCGGCGGCGGCTCGCCGTGGCCGTCCTGCCACGAGACGACGGGGTTGCGCAGGACGCCGATACGCTCGATCTCCGCCTCGATCACGTCGCCCGGCTTCAGGTAGAGGCGCGCGCGCTCCTCCGGCGACTTGAACCCGGCGACGCCGGCGACCGTGCCGGTCGAGAGCACGTCGCCGGCCGAGTATCCGAGCGCGGAGAAGTTGGAGAGGATCTCCGGGATCGTCACGCTCATGCGGCTGGAGTGCGACTCCTGCCGCGTCTCGCCGTTCACGCGCAGCTCCATCGCGAGGTCGTGCGGGTCGGGGATCTCGTCCGGCGTCACGATCCACGGGCCGAGCGGGCAGAACGTGTCGATCGCCTTGCAGAAGCTGAAGACGCCGGAGCGCATCTCGCCGCGCTGGATGTCGCGCGCCGTGATGTCGTTGAAGATGACGTAGCCGCCGATGTAGTCCATCGCCTCTTCCGGCGAGAACCACTTGCCCGCCTTCTTCAGCACGACGGCGAGCTCGAGCTCGTAGTCGAGCTCCTCGGTCAGGTGCTCCGGGTAGATGACGGGCTCGTCCGGGCCGACGATCGCGTCGACGTTCTGGAAGAAGTTGATCCACGGCGCGATCTGGTGCGACCAGTCGACGTTCTTCGACTCGTCCTCGTGCTCGCGGAAGTTGCCTGCCGTGTGGAAGAGCTTCTTCGGGACGATCGGCGCGCGCAGTGTCACGTCGGCGAGCGCCGAGCGCTCAGAGGTGTCGTCGGCGCCGCCACGCTCGAACCACTCGCGCATCGTCACCACGTCGAGGCGCACGACCTCGTCGCCGTCGATGCGGCCGACCTTGCCGTCGTCGTAGGTGACGAGCTTCACGAGCAGATTCTCTGCGCGACGCGCGCGTAGGTGTCGGCCATCTTCACCAGCCCTTCGATCTCGAGGTTCTCGCCGAGCTCCACGTCCATCAGCCCGGTCGACGTTCCGTAGTTCACGGTCGGGACGCCGTACCGGGTGAGCGCGGAGGCGTCGCTGAACCAGCGCGTCACGTCGCGGCCCGGCGGCGAGCCGAACACCTCCTCGTGCGCGGCGTCGATCGCGCCGACCAGCTCGTGGCCCTCGTCGATCTCCGCGCCGGGTGCGGTCACGTACACCTCGCCCTCGACGCCGTAGTCGGGGAACCGCTCCGCGAGCGAGCGCACGAAGGCGAGCACCTCGCCCCGCGCCACGGCCATCGGCTTCGTCGGCGGCACGCGCACGTCGAGGAAGAGATCGGTGTGGTGCGGCGTCCGCGAGACGCGCCAGCCGAAGCCTCCCTCGACCGCGCCGACGTTCACGATCGCCTTCGCGCCGCGGTAGGCGTTCGACTCGTCCTCCTCCCAGGTCGGGATCCAGTCGAGCACGGCGCTCGTCACCTCGTGCATGCGCAGGATCGAGTTCTGGTCGCGCTTCCCTTCGCTGAACGCGGTGTGGATGAAGTTGCCGTGCACGCGGATGCGCAGCCAGAGCGCACCGAAGTGGCCGAGCACGACCTTGCCCTCGGTCGGCTCGCCGAGCAGGCACATGTCGGCGACGCCGCCGTGCGAGACGAGGTAGCGCGTGCCGGCCGCGTAGCCGCGGAACTCCGCCCCTTGCGCATCGCCGTACTGCGTCTTCTCGATCTCGCCGCAGACCGCGGCGATCAGCACGTCACCTCGCAAGCGGACGCCGGCGTCGCGCAGGGCGCGCACCGCTTCGACGTAGCAGGCGAGCGCGCCCTTCATGTTCGAGATGCCGAGCCCGTAGAGCCGGCCGTCGCGCTCGAACGCCTGCGGTTGGAAGCCGGGCACGTCGCGAAGCCATGGCTCGCGGCCGGAGTACGAGGTGTCCATGTGGCCGTTGAACATCAGCGACTTGCCGCCGCCGCTCCCCGCCCACGTCCCGAGCACGTTCGCGCGGCCCTCCTCGACCTGCTGCCACTGCACCTGCAGGCCGAGCTCGTCGAACAGCTCGGCCATCCGCTCCGCCATCCGCTGCTCGTCACCCGTGAAGCTGTGGACGTCGATCAGCGACGACGCGGTGCGTACGAGACGGTCGCGGTCGATCATCCGCGCACGTGCGGCAAGACCTGCTCGCCGAACAGCCGGATCTGCTCGTGGCGGTTCTCGCCCCACAACTCGAGCATCACGTGCGTGCAGCCTGCGTCCTTGTACTCCTCGATGGCCGCGATGCAGTCCCCGGGCGTGCCGGCGATCGGCTTGCACTTGTCGAGGATCGCGTCGGTCACCTTCGCCTTCGCCGCCAGGCGCCCGCCCTGCTCCATCGCGTCAGCGACGGGGCGGATCTCGTCTTGCTCGAGCCCGGCCAGGTCGAGCAGCGTGTCGGCGGCGCCCTGGATGTTCTGCACCTTGTTGGCGAGGTACATGCCGGCGATCTCGCGCGCGCCGTCGCGCCCCTGGTCGCGGTCGGTGGCGTGGATCGACGCGACGACGGTGCAGCCGATGTCGATGTCTGCCTTGACGTTGTCGCGCGTGTAGCGCACGAACGCGGGCGTCGTGATCGACGGTGTCAGACACCCGTCCCCGATCTCGCCCGCGAGCGCCTGCATCTTCGGCGCGGTCGCCGCAACGTAGACCGGCGGCACCTCGCGCGGCGTGTGCGCCTCCTCCTGCAGCGCCGGCACGTCGGCGCTCCAGACGTCGCCGTCGTACTCGAAGCGCTCGCCGCCGAGCACGCCGCGTACGATCGTGACGGCGTCGCGCATCGGCCCGAGCGTCTTCTTCGTCTGCATCTTCGTGTTGTTGAGGAAGATCTTCGACGTCCCGAAGCCGAGGATGAAGCGCCCGGGCCCGGCGGCCTCCTGCACGACGCGCGCGTCCATCGCGACCTGCACCGGGTGCCGCGTCGAGGCGGCGATGATCCCCCAGCCGATCGTGAGGCGCTTCGTCTCGCGCGCCATCAGCGCGCCGGTGCCGGTCGACGAGCGCGCTTCCATGCCGTGCTTCCGCCACCAGGGGTAGGCCTCGGCGAGCCAGATCGTGTCCATGCCCGCCTCGTCCATCGCGCGCGCGGAGGCGAGCATCTCGTCCAGCGGCTCCATGGTCAGCTGCATCACGCCGACGCGGAACGGCACAGGCATGAGGGGAGCTACCCCTTGTCTTCCGTCGAGGTGGTCGGCCCTTCGGGGTCGCGCTCGTACGTCTCCGGCGAGAGCGGGCTGATCCCCTCGTCGGCGCCGCTCGTCGTCGCGCCCGCGGCGGCCACACGCTCCTGCACCTGCTGCTCGAGCGCCTTGAGGACCTGCTGCACCTGCTGGTTGACGAGCGGCTGCAGCACACGCTGCCCCATCGAGCCGACCGGCCCGGCGAGCTTCACGTCCGCGGCCCACTTCATCTTCGTACCGCCGTCGAGGTCGCTCAGCTCGAACGAGGTCTGCATGTTCAACATCGCGCCGACCCCCTGACCCTTGACGTGCAGCGCGGCGAACTCGAGCTCGCGCTCCTCGGTCTTGTCCATGTCGACCTTCATGCGCAGCCCGCCGAGGCCGAGCGGGATCTTCACGTTCGCGGTCCAGCGCCTGTCGTCGTGCACGTCGAAGCTCTCGACGCCGGGCATCGTTTGCGCCATCGACGCGGGGTCGTTGAGCACCTCCCAGACCGCAGTGCGCGGCGCGTCGAAGGTGCGCTCGCCCGAGACGTTCACGCGTCGGCCACCGAGACGCGCGCACCGGCCTCGTCGGGAGTGTTCAGCAGCTCCCAGACGCGGTGGTACGGGTTGGCGCTGTCCCAGACCTTCGCGCCGCCGTGGGCGCGCAGCGCGTCCTGCACCGCGGCGCAGACGGCGTGGATCCCGGCGCCGCCGCCCTCGCCCATGCCCTTCGTGCCGAGCGGCGTGAACGGCGACGGGCTCTCGACGTAGCCGGTGCGGAGCGGCGGCATGTCGAGCGCGTGCGGGACGTGGTAGTCGTAGAAGTTCGGTGTGAGCAGGTTGCCGTCCTCGTCGTAGACGAAGTTCTCGTGCACCGCCGCGCCGAGCGCCTGCGCGGTCGCGCCCATCACCTGCCCCTCGACGATCTGCGGGTTGATGCGCTTGCCGCAGTCGTCGACGGCGGCGTAGTCGACGATGTCGTAGTAGCCCGTCTCCGGGTCCACCTCGATCACCGCCACGTGCACCTGCGCGGCGTAGGTCAGCGTCAGGTTCCCGAACTTGCGCTCGACGTCCGGCACCTCGAACGGCGGCCGGTAGACGTAGCGGCAGTTCAGCGTGACGCCGAGGTCCTCCGGCAGGCCGGCGTTGTTCGCGTTGATGATCGCGCCGCACGCCATGAAGGGGAGGAACGCCTCCGGGTTGTCCTTGATGCGCACGCCGCCTTCGGCGAGCTCGAGCGCCTCCTCGGGAACGCCGCCGAAGACCGCGCCGGCGAGCTTCTTGATCTCGGCCGCGAGCATCTCCGTCGCGCCCTTGACCGCGCTCAGGCCCGTGACGGCGAACTGGGAGGCGTACGTGCCGGAGAAGCCCGCGTGCGAGTTCCAGTACGAGTCGTGGCCGGCGCGCACGTGCACGTCGTCGGGCGAGCAGCTGAGGATGTCGGCGACGACCTGCGCGGCGGTCGTCTCGTGCCCCTGCCCCTGCGGCGTCGTGCCGAGCGTGACGACGATCTCGCCGAAGATGTCGAGCTTGACCGTCGCGACCTCGTTGTTGCCGGAGAACTGCAGCTCAGGGTTGATCATGCGCGACTGGCCGAAGTTGTTCGTGCCAGAGTCGAGCGTCGAGCCGATGCCGACGCCGAGGAGCTTCCCGCGCGATTGCGCGTCCTGCCGCCGGGCCTCGGCGTTCGGGTAGTCGACGAGCTCGAGCGCGATGTCGAGCATGCGCGCGTAGTCGCCGGAGTCGTAGACGCAGCCGTTCGGCGTCTCGTACGGCATCTCGTCGGCCCGGATGTAGTTGCGCTTGCGCACCTCGACCGGGTCGATGCCGAGCTCCTGCGCGACGATGTCGATCACACGCTCGGTGAACCAGAGGTGCTGCATGCGCGAGTAGCCGCGGTTCGGCGAGACCGGCGCCTTGTTCGTCGCGACCTGCGTGAAGTCGACGCGGATGTTCCGCCACCGGTACATGCCGGGCGTGACCTGCGCCCAGATCACGCCGCCGAGCGGCTCGTAGCGCAGCCAGGCGCCGGCGTCGTCGAGCGCCTTCGTCCGGAAGCCGAGCAGCGTGCCGTCGTTCTTGACCGCGACCTCGGTCTCGAGGAACCAGCGCTCGTTGCCGTGCGACATCGACATGTGGAAGTCGGTTCGCCACTCCGTCCACTGCACGGGGCGGTTCAGCTTGCGGGCGAGCAGGCAGCACGCGACGAGCTGCGGGTGCGAGGTGATCTTGTTGCCGAAGCCGCCGCCGATGTCCTGCGTGACGAACCGGAGCCGGTCCAGCCCGGTGCGCATCGCGGGCCCATCATGATCGCGGCGAAGCCGGGGAACTGGTTGTTCGTGTGGATCGTCCACTGGCCGATGCCGCGGTTGTACTCGACGAGCGCGCCGTCGCATTCGAGCGGCGTCGAGTTGAAGCGGTGGAAGTGGAGCTGGTCGATCTTCGACGACCTTGTCGGCCTCGGCGAACGCGGCGTCGAGGTCGCCCCACTCGTAG
>CAWJZQ010000009.1:0-81564 GCA_963847415.1 uncultured Thermoleophilia bacterium | reverse complement strand
GATGGCGCCGACCGTGCACAGGGCGGCGAACAGAGCGATCACGGTGCGCGGCGACAGCGCGCGGCGATGGTGCCGCTCTTCGACATGGCGCGCCTGGCGCATCCCGTTCACTCCCGAACCTCGGGAACTGTGGTCATCACAGTGTTCTGGGACGTCCGCGTCACGGCCGTCACCACGGTCTAACGAGCCTGTTCAGTTTCGGTTACTGCCGACTACGCCGCCACTCGAGAAGATCGTCCACACGATCTTCCTCGACCGTCGTGGACTCGTTATGCCCATCCCGGGCGAAGTAATCCCGCCCGGTCGAGCAACCGCCGCCCGGGTCGTCCACCCCGCCGACACGCACGACAGCCCGAGGCGGCTCGTCCGACAAGGGCGACCGCCACGAAGAGGGACACCGCCGCGACGGCCGCGGCGACCACCAGAAATGAGACCGCCCCGCGGCTACACTCAGGCCCGCCGCTCGTCGCAGCGCACCTGCCGACGTAGCTCAGCTGGTAGAGCACTTCACTCGTAATGAAGGGGTCGGGGAGTTCGAGTCTCCCCGTCGGCTCTCATGAGAGGCCCGCGTTTGCAGGCCTTTTGCCTTTCTAGAGACGACTCGGCCGGCGACTGGGTCGCGGCCTTCAAACAAGCCTCAAACGCGTCCGCCTCGTCGGGCGAACTTTGGTGCTGCGCCTTCGACCTCCCGGCGACTGCCATGTGAGGATCGGCTCTTGATCCTGATATCTTATCGGCGTACATATATACGGCTGATTTGCAGGCATTGTCCACAACTTGTGGATAAGTCCATTACCGACAGAGAAAGGAGCCTTAACGTGGCAGTCACCAGTAAGTCGAAGGAGAAGCACCAGATCTCCCCCGACGCGGCGGTCGCAGGCGTTCTCGCGCTCCTAGTCGACGCCCGCGAGGCGCGAACGAAGGACGACAAGGACGCGCAAGAAGACCGGAGATTCTCCTCGCGAACGCCGGGCTCTCAATCGACGATATCGTCGCGTTGACCGGCAAGAAGCCCGATGCGGTCAGGAAGACGATCGAACGCGAACGGAAGAAGTAACCATGGGCGGTACAGGCGACATCGCCCGCCTGCTTGATGGCTCGGCGACTCCACGTGCTCGATCTCCGCAAGAGGTCGGCGAGCCAGGTCCAGGTGATCTTCGAGTTGAGTAAGGCAGGATTCGGCCCCACACGGATCGCCGACCTTCTCGGGACGACGCCTGGAACGGTGAACGTGCGCACTCGCGAAGGCAAGGAAGCGAAAGCACCAGAAGACCAAGGATTAAGGCGCATGCAGTAATGACCAACGAAGACATGGGCGTCGCCTCGACACCATTATCGCGATCCTTCAGCTGGCGCACCAGGGCGAGATCGAAAGCGCACGCGCGACGATCCGTGAGGACAAGGTGAACACCGCGATCCTCGACGGTACGAAGACGCTGGACGCCAGCAGGGAAGCTCAAAACCGCCGTGAAGAAGAAGACGAAGCGGTCGCGCGACGTTCAACCGGCGAATCAGCGACCTGACTCCTTGACCTGGTGTGCTCGAGAAACAGGGCGGAGGGCCCGCCACGGCAGTACCGGGCCACGGGCCTGATCTAGGACGCATGGCCACGAACGCAAAGCTCAAGGCAGACGCTACTCGAAGAAGCTCGACGTTACGCCACAGACGGTTGAGTCAGCTGGTGAGAAGCCAGGAAGGCAGAGCTCCCGATGACCACTGAGCTCGCCGTCTACACGTTCGCGCACGAGAACGGCCTCGACATCTCGAAGCACCTCGACTGCAGGAGACGACGCGGAGGTCGCAGCCTCATTTCCGATCTGCCGGAATGGAGGGGTCAGGTACCGAACGTCCGCGACGACGGTCACGCAGGCTCAGCGGAAGGCGACGCCGCGCAAGCCGTCGTCGTAGACCAATTCGCCGGCGTGAACGTCGAGAAGCTTCCGGGCATGACCGCAGCGCACGCAAAGGATGCGAAGATGATGGCCGAGAAGGTCTACCCGACCGTCTACGTCTTCGAGAACTCTGTCCGGGATCTGATCGAACGCGTGCTCGAAGGCGCAGTTTGGTGCCGACTGGTGGACGAAGGCTGTCCCCGGCAAGGTGCAGACGACCGCGACCGAAACACAAGGAGGACGAGAAGAAGGATCCTGGCATTCGCAGCGCGGCGGTCGCGAGATCGACTACGTGTTCCTCATCGACCTCTGGGCGATCATCAAGCACCAGTGGAAGTACTTCAAAGATCTCTTCCCGAGTCAGTCGTGGGCCGAGTCGCTGATCACGAGCGACATGAACGTGTCGCGTCGCGTGCTCGCACACATGACGCCGCTCGACGCGGACGACATCAAGAACATCGAGGCGGCGTTCCACAAGTGGGCGAAGCAGTTTAAGGGCGTGGAAGACAAGCTGCCCTAGCGGGAGAGTTTAGTTGACTATGGCCCCTGCTCGTCGCGCTTGCCGCGATCGGCGCCGCCGCCTACGGCGGCAAGGTGCTGGCGACGCCGGCGACGACGCCGGGCTTCAGCGGCACGACGCTGGCGAAGGCCACGTTCGGCGAGCTCGACATCAAGGCCCACACGATCCCGGCCGACGTCTGGAAGGCCCAGCTCAAGACGAAGGGGATTCCGACCTCTACGTCCAGCAGAACACCTGGGATCCCAGCGCCTGCGGCGGGTGCATCCCCAGCACCGGCTGGCACACCCATCCCGGCCCGAGCCTCGTGATCGTGACGCAGGGCACGGTGACCGCATACGACGGCGACGATCCGACCTGCACGCCGCACGTGTACTCGGCCGGCGGGACGAACTCGTTCGTCGACATCGGCAGCGGGGACGTCCACATCATCCGAGACGAGAGCGGCGCCGTGGCGAAGACGGTCGTCGTCCAGCTCATCCCGAAGGACGCCACCCGACGGATCGACGCGACCCCAGCTCCGGGCAACTGCCCGTTCTGAGGCTCATCAGACTGGAGGGCGGCATCGCCGCCCTCCAGTTGGTCGGCGACGCCCCTCGACTCGGCGTGGTGACGGCGGTCGGGAGCGTGACGCTGCCCGGCGAAGCAGCCGATGCCGCCGCGGCGCGCGTGCTCGTGGAGCGGCGGCTCGCGTAGGCCTCAGTCGACGATCTCGATGCCGAGTGCCGTTGCGAAGAGGGCCGCGTTCTCGATCACGTCGTTCCACGGCATGCGCGCTCCGCGCAACGCGTCCGCGCCGCGCGCGCCGGCGAGCGCACAGGCGCGCAGCTCGACGCGCTCGGCCTTCATGCCGGTCAGCGTCGCTTCGCGCAGGTCGCACCGTTCGAGCAGCACGTCCTTCAGCACGGCGTCGTAGAGGTCGCACTCGTTCATGCGGCAGTCTCGGAATACGACGCGCTCGAGTTGCGCGAAGCGGAGAGCCGCGAGGTCGAGCCTGCAGTCCTCGAATGTCACGTCGACGAAGCTCGACTCGGCGAGCTCGGCGCCGGTCAGCCGGCAGCCGCGCACGACGACGCGTCGCAAGTCGAGACGTGGGTTGCGCAGATTCGCCGCATCGGCGTCCTGCACGACCGCGTCGACGAGAGTCGCGAGCTCACGCTGGGGCGCGTACTCGTCGGGCAGGTCGGGCTCGTACGGCTCCTGCGGCGGCTTGCCCACGTCGCGAGCGTACGCTGTCAGCCGTGAGCGCCGGCTGGGAGGAACGCGTCGCAGATCTATGGGCGTCGTTCGACGACGTCGACGAGGCGACGTTTCTCGCGCGCATGGATGGGCTCGCCGCCGAGCTGCCCGAAGCGGTCGCGGAATTCGAGCGTGCGTCCGCGTTCGACTCGACGGGTCACGAGCAGGAGGCGGTGGCGCACTACCGCCGCGCGCTCGAGCTCGGGCTGGACGACACGCGCCGGCGGCGCGCGACGATCCAGCTCGCGAGCTCGTTGCGCAACGTCGGCGAAGTGGACGCGAGCGTCGCGCTACTCACCGCAGAGCGCGAGCAGCCCTCGGACGAGCTCGACGACGCGGTCGCGGCCTTCCTCGCACTCGCGCTCCTCGATGCGGGTCGTGAGCGCGAAGCCGTGTCGGTTGCGCTCGGCGCGCTCGCGCCGCACCTCCCGCGCTACCAGCGTTCGCTCGCGAGCTACGCGGCCGAGATCGGCCGCGAGTAGCCCACGTCGAGCGGGTGCGGCGGGAACTCGACGACGCGCGTCTCTCCGTTCAGCTTCCAGCCGCGCCGTTCGTAGAAGCGGCGCGCGGCGTGGTTCTCCTCGAGCGTCCAGAGCTTGGCCTCCGTCGCGCCGTGCGCGCGCAGGCGCTCGAGCGCGTGGTCGTGCAGCGCGGAGCCGACGCCGCTGCCTTGTCGGCCGGGCGCGACGTACAGCGTGCGCAGGAAGCCGCTCCCGATCGACACCGACCCGACGACCGCGCCGTCCTGCTCCGCGACGTACGCCTCGACCGCCGGATCCGCGAGCACGCGCTCCCACGCCGCGCGCACGGCGTCGTCGGGGAAGGGGTACTCGTCCTGCGGGAAGACGTGCGCGAACGCCTCGACCGCGGCGCCGCGCTGGATGCGCAGCAGCGTCTCGGCCTCGTCCGGCCGCGCGCGGCGGATCACGACGGCGCAGTGAGCGCCGCGTCGACCGAGTCGTGCACCGGCAAGTGGCGGTCGAGCCCGCTGACCTCGAGCGTGCGACGCGTCTCCACCCCGGGCGCCGCGAGCACGAGCGCCGTTGCTGCCGAGCTTCGAGCGTGCCTCGATGAGCACGCCGAGCGCCGTCGAGTCGACGAACTCGACCTCGGCCATGTCGACGACGATGCGTCCTGCGCCCGAGCCGATCGCCTCGTTCAGCGCGTCACGGATCTCGTCGGCGTTGTAGAGATCGAGCTCGCCCGCGAGCCGTAGGACGATCGCTCCGTCACGCTGCTCACGCCCGCGCACCGGCGGCTCCCGCAACGGCTCGGTCGCGTTGCCCTCCATCCGGCTCGATTCAACCACCGGCGCCGAGGGCTGCGCAACCGGGCACGACGTGGCCCAGGAGTATGATCCAGGCGTGGGTCGTCTCGTCCGCAAGCGTGGGATGGTGACGTTTGCGATCCTCGTGCTCATCGCCGAGGTCGTCGGGCGCAGCCTGACCGCGCATGTCGACCGTGTCTTCCACGTGGCGCCGATGGCGCCGCCGGACGCGAGCTATTACCCGTTCCTGCTGGTGGCCGTCAAGGTCGCGGGCGCGCTCGTGCTCGCCGCGCTGCTCGCCCGGGCGACCCGCGCACGCGCAGCGGCCGACGCGGGCGACAGGCTGCTGACGGCGCTCGGCCGCGCGCACGAACGACGCTCGCCGCGATTCTGCCGCGGGCTCTCACCGCGCATCTGGGCGGCGTCGTTCGCCGGCACGTCGGTGCTCTACCTCGTGCACGCGGACGCCGACGGGATCGCCGCCGGGCGCTGGCCGCTGATCGCGCCGTGGCTCCACACGTACGCGTTGCCCATCTTCGCCGTGCTCGCCGTCGCGATCGCGGTCGTGTGGCGCTTCGCGAGCTGGCTGTACGAGGTCGAGGAGTACGCCGAGCGCACGATCGCGCGCGTTCGGCGGATCATCGACGACGTTCTCAGCTCGTCGCCGCGCGTGGCGTTCGCACGCGCCTCCGACGACTCGGCGCCCCGGCGCCGCTTCGGCCTCTCCTTCGAGTGCCGGCCTCCTCCGCTGCCCGCCTGAACCGCGGGCAGGTCCAGAGGCCGCGGGCGACTCGGTCGTCCGTCATGCAACTGAAGGAGCAGCATGGAAACTCCACTCGTTCGAGAACTCCCAGCCGAGCGCGCTGCGCGAAGCGCACGCGCGCGAGCCGTCTCACTGTTCGGCCCGGTCACGATCGCCTGCGGCCTGATCTGGGCGATCCTGCAGCCGTACCGCGTGACGCTCCTGCATCCGCGCGACCAGGGGCTTCTGGTGGCTCGTCTTCGAGCCGCCGCTCCTGGTCGTCGCTCGCCGGCGTCGTTTTCGCGCTCGTCGTCGCGAAGCCGCTCCTCGCCGACCTGGAGGCGCGAGATGCAGCCCCACGCTGAGATGGTCCACTGGGTCTTCGCAGCCGGGATCCTCTTCGTCGGGCTCTGCCTCCTTGCGGAAGCGATCGTCGGGCAGGAGGTCTGGCGCATGCGGCCTTGGCGCAAGTACCTGTGGCCCGGCCTCGCGTTCGCGATCGGCGTCCTGCTCTGGCCCGTGATGGCGTTCTTCACGAACTCGGCGATCCACATGTACGCACATGGGTCGTGGGCCGAGGTGCTGATGCTCGCGGGCGGCGCCGAGCTCGGGCTCGTGCACGGCCGGCTGAAGTCGCGGTGGTGGCGTCTGACGTGGCCGCTCGCGTTCGCGGTCACCGGCCTCGCGTTCATCGTCCACGAGCAGAACCCGTGGTTCTTCGCGCGCTCGGCGTTCCTGCACCACCTGCTCGGCTGGACGTTCGTCGTCGGCGCAATCGCGCCGCTCCTGCTCGTGTGGCGTCCGCGCTCGGCGGCGCTGCGGGCGTGCATTCGCGCTGACGATCGTCGCCGTCGCCGCCATGCTCTTCGCCGACCGCGACGTGGCGCCGGTGTTCGGCCACCTGTCGCCGCTCGCAGGGCCGCAGCACCGATGAGACGCATCGTGCTCGCGGCGCTGGTCGCGCTCGCCTTCCCGGCGGCGGCGTCCGCGCACGCGACGCTGCGCTCGACCACGCCGCCGTTCGGGCACGAGCTGCAGCGCAGCCCGCAGCGCATCGTCCTGCGCTTCGACCAGGAGGTGAAGGTCCTGCCCGGATCGATCAAGGTGCTGAACGGCGTCGGGGCGCAGTACGCGATGTCAGCGCGGCCCGACGGGAGAGTCGTCGTCGCCCGCGTCGCGCCGCTGAAGCTGGGCGCGTACACCGTGCGCTGGCGCGCGATCTCGGCCGACTCGCACGTCGTCTCGGGCGTGTGGACGTTCGGCGTCCGCGTGCCCGCGCCGCCGCGGTCGCCGAGGCCTACGGCGCCGGCGGCCCGACGGTCGCGGAGCACTTCGTGCGCTGGCTGTGGTTCCTCGGGCTCGCGCTCGCGATCGGCTCGCTCGGCTTCCGCCTCATCTGCCTGCGCGGACTGCGAGTGCCGCGCGCGCTCGAGCGGCGTCTCGTCGTCGCGTCGGGCATCGGCGTCTGCCGTGACGCTGCAGGCGGGCATCGTCGCGTTCTCGCTCCGCGCCGAGGACGCGCTGCAGCTGCCGTTCGGGACGTTCCTCTACGGCGACCTCTCGCCGATGGCGGCGACGCGCTTCGGCCACGCGTTCGTCGCGATGACGCTCGGCTTCGCGCTCGTGCTCGCGCTGCTCTACCTCTCGTGGCTGCTCGACCGCACCGAGCTGCTCGTGCCCGCGTTCGTGCTCTCGCTGCTCTTCGCCGGCGGGCTGTCGTTGTCCGGGCACGACGCGCTCGATCCGGGCTCGTCGTGGAAGACGGCGATCGCCGACTGGGTGCACATCGGCGCCGCGTCGCTCTGGATCGGCGGGCTCGCGACGATGGCCGGCCTGGTCTGGTACGGCGCGCCCGAGCTGAGACGGCCGGCGTTCATGAGCTTCTCGCGGCTTGCGACCGTGCTGATCGCGCTCGTGCTCGCCGCCGGCACGTACCTCAGCATCGTGCGGCTGCCGCACGTGAGCGACCTGTGGACGCAGGGGTACGGGCGCGTGCTGCTCGTGAAGATCGGGCTCGTCGTGCTTCGCGCTCGCCTGGGGCGCGTTCCACCACTTCGTCGTCGCGGCCCGCGCTCGACCGGGCCGACGCCGGATTCCTCTCGCGCATCGGCCGCAGCCTCGTCGGCGAGAGCCTCGTCGGGCTCGCGGTGCTGCTCGTCGCGGCCGTGCTCGTCGACTCGAAGCCACCGATCCGAGCTTCAGATCAGCAGTCGCTCCAGGGAGGTGCAGCGACGACACTCGCAGCGGTGAAGCTGATCGCGGCCACGTTGCTCGCGGCGCTGGCGGCGGCGCCGACGCTGAAGGTGGACGCGGGCGAGTGGACATACGGGCTCGCAGCCGGAGGCGGCTCGATCTGGGCGGGCGGGCTCGCGATCGGCGACGTGCTGCGCATCGATCCCGAGAGCGGCAAGGTCGTCTCGCGCGTGAACGTCGGCGCGCGCGTCTTCAACCTCGCGACGGCACCGGGAGCGGTGTGGGCGGTCGCGAACATCACCGGCAACGCGACGCGCATCGACACGCGCACCGGCAAGGTGACCGCGACCGTGCGCGTCGGCACCGCGCCGTACGACGTCGAGTGGGGCTTCGGCTCTGCCTGGGTCTCGAACTCCGGCAACGGGACCGTGTCGCGGATCACCGGGCAAGAAGGTCGTGAAGACGATCAAGGTCGGGATCGAGCCGAACGGGCTCGCCGCGATCGGCGGCTCGCTCTGGGTGACGGACCACACCGCCGGCAAGCTCGTGCGCATCGACCCGGCGCACGAATCGCGTCACCGGCTCCGTCGCGCTTGCCGGCGCGGACTGGGTCACCGGCTACGGCGGCGCGCTGTACGTCTCGCAGGAGACGAACGTCGTCACGCGCGTCGACCCGCGCACGCTGAAGGTGACGGGCACGGCGAAGGTGAAGCGGAACCCGCTCGGCTCGGCGATCGTCGGCGGGAAGCTGTGGGTGCCGTGCATCGACGCGAACGCGATCGTCGTCGTCGACCCCGCGACGATGCGCGTCGTCAAGGACGCTGCCGGGCGGCCCGAGCCCGATCGTCGTGCTCCCGTCCGGCGGCCGCGTCTGGGTCTCGCACACGACCGGCACCTCGATCTGGAGGTTGGATAGCTTGACCCGGTGACGAGCACCACGGTCGATCCGGCGACCGGCGACCTGCTCGTCGCCGGGAGACGCGTGTTCCCGATCGGCCTCTCGGATCCGCCGCCGGTCGACGGCACTGCGCCGGGCGGAGGGCCGGCGTGGGCGGCGATCGCAAGCGGCGGCGTCACCTTCCTCCGGCATTACGAGGTGTGGACGGCGGCAGGCGCCGCCGAGCAGCTGATCGAGGTGGGGAGGAAGCTCGAGACTGCGTCCCAGCACGGCCTGCAGCTCTGGCTCGCGCTCGCGGGTGTCGACAACGACCTCTCGAAGCAGGCGCTCCTCGACCGCATCGTGAACACCGTCAAGGGGCATCCAGGGCTGGGAGCGTGGAAGGGGGCGGACGAGCCCGCGCACGGTCACGTGCGCCGCCGCCGGCTGCATCGCGGTGTACCGGCATCTGCGCACGATCGACCCTGACCATCCGGTCGTGCTGATCGAGGCGCCGCGAGGGCCGTCGCCCAACCCGCAGAGCCGCGACACGCGGCTGACCGTCGCGGCGGTACGGCCGTACGCGCCCGCGTGCGACATTCACGGCATCGACATCTATCCGGTCTCGAAGCCGCCCGGGCTGCACGCGGGCGGGCCGCCGGTGAACACCGACATCAGCGTCGTCGGCGACATGACCCGGCTGATCAGGAGCGCGAGCCCGGGCAAGCCGGCCTGGACGACGCTGCAGATCGCGTGGAGCGGATCCATCCCGCCGCACCCGATCGTCTTCCCGACGTTCGTGCAGGCGCGGTTCATGGCGTACGACGCGATCGTCGCAGGCGCGCGCGGCCTCTTCTTCTTCGGCGGCCACATCAAGGCGGCGATGAGCGCGGCGGATCGGCAGCGGGGCTGGAACTGGACGTACTGGCAGCACGTCCTGCATCCGCTCCTGCAGGAGTTGACTGACGCGCAGCACATGCAGGCGCTTACCGCGCCGATCTCGGCGCGCACGATCAAGGCGAGTGCCGCCGACGTGGCTGTCAGCGCGCGCGAGGCCGGTGGCTTCCTCTACGCGATCGCGGTCCGGCGGAGCCCGCGGCTGACGGGGCCGGTGCGCTTCACCGGCCTGCCCGCCGGCATCCGGGCCGGCACGGTGCTCGCCCATCCCGGCGGCAACCCGGCCCGTCCCGTGCGCGTCTCCGCGGGCGCGTTCACCGACCCGAGCCCGTTTGCCCCGCACAACGCGCGCGTCTACCGCTTCTCGCTGCCGTAGTTACACGGGCGGGTGCGCGTTGTCGATCGAGACGGCGAACTGCCGCTGCCGGCGGTTGCCGCGGACGTCGGTCGCCTCGACCTCGAGCTGGTAGCGCCCGTCGCGGTAGTCGCGCGTGTCCAGGTGCCGCGCGAGCCAGTAGCGGAAGAGGCCCGGCTTGTCGGGGTGGTTCTGGCGCGTGCCCGGTGCGAAGACGGTGCCGAAGCGGGTGTCGGAGTTGCCGACGACATGCGGCTGGAACGAGACGCGAAAGTCCGCCGTGACGCGCCAGGGGATGACCGGGTGCGCTCCCTGGTGCAGGCGCCAGCGCATGAGCGCGGGCGTGACCGGCGTCGTGTGCCACGGTGCCGGCGGTGCGATCGGCGGGTGGTCGAGCGCTTCGGCGGCGAGGTCGACCTTGCCGAACAGCGGGCCGCCCGCGCCGACGAGGCGCGAGACGACCGGCGGCCCGAAGTCGGCGAACGGCGTCAGCGCGCCGTGCCGCAGCGGGTTCCAGTAGGTGCCGTGCGGGCCGGGCGTCGTCGTGCGCTCGTCGAGGTGGACGTGACCCCAGCCGTCCGCGATGTGGCCGAGCAGCCCGTGCACCGGCACGTGATCGCCGTTGCGCACCGCCGGGACGATGTGCCAGTAGCCGAAGTTGCGGGTCGGCGTGACCACGACGACGATCTGCGGCCCGCCGATCGACACGCGTCCCGGCGCGACCGCGTAGACGGACGTTCCGTCCGGCGCCGAGATGTCGACGCCGTCGTGGAACGACTTGCCGCCGTTGTCCCCGATCCGCGGGTCGCCGAAGAAGGCGCGCACCGGGTGCTGACGGTCGAACGGCCTGACCGGCCAAGGGTACGGCGCCATCGACGAATGGTGACACCGCCGTGACGCTTCCGTCACAGTTTCGTGCGCGTGTCTGACACCGGCCATGGCGCTTCGAGGCACGGCCCGCTGAGATACTCGTGGCATGGAGCTCACCGGCTACCGCGATCGCTTCCCGATCCTCGCGACGACGACGTACCTGATCAACCACTCGCTCGGCGCGATGCCGGCCGAGGCCGAGCGGCGACTCGCGCAGTTCGCGCGCGAGTGGAGGACGCGCGGCGCGCGGGCGTGGGGCGAGGGCTGGTGGAACTCGGTGTTCACGGTCGGCGATCTGATCGGCTCGATCATCGGCGCACCGCCGGGCTCGACGGTGATGCACCAGAACGTGACCGTCGCCGAGGCGATCGTGCTCTCGTGCTTCGACCTGAAGCCGCCGCGCAATCGCATCGTCTTCGAGGAGGGGCTGTTCCCGTCGGTGCGCTACGTCCAGCAGGCGTGGTCGCGCTTCGGCGCCGAGGTGGTCGTCTGCGAGGACGCCGAGGCCGTGATCGACGCGATCGACGAGCGCACGCTGCTCGTTCCCGTCTCGCACGTGCTCTACAAGACCGCGGAGATCCAGCCGGTCGAGCGCATCGTCGGCGCGCGCACGCGAGATGGGCGCCTACGTCTGTCTCGACGCCTACCAGTCGGCGGGCGCGGTGCCGCTCGACGTGACCGCGCTTGGTGTCGAGTTCTGCGTCGGCGGCTCGGTCAAGTGGCTGTGCGGCGGGCCCGGCGCCGGCTGGTTGTACGTGCGGCCCGACCTCGCCGAGCAGCTCGAGCCGGCGTTCGCGGGCTGGCAGGGCCACGCGCGGCCGTTCGCGTTCGAGACGGAGATGGAGCCGGCGCCGGGTGCGGGACGCTTCCTCACCGGCACGCCGATCGTCGCCGCGAACTACGCGGCGAGCGCGGGCTACGAGATCATCCGCGAGATCGGCGTCGACCGCATCCGCGAGAACTCGATGCGGCAGACCGCGCTCCTCGTGCAGTTGGTCGACGACGCCGGCTACGAGCTGACCTCGCCGCGCGACCCGGCGATCCGCGGCGGCTCGGTCGTCTTCCGCGTGCCGGACTTCCAGGCCGTGCACGCGGAGCTCGCGGCGCGCGACATCATCTGCGACTACCGGCCGGACGTAGGGCTGCGCTTCGGCCCGCACTTCTTCACGACCGACGACGAGATCCGCTTCGCGGTCGACCAGGTCGGCGAGATCCTCGAGTCGGGCGCGCATCTCGCGCGCGCCGGCGCCGCGGCCGGGTACTAGAGCGAGGAAGCCGAGCGCGAACAGCGACGCGCACCGCTGAGCACGAAGACCGCGCCCGCGGTCAGGACCGGTCCCGGGGTCGAGCTGCGCGTCGCGAACGCCGAGCGCGATGCGACCAGTAGCGGCCGACGCCGTCAAGTCGCGGTCGTAGTTCGAGCCGGGCCCATGGCTCCCATCGCCATGAGCAGCGCGCCGACGATCACGAGTGAGATCTGGAATGTGTGCATGCGGTCGCCGCCGGCCACCAGCGTCCGCAGCTCGGCTACGACGATCGCGACCACGACTGCGAGCGCGATTCTTCTCGACCAGCCGCAGCGACTCACGAACGACCCACACGCGCTAGAGTGTAAGAGCTCGCGCAGCCGGATCACTGTCGCCGGCGCGGTCGGCTCGTCCTCGTGGCGAACGTAGACGTACGCCGGGTCGCGCACCGTCTCGGCGAAGGCGCGCAGCTGCTCGTCGTCGTACGGCGGCTCGCGCAGACGCAGATAACGGAAGGGCTCGGCGGCCGGGTCGTTCACCTGTACGAGCCCGTCGACGCCGGCCCAGCTCTCGTCGCGGAAGTCCCACGCGATCTTGACGCCCTCCGGCGTCGAGCCCTCGACGAACGAGCGCGTGCCGTCGTCGCGCGGGCCCTCGTAGACGATGCGCACCGGCCCGAGCCGGTCGCCGAGCGCGAGCACGCGCTCGAAGAACGTCGTCACCCGGTCGAGGCGCCGGAGCGCGAACTTGACCGAGAACTCGAACCCGTCCGGCACGGCGTCCGCCCAGCGCCGGAACTGGTCGGCGCTCGGCAGCCGATAGCCCGTCGAGTTGAGCTCGACCGTGTCGAAGCGCTCGGCGTAGAAGCCGAGGAACTCCGCCGGCTGCATGCCGTCCGGGTAGAACCCCGGCCGCCACGACGGGTACGACCAGCCCGAGGTCCCGATCCTCACCATGTCTCCACGACCACGTCTCTACGGTAGTCGGCTGTGCGCGGCATCCCACCGCGCACGAAGAACAACGGTGCCCTGGCACCGTCGGTTCGCCTACGCTGGGACCCGTGCCAACGCGGGGCGGACTGGAGGTGGTCTGCGGCCCGATGTTCAGCGGCAAGACCGACGCGCTGATCGCGCGCTACGCGCAGGCCCAAGACGAGGGCCGCATCGCGGTCGCGTTCAAGCCCGCGCGCGACGGCCGGCACGCCCCGGACCGGATCGTCAGCCACTCCGGCCACTCGATCCCCGCGCGCGCGGTCGCGTCGCTCCAGGTCGGCGACGACGCCGACCTCGTGCTGATCGACGAGATCCAGTTCTTCGGCCCCGAGCTCGCCGCAGCCGTCGACGCCCTTCGCGCACGCGGCGCCGATGTCGTCGCCGTCGGGCTCGACCGTGACTTCCGCGGCGAGCCGTTCGAGACGACCGCGAGCCTCGCGCGCGACGCGACCGCCGTCCGGACGCTCACCGGCATCTGCGCGCGCTGCGGCGCGAGCGCGACGCACACGCAGCGCCTCATCGACGGCGTGCCCGCGCCCCTCGACGCGCCGCGGCTCGTCGTCGGCGACGCCGAGCTCTACGAGCCGCGCTGTGCGCGCTGCTTCGCCGAGGAACGCGCCGCTGCGCCGGTTCGTTGACTTAGTGATGAGTCATCACAAAGAGCCCGGGGTGCCATCCGACAGCGGGCGTAGGGTCCCGCCCTCGATGTCGACAGCGCTTCAGTCACGCAGGATCGACCAGACGGTCCACGAGTCGGAGAACGTGACGAACGTCCTCGACAAGGGCTTTCTGGCCCTCGACGGCGTGCTGGCCACCGATCTGGCCGTGGCAAACGGGGCGCGTGTCTCCTTCAACCTGGCCTCCCAGGAGATGACGGCGAAGGAGGAGGGGCTGATCCGCTTCCTCATGCGGGACCGCCATGGGTCGCCGTTCGAGCACGGCTACTTCCGGTTCATCGTGAAGGCGCCGACTCTTCGTCGTCCGTGAGCACCACCGCCACCGGGCCGGACACTCCTACAACGAGTGGTCGGGGCGCTACTCGAAGATGCGGCCGGAGTTCTACATCCCGACCAACGTGCGGACGCAAGTCGGGAAGCCCGGCGCCTACACCTTCGAACCGGTCGACGACGCCGTCCGCGACGCGGCCCGCGAGGAGATCGAGCGGCAGTCCATGGAGGCCTTCGCGGCCTACGAGCGGATGCTCGAGCTGGGAGTCGCGAAGGAGGTCGCCCGCTCGGTTCTGCCTTTGAACATGTACACGACCTACTACTGGAGCTGTAATCCGAGGTCGCTGATGCACTTCTGCTCCCTGCGGAACTCGGAGTTCGCCCAGTACGAGATTCGGGAGTACGCCAAGGCAGCCGAGGGGTTTCTGGAACGCCACATGCCGGTCACGCACGCGGCGTTCGTGGCCAACGACCGCATGGCCCCCTGAGGCGGGGCCGATCTCTAAGGAGATTCCTAACCCCCCTTAATAGGCTCGCAATAGGCGCCCTAACACCTTAGTAACAGTGTGTCACTAAGTTCTCGAGTACGGCGTCCGGGAACCAGGAAACGGAATAACGCCGGGAAACAAGGCGTTTACAAGAGTGATGGCAGACGCGCAAACCGCGCGCGCCTCCCCCTCGAAGACCAGTAAGACCCACGAGTTAGGAGTTCGTTGACCAATATCAGCATGACCAAGGCTGTTCACGATGCCCTCGAGGCTCTCCTCGCGCTCCGTCTGGAGCACGGGACGATCACCCCTGCCGACGTGGCAGAGGCAGTCCTCACCCACGACCTCGACGAGACCGAGTCCGAGGCGCTCGCGCACGAGCTCGAGAACCACGGCGCAGCACCCGAGGCCGAGGAAGAGGAGTTCGAGCTCGACCTGAGCATCGGCACCAGCCTGTACACGACAGACTCCTTCCAGATGTTCCTGAACGAGGCCGGCCGCTACCCGCTGCTCACCGCGGCGGAGGAGGTCGAGCTGGCGAAGCGCATCGAGAACGGCGACATGGTGGCGAAGGAGCGCATGATCAACTGCAACCTGCGCCTCGTCGTCTCGATCGCCAAGCGCTACCAGACGCAGGGCATCACGCTCGGCGACCTCGTCCAGGAGGGCGTCCTCGGGCTGATCCGCGCAGCGGAGAAGTTCGACTGGCGCAAGGGCTTCAAGTTCTCGACGTACGCGACGTGGTGGATCCGCCAGGCGGTCCAGCGCGGCGTCGCGAACAAGGCGCGCACGATTCGCATCCCGGTGCACGTCGTCGAGCGCGAGCAGAAGGTCGTCGCGCGCACGCCGCGAGCTCGTCGCGACGCTCGAGCGCGAGCCGACGCCCGAGGAGATCTCGGCGCACTCGAAGCTGCCGCTCAACCACGTCGCGCGAGGTGCATGGCGGCCGCCCGCGCGGTCGCCTCGACCGACATGCCCGTGGGCGACGACGGCGACGCCTCGTTCGGCGACCTGATCGCCGGCACCGGCCCGTCCACCGAGGAGGAGGCTTCGTCCTCGCTCCGCGACCTGGCCGTGCGCCAGGCGGTCGCGAACCTGCCCGACCGCGAGCGCGACGTGATCGAGCTTCGCTTCGGCCTCGTCGGCGACGGCCCCGCCTCGCTCGAGGCGATCGGCAAGCAGCTCGGCCTGACGCGCGAGCGCGTGCGGCAGATCGAGACCGAGGCTCTGCGCAAGCTGGCGCAGAACGAAGACCTCGCGGACGCTGCTTAACACGTAGCTGGTGTCAGACACCGGAACGGTGTCTGACACCTTTACGCTCGCCGGGTGCATTTCGGCGCCCACGGCGAGCTGCAGCTCCTGATCCTGATCGCCGCGCTCGCGGCGATGCTCGTCGGAGCCTCGGTGGGCCGTCTCCCACCGCCTCTGCTCTTCGTCTCCGGCGGCCTGCTGCTCGGCTTCCTGCCCGGGCTGCCGCAGATCGAGCTCGCGCCAGAGCTCGTGCTCGTCGCGATCCTCCCGCCGCTCCTCTACTCGGCCGCCTTCTTCACCGGCCTGCGCGACCTGCGCGCGAACCTGCGGCCGATCTCGCTGCTTGCGATCGGCCTCGTCGCCGTGACGACGTGCACCGTCGCGCTCGTCTCGCACGCACTCATCTCCGGCCTCTCATGGGGCGAGGCGTTCACGCTCGGCGCGGTCGTCTCGCCGACCGACGCGCTCGCCGCGACCGAGGTCATCCGCCGCGTCAACGTGCCGCGGCGCGTGATCGCGATCATCGAGGGCGAGAGCCTCGTCAACGACGGCTTCGCGCTCGTCCTCTACAAGACCGCGGTCGGCGCGGCGGTTGCCGGCACGTTCTCGCTCTGGAACGCGTCGTGGCACCTCGTCGTGAGCATCGTCGGCGGGATCGCGGTCGGCCTCGGCGTCGGCTACGTCGTGCGCCAGGTGCGCCGTCGCATCGACGACGTGCCGACCGAGGTCTCGCTCGCGCTCCTCTCCGGCTACCTGGCCTACCTGCCCGCGAGCGCGATCGGCGTCTCGGGCGTGCTCGCCGCCGTGACGATCGGCGTCTACATGGGCTGGTACACGCCGCAGTTGACGAACGGGGTCACGCGCATCACGGGGAACGCGTTCTGGGAGATCGTCACGTACTTCGTCAACGCGCTCCTCTTCGCGCTCGTCGGGCTGCAGCTGCGCGGGATCGTCGACCGGCTGAGCGGCCGCTCCGGCACGTCGCTCGTCGCCGACGCGCTGCTCGTCAGCCTCGTCGTGATCGTCACGCGCATCGCGTGGGTGCCGGTCTTCACCTATGTGCCGCGCATGCTCTTCCGGCGTGTGCGCGAGAGCGACCCGTACCCGCCGTGGCAGGCGCCCGCGATCATCTCGTGGGCGGGCATCCGCGGCGCCGTCTCGCTCGCCGCCGCGCTCGCGCTGCCGACCGACCTGCCCGGGCGCGACCTGATCGTCTTCCTGACGTTCTCGGTCATCCTCGTCACGCTCGTCGGGCAGGGGCTCACGCTGGCGCCGCTCGTGCGGCTGCTGAACGTGCCCGTGGACGAGGGCGCCGATCGCGAGGACGCGAAGGCGCGCATCAAGGCGGCCGAGGCCGCGCTCGCCCGGCTCGAGGAGCTGGTGGAGGAGGGCTGGGTGCGCGACGACACCGCCGAGCGGGCACGCGGCCAGTACCGCTTCCGCGCGAACCGCTTCGCGGCGCGCTACCGCGGCGTCGACGACGAAGGCGTCGAGGAGCGCTCGCAGCAGTACCAGCGGCTGCGGCGCGAGCTGCTCGAGGCCGAGCGCCAGGCGGTGCTGTCGCTGCGCAACGAGGGCGTCGATCACCGAGGAGGTGATGCAGCGCGTGCAGCGCGACATCGACCTCGAGGATCTCCGTCTCGACGTGTAGCTACGCAGGAGCGAGGACGGGCTTCGGCGCCGGCCGCGAGATCTGCGCGACGAGGCCGACGGCGAACAGGCAGAGCAGCCCGGACGTACCGAACGCCCAGCCGTAGCCGCCGAACCACGTGCGGGCCGCGCCGGCGCCCCAGGCGGCGACCGCGGCGCCGGCCATGTGCGAAGCGAAGATCCAGCCGAAGACGATGCCGACCCTCTCGCGCCCGAAGATCTCGGCGGTCAGCGCGACCGTCGGCGGCACGGTCGCGACCCAGTCGAGCCCGTAGAAGACGACGAACAGGATCAGTCCGAAGCGCGGCGCGTCGAACAGGTACGGCAGCGCGAGCAGGCTGAGGCCGCGGAGGCCGTAGTACCAGGCGAGCAGCAGGCGCGGGTCGTAGCGGTCGGTGAGCCAGCCCGAGGCGAGCGTGCCGACGAGGTCGAAGACGCCGATCGTCGCGAGCAGCGACGCGGCCGCGACCTCGCCGAAGCCGTGGTCCATCGCAGCGGGGATCAGGTGCGTCGCGATCAGCCCGTTCGTCGACGCGCCGCAGATGAAGAAGCTGCCCGCGAGCAGCCAGAACGCGGCTCGAGCGACGCACGTCGCCGAGCGTGCGCACGGCGGCTGCGAACGGGTTGCCCGCCCGGGCGGGCGGCGGCTCGAGCGCGTCGCCGCCGTACGGCGCGATCCCGAGGTCGTACGGCCGGTCGCGCATCACGAGCAGCACGAGCGGCAGCACCAGCACGAGCGCGACCGCCGCCGCCGTGCCCGCCGCGTAGCGCCAGCCCCACTGCGTGACGATGTAGGCGAGGAGCGGCAGGAAGATCAGCTGGCCGGTCGCGTTCGACGCCGTCAGCAACCCGGTCACGACCCCGCGGCGCCTGACGAACCAGCGGTTGGCGATGATCGCAGCGAGTGGCACCGAGATCGCGCCCGTCGCCGCGGCGTTCACGACGCCCCAGAGGATGTCGAGCTGCCACGGCGCGGTCATCAGCGTGCTCAGCCCGGCGCCGACCGAGATCCCGAGCACGGCAACGGTGATCACGCGGCGCATCCCGTACCGCTCGACGAAGGCTGCCGCGAAGGGACCGCCGAGCCCGAAGACGACGAGGTTGATCGCGACCGCGAAGCCGATCGTCGCCCGGCTCCAGCCGAACTCGTCCTGCAGCGGCACGATCAGGACGCCGGTCGTGGAGCGGAACCCGGCCGACGTGACAAGCGTGAAGAGCCCGACGGCCGCGACGAGCCACGCGTAGTGGATCCGCCTCATGGCTAGCCCAACGACGAAGGGCGCTCTCGCATTTCGAGACTCGTCGACCTGGTTCTGCGAACCAGGTTGCACCCTTACGTCGTGAGGACGACCGGGCCGGGCGTGTTCTTCGGGCCGGTCTGCTTCGTCACGACCCAGCCGTCGTAGCGCTTGAAGTCGTACGGCACCGAGAGGCGCACGGTCGTGTTGCGCGCGTTCACGCGGAAGACGCCGCACGGGACGACCGCCTTGCCGTCCAGCGTCAGCCACAGCTCGTAGAAGTCGGTCTCCTTCTTCTGGGTCGGCAGGTTGTTGACCTCCAGCTCCATCGGCGCGTTACCCGCCGAGTCGCGCGGCGCGACGCGCAGGAACGCGACAGCGTTGTGCCCGCTCATCGGCACGGTGAAGGTCGTCTCGAACGACGACGCCTTCTTCTTCGAGTGGCCGGTGAGGTAGCCGCCGCCGAACACGACGAGCCCAACCAGCGCGGCGGCGACGGCGAAGAGCGGCCAGCGCCGCCGCGGCAGCAGCGGGAACTGCACGATCTCGGCGTCGTCGTCGACCGGAGCGGTCGGGGGCCGCTCGAGCCCCGGGGGCAGATCCGGAGGCGGGCCTGCCTGCACGAGCAACTCGTGGACGTGCCGCAGACGAGCCTCCTCCTCGTCGGAGAGGCCCTCGTGATCGACGAAGTCCTCGAACCTGCTCACTAGACGTCCTCCCCCAGGATCTCCGACAGCTTCGCGAGCGCTGCGCGGGTCCGGGTCTTGACCGTCCCCAGCGGGATGCCGAGGAACTCTGCGACCTCGCTCTGCGAGAGGCCGCTCCAGTACGCGAGCGTCAACACCTCGCGCTCCCGCTCCGGCAGCTCCTCCAGCGCGCGGTGGACGCGCCAGGCGACCCAGCTCTGCTCGGCGCGCTCGCCGGGGCCCGGGTCGGGCGCCGGCTCGTCCGGGATGTCCGACGGCATCTCGCTCCGCGCGCGCGCCCGGTCGACGATCGCGTTCCGGGCGACCGCGTAGAGCCACGGCGCGCCGGGCCCGCGGTCCGGCTTGTACGACCCTGCCGAGCGCCAGATCGAGGCGAACGTCTCCTGCACTGCGTCCTCGGCGCGGCCGCGGTCGCCCAGCCGCCGAAGGGCGAGCCCGAAGACCGGCCGCGCGTAGCGCTGGTAGAGATCCTCGAACGCCGAACGGTCGCCGGTCGCCGCTCGCTGGATCAGCTCGCCGTCGCTCGTCACGAACCGCATCGTACGGAGTGGAATCGCAAATGCCACATCAGGTTTACGGTCTTTCCATCCTGCTGGATTTGAGCAAAGCTCCACCGTCGACCGCGAGCGTGGCGCCTGTCACGAACTCTGCGCCCGCGAGGAAGGCGACGGCGTCGGCCACGTCGGCCGGTGATCCGATGCGGCCGAGCAGCGTCTCGGCGGCGCGCCGCTCCTCCTGGCCCGGCTCGACCGCGACCGGGCCCGGCGCGACGCCGCACACGCGCACCTCGGGCGCGAGCGCCCGGGCGAGCACCCGCGTCAGCATCGCCTGCGCCGCCTTGGCCGCGCAGTGGGCCGCGAACGAGGGCCACGGCCGGTAGGCCGCGACGTCCTCGACGACGACCAGCACGCCGCGCGACTCCCGCAGCGCGGGCGCGACCGCCTGCGCGAGGAAGAACGTCCCTTTCGCCGTCACGTCGAGCGCGGCGTCCCAGTCCTCCTCCGTCACCTCCTCGACGGGCTTCGGTTCGAACCCGTCGCCCGCGGCGTGGACGACGAGGTCGAGCCCTCCGAGCTCCTCGACGCGCGCGCACGGCGAGCGCTGCCGCGCCGGCGCGCGTGCGCAGGTCGCCGTCGCTGCTGCCGGCGGCGAGCACGGCCCACTCGTCCGCGCGCAGCCGCTCCGCGATCGCGGTCCCGACTCGACCGGTCCCGCCGGCGATCAGCGCGCGCTTGTGAGGAGTCCGTAAGGGCATGAACGCTCTGAGTAAAACAGAGGCGCAGTGACGGTAAAACGCCGCGCTGCGTGCATTGACTTGCTTTTCACCGGGGAGAACATCGTCAGATCAACCGGAAAGGAAGGTACGCACCGATGCGCAAGCTGATCCTCACGCTCGCGGCGGTCACGGCCCTCGCAGTCGCAGGACCGGCCGGCGCAGCGACCAAGACCATCAACATCTTCGGCTCGACGTTCTCCCCGAAGACGACGACGATCACGCAAGGTGACACCGTCACCTGGGTGAACAGGGACAACGCGAACCACCAGATCCTCGCCGACAGGGCGCAGTTCGTCTCGGCGATCCTGAGGCCGAAGCAGACCTTCTCCTTCACCTTCAACGCGGCCGGCACGTACCCCTACAAGGACGAGCTGCACCCGGCCCTGAAGGGCACGATCACCGTCAAGGGCCTTCCGCCCACGCTCACGCTCGCCGCGACGTCGCAGTTCGTCGTCTTCGGCGACAAGGTGACGCTCAGCGGCGTCGTCTCGAACCACAAGGGCGGCGAGTCCGTGACGATCTACTACCAGCCGTACCCGCAGCCGAACCTGATCGAGCGGGCGACCGTCCTCACCGCGGCCGACGGCTCGTTCAACTTCATCGTCTCGCCGCAGATCCTCACCACCTACCAGGCGAGCTGGAAGGGCGCGTTCGCAACGCCGACGACGGTGCAGGTCCAGCCGAGGCTGTCGCTCGGGCGCAACAACGGCTGGATCATCCACGCGTCCGGCGGCGCGTCGTTCGCCGGCAAGGCCGTGCAGTTCCAGCGGCTCAACACCGCGACGGGTCAGTGGGTGACGCTGAAGAAGCCGCTGCTCAACTCGAAGTCCTCGGTCAAGTTCGCGCTCAAGCTCCCGAAGGGCATGAACCAGCTTCGCGTGACGATGTCCGTGAACCAGGCGGGCAACGGCTTCCTCGGCGCGATCGGCCCGGTCGTCAAGTGGAGGCAGCTGACCTGACGCTTTGTTGCTCCGGCTCCGACGAGGCGCGCGCGCTGCTCACGCGCGCGCCTCGTCGAACCGCTTCGCGACCTCGTCCCAGTTGACGACGTCCCACCAGGCGCTCAGGTAGTCCGGGCGCCTGTTCTGGTAGTTGAGGTAGTACGCGTGCTCCCAGACGTCGATGCCGAGCAGCGGCACGTCGTCCTGCATGAGCGGGCTGTCCTGGTTCGGCGTCGAGTAGACCGAGAGCCCGGTCCCGTCCCAGACGAGCCACGTCCAGCCCGAGCCGAACCGCTTCACGCCGCCGTCGTTGATCGCCGTCTTCAGCTCGTCGACTCCGCCGAAGACGTCGTCGATCGCCGCGCCGAGGTCGCCGCTCGGGGCGCCCCCTCCGCCCGGCTTCATGATCTGCCAGAACAGCGAGTGGTTCGCGTGGCCGCCGCCGTTGTTGCGGACGGCCGTCTGCTTGTCGTCCGGCGCGATGTCGGCGAGCGCTCCGAGGAGCTGCTCGATCGGGCGGTCGGCGAACTCGGTGCCGTCGACCGCCTTGTTCAGGTTGTCGACGTAGGCCTGGTGATGCTTGCCGTGATGGATCTCCATCGTCCGCGCGTCGATCGTCGGCTCGAGCGCGTTGTAGTCGTAGGGCAGCGAGGGCAGCTCGTAGGGCATCGGCGTCTCCTTCGATGACGGTTCCGGTGTGGAGGATATGCTCGGCGCCGCATCCGTTACGCCCGCAGCCGTTCCCAGGAGGCAGAGGAGAGACATGGCGCTTGCCTACAACCACGAGGAGATCACCGCCGCGCGAGCTGAAGCCGGCGCTCTACGAGCTCGACGGCATCTCGCGCGAGACCGTCGAGGCGCACTACAAGCTCTACCAGGGGTACGTCAACAAGCGGAACGAGATCCTCGGGCAAGCTCGACGGCGTCGACCTCGCGAGCGCCAACCAGGTGTACTCGGAGATTCGTGCGCTGAAGGTCGACCTCACCTTTGCGATCGGCGGGATCAAGAACCACGAGATCTACTTCGAGCACCTCGGCGGCCACGGCGGTGACCCGAGCGGCATCTTCGGCGACCTCGTCAAGCGCGACTTCGGCACCGTCGCCGACTGGAAGGCGGACCTGAAGGCGACCGGCATGGGCGGCCGCGGCTGGGCGTGGACTGCGTACGACTGGGACGAAGGCCGGCTCTTCAACTACATCGGCGACGCGCAGAACTCGTTCCCCGTCTGGAACGCGACCCCGCTCGTCGCTCTCGACGTCTACGAGCACGCCTATTTCATCGATTTCGGCACCGACCGCGCCGCGTACATCGACGCGTTCTTCAACAATCTCGACTACGACGTCGTGAGCGACTGGGCGCAGCGGTACGGCGTTCGGCCCTGAGCCCGGCAAGCCGATCCGGCGAACCAGGTTGCGGAGTTTTCGCGGTACTCTGACGCCCGCATGGCCTTCCTGGCCCTGGTCGTCTTCGGTTACCTGCTCGGCTCCTGTCCCTGGGGGTACTGGCTCGTGCGGCTCTTCGAGCACGAAGACATCCGGGCGGCCGGCTCGGGCAACATCGGCGCGACGAACGTCTGGCGGACGTACGGTCGGCGGCTCGGCGCTCCCGGTCGTCGTCCTCGACGTGCTGAAGGGCTACATCCCGGCGCTGCTCGGGATGCTGTTCGTCTCGCCGCATCATCTCGCGGGGATTTGCGCGGGCGGCGCGGCCATGCTCGGGCACTGGAGGCCGATCTTCCTGCGCTTCGCGAAGGGCGGGAAGATGGTCGCGACCTGCGGAGGGGTCTTCTTCGGCGTCGCGTTCTGGGTCGCGATCAGCGCCGGAGTCGTCTGGCTGGCCACGTTCCTGGTCGTTCGCTACGCGTCCGTGGCGTCGATCCTCTCGGGCATCGCGCTGCCGGTGTTCGCGGTGATCTACGGCTATCCGCTGTCGGTCGTGCTCTTCGGCACCGGCGCGGCCGCGGCGATCCTCTTCCTCCACCGCGCGAATCTCCGCAGGCTGCGCGCGGGGACGGAGAGCCGTTTCCACTTCCGGCGTGCGGCTCCGAGTGCGTAAGCTCGCGGTCCTCGTCGTCGCACTCGCGGCGCTCTGGCTCGCACCGGGTGCGTTCGCCTCGAACTGGTGCGGCACCGGCGAGACGCAGGTCGACCGTCCCGACGTGACGACCGGGCAGCAGATCCACGCGGTCGTGATCGTGCCGAACGACGGCGCCGACAACTTCGTCGCGGACGCCAACATCTTGCAGAACGACGTCGACGTGATGAGCGGCTGGTGGAGCGCTCAGGACCCGTCGCGCGCGCCGCGCTTCGACCAGGCGGCGTTCCCGGGTGGCACGTGCCTCGACATCTCGTTCCTGCGCCTGCCCGACGCCGCGGCGCAGCTGCAGGGCGCCGGCAACGCGTTTCGCCGCGTCGCGCGCGACCTCGAGCTCGCGTCGTTCGCGAACCAGTTCAAGAAGTACTACGTCTACTACGACGGGCCGGCCGTCGAGGCGAACATCTGCGGTACCGGCGGCGGCGAGTTCGCGCTCGGACCTGCCTTTGCGATCGTCTGGCTGCAGGGGTGCCCCGACATCGAGAGCGTCGGGATCGGAACGCACGAGCTGATCCACGCGCTCGGTGCGCTGACCGACATGGTCGGCGCGCCGCACGCGTGCCCCGGCGACACGGGGCATCCGTGCGACAGCCCGCAGGACATCCTCTACCCGACCGCGGACACGAGCCGGCCGTTCCTGCAGGAGCTGCTCGACGTCGGACACGACGACTACTACGCGCACTCGGGCTCGTGGCCCGACATCCAGGACTCGCTCTGGCTCCGTCACCTCCAGGCGCCGCAGCAGCCGCTCTCCGTCTCCGTCGTAGGCACGGGCAACGTGTCGAGCGACGTCCCGGGCCTGACTTGCGGCGCGCCGTGCACGACGCAGTGGGACAGCGGCTCGCTCGTCACGCTGCGCGCGACGGCCGGGCCGGGCTTCCGCCTCGTCCGCTGGACCGGCGACTGCACCGGCAACGGCAACTGCGCCGTCAACATGACACGGGCGGAGTCCGTGACGGCGGTCTTCGGCCCGAGCGCGGTCGCGCTGCGCATCTCGACCGTCGGGCGCGGCACCGTGCGCTGCACGCCGGCCTGCGCGAGGACGTTCCCGGCCGGCAAGGTGCTGACGCTCCGCGCCGTCGCCGCGAAGGGCTGGAAGCTCGCGCGCTGGAGCGGCGGGTGCAAGGGCACGAAGCTCACCTGCCGGCCCGCGACCGGAACGGCGATCACGGTGCGCGCGACGTTCGCACGCGTGCCGAAGCTCAACCGAACGCTGAGCGCTAAGCGCTGAGCCAGTCGCGCAGCTCGGTGTGCTGCGCGGCGACCTCGCCGGCGAGCTCCCTGCGCACCTCGTCCACCGTGCCGCTTCGCTCCGCGAGCACGTCGTGCCGGTGGATCGTCTCGAGGTTCACCTGCTGCGAGTGCACGAAGTCGTCGTCGTCGAGCGACGGGTAGCGGTCGAGCACCGCCTTCAGCGCATGGCGCACCGAGTCCTCGACGAAGCGCGGCTGCAGGTGCGCATGCTCGACGACGAACAGCTCGTCCGGCCGCTTGAGCAGCTCGTAGACCGGTGAGCTCATCGAGCGCTCGACGATCTCGACGAGGTGCTCGGCGTTGATCGCCGCGTTCGTGCCGACGAGCAGCGTGCCCTTGCCGCGCTGGTTGTGCGTCGCGAGCGGAACGAGCTCGAGGATGCGGTCGATCTCGCCCTCGCCGAAGCCGGCCTCGAGCAGGCGGTCGGCGGCCGCGCCGCGCACGAGCCCCTGCGCGCACGGGCAGGCGTTGATCCCCCACGCCTCGACGCCGACGACGCGGCGGACGCCGTGCGGCGAAGCGGCGGCGATCCCGATCAGCTTCGCGATCTCCTGCGTCGGAAGGCCCGTGACGGGCGTCCGCCGGGCGAGCGGGTACTGAGCCTCGATCCGCACCTCGGCGCGGAGCGCGTCCTGCCGCTCCACGATGTGGCTCGCGATGTGCTCCGCGAGCGTCTCGACGAGGAACGCCTCGCCGATCACGACCGCGTCGATCGCCTCGCCGAAGAGCTCCGGAAAGCGTGACATGTGCACGCCTTTCTGGCCCGGGTCCAGGTCGACCGTGCACGAGATCTCGGCGGCGAATGTCTTCTCGTGACCCTCGTGCCGGATGCGAATCGCCTTCTGCACCCCGGTGACGCCGGCACGCGTCAGGCCGAGCTGGATCTCGGGCGCCGAGGCCTGCAGATCGCCGGTCACCTCGTTCCGCGTGCGGGCCATGCTGTACAACCTAGCGCCACCGTGACCGACAGCAGATTCCCCAGAGTCGTCTCGCTCGCCTGCCACGACCTGCGTACGCCGCTCGCCACGGTCTACGGCTTCGCGCGGACGCTGACCCGCGCGGGCGACCTCGACGAGCGCACGCTCCGCTTCCTCGGGATGATCGAGGAGGCCTCGGAGCAGATGGCCGAGCTGCTGGACGAGCTCGGCGTCGCGGCGCGGATCGAGGGCGAGCGCTGGGAGCCGGTCCTGCGCGACGTCGACACGTTCGAGCTCGCCTCGACCGACGACGAGCGCGTCCGCGTCGAGGGCGCCGGCGAGCGGATCGAGACGGAGGGCGAGACCGTCGCGCGCTCGCTCCACTCGCTCGCCATCGCCGCGGTCCGCCATGGGCCGCTCGACACGGTGACGTGGAGCGTCGACGGGCGCACGTTGGAGCTCGCGCCGATCACGGAGGACGCGGCGCCGGTCGTGACCGGCGAGAGCATGCGCGATCTCGGCTCGCTCGTCGCGCGCACCGTGATCGAGCAGCTCGGCGGATCGCTCGAGCTCGACGGCGACACGCTCCGCGTTCGTCTCTAGGCCGCGACCTTCAGGCAAGAGAACGCTCGCGCATGCGGACTCCGTCCCGCCTGGGTTTACGAGGTAATTGGTTTCTGAGGGTGGTGCGCGTCGGTGACGTAGTTGGCGACACCGATCAGATCGCCGCCGGGATTGAAGAAGGGCAGCGACGTCATCGTAAACGGCCGGAGCGAGCCATCCTCGGCGCGGAGATAGACAACGTCCGCGACAGGGGCGCGGCCGGTGAGGGCTTGCGCAAGTGGTTGCTCTTCGAGCGGGTACGGCGAGCCATCAGCGCGGAGCCCGAGTACGCCGCGGGCGCGGAGGTCGGAAAGGGTGACTCGCTCGGGGGGGAAAGGGAGGTCGAGTACAGCGGCAACGGCGGGGTTGTAGAACGGGATGGATTCGTCTGCTTTGACGACGAGTACACCCGCATCGGCCCGACCCGCCAGGGCGAGAAGCACGAGCGGCTCGATGTCGGTCGCGAGCGGGTGCTCGTCGGAGACCGCGTACCGCTCGACGAGGTCAGTCGTGGCATTCAGTTGCAGCTTGTCCAGTAGCGGCAGTCCGAGAGCTTTGGCGCGACGCCGCTTCTCCTCATCCGGTTCGCCTGTGTGAAGCATCAGCCGGGTCTGCGGCCGAAAGCTTCGGATCACCTCGGCTGCTCCGAAGCCATCAAGGCGCGGCATGTTGATGTCCAGCAGCACCGTGTCCGGATAGTGCTTCGCCACCAGCTGCACAGCCTCGATGCCGTCCGCGGCCTCCCCGACAACCGTAACGTGAGCGAGGAACCCGAGCAGGCCGCGCAGCAACTCGCGCAGGACAGCGTCATCGTCGGCGAAGACGACCCGCGCCGGCGCACCCTTGTACCCTGTTCGCGCCCTCCGTCACAGTCCCCCTTGGCGCTTGCCACTCGTCCCAGCCGACAATAGCGCCATGCAATCCAGCCGCCGGGCACGTTCGCAACTTGAGACGGCGAAGCTTGTCAGCGGCTTTTCATACGACGACGAGGCACCCGATGGATTCGCCGTACTCGCCGCCGTCGGCTCCGATGCGGACGAAGTCGACTAACGACTCGGAGTGTCTTCGCGAACATTGGCGGAGGCGAGCCCAACTGGGTGTCTGACACCTTTCCGGTGCGCCGGTGTCAGTGCGAATCGCGCAAGGTGTCAGACACCTCTTCGAGCCCGGCGCGACATCGATCGTCAGGGTGCAGCTACGAACAGTCGCTGGCCGCGCGATCGTCGGAGGATCGTGACGCCTCGCGCGGGCATCGCAGCCGAGCCGCCGACCAGGACTACAAAGAAACTCCTAAGCCGAAGAGCGCCCAGGCGATCGCGACCAGCAACAACTAGCCCGATTCGTTGGCTACCGGGCTCGGGGCGAACAGCTTCCAGTGCCCCTGGGAGATGACTTCGACGGCGCCGTCGACCACTTTGATGGCGGTGTCGTCGTCGATTGCGTATGCCGGATTCGACAAGCCGGCAGCCCATCGTTTTGCCTCGGCCATGGTGTTCTCCGGCAGATCCGGGTGATCCACGTGCGGGAAGATCGAGAAGTCGACGACACCCAGCGTCTCGTCGCCGCCGCTGGGCGCCTCCCAGCCGACGAAGTCTTCGCCGATCCGGGGGGTCAGCACCATGCTTCCGGCGCTGAACCCCACCCAGACGCTGTCGCGCAGCGACGGTAGGAGATCCGCGAGACCGGACTTCCGCATCCAGTGGCACAGATACAACGCGTCGCCGCCGTTCACCAACAGGGCGTCGGTCTCCCGGACCCATTGGACCCAGCGGTCTGAGCCCATGCTGGGCAGCGCCGTCAGCTCGAGCACGCCGAGCGATTTCCATCCGAGCTCGGTCATCGGCTGGTTGGACCGTCCGCTGATGAACCGCCACGGCCCGGCCGGAGTGCTGTAGGAGCTCCCGTACGCCGCGGTCGGTATGCAAAGAGCATCGGACTCGGCGATCGGCTTGCCCAGCAGGTCGACGAGCGCATCGTGGATGCTCGGGTTGTTGATGCCAGCGGACGTGAGCAGGAGCTTCATGCGGGCCTCCGGGAATCGTTTCCTGCAGGGCAATGACGTTCTGGGTGCCTACGGATCCGTACGGGGTAGAGACTGGCAATCCAGCGAGAACTCATCGGCGTCGGCGAGATCCAGCCTCCATCTCTTCAGCGCGACAGCGGTCGCCGTCGGATCGAGCGCGACTACCCTATGCGCATGAGCGCCGGCGACTTCAACCGCCAGATCATCGAGGAGTTCCGTACGAACAACGGGAAGGTCGGAGGCCCGTTCGCGACGACACCGTTGCTGCTCTTGCACCACACGGGCGCGAAGAGTGGGACGGAACGCGTGAACCCACTCGCCTATCAGCGTGTCGACGGCGACACCGTGGCAGTCTTCGCGTCGAAGGGCGGCGCGCCGACTCATCCCGACTGGTACCACAACCTCGTCGCGAATCCGGACGCGCGCATCGAGATCGGCACGGAGGCCTACGACGTGCTCGCGCGCGTCGCGACCGACGAGGAGCGCGAACGCATCTGGGAGGCGCAGAAACGCGCGAAGCCCAACTTCGCCGACTACGAGCAGAAGGCCGGCGGCCGCGTGATCCCGGTCGTCGTGCTCGAGAAGCACTGACGGGCTCGAGGTGCGTTCCGGAGTCCGGCTCTAGAGTCGGCCGGCCTCGATGATGCGCGCGAGGAACTCGCGCGTCCTCGGCTGCAGCGGCGCGGTGAAGATCTGCTCGGGCTTGCCCTCCTCGGCGATCACGCCGCCGTCGAGGAAGCAGACCTTGTTCGCGACGTCACGTGCGAACGACATCTCGTGCGTTGCGATCACCATCGTCATCCCGGACTCGGCGAGCTCGCGGATCACGGTCAGCACCTCGGCGACGAGCTCGGGGTCGAGCGCGCTCGTCACCTCGTCGAACAGCATCAGCTCGGGCTGCATGGCGAGTGCGCGCACGATCGCGACGCGCTGTTGCTGGCCGCCGGAGAGCCGGTCGGGGTACTCGAGCCGCTTGTCGGCGAGCCCGAAGCGCTCGAGCAGCGCGACCGCTCGCTCCTCGGCGTCGCGCTTCGAGAGGCCGAGCGCGTCGCGCGGCGCGAGCGTCACGTTGCGCAGCACGCTCATGTGCGGAAAGAGGTTGTACGCCTGAAAGACGATCCCGATCCGCCGCCGCACCGCGTTCACGTCCCGTGCGCGGGTGATCTCGACGCCGTCGAGGAAGATGCGGCCGGCGTCGATCCGCTCGAGCAGATTGATACAGCGGAGCAGCGTGGACTTGCCCGACCCGGAGGCGCCGATCAGCGCGACGACCTCGTGCTCGGCGACGTCGAGGTCGATTTCTCGCAGCACCTCGTGCTTGCCGAACGACTTCGTGAGCCGCTCGATCGCCAGCCCGCGCTCGGGAATCATGCGACCAGCCCGCCCGCCTGGCGCCTCCGGCGGTCGCGCGCGACGAGCCAGTCGGTGAACCGCGCGAGCGGGATCGTGATCGCGACGAACAGCACCGCGGCGGCGAGGTAGGCGGTGAAGTTGAACGTCGCGTTCGTGTCGATCTGCGACTGCTGGAACGCCTCGATCGCCCCGAGCGTCCCGACGAGCGCGGTGTCCTTCTGCAGCCCGATGAAGTCGTTGAGGAGTGGGGGGATCACCCGGCGGACCGCCTGCGGCAGGATCACGCTGCGCAGCGTCTGCCAGCGCGTCAGCCCGAGCGAGCGTGCCGCGGCCTCCTGGCTCGGATGGATCGAGTCGATCCCGGCGCGGTAGACCTCCGAGACGTACGCGCTGTAGATCAGGACGAGCGAGACGATCCCCCAGAAGACGACCGACTTCGGCACGTAGGTCAGCCCGAGCGCGGGCGCGCCGAAGCCGAGCATGGCGATCACGAGGATCGTCGGGATGCCGCGGAAGAGATCGGCGTAGACGATCGCCATCGCGCGCACGGGGAAGAAGACCGGCCCGGGCAGGCTGCGCAGCACCGCGAGGAAGAGCGCGAAGATCAGGATGAAGACCTCCGCGATGCAGAAGATCTTGACGTTGAGCAGGAACGCGCGCGCGATCTCGGGGAACGTCGCCTTGAACTCGCCCCAGTCGAAGAACTGACTGCGCACCTGCGGCCAGCCCGGCGCGTGTGTCACCGCCACGACGACGAGCGCGAAGAAGACCGCGGTGCTGACGAGCGCGATCGTCACGCTCCGGCGGGAATCCCCGCCGGAGCGCAGTCCGTCGAGCAGGCGCGCGCGCCGCGCGCTGGTCTACTTCAAGATCGGCGCGCCGGTCGCCTTCGCCAGCCAAATCCGCTGGAGGTTCTTCAAGGTGCCGTTGACGCGCAGCGCCGTGATCGCCCTGTTCACGCAGGACGTCAGCGGGTTGCCCTTCGCGAGGACGACACCGAAGGAGTCGGTCGTCTTGCCCCTGTTCTCGAACTGGCCGAGGATCTTGCCGTTCGGCACCTGCACCGCGGTGACGAAGAACGCGGTCGGGAGGTCGACGACGAGACCGTCGATCTGCTTGTTCTTCAGCGCGAGGACGGCCGAGGCGTTCGACGGAAAGACCGCGGGCTGCTCGCGACGGCTTGATGCGGTCCTTGATGAACCCGTAGCTCGTCGTCCCGAGCTGCGCGCCCAGCTTGTACCGGGCGAGGCCCCTGATGCTGCGCACCGCTGCGATCTTCGTCCCCTTGTTGACGACGATCGCCTGGTTCACGTCGTAGTAGGGCCTGCTGAACGAGACGACCTTCGCGCGCGCGGGCGTGAACGAGATCTGGTTGATGTCGAAGTCGAACGACTTCGTGCCCGGCGCGAACGACTTGTTGAAGGGCACGTAGGTCCACTTCACCTGCGACTTGCCGTAGCCGAGGCGCTTCGCGATCGCATACGCGACGGCGGACTCGTAGCCCTTGCCCGTCGACGGGTCGTTGATCTTCCACTTCGACGTCTTGGTGCCGCCGCCGAACCACGGCGGGAACGCCGGGTTGTCGGTGCCGATCGTGAGCTGGCCGTCCGTGACCGTCGGGCACGACGCGGCAGTCCGAGCCGGGCGCCGCGGCCGCGCCGGCGGCGACGGCGGCCAGTGCGGCTACGGCCGCGAGGAACGGGAGCAATCGCTTGTGCATGTCGTGCCCTTTCGGTGTCGTCTCGGGATGTCGATCTTAGGCGGCGTCGAGTCGCTCGGCCACCCAGCCCTGGAATGCGGCGAGGAGCGGCTCGGCGTTCGGCAGCAGCCGGCCGTGCTCGAGCACGCCCGAGGCGATGCCGCGGTGCACCGACTCGACGAGCGCCGTGTCCTCGCGACCGACCTGGTCGTCGAAGGCGAAGAATTCGCGAAGCCAGTCTTCGTCGGCGTCCGGTGCGAACCAGTAGTCGAGGAAGCGCTCGGTCCTGCCGGTCCCGCTCGGCGCGATCGGCCCGATCGAGAGGTTCGGGGGACCGGGGAAGACGTTGATGCCCGTGTTCGGGTAGACGAGGTGGAACTGGCCGTGCTCGCCCGTCGAGCGCGAGGTGCAGTACTGCGCCGCGAACGTCGGGTGCGACTCGAGGAGGTAGCGGTCGGGGTGCACGTCGACCTGCGCGCTGAAGCCGGGATGCGCGGTCGCGCAGTGGTAGCACTCGAGGAAGTTCTCGACGACGATCTTCCAGTTCGCGTTCGACCCGAACTCGACGCGCGAGTGGAACGCGAGCCCGCCGATGTCGATGGCGCGAGCCAGGATCGAGGGCAGCTCGCCGAGATGCTCGGCGAGCTGCGTCGCGTCAGGGTCGGGGCTGACGAAGAGGAACGGCCCCCATGTGTCGACCGACGCGGGGAGCAGCGACCACTCCGCGTTCTCGAAGCCCGGCTCGCGGTCCGAGCGCGGCGCATTCCGCAGTGAGCCGTCGAGGTCGTACGTCCATGCGTGATAACGGCACTGGATCGTGCCGCGCGTGCCTGCGCCGTCCATCAGCACGCTGTCGATCAACACCGCGCCGCGGTGGCGGCAGACGTTGATGAACGCGCGCAGCTCGCCGTCTCGGTCACGCGTCACGAGCACCGGCACGCCGCCCGCGTCGACGGCGAGGTACGAGCCCGGCTCCGCGACCTGCCCGGCGCGCCCGGCGTACTGCCACGAGCGCGCGAAGATGCGTGCGCGCTCGCGCCGGAGGATCTCCTCGTCGACGTACCAGCTGAAGGGCAGCGTGTTCGGGCTGGCGGGGGCGGCCATGCGCCGATGCTAGATCGCGGCGCGCATCCGACCGAACCGGACCGGCGGGTGTGGCGAATGACGTGCGGCCCGCGGCCCGCCCAGCGCGGCCGAACGGCAAGCCGTCCATCCGGGGGGAAGGAGGTACGTGCATGTCTCTGTCACGCATTCGCCGCCGTTGGAGCGTCGGCAGCCTCACCCTCGTCGCGCTCGTCGCCGGCGTGCTCACGGTCGTGCTCACGACCGCCACCGCAGGCGGCGACTCGTCGATCACGCATCCGTTGCGCGCCGACCAGACCGAGGGGTACGGGAACGACAGGCTGCTCGGCTTCACCTACGGCCAGAACTTCTCGTGCATCCACCGGCCCGGCGACGACCTCGACCACAACGGCCAGCCGGCCGACCTCGACCCGGCGGAGTTCCAGTCGCCGCACTGCACCGCCGGTATCGAGCCGCCGATCGACCCGACGGGCAACGAGATCGGCGACACGGAGCCGCTGTATGTGATCGTCCCGTTCTTCGACGCCGACAACGACGGCCAGGCGGCCGACGGGCTCGCGCCGACGTTGAAGAGCCTCTTCGGCGTCGTGCCCGACGCGTTCGACCCGACGCCGGGCGAGGCCGTGCAGTGCCCCGAGCCCGGCCCGCCGCTCACCGAGCACAAGGGGCCGTTCGGCACCTGCACGATGCACACGACGAAGATCGACCTCGGCCCGGTGCTCTCCCAGCTCGGCCTGATCCCGCCGAACCAGGTCGTCCAGCTCCCGACGCCGAACCACAGCCACATCGTCGACGGTGGCAACTTCAACTCGATCTGGTGGAAGGTCGTCGTCGTCCTCGTGACCGACAAGAGCGTGTGGCCGAACGCGGCCGGCACGACCGGCATCACGTCCGTGAGCAAGCTGCGTGCCGCACAGGCCGCGGGCAAGGCGTTCCCGGACGTGCCGACGAACTTCTTCCTCTTCTTCGACTCGCGGCAGTTCCCGCGGAGCGGAAGCGGTTCGATGGCCGGCATGAACATGGCAGGGATGTCGATGAGCCACTAGCCGACCTGACGCTCGCGCGTTGACGCCGGGTGAACACCCGTTGTCAGTGTGGAGCGACCTGTCGCGACGACGGCGGAGGGTTTCGTAGATTGCCCGGGAGAGAATCTGCGGCGCTCTCCGTCGTCCGTTCGAGATCAGGAGGGTTCCCATGTCCGAGCAGCAGAGCGGAATCACCCGCCGCACTTTCGTCAAGCGCGCCGGAGCCGCAGGGATCGCCGTCGCAGGCGGCAACCTGTGGGCGACCGGGCCCGCCGCGGCCGCTGCGCGCAAGGCCGGCCGGCCACGCACGCCCGTCGAGCACGTGATCATCTCCACACAGGAGAACCGCTCGTTCGACCACTACTTCGGTTTCGCTCCGCAGGTGCAGCGGCGGCGGCTCGGCGTGCCGCCGGGCTACACGCAACCGGACGCCGCGGGCGCGCAACATGCGCCGATCGAGCTGACGGCCCTGCGCTCGCCCGACCCGCCGCACGGGTGGGACGCCGTGCACGCGCAGTACAACAACGGCCGCATGGACGGCTTCTACCGCACTGCGGCGGAGGCTACGGGCAGCGGCGACAACGCGATCTTCTACTACACCGAGCGCGAGCTGCCGTTCTACTACAGCCTCTTCCGCGACTCGGGCCTGTGCGCGAACTACTTCTGCTCGCTGCTCGGCCCGACGTGGCCCAACCGCTTCTATCTGATGGCGGGAACGTCCGGAGGAATCACGACGAACGGGCTGTGGGGCTTCGGGATCTTCGACTCGTCGTCGTGGCCGATCATCCTCGACCTGCTCGACGACGCCGGCGTGAGCTGGAAGATCTACTACATAGGCTTCGACAGCGTCGAGAACGGCGACACCGACAACGTCGCCGTCTTCTGGAGTCGCTGGGCGCACGACCCGCGCACGACCGCGACGTTCGACGACTACCTCGAGGACTGCCGCAACGGCACGCTCCCGAGCGTGTCGTGGATCATCTCGAGCTTCTCGATGCAGTTCGACGAGCACCCCGATGCGGACGTCGGCGTCGGAATGGGGTTCCAGCAGCAGGCGATCAACGCGCTACGCACGTCACGGCTGTGGAACCGGTCCGCCTTCCTGCTCACCTACGACGAGCACGGAGGCTTCTTCGATCACGTCCCGCCGCCGCAGGTCGATGCGTTCGGCCTCGGGATTCGCGTCCCGCTCTGGGTCGTGTCCCCGTTCGCACGGCGCGGGCCGATCCTCTCGCGCCGGCCGGCCGAGCACGTGTCGACGCTGAAGTTCATCGAGCGCAACTGGCGGCTGCCGACCCTGGCGGCGCGCAACCACACCTTCGACCACGGCACGCCGACCGGCGGCAACTTCCAGACGGGAGGTGCACCGGCTCCGCCGCGCGACGGCCTGCGCTCGCTCAGCGACCTGTTCGACCTCTTCGAGTTCGACGACGAGGACGAGGACGAGCACGACGATTGACGACGACATACAGTTCCCGCCGTGTTCACCGTCGCGGCGGAGTCGTACGACCGCTTCATGGGGCGCTACTCGGCACCGCTCGCGCCGCAGCTCGCCGAGCTCGCGGGTGTCGCCGGCGGGCAGCGCGTGCTCGACGTCGGCTGCGGGCCGGGTGCGCTGACTGCGGAGCTCGTACGCCGCGCCGGCGCGGCGAACGTGGCGGCGGTCGATCCGTCGGAGCCGTTCGTCGCCGCGGCACGCGAGCGGCAGCCGGGTGTCGACGTCCGGCAGGCGAGCGCGGAGGAGCTGCCGTTCGAGGACGGCGCGTTCGACGCGGCGCTCGCGCAGCTCGTCGTGCACTTCATGTCCGACCCCGTGCGCGGGCTCGGGCGAGATGGGGCGCGTGACGCGCGACGGAGGCGTGGTCGCGGCGTGTGTCTGGGACTGCGCCGGGCGGACGGGGCCGCTGAGCCCGTTCTGGGCTGCCGTGCACGAGCTCGACCCTGAGGCCGACGACGAGTCGGCGCGCGCGGGCGCGCGGCAGGGACATCTCGTCGAGCTCTTCCGCGAGGCGGGGCTGCGCGACACCGAGGAGGCAACGCTGGCGGTCGAGGTTCGCCACCCGAGCTTCGAGGAGTGGTGGGAGCCGTTCACGCTCGGCGTCGGCCCCGCGGGGGCGTATCTCGCCGGGCTCGATCCGGAGGCGCAGGCGCGGCTGCGCGAGCGCTGCCGCGCGACGCTGCCCGACGACCTGGTCGTCACCGCCCGCGCGTGGGCGGCGCGCGGCCTGGCCTGAGAGAGCCAAGGAGACTCCATGACGGACTACGTGGTCAAGCGGCTCGATGCGCACGCCTGCGGGGAAGGTCAGGCGGTGAGCGATCCGCTGACCGCGTGGGACAGCGCGTCGTCGCGCAGCACCGAGTGACACGCGCGACAGCGGGCCTCGTACGAGTCGAGCGCACCGACCTGGATCGTGTCGCCGCCGAACGGCGCGGGCTCGCCGTCGAGGAGGCGCTGCGTCATCGTCGCCGGGCCGCCGCAGCGATGGCACACCGCCTCGAGCTTGTCGACGAACTCGGCGACGCAGAGCAGCGTCGGCATCGCGCCGAACGGGAGGCCGCGGAAGTCCTGCGCCAGCCCCGCCGCGACGACGCGCGCGCCTGAATCGACGAGCGAGTCGATTGCCTCGACGATCCCCTCGTCGAAGAACTGCACCTCGTCGATCCCCACCGCGTCGTAGCCGGCTGCGAGCCGCCGTACCTCGCCGCTCGTCTCGGCGGTGACCGCGCGCATCTTCGCGCCGGCGTGCGACACGACATGGCCGACGTCGTAGCGGTCGTCGATCAGCGGCTTCACGATCAGCGCGCGCTGCCCTGCGATCTCCGCGCGGCGGAGGCGCCGGATGAGCTCCTCGCTCTTGCCGCTGAACATCGGCCCGCAGACGACCTCGAGCCAGCCCCCGGCACGTGGCTGCGTCCTGATCACGCGCGAGAAGCTACTGGCGGCGGCGGACGTCGCCCTAGAACACCTTCGGCAGACTCGTCGGTGGGCGTCCGGTCGACGCTTGCCGCTCGCGGCCGTACGTCCGTCGGAACACCGCCTTCACCGCGCTGGCCTGGGAGCCGAGCCGCGTGGCGCGATCGAGCGCTGCCGTCGCGCCGGCGTCACCGTTGCGGCGCGCGACCGTCCAGTCGACGAGCGCCTGGTCGTCCGCGACCGAGGCTGCGAAGGCGGCGAGCAGGAGCTGCTGCGAGTCGCGCAGCTCGGGTGGCGGGAGGAGTGTGCGCGCCCGTGCGAGGTGCAGCTTCCGCTTCGTGAGGTACGAGCGCGCGAGCCGGACCGCCTCGCCTCGACCGATTGCGTCACTCGACGCCTGCGGGACGAACGCACGCAGCGCGAGCACGACTGTCTGCGACTCGGCGAGGAGCGTGTCAACGCGGTCGACGTAGTCGAGCGCGGGATCGGTCGCCGGTGCGGCGGTCGTCGTAGGTGCGGCGAGCGCGGGATCGGTCACCGGTGCGGCGGTCGTCGTAGGTGGAGCGAGCGCGGTTCTCGTCTCGGCGGCCGGCGCCGTCCGGACGACCGGTCGTGCGACCGGCTGTGCGTTGCCGCCGCCGCGTGTCAGCAAGACCGCGGCGACACCACCGGCCGCGACCACGGCGATGCCGACGGCTAGCAGCAGCCACGGGCTGCGCCGGCCGTGCGACTTCGGCTCTGGAGGCACGCCGGCGGGGGCGGCAGCCGTCGTCGAGAGAGTGACGGGAGCCCCGCAGGTGCCGCAGAACGTCACGCCCGGTTGGATCTCCGTGCCGCAGCTCCCGCAGAACGTCGCCACCTTCTCAGCCCACCGGTGTTCCGCACGAGGTGCAGAAGCTGTTGCCCGCAGCGATCTCCGCGCCGCAGTTCTTGCAGAACAGCTTCGTCGGCGCAAGAGCCTCGTCGGTCGGCTCGTTGGCAGGGGCGGGAGGGACCGGGCGGCGGCTGGACGGGCGCTGGCGCCGGCCCGGCGGGCTCAGCCGGGAGCAGCGGGACATCGGGTGTCATCGTGCCGCCTCCCCGCACGTTGATCTCTCGGACGTCCTCATGGATCCGAAAGATGACGATCAGCAACTCGAGGATGACTCGCATGTAGATCATCCCGATCACGAACACCAGTGGCCCGAGAATCACCAGGCCGAAGATGCCCGCCACGGGCGAGGCCTTGAAGAGGACGAGGACGAGGACGAGGGTGTAGATCGCGATCGCGATCGTCGACAGGATGTACAGGACCTTGATCAGCTTCGTCGTGATGAACGAGCTGAACGAGTAGTCGAACAGCGACTGGAAGAAGCCCTTCGGCTCCATGGCCTTCCTTTCCGGGGCAGGGGCGCACCGGCGACCTGTCGTCGCGAGCCGCATGCCCCCGCCGATTCGCGCCACCCTATTCCGTGCGGCGCGCGAGAACAAGCGCGCGCGATGTCAGGGGCGCCAGATGTACGCGTTCGTGTTCCGCGGCTCGAAGCCGAGCCGCCGGTAGAGCCGGTTCGCCGCCTTGCGCTCGGGACGCGTCGTCAGTTCGAGCGCGATGGCGCCTGCCTCCTTTGCGAGCCGCTGCGCCTCCCGCGTCAGCGCCTCGCCGGTGCCGCGCCCGCGCGCCGCGCCGTCGACCACCACGTCGTGGATCCAGCCGCGGAAGCCCGTCGGCACGCGGTAGAGGATGAGCGTGAGCATGCCCAGCACGTCGTCTCCGTCGCGGGCGACGAGGAAGTACGTGTCGGGCGCGGCGCACAGCTGCTCCAGCGCCTCGAGGTCGGGCGGCGTCGCGGTGCGGCGCGAGCTGCTCGAGCAGCGAGGCGACCGTCGCCACCAAGGCGTCGTCCGCGTGCGTGACGCGTTCGATCTTCATGCGCCGCGGCTGTTCGCGATCGCCTCGAGCGATCCGGTCGCGCACGCCGACCGACAGCGACTCGTGCCCGCGCGTCGCGCGGATCGTGTTGAAGCTCTTACCCGTCACCTTCCAACCACCCTTCTGCAGCCGGTCGACGTACCAGTCGATCACCGTCTCCGGCTTCGCCGACACGGGCAGCGTCCAGTCGCGCGTCGCGAACTCGACGTCCGACGTCTTCTGCGCCGTCGTTTTCGGTGCTGACGCGCCCGGGTAGACGGGGACGCGCGTGAGCAGTGCGGTGTTCGCGCGCGCGTACGCGCTTGGCTCGTCCGACGAGCCGCAGCCCGAGAGCGCGGCGCCGAGCGCGACGACGAGGAGAGCGCTGCGCAGCACCGCTACTTGAGGAGCCGCGACAGCCGGCGGTCCTTCAGCGTGCGGCCGCCGGTCTGGCACGCGGGGCAGTAGTAGATCGTGTGCTCCTCGAAGTCGACGCGCGCCAGGGGCGTGGCGCAGCGCTCGCAGGGGACGCCGAGCTTGTTGTGCACGCGGTAGGTCTTGTCGTCGCTCGCGTTGCGCAGCCGCAACTCGAGGCCGCGGGCCATCTCCTCGCGGATCGCGTTCGCCAGGCGCTCCGTCTCCTCGTCGTCGAGCTGCGCGGAGAGCGCGTACGGCGAGAGCTGCGCGACCCAGAGGATCTCGTTCGCCCACGCGCGGCCGATACCGGCGATCAACCGCTGGTCTCGGAGCATCGAGTGCAGTCGCCGCGAGTCCGAGGCGAGGATCCGTGCGACGTCCTCGGTCGTCAGGTTGTCTGCCTCGGGGCCGAGGTGCGCGAGCTCCGCCTCGAGCGCCTCCGGGCGCAGCAGCCAGACGCCGGCGCGACGCTTCGCCCCGGCCTCGGTCAGCTGCAGCTCGCCGCCGTCGGTGAAGCGGACCCGGAACACGGGCGACTTCGCGCCCTTGCCCTGCGGCGGCACGTACTTGAGCCGCCCGGCGCTCATCAGGTGCACCATCATCACGAGCTCCTCGTCGTCCGTCGGGAGCAGGAAGCGCTTGGCCCGCCGCTCGACCCCCTTGAAGCCCTCCCCGTCGAGCGCGGAGACCGGCGGGTCGAACGTCTTCAGCGTGGCGATGTGGGCCGGCCCCGCCTTCTCGATGGGGACCTTCTTCACTAGCGGGTCGAGCTGGCGGCGCCAGGCTTCGACCTCGGGCAACTCGGGCAACGTAGGCTCCCGCTTCGGTGGACGCGATCAGGGTAACCGTGCGCCGTGGGGAGGTCGTCGAGGCGGTGCACCACATCCATGCGGCGACGACCGACGGTGAGAGCTGGGGCGACCCGGAGCTCGCCTTCTACTTCCGCTCCGCCTGCAAGCCGATGCAGGCGATCCCGTTCGTCGAGGGCTACGACGACCTCGGCGACGACGAGATCGCGATCGCGTGCGCGTCGCACCGCGCCGAGCCCGCGCAGCTCGACGCCGTCCGCAAGGTGCTCGCCCGGGCGAACGTCACGGTCGACGACCTCGAGAACGGCTTGCAGGAAGGACGGCCGGAAGGGAAGCTCGGACACAACTGCTCCGGCAAGCACGCCGGGATGCTGGCCGCCTGCCGCGCCCACGGCTGGCCGCTCCATCCGTACCGCGATCCAGCGCACCCGTTGCAGGAGCGGATCGCCGAGCTGATCGGCGGCGAGCAGGTCGGCGTCGACGGCTGCGGCGTACCGACCTTCTCCACCACGCTCGCCGGCGCGGCCGAGCTGCTGACGCGCACGCCGGAGCGCATCCGCGCCGCGATGCGCGCGCGCCCCGAGCTCATCGGCGGCTCGACCGGCGCGGTCGACACCGACCTGATGCGGCTGCGCGACGGCTGGATCGCGAAGGGCGGCGCGGAAGGGCTCTTCTGCGCAGCACACGCAGACGGGCGCGGCGTTGCGCTCAAGGTCGAGGACGGCGCGTATCGCGCGCATCGGCCCGGCGCTTGCGCTCGTGCTCGGGATCGAGGAGCTCGCGGAGGCGCCGGTGCACAACAGTCGCGGAGAGATCGTGGGGGCAATAACCTACGACGCGCCGTGAGGGTCTTCATCGTTTCGGACATGGAGGGCGTGGCGGGCATCGTCAAGTGGCAGCAGGTGACCGGCGGCCACGCGATGTACGAGGAAGGCCGCCGTCTGTACACCGGCGAGATCAACGCCGCCGTGCGCGGCGCGAAAGCGGCCGGCGCGACGGAGATCGTCGTGATGGACTGCCACGGCGCCGGCGAGGGGTGGACGTTCAACTCGCTGATGCCGGAGGAGCTCGAACCGGACTGCGAGTACGTCGTGCAGAACGAGTGGACGGAGCACGTCGAGTACCTCGAGAGCGGCATCGACGCCGCGCTGTTCGTCGGCATGCACGCGATGGCGGGCACGCGCGACGGGGTGCTCGCGCACACGGTCAGCGGCTCTTCCTGGTGGCGGCTCCGCTTCAACGGCACGGAGGTGGGCGAGACCGGGATCAACGCCGCGCTCTGCGGCACCTGGGACTGCCCCGTCGTGCTCGTGACCGGCGACGAGGCCGCTTGCCGCGAGGGCCGCCAGCTGCTCGGGGACGGCCTCACGACCGCCGCCGTCAAGAAGGGACTCGGCCGCTTCAGCGCCCGCCAGTACCCGGCCGCGCGCGCCCGGGAGCTGATCGAGGACGCCGCGCGGCGCTCGCTGGCCGATCTGGGCGCGGTCCAGCCGTACGACCCCGGCTCGCCCTGCGAGATCCTCGTCGACTTCAACACCTCGGACCACGTGGAGCGCTACCGCTACCGGGCGGGCGTGGAGATCAGCGGCTCCCGCCAGATCTCGTCCAGGGCGGACGACTGGTGGACGGCGTGGCGCCAGTTCTACTTCTGATCCGGGCTGAGCCCCGAGAAGGTGTCTGACACCGTTCGGCGGCGGGGCACCGGTGCGAGACTGCGCGGCATGGCGGACGTCGTCGTCGCGTGCCTCGGCGACTCGATCACCGAGGGCTCGCCGTACTGGGACGCGCGCCGCCGCAGCGGCGAGCCGGAGGGCCAGTGGGAGCACTGGGCCGCGCTGCGGCATCCCGGGATCGAGTTCCGCAACCACGGGATCTGGGGCCAGCGCACCGACGAGATCGCGCTGCGCTTCGACGCGGCGGTCGAGGGCGCCGACGTCCTGATCGTCCAGGGCGGGATCAACGACATCGCGCAGGGCCGCGACGTCGCCTCTGCGGCCGCAGAATCTCGCCAGAGTCACGGAGCGCGGGCTCGCGCTCCGGCTGCCGGTCGCCGTCTGCGACGTGCTGCCCTGGAACAACGGCTGGCCCGACAAGGAGAGCCCGATCCGCGAGCTGAATGCCCTGCTCCCGACCTCCGACGTGCCGCTGCTCGCCTTCCACGACACGCTCGAGGACCCCGCCCGGCCGGGACGGATGAAGGACGAGTGGACGAACGAGGACGGCGACCACCCGTCGATCGCCGGCTACCGACGCCTCGGGGAGCTCGCATTTCATCCCTTCTGGTCGTCCTGAGGTAGGACGACAACGCGCCCGGCGCGGTCTACCGTGGAGGCATGGCGGTGCTCTCCGCGCGCGGCATCACGAAGAGCTTCGGCTCGCGGCTGATCCTCGACGGGCTCGATCTCGACATCGAGCCGGGCGTCCGCCTGGGCATGATCGGCCCGAACGGCGGCGGCAAGTCGACGCTGCTCCGCATCCTCGTGGGCGAGGAGACCGCGGACGCGGGCGAGGTCACGCAGCGGCGTGGGCTGAGCTCGCCTTCCTGCCGCAACAGCTGGAGGGCGACGAGCGGCGGCCGCTCGAGACGCTGCGCGCCGCGCGGCCCGACCTCGACGAGCTCGAGCGCGAGCTCGCGAAGGTCGAGAGCGCAGCATCGAGGCAGCGGGCCTCGACCTCGACCGGATCGAGCGCCTGCTCCGCCGCCAGGAGGGGCTGCTGGAGCGCTGGACCGCAGCGGGCGGCCCCGGCTTCGAGGGCCGCGCCCGGGCGCTGCTCGGCGACGTCGGGCTCGAGGAGGACGACCTCGTCAAGCCGACGCGGGTCCTCTCCGGCGGCCAGCGCAAGCTGGTCGGCCTCGCCGCCTGCCTCCTGCGCGACCCGGACGTGCTGCTGCTCGACGAGCCGGAGGCGCACCTCGACGTCGAGGCGCGCGAGCACATGGAGCAGCTTGATGCGGTCCTTCGACGGCGCCCTCGTCGCGGTCTCGCACGACCGCTACCTGCTCGACGAGACCGTGTCGCAGATCGCCGAGCTCGACCGGCGGCCGCGTCCGCATGTGGCCCGGCAACTACTCGGCGTACACCGTCGCGCGCGAGCTCGAGCTGCAGCGGCAGCAGCAGCTCTACGTCACGCAACAGAAGGAGATCGCGCGGCTCGAGGAGGCGATCCGCCGCTTCAAGGACTGGGCGAGCCGCGTCCCCGACGAGCGCCACATCAAGCAGGCGCGCAACAAGCAGCGGCAGATCGACCGGATGGAGAAGGTCGACCGCCCGGTGCTCGAGCGGCGCAAGATCGCGCTCGAGCTGCGACCCGCACGCGCGCGGCGGCGAGCGCGTCGTCGAGCTCGACGCCGTCGGCGTGGCGCTCGGCGAGAACCTCGTCTTCGCGCGGCGTCGACCTGACGGTCCTGCGCGGCGAGCGCGTCGGCGTCGTCGGCGACAACGGCGCCGGGCAAGTCGGTGCTGCTGCGCGTGCTCGCCGGCGAGCTCGAGCCGACCGAGGGCGAGCGGAAGGCCGGGCCGTCGATCCGCTTCGGCCGACTCGCGCAGGACCGCCGGCCCGACGACCCGCGCGCCACGCCGCTGCAGCTCGTGCGGCACGCAGTCCCGATCTCCGAGGGCGAGGCCGTCTCGCGGCTGATGAAGTTCCTCTTCAGCTACGAGCAGGTGCGGCCGGCCGCTCGAGCTCGCTCTCCGGCGGCGAGTGGACGCGGCTGCAGCTCCTCCTGCTGATGCTGCAGGGCGCGAACTGCCTGCTGCTCGACGAGCCGACGAACCACCTCGACATCGAGTCCGTCGAGATGCTCGAGAGCGCGCTCGAGGACGTTCGACGGGCACCGCGATCTTCGTCTCGCACGACCGCTACTTCCTCGACCGGATCGCCGACCGGATCCTCGAGGTGCGCCGACGGCGACGTGCGCTCGTACGAGGGCGGCTGGTCGTCCTGGCGAGCGCGCTCCGAGAGACTACAGCGTGATCTGAGCGTCCGCCTGCTCGATCACGAGCGGGTCGTGCGTCGCGCAGACGACGGCCGCGCCGGTGTCGCGCGGCAAGCCGGGCGAGCAGGACCGCGACGGCGATCGCGTTCGCGCCGTCGAGCCGGGAGGTCGGCTCGTCGGCGAGCAGCAGCGTCGGCCGCGACGACGAGCGCGCGCGCGATCGCGACGCGCGCCCGCTCGCCCTGCGAGAGGCGGCGCGACGCGCTGCGTCGCCCGCTCGCCGAGGCCGACCGACTCGAGCGCCGCGAACGCCGCTGGCGGCTGCCGCCGTCGAGGCCGCGCAGCGCGAGCACGAGCTCGACGTTCTCGAGCGCCGAGAGGTGCGGCACGAGCCCGGCCTGCTGCCCGACGTAGGCGATCTTCTCGCGGCGCAGCGCCGCGCGCGCGCGCGCGGTCGAGCGTCGTCAGCTCGACGCCGTCGACCGCGATCGTGCCGGCGTCGGGCAGCTCGAGCCCGGCGAGCAGGTGCAGCAGCGTCGTCTTGCCGGAGCCCGACGGCCCGGTGACGGCGTGCAGGCGGCCCGCCGTCGAGCTCGGCGTCGAGGCCGTCGAGCACCGCGCGTGCTCGCCGTAGCGGTTCACGAGCCCGCGTGCCGTCGCACGACCGTGCGGTCTCGGAAGCGTCTCGGAATCTGACCGCGGTGCCGGACGATCCGGGTCTGCGGCGCCTCGCGGCCGTCCGCCGGCCGCGACGACCACGGCGCCGCCGGTCGAAGCGTCGCGGTCGCGTGCGTGCCGATGCCCGGCGCGGAGCAGCAGCTCCTCCGGCAGGCGCAGCCAGCCGCCGCGGCCGACGACGATCGTGTCGCTCGCAGCGTCGTCGCGGCGCCCACTCCTCGGAGACGCGGCCGTCGCGGATGCGCACGATCCGGTCGGCGATGCGCGCCGACTCCGGGTCGTGGCTGACGATCACCGTCGTGCAGCGGTGCTCGCGCACGAGCTCGCCGAGCACCTCGTACACCTGGTCGGCGGTCGCCGCGTCGAGCTCGCCGGTCGGCTCGTCGGCGAGGAAGACGCGCGGGCGGTGCGCGAGCGCCGCGCAGAGCGCGACGCGCTGCTGCTCGCCGCCCGAGAGCTCGCCGGGCCGCCGGTCGCGCTTCGCCGCGAGCCCGACGCGCTCGAGCAGCTCGTCCGCGCGGCGCGAGCCGCTCCGCCGCGGGCGTGCCGCGCAGCCCGAGTTGCAGCGCGACGAGCTCGTCGCGCGGTCAGCTCCGGCGCGAGCGCGCGCGCGTAGTGCTGGTCGGCGTAGCCGAGCAGCGTCGAGCGGTAGCGGGCGAGCCGGCGCGCCGGCAGCTTGCCGAGCGTCCTCGCCGTACACGCGCACCGAGCCCTGCCGAGGGGCGCTCGAGCCCGGCGAGCAGCCGCAGCAGCGTCGACTTGCCGGAGCCGCTCGGCCCGAGCACGGTCACACCTCGCCCTCGGCGACGCGCAGCGACAGCCCTTGCAGCGCCGCGGCGTCGCCCTCCGGCGTCGAGTGGACGCGGAAGACGTCGCGCAGCTCGATCGCGCTCAGTCGTGGCGTCCTACTGCTCGGCCGCCTCCGCCGCGCGCGAGGGCGCGCGGCCGCGCAGCGTCGTCGCCGCCACGACGAGCAGCGCAGCCAGCGACCACGTAGGCGAGCGCCGCCGCGCGAGCAGCGGCACGTCGAGCGTCGAGCCGGAGCGGCGGCTCCGGCTCGGCCGCGCCGGCGGTCACGGAGACGAGCGAGATCACGAGCGACGACAGCATCGGCGCCGAGCACGACGCCGCCCGCGACGCCGAACAGCGCGACGAGCAGCGCGCGCAGCCGCAGGTGCGCGCGGATCGTCGCCGGCGCGGCGCCCTGCGCCTCGAGGTCGAACAGCTCGCCGCGGTCGTCGCGCACGTCGCCGACGACCGAGAGCAGCAAGTCCGACGAGCGCGAGCAGCAGCGCGACCGCGGCGGTGCCGGCGAGCGTCAGCAGCGCGCCGCGCGCGAGCGGGTCGGCTCGCAGCGCGGCGAGCGTCGTCGGCCCGCGAGGCGACTGCGTGAGCGGTCTGCGGCGCGTGCGGCGGCGTCGCGCCCGGTGTTCAGCCAGAGCTCGTCGGTCGTGCCGAGCCCGGGCGAGCGCGTGTCGAGCATCGTCGCCGCGTGCGTGCGGTCGGCGACGACGGCGTCGCCGACGATCGACGGGAAGCGCTGCGACGACGCCGACGATGCGCGCGGCGATCTGCTCGCCCTCGACCTGCGAGCGGGATGATCGCCGTGCGGGCCCGCCGCGGCGGCGACGCGCGGCGTCGCGAGCACGGGCAGCGGCACGCCCGTCGGTCGGCTGGCGCGGCCGGAAGACCCCGTGCTGGTCGGGCGTCAGGACGTAGCCGAGCCGCGCGGCGGCGCCGCTGATCCCGCCGGTGCCGATCCAGCGCGGCGAACGGCGCGCAACGGCGCGTGCCGTCGACGCGCGGCGTCGCCGAAGGTGAGGATGCCCTTCGCGCTCGGCTGCATGCCGGTGCCGGCGTTCGCCGACGATGCGGCCGCTGTTCAGGATGTCGAGCTCGAGCTGCGCGAGCGTCGCGTGCCGCGAACGGGATGCGCCCGCGCAGCACGACCGTGTGCCGGCCGTTCGTCTGGCCGAGCGCGACGCCTCGTAGTCGCCGAGCGGCGAGCGGAAGATCGCGCGCACGCCGACGTCGTCGCCGTGCGCGCGTCACCGGCAGCGGTGAACTGCCGCCCGGTCGGCAGCGCCGTCGTGCGCAGCGACACGTCGCGCCGCGGGCGCGATGGCCGCGCGCGAGCTCGCGCGAGCGGCCGCGAGGCGAAGTCGGTGCGCCAGCCGCCGACGCTGTCGCGATCGCGTGCCGGCAGCCCGAGGAACGCGAACGTCGTTCCCGACGGGACGTTGCCCGAAGCCGCAGCACCTGCGTGCGACGCCGGTGCGGTCGGCGGCGCCGTGCAGCACCGGCACGAGCTGCGAGAAGTCCTCGGCGAGCACGTACGTCGCCGGCACCGCGAAGCGACGCCTCGTCGTGCTGGCCCGCGGATGAGCGTCGAGCGGTAGGTGACGGCGAAGAGCGCGAGCCCGAGGCTCGCGACGAGGAACGTCGCGGCGATCGCCGCGTGCCCCGGGTTGCGCGCGAGCGAGGCGGCGGCGAGCCGCAGCGCGACCGGGCCGCGGCGGCCGGCGCGGCCGAGCGCGCGCAGCGTCGGCGCGAGCAGGCGCGCGGCGAGCGACCGCGGCGGCGAAGACGATCAGCGCGGGCACGAGCAGCAGGAACGCGCTCGTTCCGCCGCCGCCGGCGAGCTGCTGCGCGTCGACCGAGCCGCGCGCCCAGCCGACGAGCACGACCGCGAGCGCGCCGAGCGCCGCGACGTCGAGCGGCGTGAACGCGAGCCGCCCGAGCTGCACGCCGGGCGCGCGGACGGTCGCGTAGAGCAGCAGCGCCGGCGGCGAGCGCGACGGCCGAGCGCGGCGAGCGAGCCCGCCGCGCGAGAGCAGCGCGTGCGCGACGACGTCGCCCGGCGGGCGAGCCGGCGCGGCGCCGCGATCACGGCGCGGCGACGCGCCGCCGAGCGCCCAGCCGGCGACCGTGCCGGCAGCCGGCGAGCGCGGCCGACTCGGCGAAGCGTGAACAGCTCGACCTGCCAGCGCCGCGCGCCGAACCACGTCAGCCGCCGCCGCGCGTCCGTCGACGTCGCGGCGCAGCGCGGCCGCGGCGAGGATCGTGAACGCGAGCAGCAGCGCGCCGCCCTCGCCGCCGAGCAGCAGCAGCCGCCGTGCGGCGGCGCGTCGACGACGCCGGCCGCCGTCGCGAGCGCGTCGGTCGGCGCCGTCACCTGGAACTCGTCGGAGCTCGCCTCGATCTCGGCGGTCAGCCGCTGCACCTTCGCGCTGGAACGCGTCGATCGCCCACGGGTGGACGTCGCCGCGCCCGATCGGGACGAACCAGGCGTACGAGCGGTAGAACGTCTCGAGCTCGGTGTTGTGCGAGAGCCCGGCGACGCCGTTCGCGATCACGATCGGCGACGGCTGCGGCGTGTGGTAGCGCACCGCGCGCGCGACCATCTCGGTCGGCGGCGCGGGCAGGACGAACGGCCGCGAACGGCGCGTCGGGCTTCAGCATCGCGCGGCCGACCTCGATCAGGTTCAGCTGCCGTCGTCGACGGGATCGGCCCCTCGCCCTGCAGGCGCAGCACCTCGCAGTGCGACGGCACGCACGGCGTCGGCAGCCGGCCGGAGACGAGCGTCGACGTAGCGGCCGAGGTCGTCGGCGGCGCGCAGGTTGACGAGGCGGCTGCTGGATCGACGCCTCGCGGAAGAGCATCGCCGCCGCGGGCCGCTGCCCGGTGAGCGCCTCGCACGCGCGGCGCGACGAACCGGTCGAGCCGCGAGAAGCTCGTCCGTCGGCGCCGCTCCACGCGACCTGCACCTGGCGGTCGCCCGGCGCGAGCTGCGCGGTCGCGAGCGCGAGCGCGCGGTCCTGCATGACGAGGCGGCCGCCGAGCACGGCGGCGAGCACGCGCCGCGCCGGCGACGACGCCGAGCGCGACGAGCAGCGAGCCGCTCGCCGCCCGCGCCGAGCCGCGCGCCCACGAGGCGCAGCGGGAAGGTGAAGCGGCGAAGCAGCGACACCGGTACCAGAACTCTACCGGTGTTTAGACTGGGCGGCAACGGTGAGCCCGCGCTACGACGTCCCCAATGCCGCGCCCGCAGCCGCTCCGGCAGGTGCAGCTGTTCGTGAACAGCGCCGACCGTGGAGCACGAGCGTCGACTGGCTGCCGGACTGGCTGGCCGAGCGCGGGCTCGACGGCGAGCTCGAGCGCGCGCGCGCCGCTGCGCGAGGCGCTGCGCGCTGCTCGTGCTCGCGAACAACGGCCGTGCCGCTCGACGAGCGCGGCGGTCGCGCACGTGAACGCCGCGGCGACGCGCGTCTGCGACTGCGACTCGACGCCGGCGGCGCCGTGCGCGTCGACGACGGACGGCGACGCGCTCGACCGAGATCGTCGCGATCGCGCTTCGGCGCGATGATCGACGGCACGCTGGGAGCGGCTCAAGGCGTGCCGCAACTGCCGCTGGTCGTTCTACGACTACTCGCCGAACCGGTCGGCGACCTGGTGCTCGATGCAGCTCTGCGGCAACCGGAAGAAGACGCGCGCGTACCGGCGCCGCAAGGCCGCGCGTTAGACGCCGCGAGCCGCGTCGGCGTGGTGAGCGTGCTGCACACCGCCTGCGCCGCGTCGACGAACGCCTTCGCCGCCGCCGAGTGGTAGCGGTCGCGGTGACGCACGATCGCGAGGATGCGCGGCGGGATCATCGGCAGGTCGCACGTCGCGGTGAGCTTGTCGGATGCGTCGATCGCGAGCACCGGCAAGACCGCCGCGCCGACGCCGGCGCCGACGAGCGCCTGAATGGTCGCGTTCACGTCGGAGCGGAACGCGAACTCCGGGTCGAGGCCGCGTGCGCGGAGCTGCGCCTCGACGCGCGCGAGCCCGCGGCAATCGGTGTGACCGATCAGCGGCGTATCGCCGAGGTCGTCGAGGCTCTTGATCCCCGAGCCGCGCGGCACGAGCAGGACGAACGGGTCGGTCATCAGCTCGACCGTCTCGAACGGGCCGGCCGGTGCGGGGAGCTCGACGAAGCTGAGGTCGACGTCGCCGCGCTCGACCGCCTCGTAGAGCGGCAGGTCGGCAGGCGCCTCGGTGGGGCGCAGGCGCACGCCCGGCCAGTCGCCTGCGAAGGCACGCATCAGCGGCGGCAGGATCCGGACGCCGACCGACTGCGTGATCCCGACGCGCAGCTCGCCCGACTGCCCGGCGGCGAGCGCGGCCACATCGGCCTGCGCGGCCTGGAGGCGCGCGAGGATCGCGTCGGAGTGCTGGAGGACGAGCTGCCCGGCCTCGGTCAGCTCGATCCGGCCGCCGCCCCGGCTGCGCTCGACGAGCCGCTGCCCGACGGCGCGCTCGAGCGCCGCGATCTGGCCGCTGATCGCCGACTGGACGTAGCCCAGGCTCTTGGCTGCGCGGCGGAACGAGCCCTCGCGCGCGATTGCGTCCAGCGCCGCCAGATGGCGGAGCTCGATCCCGAGCCACTGATTCTCAGCCATGATCGCTTGCACAGAATAGATCCCCTGACGCGATTCTGGCTAGGGTCGGCCGCGTGAGGCCGCGGGCCGCGCTGGGGGGCTTCGCGCTCGCGTTCACGCCCGGCTTCAACCTCGCGAACGTCGGCGCCGTCGCCGACCACGTCTCGGATGCATACGGGTCGGGCTCGCGGTCGTCGGGCTGTTCACGACCGCGCTCTTCGTCACGCACGCGGCACTGCAGATCCCGATGGGCCGGCTCTCCGACCGCTTCGGCGCGCGGCTCGTCGGTGGGACGGGGCTTGCGATCGTCGCGGTCGCGTCGGCGGTGACGCTCGGCTGGAAGGAAGCGTGGTTCGCGATCGCGATGCGGTTCGTCGCGGGCATCGGCACCGCGGCGTCGTTCGTCGCCGGCGCGACTACGTGCGCGCGACGATCGGCTCGCCGTTCGCGCAGGGCGTCTTCGGCGCGGTCAGCATGGCGGGCGGCGGGCTCGCGCTCGCGCTGGTGCCGCTGTGGCCGAGCTGGCGCGCGCCGTTCGCGACGGCTGCTGCGGTCGCCGCGGTGGGCGTGCTGCTCGTGGCGGTCGCTTCTCGCGAGCCGGCGCGCGTGCGCCGCCCGCGTCGCGACCTGCCGACGGTCGTCGACCCTCGGCTGTTCCCGCTCGCGGCGATGCACGCTGCGTCGTTCGGGCTCTCGGTCGTCCTCGGCAACTGGGTCGTGACGCTTCTGCACCGCGCGGGCGGCGAGTCGGAGCAGGTCGCGGGCCTTGCCGGCGGGCTCGTGCTCTTCCTCGGCGTGATCTCGCGGCCGGCTGGCGGGCGCTTCGTCCGACCACCTGGGACTGATCCGCGCGAGCTTCGTCGTGTGCGCGATCGGGATCGCCGGTGCTCGCCGCTCGCGCAGCCGCTCGCGCTGATGATCCTCGCGTCCGGGCTCGTCGGCATCTCCGCCGGCGTGCCGTTCGCGCCGGCGTTCGCGGGCGCGCAGCGCATTCGTCCGGACGCGCCGGCCGCCGCGATCGGCTTCGTGAACATGGTCGCGGCGGTGACGATCCTCGTCGGGACGCCGCTGCTCGGGCTCACGTTCTCGCTGCCGGGAGACGGCCGCATCGGCTTCCTGATCGTGGCAGCGCTCTGCGCGTCGACGGCGCTCGTCGTGCGCCGGCCGGTCTAGGCCGACCGCCGCGACGAGGCGTGGTGACATCTTGGTCAGACCAAGATGCTCGGCCGAAGCGGACACGTCCGAACTGCGTGAAAAACCGTTCGCGAGCGGGGATTGTGGATCGTTCGTCCCGGTTTCGCGCAACTTGGTCTGACCAGCGGGGTCGGCCGTTCGAGCCAGGTCTGCGACGCCCGTAGTGTGGTTCCGGGTCAGACGCCGAGCAGCAGCGCCAGCAGCGCCTTCTGGACGTGCAGGCGGTTCTCGGCCTCGTCCCAGATCGCCGAGCGGTCGCCGTAGAGCACGTCGGCGGTGATCTCCTCGCCCGGGTGCGCCGGCAGGCAGTGCATGACGAACGCGTCCGGCGAGGCGTGGCCGAGGAGCGCGGCGTCGAGGCGATAGGGCTCGAGGTCGTGCAGGCGCTGGTCGTGCTCGGCCTCCTGGCCCATGCTCACCCACGTGTCGGTGACGATCACGTCGGCGTGGCCGACCGCCTCGCGCGGGTCGCGGACGAGGTGGACGTCGGCCGCCGGCTCGTAGCCCTCCGGGCACGCGGCGACGACCTCGTAGCCGAGGAGCGCGCCGAGCCGCGCGAGCGACGTGCAGACGTTCGAGCCGTCGCCGACCCACGCAACGCGCACGCCCTCGAGCGAGCCCAGCCGGTCGCGCATCGTCAGCGCGTCCGCGAGCGCCTGGCACGGATGCTCCTCCGCGGTCAGCGCGTTGATCACCGGGATCGAAGCCCACTCCGCCCACTCCTGCAGCTCTTCGTGCGAGTGCACCCGCACCGCGAGCGCGTCGAGGTAGCGCGAGAGCGCGCGGGCCGTGTCTGGCAGCGACTCGCCGCGCGAGAGCTGCAGCTCCTCCGGCGCCAGGTGGACGGCTGAGCCGCCGAGCTGGACCATGCCCGCCGAGAACGAGACGCGCGTGCGGGTCGAGTGCTTCGCGAAGTAGAGGCCGAGCGTCGCGCCGGGCAGCAGCGGCTGCCTCGGCGACAGGCGCATCTCCACGGCCCTGTCGAGAATCGCGTCCGCCTCGGCGGGGACGAGGTCAGAGATGCGAAGAAAATCGCGACCGGCGAGGGAGACTTCGAGTGGGGTTGTCATGACCACATCCTTTTTTAGGACCACCGCTCCTTTGCGGCGGCGACCGCTTTCGTGACATCGCCGAGCCGGTTGCCCGCCGGCGGCGCTTCGAACGTTCCTGCGCGAACCTGTCCCGCGACCTGCTCGTGCGCGTCGCGGAACGGCACGCCCTCCGCGACGAGTGCCTCGGCGGCGTCGGTCGCGCGCAGCAAGGGGTCTGCGCTCGCGGCCGCCATGCGCTCGCGGTCGAACGCGAGGCCGGCGACGAGCACCGTCAGCGCGCCGAGCGCGCCTGCGACGTCCTTCCGCGCGGCGAACACCGGCGGCTTGTCCTCCTGCAGGTCGCGGTCGTAGGCGAGCGGCGAGCGACTTCACCGTCGCGAGCAGCCCGGTGAGCCGGCCGATCGCGGTTCCCGCCTTGCCGCGTGCGAGCTCGGCGACGTCCGGGTTCAGCTTCTGCGGCATCATCGACGAGCCGGTCGCCGCGTCCTCCGGCAGCCGCGCGAACCCGAACTCGCTCGTCGTCCACAGCACGACCTCCTCGCCGATCCGCGAGAGATGCGTGAAGAGCACGGCGGCGGCGTAGAGATAGTCGAGTGCGAAGTCGCGGTCGGCGACGGCGTCGATCGAGTTGCGCAGCTGGTTCGGCGGCGGCGGGATCGGCAGCGTCGAGCCGGCGAGCGCGCCCGAGCCGAGCGGCGACGGCGCGGCCTGCGCCGCTGCGAACGCGAAGCGTGCACGGTCGCGCTCGAGCATCTCGACCCACGCGAGCAGGTGGTGGCCGAGCGTCACCGGTTGCGCGCGCTGCAGGTGGGTGTAGCCCGGCATCGCGGTCGCAGCCTCCTCGGCCGCGCGGTCGAGCACCGCGTGCGCGAACCTGACGAGCGCGGCGTCGGCCTCCACGCACGCGTCGCCGACGTAGAGGCGGAACGCCGCAGCGACCTGGTCGTTGCGCGAGCGCCCGGCGTGGATCTTGCGCCCGACGTCGCCGAGCTGCCGCTCGATCGACGAGTGCACGTCCTCGTCCGCCTCGTCGATCTCCTCGATCGACGCGAGGCGCTCCGTCACGTCCGCGAGCTCGGCGTCGTCGAGGATCCCGGCGGCGTGCAGACGCTGCGCGTGCAGGAGCGTCGCCTGCAGGTCGTACGGCAGCAGCTCGGCATCGTCGGCGCGCAAGAATTCCCACACTTCGGGCGCGAGCTCGCCGCCGACGCGGCCGGACCACAATTTCACGGGCACAACTTCACAGCACCCAGCCGAGCTCGGCGAGCATGTGCCGCGCGTCGGCGATGTCGTTCGTCTTCAGCGCGAGCTGGCCGATGCGGTCCTGCGCGCTGAACGCGGTCTCGCTGCGCTCCATGCTCAGCCGCTCCGGGTCGTAGGTGACGCCGTCGCCGCGCGTGTCGAGGATCGTGTAGTCGTCGCCGCGGCGCAGCTCGATCGTCACCTCGCCCGTCACGGCGGCGGCGACCCAGCGCTGCAGTGCGTCGCGCAGCATCAGCGCCTGCACGTCGAACCACCGGCCCTCGTAGAGCAGGCGGCCGAGACGGCGCCCGTCGACGGCGTAGCGCTCGAGCGTGCCCTCGTTGTGGATCGCGGACAGCAGGCGCTCGTAGGCGATGTGCAGCAGTGCCATGCCGGGCGCCTCGTAGATGCCGCGGCTCTTCGCCTCGATGATGCGGTTCTCGATCTGGTCGCTCATGCCGAGCCCGTGCCGGCCGCCGACCTCGTTCGCCGCCTGGATCACGGCGACCGGGTCCGTGGTCTGCACGTCGCCGACCGCGACCGGAAAGCCGCGCTCGAACGCGATCGTCACCGTCTCCGGCTCGATCCGACGTCTGTCCACGGCACGACGCCCATGATCGGCTCGACGATCTTCATCGACGTCGCGAGGAGCTCGAGGTCCTTCGCCTCGTGCGTCGCCCCGAGCATGTTCGCGTCGGTGGAGTACGCCTGCTCGACGGACGACCCGTGCGGCAGCCCGCGCTCGAGGAGCCACTCGCTCATCTCCTTGCGACCGCCGAGCTCGTCCACGAAGGCGCTGTCGAGCCAGGGCTTGTAGATGCGCAGGTGCTCGTTGACGAGCAGGCCGTAGCGATAGAAGCGCTCGATGTCGTTGCCCTTGTAGGTCGAGCCGTCGCCCCAGATGTCGACGCCGTGCTCGGCCATCGCCTTCACGAGCATCGTCCCGGTCACCGCGCGGCCGAGCGGCGTCGTGTTGAAGTAGCGCTTGCCCGCCGTCTGGATGTGGAACGCCCCGCACTGCAGCGCGACGATCCCCTCGCGCGCGAGCGCGTCCTTGCAGTCGACGAGCACCGCCTCCTCGGCGCCGAACTGCCTCGCCTTCGCCGGGACGGCCTCGATGTCCGGCTCGTCGGCCTGCCCGAGGTCGGCGGTGAACGCATACGGGATGGCGCCGTTCTCGCGCATCCACGCGAGCGCGCAGCTCGTGTCGAGGCCTCCCGAGAACGCGATCCCGACGCGCTCGCCGACCGGCAGCGAGCCGAGGATCACGCCGCTCTTCTGAACGACGCTCACAGATGGCTCCGCAGGAGCGCGTCGAGCTCGGCCGGGGTCGTCGCGTCGCTGCACGCGACGAAGACGGTGTTGTCGCCTGCGATCGTGCCTGCGATCTCCGGCAGCGTCGCGGCGTCGAGCGCGTCGGCGAGCGCGGCGGCGAAGCCGCGCGGCGTCTGCACGACGAGCAGCGTCCCGGAGGTAGCGGTCTCGCCCATCCAGCGGCTGACGGCGGAGCCGAGCGCCTCCAGCCTCCGCAGGTCGGCGGCGCCGGGCAGCGCGTACACGAGCCTCCCCTCGCCGTTTCGCACCTTGGTCAGCCCGAGCTGCGCGATGTCGCGCGAGACGGTCGCCTGCACGGCGTCGATGCCGTGCGAGCGCAGCGCGTCGGCGACCTCCGCCTGCGTGTGCAGCGGCTGCTCCTGCACGAGACGCAGGATCGCCCCCTGCCGCTCGAACTTCGTCGTCAACCGAGCACCTCCGTGAGCGTCGCGATCGCGAGGTCGGCCTCGTCGGCCGAGAGCGTGAGCGGCGGCGTGAGGCGCAGCGTGCTCGGGCCGGCGGTGCCGACGACGACGCCCTTCGCGAACGCCGCGTCGACGTACGTGCCGGCCGGGCCGTCGACGTCGACGGCGAGAAGCAGGCCGAGCCCGCGCGCGTCGGGCAGCGCTGCGGCGAAGCGGCGCGGACAGCTCGCGCACGTGCGCGAGCAGCTCGTCGTCGATCGTGTCGACGACGGCGCAGGCCGCCGCGCACGAGACGGGGTTGCCGCCGAAGGTGGACGCGTGGTCGCCCGGCTCGAACGCGGTCGGCGCGTCGTGCCCGACGAGCAGTGCGCCGATCGGCAACCCGTTCGCGAGCCCCTTCGCGAGCGTGAGCGCGTCCGGCTTCACGCCGACGCGCTCCCACGCGAAGAACGAGCCGCACGCGGCCGACGCCGGTCTGCACCTCGTCGAAGATCAGCAGCGCGCCGTGCTCGTCCGCGAGCGCGCGCGCCTCCGCGAGCGTCTCCGCACTGAGCGGGTGCACGCCGCCTTCGCCCTGCACGACCTCGAGCAGGATCGCGGCCGTGTCCGGCCCGACGTGATCGGCGAGCGTCTCGGGCGTCGCGAACGACACGCCGGGCACGAGCGGCTCGAACGCGGTCCGCTTCGCGGGCTGGCCCGTGACCGAGAGCGCGCCGATCGTGCGGCCGTGGAACGACCCTTCCAGCGCCACGAGCCCGGCACGACCGGTCGCCTTGCGCGCCCACTTGAGCGCCGCCTCGATCGACTCGGCGCCGGAGTTGCAGAAGAACGCGTCCGCGCCGCCGAAGCGGTCGGAGAGCTTCGCGGCGAGCTCGAGCATCGGCTCGGTGTAGTAGAGGTTCGACGTGTGCCACACGCGGTCGAGCTGGGCGTGCGCGGCCGCGAGCGGCGCCGGGTGGCGGTGCCCGAGCCCGACGACGGCGATCCCGCCGAGCAGGTCGAGGTAGCGCTTGCCGTCCGAGTCGACGAGCCATGCGCCGTCGCCCTCGACCCATGTCACGTCCTGCCGCGCGTACGTCGGCAGGAGATTGTGATGAGTCAACACTTGCTCCTGGGTCATGCGACCACCGCCGTCCTTCCGATCTCGGCTCTGATGCCGCTGCCGGCGGCGAGTGCCGCGGCGCGCAGCTTGGGGACGATCCCGCCGTCGAACGCACCCTCGTCGAGCATGCGCGTCGCGTGCCCGGCGCCGATCGAGTCGACGAGGTCGCCCTCGACGTAGAGGCCCGGGACGTCGGTCAGGAAGACGAGGCGCTTCGCGCCGAGGCCGAGCGCGAGCGCGGCAGCGGCGTCGTCGGCGTTGACGTTCAGCGGGCCGACGGCGAGCGGCGCCATCACCGGCACGCGACCCGCGGCGAGCGCGGCGAGCACCGGCTTCGGCCGGCACGGCAGCGGGTCGCCGACCCAGCCGAGCGGCGGCACGGGCACGGCGAGGAAGCCGGCCGTGTCGCCGAAGACCGGCTCGGCGACGTGGCCCAGCGCCGCGCACAGGTCTGCATTGACGGCCTCCATCGACTCGCGGACGACGTCGAGCGCTGCGCGCGAGGTGCGGCGACGCCCGCCGACGAACTCGACCGCGATCCCGCGGCGCTGCATCTCCTCGGTGATCTGCGGCCCGGCTCCGTGCACGACGACCACTTCGTGCCCCTCCTCGCGCAGCCCGAGGATCCGGTCGGCCGACTCCGACGCGACTGCGCCGCCCACCTTCACGACGAGCCGCGTCACGAGCGGTACTCCGCGTTGATGCGCACGTAGTCGTACGAGAGGTCGCTGGTCAGGTACGCGGCGCTGCCGTCGCCGAGCCCGAGGTCGAGGTCGATCGTGCAGACGGCACCCGCGACGTCCGGCTCGACGTTCTGCGGCGCGCCGTCCACGAGCACGGCCGTCCCGTTGTAGGAAAGCGAGATGCGCGACGCGTCGACGTTCGCGTAGCCGCCGTTGTGCGGGGCGGAGCCGGCCGCCATCAGCACGCGGCCCCAGTTCGCGTCGCGGCCGAAGAGCGCGGTCTTGACGAGCGGCGACGTCGCGATGCGCTGCGCGATCGCGCGCGCCTCGGCGTCGCTCGCGGCGCCGCGCACGTTGATCTCTGCGACGAGCGTCGCACCCTCGCCGTCGCTCGACGATCTGCTGCGAGAGGTCGGAGCACACCGTGCGCAGCGCGAGCGCGAATGCCTCGTCGGTCGCGGGCGTGCGCTCGATCCCCGCGGCGCCGGAGGAGAGCAGCACCACCGCGTCGTTCGTCGAGCACTCGCCGTCGACGGTGATCGCGTTGAAGCTGACGTCGACCGCCGGCTTCAGGAACTCGATTGCCTCGCCGGGCTCGAGCGGATAGTCGGTCGTGACGACCGCGAGCATCGTCGCGAGGTTCGGATGGATCATCCCCGAGCCCTTCGTCATGCCGCCGACCGTGAAGCCGTCGCCGTGCGCGACGGCCGTCTTCGCGTGCGTGTCGGTGGTGAGGATCGCTTCCGCCGCGTCGTCCCCGCCGCCGGTCGAGAGCGCGGCGGCGGCTGCATCGACACCGGCGAGCACGCGGTCCATCGGCAGCGGCGCGCCGATCACGCCTGTCGAGAGCACGACCACCTGCTCGGGCTGCAGGTCGAGCAGCGACGCTGTGCGCTCGGCCGTCGCAATGGCGTCAGATTCGCCCTGCGCGCCGGTGGCGGCGTTCGCGATCCCGGAGTTGACCACGACCGCCTGCGGCTGCGCGACCTCGAGATACCGCTTCGACACGACGACCGGCGCGGCGAGCACGCGGTTCTGCGTCCAGACGGCGGCGCCGGTCGCATGAGGCACGGAGCGCACGAGCGCGAGATCGAGCTTCTCCTTGCGGATGTGTGCACGCACGCCCGAGGCCACGAAGCCCCTCGCCGCGGTGACGCTCATACCGGCACCCCCGACAGGCGCAGCCCGTCCGTCTCGGCGAAGCCGAGCGCGCGGTTCGCGTTCTGCACCGCCTGGCCCGCGGCGCCCTTGCCGAGGTTGTCGAGCGCGCAGATCACGATCGCCGTTCCCGTTGCCTGGTCGGAGAACACGGCGATCTCCGCCGCGTCGGTGCCCTGCACGCGCCCGAGCTCCGGCGCGACGCCGTCGGGCAGCACGCGCACGGCCGGGCTGCCCTCGTAGGCGGCGGCGAGCAGCGCGCCGAGGTCGGCGCTCGACTGCACGTAGCACGTCGTCAGCAGGCCGCGGCGCACGGGCAGCAGGTGCGGCACGAAGCAGACCGGCCGACCGAGCTGCTGCGCCATCTCCGGCGCGTGCCGGTGCGAGCCGACGGCGTACGGCGAGAGGTTCTCGAGCACCGCGCCCGCGTGCGAGGTCGCCCTCAGCGTGCGGCCGGCACCGGAGACACCCGACTTGCCGTCGACGACGAGCGGCCCCTCGAGCACCTCGACGAGCGGGCCGAGCGCGAGCAGCGCGGCCGTCGCGTAGCAGCCCGGATTCGCGATCAGCGGCCCCTGCGCGGGATAGAGCTCGGGCAGCCCGTAGCTCCACGCGCCGGGCGCCGTGCCGTACCAGCGGCGCGCCGTCTCCTCGTCGGCGAGGCGGTGCGCGCCGGAGAGGTCGACGACGACCGTGTCGCGCGGCGGCTCGAAGGCGGCCGCGGTCTCGTTGTCGAGGCAGAGGAAGAGAACGTCGGCGCCGCTCGCGGCCGCCTCGTCGTTGGGCACGAACGCCGGCAGCGAGCCGTTGAGGCGCGGGTCGAGGGCCGCCGCGCCCTCGCCGGCGAGCGAGTCGGAGCCGAGCGCGACCAGCTCGAGCCCGGGATGGGCGAGCACGCGGTCGAGCGTCTCCTGGCCGGAGTAGCCGGCACTGCCGAGGATGGCCGCGCTCTTCATCGTGAGAACTATACATAGAGCTGAAAATTATGCAGCGACGTCGCTCAGCGCGCGGCGATCGAGATCGTCGCGCCGGGGCGCAGCCGCCGCAGCAGCGAGACGAGCTGCGCATGCGGCAGGGAGACGCAGCCGTTCGTCGCCCGGCCGGTGTCGACGTGCAGGAAGATCGCCGACCCGCGCCCGGGCACGACGGGCGCGTCGTTGTAGCGGACGTACGCGAACAGCCGGTACGCGGGCGTGATCCGCCACAGCGGCTCGCTGCCGCCGCCGAACGGCGGGGCGCTCCCGCAGCCGACGTGCCGGAAACGGTTGTACGAGGCGGAGCGCGGGTCCTCGTCCCACCAGTCGCCGCAGACGAGCCGGTGGTAGCGCAGGCGGACGCCCGGGTCGGGGTCGATCCCGTAGACGACCGGGCCGAAGCCGAACGTGCCCGCCGGGGTCGTGCCGTCGCCCTCCCGGTGGTGGGCCGAGACGCCGTTCCGGCCGACGCGCGCGCGCCACGGGCCGAGCACGCGCTTGCCGCACTCGCTCACGGTCAGCGTCGCCGTCGTGGAGCGCACGCTCGGGGCGGCGACGTCGATCCGCTGCGCGCAGCCCTGGGTCCCGGAAATGCCGAGCGCCAGGGCCAGGAAGAGCGTCAGCATCACGCGTACTCTGCCGTGTCGTGCAGGCGCTTCCGCCGTTCCACGCCACGACGGAGACGGTCACGGCGGCCGAGCTCGGCCCCTCGTGGCACGCGGGCTGCCCGGTCGGGCCCTCGCAGCTGCGCCTGCTCCGCGTCACGTTCGCCGGCTTCGACGGCCGCGCGCACACCGGCGCGATCGTCGTGCACCGCGACGTGGCGGGCGACGTCGTCACCGTCTTCCGCCGCCTCTACGACGCGCGGTTCCCGATCCGGCGCATGGAGCCGGTCTCGAAGTACGGCGCGAGCGACCGGCGCTCGATGGCGGCCGACAACACGTCGGCGTTCAACTGCCGGCTCGCCTCCGCCCCCGGCCCGAAGCGCTGGTCGGCGCACGCGTTCGGCAAGGCGATCGACATCAACACGATCGAGAACCCGTACGTGCAGGGGAGCTACGTGAGCCCGGCCGCCGGCCGTGCCTACCTCGAGCGCTCGCGCTACCGGCGCGGCATGGCGGTCGCGGGCGGTGTGCTCGTGCGCGCCTTCGCGTCAGTCGGCTGGCTCTGGGGTGGACGCTGGGCGGGCACGCCCGACTACCAGCACTTCTCCAGCACCGGGGGCTGACGGCCGCACGTCCTCGAGCCGGTCGACCTGGGCGAGCGCGGGGAACACCCAGCGCCACACGACCGCCAGCCCGACGGTCAGCGCGCCGCCGGCGACGACCGCCGGGACGGCGCCGAGCACCGCGGCCGCGACGCCGGACTCGAACGCGCCGAGCTCGTTCGAGGCGCCGATGAACACGCCCTCGACGGCGTTCACGCGGCCGCGCAGCGGGTTCGGCGTCGCGAGCGCGACCGTCGTCGAGCGGATGTTCATCGAGTACATGTCGACGAACCCGCTGACCGCGAGCGCGAGCGCCGACAGCCAGAACCAGCGCGAGAGGCCGAACACGATCATGCTCGCGCCGAACACGCCGACGACGACCAGCAAGGTGCGGCCGGCGTGACCGCCCAACGGCTTGCGCGCGAGGCGCACCCCGGCGATCACCGCGCCGACCGCGGTCGCGCTGCGCAGCACGCCGAGCCCGAACGGCCCGGTGTGCAGGATGTCGCGCGCGAACAACGGCAGCAGGGCGACCGCTCCGCCGAAGAGGACGGCGAAGAGGTCGAGCGTGATCGCGCCGAGGATGATCGGCGTCTCGCGGATGAAGCGCACGCCGGCGACGAGGCTCTTCACGCCCGGCGGGTCCAGGCTCGCGCGCTCGATCGCGTCCGAGCGCCTGACCGTGAGCGCGAGCAGCGCCGCCCAGACGAGGAGCGCCGCGCCGACCACGTAGACGAGCTCCGGCTGGATCGCGAAGAGCAGGCCGCCGAGCGCCGGACCGGCGATCGTCGCCGCCTGGCCGCCGACGGAGCGCATCGCCAGCGCGCCCGCCAGCAGGTCGGTCGGCACGATCTCGGGCGTGAGGGAGCGCGCGGCGGGGTTCCCGAGCGCGGCGGTCGCGCCGGTGAGGGCGGCGAGCACGACGAACTGCCAGAGCTCCTGCGCGCCGGCGATCGTGACGAGCAGCAGCAGCCCGACGACGACGGCCTCGGCGACGTTGGAGACGAACACGAGCGTCGCCCGCGGCAGGCGGTCGGCGAGCTGGCCGGCCGGCAGGGCGAGCAGCGGCACCGGCGCGAACTCGGCGAGCCCGATCAGGCCGAGGTCGAAGGGGCTGCGGTGGATCGCGAACACCTGCCAGCCCACCGCGACCGCGACCATCTGGCTCGCGAACCCCGAGCACACCATCGACGTCCAGAAGCGGCGGAAGTCGCTGTGCTGCAACGCAGGCGGAAGTTCGAACACCGCTCACACTCTGCCTTCTCAGCCAGTTCTTAGGTCCCGCTCAGCAACCGCATAGCGGCCGCTGGTCTCCTGGTGGCAAGACAACCAGGAGGAACGAAACGAACATGCCCAGGAAGAACAATCGTCTCGCCGCCGCCGTCGTGGTCGCGGCACTCGTAGGAGGTGGAGCAGGCGCCGGCGCGGTTGCGCTGACGCACGACTCCCACACCGCGAGCCCCGTCGCCGTGACCGCACCGAGCACCAGCAGCAACGTCGCCTCGACGCCTCTCTCCGTCGGCGCGGTCGCGAAGAACGCGACCCCGGCGGTCGTCGAGATCGACGCCACCCAGGCTTCGTCGAACTCGCCCTTCCCCGGCGGGTCCGGCAGCTCGAGCGCGCTCGGCACGGGCTTCGTCTTCGACGCACGCGGCGACATCGTCACGAACCAGCACGTCGTCAGCGGCGCAACGTCGGTGACGGTCAAGCTCATGGACGGGTCGACGTACAAGGGCACGGTGGTCGGAACCGACCCGAGCACCGACCTCGCCGTCGTGCGCGTCAACGCGCCCGCCTCGAAGCTGAAGCCGCTCACGCTCGCCGACTCGACCGACCTCTCCGTCGGCGACGGCGTCGTCGCGATCGGCAACCCGTTCGGTCTCGACGGCACGGTCACGACCGGCATCGTCAGCGCGCTCAACCGTGAGATCACCTCGCCGGACAACACGCCGATCGAAGGCGCGATCCAGACCGACGCCGCCATCAACCACGGCAACTCGGGCGGCCCGCTGCTCGACCTCGCCGGCAATGTGATCGGCGTCACGTCGCAGATCCAGAGCGACTCCGGCGGAAACGACGGCGTCGGCTTCGCCGTCCCGTCGAACACCGTGCGCTCGATCGTCTCGCAGCTGATCGCGAGCGGGAAGGCGCAGCACGCCCTGCTCGGCGTCACCATCCGCACGACCGCCGCCGGCACGGTCACCGTCGGCGACGTGAGCTCCGGCAGCGGCGCGGCCGCGGCCGGTGTGAAGTCCGGCGACATCGTCGTCGCCGTCGACGGCACCACCGTCGCGAGCGCGGAGAAGCTGCGCGCGATCATCGCCGGGCACAAGCCGGGCGACAAGGTCACCCTGACGGTGAAGCGCAACGGCTCGACACAGGACCTGACGGCCACGCTCGGCAGCAAGTAGCCGTCGCACGAACTCCCCGCGCGCGTTTCTCGCCTGGGCGCGCGCGGGGCGTCCATCGGTCCACGAAAAATCCCGCCGGGCCGGTGACGCTTTCGTCCACCTTCCGACCGACCGATCCAGGCTTGCGCCCTTCGCGACCGCTCGGGAGGCTTCGACCTACTCGCGCTCCGTGCCCTGCGGGAGCCGCACTGTACGACGAGCCGCCGGCGGCGCGCAAGGGCGACGCGGAGGTGTTTCCCGCACATTGCGGAAAGTCGTCACTCGTCAGCGCAGCTCGAGCATCCCGAGCTCGAGGAGCTCGCGAATGTCGTCCAGCGTCGAGCGCCGCCGCGGCACGCGCGCACGTTCGATCGCTTCGGCGAGAGTCGCGCGGCCGTCGAGCTCGCCGAGAATCTCGACCACCTCGTCGTCGACCTCGAGCTCGGGCCACGTTCCCTCCTCGAGCACGACGCGGGCGCCCTCCTCGCCGAGCGCGAGCTCGATGCGCGTCTCGTCGGGCAGCGCAAGCCGCTCGCCGATCAGGTCGAGCGGATCGTCGACGCCGGCGATCAGCTGCAGCGCCTTGAAGACCCGCTCGATCTGGTCGCTGCCGTACTCGAGCTCATCCTCGTCGGCCCAGTCGGTGCGGATCACGTGCCGGTGCCCGGGACGCTTGTGCACGAGCACCGCGCCCTCGCTGATCCAGCCGACGCCGAGCTCGTCGAAGTAGGCCGTCCAGCGGTCGAGCGCGAGCCCGTAGTCCTCCGCGTCGTCCGACAGATGCTCGTTCCAGCCTGCGGCGTGATCGAGCGGGTCGACCGCGCTGAGGCTGATCACCCACGCGTCGCAGGGGACGTCGTCGAGCCAGGCCTGCACGCGCGCGTCGGCGTCGTGCTCCGACTCGGCGACCCAGCTGACGAGCATGCACGCGAAGCCGTCGTCGTTCAGGTGCTCCGGCGCGTGCGTGACGACGGTCTGCGAGAGCAGGTCGGCCTCGAACCCGGCCGCGTCGCGGTACTGCCAGCGGTCCTCGGGCGAGACGACGTAGGGCGCGTTGCAGGTGATCAGATCGAAGGTCTCGCCGGCCACGGGCTCGAACAGGCTGCCGAGGCGGACCTCGACGTTGTCGATCCCGTTCAGCGCGGCGTTCAGCGCGGTGAAGGCGATCGCGCGCGGGTTGAGGTCGGTGGCGATCACGTGGTCGGTGTGCCGCGAGGCGAGCAGTGCCTGCGCGCCGCTGCCGGTGCCGATGTCGAGGGCGCGGCCGAAGCGGCGCCTCGGCGTGAGCGCGGCCAGCCACGACGCGGTCGGCGTGTAGCTCGCCACGTAACCGTGCGGGTCGTCGTCGCCGACGGGGAAGCCGTCGAACGACATCAGCAGCCCTTCGGCAGGAACGATCCGGCCGGACGCGACGATCCGGTCGCCTTCGGCGCGCGCGAGGTGCGTCGTCAGCAGCGCGTCGAGGCCGTCGTGGCCGAACGCGGCGATCGCCTCGTCGTGGTCGATCGCCACCTGCAGCAGGAGCAGTCGCGTCGCGTTGCCGAGCGGCGTGTCCGGCAGGCGGCGGTCGTACACCGCCACGTCGCTCAGCCCTGCGGCCGGGCCGTCCTCGCCGAGCAGCCGCTCGACCGACTCCTCGTCGTACGGCAGCGCGCGCAGCGCACGACCGAGCGCGGCGGCCGCGCGCAGATCCGGAACGGGATCCCAGTGATCGGCGATCGTGCATGGTGCCTGCACGCGCGGCGCGCGTTCGGGAGAACCGTCAGTCGCGGCAGATGTCGCACGCGCCCTGCAGCACGACGTCGTGCTGCTCGACCGCATAGCCGCTCCGTGCCTCGACGCGCCGGATCGCACGCTCGAGGTCGGGGTCGTCGAACGCCTCGACCTTGCCGCACTCGGTGCAGACGAGATGATGGTGGTGCTCACCCGACTCGCGCAGCGGCTCGTAGCGCGCGATCCCGTCGCCGACGTCGATGCGCCGCACGAGCCCGACGGCGCTCAGCGACTCGAGCACGCGGTAGACGCTCGCAAGGCCGACCCGCTCGCGCGAGCGCGGCGTGCACGTCGGCGGCGGAGACGCAGCAGTCCTCGGCATCCAGCACCGCGATCACGGCGACGCGGGCCGGGCCGTTGCGGTAGCCGGCCTCGCGGAGGCGCTGCTGTGCGGACTGGGCCCAGGTCGGCGACACGGTTCCTCGATGGTAACGATTCTCGACAACGTAGACGAGAATCGCTATCGTCATCCGCCGTGGCGAGAACAATTCTCGTTTGCCTCGCGAGCGTCGCGCTGCTCTCCGCGTGCGGCGGTGCGCGGCGAGCGACGGCCGGCTGCGGGTCGTCGCATCGACGAACGTCTACGGGGACATCGTGCGTCAGATCGGCGACGGCCACGTCGCTGTCACGTCGATCCTGACCGACCCGGACGCGGACCCGCATCTGTACGAGCCCGGGACCGCGGCCGGGCTCGCCGTCGCCCGGGCCGGGGTCGTCGTGCAGAACGGGCTGGGCTACGACACGTTCATGGACGCGGCTCGAGGACGCGTCGCCCAGCGACTCGCGGCGCGTCGTGAACGTCGCCGACCTGATCGGGATCCACGGCTCCGACGCGAACCCGCACCTCTGGTACGACGTGCCCGCGCTCGACACCGTCGCCGCCGGCATCGAGCGCGCGCTCGCGCAGTCCGATCCGGCACACCGCCGCGACTACGCCGCCGGACGCCGTCGTTTCGTCCAGCGGCTGCGTCCGGTCGAGCGCGTGCTGCGCAGGATCGATCGGCGCGCTGCCTCCACGCCGATCGCATTCACCGAGCCGGTCCCTGAGTACCTGACGCAGGCCGCCGGCCTCCGGAACCTCGCTCCGCAGTCGTTCACGCACCCGATCGCGCAGGGCAGCGAGCCCCCGGCGGCGGCCGTCGCCGAGATGACCGACCTCGTCGCGAAGCGCCGCGTGCGGGTCCTGCTCTACAACAAGCAGGCGGTCTCGCCGGTCACGGCGCGGGTTCGCGCGGCCGCGCAGCGTGCGGGCGTGCCCGTGATCGCCGTCACGGAGACGCTGCCGCGAGGCGCGTCGTTCCAGGGCTGGATGCTCGGCGCAGTCCCGCGCGCTCGCCGGAGCGCTCGGCGTATGACCGGCCCCGTCGTCTCGGTCGAGCAGCTCGCGCTCCGCTTCGGCGACCGCGAGCTCTGGCACGGGCTGAGCTTCGAGCGTCGAGCGCGGCGAGTTCCTCGCCGTGCTCGGCCCGAACGGCGCGGGCAAGACGTCGCTGCTCCGCATCCTGCTCGGCCGGCTGGAGCCGAGTGAGGGGCGCGTCGCGCTCGACCGCGAGCAGCATCGGCTACGTCCCGCAGCAGCGCGTGTTCGACCGCGACCTGCCGCTGCGCGGCCGCGACCTCGTCCGCTTCGGGCTCGACGGCCACCGCTGGGGCTTCGGCCGGCTCGCGGCGCGCCGACCGGCGCCGCGTCGACGAGGCGGTCGCGGCGGTCGGCGCGACGGCGCTCGCCGACACGCCGCTCGGGCTGCTCTCGGGCGGCGAGCAGCAGCGGCTGCGCGTCGCGCAGGCCCTCGTCTCCGAACCCGACCCTGCTGCTCGCCGACGAGCCGCTGCTCTCGCTCGACCTCGCCTACCAGCAGGTGATCGTCCGCCTGCTCGACGAGCGCCGCCGCAGCGCCGGCACGCCGGTCGTCTTCGTCACGCACGACGTCAACCCGATCCTGTCGGCGGTCGACCGCGTCCTCTACCTCGGCCCCGGCGGCTGGGCGATCGGCCCGGTCGACGAGGTGCTGACGACGGAGACGCTGTCCCGCCTCTACGGCGCGGAGATCGACGTCCTGCGCGTGCGCGGGCGCGTCGTCGTCGTCGGCACGCCGGACGCCGAGCACGTCCACCACGTCCACTGATGTTCACCGACCTCCTCGGCCAGCACTTCGTGCACACGGCGCTCCTCGCGGGCGCGGTCGTCGCGGTCGTGGCGGGCGCGATCGGCGTGTTCGTCGTCACGCGCGGGCTGAGCTTCGCGGTGCACGCGATCTCGGAGCTCGGCTTCACCGGCGCGACGGGCGCGCTCGTGCTCGGGCTCGACCCGGTGCTCGGGCTGGTCGGCGGCTCGCTCGTCGTCGGGGCCTCGCTCGGCGCTCCTCTCGCTGCGCGGGCGGGAGCGCGACAGCGCGATCGGCGCCGTGCTCGCGTTCGGGCTCGGCGTCGGCGTGCTCTTCCTCTCGCTCTACCAGGGCTACGCGACCGCGGCGACGAACCTGCTCTTCGGGAGCATCGTCGGCGTGAACGACGCGCAGCTCCGCCGCTCGCGATCGTCGCCGCGATCGTGCTGGTCGCGCTCGCCTTGCTCTACCGGCCGCTCTACTTCGCCGCGATCGACCCCGAGGTGGCGGCCGCGCGCGGTGTCCCCGTGAACGCGCTCTCGGTCGCGATCTTCCTGCTCGTCGCGCTCACGACCGCGGAGGCGATCCAGGTCGTCGGCGTGCTGCTCGTGCTGACCCTCGTGATCACGCCGGCCGCGGCCGCGCAGCGGCTGACCGTCCGGCCCGGGCTCGACGTTCCTGCTCAGCATCGGGATCGCGCTCGTCGCCACGGAGGGCGGGATCCTGCTCTCGCTGGCCAAGTCGTGGCCGACGAGCTTCTTCATCAGCTCGATCTCGTTCGCCTTCTACGCAGCCGCGCGAGTCTGGTCCGCAGCCAGGAAAACCTAGACCCTCCGGGCTCACGCAGTCAGACAATTGCAATGTGAAGAGTGCTGTTCTTGCTGTGGGCGGTGTCGGGCCCGCATGCCTGCCGCGGTTCGCCGCCGCCCAGTTCTCGCTCGTACACTGTGACGGTGAAGCGTTCCCTCGCCGCCGTCGCAGTGTGCGCAGCGAGGTGTCCGGCGCCCGCGCTTCGACCGAACGTGGTCTGACCACGTTGCGTGGCCCGATGCGGCCTGTCCTGAGCGCGGCGAGAACCGCGTCGTTGCAGGGACTGTGGAAGAAACGTGCGACGTCCGTGAGCCTTGGTCTGACCACGGAGGGTGTCTCGGTGGGGCCTGTCCGGGCATGGCAAGCTCGCGCGAGCGACCAAGGAGCGTGACGATGACGTATGTCGCGGCGGACGACCGCTACGACCGGATGCAGTACAGGAAGAGCGGGCGCTGGGGGCTGAAGCTGCCCGCGATCTCGCTCGGCCTCTGGCAGAACTTCGGCGGCGACCGCCCGCTCGAGCGCTCGCGCGCGATGTTGCGCCGCGCGTTCGACCGTGGCGTGACGCACTTCGACCTCGCGAACAACTACGGGCCGCCGTACGGGGCGGCCGAGAAGAGCTTCGGCTGGATCTACACGCAGGACTTCCGCCCCTACCGTGACGAGCTCGTCATCTCGACGAAGGCGGGCTACGACATGTGGCCCGGGCCGTACGGGGAGTGGGGGTCGCGCAAGTACCTGCTCGGCTCGCTCGACCAGTCGCTGCAGCGGATGCAGCTCGACTACGTCGACATCTTCTACTCGCACCGCTTCGACCCCGACACGCCGCTCGAGGAGACGATGGGCGCGCTGCACAGCGCCGTGCAGCGGGGGAAGGCGCTCTATGCCGGGATCTCGTCGTACTCCGCCGAGAAGACGCGCGAGGCGGCCGCCCTACTGCGCGACCTCGGCACACCGCTGCTCATCCACCAGCCGTCGTACTCGCTCCTCAACCGTTGGATCGAGCCGGACGTGCTCGACGCGCTGGAGGAGGTCGGCGCGGGCTGCATCACCTTCTCGCCGCTCGCCCAGGGCATGCTCACCGACAAGTACCTCGACGGGATCCCCGAGGGCTCGCGGGCGACGCAGAACACCTCGCTCTCGCCCGACCTGCTGAGCGACCAGGCGCTCGAGAAGATCCGCGCGCTGAACGAGATCGCGCAGCGGCGCGGGCAGTCGCTCGCGCAGATGGCGCTCGCCTGGACGCTGCGCGACCCGCGCGTCACGTCGACGCTGATCGGCGTCTCGAGCGTCGAGCAGCTCGACGACTCGCTCGGAGCGCTCGACAGCCTCTCGTTCTCCGAGGACGAGCTTGCCGAGATCGATCGCTACGCGACCGAAAGCGACATCAACCTCTGGCGGCGTTCGAGCGGCTGACGAGCCCTACGACGAAGCGAAGCGCGCGCCGGCTCCGCCGGCCACGATCCGCTCGTACGCGCGGCGTACGGGCGACTCGGGGTCGGGGACCTGCGACTGGCGGCGATGTTGCTCGGCGATGAACTTGTCGAGTGCGCGGACTGCTTGGCCGAATGTGCGACCGTCTCCCATCCCGAGAGACGTCGGGAGTAGGACCTCCGGACACGATCCCTGGGACGAGTGACCTACCTATCCTGCGCGGATGACCGCGCTCGAGGGCATCTCCGTCGTCGACCTGTCGCGCGTCCTCGCAGGCCCGCTGGTCGCGATGACGCTCGGCGATCTGGGGGCGGACGTGGTCAAGATCGAGGCGCCGGGCGGGGACGACACGCGCCGCTGGCTGCCGCCGACCGACGCGCAGGGCCGCGCGTCCTACCACCATGCCGCGAACCGGAACAAGCGCTCGGTCGTGCTCGACCTGCGCCGCGAGCCGGACCGCGCGCTCGCCCGGCAGCTCTGCGACCGCGCGGACGTCGTCGTCTCGAACTTCAAGCCCGGCACGCTCGAGCGCTTCGAGCTCGACTACGAGCGGGTCGCGGCGGCCAACCCGAACGTCGTCTACTGCGAGATCAGCGGTTTCGGCGAGCAGGGCGGCCGCGAGCTGCCCGGCTACGACCCGCTCGTGCAGGCGGTCGGCGGCCTGATGAGCATCACCGGCCCGCCCGGCGCGCCGTCGAAGGCCGGCGTCGCGATCGTCGACGTCGTGACGGCGCTGTACGCAACGGTCGCCGTGCTCGCCGCGCTCTACGCGCGCGCCTCGCTGGGCCGTGGCCAGCGCGTGACGATCGACCTGCTGCACGCGAACCTCGCGATGCTCGCCAACCAGTCGGCGGGCTGGCTCGCGAGCGGCGAGGTGCCGCGCGCGCTCGGCAACGTGCATCCGAGCATCGAGCCGTTCGCGACCTACGCGCGCGGCCGACGGCGAGCTGATGATCCTCGCCGGCAACGACGCGCAGTTCGCGCGGCTCGCAGAGGCGCTCGGCGCTCCCGAGCTGAGCGTGGACGCGCGCTTCGCGACCAACGAGCGCCGGGTCGCGAACCGCGACGCGCTGCGCGCCGAGCTCGAGCAGTATCTGGCCGCGCGCACACGGGCAGAGTGGAGCGAGGTGCTGCTCGCCGCGGGCGTGCCCGCCGGGCCGGTGCAGACGATCGACGAGGCGTTCTCGCTCGCCGAGACGCTCGGGCTCGACGCGGTCGACGAGACCGACGGCGTGCGCACGGTCGCCTTTCCCGGCGCAGCTCTCGGAGACGCCGGCCGGCGTCCGGATCGCGCCCGCCGGACCTCGACGAGCACGGGGCAGAGTTTCGACAGCGCTGACTCAGGCGCGGCTGACGGTCACCGTCGCGCCCGCGCTTGCGCAGCAGCGTCGAGAACGGGCAGCCCGCGTCGGCGCGCTCGATCGCCGCGTCGAGCGAGCTCGGCGCCCTCGACCGCCGCACGGTCAGCTCGGCGCCGACGATCTGGTGGCCCTCGCCGGCGACCTCGTCCATCACGATCTTGCAGTGCACCTCGAGCCGCTCCGGCGGCGTCCCGTCGCGCGCGAGCTCGCTCCCGAGCGACGTCGTGAAGCAGCCGGCGGTCGCGGCCGCGAGCAGCTCCTCGGGGCTCGTCTTCCCCTCCGGGTCGCCGATCCGCGACGCGCAGCGTGTACGGCAGCGCGCTGAACGCGCCGCTGTCCGCGGTGATCGCTCCCTGCGCCGCGGGCGACGGTGCCTTCCCATTCGACGGTCGCGCTGCGCTCGATCCTCGGCACGCTCAGCTCCTTTCGCTCGGCAGCGCGGCGAGCGTGCCGTCGGGGTAGTAGGCCTCGGCGGGCGAGCCCGCAGGACGGAAGACGCCGAGCACGCGCAGCTCGGCGTCGCCGGTGTTCGCCAGGCAGTGCACGAGCCGCGCCGGTAAATGGATGCATGTCCCCTGCGTCAGCGGCGCCTGCTCGCCGTCGATCTCCAGCACGCCCTCGCCCTCGAGCACGTAGATCACCTCGTCGTAGGTGTGGAAGTGGTCGGGCGCGCGGCCGGGCGGGATCGAGGCCGATGAACTGCGTCACCGACGCGCAGCCGCACTCGGGCGTCGCGCCGAGCACGAACTCGCGGCCCGCGGTCGCCGTGCCGTGCTCGTTCGCCCTCAGGTCGAGGACGGCGTGCCCGCGACGACGCCTCCGGCTCGTGCACGAGCACGGAGACCCCGCGCGCGTCGCCCTCGGCCGACCAGGCGGTGCCGCGGGCGACGAAGAGCGCGACGCCCGGGCGCAGGTCGTGCGCCTCGCCGCCGATGCTCGCACGGCCGTTCCCCTCGAGCACGTACACCACCTCGTCGGCGCCGTCGTCGCGGTGCTCGCCGGCGAGCGGCCCGACGCGCTGGGTGAAGTCCTTCGTCCGGAAGCGCGGCCCGTCGGCGCCGCTGTCGATCGCGTACTCCACCGCCGTAACCTACGCGGCATGAGCAACGTCGAGATCGTCAAGCGCTCGTACGAGGCGTTCGCCCGCGACGACATGGACGGCGTCCTCGGCGACATGCACCCGGAGATCGAGTGGCACCAGGCGCAGGGCCTCCCGCACGGCGGCTTCTACAAGGGGCTCGGCGAGGTGCGCCGGAACATCTTCGACCCCCTCGACGAGGAGTGGTGGGACGAGTTCAGCGCCGACCCGGACGAGTTCCTCGACGCCGGCCGCGAGGTGGTCGTGCTCGGCCGCTACCGGGGGCGGGCCAAGGGAACCGGCAAACAACTGGACGTTCCGTTCGTCCATATCTGGACCCTCGAGGGCGACAAGGCGATCCGCTTCCGGCAATTCCTCGATACGGCCGGGTGGGTGGAGACTCTGCGGGCCTGAAAGGTCGATTGAAACAGCGGATTTGATCATTGACACCGGCAAGGCCAGTGTTGAGACTCGAATCCTGCGCCAACCCCCGACGCGACAGCGTTTCAGCAAGGAGGAACCAATGAAGAAGGCGATCGGCCTCGCCCTCGCGGTGCTCGTCACGACTGTGGTCGCGGCGTCCGCGCAGGGGAGCACCAGGGTCGCAGCGGCCTCGGCCGCGAGCATCAGCTGCAAGAGCACGATCACGCTCCCGCTCGTCACGCCCGTGACCGGCGGCGCCGGCTTCCTCGGCGCCGAGCAGGCGGCATGGGCGAAGTACGCGGTCAAGCACGCTCGCGAAGCCGCTCGGGCTGAAGGTCAAGTTCGTGCTCGGCGACACGCCGGTCGAGCAAGGCCCGGCACCGGCGCAGGCACTGGCCCAGAAGTACGTCGCGGACAAGAACGTGCTCGTCGTCCTCGGCCCGTCCACGTCGGGCGCGGTCGCGGCTTCGAGCTCGTCGTACTTCCAGGCGAAGATCGCGCACATCTCCCCGTCGGCGACGCGCACCTCGCTGACGCAGGGCTCGCAGAAGGAAGGCAGCGCCGCCGTTCTTCCGCGTCGTGCCTGGCGACTACATCCAGGGCCCGTCGGACGCGAAGTTCATGATGAACAAGCTGAAGGTCAAGAAGGTCGTGCTCCTCGACTTCCAGGAGCCGTACTCGCTCGGCCTCGCAGACGCGGTCGAGGCGACCCTCAAGAAGGACGGCGTCTCGACGACCCGCCTCTCGGCTCCGAACACGACGACCGACTACTCGGCGTTCGTGACCAAGGTGCCGAGCGACGCCGACATCGTCTTCTTCCCGACGCAGAAGCCGGGCGACGCGCAGACGTTCGCGCAGCAGCTGGTCGAGCAGGGCAAGAAGGCGAAGGTGTTCGGCGGTGACGGCTCGAACGACCCGTCGGCCTTCAAGGTCGCCGGCTCGTACGTGTCGAACTTCGCCCCGGACATCACGGGCATCAAGGCGGACGCGGCGATCATCGCCGGCTGGAAGAAGGCCAACCCCGGCAAGTCCGTGGGCTCCTTCGGCCCGCCGAGCTACGGCGCCGCGCAGGTCGCGCTGAACGCGATCGCGCTCGCCTGCAAGCAGGGTCACGGCAAGGCAGACCGCCAGGCCGTGCTGCGCAACATCAAGAAGGTGAAGATCAACAACTGGATCCTCGGCGGCAAGTTCACGTGGTCGACGAAGTCCAACGATCCGCTGAACGCGAAGTTCTACATCTTCCAGATTCAGTCGAACGGCTCGTACAAGCTCGTCGGCTAACCGACAGCGACGACAGGACAACGGGGGCGGCTCGGGTTCCGGGCCGCCCCCGATCCTTGTAGAAACCCCCCGTGGACAAGTTCCTCCAGCTCACCGTCGACGCCCTGACCCTCGGAAGCGTCTACGCGCTGATCGCGCTCGGCTACACGCTCGTCTACGGCGTCCTCAAGCTCCTCAACTTCGCGCACGGCGACGTGTTCATGGTCGGGTCGTTCATCGGCTTCGGCATGTTGCAGCTGCTCGGCGGCACGAGCGACCCGGTGCTGCCGATCTGGCTGCTGCTCGTCACGATCACGGCCGTGGCGATGGCCGGCTGCGCCGGGCTCGGCGTCGCGATCGAGCGCTTCGCCTACCGCCCGCTCCGTGACGCTCCGCGAATCGCGCCGCTGATCAGCGCGCTCGGCGTCTCGTTCTTCCTCGCGAACTCGATGCAGCTGCTCTTCGGCGCGACGCCGCGCAACTACGACACCTTCGCCCTCGCGGACGCCGCGCTCTACACGAAGGGCTTCGACATCGGCAACGTGCACGTCGCGCTCCTGCGGATCATCACGATCGTCTCCGCGTTCGTGCTGATGCTCGTGCTCTGGTACCTCGTGAACCGCACGCGCACAGGCAAGGCGATGCGCGCGACGTCGTTCGACCGTGAGGCGGCGGCGATGATGGGCATCGACATCGACCGCGTGATCGTCTTCACGTTCGTGCTCGGCTCGGCGCTCGCGGGTGCGGCCGGCGTGCTGCAGTCGCTGCGCGTGCCGACGACGGTCGCGATCGGGTTCGTGACCGGGCTGAAGGGCTTCACCGCCGCGGTGATCGGCGGCATCGGCTCGATCCCGGGCGCGATGGTGGGCGGGCTGATGCTCGGCTTCGCCGAGTCGTTCGCGCAGGGCTACATCTCGACCAAGTGGTCGGACCTGATCGTCTTCTCGATCCTGATCATGTTCATGATCTTCCGGCCGCAGGGGCTCCTCGGCCGGGCGGACATCCGCAAGGTATGACGGACTCGACGCCCCACGGCTTGCACGACACGGGACCTGCGGTCGGCCAGGACGAGTGGGTCGCGCGGCACGCCGAGCGGCGGGTGATGCCGGAAGGCCCGCTGCGCACGATCGAAGACCGTGTGCGCCGCGTCCCGTGGTGGGCGTGGCTGACGCTGTTCGTGGCGGCGTTCGCGCTCTTCCCGGCGTTCGAGCAGAGCGGCTACGTGCGCCGCGTCGCCTTCGACACGGTGCTCTACATGCTGCTCGCGCTCGGCCTGAACGTCGTCGTCGGCTGGGGCGGCCTGCTCGACCTCGGCTTCGTCGCCTTCTACGGCATCGGCGCCTACACCTATGCGCTGCTCGACTCCGACAAGTTCGGCGTCCACCTCCCGACCGTCATCTCGGTGCCGTTGATCGTGCTCGTCGGGGCGATCGTCGGGCTGCTGCTCGGCCTCCCGTCACGACGTCTCACAGGCGACTACCTCGCGATCGTGACGCTGTTCTTCCTGCAGCTGTTCCAGACGGCCACGACGAACGGCGACAGCATCGGCGGCCACAACATCACCGGCGGGCCGAACGGGATCCTGCGCGTCGACCCGTTCCACATCTTCGGTCACAACCTCGCCGTGCAGCACGAGGGCGTGTTCGCCGTCTCGTATCTCTACGTCGCGCTGGCCGCGTTCGTGATCGTCTTCGTCGCGCTCCGCTTCGTGAACCTGTCGCGCACCGGGCGCGCCTGGCGGTCGCAGCGCGAGGACGGCCTCGCCGCCGAGGCGATGGGCATGCCCGTGAACTGGCTGAAGCTCCTCAGCTTCGCCTTCGGCGCCGCCGTCGCTGCGTTCACCGGGACGCTGTTCGCCGCGCTGAACGCGAGCGTCTTCCCGCTCACCTTCTACTTCGTGCTGCTGATCACCGTCTACACGATGGTCATCCTCGGCGGCTCCGGGAGCCAGCCCGGCGTGGTCGCGGGTGCGCTGATCGTCAGCCCGCTGCTCGAGATGCTGCGCGACCCGAGCAAGTCGCGCGTCATCTTCTTCGCCGCGCTCGTGGGCGGGCTGCTGCTCTTCTCGCGCCGCTCGCGTGCGCTCGGCATCGTCGGGCTCGCGACGCTCGTGTTCGGCTTCGTGGTCCACGCGATCTGCGCCGCGATCGACCCGGCCTGGGTCGCAGGCGAGCACCAGCCCGGCTTCGCCGGCACGGTCGCGCACTGGGTCGTCGTGCCGGCACATCTCGCGCGCTGGATCACGCCGGTCTCGTACATCGGCCTGATCGCGCTCGTGCTGCTTCTCACGCGTGGTCCGGCGTTCCGTGCGGCTCGTGCTGCTCGTGCCGACGCTCTACCTCGCGGCGTTCGTGTGGGAGAACGTGATGCTCTCGAAGCCCGAGCCCGCGCGCTACATCGTGCTCGGGGTGATCCTGATCGCGCTGATGATCCTGCGCCCCAACGGGTTGCTCGGCGAGCGCCGCGTGGAGATCGTCTGATGCCGCTGCTCGAGCTGAAGGGCGTCTCGCTCTCGTTCGGCGGCCTGCGCGTCGTCGACGAGCTCGACCTGCACGTCGACGAGGGCGAGATCGTGTCGGTGATCGGCCCGAACGGCGCCGGCAAGACGACGCTCTTCAACCTGATCACCGGCATCTACCGGCCCGACGACGGGCGACATCACGCTCGACGGCGAGAGCATCGTCGGGCTGCAGCCGCACGTGATCAGCCGGCGCGGGATCTCGCGCACGTTCCAGACGCTGCGCCTCTTCCTCAACATGTCGGTCAAGGAGAACGTGATGGCCGCCGCCTACGGGCACACGCGCGCAGGCGTCTTCCGCTCGATGCTGCGCACGCCCGGCATGCGGCGCGAGGAGCGCGAGATCGAGCGAGCTCGCACAGGAGCGGCTCGCGTTCTTCGGCGAGCGGCTGATGGGCTACCGCTGGGAGCAGCCTGCGTACTCGCTCTCCTACGCGAACCGCCGGCGGCTCGAGATCGCGCGCGCGACGGCGACGAACCCGCGCATCCTGCTCCTCGACGAGCCCGCCGCCGGGATGAACCCGGCGGAGACGCACGAGATCACGGAGCTGATCGGCGAGCTGCGCGACGGTGGGCGGCTACACGATCCTCGTCATCGAGCACGACATGCACGTCGTCGAGGGCATCTCCGACCGTGTCGTCGCGCTCGACCACGGTGTCAAGATCGCCGAGGGCTCGTTCGACGCGGTCGCGACGAACGAGCAAGGTGGTCGAGGCGTACCTCGGGCTGCACGTCGGCGGCGACCGAAGTGAGCCTGCTCGAGCTCGACAGGCGTCGACACGTACTACGGGCAGATCCGGATCCTGCAGGGCCTGTCGATCCAGCATCGAGCCGGGCGAGCTCGTCTGCCTGCTCGGCGGCAACGCCTCCGGCAAGTCGACGACGCTGAAGACGATCCTCGGGATCGTCCGGCCGCGCACCGGGTCCGTGCGTGCTCGACGGCGAGGACGTGACGCGGCGGCCGACGAGCTACCGGATCGCGCGCGGGATCGCGATCGTGCCCGAGAACCGGCGGCTCTTCGCGCCGATGACGGTGCTCGAGAACCTCGAGATGGGCGCGTACCTCCGCGGCGGCGGCGACAAGGAGGACTTCGACCGCGTCTACGAGCTCTTCCCGCTGCTCCACGAGCGGCGCTCGCAGCTCGCCGGCACGCTGTCGGGCGGCGAGCAGCAGATGGTCGCGATGGGCCGCGCGCTGATGTCGCGGCCGAAGCTGCTGCTGATGGACGAGCCGTCGATGGGCCTCGCGCCGATCCTCGTCGAGCGGAACTTCGAGATCATCAAGCAGGTGCACGAGTCCGGCGTCGCGATCCTCGATCGTCGAGCAGAACGCGAACGTGTCGCTCTCGATCGCCGACCGCGGCTACGTCCTCTCGACCGGCCGCCTCGTGCTCGAGGGTAAGGCGGCGGACCTGCGCGAGAACGAGGAGCTCAGGAAGGCCTACCTTGGCCGTTAGCATCGGACGTGAGCGCGTGCCGCTCGCGGTTCCCGATCTTCGAGCAGCTCGTCTACGTCAACTCGTGCTCGCAGGGCGCGCTGTCCGATGCCGTGCGCGCGGCCTACGACGACTACCTGACCGGGTGGGACGAGCGCGGCGCGCCGTGGGACTACTGGGTCGAGCGCACCGAGGCCGCGCGCGGACGTCGTTCGCCGGCCTCGTCAACGCGCGAGCGCGACGACGTCGCCGTCACCACGTCGCTGTCGGCCGGCGTCAGCGCGCTCGCGAGCGCGATCGACTTCACGCGAGCGGCCGAAGGTCGTGATCAGCGACTACGAGTTCCCGACGATCGGCCAGATCTGGCACGCGCAGCAGCTGCGCGGCGCCGAGGTGCACGTCGTCGCCGCCCGAGCAGGTCGACGAGGCGATCGACGAGCGGACCGCGGTCGTGTCGGTCACCGGCGTCTGCTACCGCAACGGCGCGCGGCTGCCGGTCGAGGAGATCGCGCAGGTCGCGCACGAGCGCGGCGCGCTGTCCTGCTCGACGCCTACCAGGCGGTCGGGTCGTATCCGCTCGACGTGGCGGAGCTCGGCGTCGACGCGCTCGCGGCGGGCGTGCTCAAGTACCTGCTCGGCTCGGCCGGCCTCGGGTTCCTCTGGACGCGGCCCGGGCTCGCGGACGAGCTGACGCCGACGGAGACGGGCTGGTTCGCCGACCGCGACATCTTCGAGATGGCGCACACGCGCTACGCGCCTGCGCCGACCGCGCGCCGGTTGCAGTCGGGCACGCCGCCGGTGCCGGCGATCTACGCGGGGATCGCCGGGATCGAGCTGATGCGTGGAGATCGGGATCGCCGAGACGCGCGAGCACGTGAACGCGCTCAACGAGCGGCTGATCGCGGGCTGTGGACGAGCTCGGCGGCGACGATCGTCACGCCGCGCGAGGCCGAGCGCCGCGGCGCGCTCGTGTGCATCCGCTCGACCGATGCCCCGGCTCTCGTCTCCGCGCTCGGCGCGCGACGGGATCGTCACCTCCGAGCGCGACTCCAACCTGCGCGTCTCCGCGCACGCCTACAACACCGACGAGGACATCGACGCCGTCCTGGCCGCGCTGGCGCGCCACCGCGAGCTGCTCGCAATCTGATTCGACGAATCAGATTGCAGCCTTCGCGAGCGGGTCTCGCTTGCATGCGCGCAGCTGACATTTTATAAAACGCAGGACGATGCTTCTCCGCGAGGTTGGATATGCACGGCCCGGGTCGGTCGCGGAGGCGATCGAGGTGCTCGCGGCCGACGACGGCGCACGGGCGCTCGCCGGCGGGCAGACGCTGATCAACGTCATGAAAGCGCGGGCCGGCTCGCCCGACACGCTGGTCGACCTGAACGGGCTCGCGGAGCTGAAGGGAATCGAGCTCGGCGGCGACGGCACGCTCGAGCTGGGCGCGATGACGACCTACACGGAGATCGTCGAGTCGAGCGAGGCGCGCGCCCGCCCGATCCTCGGCGAGGTCTGCGCGCAGATCGCGGACGTGCAGGTGCGGAACCGCGGGACGATCGGCGGCAACGTGTGCACGAGCGACCCGACGAACCACCTGCCGCCGCTCCTCGCGGCACTCGGCGCGACGTTCGTCGTCCAGGGCGGCGACGGGGCGCGCGACGTCTCCGCCGAGGAGTTCTTCCTCGGCGTCTACCTGACGGCCGTCGGGCCCGGCGAGCTGCTGACGAAGATCCGCATCCCCGCCGGCCGCAGCGACGGCTTCGCCGCCGTCACGCTCGGCGTCGACGGCACGTGCATCGCGAGCGCGGCCGTGTCGCTCAACGGCGGCGTGCGCATCGCTCTCGGTTGCGTCGACGCGGTGCCGGTCGTGCTCACGCCGTCTTCGGCGGACGCCGAGGCGATCAAGGCAGCAGTCGGCGAGGCGGCGCTCGAGCCGCCGGCCGACGTGCACGCGTCGAGTGCGTACCGCCGCATCTCGCCGAGGTGCTCGCGGTGCGCGCGGCGCAACAGGCATCCGAAGAGGAGCTGAACCAGGTGGAAGCCGGCACCGCTCGTCCGAGCGCCAGATCTCGGTCACCGTCAACGGCACGACCTACGCGCGCGACGTCGAGGCGCGCAAGCTCCTGATCCACTTCCTGCGTGACGACCTCGACCTGACCGGCAGCCACATCGGCTGCGACACCGGCAACTGCGGCGCGTGCTCGATCATCGTCGACGGCACGCTCGTGAAGAGCTGCATGTTGCTGGCCGTCCAGGCCGACGGGACGAAGATCGAGACGGTCGAGGGGCTCGCCGACGGCGAGGAGCTGTCGAAGCTGCAGCAGGCGTTCAGCGCGCACCACGCGCTGCAGTGCGGCTACTGCACGCCCGGCATGCTGATGAGTGCGACGGCGCTCCTGCGCAAGAACCCGCACCCTTCCGACGAGGAGATCAAGAAGGGCCTCCAGGGCAACATCTGCCGCTGCACCGGCTACTGGAACATCTTCGAGGCCGTGAAGGCGGCGGCGGAATGACGTCCACGAGCACGACGACAGCGCCGGAGCAGGTCGAGGTCGAGGCTCCGGCTGAGCAGTGGAAGGGCCAGAGCGTCCCGCGCAAGGAGGACCGGCGCCTCGTCCAGGGCCAGGGCGTCTTCTCGACGACGTCAAGCGGCACGGCATGGGCTACATCCACTTCGTTCGCTCTCCGTACGCGCACGCGCACATCACGTCGATCGACGTCTCGAAGGCCGAGGAGCTCCGGGCGTCTACGGGACGCTCACCGGCGAGGAGGTCGCCTCGCTCACCGACCCGTTCTTCCAGATCTCGTCGGTGCCGGGCGCGAACATGAAGGACTACGCGCTCGCGCTCGGCAAGGTGCGCTATGTCGGCGAGGCGATCGTCGCGGTCGTCGCCGAGACGCGCGAGCTCGCGCGCGACGCGTCCGAGCTCGTCGACGTCCAGTACGAGCCGATCGACGCCGTCACCGACGCGCGCCACGCGCAGGACGACGGCGTCCCGACGATCCACGAGGACGCCGGCGGGAACCTGATGTGGGCACGGCGTCTACGAGTGGGGCGACCTCGACGCCGCGTTCGCCGAGGCCGACAAGGTCGTGAAGATCGACCAGCTCCACTTCCACCGCTTCAACTCGACGCCGCTCGAATGCGACGGCGCGCTCGTCGAGTACAACCGCGGCATCGGGCAGTGGACGATCCACACGAACAACCAGTTCCCCGGCTTCGCCGCGATCATGATGGGCCCCGCGATGCGAACGGGGCTCGACAAGCTCCGCTTCGTCACGCAGGACATCGGCGGCGGCTTCGGCAACAAGATCACCTCGCACCCGCAGCTCGTCGCGTGCTGCCTGCTCGCCCGCAAGCTGAACCGCCCCGTGCAGTGGACGGAGTGGCGCACCGACTTCCACATGTCGATGTCGCACGGCAACGAGCGCTGGTTCCTCGAGACCGAGGTCGCGGTCAAGAACGACGGCACGCTGCTCGGCTTCCGGACGAAGGCGCTCGACGACGCCGGCGCCTGGCTGCGCTACGAGCCGCTCGGCGGCGTGATCTGGGCGCAGGTCACGCCCGGCATGTACCGGTGGCGGAACATCCGCGTCGACTTCACGCAGGTCGCGACGAACAAGGCGCCGGTCTCGCCGAACCGCGGCTACTCGCGCATGCAGCACCTCTGGTTCACCGAGCGTATGATCGACATCGTCGCGCAGGAGCTCGGCATCGACCCGGTCGAGGTGCGCAAGCGCAACTACATCCGCGCCGACGACATGCCGTACGAGACGCCGAACGGCTGCATCTACGACTCCGGCGACTACGCGCGCATGCTCGACATCGCGCTCGAGCTCGTCGACTACCCGAACGCCGAGGCCCGGCGGCGGACGCGAAATCGCGCGGCAAGCTCCTCGGCGTCGGCATCGGCTCGACGCTCGACTCCGGCACGAACAACTTCGGCCAGTCGCGCATGATCAACCCTGAGCTGCAGTTCTCCGGCAACAACGAGGTCGCCACGGTCAAGCTCGACATCTTCGGCGAGATCGTCGTCACGCTCGGCACGACGCCGCAGGGGCAGGGGCACGAGACGACCGCGGCGCAGGTCGTCGCCGACATCCTCAGCTGCTCGCCCGACGACGTGCACGTGCGCGCCGGCCACGACTCGTACTGGAACTCGCACGCGGGCTTCTCCGGCACGTACGCCTCGCAGTTCGCCGTCACGGGCCTGAGCGCGGTCAAGGGCGCGACGGAGATGCTCGCGGCCGAGATCAAGAAGCTCGCCGGCGCGGTCTTCGGCGGCGTCCCCGAGGAGGCGCTCGAGCTCGCCGAAGGCGGCGTCCGCATCAAGGACAACCCGGAGGCGTTCCTCCCGTTCATGGCGTGCGGCGCGATCATCAACGCGAACAACGCCGGCCTGCCGGAGGACCTCGGCGTCACGCTGAACTGCCGCTACGTCTACCGGCCGCCGTTCGAGGTGCCGGACGTCGAGCGCAAGTTCGGGAACCTCACGCTGACCTACGCCGCGCAGGTCCACGTGGCGGTGATCGAGATCGACCCGGAGACGGGCTACTACGACATCGTCGACTACGCCGCCGTCGACGACTGCGGCAAGCGCATCAACCCGCAGATCGTCGAGGGGCAGGTCATGGGCGCGACCGCGCAGGCGCTCGGCGCGGCGAGCACGAGCACTTCGTCTACGACGAGGACGGCAACCTGCTCACCCCGAACTTCTACGACTACCACGTCCCGCACGCGCTCGACATGCCGCCGCTCCAGACCGGCTACGTCGAGAGCCCGTCGCCGTTCACGCCGCTCGGCAGAAGGGCATGGGCGAGGGCGGCGGCGCCGGGATCCACGCCGTGTGCGCGGCGGTCCAGGACGCGCTGCGCGGCCACGGAGGCGCAATGGTCTAGACAGCGCCAACCCGTACCACCG
>CAWJZQ010000008.1:0-107920 GCA_963847415.1 uncultured Thermoleophilia bacterium | reverse complement strand
TTCCGGCCGGCTGTCTCAGCCCGGACGGGGACGCGGTGGCGTCGCACGACTTCCTCATCAGCCGGCGGGCACGTATGACGACGAGCTGTTGAACTCGCACCGCATCTGCGGTGACGGCCGCTGCAACGAGAACATCGCGCTGACAGCGGTGCACCAGATGTTCCACTCGGAGCACAACCGCCTCGTGGACTACTTCAAGGGCGTGCTGCTCAACGACACCTCTGCGACGGGCGTCGCGGCACTGCCCGAGTGGCAGCTGCCGACCGCGCGAACCCGCAGGGTTGGAACGGCGAACGGCTCTTCCAGGCTGCCCGCTTTGTGACTGAGATGGAGTACCAGCATCTGGTGTTTGAGGAGTTCGCGCGGAAGATGGTGCCGCAGGTCCGGCCCTTCCACGTCTACTCGCCGGACATCAACGCGGCCATCCCGGCCGAGTTCGCGGCGGCGACGTATCGCTTCGGGCACTCGATGCTCGACGACGACATCGCACGCCTGAACGTCGACCCGTTGACGGGTGCGAAGAGCGAGAACGACATCACGCTCCTCGATGGGTTCCTGAACCCGCCCGAGTTCTTCAATGGTGGCAGCGCCGGCCAGCTCCCTGCGGCCCGCGCAGCAGGCGCCATCATCATGGGCTCGGTCGACCAGACCGGCAACGAGATCGACGAGTTCGTGACCGACACGCTTCGCAACAACCTGCTCGGTCTGCCGCTCGACCTGCCGGTCTTCAACATCACGCGTGCGCGTGATGTGGGGATCCCGCCGCTGAACGAGGTGCGCCGGCAGATCTTCGCCAGGACGAACGACGGCCAGCTCGCTCCGTACCAGAGCTGGGCCGACTACGGGGAGCATCTGAAGCATCCCGAGTCGCTGATCAACTTCGTGGCGGCGTACGGCACGCATCCGTCGATCACGAGTCAGGCGACGTACCTCGGGAAGCGCGACGCCGCGCGGGCGATCGTCAACCCGCTGGCGACCGATCCGGTGATCGCCGACCGCAACGACTTCCTGTTCTCGACCGGCGCGTGGGCGAACAACGCCAACGGCGTGACCAGCACCGGTCTGGACGAGGTCGACATGTGGGTCGGCGCTCTGGCGGAGATGACGAACCTGATCGGTTGGCTGCTGGGCTCGACGTTCAACTACGTGTTCCAGAACTCGCTCGAGAACCTCCAGGACGGCGACCGCTTGTACTACCTGGCGCGCACGCCCGGCATGAACCTGCGACACAGCTGGAAGGCAACTCGTTCGCAGAGATGATCGAGCGGAACACGACGGGCACCAACTCGCTGAAGGCCGACGTGTTCGCGACGGCCGACTGCAAGTTCCAGTTCGCGAACCTCGCCGGCACCGCCGCCGGGTTCACGCAGTTCGGCTCCACTGTCACGGACGATGCGACCACGGACTGCGACGAGAGCCTGGTGCTGCTGCGTGCCCGACGGGACGATCAAGTACCGCCAGATCAACACGGTTGATCCTTCCGGGATCAACGCGCAGGCGGTCTACAACGGCACCGACGGTGTCGATCGGATCGCGGGCGGCAACGACAACGACACGTTCTGGGGCCAGGACGGCAACGACCTGATCGAAGGCAACGGCGGGGACGACGTCGCTCTCGGTGGTAACGGGAACGACATCATCACCGACCTCGACGGCGCCGACGTCATGAAGGGCGGCCCCGGCAACGACGCGATCGACACCGGTGTCGGCGACGACATCTACATGGGTGGCGACGGTCAGGACTTCATCAACGCCGGCGCCAACGACAACGAGGGCTTCGCCGGCCCGGGCAATGACTTCGTCATCGCCGGGCAGGGTGCGGACGCGGCCTTCGGTGACGGCGGCGACGACTGGATCGAAGGAGGAAGCGGGCAGGATCTGCTCCAGGGCGATCACTCCGCTCCGTTCTTCGACGATCCCGGTGAAGAGGCACCCGGCAACGACGTGTTCGTCGGCCAGGTCGGCGAGAACGACTACGACGCCGAAGGCGGCGACGACGTGATGCTCCAGAACCCGGCCGTCGACCGCAACGCCGGTGCCGGCGGGTTCGACTGGGCGACGCATCAGAACGACACCGCGCCTGCCAACGACGACATGATGATCAACAACAACCTGGCGGGCGTCCCGATCCAGATCATCGTCAACCGCGATCGTTGGCAGGAGACGGAGTCCGACTCCGGCTCGTCGTTCAACGACATCATCAAGGGCCAGGACGGCGTGCTCTCGAACCCGAGGCTCGTCGGCGGAGCCGGCTTCACCGGCTGCGACGCGATCGACCAGGCTGGTCTGGCTCGCGTCCAGGGACTGTCGGCGATCCTGCCGCCGGTTGCCCAGTGGCTCGGGACCGCTGCCCAGGTGGCTGCGATCTCCGCCTCCGGACGCTGCCCGCTCGTCGGCCCGGTCTGGGGCGAAGGCGACATCCTGCTCGGCGGTGCCGGCAGCGACCAGATCACCGGCCGCTCCGGCGACGACATCATCGACGGCGACCGGGAGCTCCGCGCACGCATCAGCGTCCGCACGAACCCGGCCATCCCGGCGTCGGAGATCGGCACGACCGACCTGATGGAGGGCCAGTACCTGCACGACGCAGCGGGCAACCCGACCGGGCCCACGCTGCAGCAGGCCGTCTTCTCCGGTCAGATCGATCCTGGCAACCTCGTGATCGCCCGCCAGCTCGTGAACAACGCGGGCCCGGCCGACGTGGACACCGCGCTCTTCGCAGGCCCACGCTCGCAGTACACGATCATCCGGAACGCCAACGGCTCGATCACGGTCACCGACACCACCTCCGCGCCGCCGGCACCCGGCGTCGCAGCGGTCGGCGACGGCTCCGACACGCTCTGGAACATCGAGCAGCTGCAGTTCGCAGACCAAACCGTCGCAGGCTCGGTCGCCACGGCGCCCGCAGTCACGACGACTCCCGCGGCTGCGGTCGGGCTTGCGTTCGGCAACGTGGTCACCAACACGACCTCTGCCTCGCAGGCAGTGACCGTGCGCAACACCGGCACCGGCCCGCTGACGATCAGCGGTCTGTCACTCACCGGTACCGGCTTCACGATCACGTCGAACACCTGCCTGGCCGCTTCGGTCGCGGCTGGTGGCACCTGCACCGTGAACGTCGCGTTCGCACCGACGGCAATCGGCCCGGCCAGCGGTTCGCTGCTGATCGCCGACAACGCCGCCGGTAGCCCGCAGTCGGTGGCCCTGTCCGGCACCGGCATCGCACCGGCCGCGGCGTTCATCTTCGGGAACCAGTCCGTCGAGACGCACACCGACTCGAATGCCGCCGGCCTGGCCGAGGCGTTCAAGGTCGCGAGCCCCTCGACCGGTCAGGTGACTCAGCTCCGCGTCTTCGTGGACACCGGCTCTGTCGGTCCCGTGATCGCGGCGCTGTACTCGAACAGCGCGACGAACCACCCGCTGACCCGCCTCACCACCGGCACGCTCGCCGCGCCGGTCGCGGGCCAGTTCAACACGATCAGCGTCCCGGCAGTCAACGTGACCGCCAACACGACGTACTGGATCGCAGTCCTCGGGCCGAACGGCACCTTCCGCTTCCGCGACCGCGCGGGAGTCGGGGCCGGGAGCTCCGAGACCAGCTCGGTCTCCACGCTGACGGCGATGCCGGCGACGTGGACGACCGGTGCAACGTTCAGTGACGGCGCCATCTCGGCCTTCGCGGCCGGGTCGGTGACCGTCACGCCTCCGCCTCCGCCGCCGCCGGGCCTCTCGGTCCTTGTCGGCAACGGGGCGAACGAGGCACAGGTCGACTCGAACCTGGGCGGTCGCGCCGAGGCGTTCAAGACGACCGCTACCACCACCGGCTCCGTGCAGTCGCTTCGGATCTTCATTCCGACGGGCTCCACGGCAACCAGCGTGATGGTCGGTCTGTACTCGAACACCGCGGCCAACCGGCCGGGAACGCTGCTCACGGTTGGAACCATCAACGCCCCGACGGCGAACGCGCAGAACAGCGTGGCCGTGCCGCCGGCGGCTGTCACAGCGGGCCAGACGTACTGGATCGCCGTGCTGTCGCCGCTCGGCTCCGGGACCGTTCGGTTCCTCGACCGGTCGCAGCCGGCCGCCCCGCTCGGAGCATCCGAGTGGAGCTCGGCCGCGAACCTGGCGGGCCTGCCCAGCACGTGGGTGTCCGGAACGCAGTTCCGCGACGGCTTCCTCACGGCAGTCGGGCTCGGCTAACAACGAACGAGCGAGAAGCGATGCCGCCCCTCCGGGGGCGGCATCGCCGTGCTCGCGTACTCGCGCCGGTCTCGCGTAGAAATGCGCAATTGCCGACGTCAGGATCGCCCAAGATGACAGCCGCATGACAGTTGCATGACGGGACTGTCCTCTACGGCCTAACCGGTCGGCGGTGGTGCGATCTTCGCCTGTAACCCCGCATGGCGCGCGTCGATCGCGGCCACTCCCAAACCTTCAAGGAGCGCTTGTTAGCGGCGACAGAGGGTCTGGAAGGCAGGCAACATGACCGGATCAGCAAGGGCCCCGTTGGGGTCGGCTGCGGCGCGCGGACGAGGGGGACGCCACCGCTGGCGGACGAGAGCGAAGGTGGGGATCGCACTCGTCTCAGTTGTCGCGCTCGCAACGGCAGCCGCGCTTGGAGTTTCGCGCGGCACGGCCGACGCAGGCGTGAGCAATGTTGTCAGAGGGTTGTTCACGGTGACGCCGGTGACCTCGCGTTCATCCTCAAGCAGATCAAGATCGCCGAGCGTCATGCCGCGACCGCGACTCCGGCGAACCCGTGTGGCACGCTGGTCGGCCCCGGCCCGGTCAGATCCCGGACTCCTGCCTCGTTCGGCCTGCGGACCGTCGACGGCTCCTGCAACAACCTGGTGCCGGGCCGGGAGAAGTTCGCGGCCGCCGACGTGCGTTCCCGCGGCTGACGCACGCCGGTCTTCCGGCCGGCAGAGCCGTCGCGGCCGGCTTCCTCGGCCCGGGCCGCCCGGCGGTCCCGTCGTCGAGCTACGCGCAGAAGAAGGGCAACGTCTTCGACTCGGAGCCGCGCGTGGTCAGCAACCTGATCGTCGACCAGACGTCGACAACCCGGCCGCGGTCGCGGCGGCGCGCTTCCCGGTCGTACCCAGGGCAACCCGGGCTGTCCCGTGCACCACGGACCCGACCCACGGCGCCCGCCGCGGGTTCCGGCGGACTGCGCGCCGTCGCACAAGACGCTGTTCATCCCGAACGTGACGACCGACGTCGGCCTGTCGCCGCCGTACAACTCGCTGTTCACGTTCTTCGGCCAGTTCTTCGACCACGGCGTCGACCAGACCGTCAAGAGCGGCGGCACGGTCTTCGTCCCGCTGAAGGCCGACGACCCGCTGGTCACCGCCGGCCCGGACGACATCGCCGAACACGGGCGACGAGGTGCCGCCGGACCAGCGTTCATGGTGCTGACCCGCGCGCAGAACCAGCCCGGCCCGGACGGCGTCCTCGGCGACGACCCGACCACGCCGCTGGACGAGACGCCGACGACATCCAGGACGCGATCAACACCGACTACGCCGTGGGTCGACCAGAGCCAGACCTACACGTCGCACGCCTCGCACCAGGTCTTCCTGCGCGAGTACGTAGCTGAACGCGCGGCAGGCCCGTCGTCGACCGGCAAGCTGCTCGGCGGCCTGCCGCCGGCCGACGATCCGGTCGACCGACGGCCATGGTCGACCTGGGCGAGATCAAGGCGCAGGCGGCGACGATGCTCGGCCTGCAGCTCAGCGACAAGGACGTCACGAACATCCCGATGCTCGCGGCCGACCCCTACGGCAACTTCATTCCCGGCCCGCCCGCGGTCTGCCGCAGTACGTGACGACGACCGGTCTCGTCGAGGGCAACCTCGCCGACCCCGGTGCGCGGTGCCGGCGAACGTGCTGCACTTCGACACGCCGTTCCTGACCGACATCGCGCACAACGCGGAGCCGAGCACCGTCAGGACACGCGACCACGACCCGGCGTCCCGGCCGGTCGCCCGATGCCGGACGCCGACACCACGGCGTCCGCACGACTTCGCCAACCAGCCGGCCGGGCACGTACGACGACGAGCTGCTGGACGCGCACTTCATCTGCCGGTGACGGTCGCGTGCAACGAGAACATCGGGCTGACCGCGATCCACCAGTCTTCCACTCCGAGCACGACCGGCTGGTCGACGACATCAAGAGCATGCTGCTGAACGACACCTCGGCGACCGGCGTCGCGGCGCTGCCCGAGTGGCAGCTCGCCGACGGCGTCGAACCCGCAGCGGCTGACGGCGAGCGGCTGTTCCAGGCGGCCCGCTTCGTCACCGAGATGGAGTACCAGCACCTGGTCTTCGAGGAGTTCGCCCGCAAGGTGCAGCCGGCGATCCGGCCCTTCCACGTCTACTCGCCCGGACATCAACCCGGCGATCACGGCCGAGTTCGCCCACGCCGTCTACCGCTTCGGCCACTCGATGCTCGACGAGACGTCGCGCGCACGAACGTCGACCCGCGACGGGTGCGAAGAGCGACAACATCATCTCGCTGCTCGACGGGTTCCTGAACCCGCCGGAGTACTTCAACGGCGGCGTCGGCCGGGCACGCTGACGCCGGAGCAGGCCGCCGGCGCCATCGTCATGGGCTCGTCGACCAGGTCGGCAACGAGATCGACGAGTTCGTGACCGAGACCCTGCGCAACAACCTGCTCGGCCTGCCGCTCGACCTGCCGACGATCAACATGACGCGCGCCCGTGACGCGGGCATCCCGCCGCTGAACGAGGTGCGCCGGCAGATCTTCGCGGCAGACCAACGACGGCCAGCTCGCTCCCGTACACGAGCTGGTCCGACTTCGGGCAGCACCTCAAGCACCCGGAGTCGCTGATCAACTTCGTGGCCGCCTACGGCAAGCACCCGACGATCACGAGCGCGACGACGCTCGCGGCCAAGCGCGACGCGCCGGCCAAGGGCGATCGTCGACCCGCCGCTCGGCGACCGATCCGGGTGACGTCCGGCCGACGCGGCCGACTTCATGTTCAGCACCGGCGCCTGGGCGAACAACGCCGACGGCGTACCACGACCGGCCTCGACGACGTCGACCTGTGGGTCGGCGGCCTCGCCGAGGTGACCAGCCTCTTCGGCGGCCTGCTCGGCACGACGTTCAACTACGTGTTCCAGAACCAGCTCGAGAACCTGCAGGACGGCGACCGGCTCTACTACCTGGCGCGCACGCCCGGCATGAACCTGCGCACCCAGCTGGAGGGCAACTCGTTCGCCGAGCTGATCGAGCGCAACACCGACGGCACGAACACGCTGAAGGCCGACGCGTTCGCGACGGCCGACTGCAAGTTCCAGCTCGCCAACCTCGCCGGCACGCCGGCCGGGTTCACGCAGTTCGGCGTCACGACCGTCGCCGACGACCCGACCGACCGGACTGCGACGAGAACCTGTGCTCCTGTCCGCATGCCGGACGGCACGATCAGTACCGGCAGCTCAACACCGTCGACCCGTCCGGGATCAACGGCCAGGCCGTCTACAACGGCACCGCCGGCGTCGACCGCATCTTCGGCGGCATCGACAACGACACGTTCTGGGGCCGGCGACGGCAACGACGTCATCGAAGGCGGCGGCGGCGACGACATCGCGCTCGGCGGCGACGGCGACGACATCATCACCGACCTCGACGGCGCCGACGTCCCGAAGGGCGGCCCCGGCAACGACGCGATCGACACCGGCACCGGTGACGACATCTACATGGGCGGCGACGGCCAGGACTTCATCAACGCCGGAGCCAACGACAACGAGGGCTTCGCCGGCGCCGGCAACGACTTCGTCATCTCCGGGCAGGGCGCAGACGCCCCGTTCGGCGGCGGTGGCGACGACTGGATGGAGGGTGGCTCGGGTCAGGACATCCTGGCCGGTCGACCACGAAGCTCCGTTCTTCGACGACCCCGGCGAGGAAGCACCGGGCAACGATGTCTTCGTCGGCCAGGTCGGCGAGAACGACTACGACGCCGAAGGCGGCGACGACATCATGTCCCAGAACCCGGCCGTCGACCGCAACGCGGGTGCAGGCGGCTTCGACTGGGCGGTCCACCAGTACGACACCGCTCCGGCGGACGACGACATGATGATCAACATCAATCTGGCCGGTGTTCCGATCCAGATCGTCGTCAACCGCGATCGTTGGCAGGAGACCGAGGCCAACTCGGGCTCGCGGTTCAACGACGTGATCAAGGGCAACTCGGCGGTCGTCGGCATGCCGCGCTTCATCGGCGCGGGCGGCGGCGGCTTCTCGGGTTGCGACGTGCTCGACCAGGCGGCCTGGCCCGCGTCGCAGGACTCGATCCCTTGCCGCCCTGCCGTGCTCGCACCGCGCCCAGTCGCGCGACCCAGCGCTCAACCGGATCGCCGGCACTCGACCCGCTGGTGCCGCCGCTGACCGGCGACGTCAACGCGCCGCAGCCGGACGTCGACCCGGCAGCCGCCGTGCACGGGCTCACCTCGATCGTCGGCCTCTCGGCCGCCGGACGCTGCCCGCTGAGCGGCCCCTTCTGGGGCGACGGCGACATCCTGCTCGGCGGTGCCGGCAGCGACTCGATCACGGGCCGCCAGGGCGACGACATCATCGACGGCGACCAGGAGCTGCGGGTGCGCATCAGCGTCCGCACGAACCCGGCCCTCCCGGCGACCGAGATCGGCTCGACCGATCTGATGGAGAGCCAGTACAAGCGGGACGCCGCGGGCAACCCGACCGGCAACACGCTCCAGCAGGACGTGTTCGCAGGTCTGGTCGACCCTGGCAATCTCGTGATCGTCCGCGAGATCAAGAACAACGCAGGCCCCGCCGACATCGACACGTCGAACTACGAGGGCCCGCGCTCGCAGTACACGATCACGGCCAACGCCAACGGGTCGGTCACCGTCTGCGACTCCGTGACCCTGGCGGCCATCGCCGCCGGCGGCCTGTTCCACGAGTCGTTCAAGGGCGACGGCTGCGACATCCTCTGGAGGATCGAGCGGCTGCAGTTCGCCGACCAGCTCGTGACTGTCGCGACGGCAACTGCACCGGCGGTCACCACGACCCCGGCTGCTGCAGTCGGTCTCGCGTTCGGCAACGTCGTGACCAACACGACCTCTGCCTCGCAGACCGTGACCGTGAGGAACACCGGGACCGGCCCGCTGACCGTCAGCGGCCTGTCGCTCACCGGCACCGGCTTCACGATCACCGCGAACACCTGCCTCGCCGGTTCGGTCGCGGCTGGTGGCACGTGCACCGTGAACGTCGCGTTCGCACCGACGGCAATCGGTTCGGCCAGCGGTTCGCTGCTGATCGCCGACAACGCCGCGGGCAGCCCGCAGTCGGTGGCCCTGTCGGGCACCGGCATCGCTCCGGCTGCAGCGTTCGTGTTCGGGAACCAGACGGTCGAGACGCACACCGACTCGAACGCCGCCGGCCTGGCCGAGGCGTTCAAGACGACCTCGCCCTCGACCGGCCAGGTAACGCAGCTCCGCGTCTTCGTGGACACCGGCTCCGTCGGTCCCGTGATCGCGGCGCTGTACTCGAACAGCGCGACGAACCACCCGCTGACCCGCCTCACTACCGGCACGCTCGCTGCGCCGGTCGCGGGCCAGTTCAACACGATCAGCGTCCCGGCAGTCAACGTGACCGCCAACACGACGTACTGGATCGCGGTCCTCGGGCCGAACGGCACCTTCCGCTTCCGCGATCGCGCGAATGTGGGTGCCGGGAGCTCCGAGACCAGCTCGGTCTCCACGCTGACGGCGATGCCGGCGACGTGGACGACCGGTGCAGTGTTCACAGACGGCGCCATCTCGGCCTTCGCGGCCGGGTCGGTGACCGTCACGCCTCCGCCTCCGCCGCCGCCGGGCCTTTCGGTCCTCGTCGGCAACGCGGCGAACGAGGCACAGGTCGACTCGAACCTGGGCGGTCGCGCCGAGGCGTTCAAGACGACCGCTACCACGACCGGCTCCGTGCAGTCCCTCCGGATCTTCCTTCCGACGGGCTCTGCGGCTGCCAGCGTGGTGGTTGGTCTGTACTCGAACACCGCGGCCAACCGGCCGGGCACGCTGCTCACGGTTGGAACCATCACCGCCCCGACGGCGAACGCGCAGAACAGCGTGGCCGTGCCGCCGGCGGCAGTCACAGCGGGCCAGACGTACTGGATCGCCGTGATGTCGCCGCTCGGCTCCGGGACCGTTCGGTTCCTCGACCGGTCGCAGCCGGCCGCTGCACTCGGAGCAATCCGAGTGGAGCTCGGCCGCGAACCTGACGGCCCTGCCCAACACGTGGGTGTCCGGAACGCAGTTCCGCGACGGCTTCCTCACGGCAGTCGGGCTCGGCTAACAACGAACGAGCGAGAAGCGATGCCGCCCCTCCGGGGGCGGCATCGCCGTGCTCGCGCCGGCCTCGTCGCGCAGGTGTCAGACACCGCGAGAAACGGCGCGGGCTACACGGCGTGTGCGGGCGGTGTCTGACACCAGTTCGTGCCGTCGCCGCGCATGCGCGAGCCACCGCCGTACTCGACACGGACCGTCTTGCGCAGATATGCGCAATTGCCGACGCAGGATCGCCCAAGATGACAGCCGCATGACAGTTGCATGACGGGACTGTCCTCTTCGGCCTAGCCGGTCGGCGGTGGTGCGATCTTCGCCTGTAACCCCCCGCATGGCGCGCGTCGATCGCGGCCACTCCCAACCTTCAAGGAGCGCTTGTTAGCGGGGACAGAGGGGTCTGGAAGGCAGGCAACATGACCGGATCAGCAAGGGCCCCGTTGGGGTCGGCTGCGGCGCGCGGACGAGAGGGACGCCGCCGCTGGCGGACGAGAGCGAAGGTGGGGGTCGCACTCGTCTCAGTCGTCGCGCTCGCAACGGCGGCCGCGCTCGGAGTCGCGCGCGGCACGGCCGACGCAGGCGTCAGCAATGTCGTCGGGAGTGGCTTCACGGTTACTCCTGGTGACCTTGCATTCATTCTCAAGCAGATCAAGATCGCCGAGCACCACGCGGCGACCGCGACTCCTGCGAACCCGTGCGGAACGCTGGTCGGGCCCGGGCCGGACCAGATTCCGGACTATGCTGACCTCGTACGGCCTGCGCACCACTGACGGGTCGTGCAACAACCTGCTGCCGGGCCGCGAGAAGTTCGCGGCGGCCGACGTGCCGTTCCCGCGCCTCGCGGGCTCGCCCGTCTTCCGGCAGGCAGAGGGCGTTGCGGCTGGTTTCTTCGGCCCGGGCAGCCCGGCGGTTCCCTCTTCGAGCTACGCGCAGAAGAAGGGCTTCGTCTTCGACTCGCAGCCGCGGACGATCAGCAACCTGATCGTCGACCAGACGTCGGACAACCCGGCGGCTGTCGCGGCTGCGCAGTTCCCGGTGCGTACGCAGGGCAACCCGGCTTCGGCGACACCGTGTACGCGCGCCGAACGTTCCGGTGGACTGCACGCCGGAGCACAAGACGCTGTTCATCCCGAACGTGACGACTGACGTCGGCCTCTCGCCGCCGTTCAACTCGTGGTTCACGTTCTTCGGTCAGTTCTTCGACCACGGCGTCGACCAGACCGTCAAGAGCGGCGGCACGGTGTTCGTCCCGCTGAAGGCGGACGACCCGCTGGTCACGCTCGGCCCGGACGACATCCGAACACGGGCGACGAGGTTCCGCCGGATCAGCGCTTCATGGTGCTGACCCGCGCGCAGAACCAGCCCGGTCCGGACGGCGTCCTGCAGGACGACCCGAACACGGCCGCCGACGAGTCGGCCGACGACATCCAGAACGCGAACAACACGGATACGCCGTGGGTCGACCAGAGCCAGACCTACACGTCGCACTCCTCGCACCAGGTCTTCCTGCGCGAGTACGTGCTCAACGCTGCAGGCCGGCCTGTCTCGACCGGCAAGCTGATCGACGGCGTCCGGGTGCCGAGGAGGCGCGCCAGGCGTCGTGGGCCGATGTCAAGGCGCAGGCCGCCGTCGATGCTCGGCCTCCAGCTCAAGGACGTGGACGTCACGAACGTCCCGATGATCGCGGCGGACCCGTACGGGAAGTTCATCCCGGGCCCGGCCCGTGGACTGCCGCAGTACGTGACGGCGACCGGTCTCGTCGAGGGCAACCGTGCCGCTCCGGTGGCGGTGCCCGCGAACGTGCTGCACTTCGAGACGCCGTTCCTGACCGACATCGCGCACAACGCGGACCCGGGAACGGTCGGCCCGTGCACCTCGCCTGGCGTTCCGGCCGGCTGTCTCAGCCCGGACGCGGACGCCGTGGCGTCGCACGACTTCCTCAATCAGCCGGCGGGCACGTATGACGACGAGCTGTTGAACTCGCACCGCATCTGCGGTGACGGCCGCTGCAACGAGAACATCGCGCTGACAGCGGTGCACCAGATGTTCCACTCGGAGCACAACCGGCTCGTGGACTACTTCAAGGGCGTGCTGCTCAACGACACCTCGGCGACCGGCGTCGCGGCACTGCCCGAGTGGCAGCTGCCGACCGCGTCGAACCCGCAGGGTTGGAACGGCGAGCGGCTCTTCCAGGCTGCCCGCTTCGTGACCGAGATGGAGTACCAGCATCTGGTGTTCGAGGAGTTCGCGCGGAAGATGGTGCCGGCGGTCCGGCCCTTCCACGTCTACTCGCCGGACATCAACCCGGCGATCCCGGCCGAGTTCGCGGCGGCGACGTATCGCTTCGGGCACTCGATGCTCGACGACGACATCGCACGCACGAACGTCGACCCGCTCACGGGTGCGAAGAGCGAGAACGACATCACGCTCCTCGACGGGTTCCTGAACCCGCCCGAGTTCTTCAACGGTGGCAGCGCCGGCCAGCTCCCGGCGGCCCGCGCAGCAGGCGCGCATCATCATGGGCTCGGTCGACCAGGTCGGCAACGAGATCGACGAGTTCGTGACCGACACGCTTCGCAACAACCTGCTCGGTCTGCCGCTCGACCTGCCGGTCTTCAACATCACGCGTGCGCGTGACGTCGGGCATCCCGCCGCTGAACGAGGTGCGCCGGCAGATCTTCGCGCAGACGAACGACGGCCAGCTCGCTCCGTACAAGAGCTGGGCCGACTACGGGCAGCACCTGAAGCATCCCGAGTCGCTGATCAACTTCGTGGCGGCGTATGGCACGCATCCGTCGATCACGAGTCAGGCGACGTACCTCGGGAAGCGCGACGCCGCGCGGGCGATCGTCGACCCCGCTGGCGGGCGATCCGGTGATCGCCGACCGCAACGACTTCCTGTTCTCGACCGGCGCGTGGGCGAACAACGCCAACGGCGTGACCCGCACCGGTCTGGACGAGGTCGACATGTGGGTCGGCGCTCTGGCCGAGATGACGAACCTCAACGGCGGTCTGCTGGGCTCGACGAACAACTACGTGTTCCAGAACACGCTCGAGAACCTGCAGGACGGCGACCGCCTGTACTACCTGGCGCGCACGCCCGGCATGAACCTGCGCACGCAGCTGGAAGGCAACTCGTTCGCAGAGATGATCGAGCGGAACACGACGGGCACGAACTCGCTGAAGGCCGACGTGTTCGCGACGGCCGACTGCAAGTTCCAGCTCGCGAACCTCGCCGGCACGCCGGCCGGGTTCACGCAGTTCGGCTCGACCGTCGCAGACGACGCGACCACCGGACTGCGACGAGAGCCTGGTGCTGCTGCGTCTGCCGGACGGGACGATCAAGTACCGCCAGATCAACACGGTCGACCCGTCCGGGATCAACGGCCAGGCGGTCTACAACGGCACCGACGGTGTCGATCGGATCTCCGGCGGTAACGACAACGACACGTTCTGGGGCCAGGACGGCAACGACGTCATCGAAGGCAACGGCGGCGACGACATCGCTCTCGGCGGTAACGGGAACGACATCATCACCGACCTCGACGGTGCCGACGTCATGAAGGGCGGCCCCGGCAACGACGCGATCGACACCGGCGTCGGTGACGACATCTACATGGGCGGCGACGGTCAGGACTTCATCAACGCCGGCGCCAACGACAACGAGGGCTTCGCCGGCCCCGGCAACGACTTCGTCATCGCCGGGCAGGGCGCAGACGCCCCGTTCGGCGGCGGCGGCGACGACTGGATGGAAGGCGGCGCGGGTCAGGACATCTGCGCCGGCGACCACGAAGCTCCGTTCTTCGACGACCCCGGCGAGGAAGCACCGGGCAACGATGTCTTCGTCGGCCAGGTCGGCGAGAACGACTACGACGCCGAAGGCGGCGACGACATCATGTCCCAGAACCCGGCCGTCGACCGCAACGCCGGTGCAGGCGGCTTCGACTGGGCGATCCACCAGTACGACACCGCGCCGGCGAACGACGACATGATGATCAACATCAATCTGGCGGGCGTTCCGATCCAGATCGTCGTCAACCGCGATCGTTGGCAGGAGACCGAGGCCGACTCGGGCTCGCCGTTCAACGACGTGATCAAGGGCAACGACGGCGTGTCGTCGGCACGCCGCGCTTCATCGGCGCGGGCGGCGGCGGCTTCACCGGCTGCGACGTGCTCGACCAGGCCGGTCTCGACCGCGATCGCAGGGACTCGATCCGCTGGTGCCGCCGCTGACCGGCGACGTCAACGCGCCGCAGCCGGACGTCGACCCGGCAGCGCCGAGCACGGGCTGACCTCGATCGTCGGCCTCTCGGCCGCGGACGCTGCCCGCTGAGCGGCCCGTTCTGGGGCGAAGGCGACATCCTGCTCGGCGGTGCCGGCAGCGACTCGATCACGGGCCGCCCCGGCGACGACATCATCGACGGCGACCAGGAGCTGCGCGTACGCATCAGCGTCCGCACGAACCCGGCCATCCCGGCGACCGAGATCGGCACGACCGACCTGATGGAGAGCCAGTACCTGCACGACGCAGCGGGCAACCCGACCGGCCCCACGCTGCAGCAGGCCGTGTTCGCCGGTCAGGTCGATCCTGGCAACCTCGTGATCGTCCGCGAGATCAAGAACAACGCCGGCCCGGCCGACATCGACACGTCGAACTACGAGGCCCGCGCTCGCAGTACACGATCACCGCGAACGCCAACGGGTCGGTCACCGTCTGCGACTCCGTGACCTGCGGCGATCGCCGCCGGCGGCCTGCTTCCACGAGCGGTCAAGGGCGACGGCTGCGACATCCTCTGGAGGATCGAGCGGCTGCAGTTCGCCGACCAGACTCGTCACCGTGGGAGCTGCTACGGCACCGGCGATCACCACGACGCCGACGCTCGCGGCCGGCCTCACGTTCGCGAGCCAGACCGTGAACAGCACCTCCGCCGCTCAGACCGTGACCGTGCGCAACACCGGCAACGGCCCCTTGACGTTCAGCAGCCTGTCTGTCGTCGGGACCGACTTCGCGATCAGCGCGAACACCTGCCTGGCTGCCCCGGTCGCACCGAACGGCACCTGCACGATCAACGTCACGTTCACCCCGACGGTCGCCGGCACTCGCAGCGCCACGCTGCGGCTCGCCGACAACGCCGCCGGGAGCCCGCAGAGCCTCCCGCTGACCGGCACGGGCGCAGCCCCGCCGGCCGCGGCGACGTTCATCTTCGGGAACCAGTCCGTCGAGACGAAGCCCGACTCGAACACCGCCGGCCGTGCCGAGGCGTTCAAGACGGTCAGCGGCTCGAGCGGAACGGTTACGCAGCTCCGCATCTTCGTCGACACCGGGTCCACCGGTCCGCTCGTTGCGGCGCTGTACACGAACACGGCGACGAACCATCCGGGGACGCTCATGGTCTCCGGCACGCTCGCGGCTCCGGTCGCGGGCTCGTTCAACACGGTGAATGTCACCGGCCCGACCTCGACGGTCACGGCCGGCTCGACCTACTGGATCGCAGTGCTCGGCACGACCGGCACCTTCCGCTTCCGCGACCGCGCGGGAGTCGGGGCCGGGAGCTCCGAGACGAGCGCGTCGGCGACGCTGTCCGCGATGCCCACCACGTGGGCGACCGGTGCCTCGTTCACCGACGGTGCGATCTCCGGCTACGCGGCCGGCACCGTGACCTCGTCTCCGCCTCCGCCTCCGGCAGGCCTCGCTGTCCTGCTCGGGAACGCAGCCACGGAGACGCATGTCGACAACAACACAGCCGGCCGCGCGGAGGCGTTCAAGACGACCGTCACGACCGCCGGCACCGTCCAGCAGCTCCGTATCTTCATCGATGCCACCTCCACCGGCACGAACCTGAAGATCGGTCTGTACAACAACGTCGCGGGCCATCCTGGGACGCTGTTGACGAGCGGGACGATCGCCGCTCCGGTCGTGAACGCCAACAACGCCGTAGCCGTCTCGACGCCGGTTGCGGTCACCGTGGGCCAGACGTACTGGATCGCGGTGCTCGCACCGACGGGGACTGTCCGGTTCCGCGACCGCGCATTGGTCGGAGCCGGCAACTCCGAGACGAGCTCGAGTGGCGTACTGACGAACCTGCCGAACACGTGGACGACCGGAACGGTGTTCACTGACGGCTTGCTCTCGGCGGTCGCCCTTGGCTGATCGAGACACGCAGTAGCGCAAACCGAGAGCACGTGCGGCGCCGCCCCACCCCCGGGGGCGGCGCCGTATTTCTGAGTAGAAAGACGTAGTTCGCGGCGACAGGAACGCCGAGATTACTCGGCCGTGACAGTTGGATGACACGACCGTCATCAGCGACCTCGTGCGCGCCGCTCGATGCCATCTTCGTGAAGCGGCAGGCGCCAGTTCTCCAATTCAAGGAGTGCCAATATGAGGCGTCGGACCGTGGGAACCATCCGTGGTTCCACACCAGGCCGCAGGCAGGCGCGCACTCGGGTGAGCATCGCCCTTGCGTCTGTCGTCGTGCTTGCAGTGGTCGCCGGGCTGGGCATCGCCCGGACGACCGCAAACGCGGGCGTAACAAGTGTCGTCGGGAACGGGTTCACCGTCACCCCGGGCGACCTTGCGTTCATCCTCAAGCAGATCAAGATCGCAGAGCACCACGCCGCGACCTTGACCCCTGCGAATCCGTGCGGAACGCTGATCGGGCGCGGCCCGGACCAGATTCCGGACGCGCTGACCTCGTACGGCCTGCGGACGGTCGACGGGTCATGCAACAACCTCCTGCCCGGCCGCGAGAAGTTCGCGGCTGCTGACGTGCCGTTCCCGCGCCTCGCGGGCTCGCCCGTCTTCCGGCAGGCAGAAGGCGTCCCCGCCGGCTTCCTCGGACCCGGAAGCCCGGCGATTCCTTCTTCGAGCTACGCGCAGAAGAAGGGCTTCGTCTTCGACTCGCAGCCCCGGGTGATCAGCAACCTGATCTCCGACCAGACGTCGACGAACCCGGCTGCGGTCGCGGCGGCTCAGTTCCCCGTGCGCACGCAGGGGAATCCGGCGTCCGCGACGCCGTGCACGACCGATCCCGGGCCGAACAACGTTCCGCCCGGCGTCCCGGCCAGCTGCACGCCGGCGCACAAGACGCTGTTCATCCCGAACGTGACCACCGACGTCGGCCTCTCGCCGCCGTTCAACTCGTGGTTCACGTTCTTCGGCCAGTTCTTCGACCACGGTGTCGACCAGACCGTCAAGAGCGGCGGCACGGTCTTCATCCCGTTGAAGGCCGACGACCCGCTCGTGACGCTCGGCCCCGACGGCCAGCCGAACACGGGTGACGAGGTTCCGCCGGACCAGCGCTTCATGGTGCTGACCCGCGCGCAGAACCAGCCCGGGCCGGACGGCGTCCTCGGCGACGACCCTGCGACTCCGCAGGACGAGTCGGCCGACGACATCCAGAACGCGAACAACACGGACACGCCGTGGGTCGACCAGAGCCAGACCTACGGGTCGCACAGCTCGCACCAGGTCTTCCTGCGCGAGTACGTGCTGAACACGGCGGGTCGCCCCGTCTCGACCGGCCATCTGCTCGGCGGACTTGCTGCCGGCCAGACCTATCCCGGCTCGCCCGACATGACCGAGGGCGAATCGACGTGGGCGGCGGTGAAGCTGCAGGCGGCGACGAAGCTCGGCCTGCTGCTGAAGGACGTCGACGTCTCGAACATCCCGATGATCGCGACGGACCCGTACGGCAGGTTCATCCCGGGCCCGGCCCGCGGCCTGCCGCAGTACGTGACGAAGACCGGCCTCGTCGAGGGCAACCTCGCGAGCCCGGTGGCCGTGCCGGCGAACGTGTTGCACTTCGACACGCCGTTCCTGACCGACATCGCGCACAACGCGGATCCGGGAACGGTCGGCCCGTGCACGTCGCCGGGCGTTCCCGCCGGGTGCCTCAGCCCCGACGCGGACACCACTCCGTCGCACGACTTCGCCCACCAGCCCGCCGGCACGTATGACGACGAGCTGCTGAACGCGCATGCTGCGTGCGGCGACGGTCGCTGCAACGAGAACATCGCGCTCACGACGGTGCACATGATGTTCCACTCGGAGCACAACCGCCTCGTCGACTACATCAAGGGCGTTCTGCTCAACGACACCTCGGCGACCGGCGTTGCGGCGCTGCCCGACTGGCAGCTCCCGACCGCGTCGAACCCGCAGGGCTGGAACGGCGAGCGGCTGTTCCAGGCTGCACGGTTCGTGACCGAGATGGAGTACCAGCACCTGGTGTTCGAGGAGTTCGCACGCAAGATGGTGCCGGCGATCCGGCCCTTCCACGTGTACTCGCCGGACATCAACCCCGCGATCCCGGTCGAGTTCGCAGCCGCGACGTACCGCTTCGGGCACTCGATGCTCACGGACACGATCTCGCGGACGAACGTCGACCCGACCACTGGGGCGAAGAGCCCGAACGACATCAGCCTGCTCGACGCGTTCCTGAACCCGCCCGAGTTCTACAACGGCGGCAGCGCAGGAACGCTGCCTGCCCAGCGGGCTGCGGGCGCGATCATCATGGGCTCCGTCGACCAGACGGGCAACGAGATCGACGAGTTCGTGACGGAGACCCTGCGCAACAACCTGGTGGGCCTCCCGCTCGACCTCCCGGCGCTCAACATCGCACGTGCCCGTGACAACGGCATCCCGCCGCTGAACGAGGAGCGCCGGCAGATCTTCGCGCAGACGAACGACGGCCAGCTCGAGCCGTACACGAGCTGGGCGGACTTCGGGCAGCATCTGAAGCATCCGGAGTCGCTGGTCAACTTCGTCGCCGCGTACGGCACGCATCCGACGATCACGAGCGAGACCACGTTGGCCGGCAAGCGCGCCGCGGCCCGGGCGATCGTCGCCCCGATCGCGGGTGACGTGACTCCGCCCGACGCGAACGACTTCATGTTCTCGACCGGCGCGTGGGCGAACAACGCCAACGGCGTGACCCGCACCGGTCTGGACGAGGTCGACGCCTGGATCGGCGGGCTGGCCGAGGTGACCAACATCAACGGCAGCCTCCTCGGCAGCACGAACAACTACGTGTTCCAGAACACGCTCGAGAACCTGCAGGACGGCGACCGCCTGTACTACCTGGCGCGCACGCCCGGCCTGAACCTCCGCACACAGCTCGAGGGCAACTCGTTCGCGGAGATGATCGAGCGGAACACCATCGGGACGAACTCGCTGAAGGCCGACGTGTTCGCGACGGCCGACTGCAAGTTCCAGCTCGCGAACCTGAACGGGACTCCCGCCGGGTTCACGCAGTTCGGCTCGACCGTGGCAGACGATCCGACGACGACCGACTGCGACGAGAGCAAGCTGCTGCTCCGCATGCCGGACGGCACGATCAAGTACAAGCAGATCAACTCGGTCGATCCTTCCGGGATCAACGGCCAGGCCGTCTACAACGGCACGACCGGCGCCGACCGCATCTTCGGCGGTCTCGACAACGACACCCTCTGGGGTGACAACGGCAACGACGTCCTCGAGGGCGGCGGCGGCGACGACGTCATCCTCGGCGGCAACGGCAACGACATCGATCACCGACCTCGACGGCGCCGACGTCGCTCAAGGGCGGCCCGGGGAACGACGCGATGGATGCCGGCCCCGGCAACGACATCATGATGGGCGGCGACGGTCAGGACTTCATGAACGGCGGCGCGAACGACAACGAGGAGTTCGCGGGCCCGGGCAACGACTTCATCATGGCCGGCGCAGGGCGCAGACGCCCCGTTCGGCGGCGGTGGAGACGACTGGATGGAGTTCGGAACCGGTCAGGACATCGGTGCCGGCGACCACGAAGCGCCGTTCTTCGACGATCCGGGCGAGCTTCAGCCCGGGAACGACGTGATGATCGGCCAGCCCGGCGAGAACGACTACGACGCCGAGGGTGGCGACGACGTGATGGCGCAGGACGCGGCCATCTCGCGCAACGCCGGTGCCAGCGGGTACGACTGGGCAATCCACCAGTACGACTCCGTTCCGGCGAACGACGACATGATGATCAACAACAACCTGGGCGGCGTGCCGATCCAGATCGTCGTCAACCGCGATCGTTGGCAGGAGACCGAGGCGGACTCGGGCTCGTCGTTCAACGACGTCATCATGGGCAACGACGGCGTCGTCGGCCTCCCGCGCGTCATCGGCGCGGGCGGCGGCGGCTTCTCGGGCTGCGACGTCCTCGACCAGGCCGCCCTCGACCGGATCAAGGGCCTCGCGGCCATCGTCCGGCGGCCGGCAGGGCAGGGGCCGGCGCTGCAAGGCGATGTCAACGCCCCGCAGCCGGACGTCGATCCCGCTCTGGACGGTGCAGCGGCCTCACCTCGGTCGCCGGGCTCTCGGCAGGCGGGCGCTGCCCGCAGGTCGGCCCGTTCTGGGGCGAAGGCGACGTCCTGCTCGGCGGTGCCGGCAGCGACTCGATCACGGGTCGCGGCGGCAACGACATCATCGACGGCGACCAGGAGCTGCGCGTGCGCATCAGCGTCCGCACGGATCCTGCGAACCCGGCGACGGAGATCGGCACGACCGACCTGCTCGAGCACCAGTACCTGCGCGATGCAGCCGGCAACCCGGTGGGGCCGACGCTCCAGGACGCGATCATGGCCGGCCAGGTCGACCCTGGCAACCTCGTGACCGTCCGCGAGCTCGTCAACAACGCCGGTCCCGCCGACGTCGACACGTCGGTGTACTCGGGCCCGCTGTCGCAGTACACGATCACGCGCAACGCCGACGGGTCGGTCACCGTCTGCGACAGCGTGAGCGTTGCTGCCGTGGCCGCGGGCGGCGTCATCCACGAAGCGGTGAGGGGCGACGGCTGCGACATCCTCTGGCGGATCGAGCGGGCTGCAGTTCGCAGACCAGACGGTGAGCCTGGCAGCCGCGACCGCACCCGCGGTCACGACGACCCGACGCTCGCCGCCGGCCTCGCGTTCCCGAGCACGACGGTTGCGACCACCGCAGCTGCCCGTACGGTCACCGTGTCCAACACCGGGACCGGCCCGCTGTCGATCAGCGGCCTGTCGCTCACCGGTGCGAACGCGGCTGACTTCGCGATCAGCTCGACGACCTGCCTCTCCGGCGCGGTCGCCGCAGGTGGCAACTGCACGATCAACGTCACGTTCACCCCGTCGGCCGCCGGCGCGCGCAGCGCATCGCTGCTCATCGCCGACAACGCCGGCGGTAGCCCGCAGAGCATGCCGCTGACCGGCACGGGGGCAACCCCGCCGCCGGCGGCGACCTTCGTCTTCGGCACGCAGACCGTGCAGCCGAAGGCGGACTCGAACGCCGCCGGCGTCGCCGAGGCGTTCAAGGTCGCGAGCCCGTCCACCGGCTCCGTGACCAACCTGCGGGTGTTCGTCGATGCGGGCTCCACCGCCAGCACCCTGGTCGCTGCCCTCTACTCGAACAGCGCAACGAACCATCCTGCAACCCGCCTCACCACCGGCACGCTCGCTGCGCCGGTCGCGGGTCAGTTCAACGCAGTGACGGTTCCGAGCGTTGGTGTGACCGCAGGGACGACCTACTGGATCGCGATCCTCGGTCCGGCCGGCACGCTCCGCTTCCGCGATCAGGGAGCGGTCGGCGCCGGGAGCTCCGAGGTCAGCGCCACCACGGGTCTGTCCGCGATGCCCGCCACCTGGACGAGCGGTGCCTCCTTCACGGACGGCAACCTCTCGGCCTGGGCAGCAGGCACCGTCACGTCGACTCCGCCTCCGCCGCCGCCGGGCCTCTCCGTCCTCGTCGGCAACGGCACCACCGAGGTGAAGGTCGACACGAACCCGGCCGGCAAGGCCGAGGCGTTCAAGGCGGTCGCAGCCACCACGGGCTCGGTCTCCGCGCTCCGCATCTTCCTCGATGCGACGTCGGCGGCTCCCAACGTGGTGATCGGTCTCTACAACAACAGCGCCACGAACCATCCTGGGACGCTGCTGACGACGGGGACGATCACCGCACCGGTGGCCAATGCACAGAACAGCGTGTCCGTCGCACCGGCGGCCGTCACTGCGGGCCAGACGTACTGGGTCGCAGTGCTCGCACCGTCCGGGACGATCAAGTTCCGTGACCACGCAGCGGTCGGAGCGAACGCCTCGGAGACGAGCGCGTCCGCGACCCTGGCCGTCCTGCCGAACACGTGGACGACAGGCGCGGCGTTCACCGACGGGAACATCTCGGCGGTGGGCCTCGGCTAGGGGACACGCGCAATGACGAGCGACGCGCAGTAGCGAAAGCGCAGGGTGGTGGCCGTCCCTCCGACAGGGCGGCCACCACCCACTGCGGGTGACCGTCTCGCGCAGAAATGTGCAGATCTCGGCGGCAGAAAGGCCGAGGTTACCCGGCGGTGACAGTTGGATGACATGACGGTCATCAGCGACCTCGCGTCGACCGTGCAGTGCCAGATTCGGCCGTAGGCAACGGCGCAAGCCGTGCACGCGGCAGGCAGAGCAGGTGCGGTGTCCCCTCCGGGAGGCACCGCACGTGGCTCGTCCCGGCAGGGCGGGCCGACAGGGAACGAACGACGACTTCGGAGGGATTCGAGCTCCAGATGACAGTTCAACGGACAGGCGTGGTGGCTGTAGCTCCGCCACCCACCCAACGCGCTGCGGCCGCAGGCGAGGCCGCTCGCCTGCGGCCCGCGGCACTGCTGTACCTGTGCTGCGTGGTCGCCCTCGCGGTCGGCGGCGGCCTGCTCGGCATCCGCCTCTTGCAGGCGGGCGCGCAGCCGGCAGTGGTGCACATCGGCCCGTCGGGGCTCGGCGTCCCGACGAGAACGAGCTTCGGCTCCGTCGAGGTGGAGAGCGTGCAGCAGGTTCGCGGCCTGACGCCCAAGCAGCTCGCCGGGATGACGCACGGGATCCAGAGCCTCGTCAAGGCGGACAAGCTGCAGGTGCAGCTCGTGCTCGCGCTGCGCAACGCGCGCGGCACGGCGGCGCCGTACGAACCGGACCAGTTCGCGATTCGTCTCGTCAGGCGGAACGGCAAGGCGACGAGCTACCCAGCGCAGACGACGAGCGTCCGCGCCGGCGTGCTCGCCGCGCGCGCGGCGATGGAGACGACGCTCGGCTTCGTCGTGCCGCGCTTCCCCCCGAAGGGGACGCGGCTCTCGCTGACCGTCCGTGAACCCGGTCGTTCCCCGATCAACCTCGACCTCGGGCCTGTGCGCCCGGGCGGCTCGCTCGCCGCGGTTCAGGCCGCGCTTGCGCAAGCCCACAACCACTAGTCAGGCACCAGAAGCGGCCAACAAGGGAGCAGGAAAGCAATGAAACCGTCGACACACACGAGCACAGCTGTACGGCGCAGCGCCCTCTGCGTCGCCGTAGTCATGGGGGTCATCCTTTCCTTCGGCGTCGGCGCCTGGATGGTGCTTCTGCGCCACTTCCAGGGTGGGCACCAGCACGCCGGTCCGTCGCTTGCCGTCCACTGGCTGGGCGACGCGACGCTGGCGCTGCCGGGCGTCATCGTCGCCGTGGCGCTCTCGCTCCGCCTTGCGGCGCGGAAGCTGGCGCCCGGCGACGGCGGCTCGGCACTCCAACGGCAGGCGATCGCGACCGGCGCTGCGGCACCCGCAGCCGCGCTCGCGTTCGCGGCGTCGTACCCCGCACGCGCCTGGCTCTTCGGCGCGAGCGAGTCGGATGCGCTGCCGCCTCCGGTGCGCATCGCGCGCGACACGCTGCTCGCGCTCGCGCTCGCGCTGCCGCTGGCAGCGCTCGGCGCGTCGCTCCTTCTCGCCGACCGCAGGTCGGCCGGCGCGTGGCGTGTTTCGCGCAGCCGCGCGATCCTGCTCGCCGGAAGCGCCGCGCTCCTCGCGGCGGCGTCGCTCGGCGGCTCGGTCCGCGCCGCGGACCCCGGTCCCGGCGCACCCTGCCCGGCCGCTGCTCCCGTGAAGACGTTCGACGTGTCGGCGATCGACGTCGACATCACGCTCAACCGGTTCGGCGACCACGACCCGACCGGGAAGATGTACGTGCTCACGAACCGGATCGCCGACGTGCGCGCCGAAGAGCACGCAGCGCTTCCGAATCGCGTCTCGATCGGCCTCAAGGAGGACCCGATCCAGCCGCTGACGCTTCGCGCCAACGAGGGCGACTGCGTCGAGATCACGTTCCGCAACAGCGCGACGGGCGGCGCCGTACGGCATGCACATCGACGGCCTGTCGTACGACATCGGCTCGTCGGGTGACGCGATCGGGCAGAACCCGCCGTCCGACGTCGCGCACGGCGACGCGCGCACCTATCGCTACTACGTCCCGAACGACCCGACGCTCGAGGGCGCGCACTACATGCGCCCGGGCCCCGGCAACCGCCAGGCCGTCGCGCACGGCCTCTTCGGCGTGCTCGTCGGTCGAGCCGCCGGGATCGTCGTACCTGAACATCACGACGGGCGCGCCGATCGAGTCCGGCTGGGAGGCGTCGATCATCCCCGGCGCCGGCAAGCCGTCGTTCCGCGAGTTCGTGCAGATCTACCACGAGGTCGGCGACGAGAACTTCCTCATCTCGACGAAGGACGGCGGCAAGGTGCCGCTCGTCGACCCGATCACGACCTCCTACCGTCCGGACTCGCGCGCGATCAACTACCGCTCCGAGGCGTTCATGAACCGCCTCCAGGCGAACGACGAGCAGGAGTCGCAGGGCTACGGCTCGTACACCTTCGGCGACCCGGCGACCCCGATGATGCGCGGCTACCTCGAGGACCCGACGAAGATCCGCCTCGTCCACGGCGGCGGCGAGATGTTCCACGTCTTCCACCTCCACGGCGGCGGCGACCGCTGGCGCTTCAACCCGCTCGCGGACAAGACGCACTACTACGCCGACACCGGCCTGAACAAGACGCCGAACACGACGGCCTCGCCGTCGCACGCGGCTCGACTCGCAGTCGTTCGGCCCGGGCGAGAGCTACAACCTCGAGATCGAGGGCGGCGCCGGCGGCGTGCAGCAGGCCGCGGGCGACTTCCTCTACCACTGCCACATCGCCGAGCACTACATCTCGGGCATGTGGAGCTTCTGGCGGGTGTACGACACGTCGCAGCCGGACCTCGCGCCGCTGCCGGACCGTGTCCCGCCCGCACAGGCGGTCGACTCCGCCGGCCTGATCGGCAAGACGTTCAACGGCATGACGATCACGCCCGCGAACCTCGACGACTGGATCCGCGCGCAGCTGCCGCCGCAGGGCGTGCGGAAGAGCAACGCAGGACGCGTCGGTCTGGAACTGGACGATCGACAGCTCCAACCCGCCGCGCCCGTCTACCTCGGCGAGCCCGAGGACAAGGGCCCGTGGCCGGACCTGCCGAACATCGACCCGAGCCATCCGGGCTCGCTGATCACCGACCTCGCCCCGGGCAACATCGTCTCGACGGCGACAGGCGACCGGCCGAAGATCATGTTCGACCCGATCAACGGGCGACCGGCCTGGCCGCTGATGCGTCCGCACGTCGGCGACCGGCCGCCGTTCTCCCCGAACGGCCACTCCGGTGCGCCGTGGCTCGGCGAGAACGGCGGACACGGCACCGTCCACGAACGGACCGTTGAACCCGTACGCGTACCGTGACGACGGCCTCTGCCCGGCGGGCTCGCCGATGCGGCACTTCAACGTCGTCGCGATCGACGCTGCCGATCAAGAACACGAAGACCGCTGACCGACCCGACCGGCATGATCTACACGCTCGCGCACGACAAGGCCGGCGTGTACGACGGCACGCAAGCCGGCGCAGCCGCTGGCGATCCGCTCGAACATCGGCGACTGCGACGCGGTCACGCTGACGAGCGAGGAGACCGACGCGACGCAGGCGAGCGGCTTCGCGAAGGTCAACATGCACATCCACCACGTGCAGTTCGACCCGCAGGCGCTCGGACGGCGTGATCACCGGCATGTCGCTACGAGCAGTCGGTCCGCCCCTACAAGGTCGGAGGACCCGACGCTGACGGCCGCTGCCGCCGCGGGCGACACGACGCTCTGCGCTCTCGAGCGTGGACAAGTTCATCCATTCCTGTGCGGGAGGGGCTCGTGCGACCACGTCTGGATCGGCATCGGTCTGGGCACCGAGCAGATCGAGGTGCGCCAGATCGCGTCGGTCGACGCGGCACACGACACGGTCACGCTGACTCAGCCGCTCGCGAACGCGCACTCCGCTGGGTGAGTGCGCCGGGCACCGAGTTCACGCAGTACCGCTGGTACCCGGACGTGCTGCTCGACAACATCTTCTGGCACGACCACGTCGACGGCATCCACAACTGGGGCCACGGCCTGGTCGGCCAGCTGATCATCGAGCCGAAGGGCTCGACCTACCACGACCCGAAGACGGGCGCGCGAGGTCGACTCCGGCACGATCGTCGACATCCACACCACGAACCCGCTGCGTCGAGCGGCGTCGTCAACGGGAGCTTCCGTGAGATGGCGCTCTGGACGATCGACGAGAACCCGAACACCGACGCGACGCTGAACCTGAAGGCGGAGCCGTGGGCCGACCGGCTGGCCGAGAACCCGGACCAGTCGCTGCTGTTCAGCTCCTACACGCACGGCGACCCGATCACGCCGCTGCCGAAGGCCTACCCGGGCGACCCGTTCGTGATCCGGACGATCAACGTCGGGCCGACGGTCGACGGCCTGCACATCGACGGCCACCGCTTCTCGCTCGAGAACCGCTACCTCGACGCCAACGGCAAGCACGAAGGCGGCCAGCTCGACACGCTGAAGTACGGGATCTCGGAGAAGTTCTCGCTGATCCTGCAGGGAGGAGCCGGCGGGCCGCAGCACCAGCCCGGCGACTACCTGTACGAGAACTCGATCAACCGCAAGTTCCGTGACGGAGCGTGGGGCATCCTCCGCGTCCTCCCGGGACAGTCGCCGGACCTCCAGCCGCTGCCCGGCACGACGGCGCCTCGCCGGCCGCGCCGCTGCCGGTGCAGACCGGCGGGCGGCCGCCCGCGGCCGCCGACCCGGGCAACCCGTGCCCGGCGACCGCTCCGGTGAAGCAGTTCACCGTCTCGGCGGTCGACGTGAGCCTGTCGCACGGCGTGAAGGGGCCGGCCGGCGCGTTCGTCACGGGCACGCCTGCGTCCCCGATCACCTTCAAGCCGGATCCGCTCGTGCTCCACGTGGCGGCGGGTGACTGCGTGGAGGTGGCGTTCACGAACAAGCGCGTCGTGCGCTCCTCGTTCCACGTCAACATGCTCCTGCGCTCGCCCGATTCGAGCGGCGTCAACGCAGGCTTCAACTCCGAGCAGACGGTCGCGACCGGCGGCTCCCGCACGTACCGCTACTACGCGGACGGCGACCGCTACGAGACCGCGCTGATCAGCGACTACGGCGCACCGACGACCGTGCCGGACTCGAACGGCGACACCGTCGTCGATCCGGGCCGCGACGGGATGTACGGCGCGATCGTCGTCGCACCGGCCGGCGCGACGTTCACCGACCCGCAGCTCGGCGGCGCGCGCAGCATCGGCACGCCGGTCGACGTCCACATCCCGGGCAAGGCGGGCTACCGCGACTACACGCTGATGCTCGGCGACGAGGACGAGAAGATCGGCCAGAACGAGATGCCGTACCCGACGGACGTCCACGGGCCGGCGACGATCAACTACGACACCGCCGGGCCGCGCATCGACGGGCCGAGCATGTTCAGCTCCGCCGCGAACGGCGGCGATCCGGAGACCCCGCTGATCCAGGCCTACCCGGGCGACCCGATCCGGGTGCACGCGATCAGCGCGCCGGCAAACGAGCAGCCGCATTCGTTCAACCTCGGCGGTCTCGACTGGTCGGCGGACCCGGGCATCCCGGAGTCGGACACCGTCGAGACGCTCGGGGTCGTCCCGCAGGGCGTGGTCGACGCGCACGTCACCGCCGGATCGATCGGCGACTACTTCTACGGCGACCTGCGCCGGCCGTTCACGGTGGCCGGGATGTGGGGCCTGCAGAGGGTGCTCGACCCGGCCGGCTGCCCGATGATCGGCGTCGACGGCCACGTCTGCGGCGCCGCGCTGCCCGCCCCGACCGTGACCATGACCGCGCCCGCGGTCGGTGGTCTCGTCTCCGGGAACGCGGTCACGGTCTCGGCGAACGCGTCCGACCCGAGCGGCATCGCAAGCGTGCAGTTCCAGCTCGACGGCAACGACATCGGCTCGCAGCTGACGTCCGGTCCGTTCATGTTCGCCTGGAACAGCACGACGGCTTCCGACGGCTCGCACATCCTGAGCGCCGTCGCGAAGAACAACAACGGCGTGATCAACATCGCGTCGATCCCGGTCACGGTCGACAACGGCCTGCCGAGCGTCTCCCTGACGGCGCCGCTCGCAGGTGCGACCGTCTCCGGCGCCAACGTGGCGCTGGCGGCGAGCGCGTCCGACACGACGAGCGGGATCGAGAGCGTGCAGTTCAAGGTCGACGGCTCGCCCCTGGGCGGCCCCGACACGAGCGCGCCGTTCTCCGCGACGTGGAACACGACGGCCCTTGCCGACGGCCCGCACTCGGTCAGCGCGACCGCGCGCGATGCAGCCGGCAACCTGGCGACGACCGCGATCTCGGTCAACGTCTCGAACACCGTCGCGCCGCCGCCGCCTTCGTCCGGTCTCGTTGCCGCCTACGGCTTCAACGAGGGCTCCGGGGCGACGGTCGGCGACGCGTCCGGCAAGGGCAACTCCGGCACCGCCGCGAACACCACGTGGTCGGCGACCGGCAAGTACGGCAAGGCGCTGTCGTTCAACGGCACGAACAGCATCGTGTCGATCCCGAACGCCGCGTCGCTCCAGCTCACGAGCGGCATGACGCTCGAGGCGTGGGCGAACCCGTCGGCGCTCGGCACGACCTGGCGGACGCTGCTCTTCAAGCAGAAGACCGGCGGGATGAACTACGCGCTCTACGCGAACAACAACCTCGGCAAGCCGAACGGGCAGGTCGACGTCGGCGGCGAGAAGAACGTCGTCGGCACGGCCGGACTGGCCCTCAACGCGTGGTCGCACGTCGCTGCCACGTACGACGGCTCGGCGCTGAAGCTCTACGTGAACGGCAGCCTCGTGGCGACGACCGCCGTCTCCGGACCGATCAACACGTCGAACGGTGCGCTCACCATCGGCGGCAACACGGTCTGGAACGAGTGGTTCAAGGGCCTGATCGACGAGGTGCGCGTCTACAACCGGTCGCTCTCGCAGAGCGAGATCCAGACCGACATGGCGACTCCGGTCGGCTCCGGCGCTCCCGCGCCCGGTGACACGACCCTGCCGACCGTGTCGATGACGGCTCCGCTCGGCGGTGCGACCGTGTCCGGCGCGAACGTGACGGTGTCGGCGAACGCGTCCGACAACGTCGGCGTCGCCGGCGTCCAGTTCAAGGTCGACGGGAACAACATCGGCGCCGAGGACGCGTCGAATCCGTACTCCGTCGGCTGGAACTCGACCGGCGTCGCGAACGGCCTCCACACGCTGACCGCGGTAGCGCGCGACGCGGCAGGCAACACCCAGACGGCGTCCGTCTCGGTCACCGTCTCCAACGCGGCGCCTCCGCCGCCCGGGTCGGTCCTGCTGGGCAACGCGGCAACCGAGGTGAGGGCCGACTCGAACGCAGCCGGTCAGGCAGAGGCGTTCAAGACGACCGCCGCCGCGAGCGGCTCGGTCACGCAGCTCCGCGTCTTCCTCGACGCGGGCTCGACGGCCGGCAGCGTCGTGGTCGGTCTCTACGCGAACAACGCCGGGCATCCCGGCGCCCTGCTCGCCTCCGGGACGATCTCGTCCCCGCAGGCCGGGCAGAACAACACCGTGACGGTCCCGGCGACCGGAGTGTCGGTCGGCCAGACCTACTGGATCGCGGTGCTCGGCCCGACCGGCACCCTCAAGTTCCGCGACCGCGGAGCGGTGGGGGCCGGCAGCTCGGAGACGAGTCAGCAAACGACGCTGACGAGCCTCCCGGCGACCTGGACCACCGGCTCGTCCTTCGCAGACGGCCTCATCTCGGCGGTCGGTATCGGCTAGCCGAAAAGCAGCACTGCAATAGCGGCGCCGTTCCTCCGGGAACGGCGCCGCATTCGTACTGCGGGCGGAAGTCCTGGGGTTGTCCAAGGATCGGGGAGGGTCCACCAAATATGAACGTCAAGACATTGATTGCTGGGAGCGCGGCGGTACTCGCCGCGGTCTTGCTCGCCCTAGTCACATCTGCTGCACCGCACGCTGCAAGCGGCGGCCTCGTCGCCGCCTACGGGTTCGACGAAGGAGCCGGAACGGTCGTGCACGACTCGATCGCTTCCGCGAACAACGGCACCGCCGCCAACACGAGCTGGACGACCGGCAGGTTCGGCGGCGCGCTGAGCTTCAACGGCACCTCGAGCTGGGTGACCGTGCCCGACGCGTCCACGCTCGACCTGACGAAGGGCTTCACGCTCGAGGCGTGGGTCAAGCCGGCCGTCGGCATGGGCACCAACTGGGAGACGATCGTCTTCAAGGAGTCGCTGCTCGGCGCCGTCTACGCCCTCTACGCGAACAGCGACTCGGGCGGCCCCGCTGGGGTCGCAAACAGCGGCGCGCTCGACGTGCGCGGCCCGTCGGCGCTGCCGGCCGGCGTCTGGACGCACGTCGCGACCACGTGGGACGGCTCGACCGTGCGTCTCTACGTCAACGGCACGCAGGTCGCGACGCGCGACGTGGGCGGCACGCTGTCTGCCTCCATCGGGGTGCTGCACGTCGGCGGCAACTCGCTGGCGGGCGAGTTCTTCAAGGGCCAGATCGACGAGGTCCGCATCTACAACCAGGCTCAGGCGCAGAGCCGCATCACCGGCGACATGACGACCTCGATCACGCCGTCGGCTCCTCCCGCCGACGTCACGCCGCCGACCGCACCGACGGGCCTGACCGCGACGAACGTCGCGACGACCTCCGTCACCGTCAACTGGACCGCGTCGACCGACAACGTCGGCGTCGCCGGCTACAACCTCTTCAGCGACGGCGTCGCAGCCGGCACGGCGACGGCGCCCGTCACGACGTTCCTGAACCTTTCCTGCGGCGCGAGTCACACGTTCGGCATCGAGGCGTTCGACGCCGCCGGCAACGTCTCTCCGCGCACGTCGGTCACGGTCTCCACGCTGTCCTGCCCCGACACGGCCGCTCCTTCGGCGCCGGCCGCGTTCGCCGCGGGCGCGACGACCACGAGCTCCATCGCCACGAGCTGGACGGCGTCCAGCGACAACGTCGGCGTCGCGGGCTACACGCTCTACAAGGACGGGATCGCGGCCGGCACGGCGACCGGGACGTCGTTCGCGTTCACCGGTCTTCTCTGCGGCACGACCTACACCCTCGGCGTCGAGGCGTTCGACGCGGCGGGCAACGTCTCCGCCCGCTCGACGCTCGTCAAGAGCACCTCGGCCTGCCCGGACGTCACCGCGCCGACCGCGCCGACCTCGTTCGTGCCGGGCACGACCGGCACGACCTCGATCGCGACCTCGTGGGTCGCCTCGACCGACAACGTCGGCGTCGCCGGCTACACGCTCTATCGCAACGGCGTCAGCGCCGGGACCGCGCACCTCGCCGCTCTTCACCTTTGCGGGGCTCACCTGCGGTACGAGCTACACGCTGGGCGTCGAGGCGTTCGACGCGGCGGGCAACGTCTCGACGCGCACCTCGATCACCGCGTCGACCTCGGTCTGCCCCGACGTCACACCGCCGTCCGCGCCGTCCGCGCTGGCGGCGGGCAGCGTGACGCGCACCTCGCTCGTCCTCTCGTGGACGGGCTCGACCGACAACGTCGGCGTTGCCGGCTATCGGATCTTCCGTGACGGTGTGAGCGCCGGGACGAGCGCGACGCCGAGCTTCTCCTTCTCGACGCTGACCTGCGGGACGAGCTACGTGCTCGGCGTCGAGGCGTTCGACGCCGCCGGGAACACCTCCGCACGGCCGGCGATCACGGCGACGACGGCGTGCCCGAACGACGCCGCCGTCCGCGCCGAGCGCGCTGGCGGCGGGGAGCGTGACGCGCACCTCGCTCGTCCTGGACGGGCTCGACCGACAACGTCGGTGTCGCGGGCTATCGGGTTTCCGTGACGGCGTGAGCGCCGGGACGAGCGCGACGCCGAGCTTCTCCTTCTCGACGCTGACCTGCGGGACGAGCTACGTGCTCGGCGTCGAGGCGTTCGACGCGGCGGGGAACACCTCCACACGGCCGACGATCACGGCGACGACGAGCGCGTGCGCCGACACGACGCCGCCGACGCGCCGTCCGCGCTGGCGGCGGGGAGCGTGACGCGCACCTCGCTCGTCCTGTCGTGGACGGGCTCGACCGACAACGTCGGTGTCGCGGGCTATCGGATCTTCCGTGACGGCGTGAGCGCCGGGACGAGCGCGACGCCGAGCTTCTCCTTCTCGACGCTGACCTGCGGGACGAGCTACGTGCTGGGTGTCGAGGCGTTCGACGCCGCGGGGAACACCTCCGCACGGCCGGCGATCACGGCGACGACGAGCGCGTGCGCCGACACGACGCCGCCGACTGCACCGGCCTCGTTCTCCGCGGGCACGACCGGCGACACGTCGATCGCGACCTCGTGGGCCGCATCGACGGACAACGTCGGCGTCACCGGCTACACGCTGTATCGCAACGGCGTGAGCGCCGGGACGGCGACGTCGCCGCTGTTCACGTTTGCGGGGCTCACGTGCGGGACGAGCTACACGCTGGGCGTCGAGGCGTTCGACGCGGCGGGCAACGTCTCGCCGCGCACCTCGATCACGGCGTCGACCTCGGCCTGCCCCGACATGACGGCGCCGTCTGCGCCGGCCTCGTTCTCCGCGGGCACGACCGGCACGACGTCGATCGCGACCTCGTGGGTCGCGTCGACGGACAACGTGGGCGTCGCCGGGTACACGCTGTATCGCAACGGCGTGAGCGCCGGGACGGCGACGTCGCCGCTGTTCACGTTTGCGGGGCTCACCTGCGGGACGAGCTACGCGCTGGGCGTCGAGGCGTTCGACGCGGCGGGCAACGTGTCGCCGCGCACCTCGATCACGGCGTCGACCTCGGCCTGCCCCGACGTGACGGCGCCTTCCGCGCCGACCGGGCTCGTGGCCGGCACCGTCACCGCGGCCACGGCGCCGGTCACCTGGACGGCATCGACGGACAACGTCGGCGTCGCGGGCTACCGGCTCTTCCGTGACGGCGTCTCCGCCGGCACGGCGACCGTCGACGAGCTTCACGTTCACGGGCCTGAGCTGCGGCTCGAGCTACGTGCTCGGCGTCGAGGCGTTCGACGCGGCGGGCAACACCTCCGCCCGCACGACGATCACCGCCTCCACGCCGGCGTGCCCCGACGTGACCGCGCCGACGGCGCCGTCGGGTCTCGCGGCGACGAGTGCCGCGACGTCGATCGGCCTCTCGTGGGCGGCCTCGACGGACAACGTCGGCGTGACCGGTTACTCGCTCTTCCTGGACGGCGTGAGCGCCGGCACGACGACCACGAGTTCGTTCTCGTTCGCAGCGCTCCTCTGCGGCACGAGCCACTTGCTCGGCGTGCAGGCCTTCGACGCGGCCGGGAACGTGTCGGCGCAGACGACGCTGACTGCCGCGACGGCGGCCTGCGGGCCCGACGCGACGAAGCCGTCGCAGCCGACGGGCTTCGTGGTCGCGACGGCCGGGACGAACTCGATCACGATGACCTGGGTCCCGTCGACCGACAACGTCGGGGTGACGGGCTACAACCTCTACCGCAGCGGCGTCAAGCAGGCCACGACGACCGCCACGACGTTCACGTACACCGGGCTCAACTGCACCGGCGCCTACAGCGTCGGCGTCGAGGCGTTCGACGCAGCCGGCAACGTGTCCGCGCGGACGACGGTCACGGCGCTGACGCTGACGTGCCCGGATACGATCGCGCCTTCGGCTCCGGTCGGCGTCGTCGCGTCCGCCGTGAACCCGACCTCGATCGCGCTGACATGGAACCCGTCGACCGACAACATCGGCGTGACGGGCTACTCGGTCTTCCGCGCGGGCGTCGGCGTCGGGACGACGGCGACGAGCTCGTTCACGGTCACCGGGCTGACCTGCAACACGAGCTACCTGCTCGGCGTCCAGGCTGTCGACGCCGCCGGGAACAACTCGACGCGGACGTCGGTCACCCTGACGACCGGGGCCTGCGGCGAGACGGTTCCGCCTTCGGCGCCGTCTGGTCTCGCGGCGACGAGTGCCGCGACGTCGATCGGCCTCTCGTGGGCGGCTTCGACGGACAACGTCGGCGTGACCGGGTACGCGCTGTTCCTGGACGGGGTGAGCGCCGGAACGACGACGACGACCTCGTTCTCGTTCACGGGCCTCGGCTGCGGGACGAGCCACGTGCTGGGCGTGCAGGCCTTCGACGCGGCCGGGAACATCTCGCCGCGCGCGACGGTCACGGCCTCGACCACGGCCTGCCCCGACGTGACGGCGCCTTCCACGCCGACGGCGTTGACTCCGGGGGCGACGACGACCACGTCGATCGCCGCCTCGTGGGCGGCTTCGACGGACAACGTCGGCGTGACCGGGCTACGCGCTGTTCCTGGACGGGGTGAGCGCCGGCACGACGACGACGACGCTCGTTCTCGTTCACGGGCCTCGGCTGCGGGACGAGCCATGTGCTGGGCGTGCAGGCGTTCGACGCGGCGGGCAACGTGTCGCCGCGCGCGACGGTCACGGCCTCGACCACGGCCTGCCCCGATGTGACGGCGCCTTCCACGCCGACGGCGTTGGCTCCGGGGGCGACGACGACCACGTCGATCGCCGCCTCGTGGGCGGCTTCGACGGACAACGTCGGCGTGACCGGGTACGCGCTGTTCCTGGACGGCGTGAGCGCGGGAACGACGACGACGACCTCGTTCTCGTTCACGGGCCTCGGCTGCGGGACGAGCCACGTGCTGGGCGTGCAGGCCTTCGACGCGGCGGGCAACGTGTCGCCGCGCGCGACGGTCACGGCCTCGACCTCGCCGTGCCCGGACGTGACTGCGCCGACGGCGCCGAGCGCGCTCGCCGCGAGGCATCGCCACGACCACGTCGATCCCCGTCACGTGGACGGCGTCGACCGACAACGTGGGCGTTGCGGGCTACACGCTCTTGTTGAACGGCGCGACGGTCGGAACGACCGCCACGGCAGGCTTCACGTTCAGCGGCCTCACGTGCGGCACGAGCTACGCGCTCGGCGTGCAGGCGTTCGACGCGGCGGGCAACGTCTCGCCGCGCACCACGATCACGGTCTCGACCGCGGCCTGCCCCGACGTGACGGCGCCCTCCGCGCCTGCCGCGCTCGCCGCAGGGGCGACGACGACCAGCTCGATCGCCACCTCGTGGACGGCGTCGACGGACAACGTCGGCGTCAAGGGCTACACCGTCTACCGCGACGGCGTGAGCGTGGGCAGCACCACCGCGACGAGCTTCTCGTTCGCGGCGCTCACCTGCGGCACGAGCTACGCGCTCGGCGTCGAGGCGTTCGACGCGGCAGGCAACGTCTCCGCCCGCGCGACGATCACTGCGTCGACGTCCACCTGCCCTGACGTCGCGCCGCCGTCCGCGCCGACGGCGTTTGCGGCGGGCGCCGGGACCGGCGCGTCGATCCCGGTCACGTGGACGCGCTCGACCGACAACGTCGGCGTCGCGGGCTACACGCTCCTGCTGAACGGCGCGACGGTTGGCACGACCACCGCGGCGACCTTCACCTTCGCCGGCCTCGCCTGCGGTACGAGCTACCTGCTCGGCGTGCAGGCGTTCGACGCGGCGGGCAACGTCTCGCCGCGCGCCACGGTGACGGCGAGTACGACGGCGTGCCCCGACACGACGCCGCCGACCCCGCCGGCGTCCTTCGCCGTCGGCACGGCCACGACGACTGCGATCGTCACCTCGTTCGCGCCGTCGACGGACAACGTCGGCCTCGCCGGCTACACGCTCTACCGCGACGGCGTCAGCGTCGTCACGATCCCGGCGGCGAGCGTCGCCACCCAACAGACGATCAACTTCACGTATGCCGGTCTGACGTGCGGCACGAGCTACCTGCTCTCCGTCGAGGCATTCGACGCCGCAGGCAACGTCTCGCTGCGCCAGTCGATCACCGGCTCGACGCTGGCGTGTCCCGACAGCACCCCGCCGGCGGTCTCGCTGACCGCTCCGGCGGCCGGCGCCACCGTCTCCGGCGCGGTTCGCCTGACGGCGAACGCGACCGACGCCGGCGGCGTCGCCTCGGTGCAGTTCGCCGTCGACGGCGCCAACGTCGGCGCACCCGTGACGGCGGCGCCGTACTCGGTGACGTGGGACAGCCTCGGCGCTGCGAACGGCACGCACACGATCACCGCCCGCGCGACCGACAACGCCGGCAACGCGGCGACGTCGGCGGCGGTGACGGTGACCGTGCAGAACCTGCTCGACACGACGAACGCGTTCAAGAAGGTCGACGTCGGGCCAGGGTTCATGGACGCCGCGCTCCACGGCGTGATCCGCACGCCCGACGGCCGCGTCTACATCTTCGCCGCGGACGACACGGCCCAGCGCAAGGCGACCGGGCCGGGCGTGATCCACGCTTATCGCGCCGGCCAGGTCGGCATCCCGACCTCGTTCACGGAGGCCGACGCGGTGCACCGGCCGAGCGCCACCGGCGTCACGCACGTCGTCGGGTCGCCCGATGTTCGCCTCGCGGCGAACGGCATCGCGCACATGGTCTACACGGACGAGACGAACGCGACGCTCTGGTACCAGACGTTCTCGACCGTGACCGATACGTGGGGCCCGCGCGTCAGCCTCGCGACCGGTGTCGACATCCCGGCCGTCGCGATCAAGCGCGAGACCTCGAACGCGCTCGCGCTCGACGCGAACGACGTCCCGCACGTCGTCTACGCCGGCGGCGGCGTCGTGCAGTACCGCAACCGCATCGGCGGCGCGTGGAGCACGCCCGTCACCGTCTCGAGCGGTGGCACGCCGATCCACGTCAGCCTGACGGCGGTGCCCGACGGCACGCTCGACCTGGCGTGGCTGCAGGGCGCGATCGCGCCGTCGACGATCCGCTTCGCGCAGCGGTCGGCCGCCGGTGCGTGGTCGGCGCCCGAGACAGTCGCCACCGGCGACGTGCTCGACAACTCGAATGCCGACCAGGGGCCGAGCGTCGCCTACTCCGCGACATTCGAGCCCTATGTGCTCTACGTCAGCGGGCTGCCGGCCTCGGCGGTGCGCGTGCGGCACCGTGCCGGTGGTGCGTGGACGCTCGATCCCACGCCGACCGACTTCTTCACGCACACGCCGCAGATCTACATGACGGGGAACGACGTGTACGCGTTCCTCGGCCACGACTCGCAGATCCGCTACGCGTACGCCTTCCATCTCGCGGGCCAGGCTTGGTCGCCGCTGATGGCGCTCACGTCGACGATCGACGGCACGCTCGACGGCTCTGCGTCGGTTCGGTTCGACCCGCTGCACGAGACGAACGCGAGCGTGATCGACACGACGTTCTGGGACGAGGATCAGCTGAACAACAAGACGTACTTCCCCGAGGCCTACTACATGGCCGTGCTGCCGAGCGGCGCGGGCGGCGGCACGCCGCCGTCCTCGGACGCGACGCCGCCGACGGTTTCGATGACCGCACCGGCCTCGGGCGCCACCGTGTCCGGCGTGGTCACGCTGACGGCGAGTGCGTCCGACAACGTCGGAGTCGCGGGCGTGCAGTTCAAGCTCGACGGCGCGAACCTCGGCGCCGAGGACACCACCGGTCCGGCGTATTCGGCCGCGTGGGACACGACGACTGCCACGAACGGCTCGCACACGCTGACCGCGGTCGCGCGCGACGCGGCAGGGAACGTCGCGACCGCGACGTCGGTGACGGTGACCGTCTCGAACGCGACGTCGCCGCCGCCCCCGCCCGGAACGGTGCTGCTCGGCAACGCGGCGACGGAGTCGAGTGTCGATTCGGATACAGCCGGTGCAGGCAGAGGCGTTCAAGACGACCGCTGCGCTCTCCGGCTCGGTCGTGCGCCTGCGCGTCTTCATCGACGCGACGTCGACCGCCGGACGCGTGATCGTCGGCCTCTACACGAACAACGCCTCCGGCCACCCGGGGACGCTGCTCACGAGCGGGACGATCACCGCGCCCGCCGCCGGCCAGAACAACGAGGTCGTCGTGCCGGCGACGTCGGTGACCGCCGGGCAGACCTACTGGCTCGCCGTCCTCGCGACGAGCGGGACGCTCAAGTTCCGCGACCGCGGCGCGGTCGGCGCCGGAAGCTCCGAGTCGAGCCTCCAGACGACGCTGACCGGCATGCCCGCGACGTGGACGACCGGCTCGTCCTTCACGGATGGGCTGATCTCGGCGGTCGGCGTCGGCTGACGCCCCCGCCGAGGCGTGATGGGATGCGGTGCCGGACCCCCCCGACGGCACCGCATCCCGTGACCCTGCCCCGGGCGAATCCCGTCCGATCGGGGGAACAGCGCTGTACTTGAACACCCGCGCCGCCGCTGCGACGCTTTGTCAGTGGAACCGCGGGGGCGTCTCGCCGTGCTCGTCGCGCTCGCAGTGGGACTCGCGCTGCCGGCGACGGCTGACGCGCACGTCCAGTTGACGCCCGACAAGGTCGCGCCCGGCGCCTTCACGCTCTTCACGGTGCTTTCGCCGAACGAGAGCGTCCAGCCGCTGACCGGCCTGCAGCTCACGATTCCGGAAGGGATGCTGATCGACTCGGCCGGTGACACGCCCGGCTTCACGACAAAGGTCGTCGAGGACCCGCAGCACCGGGTGGCGGGGCTCAGCTGGCAGGGCGGCAGCGTCGCGTCCGGGCGGCTCGCTCTCTTCCACTTCTCCGGCACGCCGCGCGGCGCAGGCGTGCTCGAGCTGACGGGGATCCAGCGCTTCGCCGACGGCTCGACGCAGCTCTGGCACAGTCCGGTCGTCGACGTCGCCGACGACAGCGGCTCGTCGCGCGACTCGCTCACGCTCGGGCTCGCCGTCGCCGCGCTGTTGCTCGCGCTCCTGCTCGGCGGCGGCGCGCTGCTCGTCGCGCTCACGCGCGGACGGACGGTCGCTGCTTGAGACGTCTTGTCGTCCTCTGTGCGCTCGGGGCCGCACTCGCGTGCGCGCCGAACGCGTTCGCGCACGCGGTGCTGGTGCGCGTCGACCCGGCGGCGCAGAGCGTCGTCGCACGTTCGCCCGGGCAGATCGTCTTGCACTTCAGCCAGGAGGTGACGCCGGTCAACAAGGGCACGCAGGTGATCGGCCCGAACGGCGTCTCCGCCGCGAATGGCCCCGCACGTCTCTCGAAACGCGATGTGCGCGCGCTCGTCATCCCTCTCGCGCCGAACCTCGCGAACGGCGACTACACCGTGCGCTGGCGGGTCGCCTCGACCGACGGGCACCTCGTCGGCGGCGTGTTCGCGATCGGCGTCGGCGCCGGCCGACCGCCTCCCCAGCTTGCGACGAGCGAGGGCTCGAGCGTCGACTCCGGGCTGCTCGTCGCGCGTTTCCTCTACTTCATCGGCCTGCTCGTTCTGGTCGGCGGCGCGATCGCGCGGCTGACGGTTTTCGCGCCTTCCGTCGAGTCGCTGAGCGGCGAGACGCGCGCCGAGGTCGTCGAGTCGGAGCGCACCGGGTTCGGCGTGCTCGCGTTCGCCGCCGCTGCGCTCGTCGTGGTGGGCGGCTGGGCGGCGGTCGTCAGGCAGGCGACGCAGGTCGCCGGCATCTCGTTCTGGTCGCCGCTCGAGGGGAACGGCCCGCTCGTCGCGCCGATCGGCGCCACGCGCTTCGGCCGCGAGTTCGGCCACGCGATCAACGCGGCGACGGTGTTCTTCGCGTTGATCCTGATCGGGTACGCGGTGCGGCGCTGGCGCGGCGCGATCTACGCCGTGCTCGCCGTCGCCGTGATCGCCGGCGGCTGGGCGCTGATCGGGCCCGGCCTCTCGGGACATGCGGGGGATCCCGGCCGCGGCTGGCTGACGGTGACCGTCGACGCGCTCCATATCGGCGGTGCGGCGGTCTGGATCGGCGGGCTCACGCACCTGTTCGTCGTGGCAGCGCCTGCGACCTCGTCGCTCGTCGGCGAGGAGCGTCGGCGCGTGCGGCTCGAGATCGCGCAGAGGTTCTCGCGCATCGCGCTCGCGAGCGTGATCGTGATCGGCGTCACCGGCGTCGCGCGCGCACTCTGGGAGCTCGGGTCGGTCTCGCAGATCTGGACGACGGCGTACGGCCGCACGCTCATCATCAAGTCGGTGCTCCTCGGCGCGCTCGTCGTGCTCGGCTACCTGAACCGGCGCGAGCTGGCCGACTTCGGCGCGCTGCGGCGCCGGGTCGGGGTCGAGCTCTCGCTACTCGTCGCGCTCACCGCCGCCGTGTCGCTCCTCACCGACCTTCCGCCGGCCAACTCCGGCGCCGGGTCGACAGGTGCGACGGGCGGGTCGCCGCCCGCGGCCGTCGTCCAGCAGGCGCCGCGAGGCACAGTTCGCTGATGGCGCGGGCCCGGGGGAAGGCGAAGGCGAGGAACAGGACGCCGCGGCCTCAGCCCGTTCAGGCGGCGTCGCCGCCGCCCCCGCCGCCGCCTCCGCCGACGGTCGAGGCTGAGCCCGCGCCGACCGAGCCCGCGGAGGGGCACGGCTCGCGCGCCGCGCAGATCGGGGCGGTCGCCATCGTCGCCGCGAGCACCGCGCTGACCTTTCTTCTCCTGAGTGGCTGGACGCCCGGGCCGCACCAGTCGACACCGCAGACCGTCGCGGCCGCCGCGCCGACCCCGAAACCCAAGCCGCGCAAGGCGGCGAAGCCGGCCGCGAAGCCCAACCCGAAGCCCAAGAAGAAGGTCGTCGCGACACCGCCGACCGTGGAGCAGATCTCGAGGGAGACGTTCCAGGGACAGTGCGGGTTCTGCCACACGCTCGCGGATGCCGGCACCACCGGCCGCGTCGGCCCGAACCTCGACCGGCTGAAGCCGACGAAGCAGCGCGTGCTCGATGCGATCGCGGTGGGCGGCCGCCGAACCGGCCTGATGCCGCCCGACATCATCGACGGCGCCGATGCGACGCGCGTCGCGGCGTACGTGGCGAAGGTGTCGAGGCGCTGACCCGCCGCACGATCACGGTTGTCTGCTGCCACGCCGGCGGAGAGGTGGGCAACGTGGTCGTGGACGGCGTCGACCCGCCGGCCGGGAAAACCGTCTTCGAGCAGATGCAGGCGTTGAAGCGTGACGACTCGCTGCGCCGCTTCCTGTTGCGCGAGCCGCGCGGCTCGGTCGCGATGCACGCGAACCTGATCGTGCCGCCGACACGCAACGACTGCGACGCGGGCTACATCGTGATGGAGCCGACCGAGTATCCGCCGATGTCCGGCTCGAACACGATGTGCGTCGCGACCGTGCTGCTCGAGACCGGGCGCGTCCCGATGCACGAGCCGGAGACGATGTTGCGGCTCGAGGCGCCTGCCGGGCTCGTCGAGGTGCGCGCCGCCTGTCGCGACGGCCGCGTCGAGAGCGTCGAGCTGACGAATGTGCCGTCGTTCGTCGCGCACCTCGGCTCGTCGGTGGAGGTGGAGGCATTCGGCACCGTCGAGGTCGACGTTGCGTTCGGCGGCATGTGGTACGCGATCGCGGACGCCACGAAGCTCGGCTTCGAGATCGAGCCGCACGAGGCACGCGAGCTCGCCGGCGTGGGGGAGCTGATCCGCAAGGCCGCGCGTGAGCAGTTGGTCTGCGTGCATCCCGACCAGCTCGAGATCGCCGGCGTGAGCATCGCGCAGATCGCCGCTCCCTGGCAGGGCGTCGGCGCGGTGACGAAGAACGCGGTCGTCGTCGCGCCCGGACGGCTCGACCGCTCGGCGACGGGGACCGGGTTGTCCGCGCGCATGGCGGTCCTGCACGCCCGGGGTCTGATGCGGGTCGGCGACGCGATGTCGCACGCCTCCGCGATCGGCTCGGTGTTCGACGGCCGCATCGTCGCGGAGACGACCGTCGGTCAGGGCGCCGTGGCGGCGATCGTGCCGGCGGTGCGCGGCAGCGCCTGGATCACGGGCGTCGCCGAGCTGTACGTCGACGAACGCGATCCGTTCCCGGAGGGCTACCTCCTGTCGGACACCTGGCCGGGCGCCGACACCCAGTGAGCCTCGGCTAGCGCGAGCGCCTGCGCGACGGTCGCGCCGTACGTGGCCTCGCCGATCAGCATCGTCGCGAGCTCGTTCGCCTCGCGGATCACGCGCTCGCGCTGCGCGTCCAGCTGCCGCACCGCCACGAACAGCTCCGCGTGCGCGTGCGACGCCCATTCGACGAGTGACGACGCGTCGATGGGCGGCGTCGAGCTCTCGACGCGCGTCGCGCGCTCGAGCAGCACCGGAAGCTGCGCCGGGACCTGCTCGGCGTCGCGCCGCAGATCGCTCACGGCGGCCTCCGCTCGGTCGACGCGCGCCTGCGCGACGGCGACGTGATCGGCGGCGCGGGCGCGCGCACGCTCGGCCGCCTCCCGTGCCTCTGCGTCGGCGCCGGCGCGGGCGATCTCCTGCTCGGCATGTGCGAGCTGGGCCCGGCGCTCGCCGAGCTCGATCGCGGCCGCTCCCAGCTCGGCGCTCCGCCTGGCCTCCTCCTCGGGCAACCCGGCCAGGAACGCCCCGGCCGCCTCCGCGGCGGAGCGGATCGACGCCACCTCGTCGTCGAGCCGCCGCAGCTCCGCGGCTCGGTCGGAGAGCTCGGAATCGCGGCGCGCCAGGTCGCGCAGCTCGCTCAACGCCCGGTCGTCCACGGCGCCATTCTCTCAGGCACCGACCGGCCGCTGCCGATGCGACCCGTTTGGGTTCGCCGGCGCGAAGGGTGGCGCCGGCCGCGCATTGCTGATTGACTCCCACTCGTACCGCAGTCGCGCCAACCTGAGCAAGGAGCGGAGATGCGCAAGGCGTTCATGTCCATCGCGAAGGGCTTCACGACCTATTCGGAGGGTATGACGCTTGCTGCACCGAACGCTCAACCTTGGGATCCTGGCGCACGTAGACGCCGGTAAGACGACTCTCACCGAGCGGCTGCTCTATGCCGCCGGCGTCATCGACGAGATCGGCAGCGTCGACGACGGCACGACGCAAACCGACACACTCGCGCTCGAGCGGCGGCGCGGGATCACGATCAAATCCGCCGTCGTCTCGTTCGCGCTCGACGACGTCACCGTCAACCTCATCGACACGCCGGGCCACCCGGATTTCATCGCCGAGGTGGAGCGCGTGCTCGGCGTGCTCGACGGCGCGGTGCTCGTCATCTCTGCGGTCGAGGGCGTGCAGGCGCAGACGCGGTTGCTGATGCGCGCGCTGCAGCGCCTGCGCGTTCCGACGCTGCTGTTCGTGAACAAGACCGACCGCACCGGCGCGGACGGGGAACGTGTGCTCCGGCAGGTGGCGGAGCGACTGGCGCCGGATGCGATTCCGGCCGCGCGCGTTTGCGTCGAGGACGTCGCGGAGCGCGACGACGAGCTGCTCGCCGCCTACGTCGACGACGCGCGCGCGATCACGCCCGGGCAGGTACGGGCCGCGCTCGCACGCGCGACGGGCTCGCTGCGCGCGCATCCGGTCTTCTTCGGCTCGGCGCGCACCGGCGCCGGGCATCGGCGAGCTGATGCGCGGGATCGCCGAGTTGCTGCCGGCGCGCGCGGGCGACGCCGATGCACCGGCGGCGGGCACGGTGTTCAAGGTCGAGCGCGGCGAGGCGGGAGAGAAGGTCGCGTTCGTTCGCATGTACGCCGGCACGCTCCGCGCGCGTGACCGGTTGCCGGAGGGCAAGGTCACCGCGCTTGCGAGGTTCGACCGAGGCGGTGCCGTGCAGGCGCAGTCCGTCTCGGCTGGGCAGATCGCGAAGCTCTGGGGCCTGGGGGAGATCCGGATCGGCGACGCGATCGGCGCACCGCGCGCGAACGGCGTCACGGTCTTCGACCCGCCGACGCTCGAGACGGTCGTCGCGCCGCGCGACGTCGGCGACCGGGCGGCGCTGCATGCCGCGCTCGTGCAACTCGCCGAGCAGGACCCGTTGATCGGGTTGCGCCAGGACGATGCGCGGCACGAGTTGTCGGTGTCGGTCTACGGCGAGGTGCAGAAGGAGGTGATCGAGGCGACGCTCGCCGACGAGTACGGCATCGCCGTCGAGTTCCACGAGACGACGATGATCTGCATCGAGCGGCCGCTGGCCGCCGGCGCCGCGGTCGAGCCGATCGGTGCGGAGACGAATCAGTACGCCGCGACGGTCGGGCTGCGCATCGAGCCCGCTCCGCCGGGCAGCGGGATCGAGTTCCGCCTCGAGGTGGAGCTGCGCTCGGTTCCGCTGTACGTCTACAAGACAGTGGACGACTTCGCGTCGTCGATGGAGGCGTACGTCCGCGCCTCGCTCGAACGCGGGCTCGCCGGCTGGCGCGTCGACGACTGTGTCGTGACGATGACGGAGCTCCGGCTACGCCGCGCCGGTGACGGGCGCGGGCGACTTCCGCAAGCTGACGCCGGTCGTGCTGATGCGTGCGCTCCGCGAGGCCGGCACGGTCGTCTGCGAGCCGATCCACCGCTTCCTCCTCGACGGGCCGCCGGACGCGGTGCGCCCGACGCTGCGCGTGCTCGCTCACCTGCGTGCCGAGGTGCTCACGACCACCGCGTCGGAGACGTCGTGCACCGTCGAGGGCGAGATCTCGGCGGCGCGCATGCACCTGCTGCAACGCGAGCTGCGCGGCCTGACGCACGGCGAAGGCGTGCTCGAGTTCGCGTTCGACCGCTACGAGCCGCTCGATTGACGCAAACCGCCTCGAAGTTCCGGGCCCGACGGGGTAGCGTCGACCCGTGCTCATTCACGCCGGGACGTTCTCGATCGTCGCTGCTGATCCGACAACCGGCGAGGTTGGCTGTGCGGTTCAGTCGAAGTACTTCGCGATCGGCGCGGTCACGCCATGGGTGCAGGCCGGTGTAGGCGCGGTCGCGACGCAGGCGATGGGGGTGGTGGCCCGCAACGGTCAGCGGGCTCTGAGTGCGCTCGCGGCGCAGGTTGACCCGGCGGCGGCGCTCGATCGGGCGCTCGCCGAGGACGATGATCGCGAGCTCCGCCAGCTAGGAGCAGTCAGCGCCGACGGGCGAGCGGCTGCGTTCACGGGGCGTGACTGCAGCGAGTGGGCGGGGCATCTCGTCGGAGACGGATTCGCGGTGCAGGGAAACATGCTGGCGAACGCCGACGTGCTGGCCGCGATGCAGAGTGCCTTCCTCGATGCCCTCGCGCCGTTGCCCGAGCGAATGATCGCGGCGCTCGAAGCGGGTCAGGCGGCGGGCGGCGACCGCCGCGGCCAGCAAGCGGCCGCGCTCGTCGTCGAGCAACTCGGCGCAGCGAAGCGATCCCGAGAAGGCATCGACCGCGTCTGTGACCTTCGCGTAGACGACCACCCCGAACCCATCGTCGAGCTGCGCCGCCTGATCACTCTGTGGAGGCAATGGCAAGCCTGAAAGCAGCGCGAGAACCTGGTTCGTGATGTGAGTTCGTCGGTTGCGAGGGGCGGCCCGAAACGCAGGAACCTGGTTCACACCCCGAACCAGGTTCCGGTTCAGTTGCCTGGGATCCACGCGACGCTACGAAGTCGCGAATGAACCGACCCGGAGGAGGTTTCCACTGGGGTCGGGGAGCGTGAACTCACGCATCCCATAGTCGGTGGTCCAAGGGCCGTCGGTGGTGACGCCCGCATGAGCCCACTCCGCGTGGAGCGCGTCGGCATCCGCGACTGCGAGGTGGCAGCTTGTCGGCGCCGTCCACTCCGCAAACGAGGTTGTCTCGCCGATGAAATGCAGCTCGATGCTCCCGCGCCCCAGGATCATGTAGTTCCACTCCTCGGGCGGGGCTCCGCGGTTCTCGAAGCCGAGCTTCTCGTAGAACTCGAGTGATTCGCGGAGGTCACGGCTCGGCAGGATCGGAACAGCTCGCTCGTTCATCTGACCTCGAGTGCTCATGGCGCCAATCATTATCGGATTCCGCCGTCGCGGCGAAGCCCTTCCGTAACCTTCGCCGCATGCGACTGCTCCTTCTCGCGCGCCACGGGCAGTCCGCGTTCAACGTCTCCGGCGTGATCAACGGCGACCCCGCGCGCGACGAAGGGCTCTCGCCGCTCGGCCGCGAGGAAGGGCTGAAGTTCGGCGGGCAGATCGCCGGGATCGCGATCGACGTCTGCGTCGTCTCCGAGTTCCCGCGTGCGCAGACCACGGCGCGGCTCGCGCTCGGCAACCGGAACGGCGTGCCCACGGTCGTCGACCCGGGGCTGAACGACATCCGGATCGGCGACCTCGAAGGCGCGACGCTCGCCGACTATCGCTCCTGGAAGCGCACGCACACTCGCAAGGACCGCTTCCCCGGCGGCGAGAGCCTCGAGGAGAGTGCGCGCCGCTACGCCGACGCCTACGAGCGCCTGCTCGCGCGCCCCGAGGACGTGATCCTCTGCGTCTGCCACGAGATCCCGGTGCGGTATGCGGTGAACGCCGCGGCCGGGAGTGACCAGCTCGACGGGCCGCTGCACGACGTCGCGAACGCCACGCCCTACGCGTTCGACGCCGCGGGGCTCGAGCGCGCGGTCGCGCGCATCCGCGTGCTCAGCGGCGCCTGACGGGGCTGCCCGGCGGCAATGGGCGGCCGGGAAGTAGCTATGGGGGCGGGAGGATTCGAACCTCCGTAGGCTGAGCCGACGGGTTTACAGCCCGTTCCCTTTGGCCGCTCGGGCACACCCCCGGGAGCGCGCGCATTGTAGCCTCACGTCGTGAAGCGCTTCGACGTGCTCGTCGTCGGCGGCGGGCCGGCCGGCTCGACGACCGCGTACCGGCTCGCCGACGCCGGCGCGTCGCGTGCTGCTCGTCGACAAGGCGACGTTCCCGCGCGACAAGCCGTGCGGCGGCGGGCTGACGATGCGCGCGGTGCGCGCAGTGCCCGGTCGACCCGACGCCGGTCGTCGAGGAGCAGGTCGACCTGGTCGAGCTGCGCTTCCGCTACGGCGACGCGGTCGTGCGCCGCTCCGAGCGACCCGTGATCTGCATGACGCAGCGCCGGCGGCTCGACGCGTTCCTGCTCGACGCCGCGCGCGAGCGCGGGGTGGAGGTGCGCGAGGGCGCGAACGGTCGAGCCGGCAACGCGTCACGGTCGGCGGCGAGCGCTCGACGTGACGTGATCGTCGGCGCCGACGGCGCGAACGGCACGACCGCGCGAGGCGCTCGGCCTCGGCGGCGGGATCGTCCACGGCGTCGCCTACGAGGGGAACGTCGCCGTACGGCGTCGTCTCGCGCGAGCGCTACGCGCGCCGCGCCGTGATCGAGCTCGCCGACATCCCGGGCGGCTACGGCTGGGTGTTCCCGAAGGGCGACCACGTGAACGTCGGCGTCGGCGCGCTGGCAGAGCGAGGGGCCGCGCATCCGCGAGCACCTCGCGCGCGTCTGCGCGGCGCACGGCCTCGACCCGGCGCAGCTCGAGAGCCTGCGCGGCCACCGCCTGCCGCTGCGCCGCGCCCGGCGACGCGGATCGCGGCGGAGCGCGCGCTGCTCGTCGGCGACGCCGCCGGCCTGATCGACCCGGTCTCGGGCGACGGCATGTACGAGTGCTTCGTCTCGTCGCAGCTCGCGGCCGGCGGCGATCCTCGACCTGCTCGCCGGACGCGCGACGACGCTCGAGCCGTACGAGGCGGCGGTCGACGCCGCGCTCGGCGCCGCTGCACCGCGCGTCGTGGAAGCTGAAGCAGGCGCTCGACCGCTGGCCGCGCGCCTCGTGGCGGGTCGCGCGCACGCAGCTCCTCTGGCGAGACGGTCGAGCGGCTCCTGCAGGGCGAGCTGTCGGCTCCGGGCGAGCAGCACGGCGTCGCGCGGGTCCCTCTGCGCGCGCTCGAAGTGCTCGGCCGGCGCTGAGTCGGGGTGGCGTAGAACCCGTTTCAAAACGAAGCCTTGAGTCGCCCGGCCGCGCTGGACGCCGCGTGGACTGCGTCCTCGGTCGCGCCCGTAGCTCCGCTACGGACACTCCCTGCGTCCTTGCCACACGTCGCCCATCGCACCCGGTCGACGAAGCGTCATTCTGAAACGAGTTCTTAGCCGCTCGCGGACGAGACGCGAAGACCCGGCGCCGGTGCAGCCGACGGCGCGACGGACTCCCGAAGCGGAGCCGGGCGGTCGACGTCCTCTCCGGCGACCGCTGAGGCCCTCACGGCGTCGGCCTTGACCGCGCGCTCGAGTGCGACGAGGAAGTCGTGGCGGTTCGAAGCGGAGTTCGCCGCGATCTCGCGGTCGACGCGGCCTGCGAGCACGAGCTCGATGAGAGCCTGCGTGAAGTTCTGCATCTGGAAGAAGTCGCCCTCGGCGATCGCCTCAGGGATCTCGTCGGCGCGGTCCTCGCGAATCAGGTCGGCGATGCGCGCGTTCGCGACGAGCACCTCGACGGCCGCGACGCGACCGGTCGGGAGCGCCGGGAGGAGGCGCTGGCTGACGATGCCGCGCAGGACGCCGGCGAGCACCGAGCGCACGAGCTGCTGCTTGCCCTCGGGGAAGAACTCGATCAGACGCCCGATCGTCTCGGCGGCGTCGACGGTGTGCAGGGTCGAGAAGACGAGGTGGCCGGACTCGGCGGCCTGGAGCGCGGTCTGAGCAGTCTCCGCGTCGCGCAGCTCGCCGATCAGGATCGTGTCGGGATCCTGGCGGAGCGCGCGGCGCAGGGCCTGCCCGAAGTCCTCGGTGTCGAGGCCGATCTCGCGCTGGTTGACGATCGACTTGTGATCCGGATGCAGGATCTCGATCGGGTCTTCGATCGTGACGATGTGCGACTGCCGCGTCCGGTTGATGTGGTCGATCATCGCGGCGAGCGTCGTCGTCTTACCCGAGCCGGTCGCGCCGGTCACGAGCACGAGCCCGCGATGCTCCTCCGCGAGTCTCCGGACGCCGGGCGGCAGCCCGAGCTCGTCGAACCGCGGCACCGTCTTCGGGATCACGCGGAGCGCGAAGCTGATCATCCCGCGCTGGCGGAACGCGTTCACGCGGAAGCGCGGCAGGCCCTCGGCGGTGTAGGCGAGATCGAGGTCGCCGACTTCGTTGAACCGCTCGTAGCGGCTCGGGACGCGGCTCGTGATCGTCCGGAGATAACCGTCGAGGTCGGCGTTCGAGAGCTGCTCGCCGTTCTCCATCGGGATGATGAGGCCGTTCCGGCGCATCAGCGGAGGCCGGCCGAACTTCAGGTGGATGTCGGAGGCGCCCGCCTCGACGGCGCTCCGGAGGAGATCGTTCAGCTGCATGGGTTACGTGTCGGCACGAAGGCGGTGATGCTTTAGATCAGCTCGACCTGACGAACGTCGACGAGGCGCGCGCGATGATCGTGCCGGTGCCGGCGCCGTCGCGGGTGATGACGGTGACCCGCTTCAGGCCGAGCCCGGAGGCCGGCGTGAGGTGCGAGAACGTCGCGTCCGTGCCCACGTACTCGACGTACGTGTCGACCCGATAGCTCCGATGGTCAGGACCGGTGGTGGTGTAAGACGCAGACGAGGGGCAGCCCGTGTCGCCGTTCGATCCGCTGATCGCTTGACCTGTGGAGGCGGGAATCGTCGCGTCCGCGGCGTGCGCTGTCACATATGGGTCGCTGCCTGTCGGGATCGTCGCGCTGTCGACGCAGATCGCGGTGAACGGCACGGTGCGGTAGGTCTCCATCTGCTTTTCGGCGAGCGTGAGCGCAGTGCCCTTCTGGCCGGCCCGCTGCATCGATGCGCCGTTCCGACGTAGAGCGAGAGCATCGCGCTGATGCGCGACGCTCAGCAGGAACATCGCGATGATCAGCTCCATCAGGCCGAAGCCGTCCGAACCGCTCAGGCGACGACGAAGCTTGCGCATGGTCGCCTCGAACGACGCGCGCATGGCTACTTGAGCTGCTGCCACGAGCCCGGGACGGCATCCCATGCGACGGTGTCCGGGCCGCTGATCGTGGTCGTCGTCGTGTACGAGGCTCCAGGAGCGCTCGAAGGTGGCACCACTGACTTCAGGTCCGCGGCCCCGGAGAATGTCGCCCAGTCAGCTGTCACGTTCCCGTTGAACGACGCGCCGTTTCCGGCGTTGAACTGACCGTTGGTGTAGGCGACGCCCTCGAACCTGCCGGCCCCGCCCAGGTCGAACCCGGGAGCGGCGTTCGACGCGTTGTTCGCGACGATCTCGAGCAGGTTCTGGCTCGGGTTGTAGTTTCCGAGGCACGGGCTGCCGGAGATCGGCTGCGCGCAGACCCTTGCACCGCCGCCGAACGTCACGGTCCCGTTGACGTAGATCGTGCCGCGGCCCTGGTAGACGGCGTAGTCGCAGTTGTCGAAGTTGAGATTGCCGTCGATGAACACGCTTCCCTGCACGATCAGCGTCCCGGCCCCGAGCAGCCTGCAGGGAACGTCCACGCGAGCCGGCTGAGCAGCGTTCCGTCGGAGCCGTAGAGCCTGCAGTCGAAGCTGTTGTTCGCGACGCTCGAGCGGTCGACCAGCTCGAGCAGATGAACGTTGCCGACGCTCGTGTTTCGTGTCGCGTTGCCGTCGAGGACCTCTGCTTGAACGTCGTCGCGGTCCGACGTATTCGGATAGGTCGACTGCTGCGCTCCGTTGAGCGGGTTGGCGTTGCAGCCGGCCGCCGAGATCGTCGAGGGGTCCGAGTAGTACCTCGGGGCGTCGATCGTGGGCTTCGGGATGGGGTTCTGGGTCAACGAGTACGTGTTCGCCCACACGCCGGAGCCACATCCACCTCCGCTCGGGCAGTCTGTTCGGGTTGCCGAGCTGGCTGCAACTCACGCTGTTGGCTCCTGCACGGCAGCCGCCGACGATCGTCGCAGACGCGATGCGCTTGGCGGTCGTACCGACCGGGCTCGACGGGCCTTGCGACTTGAACTTCTTACCGACGTAGAGGGTCAGCGTTCCGCCCGGGCTGCTGGCCGGCTCGGCGATCGAGCTCGCTCCGGTCAAGCAGAGGGAACCGCCGACGTAGATCGGGACGGTCACCGCCGTGCTCCCGTCGAACGTGTTTCCGCCGGACACCGTGCAGTCCGAGTTCGGATCGCCCATGAAGAGGCCGTAGCTGTAGACGGCCGATTGCGGAGTGGTCGTGGTCACCGTCGACGTGCCGGGAGTGATCGTCTGCTTGACCTGGGTCTGCACCTGGCGGGTGACGGAGCCGTTCGGCGACGTGCCCGTCGCCGTGATCGTCCAGAGGTACTCGTTCGGATGCCCGGTCGGGTCGGGCTGCGTTCGCGACGTCGTGTACGCCCAGTTGCCGCTGTCGATCGAGCCCGAAAGACTCGGAATCGACGTCGTGCTCGCGTCCGATGCCTTGAGCTTCGCGATCGCGCCGTTGAGGCCGGCCTCTGCGGAGTTGAGCGCCCGCACGTCCTGACGGTCCCGTCCGAACGCGCGCTCGTTCGTCGATGCAAGGGTCGTCAGCGCCGCGATGGAGATCGTCAGCGTCATGACGACGACCAGCGCAAGGATGAGCGCCACGCCCGACTCGTCACGGAGCCTCGCTCTCGCCCGCCGCAGAATAAGACTCGACCTCGTCACTCACGCTCCTTTGCGCACCAGCCATTCGCCGCATCGCGACCTTCTAGCCTCTGTCGGGCGATCGGCCGCTGCGCTCCATCACTCGGATGAGGGAGTGCGAGACGCAAGAGGATTCAAGAGGCGAACGAGTGCTGCCGATGCCCTGGCTGATGCTCATGTCGATCGTCAACCGGCGTCTGCGCTTCCTCAGTGACGAGCGCGGAATGACGCTCGTCGAGATGCTGATCGTCATGGCGGTCCTCGGGCTCGTGCTCGCTCCGCTGAGTGCGGCGTTCGCATCCGCCTTCAGCGCGGAGCTCTCCCAGGGCAACCGGTTCCAGGCGGAGGAGAGCGCAAGGCTCGCGCTGAATCGGATGCGCAAGGACATGCACTGCGCACACGCGGTGGGCGGGCTGAGCACCAACGCGCAGGGCGGCTGGACGCTCTTGCTGACGCAAACGAACGCGTCCGGCACGGCCGAGTGTCCAGGGCTCGTGCAGCCCAATGCGGCCTCAGCTCAGTGGTGCACGGTGCCCGTCGCGGGAGCACCTTCCCGGTACCGGCTCTTCCGCGAGAACGACACGAACCAGTCGTGCGACGGCACCGTCTCGACGTTCGAGACCGACTTCCTGACCCGCTCCGACCTGTGGACCCAGCCCACGTGCGCCAGCGGCAACTACCCGACCGTTGCGGTCGCGCTGCCGGTCAACGTCGATCCGGTGAAACACGGGTCGAGCACGTACGAGCTCGACGACCAGATCGCCCTGCGAAACGCCGACGCCTGCCCCTAGCGTGGAATACGCCTTCGCCGCCATCGTCTTCGCTCCCGCGCTCGCCCTCGGGAGCTTCCTGAACGTCGTCGCCTCGCGCCTGCCGCGTGGCGGCTCGATCGTGTATCCCGGCTCGGCCTGCGACGAGTGCGGCACGGAGATCCACTGGTACGACAACGTTCCGCTGCTCTCGTTCCTCGTTCTGCGCGGCCGCTGCCGCACGTGCCGTACGCCGATCGGATGGCGGCATCCTGCGGTCGAGGCCGCCACGGCGGTGCTCGTCGTGGCCTGCGTCCTGGCGTTCGGCCTGACGCTCGAGGCTGCTGCCGCCGCGGTGTTCGCCGTCGCACTCGTCGTGGTGACCGCGACCGACATCGAGCGCCGGGTTGTCCCGAACCGCGTCGTCCTGCCGGCCGCCGGCGCCGTTCTCGTCGCTCCGCCTTCTGGATCACCCGAGCATCGAGTGGCCGCTCGCAGGACTCGCGGCTGCCGGATTCCTGCTCGTCGCCGCACTCGCATACCCGGGCGGAATGGGCATGGGAGACGTGAAGCTCGCGCTCCTGATGGGCGTTGCGCTCGGCCGATCGGTGCCCGGTCGCGCTCCTCCTCGGAATGATGGCGGCGATCGTCCCGTCGGTCGTGCTGTTCGTCCGGCACGGGAGCGCCGCCCGCAAGATGGCGATCCCGTTCGCGCCGTTCCTCGCACTCGGCTCGCTCGTCGCGCTCTTCGCGGGCGCCTCGCTGCTGCACGCCTATCTCGGCATCCTCGGCTGATTCAAGAGGAGCCGCGGCGATGCCGATAGGCGCTGGGAGCCACGTGGACACCCAGCTTCCAACTCTTCGCACGGCAGGGCCTCCGGCGCAGCCGTCCCGGGCGAGCCACGTCTCTCGGACGGCGATGGCTTCGCGGACCTCGTCGTGGAGCTGATCGGGTCGACAGGCCTCGTGCCCAAGGAGAGGCTGGAAGATCTGCGCCGGCTCAGCGAGGCCACCTCCTGCTCCCAGGCTCTGGTCGACGCCGGTTTCGCAACGCAGGAGAGCGCCGGTCGCGCCCGTGCCGCCCGCTACGGCGTTCCGTACGTCGACCTGGTCGAGGTCGAGGCCGTCTCCCGACGCCATCTCGCTGATGCCGCTCCACGTCCTGAAGCGAATCGTTGCCATGCCGTACGCGGTCGAGGAGCGACGTCCTGAGGGTCGCAATCGCCGATCCATCGAACATCCACGCGATCGACGAGCTTCGCCTCGCGACCCGGCTTCAAGTCGAGCTCGCGGTCACCCCGGCGACGACATTCTCGAGGAGATCAAGCGCCTCGAGCGATCGAGCGAAGCGATCAGCGGCCGCGGCTCGATCGACCTCGACTCGTTCGAGGTCATCGACGACAATGATGAGCTCGAAGCGGACGACGGGATCTCCGACGCGCCGCTCGTTCGCCTCGTCAACTCGATCCTCTACGAGGCCGCCGAGGACGGGGCCAGCGACGTCCACTTCGAGCCGCAGGCCGACGCTCTCGTCGTCCGCGCCCGCATCGACGGCGTGCTGCTCGAGATGCAGCGGATCCCGACGCAAGATGGCCGCCGCGGTCACCACCCGCCTCAAGGTGCTCGCGAAGCTCGATATCGCCGAGCGCCGCAAGCCCCAGGACGGCCGCATCTCGCTCAACGCAGCCGCCGCCGGACGGATGCTCGACATCCGCGTCGCCACTCTGCCGACGGTCGAGGGCGAGTCGATCGTGCTCCGCCTGCTCGACAAGTCGAAGCGGCCGCCGACGCTCGAAGAGCTCGGAATGCTCGACGACATGCGCGTCGTGCTGGAGGAGATCATCAGCCGCCCGACCGGCGCCGTGCTCGTCACCGGCCCGACCGGCTCCGGTAAGTCGACGACGCTCTACGGGGCCCTCGCACAGATCAACCGGCCCGAGATCAACGTCATCACCGTCGAGGACCCGGTCGAGTACCGCCTCCCCGGCATCAACCAGGTGCAGATCAACGTCAAGGCCGGCCTCACCTTCGCGAGCGCGCTCCGTTCGATCCTTCGTTCCGACCCAGACGTCGTGATGGTCGGCGAGATCCGTGACGTCGAGACTGCGAAGATCTCGATCGAGGCCGCGCTGACGGGTCACTTCGTTCTCTCGACGCTGCACACGAACGACGCCCCGAGCACGATCACACGCCTGAACGAGATGGGCGTCGAGCCGTTCTTGACCGGCTCGGCGGTCTCGGGCGTGCTCGCCCAGCGCCTCGCGCGCAAGCTCTGCACGCACTGCTGCGAGGCGTACATGCCGACGGCCGAGGAGCTCCTGAAGGCGCGGGTCTCGCCCGACGTCGCGGAGCGCGCCGACAGCGTCACGCTGAATCGCAAAGTCGGCTGTCCGCGCTGCGGCCGCTCCGGCTACAAGGGACGGATCGGCATCTTCCAGCTGCTCGTCATGAGCGAGGAGATCCAGGTGCTCGCCTCGTCCAAGGCCCGCCGCGAGGAGATCGAGCGCGCGGCGCTCGGCGGCGGCATGCGGACCCTGTGGGACGACGGCCTGGAGAAGGTCATGAACGGCCTCACCTCGCTCGAGGAGCTCGCTCGTGTCGTCACTGCGTAACAGTCATCTCCCCCTTTGGGGCGATTGCACGCTCGCCGTCGCCGGTCGATGCAGGACACGAGGCCCGGCAGTCGGGCGCTTCCGGACCACCCTTATCCCTGCGGTAGTGAGGTAACGGACTATGGCTTTCTTCAATTCACGCAAGCGGCAGGCATCTTCACCGGTCGCACTCGTCGAGGAGATCCCCCCGACGCCTGAGCTGCCGCCCGCGCAGCCATCCCAGTTCTCGTCGGCACCGCTCGGCGCCTCGCTGCGCCTCGTGTCGACCGCCGAGCCCGGCCTTCGCCTGGCGTCCGCTGCTCCGGCTGCACCAGGGGGCGAGGAGCCGCGGGTCGACGAGCTGAGAGGCCTGCCGCTCGGCACGATCCTCTTCCGCCAGGGCCTCGTCCAGCAGGAGGACCTCGAAGGCGCCCTCGTCTCCGGAATGGAGAGCGGCGAGCGCCTCGGCGAGATCCTGATCCGCCGCGGACTGGTCAGCCTGGACGACATCGGTCGCGGCCTCGCCGCGCAGCAGGGCCTTTCCTTCCTGCAGCCGGACGAGGTCGAGGTCGACGGCGAGACCGTCGCCCTCCTCTCGGCCGGCGAGGCGTGCGAGCTCGGCGCCGTCCCGGTGCGTCCCGAGGGCGAGACCGTCCTCGTCGTCACCGCCGATCCTTCCGCCGCCCAGCGCGAGGCGCTCGAGGCGCGGCTTCGCCGCCCCGTCACCCAGGCGGTGGTGAGCAAGAAGGTCTTCGACGGGCTCCTCGACGACGTCGAGCAACCCGGCCGTCCGGCCGACGAACACGAACCCGCTTGGGCCGAGCCGGCTGAAGCGGCCATCGAGCACCACGATCACATCGAGGAGGAGCCCGTGGACCAGACCTGGAACGACGCGCACGTCGAGGAAGCGGCACCGGAAGCCTGGGCCGCGCCGACGACCGCGCAGGAGATGTGGGGCGAGCTCGCACCCGAGGTCGTGCACGAGCCGCAGCCCGAGCCCGAGTTTGCGGCAGAGGTCGAGGTCTCCGACCATGGTCGAGGCCGTGGCCGAGAGCGCTCCCGCCTGGGAGCAGCACGAAGAGGCTGCCTGGACGCGCGAAGAGCACGCGCCCGTCCACGAGGAAGCTGCCTGGACGCCCAAGCCGCAGGCCGAGTGGACGCCCGAGGAGCATCACATTCCGTTCGAGCCCGCCGAGGTCGAGCACGCACGAGGTCTCCGAGCTCGACGCGCAGCACGACGCGAGCGTCGGCCGCATCGGCGACCTGCTCGCCCGGATCGAGGAAGGCGCCTCGACGTTCAACGCCCTTCGCGCGCAGATCGGCGGGCTCACCGAGAGCCTGCGGTCGGCGGAGGAGACGGTCTCCGTCCGCGAGCGGCGGCTCCAGGAGCTCACGGGCGCTCACGAGGCCGGCGAGCGCCGCATCGAGGAGCTGCTCGGTCAGCTGCACGAGCGCGAGGAGGAGCTGATCAGCGTCGGGGGCAAGCTCGACGACCTGAGCGGCCGCCTCGTCTCTGCCGAGCAGCGGCTCGACGACCGCGAGCAGCGTCTCGAGGAGCTCTTCCGCCAGGTCGAGCGGCGCGACAACGCGCTCTCCGACTTCGAGACGAAGCTCAACGGCATCGCCGCTCGGTTCGCCGAGCACGTCGCCTGACGTCAGCCCGACGTTTGCAGGACCGCAGGTCGCGGGGCCTTCGCCGGCCCCGTGACCTGCAGGAGTCCTCGCGCAGAGGCGAGAATGGGGCGGCGTGGACGATGATCGCTCCGAGCCGGAGAACGATCCGCCGCTCGCCGACCTCGACGCCGGCCTGCGCGAGCGCCTCCGCCGCGGCGGAGGCGACCGCGGAGCGTTGACGCACGCCGAGCTGCTCGAGCTCGCCGACGCGCTCAATCGCCAGCGGCACGACATCGCCGAGGCGCTCACCGATCTGCGCCGCCGCGAAGCGGAGGCTGCACGGGTGCGGACCGCGTTGGAAGAGACATCGCGGAGCGCCGAGGCGGCGCTCGACGAGCGCGACGCGCGTCTCTCCGCGGCCGCCGCGGAGCTGGAGGCGGAGCGTGCGCGGCTCGAGGGACGCGCACTGGAGCTGGGCGCGGCGGAGGACCAGCTCGCACGGCGGGTCGCCGAGCGCGCGGCCGCGGCACCGGCCGCCCCGGCGCCGGAACCGGAGGCTCCGCGCGGGCTCGAGTCCGTGCTCGCCGACCTGCGCGAGCGGATGGAGCGCGTCGAGGCGGCGCTCGAGCTGCGCGAGCGGCTCGACCGGGTCGAGGCGGCGATCGCAGGTCGTGTGCGCGCGGTGCGCGAGCACGCTCCGGTGCAGATCGAGGAGCGGCTCGCCCGGCTCGAGGAGCTCGTCGGCGAGCTCGCCGCGGTCGTGCGCGCGCCGCTCGAGGCGGTGCGCACACGGGAGGCACCCGCGCAGCCGCCGCCGCTCGAGGCGGTGCGCACACGGGAGGCACCCGCGCAGCCGCCGCCGCGCGAGGACGTGGCGGAGGAGCCGTTGCCACCGGTCGAAGATCCGGTCGAGACGCCGGAGCCCGCTCTCCCGGCGCAGGCGCCCGCGGGGCACGTGCTCTTCGTCTCCGATCCGACCGGCTACCGACTCGTCGAACGGGAGGGCGCGGCGCCCGCCGCCGGCGAGCTGCTGACACTCCACGAGCTCGGCGGCGTCGAGGCCGTCGCGAGCGGTCCTCGGAGCTCGCCGTTCCCGGGAGACCGGCGGCCGTGCCTCGCGTGCACGGTCGTCGACGAGCCGCCTCGCACCGACTCTTGAGCGACGCCGACTCTTGAGCGACGCCGAGCTCGAGCGGCTGAAGCGCAGCGCCCGCGCCGCCTGGGCGGACGGCGAGTACGCGCAGATCGCCCGGCGGAACGTTTGGCCTGTCGGCGAGCGCATCGTTCGCGCAGTGGACGTTCGCCCCGGCGAGCAGACCCTCGACGTCGCATGCGGCACGGGGAACGCCGCGATCCGAGCTGCGGCAACGGGCGCACGCGTCGTCGGCGTCGACCTGACGCCCGAGCTGCTCGGCACGGCGCGGGTCGAGGCAGAAAGAGCCGGCGTCGAAGTCGAGTGGGTCGAGGGCGACGCCGAGGCGCTGCCGTTCCCCGACGAGTCGTTCGACGTCGTCCTCTCCGTCTTCGGCTGCATGTTCGCCCCGCGCCACGAGGTCGCCGCACGCGAGATCGCGCGCGTGCTGCGGCCGGGCGGCCGGATCGGGATCTGCGCCTGGACGCCGGACGGCAGCCTCGGCCGGATGTTCCGGGTCGTCGCGGGCTACCTCCCACCGGCTCCGGACTTCGCGCTTCCGCCGATCCTGTGGGGCTCGGAGGACCACGTCCGCGCGTTGTTCGACGGCAGCGCCATCGCCCTCCAGTTCGAACGCCACGAGGCGCGTTTCCCCGCCTTCGCGTCGGCGGACGAGGAGGTCGAGTTCTACTCCACGAAGCTCGGTCCGGCCGCCGCCGCCCGCCGTCGCACGGAGTCGGAGGGCCGCTGGGAGGCGCTCCGCGCCGACCTGGCAGCGCTGCATAACCCGTCGGGCGAGGTCGCCGAGTACCTCCAGATCCTCGGCACGAAAGCCGGCTGACGGCGGGATCCGACACCCCGCGCGCAGTGTCGGACACCGCGGCCGGCGCTGCGCAGGTCGCGGCGCTGTCGTGCGGTGTCTGACACCTCTGTCGGTGACAGCGGCGCCGCTTGGGTCGTCGGGGGCCGAGACCGCTGCGAGCTCGCAGCTCGCGAGCAGGCGCGTTCGCGAGAGCGATCCAGCGGATCGTCGGTGAGCCGCTGGCCGCGACCGCCGTCCTTCCGGGCATCGTAGATCCGAAAGCAGCTGCGTCGCGCGCGCGGCTTTGTCAGGCCGTCAGCTGAACGTGCAGCCGAGGTACTCGAGGGCGAGCAGTACCTCGTCGACGAACCTGGATGCCGGCTCCGACGCGGGGAAGAGGTACGGCCCGAGGCGAAGCGGCTCGATGCGCATCGTGTCGATCGGATAGACGTCGCACTCGACGACCGCGCCGCGCGCACCGTCGTAGCGGCGCAGGATCACGACCTGCTTGCCGTCCTTCTCGACGCGAACGACGACGTCTTGCTGGGTGGCGTCGTGGCCGCTCGGCGCTTGTTGCACCAGCGGGTCAGCGCCATGGTCGAGGGCGACTGCGTGAGCGTCAGCGTGCATCGTGCGCCGCCTGTGCCACGACCTGACGATCGTGGAAGCCCTCGAGGCGTTTGACGACGATGCCGGGGCGGCGGACGACGATCACTGCCGGATCGGAGATGCTGTCGGCGAACGCGGCGATCGGAGTGGCGTAACGGGGCTTTCGGACGTCGAGCGAGACGAAGCTCGTGTGGGCGAGGGAAGCCCCTGCGCGCGCCTCCTCGGCAGCGACCGCATCGAAGCCGCCACGACCATGGATGGCGACCACGACCGAGCGGTGCCGCAGGAGCGCGTACCGGATCGGCCCGGGGAGACCGGGGACGAGCTTGACGACCGGCTTCACGGGGGCCGCAGGCTTCGCCGCGGGAGCGTGCGTCGGATCGTGCGTTGCGACGTGGTGCACCGGGACCGGCGTGGCTGCGGTCGAGGACGGCTTCGCGCGTTCGAGCGTGAACACCGCGAATCCGAGACCGGCGAAGGCGAGGACGCCGACGATAATCACGAGGCGGAGTGCCGAGCTGAAGTCGATGCTCATTGCTCAGTGACTATCGGTCGGAGTTGCGCGAAGCTTTAGCGCTCTCACGAAGTTCGGCACGGTGGATTGGACGCTCACGGGCCGGCCGTCCGGCAGGAAGCTCAGGCGCTGCGGTTGGATCGTGACCGTCCAGGGCCCGCTCGAGTCCGCACGGAGCGCGAGGTCGACGTGCCGTCCCGGCCTGACGACGACGTTGCGTCGGACACCCGCCGCCCGGAGCCGAAGCGGCGTCGGCCCGGCGGTCGGCGGCAGCGAGAGCCGCAGATGGAGCACCCCGCGAGTCGAGCCGGACGCATCGGGCCAGACGGTCACGCTCGAGGAGGGCGCGAGCCAGCTGTCGAGGTACCTGTCCGACGCCATCACGTCGACCCTCGGTACGCCGGCGGGCCGCCAGAGCGACGAGCTGACCTCGCGGCTGACGAGCTTTGCGCCTGAGAGCCTCAGGCTGTTCGCGAGCTCCTCGATCAGAAGCGGTCCCCGGACAGCTTGCTTCCCGTGAAGGATCCGTCCGTCCCGGGCGATTCGCACCGACTCCGATCCGAAGGTGTCCGGTGCGTCCGCGAACGGAAGGAGAAGCACGCGCTTGATCGAGGTGTTCCAGAAGAGATGCTCGGAGACGAGGGGGCGTGGTGTTCCGGGCGGGACGAGTACGGACACGTTCCCTTGATGGGCGTGATCGACGAACTCGAAGTCGCGCGGGAGGTACGTGAGCGCGGTTCTTCCCGACATCTCGAAGTCGTAGGAGAGCGCCGCCGCTGATGCGAGCACCGCGACGACCAGGGCGAGCAGGAGTGACGCCGCGACTCCGACCCTCGGACGTAGTGCAGTCCCGATCGCGACGAGCGTGAGGAGCGAGACGATGCCGAGGACGACCAGAGCCCCCGAGCCGTTCCCAGCGCGGTCCTGCAGCCAGTACACGGCTTGCAGAACGGGTGAATCCTGCTTGCCGGTGCCGTTGGTGTAGCCGGTCAGCGGCACTCGCAGCGCAAGCAGCAGTAGCGCCGATGAGAGCGCCACGATCGGCAGGCGGAGGCGTTCCCGGCGCACGGAGAGGAGGAACCCGACGGGCAGCAACGGAAGGAGCGCGAACAGATAGCGCTCCTGGAATCGTTCGCTGCCATTCGTGTTGCCGGCGTACAACGCCGCCTCGGCGAGCAAGGCGCAGGCGAGGCCGACCGTCATCCGCGCGAACGCGCCTTCGGCTCGTGTTCGCGGACGCACGAATGCGGCCAGCGTCCCGAGCACGGCGCCCGGGACAAGGACGATTCCGCCGGCGTACACGAGGAGCATCGAGTCGACCGCCACCCAGTGCCCGAGCGCGAGCGGGTCGACGGAGAGCGAGAACACCGCGCGGTAGTACCCGAGCACGCGCGCCGGCCCCGCTGCCGCCAGCGCGACCGCGGGCAGGGCGAAGAGGAAGAAGGTGACTCGGTAGCGGCGGAGCGCCCGAGTGACGTGGCTGCCTTCTGAGGCGAGCACGATGATCAGAAAGATGACCGGAAGGACGACGTACTGGACGCGGGCAAACGTCGCGAGCCCCGAGAGCACCACGAACAGCAGCTGCGCTCTGGTGGTCGGGCGCTCGAGCGCCGCCACCGCTGCGGCGATCGCACCGAGCACGAGCGGATACGCGACCGCGTCCGCGGTCACGAAGTTGACGTACACGAGGTCGGGGATCGAAACCGCGAGCACCGCGCAGGCGAGTGCCGGCCACGAGCCTGCGCCCACGCGGCGTGCGAGCCAGAACACGGGGAACGCAGCGAGCGACATCGCGAGTGCGTGCATCGCGAGCGTCAGCCTGTAAGCCAGCGCGGGATCGTGCGTCAGCCAGAACGGTGCGGCGAGGAGCGGCTCGAGGAGCGCCGGGAAGTGCGCGTGCGCCCCCCGGATCTGCAGGCGTCCCGATTCGGCGATCGACCGCGCCAGACTGCTGTAGATGTACTCGTCGGGGAAGTAGCGCGGCGTGCCGTGCGCGAACGACGCGGCGAGGCGGACGGCGAAGGAAATGGCCGCCGTCGCAACCAGGCACAGACGCGGGCTCAGCGAAACGACCCGATCGCGCACCGCTCTCGCCGGGAGGCGAACGCCGAGCGGAACGGGGCTGGAGCAGTCTCGAATGTCATGCGGGATGTATCGGCATGCGGTGATCTGTTCTTGAGCGCACCTGAGAACGACGAGGGGCGCGATTGCTCGCGCCCCTCGTCGTGCAGAACTTGTAGAACAGGAACGATCAGGTGCAGGCCGCGGCGCTGGTGATCGCACCCGCGGGGCCCGACTTCGCGAAGGTGTGGGCACCCTGCGTCGCGCTGATGCAGTACGTCGACGCGCTCGGCGACGATCCGATGGTGACCTTGAGCCCGGCGTCGTAGCTCGCCTTGAGCTTCGTGGCGTCCATGCCGGCATACGTGCCGTGATCCGAGTACCAGGCCTCGACCGCGGGCACCGCGGCGCGGACGTTCGACTGCGCGGCGGACTTCTCGGCGCGGTCCTTGAAGCCGAGGTACGACGGGACTGCGATCGCCAGCAGGATGCCGAGGATCACGATGACGACCAGGAGCTCGATGAGGGTGAAGCCCTCGTCGCTCGCCAGCCGCTGCTTGATCTTTGAAACCATTGCGATGAATCTCCTTCCACAGGGGTGAGGTAACCGACCCTGGTATCGACCTGCGGCGCACGTCCAATAGCCCCGAACGAGGGATTCGACGTCGTGCGCATCCCCCACGGATGGGGACTTTCGCCTCGCGCATAAAGAGCTAACGCCGGCGTTCGCTGCGACGCACGTCGACGAGAAAAATTCGCTCAAGGTCGTCGTGACCCCTGCCGATAGCGTCCCCCGTGGAAGCTACGAGCACCTCACTCCTGTCTGTCGACGCACTGCTCGAGCACGTCGTCGAGCTGGGCGCGTCCGATCTGCACATCACCGCCGGCTCGCCGCCGATCGTGCGTGTACACGGTGGGCTCGTTCCTCTCGAGGGCTTTCCGGTCCTTTCACCGGAGACGACTCGCGACCTCCTCTATCGCGTCCTGACGACGGAGAAGCAGAAGCACCTCGAGATCGATCGCCAGATCGACCTCTCGTACGGTGTGCCCGGCCTCGCGCGGTTCCGCTTGAACGTCTACTTGCAGCGCGACAGTGTCGCCGCCGCCTTCCGCGTGATCCCGGCGTCGCTCAAGACGCTCGAGGAGCTCGGACTGCCGGCGAGCCTCTCGACTCTCGCACACAAGCCTCGCGGCCTCGTGCTCGTCACCGGCCCGACGGGCTCCGGCAAGTCGACGACGCTCGCGGCGATGGTCGACGAGATCAACCGCACGCGGAACGACCACATCATCACGATCGAGGATCCGATCGAGTTCCTCCATCGCCACAAGCGGTGCATCGTGAACCAGCGCGAGATCGGAACCGACGCGACGAGCTTCAGTGAGGCTCTCCGCGCGGCGCTCCGCCAGGACCCCGACGTGATCCTCCTCGGCGAGATGCGCGACCTCGAGACGATCTCGACCGCGATCACCGCAGCCGAGACCGGCCACCTCGTGTTCGCGACGCTGCACACGCAGACGCGCTCCGAGCACCGTCGACCGCATCATCGACGTCTTCCCGGCATCGCAGCAGGATCAGGTGCGCACCCAGCTTGCGGCCACGATCCAGGGGATCGTCACACAGACGCTGATTCCCAGCTCGCGACGGCAGCCAGCCGCGTCGCCGCGCTCGAGATCCTGTTCCCCGACGACGCCGTCAGGAACCTCATTCGCCAGGGCAAGACCGAGCAGATCTACTCGTACATGCAGACCGGCACGAAGCGCGGCATGCAGACGATGGAGCAGGCGCTTGCCGACTACGTGCTCCGCACCGTCATCACTCGTGAAGAGGCACTCTCGCGCTCGACGCGGCAGGACCAGCTTGCGGGAATGCTCGACCGGAGGCAGGCGCCGACGGTGTCGGGCCTACGGGTGGCCGGGAGCTGAGAGATGGCATTCCCGATCTACCCACACGCGAAGATGTCCTATGAGGACGTAGAGAACGCGCGCGCAGCTGCCGGAAAGAAGCCGTCGATCTGGAAGCGCGAGCTGTCCGTCGGCCGCAAGAAGAGCCAGTCGGAGCCGGTGGAAGTCGTTGCGACGGAGCCGGAGGAAGTCGAGTCGGCCTCGGAGAAGAAGCCGTCGATCTGGAAGCGCGACCTCTCGTTGGGCGGCAAGAAGAAGAAGTCCGGCAAGAAGAACAGCCCCGAGCCGGCCCAGGAAGCCGCCGCCGAGCAGCACGAGGTACCCGGAGACGATGCCCGAGGCCGTGGCTCCGGAGCCGCAGGTGGTTCCGGAGACGATGCCCGAGGCTCTGGTCCCCGAGCCGCACGTGATCGCGGAGGCAACGGCCGAGGCAGCAGCTCCCGACGAATTCGTTCCGAGCTTCGAGCCGGAGCCCGACGAGGTTGCGCCGCAGGCGGAGCCCGATGTCGATGACTTCAACGAGTCGATCGCCGCCTTGCGCGACGCCGCGACTCAGGAGACGGCCAAGAAGGAGAAGCGTTCTCCGATCTGGAAGCGCGAGCTGAAGGTCTCGCGTGACAAGAAGGAGCGCGGCGGGAAGAAGCTCGTCGGCCTCAAGATCGGCGCGTCACAGATCGCTGCCGCCCACGTTCGGAACGACGGTCCCGCCGGAAGTGCTGCGTGTCGCGCGCACGCCTCTCGATCGCGGTGTCGTCGTCTCGGGCGAGCTGCGCGACCCTGACGCGCTCGCCTCGGCGCTGCGCGTCTTCTTCAAGGAGAACCAGCTGCCGAAGCGGGACGTGCGGCTCGGCATCGCCAGCAACCGCGTCGGCGTCCGCGTGCTCGAAGTCGCGGGAGTCGACGATCCGAAGCTGCTCGGCAACGCCGTCCGGTTCCGCGCGCAGGAGATCCTGCCGATCCCGTTGTCCGAGGCTGTGCTCGACTACCGTGTCCTGCGCGAGCGCACCGACGAAACGGGCGCTGTGATTCGCGAGGTGCTCGTCGCGTTCGCCTACCGCGAGCTCGTCGATCGCTACGCGGCCGTCTGTCGCAGGGCAGGGCTCAAGCTGATCGGCATCGACCTCGACGGGTTCGCGATGCTGCGTGCGCTGGTCGACCCGGCCGGTCGAGCGCGCCCACCTGGACGGCGCCGCCGTCGTCACCGTGTCGCTCGGACACGACCGCTCGATCATGTCCGTCTCGGACGGCACGACGTGCGAGTTCACGCGCGTCGATCGAATGGGGCGGCGCGTCCCTCGACGCGGCGGTCGCGCGCATCCTCGCGCTCACACCGTCGCAGGCCGAGCCGATCAAGCGGCAACTGACACTCGACCGCAACGCGCCGACGCCGGACGGTCTCTCGCCGGAGCAGGCGGGTCGAGCGCGCGCGGCGATGGTCCAGGAGGTGCACGCGTTCGCTCGCGAGTTCGTCTCCTCGCTCCAGTTCTACCAGGCACAGCCGCGGCTCGCTCGACATCGGCGAGATCGTCATCACCGGCGGCACGGCGCACATGCCGGGCCTCGCCGACCAGTTGCGCGAGTTGATCGGCGTCGCGGTTCGCGTCGGCGATCCGCTCGGACGAGTCAAGCGTCGGCAAGAAGGTCGACGACCGAAGAGCCCGTCGGCTCGCTCGCGCTCGCGATCGGTCTGGGGATCGAAGACTGATGCGCGCCGTCAATCTGCTACCCGACGAGTCGAACAGTCGCCTCGCCGAAGGCGAGCGTGGTGCCCATCGCGGGTGCCGCCGCCGCGCTCGTCGCCGCCGGCATCGTCGGCACGCTCGCGCATGCCGAGAGCGGCAAGGTCGCCAAGCGAGCAACGGCAGCTCGACGATCTGAAGCACGCGCTCGCGCAGGTCCCGTCGGCGCAGCCGACTACCGGACGCAACGACGTCGCTGCTCGCATCGCGCGACTCGCGCTTCGCAGCGGTCGAGTCTGCGCTCAGCGGCCGGGTCGCCTGGGACACCGTCCTGCGCCAGATCGCCCTCGTCCTGCCCGACGACACGTGGCTCGACGGCCTGCAGTTGACCTCGCCCAGTCCGCCGCTGCGACCGACGCGGCCGCTACCACCACTTCGAGCACCACCCCGCCGACGCCGACGGGCGTCGTGATCACCGGCTTACACGTCGTCGCCCGAACGGCCTCGCGCGCGTCCTGCAGCGCCTCAGCGTCGTCCCGTCGCTCACCGACGTGACGCCTCAGCTCGGCGTCAGGCGCAGCCGCGCGGCTCGAAGACGGTCTTCCAGTTCTCGATCAGCGCGAACATCGCGACCCCGGGAGGCGGGTCGTGACGAAGCCGAACGAAGAAGTGCTGCTCATCGTCGGCCGGGTGCGTGGCCGGTGCTGCGATCGTGCTCGCTCGGCGGCTACATGGTCGTCGTCTCGCCGAAGCATGCGAAGTGCCGCCGCGCTCGCAGTCGCGACGTCGCCGACACGCAGACCAAGCTGACGACTCGCGCTCGCTGCGGCGACCGCATCCAGCACGCGGGCCGGACGACGACGCGCCGGATCTCTTCCGGCTCAGCGAAGGCGATGCCCGACCAGCGTCGACATCGCGGGCGCGATCCTCGATCTCGTCGCGGCCGCCCGCAGCACGGGCGTCATCGATCGACGGGCTCACGCCGGCAGTGCCTGCAGACGCGACGAACGGCTACGAGTCGGTGCCGATGATCAGCGACGCTGCACGGCCGGTACGGCCAGTTCACGAACTTCCTCGGCGCATCCAGCGCCTCGTCGTCGTCCGCGACGGCAAGGTGAAGGCGCGCGGCCGCCTGTTCGGCGTCGACTCGATCCAGTTCGCCGCCGGGGACGACGGCTTTCCGCAGCTCAACGCGACGCTGCAGCTCCAGGCCTATATGTACTCGCCCGCGGCGCCGCCGCCGCGTCCTCCCCGACGACGACCACGCCGGACACCTCGAGCATCCGTCTCTGCAGCAGGAGCGACCGGCTGATGGCACGCGCGACGAACGCGAAGGCGAAGGAGAAGAAGCAGAAGATCATCCTGGGTGTTGCCGGGGTGCTCCTGCTCGGACTGGTCGCGATCCAGGTGCCGAAGTTCATGAAGCTCATGAAGGGCAGCTCGCCGGCAGCGACCGCGACGCCGGCGTCCTCGACGACGTCGTCCACGACTGCGGCTGGTTTCGGCGAGCGCGCACTCGTCGCTCGCCGTCGAGCTCGGACAAGCTCTCGTCGCTCAGGCTCTTCCGTGCCAAGGATCCCTTCGCGCCGCTCGTCTCCGGACACGGCGGCCGCTGCGCCGGCGCCCGCAACGCACCCCCGCTCCCGCCGCCCACGCCGGCACCTGCGCCTGCTCCGACGCCTGCGCCGCGCTGCTGACGCCGGCCCGCCGCCGCAGCGTCAGGCCCAGTGTCTTCGGCCCGACGTCTTCGGCCCACTGTCGGACGGTCGCGCCCGTCTCCGACGGGCAGCAAGAGCAGAGCCTCCCCACCGCGCGGATCGTGCTCAACGGCAAACCCGCGCAGATCGCGCTCGGCAAGGCGTTCCCGGCGTCGAAGCCCGTCTTCCGGCTCGCGGGCGTCATTCCCGGCAGCGTCAGCATCGCGCTCGTCAAGGGCTCGCTCGCCGACGGCTCGTCCGCGCTCGAGCTGCGGAAGGACATCGCTACGCTCGATGAACACGGCTGACCGCCACCGGTACACGATCGAGCTCGTCGCAACCAAGGAGCGCTGAGACTCGTGGCGTCGTTCGCATACAGCGCGATCAACGCGCACGGCTCGGTCATGGACGGCGTCCTCTCCGCGCCGGACGCCGACGCCGCGCGCGAGCAGCTGCGCACCAAGGGCCTTCTCGCACAACGCCTCGACCAGACGTCCGACGCGGACGAGGCGGCCAATGAAGGCGGGCTCGGACAAGCGCGTCAAGCCGCGCGACGCTCCAGATCTTCTCGCGCCAGTTCGCGACGATGATCGAGGCGGGCCTGAGCGTCGTCTCCGCGCTGACGATTCTCGAGGAGCAGACGGTCGACAAGCACCTCGCCGAGGTCGTCACGGCGGTCCGCCAGGAGGTCGAGGAAGGGTCGCTCCTCTCCGAGGCGATGGCCACGCATCCGAAGGTCTTCAGCCGGCTCTACGTCGCGATGGTTCGAGGCCGGCGAGGCTGCGGGCGTGCTCGACCAGGTGCTCGACCGCGTCGCCTACCAGATCGAGAAGGAGACGCGATCAAACGCCGCGTCAAGGGCGCGATGATCTATCCGATGGTCGTGATCACCTTCGCCACCCTCGTCCTGGTCGGGATGCTGATGTTCATCGTTCCGATCTTCGTCGGCATCTTCAAGGGCTCTGGACGGCTCGCTGCCGACGCTGACCCAGTGCGTCATGAACGCGTCGAACCTGCTGCGCCACGACTGGTTCATCATCTTCCCCCTCGTCGCCGCGATCATCTTCGGCCTGCGCTACGCCAAGGGCACCGAGCCCGGCCGGCGGGTCTGGGACCGGTTCAAGCTGCGGGTGCCGATGAAGATCGGCGACACGGTTCGCAAGGTCAGCATGGCGCGCTTCTCGCGCACGCTTGCGACGCTCGTCGGCGCCGGCGTCGACATCGTCAAGGCGCTGGAGATCACGGGAACAACCTCGGGCAACTGGGTGATCGAAGAGGCGCTGCGCGAAGTGCGGGAGCGCGTCCAGGAGGGCATCCCGATCGCGCAGCCGCTGTCACAGAACGAGGCGTTCCCGCCGATGGTCTCGCAGATGGTCCGCATCGGCGAGGAGTCGGGAGAGCTCGAGAAGATGCTCGGCAAGATCGCGGACTTCTACGAGGACGAGGTCGACGCGGCCGTCGCGGCCCTCACCTCGATCATCGAGCCGCTGATGATGATCGGCGTCGGCATGATGGTCGGCATGATCCTGATCGCGATGTACATGCCGATGTTCAAGATGCTCACGCTGATCAAGTAGTGCGTGTTTCTGCGGCCCCGGAATCAGGTCTGACCATGCTCAAGTGGTAGTCCTCGGCGACGTCTTCTAGGCGCGCTTCGCGCGTGTTCAGGGCGTGCGCGCGCCGAGGAAGGTCAGCACCGCGTGCACGCGGCGGTTCTCGGTCTCCTCACGCGGCAGGTCGAGCTTGCGGAAGATCGAGCGGACGTGGGCCTCGACCGTCTTCGGCGTCACGTAGAGCTCCTTCGCGATCCCGCGGTCGGTGCGGCCCTCGGCGATCAGGGCGAGCACCTCGAGCTCGCGCGGGGTCAGCTGCGTCGAGGCGAGGCAGCGGCTCGCCGCTGCGCAGTGCCCGCCGCGCGGCCGCTGCCGCCTCCTCGAGGGCGGCGTCCTCGTACAGGGTGCCGCTGCTCAGGTCTGCCAGGAGCCGGCCGAGGATCGCCCGGCGGATGTGCGTGCGCAGGACGCCGGCCAGGAAGGCGAGTGGCAGGGCTGCGTAGACGAGCGCGCACCAGCGCAGCACCTCGTCGCCGGTGTCGGACAGCCCGATCCCGATGTAGTCGTGGGCGATCGTCGCGGCCGCGACGACCATGACGGGCGGGCCGAAGACGAGCAGCGGCCGTAGCGCGCGGCGCTCGCCGGGATCGGCCTCGAGCCAGCGGCGGACGACGACGTAGACGATCAGGACCGCGAGCACGATCCCGAGCGCGGAGAAGAGCGTGTTCGCGGCATCGCTCAGCTCGCTCGGCACGTACGCGAGGAGTGCGAGGCCGTACACCGCCAGGACGAGCAAACGCTCGAGCCGCGACCGCGCAACGCCGTGCGGGAAGACGACGAGCTGGTGCGCGACGAGCGCGAGGAACAGGTTCAGCGACAGCTCGCTTGCGTGTTCCGCGGCTGAGGAGCCGAACCAGTCGAGATCGCGCCCGAACCAGGCGATGCCCGCCAGGGTCATCAGCAAGCCCATGCGGTTCTCCGGGCGCTGCCGCCACGCGACGAATCCGGCGGCGACGAACGACCAGCCGATCGCGACGTGCACGGGTGCGGGCAGGGTCAGCGCATCCGGCTCCCGGATCGCGATTCCGATCGCGAACAGCCCGAGAGCGGCTCCGAGCGCCGCCAGCGCCAGCCGCGCCATGTGCCGATCGTCGCATGACCGAACCCCGATGAAAACCCCGAAATCCGCAGGTCCAGGGTTTTCATCGATGCGCCCCCGTTGCGCCGGGCCTACGTTCGGTCGCGTTCCCCGAAACGAAGGAAGCGAGATGAAGAAGTCCCTCCTGATCACGGTCGTCGCCCTTGCCGCAATCGCCGCGGGCGCAGCCGGGCTCCTGGCGGCACTCGGCGCGCTGCGCAGCTCGGTCGACGACCCGGCTGTCGCAGCGTGCCGGCGCCCGCCGACGAAGCTCGGCGCGGCCCGCGTCGTCCTCGACCACCGCGAGCTCGCCGTGCACTTCACCTGCAACGGCGCGCGGCTCGCCGGGACCCTGTTCCTCCCGCTCGGCCGCCGGCCGCATCCGGCGGTTGTGTGGCTCCACGGCAGCGGCGATCAGCCACGGCTCACCTACGGGCCGCTCGTCGCCTCGTTACATCCAAGACGGGATCGCGTTCTTCTCCTACGACAAGCGCGGCGCCGGCGAGTCCGAGGGACGCTGTTGTCCTGACGAGCACGGCCGGTTCAACCTCGTCACCTCGGACGCGGTCGGCGCCGTCGCGGCCGTCCGTGTCTCACCGGACGTCGACGGTGCGCGCGTCGGGTTCCTCGGAGCAAGCGCCGCGGGCTGGATCGCGCCGCAGCGCGGCGGAGCAGTCGCGCCACGTCCGGTTCGTCGCGATCGCGAGCCCCGGCGTCCTCCGGCACAGCATCGTGGCGCGGTTCGAGCAGGAGGCGGCAGACGGCCGACGGAGCACGGAAGCGGTCGCACGGGAGATCCCGTCGTGGCCGCGGTCCGGCTTCGACCCGTCGCCTTCCCTCTACCGGCTCGACGTCCCGGCGCTCTGGCTCTTCGGCGGCGCCGATCGCAACGTGCCGGCGGGGGACAGCGCGGAGGCGCTGCGGCGGATCGCGCAGCGGCGTGGCAAGGACTGGACGATCGTCGTCTTCCCCGGCGCCGGGCACGGCCTGCTCGACGATCCACCGACCGATCGGCGTGCTGCGCCGCTCGCCGAAGCGTGGATCCGGCAGCAGGTCGGCCTCGGGCCGCGCTAGACGATTGATTCCTAACTCGGGTGCGTTCGGGGATGGCCCAGACCAAGCAGGTCGCACGGCTCGGGCGCAGGACATTAGCGGTTCCTACGTTCCAGCCCGAGCCGGGCGAGATGCGCCGTGTCTGCGCCACCAACCGGGCGTGCCCCAGTCTGGGAATCAATCGGCTAGATGCTCTCGGCGTCGAACGCGTACGGGCGGAACGCGGCGCCGCCCGCAGGGGTGCGCTTGAAGCCGGCCCCGAGTGAAGCGGGCGGACGCGATAGCCGCGGTCGAGGAAGTGGTAGCCCGGCGTGAACGCGGACCACGAGCCGCCGAGCGCGGCGGCGACGCCGACCTGCTCGAACCGGAAGGAGAACGCGTTGCACACGGACCTGCCGCCGTTCCAGGACTCGGCCGTCGCCATCGGCTTCCACCGGCCGGTCGAGCCGGCGAGGTGGACCGGGCCGGTGGCCGGGGCGCCGTCGACCCAGACGCGCCAGTAGTTCGGCCGCCCTTGCATCTCGAGGACGGCGAGCCGGTGCGGCTGGTCGACGTCGACCTTTTCGCGGAGCGAGAGGAAGGTCGGGCTGGAGCCGGCCCGCTGGACCTCGGCGTAGACGAGGGGCGTGCCGCCGGGGAGCGCTGCGATGCCGGTCTGGAGCCACTCGTCGACGCCGTTCGGGCCGGCGCGCTTGCCGCCGACGCCGATCCAGGCGGCGACGTGGCCGGCGGTCACGGTGGGGGCCGTGAGCGCGGTGATCGTCGCCCGGATGCCGTGTGCGACGGCGCTCGCCTGGTGGCCTGCATAGGCATAACCCGACGAGCCGTTCGCGCCGGAGCTGCACCCGGCCTGAGGGGATGCGGAGGCAGGGGAGGTCAGAACGGTGCCGAGAACCGCCAGGGCTGCCGCAGCGACGAAAGCCGCAAGCTTCACGCCCATGTGATCGGCCTGCCTCCCTCGAGGCTTAGTCCCTCGAACGGAGTATCGAGGTTATGGGCGCGTCGTGCTGCCTGTGGTCGACGGGGCCGGGACCGTTCAGCGGCCGAGTGCCGCGCCGAGCGCGCGTGGAAGCGCGTCGACTGCGCCCGCATTCGTGCGCCAGGCGACGAAACCGTCCGGCCGGATGAGCGCCGCGCCGTCCGTGCCTATGCCGTAGAGCGCCTCGACGCCGCCGTCGGCGTCCGCGAGCTCGGCGCCGACGCGATACGTCTCGACGGCGATGCCGGTTCGCCTCGCCGGCGGCGCGGGCGGCGGCGGGCCACTGCTCGCCGTCCGAGCCCGCGACGACCACGAAGCCGCGGCCGAAGAGGTCGAGCGTCGATCGCCTCGTCCCGTCGACCGCGACCTCCAGGTGCGGCGCGCGGAAGCCGGGCCGGCCGGTCGGCGCGCGCGGGTCCTCCCACACGGTCGTCGTCGCCGCGCTCGAGCGCGACGGCGTCCGAGCGGTAGCCGGTAGCCGATCTCGACTGCCGCCTCGTCGACGATCGGCATCAGGTCCTCCTTGCCGAGCGACGGGTCGAGCCGCGAGCACGTAGCGCGTGTACGCCTGCTCGGTCGTGAACGCGCCGACCGGCTGCCGCTCGGTGTCGTAGGTGTCGAGCAGCGCGCTCGCCGGCGCGACCGTCGAGCACGTACGCGAGCTTCCAGGCGAGGTCGTAGCCGTCCTGCACGCCGCATGTTCCCGCCGAAGCCGCCGGTCGGCGGCATCACGTGGAGCGGCGTCGCCGGCGAGGAAGACGCGCCCGCTCGCGCGCGGCGCTCCGCGTACTCGGCGGACGCCGACCAGCGCTGCACGTTCTCGATCTCGACGCGATGTCGGGGTCGCCGAGCGCCTCGCGCACGTACGCGCACGCACGTCGGCTCGCTCATGTCCTCGCCGATGTCGCACCGAGCGCGTCCCGTCGGCGTCGGAGGTCGAGTTGACGACGAGGAAGCCGGCCTGCAGGTCGATCGAGAAGCGGAAGAAGCCCTGCAGCCGCGGACCGAACACGTAGATGACGCTGAGGTTGCGGTCGCCCATCAGCTCGCGCACGTCGGCCTTGAAGTAGATGGTGATGCTGTCCGAGAAGCTGCCGTGCCCGAGCTGCCCGATGCCGAGGCGCGTCGCGGACCGGGCTGTGCGCGCCGTCCGCGGCGACGACGTAGCGCGCGCGCACGGTGCGCTCGGCGCCGCCGTCGCGCGGGCGCACGACGGCCGTCACGCCGTCAGCGTCCTGCTCGAGTCGAGACGACCTCGGCCGCGTACTCGATCCGCGACCCGAGCCGCTCTGCGGCGCGCAGCAGCACCGGCTCGAGCCCGATCTGCGTGACGAAGACCCGCGGCGACGGGCTGATCGCCTCGACGCCCTCGTTGATGAAGCGGAAGTACCAGTCGAGCTCCTTGCCGCCGAGGCTCTCGACCGAGACGATCGCGCCGTTCTGGACGAACTCGCTGCGCCGCGGCCTCCTCGACCTCGTCCTCGCAGGCCGAGCGCGCGGTACGTCTCGATCGTCCGCTGGTTGACGAGCGCCGCGCGCGGGTGGATCGCGGTGCCCGCGATGGCGCTCGAGCACGAGCGAGGTCACGCCGTGATGACCGAGGAAGGCCGCCGTCGACAGCCCGACGAGGCTGCCGCCGACGATGAGAACGGGAACCTCTTCGCGGGTCATGGCGGGAAGCGGGCGGGAACCGCGCTGCGCCACCTTACCGCGTCCCGGCGAGCGAGCACGGCCGGCCCCGAGTGCGGGCCGGCCGGTGTCGTCGGGGAGGAGCTATCCGGTAACGGGCGGCTGGAACGTGCCGACCGCACCGATCAGCTGCGTCGTGCACGACGCGTGCGGCTTGAGCACCGAGATCCGCACGATGCCGGGCTTCGTCGTCTTGAACCGAACGTGCACCTGTCCCTTGCGGGTGGTGACGACGATCCTGCTCACGCCGGGCCCGACGAGCCGGATGCGCGCGCCGGCGACGGGCTTGCCTGCGGCCTTCACCGTCAAGACCACCACGCTCTGCTTGCCGGACTCGATCGTCCGCTTGCTGACCGACAGCGTCGTGCAGACCGGCTTCACGGCCTTGACGTGCGGCTTCGGCTTCGGCTTCGGCTTGGCTTCGGCTTCGGCTTGGGCTTCGGCGTCGGCTTGGGCCTCGGCGTCGGCGGCGTGAACGGCGGAGGCGTCGGCGTCGGCGCCGGTGCCGGTGCCGGCGGTGCCGGTGGTGCCGGCGGTGCCGGCGGTGCCGGCGGTGCCGGGGGTGCCGGCGGTGCCGGAGGTGCCGGAGGTGCCGGCGGAGGCGGCGGCGGAGGCGTCGACGAGCACGTCGAGCTGTAGGACGCCGAGTCGCTCGCCAGGAGGTGATCCGTCTCGACCGCTCCCGTCGTCGTGTCGTCGCCGAGAACCTGCGCGGTGTTCTCAACCGTCGTCGTCGTGCAGGGGACGGTCTGCTGGAACGTCTTGTCGTCGTCCGAGCTCGTTGCCGTCCACTGCTGGCCGAGCAGCGCGTCCTTGACCGTGACCTGCGCGTTGTAGACCTGATCCGGCTTCGTGAACTCGAACGTCGCCGTCGCCGACCCCGAGGACGCGAGGCCCGAGAAGGTGCCGCTCGCCGACGCGATGTTCGTCTGCGTCCCGGCCGGCTTGACGGTGCCGAGGTCCTTGAAGTACGTGCACTGGACGGTCTGGCCGGCCGGTACGTCGGCGCCCGAGGCCCACGGGGAGCCCGCGCCGTCGCCGACCGTGCAGGCGAGCGTGTCGACCGGCATCGATTCGACGAGGTTCACGTGCGAGACCGTGAACGCGTTCGGGTTCATGATCGTGATCGTCCCGGCGACCGAGAACATGTCGCTGGTCGCCTTCGTCACGTCGACGTTCCACGTCACGGCGCCGGTCGCGCCGTCCTTCAGGTCGAAGCTGACGCTCTTGGCGCCGTTCGCCGTCTTGGAGATCGTCCAGGTGTTGTTCTGGATCCAGTGCGGCGCGGCCGTCCCCGCGACGACGAGACCGGCGACGTGCTTGCACGTCAGCGTGAAGTCGGCCGAGTCGTCCGCGAGCGTCGTGTCGCCGTCCTTCACCCGCGCGGTGTTCGAGTAGCCGTGCCCGCCGGGGCAGTCGACGTTGTCCGTGTACGTGACTGTGGTGCCGGCGAGTGTGCCCTTGTGGTCGTCGACCAGCGTGACGTGGCCGTGCACCTCCGTCGACGTCCAGTTGATCGTCGTCGGCGCGGTCGCGCCGTCGAACGCGGTGCCCGGTGCGTCGACGGTCGCCGTGTTGGTGACCGCCTTCGTCGCCAGGTCGCCCGCGTACGAGCACGTGAGCGTCCCGTTCGCAGCGATCGTCAGGCCGCTCGCCTGTGCGCCCGCCGTCGCCTGGTCGCAATCGACCACCATGCTCGGATCGGCGACGCTGACGCCGCTGACCGAGAACGCGTTCGGGTTGGTCACGGTGATCGCGCCCTGCACGTGGTACCCGGAGTCGACGACGCCGTTGTCGATCAGCCGGACCTTCCAGCTGACGGTCGCGGACTGGCCGTCGAACAGCGAGACGTCGGTGTGGTGCGTGAAGGTCGTCCCGTCCTGCGAGACGGTCTTCTCGACAGACCACTGGTGCGTCTTCGTGTAGTTGCCGTCGGCGGTCTTCGTGACTGCGAGCGGCTTCTTCGGCGTGCACGTCACGTTGACGGACGCGCTGTCCTCGCCGAGCTTCGTGTTCGTCTCGTTGAAGAGCGAGACCTTGTTCGTGTGCATGCCCTTGTCGGCGTCACACGTGTACGAGGTGTCGTAAGACGAGGTGTCGTCGCCGGTGATGCCGCTCTTCGACCGGCCGTTCGAGTCCGACCAGTGCACGGTCTTGTTGGCCTCGGCCGTCGGATTGCCGAACGAGTAGTTCGCCTTCGCGGTCGTCGACGGCATCCAGTCGAGGTTCGTCGGATCGACCGATGACCGTGTTCGTCAGCGTCCCCGCCGACTTCGTCGTCGGCGCGGAGTAGCTGCACGCGATCGTCTTGCCCTTGAGGACGGAGAAGTTCGCCTGGTCCGTCGTGCCGGCCTTGTTCGTGCACGCGCCGCCGAACGTGACGTTCGAGAGCGACTCGTCGGCGACGCCGCTCACGTCGAACGGCGAGGCGTCGAGAATCGTGATCGATCCCGCGACACTCGCGTCGCCGTCGGTCGAGCCCGTCTGGTCGGCGACGATCTGCCACGTCGCAGCGCCGGAGTCGCCCGTGAGCAGGCTCAGCGCCGCTGACTTGCCGAACGCGCTCCCGCCTGCCTTCACCTGCTTGTTGATCGTCCACTGGTACGTGCGCGTGTAGCGCGCCGCAGCAGTCTTCTCGACCCGAAGCTTCTTGAGCGTGCAGAAGAGCACGTGGGAGATCGAGTCCTTGGGGCTCGCAAGGTTCGTGTCGCCCCACGGCCCGGTGGCCGGATGGCCGCCCCAGTCGTAGTTCCGGTAGTCGTAGACGAGCGAGGTGGTCGACGCCTTCACGACGACGAAGTCGACCGGCATGTTCGCGCTCCAGTCGAACATCGCCCGGCCGCCGCTGACTCGCGGGTTGGTGATCGTGGCGCGCAGCGGGTTGTCGTCGCCGTGCGTGTGACTCGTGTTCGTCTTGTCGAACGTCCCGCCGTACTGCGCGAGATTCCCCTTTTCGACCTCGAGACCGAAGACGTGGTCGATGTCCGGGCTGATCGCCGGATTGAGCCACCCCTCGGTGCACTCGGCGATGTTGCCCTCGTACGACAGCGGGGTGATCCCGTTCGACGTCGGCGCGAGCGGCGTCGTGCTTCCCACGCCGACCGCGACGAGTATCAGCGCTACGGCTCCCGCCAGTAGCGCGCCGGCGAGCAGGCGCCCGCCCATCCGCATACGACCCATATAAGTGCCCTCCCTAGGCTGTGCATTCCCCGACGGGCGCTCCCGGACTGCCAGTTGCCGCAGTCAGCCCGGAGGCATCCCTCGTCCTGGTCATAGAGCCTACCGATAAAGGGTGAGGAGTCGATCCCTCGAACGAGGCATTCAGCTCTCCCCCTTTCGTGGCTACCGTAAGACGGTGATGTCTGCGGGCGGGAGACATACCGTGCGGCTGCTCGGCTGCGCAATGGTTGCGGCACTCATCGTGGCCGGCGGCGCCGCCGGTGCGACGACGAGTCCGTCACGCGTCGCCACGGTCGACGTCGTCGGCTCGGGCGTCATCGTGTGGCCGCGCGTCGGCGTGCGCGTAGCGCCGAGCCTCGGCGCGCGGGTCGTGAAGACGCTGGAGCAGTTCGGCGCCGACTTCCGGCCGCGCCCCGTGCTTGCCGTCGGCGAGCGCCGCAACGCGTCGGGCCACGTCGTCTGGTACCGCATCAGCATCCCGGGCCGGCCGAACGGGCGCACGGGTTGGGTGCCGGCGTCGAGCATCCAGGTGAAGCCCGTCGACCGCTGGCTCGTCGTGTTCCGCGGGCAGCGCAGGTTCGAGCTCGTCGTGCACGGCCGGGTCGTGCGCTCCGGGCCGGTGGCGATCGGCGCGCCCGGCATGGAGACGCCGCTCGGTCTCTACTACGTCCAGGCGAAGTACCGCCCGTCGGAGCCCGTGCTGGGCGCCTACGCGTTCGAGACGAGCGGCTACTCGAAGCTCTCCGACTGGCCCGGCGGCGGCGTCGTCGGCGTGCACGGCACGAACACGCCGCAGCTGATCGGCCAGGCCGTCTCGCACGGCTGCGTGCGGATGCGCAACGAAGACGTCGAGTTCCTTCGCTCGATCGTGCGCGTCGGGACGCCGATCAAGATCGTGGCGAACTGAGAGCCAGACGCAGTTTGCGTCCGGCGCTCGAGATCAGCCGCAGAGCGCGACGACGCGGTCGCTGACGCGTTCGCGCAGCGCCTCGTCCTTCGCGGCCGCAGCCTGCGCGTCGGCGAACTCGTCCGCTGTCAGCCCCGACTCCTGCTGTGCCCGCTCGTAGGCGGCCTGTTGCTCCGCCTGGGTCGGGAACGCCGTCGTCTGCACGACGCAGAGCGCGTGCGCCTGCGCGTCCACGTACGCGCTCGCCGCCTGCGGGTCGACCGAGCCCGACCCTGAGCCGCAGCCCGACGCGACAGCGGCGAGCGCGCCTATGACGAGCAGCCGACGCATCAGCTCACGGTCAAGGTGACCGTTCCGGGCAGATGCTGGCCGCCGTTTCCGTAGATCAGGTCGAGCTCGACCTCGTAGCTGCCCGGCGCGAGCGTGCCGGTGTCGATCCTGAAGCTCGCGTGGTCGGTCTCGCCGACCGACAGCGTCGAGTCGGCGGCGAGCCCGCTGAAGCTGCCGTCGTTCGGGTAGCTCACCGTCGCGCCGGCGGGCGGCTTCGCGGTCAGCTGGGCGTGCGGTCACGCCCGGCTTGTTCGCCTTGTAGCTGACGTCCACATACTGGGCGGAGCCCGGCCGGGATCGGGCCGACGGTGGTCGTCACCTGCTCGACGGTCGGCCCGCTTGCCTCGACGACCGGCAGGGTGACGTCCACCTTCTGCTTCTGCTTCTTCCCTGCGAGCTGGTATTCGACGTCCAGCTTGATCTGCTGGTCTCCGAGCACGCTGTCGCCGACCTGCACCTTGAGCGACGAGTAGTCGGTGTCGCCTGCGAGCAACGTGGACTCCTTGTACAGAGACGAGAAGCTGCCGGTGTTCTCCGGGTAGCTGACGCTGATCCCTTGCGGGATCGGCTGAACGACGGTCAGCTCGAACGAGGTCGCGTCTTCCGACGCGCCGCGCCAGAGCGTCGACACCCACGCCGGTCTGGCCGGGGTTGAGCTCCGGCAGTGTCGTCGTGACCAGAGTGATGTCGTCCGCGGGCTGAGCGGCGACCGCCGCACCGCAGAGAGCGAACACCACAAGAGCAGCGAGTGCGGCGAGAGGGCGGGGAAGGCGATTCACGTGGGTCTCCAGCGAGGTGCTCTGCCCTCGCGAGCCTATAGTCGCTTGTGCGGTTCGGCTCGCTCCCGAGCGCCGGCTCAGCGTGGCAAGGGCGCCGGTGCCAGTTCGTGCTTCCGGCGTCTCGCTGAACGCCGCGCCGCGCGGGATCGTGCCCCAGCCGGGACGCCGGCCGAGCAGCACGAGCACGGTCGCCCAGAGACGCCAGAGCGCGTTCAGCGGCCGGTACCAGACAAGCTCGACGAGGCTCCAGCCGGCGAGCACCATCAGGTCGCGCACCGTGTAGCGGCGGAACCCGACCTCCTCGATCAGGATCGCGCCGGCGGTCTGCAGCTGCCCGACCAGCAGCATGACCACGAACAGCGCGACCGCGTACGGCCAGGTGATCGCGTGCAAGCCGACCAGCACGACCACGAGCACCATCCCTGTCGCCTGCAGCATCGGGCCGGCGGCCTCGAAGAGGAGCGCGTACGGCAGCGACCAGAGCCCGACCGCGCCGAAGCGCCGGCGGCCGATCATCCTCCAGTGGATGCGCAGGTTGTCGCAGAGGCCGACATGCCAGCGGATCCGCTGCCCGCGCAGCGGGCCGAGCGCGACCGGGATCTCCGTCCAGGCGTTCGCGTCCGGCGGCGTGGACGATCCGGGTGCGCGGCCGCTGCGGGCGCAGCTGATGGTGCAGGCGCATCACCAGCTCCATGTCCTCACCGAGCGTCTGCAGCGACAGCCCGCCGCAGTCGCGGACCAGGTCGCGCCGGAAGACGCCGAAGGCGCCGGAGATGATCGCCAGCCCGTTCATCGCCGACCAGGCGATCCGCGCGCCGAGGAAGCTGCGCAGATACTCGGCGGTCTGGCTTGCCTCCGTGCCGCCGCGGGCGACATGCGGGACGGCGACCGCGTTGTTCTCGATCACCGCCCCGTTCGCGACCCGGATGCTGCCGCCGGCCGCCACCACGTTGTCCGGGTCGGCGGCGAACACCTCGACGATCCGTTTCAGCGCGTCCCGTTCGAGCAGCGTGTCCGCGTCGACGATCGCGACGAGCTCCTTGTGGGCGAGGTTCAAGCCGGCGTTGATCGCGTCCGACCGGCCGCCGTTTTCTTTCTGCAGGACACGCAGGCGCGGCTCGCTGCGGCTGACGAAGTAGCGCAGGACGGGCTGGGTCGGGATCTTCATCCGGTCGCCGACAGGCAGCTCGACCAGGTCGAAGGCGGCGTCGAGCGCCGCCGTCGTCCCGTCCTCCGATCCGTCGTCGACGATCACGACCTCGAGCGGGTCGTAGTCGGCGGCGAGCAGCGCCCGCGCGCTCGCCGCGATCATCGGCGCCATGTTGTAGGCGGGGGCGATCAGGCTGATCCCCGGCCGGTACCGGCGCTCCGGCGGGGTGAACAGCCTGCCGCGTTCCACCCCGGTCAGCGCGGTCTCGTACAGCGAACGGCAGATCAGGCCGAACGTCGTGACCGTGTAGAAGACGAAGTAGACGAAGATCGCGAACGACAGCCAGAAGAAGCCCGCCTCGGCCATTCAGACCGCTCCGACCGAGTCCATGACGAGCGCCCGTTCGACCGGCCATGCCTGCGCGGAACGGGCAAGCGCCTCGTTCGGCGGCCGCGTTCGTCGCGGGACGGCGGGCCAGACGGACGAGCGACTCGCCGGCGCTGACCGCGGTGTCCCGGTCGGGGTCGAGCAGCGCGTTCAGCGCCAGCTCGACCGCCTGCGGGTCGTCGTAGACAGCCGAGCGCGCGGGTGGCGGCCACGCGCACGGTCGCGACCTCGTCGCGGGAGGCTCGTGCGAGACCGGCCGGCAGCGTGCCGCCGCCGACCTGCCCGAGCGCTTCCGCGGCGGCAGCCCGCACCGGCGCCTCCGGGTCTGCGAGCAGCGGCGTCAGCTCCGCGCGCGCCTGTTCGGGCTCGGAGACCGCCGCGACGCCGTAGCAGGAGGCAACTCGCACCGACTCGTGCTCGGAACGGAGCGCGCCCGGCGAACGTCGGCTGCGGCGGCAGCGCCGAACGAGACGAGCGCGTCGTAGACGACGCCGGGCGGAACGCGGCCGGGAGCCCGGAACAGCTCACCGAGTCAGCGGCAGCACCTGCGGGTCGCCGATCCGCCCGAGCGCCCGCACCGCCGCCTCCCGCACGTAGCGGCTGCGGTCGCCGACCCGTTCGATCAGCACCGGAACCGTCTCCTCCGCGCCGGCCCAGCCGAGCGTTCTGACCGCGAGCGCGCGCCGCCACGGGATCCGGCTCCTGGTCGAGCCGGACGAGCAGCTCGATCGCGCCGACCTCGCGCAGCACCTCCAGCGTCTGCCGGCGTTCCTCCGGCGAGGCCGGACGGAGACGTTCGATCAGGGCGACCGCGGCCAGCGGCCGTTCCAGCTCGTCGAAGCCGTCGAGCTGCCAGCGCAGCCAGAGCCGGTCGCGGGCGCTCGTCGGATGGTCGAGCTTCGCCATGATCTCCGTCGAGCTGCGCCTGGAAGCGCCGTTCCCGGCCTCCGCGCACGTACTGGCGTATCCGGCGGCCGTGCACGAGCACGATCAGCAGCACGTTCAGCAACACCAGCACGAGCGTGATCCCCAGCATGGTCTCCCAGAGCCACGGGGACGGCTCGGCGGAGAAGAGCGGTGCCGTCATCCTGCAGGGACGCTAACGGCGCGCCGTCTGCGCGTCCATCAGCGAGCGCCCGCCGGTCGCTCCTCCACCGGAGCGAGAGGAGGAGACGGCTCCCGGGGGCCGTAGGATGAGATCGTCGTCGCGTCAAAGGGGGGTCAGCCACGGCACGGAGAGCGGCTCGTCAGCGAGCACGAGGGCGTCCGAGGTCGAAGGTTCTACTCGCGAGGTGTGATCGCGCCGGGCGCGACCGGCTCGCCCGCTCGCTTGCCCGGAGTGGGTTCCGCGTCGAGACGGTCGACGGCGGCCACGATGAAATCGTTCGTCGTCTCAAGAGTGGTCAGGACTTCGACGCTGTCGTCATCGAGCTTCCTGACCATCGAGGCTCAGCCGTCGAGCTGACCGAGCGTGTGCGCGAGGTCGACGATGACGTGGCGATGATCGCGTTGGTCGACTCGGCCGAGGTCGAAACGCGGGCTGCCGTGCTGGAGGCAGGTGCAGATGACGTCGCCGAACCGCCGCTCGCTCCTCTCGAGCTGAGCGCGAGACTGCACGCCGTTCTTCGGAGAACGATGCCGCCCGATGACGAGGCGATTCTCCACTTCGCGGATCTCGAGCTCGACCGCCTCTCACGCCGCGGACGTCGAGGCGACAACGAGTTCCCGCTGACGCCGACGGAGTACACCCTGCTCGAGCTGTTCATGCTCAACCCCGGTCGCGTGCTCTCGCGCGCAGAGATCTTCGACCAGGTGTGGGGATACGACATCGAGTTCTCGTCGAATTCACTCGACGTCTTCATCGCTCGTCTGCGCCGCAAGACCGAACGCGGCAAATGCTCGCGCCTGATCGAGACCCGCCGCGGCGTCGGCTACGTGCTGCGCGCGGCGTGACCGGTTTCATGTTGTTTTAAGAGTCACGCTCTTGAAGTTCCGGCTGCGCGTACAAGGATGAAGCCTAGGCCGGGCGTCCAGTGACTTGGGCAGGTGAAGGTACCCGGCACCACTCGAGCCGGCCGTCAGGGCTTTCTGCGGCCTTGACTGAGCCTGGCCGAGAAGGGAGCCACCTCATGCGCCCGGTCTTTGCCTGCGCATTTGTTGTCGCCACCGTCGCTCTCGCTGCGCTCGCAGCGACCGTCGATGCTCGTGGAGCGCAGAGTCCAATTGTCCTGCCAGCACTTCGCACCCTCGACGGCAGTGCGAACAACGCGAGCCATGCCGACTGGGGGCAGGCCGGCACGCAGTACGCACGGATCGCAGACCCGAGCTACGCCGACGGCAAGTCGTCGATGGTCGGCGGGCCTTCCGCGCGGAGGATCAGCAACCGCGTGTTCAACGACGCGGGCCAGAACATCTTCTCCGACCGGGACATGTCGCAATGGGCGTGGGCGTGGGGTCAGTTCATCGACCACGACATGGATCTCCGCGACGAGACGCCCGGCGAGCCGACGCCGATGTCCTTCGACGCGAAAGATCCGCTCGAGAGCTTTACGAACGATGTCGGACAGATGGACTTCTCGAGGACGCGGGCAGCGCCGGGTACCGGTGTCTCGTCGCCGCGGCAGCAGATCAACACCATCAGCAGCTTCCTCGACGCGTCGCAGGTCTACGGCACGACGAGCTCGCGTCTGCAGTGGCTTCGGGCTGACAACAGCCCCGATCTGATGCTGCCCGCGGGCTATCTTCCGCGCGCGGACGCACGTGGGAACGCCGCCACGGCGCCGCCGATGGATCTCATGGGCGCGCTCGCAGGGACGCCGGCGCGCGCGGTCGAAGCGGGCGATGTCCGTGCGAACGAGAACTTCGCCCTCACGGCGCTGCAGACGCTGTTTGCCCGAGAGCACAACCGGATCGCGGACGCGCTGCCGCGGCAACTCGGCAACGAGCTTCGATTCCAGGTCGCGCGGCGGATCGTCGGGGCCGAGATCCAGTTCATCACCTACAACGAGTTCCTGCCCGCTCTCGGCGTCCAGCTCGACCCCTACCAGGGCTACAACGGGAACGTTGCCCCGGCAATCTCGAACGAGTTCGCAACCGTCGGCTTCCGGGCGCACAGCATGATTCACGGCGAGTGCTTTCTTGATGAAGCTGATGCGGCCGTTCGTCTCGAGGATCGCGAACTTCACCTCGGCGAGGTGCGCGATGTTCTGTGCGCGTGCTTCCTCGGCGACCTCTTCGGCGCTCAGTCGTTCGCGTTTCAGGTTCCGCTCGATCAGCTCGCCGTCCTGCATGACGACGATCGGCTCGCCGTCGAGCACCGGCCGTGTCCTCGGGAATCGGTAGCCGATCCAGGAGATGAACACCTGCAGTACGGCAATCGTTCCGACGGCGAGGAACGCGCCGGTGAGCGAGTAGTCGTCCTGCGTCAACCCCTGCTGCACGGCGTCGCCGAGAATGATCAGGAGGATCAGGTCCATGGGCTGCAGGGACGAGAGCTCGCGCCGGCCGATCACCCTCGTCAGCACGAGCAGGAAGGCGAAGACGGCGATTGCGCGGAGAACGATGTCCATCTACGGGTAGATGTCGTAGGAGCGGTCGATGCGCCCGAGCGTCCGTGGGCCGTCGCGGAAGCGTCACGCCCGCCGGCCGGTGCCAGGTGACGGTCGTCGGGTTGACCTGGAACTGCATCCAGAGTGTGTACGACTGCCCCGCCGGGATGTGGCCGAGCTCGAAGGTCAGCTTGCCGTCGGTCGAGCCCTCCGAGACCGGGCTCGGCTCGATCGTGTTGATCGCCATGCCCTCGGCCCAGCCCGGGTCGAGGACCAGCGTCGCGTTCTTCACGTCGCGCGCGCGCTGTGATGTGGAAGCGCGCGGAGAAGAGCAGCCCGCCGCGCAGCTTCGTCGGCGCGGAGAGCTCGAGGCTCGCCGCCGGCGCTGACGCGGTCGACGTCTCCGGCCGCTGTCCGAAGACGTTCAGGAGGCCGAGGAGCGAGAAGAGCACGATCGCCGCGAGGATGAGATCGGCGGGGCCACGGGCGCCGCGCAGCCCCTCGAGGTCGCGATGGCGGCTGAGGACGATGTAGTCGGGGATGTCGGACACACCGCTGGTCTATCCGCCCGTGATGCTGCGCTAACGCACCGTCTAGCCTTCCGCCGTGCCGCGGATCCTCGTCACCGGCATGTCCGGCACCGGCAAGTCGAGCGCGCTGGCGGAGCTGCGCACGCGCGGCTTCGACGTCGTCGACACCGACGAGCCGGGGTGGACCGAGTGGTCCGACGCCGAGGACGGTTACGTCTGGCGCGAGGACCGGATCGCCGAGCTGCTCGATCGTGAGCGCCGCACCACGCTCTACGTCTCCGGCACCGTGTCGAACCAGGGTCGCTTCTACCCGCGCTTCGACGCCGTCGTGCTCCTGGCCGCGCCCGCCGACGTGCTCTTCGACCGGATCGAGCGGCGCACGACGAACGACTACGGCAAGAGCAGCGAGGAGCGCGAGTTGATCCGCTCGCATATCGCCGAGGTCGAGCCGCTCCTGCGCGCGACCTGCACGCACGAGATCGACGCAAGCCGGCCGCTCGCCGACGTCGTCGCGGATCTCGTTGCCGTCGGCGCCGGGCTCACCCCGCCCAGGTGAGGCGCGACCGCGCGCGGCGCGACGACGATTCTCGGCAGTTCTGTCCCCGAAACGAGTGACGACCGCCTACGGCGGCACACCGGCGTTCCGGCCGGCGAACAGGGAGCCATTCCTCCGGCGCGCGATCCCGGTTGCCGCAGAGCTCCCGCAGTACCGCGTGCCGAGCGCGCGTCGCGACCTGCTCGCCGGCGTGACCGTCGCCGCGCTCGCTCTCCCGTCGGCGATGGCGTACGGCGAGCTCGCGGGCATGACGCCGGTGAACGGCCTCTACACGCTGCTGCTGCCGATGGTCGCGTACGTGCTGCTCGGCTCGTCGCGTCAGTTGATCATCGGCACGGAGGGCACGGTCGCCACGCTCGTCGCCGCGGCGGTCCTGCCGCTGGCGGCGGCGGGGAGCGAGCGCGCGATCGAGCTCGCCTCGGTGCTCGCCCTACTCGTCGGGGGGTGCTTCCTGATCGCGCGCCTGCTACGGCTCGGCTGGCTTGCCGACTACTTCTCGCGTCCGGTGCTCGTCGGCTACATCCACGGCGTCGCGGTCGTGCTCGTCGTCGCCCAGCTCGGCAAGCTGCTCGGCCTGTCGATCCAGGCGCGCGACCCGCTTCCCCGGCTGTGGGAGGTCGCGGGCGAGCTCGGCGACGTGAGCGGCGCAACGGTTGCCGTGAGCGTCGTCTCGCTGTCCGCGCTCTTCCTGCTCAGGTTCTTCGTCCCGCGCGTCCCGGGCGCGCTGCTCGTGGTCGTCGTCGCGATCGGTGTCTCGTGGGGCTTCGACCTCGCGTCGCACGGGATCGCGACCGTCGGCCCGATCGCGAGCGGGCTCCCGCGGCCGACCGTTCCGACCCCGCCGTTCGCCGACGTCGTAAGGCTGGCGCCTGCGGCGGTCGGCATCTTCCTCGTCTCGTTCGCCGACGAGATCCTCACGGCGCGGGCGTTCGCCGGCCGGCGCAACCAGCACGTGCGTGCTTCGCAGGAGCTGCTCGCGATGAGCGTGGCGAACGTCGCCGCGGGATTCACGCAGGCGTTCTCGGTGGGCGCCAGCGGCTCGCGCACGGCCGTCAACGACCAGATGGGCGCGCGCACGCAGATCGCCGGTCTGTGCGCCGCCGGCACGATCGTCGTGATCCTGCTCTTCCTCACGGAGCCGGTGCAGTACCTGCCGACCGCCGTGCTCGCGGCGGTGATCGTCTCCGCCGGCGTCGGGCTCGTCGAGCCGGCTGCATGGCGCGCGCTCGCCGCAATCGACCGCGTCGAGGTCGCGATCGCGGGCGTCACGACCGGCTGCGTCGTCGTCTTCGGCGTGCTGCAGGCGCTGATCGTCGCCGTCGGGCTCTCGGTGATCGACACCGTGCGCCGGAGCGCGCGGCCGTACGACGCGGTGCTCGGCTGGGTCGACCGTCTCGGCCGCTATGCCGACGTCTCGCTCAACCCGTCCGCGCGCGTCACGCCCGGCGTCGTCGTCTACCGGCTCGACGATCGCCTCTTCTTCGCCAACGCGCGCTACGTGAAGGGCCGCGTGCGCGAGGCGATCCGCGCCGCGCCGACCGAGACGTCGTGGCTCGTCTTCGACGCCGAGGCGGTGATGCACGTCGACTCGAGCGGGATGGAGGCGCTCGCGTCGCTCGCCGCCGACCTGCGCCGGGACGGGGTCACGCTCGTCGTCGCGCGCCTCCGCAGACGCATGGTCGAGGAGTTCCGGCTCTCCGGCGCGACCGCCGCGATCGGCGCCGACCACTTCTACGAGTCAGTGGAGGGCGCCGTCGCGGCGTGCACCGTCTAGCCCGGGTCGAAGACGATCCGTGCGGGCACGCGGCCGGCTCGACGTCCGCGATCGCCTCGTTGATCTCCGACAGCGGCCGCGTCTCGCGGATGACGCGCGTCTTGCCTGCGGCGTGCAGCTCGAACACCTCGCGCAGATCGGTCCGGGTGCCGACGATCGAGCCGACGAGCGTGATCCCGTTCAGCACGGTCTCGAAGATCGGCAGCGTGGATCTTGTTCTCTGCCGGCAGCGCGACGAAGACGAGCGTGCCTCCGCGGCGCAGCGAGCTGTAGGCCTGCTCGAACGCCTTCGGCGCGACCGCGAGCGCGATCGCCTGGTCGGCGCCGCCGAGCTCCTGGATCGCCGCGACGGGATCCTCCTTCGCCGCGTTGACGATGAACTCGGCTCCGAGCTCGCGTGCGAGCTCGAGCTTCTCGTCCACGAGGTCGATCGCGACGACGCGGCCGCCGGCGATCGCGGCGTACTGGATCGCGAGGTGCCCGAGGCCGCCGACGCCGAACACCGCGACGAGGTCGGACGACCGCGTCCCCGCGACCTTGACCGCCTTGTACGTCGTCACGCCGGCGCAGGTGAGCGGTGCCGCGTCGAACGGGTCGATGCCGTCCGGGACCGCGAACGACGTAGCGGGCGAACGCCGTGGCGTACTCGCCGAAGCCCGCCGTCGATCGAGTAGCCCATGTTCTTCTGCTCGAGGCACAGCGTCTCCCAGCCGGAGACGCAGTAGTCGCACGTGCCGCAGGCGTAGCCGAGCCACGGCATCGCGACGCGCTCGCCGAGGGCGACCTCGGTCACCCCCGCGCCGAGCTCCTCGACGATGCCGACGCCCTCGTGGCCGGGCACGAACGGCGGCGACGGCTTCACGGGCCAGTCGCCGTGGGCGGCATGGATGTCGGTGTGGCAGAGGCCGGTCGCCTCGACCCTCACGCTGATCTGTCCCTGCTCGAGCGCGAGCTTCGGCACCTCGTCGACGACGAGCGGCGCCGCCGAAGTCGTGCACGACGGCGGCGCGATACGTCGCGAGTGACATCGGCGCCTTCGACAGGACGTTCCTGGTGGCAGACACTGCACACCTCCTTGTTGGAATGCCTCGTGCTGCGTCGCTCAGAGCTGCATCAGCGGCGACCACGATGCGCGCGCGGAGGAATTACTGACCCGCGCGCAGCTCTCGAGCACGCGGCCGTCAGACGGCGCTCGTCGGCGAGGCGGCGCATCTCCTCGCCGATCTGCTCCGCGGGCAGCACCACCCGGTCGGCGTCCAGAGCGCGCGCTGCGGCCTCGAACGCCCGCTGCCAGTGTGCAGCGGCGTCGTCGAGCACGAAGTACGACGGAGTGGGCATCTCGACTCGAATCGTCTCCGCCGCGAGACGATCTGGGCTCGTGGCGTTCACTGTTCGCGGCTGCGTAATCCGCCGCGAGTCCTTCAGCCGGCGTCGCCGGTCTGCCGCAGCCGGGCGATCCACTCGGCGAAGAGTGGATCGATCACGCGGTACTCGTCGTCCTTCTGCTCGACCGTTGCGTTCGCGACGAGCGAGCGCAGCGCCGCGCGGGCGGTCGACTTCGGCAGGTCGAGTTGCTCGAGGACGCGGCGCTGGAACGGCGAGCCGTCGCCTGCCACGACTGCGCGCAGCGCCTTCTGGCTGCTCGTCGGCAGGCGGCGCCAGTTCGCGTCGAACTCCGGCTGCAGCTCCACGAGCGCCGCCGCGTGCGCGCGCGTCCAATCGGCGAGCGTCGCCGTGCCGTCCGACGCGACCTCCTCCCAGAGACGGTGCGCGAGCAGCATCGCGCGCTGCGGATGCCCCTGCGCCGCCGCCGCGAGCGGGTTGAGCGCGTCGCCGACGCTGCGGCCCGACTCGCGGAAGCGGCCGGCGATGTAGCTGCTGATGTCCGCGTCCGCGAGCCGCTCGAGCCGCATCGGAACCGCCTGGCCGTACAGCGGCCGCTCGCGGTCCTCGAACAGCTCGCGCATCAGGCCGGGCTCCGAGCCGGCGAAGACGAACGACGCGACCTCGCCCTGGAACTGGATGTGGCTGCGCAGGAGCGCGTCCATCTCCTTCACCTTGGTCACGTCCTGGAACTCGTCGAGCACGATCAGCGCGCGGAAGCCGCCGCCCTCCTCGAGCCGCAGCGGCAGGTCGAGCAGCGCGTGCAGCGCCGGCAGCGGATCCGTCCGTGGGTCGATCTGCAGGCGCGCCGACACGCCGAGCGCACCGAGCGACAGGCCGAGCCCGGTGCTCTGGAGGAACTCCTCGATCCGCGCGCGCAGCTTTCCCTTCAGCTGCCGCGCGTACGCTCGCTCGAACCGGATCGCGACGTCGGCGATCGAGAGCACCCCGTAGAGGTCGACGAGAACGGGGATCATCTGCTCGCGTCGCTCCGCGTCGCGCAGAACGCGTCGGAGCAGGCTCGTCTTGCCGTACTTCCGCGGCGCGTAGAGCCGGACGTAGTGGCCGCCGACCGCGGCAGTGAGCAGCCGCTCCGTCTCCTCGTCGCGGTCGATCACGTCGTCCGGCGCGATCGGGTGCGAGTAGACGAAGGGGTTGACGTCCGTGATCACGGTGCCAACAAACCGTACCACTTCGTACCACAGTTCGGCACCAGAAAGGTGCCACAACACGGCACCAGACTCGCGATGACAGCCGCGTCACGTGAGGCCGCTCAGAGACAGGTCCATCGAGGGGCCTCGAGTGGGCCGGTCGGCCCATGCCAAGACGGGCCGCCGGACGGATGATCCAGAGGAAGAAGAAGGTCAGGCGAGAAACCAATACAGCGGTAACGGCGTTGTTCTCGTGACCGGCTCCGTCCGGTCGCGAGGGAAGGATTCGAATCGCACGCGCAGGTCGAAGGCACATTGACGGGTGAGGTCGGGAAAGGTGCCAACTGACCCACCGACCGCAGCGCATGACTCGAACGGCCAACACGCCAAAGCAAGCAAGGGTCGAGGGTCGCCGGGGACGGCGACCCTCACTGTTTGCGAGCTCCGTCGAGCCTACGCTCGGTGTTTCGTGAGCTCCGTCGAGCCTACGCTCGGTGTTTCGGTGAGCTCCGTCGAGCCTACGCTCCGGTTTTACGTCTGCCTTACGTGTGCGCAACCGCCGCGTGACCGGGTCGGGGGATAGTCCCGTCATGCGGAGGCGCGCCGCCATGCTCTCGACACTCTCCCTGCTGGCATGTGCCGGCTCGGCCGCCGGTGCAGGCGCGCCTCCGCAGATTCCCAAGATCCCCGGCAAGTGGTCGCACGTCGAGCTCAACGTCGTGATCAAGCGCGTGCCGCACACGCTGATCGTCGACCGCGGGAAGATCACCCAGATCACGACGACGTCGCTGACCCTCCGCGAGAACACCGGCGTGAGCGAAGTGATCCCGCTGACGAGCACGACGATCGTCACCGTCGACGGGAGGCCGTCCGCGATCTTCAGCCTGCGGCGCCGCATGAACGCGACGACGCTCCGTGTCGACGGCGGCGCCGCCGTGCGCGTGCGCGCCAACGTCTAATACGCTTCGGGTCATGGCGGGGACAGTTCTCCTCGTCGAGGACGAGCCTTCGGTGGGAGAGCTCGTCCGCGGCTACCTCACCCGCGACGGCTACCGCGTCGATCTGGGTGCGGTCCGGCGAGGAAGCGCTGGTCGAGCTCGAGCGTCACCCGGTGAGGATGGTCCTGCTCGACATCGGCCTGCCGGGGATGGACGGCTTCGACGTCTGCCGCGAGATGCGGGCGAAGTCGCAGGTGCCGATCCTGATGCTGACCGCGCGCGACGAGGAGCCCGATCGCGTCGTCGGGCTCGAGGTCGGCGCCGACGACTACCTGACGAAGCCGTTCTCGCCGCGCGAGCTCGTCGCGCGCATGAAGGCGATCTTCCGCCGCACCGAGCCGCAGGAGCATCGCGAGACGTTCGCGCTCGGCGACGTGACGCTCGACCGCGAGTCGCACGACGTCACCGTTGGCCGGCAAGCCCGTCGAGCTGACGGCGAAGGAGTTCGACCTGCTCGCGTTCTTCATGGCGAATGCCGGCGTCGTCGTCTCGCGCGACCTGCTGCTCGACCGCGTCTGGGGCCAGGAGTACCCGGGCGGCACGCGCACGGTCGACGTGCATGTCGCCCAGTTGCGCCGCAAGCTCGGCCGGCCCGATCTGATCCGCACGCTCCGCGGCGCCGGGTACAAAGCAGTCGCGTCGTGAGGTGACGGACGGCTGGAGCCTCCGGGCGCGGCTGTTCGCGGCGACCCTGGCCGCGCTCGCGATCACGCTCGCGCTCACGCTCGCGATCGGCGCGGTGCTGACGCGGCGGCAGGTCGACCGCTCGCAGGCCGCGAACATCGCGCGCCGCGCCGACGACCTCGCGCAGCAGCGCCGGCAGCACGTGAACTTCGTGCGCGAACGACAGACGTCGGGGAGCGTGCTGATCCTCGTGCAGCCGCGGCGGCACCTTCGCGGCACTCGTGCCCGACGTGAACAAGAGCAGCGACGGCGAGACGACGTACCAGGGCAAGCAGCAGCTCTACTCGTACCGCACGATCCCGCAGCCTCGGCCTGATCATGCTGCGGCCCGCCAGCGCTGCGCTCGGCCGCGTGGCGCCCGTTCCTCGGCGACCTGCTGCTCGCCGCGCTCGCCGGTGTGATCTTCGCCGCGGTGCTGTCGTTCATCGTCGCGCGGTCGATCGCGCGGCCGATCCGCCGCGTCGCGGACGCGACGCGCTCGCTCGCGGCCGACGAGCGGCACGAGCCGCTGCCGACCGGGGGCACGACCGAGCTCGCCTCGCTCGCGGAGGCGTTCAACGCGATGAGCGCGCAGCTCGCGCGGTCGCGCGAGGCGGAGCGCAACTTCCTGCTCTCGGTCAGCCACGAGTTGAAGACGCCGCTGACGGCGATCCGGGGCTACTCGGAGGGCCTGGCGGAGGGCGCGTTCGACCCGGAGGAGGCGGCGCGGATGATCACGCTCGAGGCCAGCCGGCTCGAACGGCTCGTGCGCGACCTGCTCGACCTCGCCCGGATGAACCGCTCGGAGTTCTCCGTGCGCCGCGAGCCGGTCGACCTCGCGGAGATCAGCCCGCGAGGCCGTGGCCAGGCACGAGAGCGCTGCACGGGAGTTCGACGTCGCCCTCGTGGCGCACGGCGATGAGACGTGGGTCGAGGCCGACGCCGACCGCGTGCTGCAGGTCGCGTCGAACCTCGTCGAGAACGCGCTGCGCGAGACGCCGGCCGGCGGATCGGTGACGGTCACCGCCGATCCGGCGGGAAAGCTGCTCGTCGCCGACACCGGCCCGGGGATCCCGCCCGACGATCTGCCGCACGCGTTCGAGCGCTTCTACCTCTACGACAAGATCGGCAAGGACAGACCCGTCGGCAGCGGGCTCGGGCTCGCGATCGTGCGCCAGCTCGCGCGCGCGATGGGCGGCGATGTGCGCGTCGAGAGCAGCCCCGGCGGGACGACGTTCGAGGTTGCGTTACGGCCGCAGGCGGGACGTGTCGACGACCTCGAAGTCCGCACCGGTCAGACGCCCGAGCGCGTGTAGCTGGTCGTTCGACCACTTCGGGCTCGGCGCGCCGCTCAGGTACCAGTTCGACCCGTTGTCGGCCAGGATCATCCCGTAGGTCTTCGAGCGCCTGCGCGACCATGCGCGCCTGCGGCGGCAGGTCAGAGATCTTCACGCTTGCCTTCAGGCGCACGCGCACCCCCATCGGCGGCAGGGCGGGGTCGGTCAGGTCGCTCGCGAAGTGGCGCGCGGGGTAGACGTACGCGCGGCGGGTGCGCTCGACGGTGAAGCGGAGCGCGTGTCTGATCGCGCCGGTCGACGCGTCGCCGTCCCAGCGCGCGAGGCCCGGGAGGATCGGGAGCCCGGCGGCGTCGGCTGACGTCCACCCGGCGGGGCGCTAGCGCGTTCGAGCGCAGGTCTCCAGATCGCTCCCGAGCCGGCCGTCCAGCGGCCGCCCGTGCGCTGCAGCGCGTAGAGCTCGTAGAGCCTGCACGAGTCGCGGTCGACGATCAGCGCGTGCCGGTCGCCCTCGTTCGCGTGCTGCGGCTGCGCCCTCGATCGGCACGCCGGCAGGGATCGGGTACGGCCCCTTGTCGCTCTCGTCGGCGTACTCGAACGCGACGCGGGACTTCGGCGTCTTCTTGCCGTGCACGACGACATACGGGATGCCGATGCGCGAGCCGTCGTAGAGGCCGTTGCCGAAGTCGGCGTGCACGCCGTCGCCGGCGCCGATCGCGGCGATCACGCGCGCCGAGTCGGGCGCGACCGGCAAGCGTGTCGACGCGCTGGTTCCAGACGCTCGAGGCCGGGAAGACCGGGCAGCCGGCAAGCACGGGGCCTGGAGTGGTCGCGCCGGCGAGGCCGAGGACGAGCGCTGCGGCGCGAGCAGCTTCACGGTTGCAGCATGACCACGTCCCAGCCGCCGTCGCGTGCCCTGAAAAGGTGACGCTCGTGCAGGCGGTCGTCGCGGTGCTCCCAGAACTCGTACGTGTCGGGGATCAGCCGGAAGCCGCCCCAGCGCTCGGGCCGCGGCGGCTCGGCGGGCTGCGCGGCGACGGCGGCCTCGAGCTCGGCGCGCGAGCCGACCGGCTGCGACTGATGGGACGCCGCTGCGCTGCGCCGCGAGGCCGGCGGGCGCGTCGCCCAGTAGGCGTCGGACTCCTCGGCCGGGATCCGCTCGACCCGTCCCTCGACGCGCACCTGGATGTCGGGACGGTGGAAAAGCAGCGCCGCGCGCGGGTTCTCGGCGAGCTCGCGGCCCTTGCGCGACTCGTACCCGCTGAAGAACGTGAAGCCGCGCTCGTCGGCGCTCTTCAAGAGCACCATCCGCGCCGACGGCCGTCCGTCCGCCGTCGCCGTGGCCAGCACGACGTTCGGGCCGTCGACCCATTCGTGGAAGAGCTCGAGTGGGTCGCGGCCGGCGATCATGCTTCGGCCTGCGCGGGCAGGTCGTGGAGCGCCGGGATCGGCGACGGCAGCAGGAACGCCATCCCGAGCAGCGCGCCGACGGTCGCGATCCAGAGCGTCGGCCGGACGCCGATCGTCGCTCCGAGCAGGCCGCCCACGGCGGTTCCGACCGGGCGCACGCCGTTGTTCACGACGAGGAACGCGCCGGAGACGCGGGAGCGGAGCTGAGTCGGGATGATCGCCGCGCTGATCGTGCCGGCCATGATGTCGAGCAGCATCAACCCGATGCCGGACGTGAACTCGGCAACGAAGAGGCATGTGAGCACGAGCCAGTGCGGGCCGCCGGCCGCCGGCACGAGGATCAGCGGCGCCGGGAAGAAGAAGCAGCCGGCGAGGAACGCGGGGCCGACCCCGATCCGGCGCGAGACGCGTCCGGCGATGAACGAGCCGCCGACCGTGCCGATCGACGCCGCGCCGAGCACGATCCCGAGCTGCGCGGGCTTCACGTGCAGATAGCGCGTCGCGTAGAGCACGAACAGCGCGAAGAACATGAAGTTGAACAGGTTGAGCGTCGCGACGCCGAGCAGCTCGGCGCGGATGATCGCGTTGTGGCGGATCCAGCGCGCACCGGCGCCGAGCCCGCCCGCGTCGTGCGGCACGCCCGGCGGCTCCTCGACGTCGACCCGTCCGAGGAACCACGCCGACCAGAAAAAGGAGAACGCGTCGACCGCGAGCGCGTACGGGCCGCGGAGCAGCTGCACGAGGATGCCGCCGAGGCTGTTGCCGGCGACGAACGAGAACGCGCGGCTGCCGTGGATCAGTGAGTTCGCGGACACGTAGTCGGAGCGCTCGACGATCAGCTGGAAGAACGCCCCGTAAGCGACGAAGAAGAAGACGTCGAGCGTGCCGGCGAGGAACGCGACGACGTACAGCTGCGTCCACGTCAGATGCCCGACCGCGTAGGCGATCGGCACCGTCGCGATCAGCAGGCCGCGCCCGATGTCGGTCGCGATCATCACCTGGCGCCGGCGGCCGCGCCGGTCGATCCACACGCCCGCGTGCAGCGCGAAGATCAGGTTCGGCACGAGCGCGGCGGTGAGCAGCGCGCCCATCTGCGCCGGCGTCGCGTCGAGTGCGAGGACGGCGGTCAGTGGCAGCGCGATCAGCGTGATCTGGTCGCCGATCAGCGACACCGCCTGCCCGATGAAGTAGCGGCGGAAGTTCGTGTTCTCGCGCAGGAGCGGCGGCAGCACCCGCCGCATTCAAGCGGACGGTCTACTCGACGGCGGCGTGCTCGTCGAGGTCGCGACGCCGGCGACGCGAACGCCTGGGCCGCAAGGGTTTTCCCGGTTCGCGCGGCGCGGAATAGCCGTTATCCCATGAGCACGGCCGCCGAGACGATCGAGACCAACGTTCCGAAGCGGCTCGACCGCCTGCCGTGGTCGCGCTGGCACTGGCTCGTCGTCTTCGCGCTCGGCTTCGTCTGGATCCTCGACGGGCTCGAGGTGACGATCGTCGGCTCGATCGGGCCGACGCTCCAGAAGGCCTCGATCCACATGTCGTCCTTCCAGGTCGGCCTGATCGGCGCCTTCTACGTCGCGGGCGCCGTCTGCGGCGCGCTCTTCTTCGGCCACCTCACCGACCGCTGGGGGCGGAAGAAGCTGTTCATGATCACGCTCGCGGTCTACCTGGTCGCGACCGTGGCGACCGCGTTCTCCTGGAACGCGATCAGCTTCTTCGTCTTCCGCTTCTTCGCCGGCGCCGGGATCGGCGGCGAGTACTCGGCGATCAACAGCGCGATCGACGAGCTGATCCCGGCCCGCGTGCGCGGCTGGGTCGACCTCGCGATCAACGGCTCGTGGTGGATCGGCACCGCTGCAGGCGCCCTGATCACGATCCCGCTCCTCAACCCCGAGTACTTCTCGATCGACGTCGGCTGGCGCCTCGCCTTCGGCCTCGGCGCGATCCTCGGGATCGGCGTGCTGCTGACGCGGCGGATGCTCCCCGAGAGCCCGCGCTGGCTGATGATCAAGGGCCGACAGGAGGAGGCGGAACAGATCGTCGCGGACATCGAGCGCCGGGTCACGGAGGAGACCGGCGAGAAGCTCGACGAGCCCGGCGAGCCGATCGAGATCGAGCCGCGCGAGTCGACCGGCTTCGTCGCGATCGGCCGCACGATGTTCTCCCGTTACAAGGGCCGCACGGTCCTCGGCCTGACGATGATGAGCGCCCAGGCGTTTGCCTACAACGCGGTCTTCTTCACGTACGGGCTCGTGCTCACGAACCTGATGGGCGCGAAGGCGAACCACGTCGGCTACTACATCGTCCCGTTCGCGATCGGCAACTTCCTCGGGCCGATCCTCCTCGGGCCGCTGTTCGACAGGGTCGGCCGCCGGATCATGCTGACCTTCACGCACGCGACGGCCGGCGGCGTGCTCGCTGTCACGGCGATCCTCTTCGAGCAGCAGAAGCTGACGGCGATCACGCTCACGGCGCTCTGGTGCGTCGTCTTCTTCTTCGCGTCCGCAGCAGCCAGCGCCGCGTACCTGACGGTCAGCGAGGTCTTCCCGCTCGAGATCCGCGCCATGGCGATCGCGTTCTTCTACGCCGTCGGCACAGGCCTCGGCGGCATCCTCGGCCCGGCGCTCTTCGGGAAGCTCATCGAGTCCAACAGCTTCCGGAACGTCGCGATCGGGTTCCTGATCGCGGCCGCCTGGCTGCTCGTCGCCGCAGTCGTGACGTGGTTGCTCGCGGTCGACGCCGAGCAGCGCCCCCTGGAGGAGGTCGCCGAGCCGCTCTCCGCCACCGGCAACGAGGACGAGACCGGCGACGAGGGCGCAGCCGAGGAGCCGACGCATCGCGAGCGCCGCGAGGTCGGCGGCTACCCGGTGCGCGCCGGCGCTCACTGGTCGCCGCGCTATTCCTTCCACGGCGTCGACGACCCGCTCGAGGGGCAGATCGCCGCGATCGAGCGCGCCGCCGCCGATGCCGACCGGCCGCTCTCGGAGCGCGAGCTGCTCACGCGCACGAGCTCGCGCCACTGGGGCCCGGGCGTCGCGCGCCGTGCCCTGCGCCGCGCGGTCGGCGAGGGTCGCATCGTGCGCGAGGGCCGCGGCTACGTCGCGGCACGCGGGCGCGTGTCGGCCTAGTAGCGTCGCTTCCGATGCTCGCGACGCTGGCCGTAGCCGCCACCGCGGTTGCAGGTTTCTCGGCCGAGCACCGCCCGATCGAGCTTCTGCATGTCCCCGGCGCCGGCGCGCGCGTGCTCGTCGTCGGCTCGATCCACGGCAACGAGCCTGCCGGGATCGCGATCGTGCGCGCGCTCGAACGCTCCCACCCGCACGCCGACCTCTGGCTCGTGCCGACGCTCAACCCCGACGGGCTCGCCCGGGCCACGCGCCAGAATGCGCACGGGATCGACCTGAACCGGAACTTCCCCGCGGGCTGGCGCCGATTCGGGCCGCCCGACTCGGTCCATGCGGCCGGGCCACGGCCGTTCTCGGAGCCGGAGACGCGCGTCGCCCGCGCGATTGTCGCGCGCGTGAAGCCGCAGGTGACGATCTGGTTCCATCAGCACAAGGACGTCGTGTGGGCCTACGGCCGTAGCTCGGCCGCCGGCCGTCGATACGCACGCGCAACCGGGATGCGCCTGTACCACCATCCGTGGCTCGCGGGCAGCGCGACGAACTGGCAGAACCACCTCGTCGGCGGCGGGGCGAGCTTCACGGTCGAGCTGCCGGCGGGATCGCTCTCTTCCGCTGCCGTGCAGCGCCACGTCCGCGCCGTCCTCGCACTCGCCGGCGCCCGCTGAAGGAGACCTCGCGCGAGCCGGTGCGCCGGATCAACGCTTGTGATGAGTCATCACTAGCTGCTGTTCGGCCCGACACGCGCTCTGGGGCTCACCCTCGCAGCAGCCGAGCTTCCACTTGCACCTCGGGCACTGCCACGTCGACTGCACCCACAGCATCGCCGCGCCGCAGCGCCAGCACAGCTCGATCTCGGTCACGGGCCGAGCGTAGACCGGCGGGAGGACGGCTACGGTGGCGGCGTGCGCCTCCTGTTCGCCAGTGCGCTCGCGTTCCTTGTCGCCGCGACCGCCGCGCCCGCAGCCGACGTCCAGCTGAAGATCATCTTCCCGGAGGGCTACAGCGTCCGGCAGATGGCCGACCAGGTCTCGCACGTACGGCAGATCGCGATCCACAAGCGGCACGTGACGCCCGTCCTGACCGGCACCGCCTACGCACGCGCGGCCGCGACGACGGCGCGGCCGGCCGGCTTCCCGCGCGGACGCAACATCGAGGGCTTCCTCTTCCCGGCCGGCTACGTCTTCGGCCCCTCGACGAGCGCGGCGCGAGCTGATCGGCCTGCAGCTGCAGACGTTCGAGAGCAAGTGGGCGAACGTCCCGCTCGGCGCGCGCAAGCCGTACGACGTCCTGCGCGTCGCTTCCATGATCGAGCGCGAGACACGCGCGCCCGAGGAGCGCAAGACTCGTCTCCGCGGTGATCTGGAACCGGCTCGCGAAGGGGATGCCGCTGCAGATCGACGCGACGCTCCGCTACGGGCTCGGCATCCAGGGGACGCTCCCGATCACGGTCGCGCAGCAGCGCAACCCGACGCCGTACAACACGAGCCGGCACAAGGGCCTCCCGCCGACGCCGATCTCGAACCCCGGCCTGCCGTCCCTGCTCGCCGCCGCTCATCCGGCTGTGGTGGATTACCTTTACTACGTGCGGAAGCCGGACAAGAAGCACCATTTCTTCACGGCGAGCGCCGAGGAGTTCTGCCAGAAGGCCGCGGAGTACGGCTATCACTGCTAGCCGGTCCGCCGCGACTGGGTGTCAGGCGCGTCGACGTGGGATGAGCTTGATGAGGCTGAGCGTGGCGTAGATGAGGGTGTTGATCGCGACGAAGGTCGGCGAGGGCCTGGAACCACCCTGACTTCAGGACTTCGGCGGGGAGCAGGATGCCGGCGAGGGTGCTCAGTCGATGACCGCTTGTTGTTGGGGCGGCTGTTGGCGGGGGACGTAGTTCCAGCCGGCCGCGCGGCCGGTCGCGATGTCGAACAGCGACTTGACGTAGACCGCCTGTAGGACGAGGTCGTAGGCGATCTCGATCACAAGGGGGAAGGCGAGCAGCCGTGCCTCCCAGCCAGCCGGCCAGACGGTGATGACGCGTTCGACGACGAAGATCGAGCCGACCCCGACCCAGAATCCAGACGAACTGGAAGCCATCGGCAGCGAGCAGCGTGATCGTCATCAGCAACAGGTACGCGTTGAGGGCAATCAGTTCCGTAGCCGATCCCGATCTGCTGGAGCCAGTAGCGGAGGGTGGCGCGGGTCAAGCCGTAGGCGCCGATATTCTCGAGCGCGCCCCGCTGCCAGCGCATCCGTTGCCGCCAGAGCGCGCGAAGGCTCGGCATCACTTCTGTGGTGACGTGGCACTCCATCGGCGAGACCATCTTCGCGCCGAGCGTCTTCAGCGAAAGAGTCATCTCGTTGTCCTCGGTCAGCGCCAGGGTGTCGTAGACGAAGCCGGGGTCGCCCGGGAGTAGTTCCGCGCGGCAGTCGGCGACCGCCTTCAGGGCGTATGTGCGGAAGAGCGAGGCGGTGCCCGTGAGGACGAACACCCGGCCGAGGCGGCGGGCGATCTACGCGCTGGTACCGCGCGAACTCGTTGCGCTGCAGTTGCCCGATCAGGCCGGCCCCCTGCTCGCCGTAGAAGACACCGCCGACCGCGATCAGGTCCGGGTCTTCCTCGAGTCGTCCCGATTGCGGTCTCGAGGAACTCGGGCACGATCACCGAGTCGGCGTCCATCACCATCACTACGTCGCGTTCGCTGATGCCGCGGAACAGCTCCGCGAGCGCCTGGTTGAGCGCACCTGCCTTCTTGTCGCTGTTCGCGACCGTGGTGAACACGTCGGCGTTGTTTGCACGCGCGATCTCGGCGGTGTCGTCGCTGCAGTTGTCGGCGACGACCACTACCCGGTCGGGCGGCCTCGTCTGTGACCAAAGAGACTCCAGTGTCGCGGCGATCGTCGCGGCCTCGTTGTGCGCCGGCACCAGGACCGTCAGCTGCAAGCGGCCCGTGGCGGGGTGATCGCTCTCAGGCAGCTTGCTCGGAGGAAGCTCAGGCTCCTCCGCAAGTCGCACGACCGATGGGCCGAGCGGTGTCAACATCACGCTGCGCACCTTCGCCATCTCCGGCGTCAGGGAGTGCGGGATCCGGCGATCGCGCGCCAGGACGCGCATCGCGGCCGCCGCGTGTAGCGCTGCGAGCCCGACGAACAATCCGGCCGCCGCCGCACCGGCGGCAACGAACAGCGGCACCGACGGAATCGCTGTGGCGGCGGCTACGGGAAGGCGTCCGACGGCTGCCACCGACTTCGTGTGCCACTCGATGCTCACCACGACCGCCACCGCCAGGAGGCCCAGCGCGATCACGATCAGCGCGACGGTCAGCCGGCTCAGTCGAGCGACGCGACGCCGTAGTGGGGGTTGCTCAACGGCCATACCGACTTCGTTTCTCGCTCTTGACCCTCGTACCCGCGGATGCGCGGCCGCCGCATCCTCGGAATCCAACGGGTGGCCGGTCGTCACCCCGCCGGGGTGGGAGAGCTCCTCGCGCTCAGGCGATGGCTCTGTCGACGCGCGGCGGCGAAGGGAGCTGCGATAGCGGCGGGTGGGGTCGAACCACCGACCTTCGGGCAATGGCTCAGTCGACGCTCGGCGTCGGGGGCAGCCGTGTGGGATCGCGGCGGGTGGGCTCGAACCACCGACCTTCGGGCAATGGCTCAGTCGACGCTCGGCGTCGAGGGCAGCCGTGCTGGGATAGCGGCGGGTGGGCTCGAACCACCGACCTTCGGGCGGTGGCTCAGTCGACGCTCGGCGTCGAGGGGAGCCGGCTGGGATAGCGGCGGGTGGGCTCGAACCACCGACCTTCGGGCAATGGCTCAGTCGACGCTCGGCGTCGGGGGCAGCCGTGCTGGGATAGCGGCGGGTGGGCTCGAACCACCGACCTTCGGGCAATGGCTCAGTCGACGCTCGGCGTCGGGGGCAGCCGTGTGGGATAGCGGCGGGTGGGCTCGAACCACCGACCTTCGGGTTATGAGTCCGACGCTCTAACCAGCTGAGCTACGCCGCCACGAACGTCGCCAGTTTACCAACGGTCCCGCTACAATCCTGCGGCCCGAGGGCAGTGCGTCAGCATGCCTGCTGTTCAAATACCTCGGGTCGACCACTCACCCAGAGAGAGACATGGCCAAGACCGGAGTCAGAGTTGCGATCACGCTCGCCTGCACCGAGTGCAGGCGGCGGAACTACGAGACGATGAAGTCCAAGCGGAACACGCCGGACCGCGTCGAGTTCCGCAAGTACTGCCGCTGGTGCGGCACCCACACGCCGCACAGGGAGACGCGCTAGCCGATGGCGACGCGCGCTCAGAAGCGCCACCCGGCCGTTCGCGCCCAGCCCGGGCAGCCGGAGGAGCGGCACGGCAACTTCGTCGTCGAGGCCTGGGCGGAGCTCAAGAAGGTCGAATGGCCGGGCCAGTCGCAGGTGATCCAGGGCACGGTCGTCGTGCTGGTCGCCTGCGTCGTCGTCGGCGCGTTCCTCTACGTCAACGACCAGGTCTGGAAGCAGGTCGTCTCCAAGTTCCTCCTCGGGCAGTAAAGGACTCGGATGTTTCGCTGGTACGTCGTCAACACCTATTCCGGCCATGAGAACAAGGTCAAGGCCAACCTCGAGCACCGCATCGAGTCGATGGGGCAGCGGCAGCGCTTCCGGCGCGTCGTCGTCCCGACCGAGCAGGTGATCGAGACGAAGGACGGCCAGAAGGTGCAGGCCGAGAAGCGCGTGCTCCCGGGCTACGTGCTCGTGAACATGGACCTGAACGACGACGCGTGGACGGTCGTGAAGAACACGCCCGGCGTGACCGGCTTCGTCGGCGCGGGCTCCAAGCCGGTGCCGCTGTCGCAGCCCGAGGTCGACCGCATCCTCAAGACCGGGACGACCGCCGGCGGCGAGCGCGCCCGCGCGACGATCGAGTACTCGCTCGGCGAGTCGGTGAAGGTGACGTCCGGCCCGCTCTCCGACTTCGACGGCGAGATCGTCGACGTCAACCCCGACCAGCAGAAGCTCAAGGTGCTCGTCGACATCTTCGAGCGCCAGGTTCCGGTCGAGCTCGGCTTCGACCAGGTCAAGAAGCTCGACTGAGCGTTGGACGACTAGGAAGGAAGCATGGCGAAGAAGGTTCTCACCCTCATCAAGCTGCAGATCCCGGGCGGGCAGGCGAACCCGGCGCCGCCGGTCGGCCCTGCGCTCGGCCAGCACGGCGTCAACATCATGGAGTTCTGCAAGGCGTTCAACGCGCAGACCGCGCAGGAGAACGGCCGCATCATCCCGGTCGAGATCACGGTCTACGAGGACCGGAGCTTCGACTTCATCACGAAGACGCCGCCGGCGGCCGTCCTGATCAAGGAGGCGCTGCGGCTCGAGAAGGGCTCGGCGAGCCGAACCGCGACGAAGGTCGGGCGGCTCTGACGCGCGACCAGCTGCGCTCGATCGCCGAGACGAAGATGCAGGACCTGAACGCGCGCGACGTCGAGCAGGCGATGCTCGTGATCGCCGGCACGGCCCGGAGCATGGGCGTGGAGGTGGAGCGGTAATGGCACAGCACGGCAAGCGCTACCGCGAGTCGCGCGGCGCGATCGACCGCGAGCACGCTCTACTCGCCGGTCGAGGCGGTCCGGCTGCTCAAGGACGCGCCGGCCGCGAAGTTCGACGAGACGGTCGAGGTGCACATGAACCTCGGCCTGAACGTCCGCCACGCCGACGAGCAGCTGCGCGGGACGATGATGCTCCCGCACGGCACCGGCCGCGAGCAGCGCGTCGCCGTCTTCGCCGAGGGCGACAAGGCCCGCGAGGCGGAGGAGGCGGGCGCGGACGTCGTCGGCTCGGCCGACCTCGCGAAGCGCATCGAGGAGGGCTTCACCGACTTCGACGTCGCGATCGCGACGCCCGACCAGATGGGCAACGTCGGCCGGCTCGGCCGCGTGCTCGGCCCGCGCGGCCTGATGCCGAACCCGAAGACCGGCACGGTCACGTTCGACGTCGGCAAGGCCGTCCGCGACGCGAAGGCCGGCAAGCTCGAGTACCGCACCGACCGCGGCGCGAACGTCCACATCCCGATCGGCAAGAGGTCGCTTCGACGAGCGGGCGCTGGTCGAGAACTACGCGGCGCTGATCGACGAGATCGTGCGCGCGAAGCCGTCGGCCGCGAAGGGCCGGTACATCAAGAAGATCACGCTCACCTCCACGATGGGCCCGGGCATCCACGTCGACCCGACGACGGACCCGCGACATCGCGGAGGAGCTCGACGATGCAGCAGCAGGAGGCCGTGCAAGCTACGGCCTTAGGAGTAGACAAAGCCCGTCGCCACAGACAGCTGGCAGCTGCGGCAAAGCGCCGAGCAGAAGCCCAGCCGAGGCGGCCTCCTGGGAGAAAGACACTCGTACCTCTCTCGCGAGCCCGCCTGATTGCGGGCTCGTGATCGTACGAGGAGGTGAGATGCACAAAGAGGACAAGGAACGCGTCGTCGCCGAGCTGACGGAGAGGCTCCGCAGGCGGAGACGCTGATCGTCGCGGACTACCGCGGCCTGACCATGCCCCAGATCGACGCCCTGCGCGGGAAGCTGATCGAGAACGGGGCGCGGCTGTCGGTCGTGAAGAACACCCTCACCCGCCGCGCGGCCGAGGCCGCCGGGGCGGACGCGCTGCTGGCGCTGCTCGAGGGCCCGTCGGCGATCGCGTTCATCGAGGCCGACGGCGACATGGTCGCCGTGGCCAAGGCGCTCGCCGACTCGGCGCGCGAGACCAGGGTCCTCGAGATCCGCGGCGGCGTCATGCAGGGCCGCGAGATCCCGGCGTCGCAGCGTCGAGGAGCTCGCGAAGCTGCCGCCGCTCGACGATCCTGCGCGGACAGGTGCTGGGCGCGGTCGTCGCACCGCTCTCGGCGTTCGCCGCGCTGATCAACGCGCCGTTGCAGAACCTCTACGGGCTGATCGACGCCCGGATCGAGCAGCTGCAGGCTCAAGGCGAAGGCGAAGCCGTCCAGCCGCAGCGCAGGAGAGCCCAGCCGCCGGAGTGAGAGTCCACAACCGAGGAGACGCCGGCCGAAGAGCACCGCCGAGGCCGAGCCCGCAGCGTTAGTGATGAGTCATCACAAGCGGAGGAGGCCGTCCGGCCGCAGAGGCCGAGGCCGAGCCCGCCGCCGAGAGCGAATCCCAGGAAGCAATCGAATCTGACACCCAGGAGGCATGAACAATGGCGGCTGTTGACACCGTCTTCGAGCAGCTCGGGAGCATGACCGTCCTCGAGCTGGTCGAGCTGAAGAACAAGATCGAGGAGGAGTGGGGCATCACCGCCGCCGCTCCGGTCGCTGTCGCCGCCCCCGCCGGTGGCGGCGACGGGGCCGCTGCGGCCGAGGAGAAGACCGCCTTCGACGTCGTCCTCACCGGCGCGGGCCAGCAGAAGATCCAGGTGATCAAGGTCGTCCGCGCCGTCACCGGGCCTCGGCCTGAAGGAGGCCAAGGACCTCGTCGACTCGGCCCCCAAGCCGGTCAAGGAGGGCGTGGCCCAGGACGAGGCCGACTCGATCAAGAGCCAGCTGGAAGAGGCCGGCGCGGCCGTCGAGATCAAGTAACGACGCCGTTTACGGCTTGTGACTCATACGAGGCCGGGCTCCCGCAGCCCGGCCTCGTGTTTTTCTCGTGCAAGGTTTCCCGACAGGCCTGCGTCTCTGCCTCGACAGTCGCAACCGAACGGGAGGCAAGCGCATGAAACTGAAGGCCTTACTGCTCGCGTGCGCGGTCGCAGGATTCACTGCGTCGTTCGCGCTCGCCGACGACGGCGGGCACCACGGCGGGCATCACGGCGAGCACCACGGCACGACCACGACCATGACGACGGCCACGACCACGACGGCCACGACCACCACGGCCGCGAACGGCGTGTGCCGAGGTCGAGCTGAAGGGGACGCTCGGCACGGTCGCGGCGAACTCGTTCACCCTCACGGTCGCCAAGCAGAACGGCGGCGGGGACGACGAGAACGGCGACGATGAGGACGACGACAACGACAACAACGGCGCTGCGGTGCCGAACCTCGTCGGACAGACCGTCACGATCGCCGTCAACGCCGACACCAAGGTCAGCTTCAAGGTGACCGGCGCCCTCAGAGGCCCCGCCACCGGCGATATGGCCAAGGTGAAGGCCGAGGCGTGCGGGACCGGGTCCGCGATGACCCTGACCGCCGACAAGGTCAAGGCCGAGGCCGCTGCCGCCGCCACGACCGCGACGACCCTCGCGGCCCACAAGGCGAGCAAGAGCCACAGAGCGACCACAAGTCGCACAAGTAAGCCGCCTCGACCCCTGAGGCCCTCTAGCGAGAGGGTGCCCGGCCGGCCTTGCGCCGTCGGGTACCCTCTCCTTGCTAGGATTCCCCCGTCGGCCCAACGGGTCCCTCGCCGCACGCTGGCGGCTGGAGGGACGCCTCCGCTAACCTAGAGGGTTGCGTCGACATCCGGACACGCCCTGATTCGCACGCTTCTCCACTCCTTATCCATCTCTGCTTCGCCCGCCACCTCATAGCTAGTAAGGGAGGCTGTTCTACTTGACCAAGACGGTCACAGCGCCTCGCGCGCGCAAGTCGTTCTCACGTCTGAAGCACGTCCTCGACCTCCCCAACCTGATCGACATCCAGCGCGAGTCGTTCGATTGGTTCCTCGACGAAGGCCTTCGCGAGACCATCGACGACATCTCGCCGATCCAGGACTACACCGGCACCCTCGCCGTCGAGTTCGGGGAGTACCGCTTCGGCGAGCCCCAGTTCTCGATCCAGGAGTGCCGCGAGAAGGACCTCACCTACCAGGCACCGCTCTCGATGACCGTCCGCTTCGTGAACACGGAGACGGGCGAGATCCGCGAGCAGACGGTGTTCATGGGCGACTTCCCGATGATGACCGAGTGGGGGACGTTCATCATCAACGGCACCGAGCGCGTGATCGTCACGCAGCTCGTCCGCTCGCCCGGCGCCTACCTGATGGAGCCGAAGGACGCGACGAAGCAGGTCTTCACCGCGAACCTGATGCCGAGCCGCGGCTCGTGGCTCGAGCTCGAGATCGACAAGAAGGGCGTCGTCTACGCGCGCATCGACCGGAAGCGCAAGCTGCCGATCACGACGCTGCTCCGCGCGCTGCCGGCCGAGGACCCGACCACCGGGTTCCAGCTCGACACGTCCACGAACGAGGCGATCCTCGCGCTGTTCGACAACTCGCACTTCATCCAGAAGACGCTCGAGAAGGACCCGACCACGCGCGAGGAGGAGGCGCTGATCGAGGTCTTCAAGAAGCAGCGCCCGGGCGAGCCGCCGACGCTCGACAACGCGCGGAACCTGCTCCGCTCGCTCTTCTTCGACCCGAAGCGCTACGACCTGACGAAGGTCGGCCGCTACAAGCTGAACCAGCGGCTCGGCGTCGACGTGCCGGAGGACACGCGCGTCCTGACGACCCAGGACATCCTCGCGCTCGTCCAGAAGCTCGTCGCGATGCCGCACGCGATCGGCGTCCCGGAGGACTCGAAGGACTTCGCGGCGGACGCGATCAGCCTGAACCGCGACCCGATCCGCGACGGAGCTCGACGAGTACGAGCACTTCGGCAACCGCCGCCTGCGCACGACCGGCGAGCTGATCCAGGAGGCGTTCCGTGTCGGTCTCTACCGCATGGAGCGCGTCGTCCGCGAGCGCATGACGACGGAGGACGTCGACACGATCACGCCGCAGACGATCATCAACATCCGGCCTGTCGTCGCCGCGCTGAAGGAGTTCTTCGGCTCGTCGCAGCTGTCGCAGTTCATGCAGCAGACGAACTCGCTCGACGGCCTCACGCACCGCCGCCGCCTGTCGGCGCTCGGTGCCGGCGGCCTGACCCGCGAGCGCGCGCCGATCGAGGTGCGCGACGTGCACCCGACGCACTACGGCCGCATGTGCCCGATCGAGACGCCGGAAGGCCCGAACATCGGCCTGATCGGCTCGCTCGCGTCGATGGCGACGGTCTCGCGAGTTCGGCTTCATCCAGACGCCGTACCGCAAGGTCGTCAACGGCAAGGTGACCGACGACATCACGTATCTCGACGCAGCCGAGGAAGCGCAGTTCACGATCGCGCAGGCGTCCGAGCCGATCGACAAGAACGGCAAGTTCGAGCACGACCAGGTGCTCTGCCGCTCGTCGGAGGGCGAGGCCGTGATCGCGGGCGCCAAGGACATCGACTTCATGGACGTCTCGCCGGCGCAGATCGTGTCGGTCGCGACCGCGATGATCCCGTTCCTCGAGCACAACGACGCGAACCGCGCGCTGATGGGCGCGAACATGCAGCGGCAGGCCGTGCCGCTGATGATCCCGCAGGCGCCGCTCGTCGGCACCGGCGTCGAGCATCGCGCCGCGGTCGACTCGGGCGACGTCGTCGTCGCGAAGAACGCCGGCACCGTCATCGAGCTCGACGCGACGCGCGTCGTCGTCGAGGGCCGCGGCACGCGCGACGAGTACGACCTGACGAAGTTCATGCGCTCGAACCAGGGCACGCTGATCCACCACCGGCCGATCGTCCGCCAGGGAGACAGGGTCTCGGCGGGCGCGGTGCTGGCGGACGGCTCGTCCACCGACCACGGCGAGCTCGCGCTCGGCGCGAACCTGCTCGTCGCGTTCATGCCGTTCGAGGGCTACAACTTCGAGGACGCGATCGTGCTCTCCGAGCGGCTCGTCAAGGACGAGGTGCTCACCTCGATCCACATCCACGAGTACGAGATCGACGCCCGCTCGACGAAGCTCGGCGACGAGGAGATCACGCGCGACATCCCGAACCGCTCGGAGGAGTCGCTCCGCAACCTCGACGACCGCGGCATCGTCCGCGTCGGCGCCGAGGTCGGCTCGGGCGACCTGCTGGTCGGCAAGGTCACGCCGAAGGGCGAGACCGAGCTGACGGCGGAGGAGAAGCTGATCCGCGCGATCTTCAAGGAGAAGGCGCGCGAGGTGCGCGACACCTCGCTGAAGGTCCCGCACGGCGAGGGCGGCGTCGTGATCGACGTCAAGACGTTCTCGCGCGACAACGGCGACGACCTGAGCCCGGGCGTCAACGAGCTCGTCCGCGTCTACGTGGCGAAGAAGCGCAAGATCTCGGAGGGCGACAAGCTCGCCGGGCGCCACGGCAACAAGGGCGTCATCTCGAAGATCGTCCCCGAAGAGGACATGCCGTTCCTCGAGGACGGACGCGCGGTCGACATCCTGCTGAACCCTCTCGGAGTCCCCAGCCGGATGAACATCGGCCAGATCCTCGAGACGCATCTCGGCTG
>CAWJZQ010000007.1:0-336749 GCA_963847415.1 uncultured Thermoleophilia bacterium | reverse complement strand
GCCGAGCACGAACGCGACCGCGAGCATGACGTACGCCCACTTCGCGTGGTTGCGGAGCCGGCTGAAGAAGAGCTCGTCCTGCCACTGCGGCGTCTTGTTGTGCCGCTTGGGCGCGGCTACTGCCGCGGCGCGAGCATCTGCTGCCGGGCGGCGCTTGCGATGTTGCGTACCTCTCGCCACTTCTCGTTGTCCTCGTTTACGTAGCGGGTCTGTCCGTCGACGATCGTCTCGAGCACTCGTTCTGGGGAGCCGCCGAGCACGACTGCCGCCGCGGGATCCTCGACCGGATGGTACGGGCTTCCCGCGAGCGACACTACCGCCAGATCGGCGCGCTTCCCGGGGGTCAGGGTACCCACCCGATCGTCCAGTTGGAGGGCTCGGGCCGAATCCGAGGTCGCCATCCGGAGGGCCTCGGCCGGCTGCAGCGCCTCCGCGCGCCGTTCCCGGGCCCTGGCGACGTAGATCGCCGTCCGCATCTCCTCGAAGACGTCGAAGGACGGGGTCGAGGCCGGGGAGTCCGTCCCGAGCCCCACCACGACCCCCGCCTCCCGCATTTCGGCGACCGGCGCGATGCCGCAGCCGAGGAGCGCGTTCGAGCGCGGGCAGTGGGCGACGGGCACGGCACGCTCGGCGAGGAGCGCGACGTCCGAGGGCTCGAGCTCGACGCAGTGGGCGCAGAGGAGCTCGGGCCCGAGCACAGGCTCCATCGTCGGCACCGACCGCCTGCCGCTCGGCGGGACGAGAAGGGGCGCGATCGCGGACAGCGGCCCGCTCCCGTGCTGGAGCCACTCGTCCTCGTTCGCGCTCTCGGCGAGGTGCGTGCCGACCGGGATCCCGAGCGAGAGGCACCAGCGGTAGGTGTCCAGCGAGCAGGTGTACGGGGCGTGCGGCGAGATCCCGATCCGCACGAGCTCGCTCTCTTCGACGAGCGGCCGCTTCTCCTCCCACTGCCGGCGCGCGTCCTCCGGGTCCGGCGAGAACACCTCGAGGTAGACGATCGCGCGCAGCCCGAGCTCCGTCGCGGCGGTCGCAGCCGCGCCCGCGAAGCTGTAGTCCGCCGTCGTCGTGATCCCGGCCGCGAACGAGTCGAGCACGCCGCGACGCGCGACCGCCAGCATCGCGGCGGCATCGAGCCGTCCCTTGCGCTCGACGTGCGTCCTGATCCACGGGCCGAATGCCTGGCCGTCGCCGAAGCCGGCATAGACGGCGTACTCGAGGTGCGAGTGCGCGTTCACGAATCCCGGGACGATCGCCGCCTCGGCAAAGTGGCGCTCGGCGCGGCCCGCGGTCACCTCGACGATCGCACCGTCCTCGAACCGCACCAGCCCGTTCTCGATCGGCGGCCCGTCGACGGGCAGCACCCACTCGGCCGAGACGGCCCCCGTCAAGAGGTGGCGACGGGCGCGGCGCTGCCGCGCGGCGCGGCGGTCGAGCAGGGCAGAGGCCCAGATCGAGCCCTCGTACAGCACGAGCAGCGGGATCGCCTCGAAGATCGTCGTCACCGGGTCGACGCCCGGCAGTGCGACCGCGACGCAGCAGACGGCGAAGTAGCCGATCCGCCGCGTGCGGCGCAGCTGCGCCGTCGTGATGATCCCGATGCGAGTCAGACCGACGACGAACAGCGGCAGCTCGAAGACGATCGCCATCGCGACGAGCACCTTCGACGCGAAGCCGATGTAGTCGCGCGCGCGAATCAGTGTGTTGTACTGCTCGCTGTCGTAGTTGGTGAGGAAGTGCGCGGCCGCGGGCAGCGCGAGGTAGTACGCCGAAGCAGAGGCCGACCACGAGCAGCAGCGTCGCGATGGAGACGAACAGCCGCAGCATCCGCTCGTGTGAAGCCTCGAACGCCGGCAGGAAGAACGCCCACGACTGCCAGATGATCACGGGCAGCGCGACGACGAAGCCGGCGTAGAGGCTCAGCCACATCGAGGTCATGAACGGCTCGCCGATCGTGAGCGTGGTCAGCTCGCGGTGCCCCTTCGGCAGCGCGTGCGTCAGCATCCTGATCAGGTCGCGGTGGAAGATGTACGCGACGACGAATCCGACGAAGACCGCGCCGATGCAGACGAAGAGCCGCTGCCGCAGCTCCTCGAGATGCTCGACGAGCGTCGCCTCCTCACCGTGCCCGAGGCGACGCGGGAGACGGATCGAACGCATGGGGCCTTAGGAGACGGTTTCGTTCTCGCGGGCAGGCGCGGGCGCGGTCGTGTCCTGCGTCCCCACCGGCAGCTGCGACGTCTGCGTCGGCTCGGTGTGACTGACTTCCGTGAATTCAGTCTTGCTGTTGCCCGAGACCGAGTCCTTGAACTCGCGCATCCCGGTCCCGAGCGACCGACCGATCTCCGGCAGGCGCTTCGCTCCGAAGAGCAGGAGGGCGACGACCAGCAGGAGGATGATCTCGGGCGCGCTGATGTTCGGCATGCGCCCACACTAGCAGCGTTTTGGGCGTTCTCCATCCCGGGCAAGAGCCTTCACATATGGCCAAGAAACCGCTCGCGGAGCAGGTCGTGGTCGTCACCGGCGGCTCTGCCGGGCTGGGCCGCGCGATCGCGCGCCTGGCGGCGAGCCGCGGAGCGAGCGTGGTCGTCGCGGCGCGGGGTGACGATGCCCTGAACGCGACGGTCGCGGAGCTCGGCGGCGACGCCGTCGCGGTCGAGGCAGACGTCTCGTCGTTCGACGACTGCCACCGGATCGTCGAGCGCGCCGTCGACGCCTTCGGCCGCATCGACACGTTCTGCGCGAACGCGATGGTCACCGTCTATCAGGAGGCGCGCAACCTCGAGCCGGACGAGTTGCGGCGCGTGCTCGACGTGAACTTCCTCGGCGCCGTCCACTGCTACTGGGCGTCGCTGCCGCAGCTGATCGAGACGCGCGGCACCTTTGCGCATGTCAGCTCAGCCCTCGCCTACCGCGGCATCCCCCTGCAGGCCGCCTACTGCTCGTCGAAGGCGGCCGGGCGCGCCTTCTTCGAATCGGCGCGCGTCGAGCATCGCAAGCACCGCATCCCGGTCGACATCACGCTCACGCTGCCCGGCGCGATCAACACGCCGCAGTTCGACATGGCGCGGCAGTACATCGGCAAGCAGCCGCAGCCGGTGCCGCCGATCTACGAGCCGGAGACCTTCGCCGAGGCGGTCGTGCACACCTTCGAGCACCCGGTGCGCGAGCTCCCCGTCGGCTGGGGCTCGCAGAAGCTCCTGTGGGGACAGAAACTGTCGCCGCGGCTCGGCGACCTCGTCCTGCTGCGGAACGGCTGGAAGGGACAGCACACCGGCGAGGAAAAGCGCGTCGGCTCGCCCGACAACCTCGACGTGCCGCTGCCCGGCGACCACGGGACCCGCGGCCGCTTCTCCGACCGATCTCGCGAGCGCACGGTCTGGACGACGTTGCGGCTGTCCCGCGTGGTCCTTGGGATGGCGGCTGTGGGGGCCGGCTTGGCTACGATGGCTGTCACGAACGGACGGGCAAACCCGCTCGGCCGCAAGCCCTGAGGAGTTACGAACCTGGCAACGCTCGAGTTGAAGAACCTGCACGTCGCGCTGGAGGACGGGACGCCGATCGTCAAGGGCGTCGACCTGTCGGTCTCCTCGGGCGAGGTGCACGCCGTCATGGGGCCGAACGGCTCCGGCAAGTCGACCCTCGCCTACGCGATCGCCGGTCACCCGGCCTACGAGATCACCGACGGGACAGATCCTGCTCGACGGCAAGGACATCACCGAGGCGGGCGCCGACGAGCGCGCGCAGGCGGGGCTCTTCCTCGCCTTCCAGTACCCGCACGCGATCCCGGGCGTCACGGTCACGAACTTCCTGCGCCAGGCGCTGAACGCGGTGCGCAAGGCGCGCAACGGCGGCGTCGACGATCCGATCCCGGTCTCCGAGTTCCGCAAGCTCTTCCTCGCCAAGATGGACGACCTGAAGGTCAGCCGCGAGCTCGCCTCGCGCTACCTGAACGACGGCTTCTCCGGCGGCGAGAAGAAGCGCGTCGAGATCCTGCAGATGGCGATGCTGCAGCCGAAGATCGCCGTGCTCGACGAGACCGACTCGGGCCTCGACATCGACGCGCTGCGCGTGGTCGCCGCCGGCGTGAAGCAGCTCGTCGGCCCCGACATGGGCGCGCTCGTGATCACGCACTACCAGCGGATCCTCAACTACATCAAGCCCGACTTCGTGCACGTCTTCGTCGGCGGCAAGATCGTCGAGGAGGGTGGCCCCGAGCTCGCCGAGAAGCTCGAGGCCTCCGGCTACGAGCAGTGGGGCGGCGAGGAGAAGGCAGCCTGATGGCGCAGACCGAGACAGAGATCGTCCAGGGGATCGGCTCCGACTACGAGGTCAAGTACGGCTTCAACGTCCCCGAGGACTACTTCTTCAAGAGCGGCCGCGGGCTCTCGCACGAGCTGATCGACGCGATCTCCTCGCACAAGGACGAGCCGGACTGGATGCGGAAGTTCCGCCACCGCTCGCTCGACTACTTCCTCGCGCGGCCGATGCCGACGTGGGGCGGCATGCCGTCACTGACGGAGATCGACTTCGAGAACATCTACTACTACATCAAGCCCACCGAGAAGCAGGCGGAGTCGTGGGAGGACCTGCCGGCCGACATCAAGGACACGTGGGACAAGCTCGGCATCCCCGAGGCGGAGAAGAAGTACCTCGCCGGCGTCGGCGCGCAGTACGAGAGCGAGGTCGTCTACCACAAGCTGCAGGAGAGCCTCACGTCGCAGGGCGTGATCTTCCTCGACACGGACACCGCGCTCCGCGAGCACGAGGACGTCTTCAAGCAGTACTTCGGGACGATCATCCCTCAGAACGACAACAAGTTCGCGGCGCTGAACAGCGCGGTCTGGTCGGGCGGCTCGTTCATCTACGTGCCGCCGGGCGTTCGGATCGAGCTGCCGCTCCAGGCCTACTTCCGCATCAACGCGGAGAACATGGGCCAGTTCGAGCGCACGCTGATCATCGTCGACGAGGACGCATACGTGCACTACGTCGAGGGCTGCACCGCGCCGATCTACTCGACCGACTCGCTGCACAGTGCTGTTGTGGAAATTGTCGTGAAGAAGGGCGGCCGCTGCCGCTACACGACGATCCAGAACTGGTCGACGAACGTCTACAACCTCGTCACGAAGCGCGCGGTCGCGGAGTCGAACGCCACCATGGAGTGGGTCGACGGCAACCTCGGCTCGAAGCTGACGATGAAGTACCCGGCGATCTGGCTGCTCGGCGAGGGCGCGCACGGCGAGGTGCTGTCGATCGCGTTCGCCGGCAAGAACCAGCACCAGGACGCGGGCGGCAAGTGCGTGCACGTGGCGCCGAACACGTCGAGCGTCATCACCTCGAAGTCGATCTCGAAGAGCGGCGGCCGCGCCGGCTACCGCGGCCTGCTCGAGGTGGCGAAGGGTGCGCACGGGTCGAAGTCGAAGGTCGTCTGCGACGCGCTGATCCTCGACGAGGACTCGCGCTCCGACACCTACCCGTACATCCGCATCGACGAGAACGACGTCGACATCGGTCACGAGGCGACGGTCTCGAAGATCGGCGAGGAGCAGCTCTTCTACCTCATGTCGCGCGGGCTCTCCGAGGCGGAGGCCTCCGCGATGGTGGTGAGCGGCTTCGTCGAGCCGATCACGAAGGAGCTGCCCCTGGAGTACGCGGTCGAGATGAACCGGCTGATCCAGCTGCAGATGGAGGGGTCGGTTGGGTAAGGACAGCGCTGCTTGATCGTCGAGCGCACTGACTTCGTCAGCGTGCCGGTCACGGACGTGGAGCGGGCGAAGCGGTTCTACGGCGAGACGCTCGGCCTGCAACAGGTGAACGCACACACCGAGCAGAGCTTCCCGGAGTTCCAGCTCGGCGAGAACGTCAGCGTCTACCTGTTGCCGATGGAGCAGATCGGCTCGCAGTTCACCTCGCCGCACACGGCGCACATCGCGCTGCGCGTGCCCGACGTGCACGAGACGCGGAGCGAGCTCGAGGCGAAGGGCGTCGAGTTCGACGGCGACACGCTCGACACGACCGTCTGCCACATGGCGTTCTTCCGCGACCCGGACGGCAACGCGCTCATGCTCCACCGCCGCTACGCCCCCCAAGTATGAGCACGATCACCCGCGACGAGGCCGCGAAGCGCTTCGCGGAGCTGCCGCTGCCGTCGACCTCCGACGAGCACTGGCGCTTCACCGACCTGCGCGGGTTCCCACAGGTGTCAGACACCGGCACGCCGGCCGACACCTCGACCGCCACTGCCACGGTGTCTGACACCTTGTCGGGCCCGGGGGCGGCACCGATGCTCGACCTCGATGTCGCCGGCCGCGCCATCGTCACCGAGCAGGGCATCGAGATCCTCTCCGCGCCCGAGGGCATCCGCTTCGAGCCGCTGCCGCGCGACACGGAGTCGAAGCTGATCCCCGACGACGACAAGTTCGCGCTGGAGAACCTCGCCCGCTGGGAGCACGGCCTGCTCGTGCACGTGCCGAAGGGCGTCGAGCTCGACAAGCCGCTCTACGTGCAGGTCACCTCGAGCGGTGGCCCGCTCTTCTGGCGCATGGTCGTGATCGCCGACGAGGGCGCGCGCTTCACGGTGATCGAGGATCTCTCGTCGGCGAGCCCGGAGACTGTCGCGTACACGAACGCGGTCGTCGAGCTGTTCGTCGACCCCGCCGCGAAGATCGAGTACGTCTCGCTGCAGAATCTCTCGAAGGAGACCTGGCACTTCGGCCGGCACAAGGCCTGGCTGGAGCGCGACAGCGAGCTCGACTGGGTGATCGGCGGTTTCGGCTCGAAGCGCGGCAAGGTCTGGATCGAGAACGACCTCGCAGGCCCCGGCGCGACCTCGCGGGTCACCGGCGCGTACTTCGCCGACGGCGAGCAGCATCTCGACTACGACACCTTCCAGGAGCACATCGCCCCGAACACCGAGAGCGACTTCGCGTTCAAGGGCGCGCTGCGCGAGAACGCGAGCGCCGTCTGGCGCGGGATGATCCGCGTCGAGGAGGGCGCGCAGAAGACGAACGCCTACCAGGAGAACCGCAACCTGCTCCTCTCCGACAAGGCGCACGCCGACTCCATTCCCGGCCTCGAGATCATGGCGAACGACGTCCGCTGCACCCACGGCGCGACGCTCGGCAAGGTGAACCGCGAGGAGCTCTTCTACCTGATGGCGCGGGGGCTCTCGCGCGCGGAGGCGGAGCGGTTGATCGTCCGCGGGTTCTTCCAGGACGTGCTGGACCGCATCGAGCTCGAGCCGGTGCGCGAGGCGCTCGGCGCGGCGCTCGAGGCTCGCATCCCGCAGGCCTCCTGAGCGATTTCCTGGGGCGCTCATGCGCTCTGTCCACCGCGCGCTGTGACAGACTTACCCTGACCCGAGCGAAAGGAGACGTCCATGCTCGGTCGCAGGGCAGCCATCGGCTCATCGGTCCTCGCGCTCGCTGTCGTGGCAGGCGGGGGAGCGTTCGCAGCAACGCATGGCAGCTCGAACAGCAGCACGAAGCCCGACGTGCAGAAGGTGGTAAGGCCGCACAAGGCCGCACATCCGAACGTGATGTCGGACACCCGCGTGCGCAGTGGTCATCACTGCAACCACGAGGGTATGAACGCGTCACAGCTCTAGGGCCGTGCTCTCCGGCCCGGTGCCCGCGGGCGCCGGGCCGGCTTTTCCGTCAGTCGAGCACGCCGCGCTCGGCCAGGCGGCGCTCGAGCTCCGTCAGCCTCGCCTCCAGTTGCTCGACACGGTACTTCAGCGACGTCGGCTCCAGCGACGTGCGGCTCCAGCGACGTCGGCTCGCCGACGGCGACGCACCTCGGTCTCGTCGACCGGGCCGGCGCCGGTCGGGCCCGAACCGAGCAGGTGCGTCCAGCGCTCCTCGCGCTGGCCCGGCCGCTTGCCGAGCAGGTGCACGAGCTCGCGCTCGTCGAGCCGGCGCAGCGTCGCCTCGACCTCGTCGTTGCCGGAGAAGTGGTGCAGGCGCTCGGTGCGCGTCTTCAGCTCGGCCGCCGTCTGCGCGCCGCGCAGCATGAGCACGGCGAGCAGCGCCGACTCGGACGGCAGCAGGTCGAGCGCCTCTTCGAACAGGTGCCGGTACTTCGCGACGCGCGAGCCGGGCCCGGTCGCAAGCCGCGCCCAGCCGATCTGCCCGAGCCGCTGCGCCGCGGCGCGCACCGTCGACTCGTCGTAGTCGACGACGGGCTCGCGGTTGGTCGACTGGTTGCACGCGAGCCGCAGCGCGTTCAGCGTCAGCGGGTACTGGTCGGGCGTCGTGCGCTGCTTCTCGATCAAACAGCCGAGCACGCGCAGCTCGGCGGGCTCCAGGCGGTGCGCGGACATCGGGCGCAGCTTAGTGGCGAGAGGCTGCAATCTGATTCGCTTCGCGAATCAGATTGCGGGTCTACGCGCGCACCAGCGGCTTGTACTTGATGCGGTGCGGCTCGAGCGCCTCCGGCCCTCGGGTCTCCCGCACCCACTCGGCGTACTCGGCCCAGTCGCCCTCGAACCACGTCACCTGCGAGTCCCCCTCGAAGGCGAGGATGTGCGTCGCGACGCGGTCGAGGAACCAGCGGTCGTGCGTGATCACGACCGCGCAGCCGGCGAAGTCGAGCAGCGCCTCCTCGAGCGCCCGCAGCGTGTCCACGTCGAGGTCGTTCGTCGGCTCGTCGAGCAGCAGCACGTTCCCGCCGCTCTTCAGCATCTTCGCGAGGTGCACGCGGTTGCGCTCGCCGCCCGAGAGCTTGCCCACCGGCTTCTGCTGGTCGCCGCCCCTGAAGTTGAACCACGACGTGTACTGCCGCGAGTTGATCTCCTTCTTGCCGAGCAGGATCACGTCCTGCCCGCCGCGAGATCTCCTTCCAGACGGTGCTCTTCGGATCGAGCTCGTCGCGCGACTGGTCGACGTAGGCGAGCTGCACGGTGTCGCCGACGCGCAGCTCGCCCTCGTCGGGCGCCTCCTGCGCCGGCGATCATCCGGAAGAGCGTCGTCTTGCCGGCGCCGTTCGGGCCGATCACGCCGACGATCCCGGCGGGCGGCAGCGAGAACGTCAGGTCCTCGAAGAGCAGCCGGTCGCCGAAGCCCTTCGACACGCCCTTCGCGTCGATCACGACGTCGCCGAGCCGCGGGCCGGGCGGGATGTGGATCTCGACGCGGTCGAGCTTCACGGCCTCCTCGTCGGCGAGAAGGCTTCTCGTAAGCGCCGAGCCGCGCCTTCGACTTCGCGTGCCGCGCCCTCGGCGCCATGCGCACCCACTCGAGCTCGCGCTGCAGCGTGCGCCGCCGCGCCGATCGACTGCTTCTCCTCGACCGCGAGCCGCGCCTGCTTCTGCTCGAGCCAGCCCGAGTAGTTGCCCTGGTAGGGGATGCCCGCGCCCGCGGTCGAGCTCGAGGATCCAGCCGGCGACGTTGTCGAGGAAGTACCGGTCGTGCGTGACCGCGACGACGGTGCCCTTGTACTCGGCGAGGAAGCGCTCGAGCCAGAAGACCGACTCGGCGTCGAGGTGGTTCGTCGGCTCGTCGAGCAGCAGCAGGTCGGGCGCCGAGAGCAGCAGCCGGCAGAGCGCGACGCGGCGCCGCTCGCCGCCGGAGAGGGACGTCGACGTCGCGGTCGCCGTCCGGCAGGCGCAGCGCGTCCATCGCGTGGTCGAGCTGCGACTCGAGCTGCCACGCGTCGCGGCGGTCGATCTGGTCCTGCACCTTCGCCTGCTCGGCGAGCAGCGCGTCGAAGTCGGCGTCGGGCTCGGCGAACTGCGCCGGAGATCGCGTTGAAGCGGTCGAGCAGGTCGCGCAGCTCGCGCACGCCGTCCTCGACGTTCTCGCGCACGGTCTTCGGTCCGCGTCGAGCTCCGGCTCCTGCTCGAGCAAGCCGACGGTCGCGCCGGGCGCGAGCTCGGCGATGCCGGACGACGGCTCCTCCTTGCCCGCCATGATCCGCAGCACCGTCGACTTGCCCGCGCCGTTCGGCCCGAGCACGCCGATCTTCGCGCCGGGCAAGAACGACAGCGAGATGTTCGCCAGCACCTGGCGCTCCGGGCCGTAGAACTTGTCGACCCGGTACATGGTGAAGATGTACTCGCTGCTCACCGCGGCAAAGTAACACCGCGCTGACGGACCCCTTACCGCTCAGCCGTACCGTGAGCTCGTGAAGAAGCTGCTCGTGCTCGCCGTGCTGCTCGCGACCGCCGTCCCCGCCTCGGCGTCGGGCTCGCGGATCCTGGCGCCCATGGACTGGTGGCCCGTCTGGGCGCCGGACGCCGGGCACATCGCGTTCACCCGCGTCTTCTCCAACCACATGGAGCTCTTCGTCTACGACACGCGCACCGCGCGCAGCACGCGGGTCGGCTCGAATGCCGGTCAGCTCGCGCCGGCCTGGTCGAGCGACGGCTCGCACCTCGCGTACAGCTCGGGCGGCGTCCTCTACGTCGTCGCGCCCGACGGCGCCGGCAAGCACCGGTATGCGGCGCCGACGCGGGCGTTCGCGCCGGCCTGGCGGCCCGGGACGACGACGCTCGCCTACCTCACGACGCACGGCGCGACGAACACCGACCTGTGGGTCGGCGGGACGCGCTGGGCGGCGAACGCGATCGGCAATCCCGCGTGGTCGCCCGACGGTACGAAGCTCGCGTTCCAGCGCGACGACGGCATCTACGTGGCGGACGGGCCGGGCAGCGAGCGGCGGCTCGTGTCCGTGGCGAATCCCGGCGCGCCTGCGTGGTCGCACGACGGCACGCGCATCGCCTACAGCGCGACCCGGCGCTTGTGGACTCTTCCGGCGGCCGGTGGCAAGCCCGTGAACGCGGCGCCGTTGCAGTCGTGGCCCGGGATCGGCACGCCGAGCTGGTCGTTCGACGACCAGCGCCTCGTCTTCTCCTGGGCGCGCGGCGTCTGGGTGACGCGTGGCGAGGGCGGCTACGCGGAGGACGCCGGCCGGCCGCTGTACGGCGCCGGCGCCGCGTTCGCGCCGAAGTCGTACCTCGTCGCCTACGCGGCGTCGCGAACGTCTTGTCCCGGGCACGTCGCCATCCGTCGCCGCGGCGTCGACGGGCCTTCGGCGACGCTCACGGGCAGCTGCGCCGTCACCGGCACCGCGAAGGCAGACGTGATCGAGGGCACGCCGCGCGAGAACGACGTTATCGTCGCGGGCGCCGGCAACGACCGCGTGCATGCGAACGACCGGCACACCGACCGCGTCGACTGCGGGCCTGGGCGGGACGAGGTCTGGGCGGACAGAACTGACCACGTGGCGAGGTGTGAGATCGTCCACCGCTGATCTACGGTGAGACCATGCGGCTGTGGGTCTTGATCGCGGCGTTCGTCGCGCTCGCGATCGTGGGGATTGCCGACCAGCACCACACGCGCCGCATCTCGGCCCGCGCCTCGACGGACTTTTGGTGGTGCACGCACGTGCGCGTCCGGTGCACCGGGTTCGACGAGCGCACGCACCATGCGCGCTGGGAGCAGCGAGAGCTCGGCTACGAGGCCGGCGGCGCAGTGCTCGCCGGGGCGATCCTCGTCGTCGTCGGCGGCAAGCGCCTGCGACTGCGGCTCTGACCGCCCGGGTACAGTAGGCCCGTGGCCGTCCAGGCACGCCAAACGCTCGACGCAGAGCGCCTTCGCGCGGATTTCTCCGTCTTCGACGAGCTCGTGAACGGGAAGCCGGTCGCGTATCTCGACAGCGCCTCCTCGACGCAGAAGCCGCGCCAGGTGCTCGACGCGATGCGCGAGTTCTACGAGCACTCCTACGCGAACGTGCATCGCGGCGTCTACACGCTCGCTGAGCGCGCGACCGCAGGCTACGAGGGTGCGCGCGAGAAGGTGCGCGCCTTCGTCAACGCGCCGTCGCACCGTGAGGTGATCTTCACGCGCAGCGCGACCGAGGCGATCAACCTCGTCGCGTACTCGTGGGGCCTCGACAACCTCGGCCCCGGTGACGTCGTCGTCATCACCGAGCTCGAGCACCACGCGAACTTCGTTCCCTGGCAGTTCATGGCGAAGCGCACCGGCGCGCAGTTCGCGCACATCCCGATCGACGACTACGGCGAGCTGCAGCTCGACGCGCTCGACGAGATCGCGACGCGCGGGAACATCAAGGTCGTCGCGAACAATCTCGTCTCGAACACGCTGGGCACGATCAACCCGGTCGAGAAGCTCGCGGCGTGGGCGCACGAGCACGGCGCGATCATGGTCGTCGACGCCGCGCAGGCGGCGCCGCACCGGCACATCGACGTGCAGGCGCTCGGCTGCGACTTCCTCGCCTTCTCCTCGCACAAGCTGTGCGGCCCGAGCGGCGTCGGCGCGCTCTGGGGCCGGCGCGAGCTGCTCGACGAGATGCAGCCGTTCAATCTCGGCGGTGAGATGATCCGCTCCGTCGCGCTCGAGCGCACGAGCTGGAACGAGCTGCCGTACAAGTTCGAGGCGGGCACGCCGGCGATCGCCGAGGCCTACGGCTTCGGGCAGGCGATCGACTACGTCTCCGCGGTCGGCCTCGACGCGATCGAGGCGCACGAGCACGAGCTCGTCGTGCAGGCGATGGACGCGCTCGCCGATCTTCCGTGGGTGCGCGTCTTCGGTCCTCCGGCTGATCGTCGCACGGGCATCGTGAGCTTCGAGGTCGAGAACATCCACCCGCACGACGTCGCGCAGATCCTCAACTGGGAAGGCGTCGCGGTGCGCGCGGGCCACCACTGCACGCAGCCGCTGATGACGCGCCTCGGCGTGGCGGCGACGACGCGCGCGAGCTTCTACCTCTACTCGATCCCCGAGGAGATCGAGCGGCTCGTCGCCGGGCTGCACAAGGTCAAGGAGACGCTGAGTTGAGCGTCGTGGGCAAATGAGCGTAGGCTCGACGGAGCGCTCAAGCAGATGAGCGAGATGGAGCAGCTGTACCGCGAGGTGATCCTCGACCACTACAAGTCGCCGCGCGGCCACGGCCTGATCGCCGACGCCGACGCGCAGGCCGAGGGGCAGAACCCACTCTGCGGCGACGAGGTCTCGATCTCGGTCAAGTTCGCGTCGGACGGCGAGACGATCGAGAGCATCGGCTTCGAGGGCCGCGGCTGTGCGATCTCGCAGGCGGCGACGTCGATGCTGACCGAGCTCGTGCAGGGCCGCACGGCGACCGAGGTCGCATCGCTGCCGCGCGAGGAGCTGCTCGACGAGATCGGCATCCCGCTCACGCCGATCCGCCTCAAGTGCGCGATCCTCGGCCTGGGCGTGCTCAAGGTCGCGCTGCACAAGGCGAAGGGGACGCCGCTGCCGGAGGAATGGCAGGGGATGGGCGACGACCTCACGTTCGCCTAGGGATCAGGACACATGCCGAAGATCCACGTCGCGCCGCTCGACGAGTTCGGCCCGGGCTCGGCGAAGATCGTCAGCGTCGGCTGGACGTCGATCGGCGTCTACAACTGCAACGGCAAGCTCTACGCGCTCGAGGACCGCTGCTCGCACGACGACGGCCCGCTGTGCGAGGGCGAGTGGGAAGAGGACCTCTGCCGCGTCATCTGCCCACGCCACGGCTCCGCGTTCGACCTCGAGACCGGCCGGCCGCTGTCGCTGCCCGCATACGAGCCCGTCGCGACGTACCCGGTGACGGTCGAGGACGGCATCGTCCAGGTCGAGGTCGTCGAGTCATAGACGTCAAGCGCTGCTGGCAGACGAGCGATCCGCTCTACGACGCCTACCACGACGAGGAGTGGGGCCGTCCGGTCCTCGACGAGCGCGGTCTCTACGAGCGCCTCTGTCTCGAAGGCTTTCAGTCCGGGCTCAGCTGGCTCACGATCCTGCGCAAGCGCGAGGGCTTCCGCAGCGCGTTCGCCGGCTTCGATCCCGACGTCGTCGCCGCGTTCGGCGAGCGCGACGTGGAGCGCCTGCTCTCCGACGCGTCGATCGTGCGGCACAGAGGCAAGATCGAGGCTGCGATCGCGAACGCGCGCGCGACCGTCACCCTGCGCGACGCGAAGCCGCTGCACGAGCTCTTCTGGTCGTACGCGCCTGCGAAGCACAAGATCCCCCGCTCGACCGCGCACTGGCAGGCGACGACTCCGGAATCGACCGCGCTCGCAAAGGAGCTACGCCGCGCGGGCTTCCGGTTCGTGGGGCCGACGACCGTCTACGCCGCGATGCAGGCGTGCGGCGTCGTCAACGATCATCTCGGGGGCTGCTGGGTGCGCGAGGCCGTCGAGGCGGAGCGCAGGTCCGCCTTCGCGACGTAGCGGCCGCGCGGCAGCTTCCGCTTGCTGCGCCAGAGCAGCTTGCCGTTCGCGGCCGTGCGCCCGTGCACGACGGCGAGGACGCTCGATCCGCGGCGGACGCGCAACGTCAGCGGCACGCCCTGCGCGGGCTGCGAGCCGAGGAGCACCCTCGCGGTCGCGACAACGTGGCCGCCGACCATCTTCGTGCCGACGCCGGCGAGCCGTAGCGGCGGTTTCGTGACGGTGATCGACGCCGACGCGGAGACGCCGCCGGAGGTCGCCGTCAGCTTCACGGAGCCCGTGCGCGTTCCCGCAGTGAACAGCGTCGACGCCGGCGTCGTGTGCGACAGGCCGCCGAGCAGGCTCGACGAGAGCGTCCACGTCGCTGCGGGCAAGACCGCGTTGCCGTACGCGTCGAAGCCTGTCGCCGTGAACGTCTGCGACGCCCTAGCGCGCACGCTCGCGGTGACGGGCGCGAGCGCGAGCCGCGCGACCGGGGCGGCCACGACCGTCTCGATCTGCGCGACCGTGCCCGCGGTGAGGGTCGGCGTCCCCGCGAGCGTGTCGGTGTAGTAGACGGTCGCGCTCGACGCGCCGGTCGGGATCGTGACGGTGAGCGTAGGCGTGAACGGCCCGGTCGGCACCGTCGAGAAGCCGCCGTTCGGCGAGGTGCTCGCGAGCGTCAGCACCTGGTCGGAGGTGGCGATGTCGGGCGCGCCGGCCGTCTGCATCTGCAGCGTCACCGGCGCGGAGACGGTGCCGGCCGTGAGCTGGAAGGCCGGCGTCGCGAACGCGACCGCCGAGGTCGACCACGTCGAGAAGGACTGCCAGCCGGTCGTGAACGCAGCGCCGTCGACCGCGGTCGCGCACCAGGAAGGCAGGCAGGCCGCGAGGCCGGTGTCGTCTGCGGGCACGCCCGAGTCGCGGATCGCGCTCGCGAGGCGGTCGAGCACGGAGCCGCTCTGCGCGTTGAAGTCCGCGGTCGTCAGTCCCTGCGTGTTGTTCGGCGCCCAGGCGAAGCCGAAGCGGTCGACCGTCGCCCCGGAGGCGGCCGCGAACGCACGCGAGGCGTACACCTGCCCGGAGACGAAGTCCTGCATCGTCGCGAGCGGTGCCGCCGTCCAGCCGTACGACGACCCCCAGGCCCAGGCCGCGTTCCCGAAGGTGACGTAGGTCTGGCGCAGGAGGTCGCGCGCCGGGCCGACTGCGTCGGGGCCGGCCGCGGCGAGGGCGGGCTCGTGGCCGAGGTACTGGACGAGCTCGTCGCGGCGCTGCTGCGGCGTCGAGCCGGCGACCGCGTAGCTGCGGATGTCGCCGTAGTTCTCCTGCGCCCAGTCGGAGACGTAGCCCGCCGCCTCCGTCCAGAACGCCGCGTCCTGCAGCCAGTTCTGGAGGTTGACCTTGTAGGGGCCGAGGTCGGTCGTCGTCTGGCCGACGCCGGCCGTGAAGACGATGCCCTTGGCGCCGTCGCTCGACAGGCCGTGCAGGAAGTCGAGTGCGTTGCGGCGGGCCGAGCCCGTGCCCTTCCGGACCGCCGAAGAGAGCTCGTTGAGGGCCCAGGTGTCGCCGGCGCCGACGTCGAACCCGGCGGCGGCCAGGCGCTGGCGCGCGGTCACGCCGGCCTGGAACCACGTCGACGCGTTTGCGGTCACCCAGGCGTTCCAGCCGTTCCAGCTGATCTCGTCGACCGCGTGGAACTGCGGCCCGAGCGCGCGGATCTGGGCCGCCTGGTTCGCCCGCGCCTGCGACTTGTCGGCGGCGAGCGGCGGCACCGAGACGTAGTACTGCGCGCAGGGCGACGGGCTCTGGGCGAGCTTCGTCGCGAGCCGCAGCCAGTCCGTCTGCGCGTAGAAGATCGCCCGGCTCGGGCGGCACGCGGCGTCGGACGCTGTCCGCGGGTGCGCCTTGGCGCGCGCCACCTCGGCGCGCCAGAGCGCGTGCGTGGCCGCGGGCGTGAGCGACGGCACCGGCTTCGGGCGCGCGGCGTGGGCCACAGGAGCGGCGAGCGGAGCGGCGGCGAGCGCGGCCGCGAGGACGACGAGTACCTGCTTCAAGAGACGAACCCCCTGGAAATCCCGACCCTGACGAGGGTCGGCATGGTAACCACGATCCGCTCGGGCCGAAAGTCCGTCATCCGTCCTGACCCATGCGCTAGATTGAGAGCATCCGCGGAAAGGAGGTGGTCCGGCGTTGGAGACTTCAAGTACGGGCAGTGGAGGTACCAGCTCGTAGAGGCGTGTCCCCGTGACCTGACGGGGAATCGCCTAGCCAGCGTGGGGGACTCGCATTACGCGCCGCCTTTATCGGCCGGAAGCGCCTCTACGAAATCCCAGCTGGTAACCGGACCGAGAGGCCCCCTGACGGGGGCCTCTCGTCGTTCACGCACGCTTCAATCGACACCGTTTTCAATGACACGGTCTTTAATCAACACCGTGGAGCGGATCGAATGGGTGCTCGCGAACTGCCGGCTCCTGGCCGCAATCGGCGACGAGCTCGAGCGGACGCGGCCGTTCGCCGGCCTCCGGGTCGGCACCGGGATCCATCTCGAGCCGAAGACGGTGGCGCTGCTCCTGACGCTGCGGCGCGGCGGAGCGGACGTGGTCGCGACCGGGAACCTCAACACGACGCAGCAGGCGGCGGTCGACTACCTGTCGGCCCACGGCGTCCACGTGGTCGGTGGCCCGACGAGCGACCCCGTCGAGCACGACGGCTTCCTGCGCGAGGTTCTGGCCGCGCGCCCGCAGCTCCTGCTCGACAACGGCGGCGACCTCTTCGTCCGCTTCCTCGAGGCGCCCTACGACGGCCTGCGCGGCGGGACGGAGGAGACGACGTCGGGCCGGATGCGCCTCGAGCCGCTCCGGGAGCTGCTGGGCCTGCCGGTCCTGGTGATCAACGACAGCCCGATCAAGCAGTTCGCCGAGAACCGGCACGCCGTCGGGCAGAGCGTGCTCGAGTCCTTCCTCCGGATCACGAACAAGTCGACCAACGGACGCCGCGTCACCGTCTTCGGCTACGGCGCCTGCGGCAAGGGCGTCGCCGCGAACTTCCGCAACGCCTATGCCGTCGTCTCGGTCGTCGAGCGCGACCCGGTCGCACGGCTGGAGGCGATGCTCGACGGGTTCCTCGTGCCCGAGCGCGACGAGGCGCTGCGCTCGGCCGACGTCGTGATCACCGTCACCGGCGCGGAAGGCGTCGTCACAGCCGCCGACGTACCGCTGCTCCGCGACGGCGCCATCCTCGCCAACGCGGGCCACTTCCCCTGGGAGATCGACGCCGAGGGGATCGAGCGCGCGTCCCGCGAGCAGGGCCGCCGGATCGACGTGCTGACGGGCGGGCACATGGTCAACCTCGCCGGCCCCCGGCCGCTCGGGAACTCGATCGAGTCGATGGACCTCGGCTTCGCGCTCCAGACGCGCTGCCTCGAGGCGGTCGCGCGCGGGGAGGTGGGAGCCGAGTCGTGCGTCGTCCCGGTGCCGCGCGCGATCGACGAGGAGGTGGCCTCGGCGTTCGTCGCAGTTGCCTGAGCGCGTTCGCTATGTCCTGAGCGCGTTCGCTATGGCTTGACCCGCCACACGTCGCGGCCGTTCCAGCTCGGGATCCACGCCTCGCCCCTCACTTCGGTGACGACGAACGGCCCGACGCCGACCTTGACGGTCTGCGTGACGGTGTTCGTGGCCGGGTCGACGAGGGCGACGGCGTTCTCCCGGATCTTCGGCACCCAGAGCAGCCCGCCGACGACGGCGGGGTCGCCGAGCGCGCTCGTGCCGAGATCGACGGTTGCGCCGGCGGTGTTCGTCGCCGGGTCGATGCGTGTCACGCCGTTCCCGTTCGTCACCCAGACGGCATCGCTCGATGCGGCGGTCCAGCCGGCGCTCTGCAGCGGGATCGTCGCAACGACCCTGTTCGTCGCCGGGTCGATGCGCACGACGCCGGGCGTGCCCGTCGCCCAGATCGAGCCGAACGCACCGACCGCGCCGATCGCGCCGCCGAGCTTCCAGCGCTTGACGACCTTGTTGCGTGCGGGGTCGATGCGGTCGACCTCGCCGTTGCCGTGCGACGTCGCCCACGCCGAGCCGTACGCGAACGTCGCGTCGTAGGGCTGCGTCCCGACCGGGATCGCCTTCGTGCGCTTGCCGGTCTTCACCGACACGCGGCTGACGGTGTTGGAGCTCGTGTCCTCGATCCAGAGCGAGCCGGCGCCGAAGCCGAGCCCGCAGGAGCCGAAGCCGATCTGCGTCCGCCCGAGCACCTTGTTCGTCGCGGGGTCGATCTTCACGAGCCACGGCGAGGCGTACTCGCTGACCCACACGTACCTGCCGCCCGCGGCGGCGGCGCACGGCTGCGTGTTCGCGGCGACCTTGATCTTGGCGGTGACCTGGGGCGCCGCTGCCGCCACGCCGAGCGCGAGAACGATCGTCAGGAGCTTCATGCTTCAGGACGATAATCCGGAGTCGGAGCAAATGCTCCGAACTCGTATTAATCGTCGGTTAACGCCGCGGCGAAGGCGCTGTTCAGCTCGCCGAGCGCGGCGCGGGCGCGGTCCTGGTCGATGCGCGTGGCCAGCCCCTCGTTGATGCGCTGCAGCGCCCCCCAGCCGCGGCGCCACTCGCGGTCACCCTTCGCGCTCAGCTCGAAGAGGAACGACCGCCCGTCCTCGGGGTTGGGCCTGCGGCGCACGTGGCCACGCGACTCGAGGCGCCGCATCACGTCGGACGCCGTCGTCAGCGGGAGGCCGAGCTCGGCGGCCATCTCGGTCAGCCGCACCGGGCCACGCGCGCCGACCAGGCTGAGCATCCCGTAGCCGTTCGGCTCGACGCCGTCGGCCGCAAGCTCCAGCTCGACGAGCTGCGTCATGCGCTGGTGCGCGGCGAGGAGCAGCAGGAGCAGCGAGAGCCGCCGCTCAGGCGGAGCGCCGGATCTGCTCTTCGAGCGGGACGAGCGGGAGCTGGAAGGTGTCGACGGCATCGGTGTTCGTGGCGACGTTGTCGCCGGCTTCGATCATCGCGATCTGGTCGGTGGTCAGCGGCGCGCCGGGTGCCCACTGAGTGAGCTGCGCGCCGACGCGGGCGGCGCTCGACGGGATGTGCACGAGCCGGCGGCGCTTTCCCAGCACCTTTGCGATCTCGAGGTACAGCTCGTTCCACGTCACGACGTCCGGGCCGCCGATCTCGAACGTCCGGCTCGACGGCCCGCGGATCGTCGAGGCCCGCAGCGAAGTACTGCGCCACGTCCTCGACGTAGATCGGCTGGATGCGCTGCAGCCCGCTGCCGATCACCGTCACGAGCGGCGAGTAGCGCACCTGCTTGACGAACGTCGGCAGCGCGCCGCCGCCGGGGCCGAAGACGAAGCTCGGCCGGAAGATCGTGTACTCGAGGCCGGAGCCGATCGTCGCCTGCTCCATCGCCCACTTCGACGCGAAGTACGGGACGGTGTCCTTCGTCTCCTCGCTCGTCCCGAGCGCGCTCATCAGCACGAACCGCTGCACGCCTGCGTCCTTCGCTGCGGCCAGCAGGTCCGCCGTGCCCTGCGTCATCACGCGGTGGAAGTCGCTCTCGCTGCCCTTGAGGATCGCGACGAGGTGCACGACGTGCGTGCAGCCGACGGCCGCGGCGCGCAGGCTTGCCGGATCGGTGACGTCGCCGGTGACGAGCTCCGCTCCCCAGCCCGCGAGCTGCGCTGCGCGATCCGGCTGCCGCACGAGCGCGCGGACCTCGTGCCCCTGCTCGCGCAGCGCGCGCACGACCTTCGGCCCGACGAACCCGGTGCCGCCTGTCACGAGGACCTTCATCCGCCGTCCGTGCTCTCCGCGAAGTTCTGCCAGTAGCGCGACGGTGTCGGGCCGCGCTGTCCCTGGTACTTCGACCCGAGCGACGACGCGCCGTACGGCGTCGACGTCGCGCTCGCTCAGCTGCATGAACGAGATCTGCCCGATCTTCATCCCGTGGTAGATCGTGATCGGGAGGTTCGCCACGTTCGACAACTCGAGCGTCACGTGCCCGTCGAAGCCGGGGTCGATGAAGCCGGCGGTCGAGTGGATCAGCAACCCGAGCCTCCCGAACGAGCTTTTTCCCTCGAGCCTTGCAACGAGGTCGTCCGGCAGCGCGACGCGCTCCAGCGTCGAGCCGAGCACGAACTCGCCGGGGTGGAGGATGAACGGCTGGTCGCCCGTGCACCTCGACCTGCTCGGTCAGCTCCTCCTGCGGCAGCTTGACGTCGATGTACGGGTAGCGCGCGTTGTGGAAGACGCGGAAGTAGCGGTCGACGCGCACGTCGACGCTCGACGGCTGCAGCAGCGACTCGTCATACGGGTCGATGGCGATGCGGCCCTCGCCGATGAGCCTTGCGATGGTGCGATCGCTGAGGACCACACGCTGATTCTTCCATCAGCGCGTCCGCGAGGATGCGGAGGCCCTTCAGGAACGCGGCGCGCTCGTCCGGGTCGAGCGACTCGAGCGCCTGCTCGAGCGGCTCGTTGCGGCGGCCGAGCCACGCGCGTACGCGGCGCGCGGTGTCGTCGCCGAGCGAGACGACGGTGCGGCGCCGGTCCTCGGGATCCTCGCGCCGCTCGACGAGCCCGTGCTCCTCGAGATCGCGGGTCAGCTTGCTCGTCGGCCGGGAGCGAGAGCCCGAGCTCGCGCGCGAGCTCGCCGACCGTCCGCTCGCCCTCGGCGCCGATCTGCGCGAGCACGCCGACGTGCCGGCGGCCGAGCGGCGGGTCGCCGCTCACGAGCTCGAGCAGCTCGGGTGTCGGGCGGCGCCGGGCCCAGAGCCCGCGCATCACGCGGCGCAGCTGTGCCCGCAGCTCCCCGAGGTCGTCGGAATTGGTTACCATCGGATAACTATTATCGAAGGTGAAGCAAACCGGAAGGAGGTGAATCTACCGATGTGTGGAGAACACGGCCACCGCCGTCGCCACCGGGGCTTCCCGGACCGCGAGCAGCTCGTCGACCGCCTGCAGCGCTACCAGCAGCATCTCGACCGCGAGCAGCAGAAGGTCAAGGAGCTGCTCGAGCGCCTCGCCGACCCCCAGGAGCAGCCGCAACAGGTCTAGGCTCGTAGGAAGCTCGGAAAGGCTGCAATCTGATTCGGCTCTGCCGAATCAGATTGCAGGTCTGCCGACGTCTGCCGTCGCCGGCAGGTAATAGCGCTCGGCGTACTCGATCACGGCGCGCTGCATCGAGAAGCGCGGTGCGAGCTGCGCGATCGCGTTCTTCATCATCGTCACCCAGGCGCCGCGGTCGTGGAAGCGCGGGACGACCTGCTCCTCGAGCAGGCGGTAGAGCTGCTCGGCGTCGGCCTCGTCGGTGCGTGCCGTCGAGCGCCCAGCCGACCTCCGGGTTGTAGGCCTCCGCCCACCAGCCGTCGAGCACCGACAGGTTCGGCACGCCGTTGACCGCGGCCTTCATGCCGCTCGTGCCGGACGCCTCGTGCGGGCGGCGCGGCGTGTTCAGCCAGATGTCGCAGCCGGGGATGATCATGCGCGCGAGGTCGAGGTCGTAGTTCGAGAGGAAGACGACGCGGCCTTGCGCGTCCGACTGCCGCGAGAGCTCCACGACACGCTGCATCACGTCCTTGCCGGCGGTGTCCTGCGGGTGTGCTTTCCCGGCGACGACGATCTGCACCGGCAGGCTCAACAGCCGTTCGACGTCGCTGAACACGAGCCCCGCGCGCTTGTACGTGGCGAACCGTCGCGCGAAGCCGATCGTCAGTCGCCCGGGGTCGAAGCCCGCGCGGCGTGCCAGGCGCGCGCGCAGAACCGCGTGCACGCGCCACAGCTCCTTCGGATCGAGGTCGTGCACCGCCTCCCAGTTGCCTTCGTCGGGCGGCGCGTCCGGCCGCACGCCGACGCTGCGCAGCAGCTGGTCGAGCTCGGGCGCGAGCCACGTGCCGAGGTGGACGCCGTTCGTCACATGCCCGATCCGCGCCTCGGCGCCGGGCCAGAGCGGCGCCCACATCTCCCGCGCGACCTCGCCGTGCAGCTCGGAGACGGCGTTCGCGGCGGCGGACAGGCGGAGTGCGAGCGGCGTCAACCCGAACCCGTCGCTCCCGTTCGCGCGCCCCAGCTCGAGCAGCTCGTGCGTCGACAACCCGGCACGCTGCGCGAGGTCGCCGACGTAGCGGAGCACGAGCTCGTCGCCGAAGATCTCGTTGCCCGCGGGCACCGGCGTGTGCGTCGTGAAGATCGTCGAGCGGCGCACGCGGTCGAGGGCCTGCTGCGGGTCGCTCCCCTGCTCGACCAGCTCGCGCGCGCGCTCGATCGTCAGGAACGCGGAGTGCCCTTCGTTGACGTGGAAGACGGTCGGCACGATGCCGAGCGCGGTCAGCGCGCGGATGCCGCCCACGCCGAGGAGCAGCTCCTGGCGGATGCGGTGCTCGCGGTCGCCGCCGTAGAGCGCGTCCGTCAGCATGTCGACGTCGAGGAGATAGAGCGGAACGACGTGGCCCGAGGCTCCACGCACGTCATAGCGCCAAACGGCGGCCGACAGCTCCTGGCCGGCGAGATCGACCTGCACCTCCACCGGCTCGCGCACGAGCCCCGCGGCCTCCGGGTCGACCGCGTGGTAGACCTCGGTCTGTCTTCCCTCGGCGCTGACGCTCTGCGTGAAGTAGCCGCCGCGGTAGAAGAGCCCGACGCCGACGAGCGGAAGGCCGAGATCGGCCGCCGCCTTCAGGTGATCGCCGGCGAGAACGCCGAGACCGCCGGAGTAGATCGGCAGGTCCGCGTCGACGGCGAACTCCATGCTGAAGTAGGCGACCAGGGGGTCGCCGTCGTCGCCCGCATGGGCGCGGTTCCACCAGCTGGAGATGTCGGTCGTCGCGTCGGGCACGGGCTGGGCTCCCTCTCGAACGCGGGAACGCTAGCGAAACCGCTCAGGGGTTCGGCGTGAACGTCCCGACCGGCGAGACGGCCACCGAGCCGTCGAGCCCCCTGGCGACCGCGACGGCGTCCACCCGTTCCTTCTTCTTGAAGCGGCCCGGCGAGAGGAACGCGCGATAGGGCGCCGAGTCGTCGATCGCGACGCGCTGCCAGGCCCCGCCGCGCCGGCGGATCGCGAACGCGACGCTCGCAGGCGCGGCACCCGTGCGGGCCGCGCTCAGGCGGAAGTACGAGGTGAGGCTGTCTGCGCCGCCTGTCAGCACCGGCTTCGACGGCGGCGGTCCGCGGGAGCGCCGCGCCCGGCACGGCGACGAGCGCCGACACGGGCGGGATGGTGAGGGTCAGGTTGCCGCGCACGCTGCCGGAGCCGAACGCGACCGTCCACGACGTGTTCGTCGTGCCCGTCGGCACCGTGACGGTCGCGGGCGTTGCGCCGTTGTTGAACGCGACGACCGCCTCGCGGCGATTCGCGAGGTCGATGCGTGAGACGACGAGCACGGCGTTCGTCGCGGTGCGCACGATCGACGCGCCCGTCGCGAGCTCCGGGTGCGCGTCGCGCAGGGTGGCGAGCGCTTTCATCTGCTGCCCCATCGGGCTCGTCGCGACGTCGAACGACGAGCCCTTGCCGATCGGCGGGGAGCCGACGCGCTTCTCGGTCTGCCAGTCGCTCACCTGTGTCGGGAACATGTCCTGGCGCGCGGCCTTGTCGCCGCCGGAGCCGATCATGCCGACCTCGTCGCCGTAGAGGATCGTCGGTGCGCCGCGCAGCAGGTAGAGCACGTCGTAGGCGAGCCGCATCCGCTGCACGAGCGCGTCCCCCGACAGTCCCGGCGCCTGCTGCAGCACCTGCTGCGCTCCGCGGCCCATGTCGTGGTTCCCGAGGAAGGTCGTGAAGGCCGGGTCGACGCCGTTCGCCGTCCGGAAGTAGTCGTCGTCGTCGAGCCGGTGGCCCAGCCCGCGCGCGCCGGACGCGCCGGACGCGTAGGCGACGGCGACCTGCTGGAACGGGAAGTCGAGCACCTGCGGCAGCCCGCGGTCGCGCACGAACTCCGACAGGTCGACGGCGTCGTTCAAGGTGACCTCGCCGAAGACCGGGAAGTCCTTGACGCCGACCGACCTGGCGGCCGCCCGGACTCTCGGCACCCAGAGCTTGAAGAAGGCCGCGTTCACGTGCTTCGCCGTGTCGACGCGGAAGCCGTCGACCTTGAAGCGCGTGATCCACGACGAGTAGATCTGCGCGAGCCCCTTCATCACCGCGGGCTTCTCGGTGAAGAGGTCGTCGAGCCCGAAGAAGTCGCCCTGCTCGAAGCACGCCTGGCTGCACGAGCCGAAGTCGATGTTGCCGCGGTCGTGGTAGTTCAGCGGGTCGTTCAGCCACGCCGGCGACTTCGCCTTGCGGTCGCCGGGGAGCACGAACGGCACGCGCGGCATGGTGGACGCCTTCAGGCACGGGAACGACTTCGCGGTCACGTAGCGCGCCGGGTTGAACCTCCGCCCGTGGCAGTCGCGGTACGGGACGTCCGTGTACGACGTCCCCGTCAGCTGGACGACGTCGGCGGTGTGGTTGACGACCACGTCGAGGTACACCTTCATCCCGAGGCCGTGCGCCGCGGTGACGACGTCGGCGAAGTCCTTGTCCGTGCCGAGGTGCGGGTCGACCGTCGTGAAGTCGAGGCCCCAGTAGCCGTGGTAGGCGGCGCTTCCCTGCGAGACCGTCTGCTGCTTCAGCACCGGCGTGATCCAGAGCGCGGTGAAGCCGAGGTCCTTGATGCGCTGCATGCGGTCGGCAAGGCCCTTCAGGTCGCCGCCGTGGTAGTAGCCGCTGTCGGTCGGGTCGAAGCCGGTCCGCGCGCGGCCGCCGCCGAGCCCGCCGGTGTCGTTCGCGCCGACGTCGTTCGCGTAGCGGTCCGGCATCACGAAATAGATCCGCTGCGACGCGAGCGACGACTGCGCCGGCAGCTCGAGAGCGCCGCGAGTGCCGGCCCCGACGGGGGACCCGCATCCGTCTGCGCACCGGCGACACTCGCTAGCGCAATTGCCGCGAAAGCGGCAATTGCGCAACTAGCGGAGCGGATCCCCACTCGCCTCGTCGAAGAAGTACAGGTTCTTCGCGTCGACCGCGATCGGCACGCTGTCGCCGATGCGCAGCTGCACGTGCGGCGGGAACGATGCGACGAGGTTCGGGCGCGAGCCGACGACGCTCGACTCGTCCTCGCTCGCGAGCTCGTCCTGGTCGGCGATCGACTCGGCTTCGATCTGGCGGGCGGCGATCTTGAAGTACGCCATCGACTCGCCGCCTAGTGCCTCGACGATCTCGACGTCGGCATTGATGTGCGGCATGCCTTCGAAGCCCTGCGCGGGATGCAGGTCGCCGGCGCGCAGGCCGACGATCACGTCGCGGCCGTTCCACTCGGGGAGCCGCGGGTAGTTGGCGAGCGCCTGCTCGGGGATCGGCAGCTCGTTGCCGCCGAGGTCGACGCTGACGCCGCCGTTCACGCTCACGCGGCCCTCGAGCAGGTTCATCGGCGGCGTGCCGATGAAGCCGGCCACGAACAGGTTCTCCGGGCGGTCGTACAGACGCTGCGGCGCGTCGACCTGCTGCAGGCGGCCCTGGCTCATCACGGCGACGCGGTCGCCCATCGTCATCGCCTCGACCTGGTCGTGCGTGACGTAGACCGTCGTCGTCTGCAGCTCGCGCTGCAGCTTCGCGATGTCGGCGCGCATCTGCACGCGCAGCTTCGCGTCGAGGTTCGACAGCGGCTCGTCCATCAGGAAGACCTGCGGGTGGCGCACGATCGCGCGGCCCATCGCGACGCGCTGGCGCTGCCCGCCGGAGAGCTCCTTCGGCTTGCGGTCGAGGTACGGGGTCAGGTCGAGCAGCTTCGCTGCCCACGCGACGCGCTCGTTGATCGTCTCCTTCGGCGCCTTGCGCAGGCGCAGGCCGAAGGCGATGTTCTCGGCGACGCTCAGGTGCGGGTAGAGCGCGTAGTTCTGGAAGACCATCGCGATGTCGCGCTCTTTCGGAGAGAGGTCGTTGACGACGCGCCCGCCGATCGAGACCGTGCCGTCGGAGATGTCCTCGAGCCCGGCGATCATGCGCAGCGCGGTCGTCTTGCCGCAGCCGGACGGGCCGACGAGCACGAGGAACTCGCCGTCGTGGATGTCGAGCGTCAGGTCGAAGACGGCCTGGACGCCGTTGTCGTAGATCTTGTCGACCTCGTTGAAGGCGACGTCAGCCATGGATACCCTCCAGATGTGGAACAGGTCGTGGTCGTAGAGCGTTTCGAGCCGGTCGAACGGAAGCGGTACCTCCTGCGGGTTGCGCATGGCGAGCACGAGCAGCCGCTCGTCTTTCGTCTCGCGCAGGAAGGCGATCGCGTCGGGCGCGACGTGCACGAAGCGCAGGCCGCCGCGCGCGAGTGCCGGCAGCGAGCGGCGCAGCCGCGCGAGCGCGCGCACCTCGCCGAGGAAGGCCTCGTCCCAGTCGCCGCCCCACGGCATCGTGCGGCGCGCGTCCTCGCCCCACGCGCCCTCGAGCCCGAGCTCGTCGCCCGCGAACAGCATCGGCACGCCGGGCAGCGTCATCTGCAGCCCGATCCCGACGAGGTGGCGCTCGGCGGTGCCGGCGATCGTGCGGAAGCGCGCGACGTCGTGGCTGTCGAGCAGGTTCCACGAGTGCAGAACCGACTCCCACGGCACGCCGGCGCGGAAGCGGCGCATCGCCGCGACTGCGGCCCCGCCGTCGAGCTGCGGGACGCCGACCGGGATGCCCCAGAAGTGGCGCTCCTGCTCGGGCTCGGGGTCGTCGCGCAGGAGCCATGTCCAGAGCGGGCGCATGAAGCCGGAGTAGTTCATGACTCCGTGCCACCCGCGGACAGCGAAGTCGGGGCGGAAGTCATGCCCGTGCTCGGCGACGAGCAGCGCGTCGCCGACCTGCTCGCGCGTCCACTTGGCGACGTCGCGGTTCAGGTCGAGGTCGCGGTAGCGGCCGACCATGTTCGCGACGTCGATCCGCCAGCCGTCGAGGCCGAGCTCGAGATAGCGGCGGAGCACCTGGGAGAAGCGGGCGTGCAGCTCGTCGCTCTGCCAATTGAGCTTCGGCAACGTCCTGTGTCCGAGCCAGGACTCGTAGCCGCCGGGGATCGAGTCGTCGAAGTAGTAGAAGTCGCGTTCCGGCGCGTGCGCGTCCGCGCGGGCGCGCTCGAACCACTCGTGCCGGTATCCGGTGTGGTTGAGCGTGATGTCGCCGAGCAGCCGGATGCCGCGCGCGTGCGACGCGGAGGCGAGCGAGCGCAGTGCCTCGTCGCCGCCGAGCAGCGGGTCGACGTGGTCGAAGGTGGTCGCGTCGTAGCGGTGCGTCGACGTCGCCGGGAAGAACGGCGTCAGGTAGATCACGTTCGCGCCCAGCGACTCGATGTGGTCGAGATGCTGCTCGACGCCCCGCAGGTCGCCGCCGTACAGCTCGTACGGCGTCGGCCGCCCGCGCCCGGTCGGCAGCTCGCCCCATGCGCGCCTGATCGCCCACTCGGGCGTCGCGACGTCGAGATCCGACGACGCGAAGCGGTCGGGGAAGATCTGGTAGACGACCGACTCCGGGTGCCAGGCAGGGCCCCCACGTGCCGGCCGTGATCACGAAGTCGTCCGCGTCGGCGACCTCGTGCGTCGTGCGGCCGAGCGCGTTCACCCATGCGTAGCCGGCGGTGTCGCCCGAGAGCAGCCAGCGGTAGCGCGTGACCGGGTTCGCGAGCGGGAACTCCGCGCGCCACCAGACGTCGGTCTCGGTCTCCTCGTCCACCGTCGCCTCGACGCTGCGCGGCTCGCCGTCGCGCTCGTAGCGCAGGAGCACGCGCTGCGCCGACGTCGCGCGCGGCAGCCGCAGGCGGACGACCGCCTCGCCGCCGAGCTCGTCGGGCCGCTCGAGGACGTACAGATCCGAGCCGTCATGGTGAGGCTCGGACAGCTTTCTGAGCGGCTCCGTCGAGCCACGCCGCCGGGCCTCGCGGGATTCGGTTTGTTCATCCCTTGACAGACCCGGCGGTCAGGCCGCTGACGATCCAGCGCTGCAGGAAGAGGAAGAGCGCCGTGACCGGGATCGCCGCCATCAGGCAGCCGGCCGCGAACGGCCCCCAGTGCTGGCCGTAGTTCTGGTTGATGAACCCGTAGAGCCCGACCGGCAGCGTGAAGTGCTTGTTCGTCTGCAGCAGCGCCGAGGCGAGCACGAACTCGTTGAGCGTGAAGACGAACGAGATCAGCGCGACGACGGCGAGCACGGGCGCGGCGAGCGGCAGGATCACGCCCCAGAAGATCTGCGCGGGCGTCGCGCCGTCGACGCGCGCCGACTCGTCGAGCTCGGTCGGGATCGTGTCGAAGAAGCCCTTCATCAGCCAGGCCTGCACGCCCATCGAGCCGCCGAGGTAGACGACGATCAGGGCGATCACCGAGTTGAGCCCGAGCACGCTGTAGATGTTCCCGAGGTTGTAGATCAGCAGGTAGATCGCGGCCACGGCGACGGTCTGCGGGAACATCTGGATCAGCAGCAGCGCCACCATCCCCATCCGCCGGCCCTTGAAGCGGAAGCGGCTGAAGGCGTACGCGGCGAGCGCGCCGAGCATCGTCGTGAAGAGCGCGGTCGCGCCCGCGACGATCATCGAGTTCAGCACCCAGTGCAGGTACGGCGCGTCGGAGAAGCCGCCGCTCGTGTCGGCGACGTGGTTGCGGAGCAGGTTCGTGAAGTTGTCCGTCGTCACGTGCAGCGGGATCAGCGACGCGCCCGAGAGCGTGTTGTCGCGGTTGAACGCCGACGAGATGACGTAGGCGACGGGGAAGAGCGAGACGACGATCCCGATGATCCCGACGAGCGTGCCGCCACCACGTGTCGCGCAGCGATCTGCGGCGGCGCGGGCCGCGCACGCGCGTGTCGGTCAGCGGGACGGTGCGGACTGCGACGTCCGGAATCGCTTCGTCTGTCATTTCTGCGCCTCCGTCGAGCCTACGGCTGTCATCTGAGCGTCTCCAGTGACTTGGTGCGATAGAAGGCGACGCCGGAGATGGTCGCCACGATGAAGAAGATGACGATGCCGACCGTGCTCGCGAGGCCGTAGTCGTTGCCCTTGCCGGTCGCGATCGCCAGCTTGTACGTGTAGGTGATCAGGATGTCGGTCGAGCCCGCGATCGACGACGTCCCCGAGTACGGCCCACCGCCGGTGAGGAAGTAGATGGCGCCGAAGTTGTTGAAGTTGAACGCGAACGACGCGATCATCAGCGGCGCGACCGCGACCATCAGCAGCGGCAGCGTGACGCGGCGGAAGATCTGCCAGCCGCCTCCGCCGTCGACGCGCGCGGCCTCGGTCAGCTCGCTCGGGATCGACTGCAGCGCGCCCATCGAGACGAGGAAGAAGTACGGCGTCGTCGCCCAGACGCTGACCATGATCACGGATACGCGTGCCCACGTCGGCGTCGAAGAGCCACGGGACGTGAATGCCGACGTGCCCGAGCAGCTGGTTCACGACGCCGAAGTCGTCGTTCAGCAGGCCGGCCCAGACGAGCAGCGCCAGGAAGCCTGGGATCGCGTACGGGATCACCATCACCGAGCGGTAGAGCTTCTGGCCGCGCAGCCCTTTCTTGTCGAGCGCGATCGCGATGAACAGCCCTGCGGCGAAGGAGACGAACACCGTCAGCGTCGCGTAGACGAACGTCCAGACGAACACGCGCAGGAACGGCGTGCGGTAGAGCGGATTCGTCGCGAGCCGTCTGAAGTTGCCGAGGCCGGCGAACGCCTTCCAGCCCGGCTCGAGCTCGTCCTTCGGGTTCCGCACCGACGCGAACGCGCCGTTGCCGTTGTCCTTGAACACGACGCCGTCGGTGATGCGCACGAACTGGTTCTTCTGCGGGTCGAAGCGCAGCGTCGGCTGCAGCTCGACCGCCTGGCGCACGCCCTGCGGCTGGATCGCGGCGTCGCCCTGGGTCGGGATGTTCAGGTCGCGCAGCTGCGTGTCGAGTGTGAAGAGCTCCGCGCCGGTGATCAGCTTGTAGCCCTTCGCGGAGGTCGGCACGCCGCTTTCGTCGATCTTGACGTCGCCCTTCTGGAGCGGTGTCAGGCCCTTCTTCGTGCCGGCGTAGACCGCGCCGCTCGTGTCCTCGTGGAGGATCAGCACGAGGTTGCCGTCCTTGTCGCGCGCCGGGGACATCTCGTACTGCTTGCCGTTCGGCGGCGGCTGGAGCGAGTTGATCTTGATCTGCTTGATCGCCTCCGGCTTCGTCGAGATGTGCCCGGTCGAGTAGTTCGAGAAGGCGATCTCGATCGTGTAGATGATCGGCACGATCTGGAAGGCGACCAGGAAGACCGTGCCGGGGATCAGGAACTTCAGGGGCAGCGTCCACCTGCGCGGCGCGAGGTAGACGAAGTCGATCCCGAGTGTCGCGAGCACGAGGATCGCGAGTGCGACCCAGCGCGAGCGGTCGATGAGCACGTACGCGGCCCAGACGGCGACGGCGTTCGTCAGCCCGAGCAGGATCATCTTGATCACGTAGCCCGGGTAGCCGGAGAACAGGGCGACGCCCCGGGAGATGAGACCCGGGCGGAACGGCTGCGTTGGCTGCGCGGCGGCGGTGGCGGTGCTCAACGGGCTCCTCGGGGGTGAAAGAGACAGCGGGCGCCCCCGAAGGGGCGCCCGCTCCGTTCACGTGCGGACTAGCCGATCTTGTCGGCGATGGCGCGCGCGGCGGTCTTGAACGCCGTCGCGGCGGGCGTGGCGCCCGAGCCCTTCGTCGACTTGACCCAGGCCTGGCCCAGGTCGCCCCACACCGAGTTCATCTGCGGGATGTTCGGCATCGGGACGCCGCCCTTGCTCGCGGCGCTGAACTGCCGCAGGACGGGGTCGTTCGACTTCGCCAGGCTGTTCGCCGGCGGGCGGCCGTTGGCGGCAGCGAGCTGCGTCTGCGCCGACGGGGTCGCCATGAAGTTCGTGACCAGGTCGGTCGCTGCGCTGCCGACACCGTGGTCGCTCGCGAACTTCGTCACCATGAAGCCCTGGACGCCGAGGAACGGCACCGACGGCTTGACGATGGCCGGGACCTGCATGACCTGGAACTTCAGACCGCTCTTCTTGAGCGTGTCGGCGTTCCACGGGCCCGTGATCCAGAAGGCGGTCTGGCCCTTCAGGAAGGCGTTCTGCGCCGTCGACGCGTCGACCTTCGAGCTGAGGAGGCCTTCCTTGTTCCACTTGTCGACCAGCTTCGAGTTCTTGATCAGCGCCGGGCTGGCGACGCCGATGTCCGACGGATCGAGGTTGCCGGCCTTGTTCGTGCCGAAGACATAGCCGCCGAGACCGGAGAAGAACGGGTACATGTGGTACGCGTCTCCACCCGAGCCCTGCTGCACGGCGATGCCGAAGGAGAGGTGAGACTTCTTCTTGACGGCAAGCGCCTCGGACTCGAGCTGCGCGAAGGTCTTCGGGGCCTTGGCGAGCTTCGTGTTCACGACGAGGCCGATGTTCTCGACCGCGGCGGGAACGCCGTAGAGCTTCTTGACCGCGGTCCCGTACGAGAACGCGTTCAGCGTGTAGGACGGGAACTGCTTCTTGACAGCGGCGCTCAGGAAGAGCGGCTGCACGAGACCGTTCGCGGCCAGCTGGCCGGTCCAGTCATGAGCTGCGGTGATGACGTCCGGAGCGTCGGCGGCTGCGACGGTACCGAGATTGTCACGGATGTCACCGAAGTTCTTGGTGACGACCTTGACGGTCGCACCGTTCTTGGCCGCCCAGTCGTTCGCGACCTTGGTGACGGCTGCCGCGCGATCCGAATCGGTCCAGATCACGATGTTGACAGCCTTGTGAGCGGCGGTGGCCGTCGTAGCGACCACTGCGGCGAGCGCGGCGACAAAGCCGAGCACCGCCCACGTGCGCTTGAGCGAGTTCTGCATCAAAGCCCTTCCATTGCTTGGGGACAACACACGACACGGGCCGGCTGGGGGCAGGCACCAGCCGAGAATTGTAGACCGGAAAAATCAGAATCGCGGCGAATTTCTAGTCCGAATCCGTCAATATCGCCAGGTCGAGCCGCCGGGCACTCCGCTACGCTCGATCAGATGGCGGCGACCCAGACGATCGAGCTCCGGACGGCCATTCCGGGGCCCCGCTCCCGCGAGGTCCTGGACCGGCTCGCGGCGAGCGTGGCGTCGCCGCTCGCGCTGACGTTCCCGATCGTGGCTGCGGAGGCACGAGGCGTCACGATCACCGACCTCGACGGCAACACGTTCATCGACTTCGCCGGCGGGGTCGGCTGCCTGAACGTCGGGCACTCGCATCCGCACGTCGTCCAGGCCGCGCAGGAGCAGCTCGAGCGCTTCTCGCACACCGACTACACGGTCGTCCCGTACGAGGTCTACGCCACGCTTTCGGAGCGGCTGCTCGCGCTGACGCCCTTCAGCGGCCCGGCGAAGGCGGCTTTCTTCAACGCGGGCACCGAGGCGGTCGAGAACGCGGTCAAGTTCGCGCGCGCCCACACCGGGCGCCACGCCGTGCTCGGGTTCGAGGGTGCCTTCCACGGGCGGACGCTACCTCTCGCTCGCGCTCACCTCGAAGACGCGCCCGTACAAGGCCGGCCTCGGTCCGTTCGCGCCCGAGGTCTACCGGGTCCCCTTCAACGACCTGGACGCGATCCGGCGCGCCTTCCGCGTGCTCGTGGCGCCGGAGGACCTCGCCGCGATCGTCTTCGAGCCCGTCCAGGGCGAGGGCGGCTTCATCCCGGCGACGCCCGAGTTCGTCCGCGGGCTGCGGGAGATCTGCGACGAGCACGGCATCGTCCTCGTCTGCGACGAGGTGCAGTCCGGCTTCGCGCGCACCGGCCGCTTCTTCGCGATCGAGCACTACGAGGTCGAGCCCGACCTGATCACGGTCGCCAAGTCGATCGCGATGGGGCTGCCCCTCTCGGGCGTGCTCGGCAAGGCGCCGATCATGGATGCGCCTGTCGACGGCGGCGTCGGCGGCACCTACGTGGGCAACCCGGTCGCGCAGGCGGCTGCGCTCGCCGTGCTCGACGTGATCGAGGAGGAGCGGCTCGTCGAGCGCTCGGCCGCGATCGGCGAGACGATGCGCGCGCGGATGGAGTCCTGGGCCGCCGCCCGGCCGCGGATCGGTGACGTTCGCGGGCTCGGCGCGATGCTCGCGCTCGAGCTGGTCGGTGAGGACGGCGGGCCGGACCCGGAGCTCGCCTCCCGTGTGGTCGCGGAGGCGCTCGGTCGCGGCCTGCTCCTCCTGAAGGCCGGCGTCCAGGGCCAGTGCATCCGGGTGCTCGTGCCTCTCGTCATCTCCGACGCCGAGCTGGACGAAGCGATGCGCGTCTGGGAATCGGCTCTGGAGGCCGTGTTCTAGCGATATCGGAGGGGGGTACGCTCCTCCTGCATGGTCGGCGAAGTCCTCTCTGACCGGTACGAGCTCGAGGAGCTCGTCGGGACCGGTGGCATGTCGAGCGTCTACCGCGCGCACGACCGTCTTCTCGACCGCAAAGTCGCGCTCAAAGTTCTCCACGAGCAGTACATGGCGGACGACGAGTACGTGGAGCGTTTCCGCCGCGAGGCGCGCTCCGTCGCCGCGCTCTCGCATCCGAACGTCGTCACGGTGATCGACCGCGGCGAGCACGAGGGCCGTCAGTTCATCGTCTTCGAGTACGTCGACGGCGAGAACCTGAAACGGCTGATCGAGAGGCGCGGTCCCGCTCCGGTCACGACGGCGCTCGAGCTTGCCATGCAGATCGCACGCGGGCTCTCCTTCGCGCATCAGCAGGGGCTCGTGCACCGCGACGTGAAGCCGCAGAACGTGCTGCTGAACGGCGACGGTCAGGCCAAGGTGACGGACTTCGGCATCGCTCGCTCGATGGACGTGCAGCACGGGATGACGCAGACCGGCACCGTGCTCGGCACCTCCGACTACATCGCGCCCGAGCAGGCGCAGGGTCAGCGGGTCGACGAGCACACCGACATCTACTCGCTCGGGGTCGTCCTCTACGAGTTGCTGACGAACGAGGTGCCGTTCCCGGGCGAGAACTTCGTCGCTGTCGCGATGCGGCACATCAACGAGCCCCCGCCGCCGATCCGCGACAAGCGGCCGGACGTGTCGCCGCGGCTCGAGGCCGCTGTGCAGCGCGCGATGGCGAAGCGGCCGGAGGACCGCTTCGACTCGATGATCGACTTCTGCCACGAGCTGGAGGCGAACCTGCAGGAGGCGCAGGGCACGCTCGTCTCCGCGCCGGCGCCGAAGGGGCCTCGCACGCACAGACAGCGGCGCCGCGGCGCGAACCCGTGGCCGATCGTCGTCGCGCTCGCAGTGCTGATCGCGATCGGCGGCGTGATCGCCTACCTCGTCACGACGTCGACGAGCAACAGCCCGTCGACGTCTTCGACCTCGGGCGGCGGCGGTGGTGGCGGGGGTGCCGCCGCCGTGCACGTGAAGGGCGTGAACGCGTTCGACCCGCTCGGAGACGGGAAGGAGCACGGCGACAAGGCGGCGCTCGCGACGGATCGCGACGGCAACACGTACTGGGAGACGGAGCACTACCGCAGCGCGCCGAGCCTGGGCAAGGCGGGCGTCGGCCTGGTGCTCGACGCCGGCAGCCCGGTCCAGCTCCACCGCCTCGGGATCGCCACGTCGACGCCCGGCTTCGTCGCGTCGATCAAGGCCGGGAACTCGGAGTCGGGCCCGTTCGACGCCACCGTCGCGCCGCAGCGGACGGTCAACGGCCAGACGCAATACGTGATCACCGCCACCCGCGACTACCGCTACTACCTGATCTGGATCACGCGTCTCGGCCCGAACTACAACACGGCGCGCATCAACGAGGCCAGCGCGACCTAGCTCCTGAGCGCGCCGTCCCGTCGCACGTGCTTACTTGCTCGCGAGCGCGCGCTCGAGCGCGGCGCGATCGGCCGGCTTGCCGTGCGTCGGGAGCACGTGCCGGATCTCCCGGTCGAGGAGCGGGCGTAGGCCCTCGATCACCTGCTCGCGCGTCACGCCGTCCGCGAGCCAGCTGTCCACGATCTCGACGCCGTTCCCGCGGTCGATCAGCGTGTCGCCGATCACCACGGCGCCGTGGCGCTCGATCCAGAGCAGCACGTCGAGCGGCGGCTCGCGCCCGGGGAAGACCTCGACGCCGAACGGGAGGCGGTCGCCGTCGGAGAACCGCTGGGCGTCCATCTGCCCCGGCTTGTCGGGCGGCGGTGCGAACACGGTCGCGCCGAGACGCTCTGCGAGGCTCGCAGCGTCGCGCTCGTGCCACGCGTTCGTGAGCAGGATGATCGTCTCGCGGTCGCCGGCGAGCTCGAGGACCGGCTCCGGCGGCATGGTGGGGTCGATCAGCAGCAGCCGCTCGCCGTCGTCGGCCGCGTACGCCGAGACCTCCGGGCCCCACTCGTGACCGGCCGCGTCGTCCTCCGCCGTCCAGTCGGGATGACGGGACTCCCACCACCAGAGCCCGGGCTGCAGCTCGCGCATGGCCCAATCCTAGGTCAGTGGTCGAGCGCGACGCGCCACTCGCTGCGCGGGAGCACCGCGAAGACCTCGCCGTTCTCCGGCTCGCGGCCGAGCGCGTCCCGCACCGCCTGCGCGCGCGACTTGCGCGCGGGGAGCCCGGGCCTCCGGGTGACCTCGGCGAGCACGCGCCAATCGCCCGCCTCGGTCTGCTGCAACACGACGTAGCCGCCCGCGCTCACCGGCTCAGGCGCAGCGCGTGCCGGAGGGCGACGCGGTTCGGGGTCGCGCCCTTGTGGTGGTGGAGGGTCTTCGACTTGAACGGGAAGTCCTCCGGATCGACGGTCAGCCGTGCCCGCGGGCGCACCGGCACCGTGCTCGTCAGCTCGCGGCTCTCCGGCGTCGGCTCGAAGGTCTCGCGCGGGAGGACGTAGACCGTGCCGGTCGTCCACGATTCCGTCGCCTGCGGATCGGAGCCGATCGAGAACAGGTAGCGCGACGTCCCGTTGCCCGGGTGCTCGCACCAGTTGATGTAGCTCTGGGCGACCGGCCGGTTGACGACGGCGAAGTAGAGCGGCCAGATCGCGTCGTCGGTCGCCCACACGCCGTCGACCTCGCGCACGTTGTGCGCGTCGAAGTTCCGGCGCGTGCGGAACTCCTCGATCGCACGCTCGTTCGTCCCGTGCAGCACGTGGCCGTGGGTGACGAGGTGGTGCAGGAACCACCACTTCGGCTGCGGCACGTCGTAGTCGACCTCTCCGCCCTCCGGCGTGCGTGCGAGCAGCGCGTCGAACGACGCCTCGTACGGCGCGAGCTCGGGGTGGCGCATGACGAGCAGACGCCAGAGGTTCAAAACCGCAGCTGCCGCCGTCGATCGAACCGCTCGACCGCGAGGTCGGCGAGCCGCTGCAGCAACTCGGAGTACGGGATCCCCGACGCCTCGAACAGCTGCGCGTACACGCTCGTCGACGTGAAGCCCGGAATCGTGTTCAGCTCGTTCACGAGCACCTCGCCGTCTGCTCGCACGAACAGATCCGCGCGCGCCATCCCCTCGCAGTCCGTGGCGACGAATGCACGCACGGCGAGCTCCTGCGCGCGCTCGATCTGCGCGTCGCTGATGCGCGCCGGCACGACGAGCTCCATCTCGCCCTCGTCGTACTTCGCCTCGTAGTCGTACCACTCGTTGTGCGTCACGACGATCTCGCCCGGCAGCGAAGCGATCGGCTTCAGGTTGCCGAGCACGCCGACCTCGACCTCGACGCCCGGCACGAACTGCTCGACGAGCACCTTCTCGTCGTGCTCGAACGCGAGCGCGACCGCGCGCTGCAGCTCCTCGTCGTCGTGCGCCTTCGTGATGCCGACGCTCGAGCCGAGGCGCGCCGGCTTGACGAACACCGGGTAGTCGAACGGCGTGCGCGGCGCGTCGCCGAGCCGCAATGTGATGTTCGGCGTCACGGGGATGTCGTGGTCGCGCAGCACCGCCTTGAAGACGTCCTTGTCCATGCAGAGCGCCGAGGCGAGCACGCCCGCGCCGACGTACGGCACGTTCGCGAGCTCGAGCAGCCCCTGCACCGTCCCGTCCTCGCCGAACGGCCCGTGCAGGACCGGGAAGACGACGTCGACGTCGGTGAGCGTGCGCGTGACCTCCTTCGTCGGGAGGGGGACGAGCTCCGAAGAGCCGGAATCAGATTCGCGCAGCGAATCTGATTCCAGCATTCCGAGCTGCCACCGGCCGCCCTTGTCGATCTCGATCGGCACGACGTCGTTGCCGCTCGCCTCGAGCGCGCGCACGACGCTTGCGGCCGACGCCACCGAGATCGGGTTCTCGCTCGAGCGTCCGCCGAGGATCACGGCGATGCGCCGCGTCACGGGGTCGTCGTCGCGGTGGTCGTCGTGTCGGTCGTCGCGGTGGTCGCCGTGCCGTCCCCGCCGGGAGATCCGTTCTGGATCTGGCCGACGGTGATGATCACGACCTCGCCCGCCTGTGCATCCGCGCCCGGCGCCGGGTTCTGGTCGAGCACGATCCCGTCCTGGCTCGGGTCGGTCACCGGCTCGAAGACGACCGAGGGCGTGAGGCCCGCGCCGGCGAGCAGCGACTCGGCGGTCGCCTGGTTCTGCTGGCGCACGTCCGGGATCTGCGTCGTCGCCGGCCCCTTCGACACGGACAGCGTGATCGTCGAGCCCTTCGAGACGTCGGTGCCCGGCGGCGGGTTCTCGCCGACGACGACGCCCTTCGCGCTGTCGGACTCGACGTCGACGCGGATCACCTTGAAGCCCTGCCCCGCGAGTGCCGACTTCGCGTTCGCGTACGGCTGCTGCGTCACGTCGGGCACCGGCAGCGGCCGCGCCCCGCGCGAGATGTTGATGCGCACGTTCGAGCCCTTGACCACGCGGTCGCCGGAGGACGGGAACTGACCCGTGACGGTGTCGGCAGGCTCCGGCGAGTAGACGTGGACGATCCGCGGGTTCAGCCCGATCCCGGCGAGCGCCGCGATCGCGTCCGTGACGCTGCGCCCACGCACGTCGGGCACCTGCACCTTCGGCTTGCCGGTCGACACGCGCAGCACCACCGTCGAGCCCTTGCCGACCTTCGAGCCGCCGGCCGGGTTCTCGTCGATCACCTGCCCGGACGGAACCGTGTCGTCGGGCGACGGCACCAGCTTCGGCGTCAGCCCGGCCTGCTCGATCTTCAGCACCGCAAGGTCCTTCTGCACGAGCGTCACGTCGGGCACCGCCACCGGACGGTTGCTCTCGAGCTGGTCCTGGATCCGCTCGTAGAGGAACCAGCCGCCGACGCCGCCGCCGAGGATCAGCCCCAGGGCGAGGAGCCACGGCCAGATCGAGCGGCCGCGCGGCGGCTCCTCGTAGTCGTAGTACGAGCCGGGCGCGCGGTAGATCGGCGGCGCGGGCGGCGGCGCGACCGCGCGCGGCCGCGTGACCATCGTCGCCGCCGTGGTCGCGGCGCCGACGCCGCTCAGCACCTGCGTCATCGCGTCCTCGGTCTCGCGCGAGACCGCGACGCCGCGCGCGACGCGCGCGAGGTCGGCGTCCATCTCCTCTGCCGAGCCGTAGCGCTGCGCCGGGTCCTTCGCCAGCGCGCGCATCACGACCGCGTCGAGGTCGTGCGGCACCTCGGGCCGCAGCTTGGACGGTGGCTCCGGGATCTGCGAGAGGTGCTTCATCGCGATCTCGACCGGCGTGTCGCCCGTGAACGGGACCTCGCCGGTCAGCATCTCGTAGATCACGATCCCGAGCGAGTAGAGATCCGAGCGCGGGTCGACGGGCGCGCCGCGCGCCTGCTCGGGCGAGAGGTACTGCGCGGTGCCGACGATCGAGCCCGCCTCCGTCATCTGCGAAGCGCCGGAGCGCGCGATCCCGAAGTCCGTCACCTTCAGGCGGCCGTCGGAGCCGACGACGATGTTGTGCGGCTTGATGTCCCGGTGGATGATCCCGTTCCGGTGCGCGAACGCGAGCGCTCCGATGATCTGGCGGGCGTAGTCGATCGCGATCGGGATCGGCGTCGGCCCGTTGCGGACGAGCAGCTCCTTGAGCGTGCGCCCGTCCAGGTACTCCATCGCGATGTAATAGGTCCCCTCCGCCTGGCCGCGGTCGAAGATCGAGACGATGTTCGGATGGTTCAGACCCGCGGCGCTCTGTGCTTCGCGGCGGAAGCGCTCCACGAACTGGTCGTCGGCCGCGTGGCGGTCGTTCAGCAGCTTCAGCGCCACCCGCCGGCCGAGCTCCTGGTCCTCGGCGAGGTAGACGTCGGCCATTCCCCCCGAGCCGAGTCTGCGCTTGATCACGTAGCGCTTGTCGAACGTACGGTCGATCAGGGTGTCGGTGATGGTCATTCTGGTCCGGCTTACTGCTTCGACGCCTGAGGCAAGAGTGCCTGCATCAGCTGCTTGGCTATCGGGCCGGCGACGGGGCCGCCGAAGCCGTTCAGCTGGTGCTCGAGAACGACTGCGCCCGCGACCGTGGGGTTCTCGGCCGGCGCGAAGAAGATGAACCAGGCGTCGTAGACGTGATTCTCGCCTGTTTCGGCCGTCCCCGTCTTGCCCGCGACCGTGATCCCCGGGATCGCCGCCGGCGTGCCGGTCCCGCCCTGCACGACGGCGACCATCATCTTGTTCAGCTGCGCGGCGGTCTCCGGCTTCATCGCGCGCTTCCAGAGCTGCGGCTTCACCTTGACGACGGTGCCGCCGCCTGGCCCGGTCACCTTCTTGACGAGGTGAGGGGCCATCACCTTGCCGCCGTTCGCGACCCCTGCGGCGACGAGCGCCATCTGCAACGGGGTCACGAGCAGCTTGTCCTGGCCGAAGGCGAGGCGGCCGGGGTCGGCCAGGCCGGCGTCGTCGAAGACGGCGTGCTTGCGGAAGTCGTACTCGCCGCTTGCGGCCACCTCGTTCGAGGGCAGCTCGATCGGCGGTCTCGAGTAGAAGCCGAAGTCCTTCGCCTTGTCGATCACGCGCCGCGCGCCGAGCTTCATGCCGATGTTGCAGAAGACCGCGTTGATCGAGTGCTGGTAGGCCTGCAGGAAGTCAACGTGGCCGAACGTCTCGGGCGCCTCGGGATTGCCGGCGTTCGACACGCGCTTGCCGTACTCCGTGCAGTAGCCGGGGTCGTAGAACTTCGAGTCCGGCGTGTAGACGCCGGAGTCGAGGGCGGCGGCCGCCGTCACCGTCTTGAACGTCGAGCCCGGCGGATAGAGGCCCTGGGTCGCGCGGTTCAGCAGCGCGGACGACGAGCCGGGGCACGCGTTCGGCGAGTGCAGGATCCCGGCGAAGCCGTTCGGCGACTCGATCCGGTTCGGGTTGTAGCCGGGCGACGACGCCATCACGTAGACCTCGCCGGTCTTCGGGTTGAGCACGACCGCAGCGCCGCACTTCCCGCGCAGCGCGGTCTCGGCGATCTTCTGCGCGCCAACGTGGATGTTCAGCACGAGGTTGTTGCCGCGGATCGTCGCGCCCTTCAGGTTGTCCGTCAGCTTCTGGATGATCGTCCCGACGTTCGCGTTGCCCGCCGTCAAGTACGCGTTCTCCTGCCGCTCGATGCCGGCGCGCGAGCGGCCCTGCGTCGAGTAGCCGACCACCTGCGACGCGAGCCCGCGCGTCGGATAGGTGCGGAAGTAGAGGGTCTGTCCGCCCGCGCGCCGGCGCACGTTCGACGCGAGCACGGTCTTGCCGTCGGAGGCGTAGATCTTCCCGCGGTCGATCCGGAACTGGGCGACGCGCTGGATCGCGTTGTCCTGCTTCGCCCGCAGGCTCGCCGGCGCCCACGTCTGCCAGTACGTGGTCGCCACGATCAGCGCGGCCAGCAGCAGCAGGCCGACGAGCGCGATGCGGGAGATCTGCTTGTTCACAGTCGTGCGGTCATACGGTGTTGGCGCGGTTGGACACGAGCAACAGGCCCGCGAGCAGCAGGAAGTTAGCGACCACGGACGATCCTCCGTATGACACGAATGGGAGCGTGATCCCCGTCAGCGGGATCAGCCGCAGGACGCCGCCGACGATGATGAACGTCTGGAGCGCGAAGCCGAACGTCAGCCCGGCGGCCAGCAGCTTCGAGAAGCCGTCGTCAGCCTGCAGGGCGATCTTGAAGCCGCGCGCGACGAAGAGCATGAACACGAGCAGTAGCGCCGCGGCGCCGACCAGGCCGAGCTCCTGCGCGAGCGCGGAGTAGATGAAGTCGCTGTTCACGAACGGGATCAGCTGGTGTCCGTCCGTGGTCGTGAACGTCCCCTTGCCGAGCCCGGCGCCGCCGAAGCCGCCGCTCGCGATCGAGTAGATCGACTTGACGAGCTGGTAGCTCTCGCAGTCCTGGCGCAGCGCGAGGCCGCCGGTCGACGGGCAGAACACCTTCGTCGACGTCCACGGGTGCAGCCAGATCACGACGCGCTCGTGGACGTGCGGGATCTTCTGGTACGCGACGAAGCCGCCGGCGAGGAAGAGCCCGATCCCGACGAGCACGAACGAGAGCCGTGCGGTCGCGACGTACAGCATCGCGAGGAAGATCCCGAAGTAGAGGAGGCCCGAGCCGAGATCGTTCGACGAGGCGAGCACGAGCATGCACGCGCCCCAGATCACGAGCAGCGGGCCGACGTCCTTCAGCCGCGCTTGCGCGAGCGACTCGCGTTTTTCGCGCAGGTAGGCCGCGAGGAAGACGATCAGGAAGATCTTCGAGAACTCGCCGGGCTGGAACCGGAACGAGCCGACGTGCACCCACAGGCGCGCGCCGTTCACCGTCGTGCCGAGGCCGGGAACCCGCGGCAGGAAGAGCAGCGCGATCGCGCCGATGCCGAAGAGGTACTTGTACTGCTCGAGCACCCGGTAGTCGCGCCGCAGCGTCCAGAGCGCGAGTGCGTACAGCGCCACCCCGACGACGATCCACAGTCCCTGCTTGAACGCGTCCGCGTTGCCGAGCCGGTAGATCTCCGTCAGCCCGACCGCGGTCAAGAGGGCCGCGATCGGCAGCAGGTAGGGGTCGGCGTTCGGGACGGTGATGCGCGTGACGAGGTGCGCGACCAGATAGAGCGCGAGGAAGAAGACCGCGTATGTGAGAGAGCCCCAGTTCACCTGGGACTGACGTGCGATGTAGACAGACGCGAAGCCGAGGCCGGTCAGCATGCCGACGACCGCCAGGTAGAGAAGCTCCCTGTTGCGGTAGCCGAGTCTCAGCGCGCGAGCCCCCACCAGACGAGCACGACGATCAGCGCGATCAGCCCGAAGATGACGAGCAGCGCCAGCAATCGCCTGCCGAGCCCGGCCTGGGGGACGTCCTCCTGGGCTTCGTGGGCTTCCTCCGCCTCGTGCGCCGCAAGCGCCGCGCCGATCTCCTCGGCCGGCACGACCATCGTGTCCACCGCCTGCGGGATCTCGGGCGGCGGCCGCACCCCGTCCTCGGGATGCAGGGTGTCCTCCTCGTCCGGCGAGATGACGATCTCGCGTGTCCGCTCGTCGGGCTCGTCGTCCGTCGCCTCCGTCGCCTTCGTCCACGGCGAACAGGACAGCGGTGATGTTGTCGTCGCCGCCGCCGCGGTTCGCCGCGTGGATCAGCGCCTTCGACGCGACCGCGAGGTCGGCGCGGTTCCGCCGCAGGATCTCCTCGATGTCGCCGAACTCGACCATCGACGAGAGGCCGTCGCTGCAGATCAGGAAGACGTCGCCGGGCTGCGCGTCGACCGAGAAGGTATCGACGTCGACGTCGGGGTCGGTTCCGAGCGCGCGGGTGATCACCGAGCGCTGCGGATGCACTTCCGCCTCGCCGGGCGAGAGCTCGCCGCGGCGGACGAGCTCGGCGACGAGCGTGTGGTCGTCCGTCAGCTGCTCGAGCCGGTCGTCGCGGAGCATGTAGGCGCGCGAGTCGCCGACGTGGCCGAAGACCACGCGGCCGTCCGGCTCGACGAGCGCTGCCGTGATCGTCGTTCCCATGCCGGCGGTCGTCGCGTCCGTCGTCGCGCGCTCGTGGACGCGGCGGTTCGCTTCTTGGATCAGCTCGACGACGCGGCGCTCGCCGCCGTTCTCCGCGCGGCTCTCCTCGAGGGCGCCCGCGGCGAGCCCCGACGCGACCTCGCCTGCCTGCGCGCCGCCCATGCCGTCCGCGACCGCGAACAGCGGCGGCGCGATCACGTACGAGTCCTCGTTGCGGCGCCGCTTGCGGCCCGGGTCGGTTCCGGCGTGTGACGCGGTGATTCTCATGACTCGAAGCGCAGGTCGGTCTCTCCGATTCGAACGACGTCGCCCGGCGTCAGCTTGCGCTCGCGCGTCAGACGGATTCCGTTGACGAACGTCCCGTTCGTCGAGCCGATGTCCTCGACCCAGATGCCGTCGCGGCGCGGCTCGAAGCGCGCATGGCGGCCGGAAGCGTACTCGTCGTCGGGGAGTGGCACGTCGTTGTTCTGCGCGCGGCCGATCGTGAGCGGGTGCGAATCGAGCGAGAACTCGTCGCCGTCGCCGAGCGCCGGGCTCGCCACGACGACGAGCCGGCCGAGCTCGCGCGCGGGGGGCTGTGGGATCAGCCCGGCGGATGCCGCCTGCTGCGGCCCGAGGATCATCGACTCCTGCGGAAGCCGCAGGTCGCGGGCCGCCGAGCGCACGATGCGCCAGATGAAGAGGTAGAGAAGGATCAGGAACGCGAGCTTCAGGACGAGCAGGGTCGTCTCGACCTGAGCCGAGGCGATCATCGCTCCCACTACTGCAGCTCCCGGGAGAACGCGATCTCCGTCGACCCGACCGTGAAACGGGCGCCGTCCTCCAGCTTCAGCCGCTTCACGCGCTTGCCGCGCACCTCGACGCCGTTCGTCGAGTCGAGGTCGATCAGCCAGTAGGTGGCGCCCTCCTGGCGCAGCTCGGCATGGCGGCGCGAGACGTTCGGGTCGGCGACCTGGACGTCGGCGTCCTTCGAGCGGCCGATCACGACCCGGCGCTTGGAGACCTCGTGGCGCTGGCCGGCCCAGCTGAGCACGCCGATCTCGCGCTGGACGCCGAGGTCGACCGGCGATGCCGCCTCGGTCGCCTGCGGCGGCGCCGCGGCCGGCTTGTAGACCATCGTCGCGTTCGGCTCGGCGTCGCCCTGCGGCGCCCCGTCGAGCTTCGGGCCGGCGGGTTGCTGCACCATCCGCGTCGCGATCCCGAAGACGCCGACGTCGAGGTCCTCGTCGGTCTCGAGTTGCACGCGCGGCGCCGACAGCAGGACGTAGCTCTCGCGGCGCGCGTGCTCGGCCAGGTAGTCGGAGAGCTCGCCTTTCAGCTGCTCCTCGTAGCTCTCGAACTGCGAACGGTCGTCGGGCGAGAGGTAGATCGTGTACTCGTTCGGCACGTACACGCGCGACACCGACACGTTCCGGTGGTCGTCCATCTCCTTCACGAGCTTGCGTGCCAGCTCGACCGGCTGCACGTTCGTTCGGAACGCGCGGCCGAAGACGCCCTCGAAGAGCGATTCGAGCTTGGATTCGATGTTCCGGAGGACGGACATGGGGCAGACGGGGGTCTTCCCCCGGTCGCCGAAGTCTAAGTATTGCCCTTGTCAGCCACTGCTTCGTTTGCGAGCGCTCCGGTTGCGAGCGCTCCGGCGGTCACCCAGGCGGCGACGACGAGCGGCAGCACGGCGGCGGCCGGCGCGACCAGCGCCGTCGCCGCCAGCAGCGCGGCGCCGAAGGCGGCGGCGGGCCAGGGGCCGCGGTTCCGGAGGTAAGGAAGGAGCGCCGCCGCGACTGCGATCACGACGGCCTCCGCGGTGAGTACCGGATGCTGAGCGAGTTGCGACCAGAGCGCCTGCGCGACAGCGGTCGGCCGCGTCGAGCCCGCGATGCCGAGCCCGAGCGGCGGTGTCGACCCGTCGAACGGCAGCGGCACCTTGCGCAGGCCGGCGACGAGCCCCGCGAGCAGCACCGCCGCGAACGCCTGGGCCGCGCGCCGCGCGCGTCCTCTGGTCAGCTGCGCGGCCAGCGGGATCAGCCCGAGCGCGGCGAACGGCGCGAGCAGCGGCCCGGCAGCCAGCAGGAGCCCGGCGCGCGCGTCCTTCCACGTCAGCGCGACCCAGGCGGCGGCGACGACGCCGTAGACGACGGCGAGCCCCAGCGAGATGTTCGCGAGCGGGAAGAACGCGACCGCGAGCGCGAACAGCAGCCCGGCGCGCGCCGCGCCGAAACCGAGCACCGCGCCGACACCCGCGATCGCGAGCGGCCATCCCGGCGGGTAGAACGGCAGCCGCAACGCGACCCAGCCCGAGGCGATGCCGGTGAGCGCGCCGGGCAGCAGCCGCTCGCCGAGCGCCCTCGGGGTCGGCTTCGGCGGCAGCTTCGGCTTCGACCTGCGGGGCCGGCGGCCTCGCTTCGGCAGGTTGCGCAGCTCGCGGGCGAGCTTCTCGGCGGCCGGGCGGCGCTGCGGGTTGACGAGCAGCGCGCTCCCCACCGTGTCGAGCACGTGCCGGGGCAGGTCGGGACGCATGCGTCTCGAGCGGCGGCGCGCCCTGCTGGATCAGGCGGGAGGTGTGGCTGAGGTCGCCGCCCCAGAACGGATGCTGCCCGGCGAGCGCCTCCCAGAGCAGCACCCCGACCGCCCACACGTCCGCCGCCTCCGTGGCGGTCAGCCCCTGCAGGCGCTCGGGCGAGATGTAGGCGAGCGTCCCCGGCACGTCACCGAGCGCGGTCAGCGTGTCGAACTCCGCCATCTGCGCCAGCCCGAAGTCGAGCAGGCGCACGTCGATCCCCTCGGACTGAACATCCGAATGCTGTGCCAGCAGGACGTTCGACGGCTTCACGTCGCGGTGCACGATCCCGCGGCCGTGCGCGTGCGCGAGCGCCTCGGCGATCTGTGCCGCGACCTCGAGCGCGGCGCTGTCCGTGATCGCGCCCGCACGGAGCGCCTCGCGGAACGTGCGTCCCGGCACGTACTCGTAGGCGATGTAGACGTGGGAGCTGTCGTGGGCGAGCGCCAGGATCCGCTGGCAGCGCCGGTGTCGCAGCGCGGCGGCGGCCCGCGCCTCGCGCTCGGCGCGGTGGCCCGCCTTGCCCTCGCGCGGAACGATCTTCAGGGCGACGTCGAGGCCGCTCTGCTCGTCGCGGGCGAGCCAGACATGGCCCATTCCGCCCGAACCGAGCGGGCGGACGGGGCGGTAGCGGCCGAGGAAGAGGTCGTGCGCGAGCGCCGTCGAGGACACCCTCCGCTCTTACGGCTTCAGCACGACATTTCCTTTGCTGGCCGGGGCAGCCGCTACATTCGGCCCAGCGATGGACACGCCAGAAGACGACCTCGAGTTCGATTTCTTCGAGGACGAGCCCGCCACGACGGAGGCGCAGTCGCAGTCGCGCGTCCGGCTGCCGCGCCGCGGCGGCCGCGGGCCGACCGTCCGCAAGCCCGCCGGGCCGCCCCGCGGCATGACGCCGCTGTTGCGGCTGCTCGCGCTGATCGCGATCGTCGTCGCCGCCCTCGTCTTCTTCGGGCTGCTGATCCAGTCGTGTGCATCGACCTCGAAGCACGACGCGTACAAGAACTACATGGCGAAGGTCGCGACCGTGGCGAACAGCTCGCAGTCAGACGGCGCCGAGCTCGCCAGCGAGCTGACGACGCAGGGGGTGAAGGTCGCCGACATCCAGAGCAAGCTCGCCGGCCTCGCCGAGCAGGAGCGCCAGACGGTCGCCGTCGCACAGAAGCTCAGCCCGCCCGGGCCGCTGCGCCTGATCCACAACAACATGGTCCAGGCGCTGCAGCTACGCGTCAACGGCATCCAGGGTCTTTCCGACGCGTTCCGCCGCACCTCCGGCTCGAAGGCGACGGGTGACGCGGCGCTGCTGGCCGCGCCGGCCCAGCGGCTGCTCGCCAGCGACATCGTGTGGGACGACCTGTTCCAGGCGCCGGCCGCGGCCGAGATGAAGCGCCGGAACGTGACCGGCGTCGTCGTCCCGGGCTCGCGTTTCGTCACCAACCCGGACTTGATCACGGAACGCTCGATGGCGCTCGTCCTGCAGCGGCTGCGCGGCGCGTCCACGAGCGGCACGCCGACCGGCCTCCACGGCACGAACATCGTCTCGACGGTCGTGCAGCCGGGCGGGCAGACCCTGCAGACCGACAACGAGAACACCGTCACCGCGACCGCCGACCTGCGCTTCGTCGTCACGATCGCCGACTCGGGCGACTCGCAGGAGGTCGACATCAAGATCACGCTGACGATCCAGAAGCCCGGCGGCGCGATCGTGCGCACGAAGCGGGTCGCGCTGATCAACCCGAAGCAGGAGAAGTCGGTCTCGTTCGGCAATCTCGGCCAGGTGCCGTTCGCCCAGAAGACGACCGTGCAGGTGGATGTCAGGCCGGTTCCGGCCGAGCGCAACACCAGCAACAACAAGGCCAGCTACCCGGTCATCTTCTCGCTGGGGTAAGCGAGATGATCGTCTCGATGATTGATTCCTAACTCGGGTGCGTTCGGGGATGGCCCAGACCAAGCAGGTCGCACGGTTCGGGCGCAGGACATAGCGGTTCCTACGTTCGAGCCCGAGCCGGGCGAGATGCGCCGTGTCTGGGCCACCAGCCGGGCGTGCCCCAGTTGGGAATCAATCATCTAGCCTCGGGGCGTGGACGTTTCCGCGGTAGACGCCCTCGTCGTCGCGATCGCCGGAGTCGTGGTCGGCGCGGTCGGCGCCGGTCTCGGCTGGTGGGCGGCCGTGCGCGTGCGCCGCGTCCGGGAGGCGCAGCGGCAGCTGCTCGGCGGCGGCCGGCGCGACCTCGTGGACTTCGCCGTCTCGCTCCAGGGCCGGATCGACGACCTCCACCGCGCCGTCGACGAGGTGGCGGCCGGGCTCGCCCGCGTCGACCGGCGCGTAGACGGCACCGTCACGAACACGTCGATCGTCCGCTACGACGCGTACGAGGACACGGGCGGCCACCAGTCGGCGTCGCTCGCGCTCCTCGACTCCGCCCGCAGCGGGGTCGTCGTGACCGCGATCCAGGGCCGCGACTACGCGCGGATCTACATGAAGGAACTGGAGCGCGGTCGCGCCGCGGTCGCCCTCTCTCCCGAGGAGCAGGAGGCCGTAGAACGCGCGATGGGCCGCTGACGGCGTCCTGAAAATCTGGTTCACGAACGCCGGTCCCCTGGGTACATTGTCGGTAGGTTGCAACAGGTACTCGTTCTCAATGCGAGTTACGAGCCGCTCAACGTGTGCTCGCTGCGCCGTGCCCACGTGCTCGTCTTCAAGGGCAAGGCCGAGGTGATCGAGGAGCTGGATCGACCACTCCGCTCGGCCACGGACACGTTCCAGTGGCCACACGTCATCCGGCTCGTCCATTACGTCCGCGTTCCGCGGATGGTGCAGCGCAAGATCTCCCGCCGCGCGCTCTTCGCCCGTGACGGCTGGCGGTGCGTCTACTGCGGCACGAGCAACGGACGGCTCACGCTCGACCACGTGATCCCGCGCTCGAAGGGCGGCGACTCCACCTGGGAGAACGTCGTCACGTCCTGCGCACCGTGCAACCTCCGCAAGGGGAACCGGCTGCCGCACGAGGTGCACATGGAGCTCCCCGCGCGCCCGCGGCCGCCCGCGCCCGTGCTCTTCATCCGCCTCTCGACGCCGAAGATCCCGCACCGTTGGGAGCAATACCTCGGCCCGTACGGCACCACGACCGCGGCCGCTTAGAGAGCTCTTAAGGCTCTTTAGTCGACGGGAGCCGGGGTGTGCTGCCGCTGCGCGTGCACCGGCGCAGCCGCCGACGGCTCGCGCGCCTTGCGGTCGAGCGACCAGACGAAGAGCGCCGCGACCGGGCCGGCGAGCCACGACCACGGGTACGCACCGTAGCCGAGCAGCAAGGCGGTCACGGCGACGAGCACGAGGTGCGGCGCGAAGCGGTTCACCTCAGGTCGAACGCTCGACCGGCAGCTCCGGATACTGCTCCCACTCCGACCACGAGCCTGGGTAGAGCCGCGCCGCTCTTCCGGTGAGGGAGAGACGGTGGACGAGCACGCAGGCCGTGACCCCGGACCCGCAGTACGCGACGACGTCGCCGGCCGGAAGAGCTTGTGATGACTCATCGCCAGCTTCGTTCCACGGGCTGTTGACCGCGCCGGGGATGCGGCCCGGGACGCGGTCGACGGGGTTCGGCTCGCCGCGCCAGCGCGGCTCGAGGCGCGCGTCGACGACGACGAGCTGCTCGCGCTGCGCGGCGAGCTCCTCGCGGGAGATCGTGTCGCCGGTGCGCTCGCGCGGCTCGAAGCGTGCGGGCGCCGCGCGTTCCTCTCCTGCGGTCAGCGGGCCGAGCCAGCCCTCGAGATCGAGCACCGCGCACGCGTCGTGGCCGAAGTGGCGCAGCAGCCACCACAGCCGCTCGGCCCCACCGAGCGAGCCGTAGGCGACGACGAACGTCTCCGGCCCGATCCCCGCGCGCGAGGCAGCGGCGGCGAACCGCTCGGCGTCGGGCAGCGGGTGGCGGCCGCCCGCTCCGGGCGGCGCCGCGAGGTCACGCTCCACGTCGAGGAAGACCGCGCCCGGGATGTGGCCCTCGAGGTACGAGCGCCGCCCGAATCCGGGGTCGTCGAGCGCCCAGCGGCAGTCCACGAAGCGGTACTCCACGTCTGACAGAAAACCATGTCTTACAGAAAACCTGTCTTCAGAAAGACCATGTGTGACAGAACACCACGCGGCGGCGTACACGATGTATGAGACGTCTACTCCCAACCATGCTGGTCGTGGCCGCGGTCGCGATCATCGCGCTCCTCGCCGGCGTCGGACGTCCCGAGGAGGCGCGCGGCGAGGTCGCAACGCCCGACACCGTCACGACGGTCGGCCACGGCGTCGTCACCGTCGTGCCCGACGAGGCAACCGTGTCGGCGGGCGTGCACACGCAGGCCGCCTCGGCGTCGGGGGCGCTCGCCGAGAACGCGAAGCTGATGAACGCCGTGATCGCGGCCCTGAAGGCCGCGGGCGGCGACGACCTGCAGACACAGCAGGTCTCGCTCGTCCCGCAGACGAACGAGCAGGGGAGCGTGACCGGCTACGCAGCCGACAACTCCGTCTCCGCGAAGACGAAGATCGCGTCCGCCGGCGCGCTCGTCGACGCCGCGGTGCAGGCCGGCGCGAACACCGTCAGCGGCCCTTCGCTGTCGGTGTCGGACCGCGACGCTCGCTACCGCGACGCGCTCGCGAAGGCGGTCGACGACGCGCGCCTCAAGGCGCAGGCGCTCGCGCAGGCGGGCGGCTTCGGCGTCGGCCCGGTCTCGTCCGTCACCGAGTCCGCTCCCGAGGGCGGGCCGATCGTATTCGCCGCGCTCGACGGCAAGCGCGCCGCCTCGACGCCGATCGAGCCCGGGACACAGGACGTCACCGCCGACGTGACGGTGACGTTCCGGATCCGCTAACCAGCTACGGGGCGTTCGCGAGCTTCAGCTCGAGACGCACGGGCCGCTCGCAGCGTGCACAGACGCTGCGAGCGGCTCCCTTGCGTTCCGCGACGTGCACCGGCAACGGCCGCGCGCAGGTGCACCACACGGTCTTGTCGCTCGTGCTCACACGGCTCCCGTCGCCGTCTTGTTGACGGCAACCGCGGCGTGGGCATGGGCGGGATGCGGGCGGTGCGTGCCGAGATGGCCGTGCGCCTCGGTCCCGTACCCGCCGGGAACCGGGATGTAGAACTCGGGATACCCCCACATGCCGTGCTCGGAGACGTCGAGACCCGCGGTCTCCACGTGATCCTCGACGCGGATGCCCCACAGCTTGTGCATCACGTAGAGCGCGCCGAACGACGTCGTGAACGTGAACGCGCCGACGGCGACGATGCCGAGGGCCTGCACGCCGAGCTGGTGGAACGAGCCGGTGTAGAACAGCCCGCCGGTGCCGGTGTCGAGGTTCTTCGCGAGCAGCGGCACGGCGAACAGGCCGGTTGCGAGCGTGCCCCACACGCCGGACATCCCGTGAACGGCGACCGCGCCGATCGGGTCGTCGATGCCGATCCGCTCGACGAAGATCACGCCGAACACCGCGATCAGGCCGGAGCCGGCGCCGATCAGGATGGCCGCCCACGGCGCGACGAACCCTGAAGCAGCGGTGATCGCCACCAGGGCGCCCAGCGCGCCGTTGAGCATCATCGAGATGTCGGGCTTGCCGAGTCGGATCCACGCGACGCCCATGCCGGTGACCGCGCCTGCGGCCGCCGCGATGTTCGTCGTCGCCGCGACGTAGGCGAAGAAGCCGACGCCGCCGAAGTCGACCGAGAGCGTCGAGCCCGGGTTGAAGCCGAACCACCCGAACCACAGGATCAGCGTCCCGAGCACGGCGTACGGGATGTTGTGTCCCGGGATCGGGTTCGCGCGTCCGTCGGTGCCGAACTTGCCGATGCGCGGGCCGAGGATCAGCGCGCCTGCGAGCCCGGCGAGCGCGCCCTGGTAGTGCACGACCGTCGAGCCGGCGAAGTCCTGCATGCCGTGTGCGAACAACCAGCCGTGCGGGCTCCAGATCCAGTGCGACACGATCGAGTAGGTGATCGTGAACCAGATCCCGAAGACGAAGTAGACCCAGAGCTTCGCGCGCTCGGCCATCGCGCCCCAGACGATCGCGAGGCTGACGCCCGCGAAGACGACCTCGAACAGGTAGGCCGCGCCGCCGGGGATCTCCGAGAACCAGTCGAACGGCTTCTGTCCGACCGCGGTCAACTCGGTGACCGACGGCAGGAAGCCCGCCGTGCCGATCAGCGCGTTGCCGTCCCCGAACGCGAACCCGAAACCGACCGCCCAATAGACGAGCGAGCAGAGCGCGAAGATCAGGACGTTCTTGCCTGCGATGTGCCCCGCGTTCTTCATGCGTGTGAGCCCGGCCTCGAGGAACGCAAAGCCGGCCTGCATGAACATCACGAGCACCGCGGTGATGACGACCCAGATCGTCGACGCCGCGACCAGAAGATCATGCTTCGACATTGAGTTCCTCCAGTGGTGTGCCGGTGCGGTGGTGCATGACGTTGTTGACGCGTGTGAACCAGCAGAGGCCGTCACCCGACTCGTTGCCGCTGCGCGCGGCGTCGACGACGGCCGCGACGACGTCATCGACGATCTCGTCGGCGACGACGAACACGAGCAGCGCCTTCGGCAGGAACCGAGACTCGAAGACGCGCCCGCGGTACTCGTGCGTCACGCCGCGCTCGCGGCCGTGGCCGATCGCCTCGACCACCGTGACACCGACGTGCCCCGTCGCCTCTTCGACGGCATCGATCACCGTCTCGACGCGCTCTCTGATCACTACGGCCTCGACCTTGAACATGGCTAGGCCGCGATCTCTTCGGGAACGGCGGTCAGGACGTCGGTCGGGACGGTCTGGATCGTCTCCAGGATCCGGCCGGCGACGCGGTACGGGTCGCCGAGCGAGTTCGGGCGGCGATCCTCGAGGTACCCGCGGTAGCCGTTGTTGATGTACGCGTGCGGGATGCGGATCGACGCGCCGCGGTCGGCGAGCCCGTAGTTGAACCTGTCGATCGACTGCGTCTCGTGCAAGCCCGTCAGCCGCATGTGGTTGTCGGGCCCGTAGACGGCGATGTGGTCGTCCTTGTACTCGTCGAACGCCGTCATCAGCGAGAGGAAGTAGTCCTCGCCGCCGATCTCGCGCATGTGCCTCGTCGAGAAGTTCGTGTGCATGCCCGAGCCGTTCCAGTCCTGCTCCATGCCGAGCGGCTTCGGGTGGAAGTTGATGTCGACGCCGTAGCTCTCGCAGAGACGGAGCATCAGGTAGCGCGCGATCCACAACTCGTCGGCGGCCCGCTTGGAGCCCTTGCCGAAGATCTGGAACTCCCACTGGCCCTTCGCAACCTCGGCGTTGATGCCCTCGAGGTTGATGCCGGCCGCGAGACAGAGGTCGATGTGCCTGTCGACGATCTCGCGTGCGATGTCGCCGACGTTCTTGAAGCCGACGCCCGTGTAGTACTCGCCCTGCGGCGCGGGGAAGCCCTCGCGCGGGAAGCCGAGCGGGGCGCCGTCGCGGTAGAAGAAGTACTCCTGCTCGAAGCCGAACCAGGTGTCGGGGTCGTCCGGGATCGTCGCGCGCGTGTTCGACGGGTGCGGCGTCCCGTCCGGGAGCAGCACCTCGCACATGACGAGCACGGCGTTCGCGCGGCCCGGGTCGGGGAAGAGCGCGACCGGCTGCAGGAGGCAATCCGAGTTCGAGCCGTCGGCCTGCTGCGTCGAGCTGCCGTCGAAGTTCCAGACGGGAAGCTCGTCGAGCGTCGGCTCTTCGGAGAGCTCGACGATCTTCGTCTTGCTGCGGAGATTCGCCACCGGCTCGTATCCGTCGAGCCAGATGTACTCGGCCTTGACCTTGGACATGTGCGCGTTCCTCCCGATGCCGTTGAAAAAGTGGTGTTGGACCAACAAAAAAGGCGCCCACGACTGGATCAGTCGTGAAGCGCCATCGCTTCCGTGGGCGCCTTCGGCGGCGCCGCACGTGGACTCAACCTAGCGGTCCCTCCCGACGGACGTCAACCACCCGGCCCGGCAGAGGACGTCGAGGGCCACCTCCCCGACCGGCCGGTCCGCGTCGACGTGGACGCTCGCCCGTTCGCGCATGCCGCTCTCGCGCACCTCCCTGGCGCGCTGCAGGTGCCAGTCGACTGCGCTGCCCCGCTCGCGCCCGGCGATCCGGGCTGCGACGACGTCCTCGGGAGCGTCGAGCCAGGCGACGACGCAGCGCTCCACCGGAACGGCGCGGCGCACGAGCTCGAGGTGCGCCGGGTGGAGCAGCACGCGCGGCAGGCAGGAGCCGCTCGATCCCTTCGCCGCGGTAGATCTCCCAGAGGGCCGCGAGTGCCCGCTCGGCGACGCGCTCCTTGAACGGGTCGTCCGGGGGTGCGGGGTGGTAGTAGACGAGCTCCGCGTCGATCATCGCCGCGGGCGTCCCCGCCTCCTCGAGCAGCTCCAGGCATTCGAAGGCAGTGGCGGTCTTTCCGGCACCGCACGGGCCGGTGACGATCAGCGCTTCGGCCACAGGAGACGCTGTGCCGTGTGCTCGACCTGGAGCGTCGTGTGGTCGATCCCGAACCGCTCGTGCAACACGGCCTCGAGCTCGCGCCGGATCGCGTGGCAGTCCTCGCCGCGGCCGACCAGCACGTGCGCGGAGAGCGCGGGGAACCCCGAGCTGATCTCCCACACGTGCAGGTCGTGCACGTTCTCCACGCCCGCATGGCCGCGCAGCGCCGTCGCGATCTCGTCGGCCGACAGCCCCTCGGGCGCGCCCTCCAGGAGGATCCGTCCGCTCTTGCGGAGGAGCGGCCACGCCGCGAGGAGCATCGACCCGGCGACGGCGAGCGAGGCGATCGGGTCCGCGCGGTCGAAACCGGTCGTCCAGACGACGAGGCCGGCGAGCGCGGTGCCCGCGAACGCGTACAGGTCGGTGAGGAGGTGGCGGTAGCTCCCCTCGACGTTGAGGTTCTCGCGGTTCGCGCGCGCGACCTGTCCCAGCGCGAGCACGTTCACGCGCGGCGCCGACGACGGCGGTGACGAAGACGAGCCCGCCGCGCGACCTCCGGCGGGTCGTCGAGCCGCCGGAGCGCCTCGACCACGATCGCGAGCGCCGAGCACGAGCAGCGTGACGCCGTTCGCCTGCGCGGCGAGGATCTCGGCTCTCCGGAACCCGAACGTCATGCGGCCGCACGGCGGGACGCAGCGCGAGGCGCGCCGCCCAGACGCTGAGGCCGAGCGCGGCCGCGTCGACCAGCATGTGCGCCGCATCGGAGAGCAGCGCGAGCGAGTCGGCGACGATGCTCGACCACGACCTCGACCGCCATGAAGCGCGACGATCAGCGCGAGCGCGATGCTGAGCGGCCGGACCGCCGTCTCTGCGGAGACGCCGTGCTCGTGACCGTGACCGTGGTCGTGCGCCATGGCTCAGCCCTAGTCTTACCGCCGATGGACGGCGTCGTGTTCGTGGAGATCCCCGCCGGCTCGCGGAACAAGTACGAGTGGGACGACGAGCTCGGCGGGATCGCGCTCGACCGCCGGCTCTTCACCTCGATGAGCTACCCGGCCGACTACGGCTACGTCGAGGGCACGCTGGCCGAGGACGGCGACCCGCTCGACGCGCTCGTGCTCGTCGGCGAGCCGACGTTCCCGGGCTGCCGCATCCGCGTGCGCGCCGTGGGCGTCTTCCACATGGCCGACGAGAAGGGCCCGGACGAGAAGGTGCTCTGCGTCCCGCTCAACGACCCCATCGTGGAGCCCGATCGCCGACATCCACGACGTCCCGGCCGCAGCTGCGGAACGAGATCGAGCACTTCTTCCAGGTCTACAAGGACCTCGAGGGCAAGACGACCGAGACGCGCGGGTTCGGGAACCGCTCGGACGCGCAGGCGATCGTCGCCGCGAGCCGCGGCGCGCGACGTCGCGGCCGCCGCTAGCTGCGCGCTCGATCGCGCGGATGCGCGAGCGGCGCTTCAGCTGCGCGCGAGCCGACGAGGCCGAGCGCGAGCAGCGCGATCGCGCCGACGAACGCGATCGGCAGCGCGAGCACCCACGGCCCGAGGCGGCCGTGGTCGACGCCCGCGCCGGAGGCACCGTCGGCGCTGCCGAGGTCGTTCGGCCCGAGCACCGTCTGCGTGCGTCCCGGCGGCGCGAAGGTTGCGACCGGATACCAGGTCGTGATCTTCCACTGCGCCGTGGATCTTCTGCGCCTCCGCGCGGAAGGACCAGGCGCCGAGCGAGGGCGTCGTCGGCTGCAGGAGGATGTCGAAGCCCACGTCGCCGGGATAGGAGTAGTTGACCGTCCAGCCGCGGAACGTCGTGCCCTTCGCAGGGTATTTCTGGACGGACGTGTTGCCCTTCATCCACTCGGCGTGCGAGACCGTCCGGGCGACGCCGGCCGACAGCTCCCAGCCGCGCTGAAGATCCTTCTGCGCGACCGCCGCCGGGATGAACTCGTCCAGGAGCCGGTCGATCGCGGCGCCGGTCCGGCTTGACCGTCTTCGGCTCTGCGAGCGCTGTGGCCGGGAGGGCGAGCGCGATCACGGCGACGAGCAGGATCCGCATGCCGAATTGTGACCCGGAGCGCGGAGAAATGTGTTCTCGGTTACAGAACAGGGTGATTTTCTTGCGCGCACCTGGGGAGCCTTCGCCTAGCATCAGACCGAGCCATGTCCGGGATCACCAACGCAGACGTCACGGCCGCCGCTTCCAGCGGGCGTCAGTGCGTCTTCGTTCGGTCCTAGCTTCGTCTTTCGATCCCAAGGAGCATGGCGTGTCAGTCAGCAGCGGTCGAAGTACGTGATCTCGAGAAGGTCTTCAGCCGCCGGAAGGGCCTCTTGGCAGCGTCGCCGTCGCACGGCGCTGAACAGGGTCTCCTTCACGATGGAGCGCGGCGAGTGCGTCGCGATCCTCGGCCAGAACGGATCGGGCAAGTCGACGCTCGTCCGCCTGCTCTCGACGCTCCTCCTGCCCGACGGCGGCGAGGCGCACGATCTTCGGCTACGACGTGTTCAAGGAGGCGCGCGACGGTGCGGCGGCTCGTCAACCGCGTCTCGGTCGAGGCGAGCTTCTTCAAGAAGATGAGCGCGGCCGAGAACCTCGCGTACGCGGCGCGGTTCTACGGCATGGGCCCGCGCGAGACGCACGTCAAGATCCCGATGCATCCTCGAGCGGGTCGGCTTCCCGCCGTCGCGCCGCAACGAGTCGATGGAGAACCTGTCGCGCGGCATGCAGCAGAAGGTCGCGCTCGCGCGCGCGCTCCTCACCTCGCCGGTGCTGCTGCTCCTCGACGAGCCGACGACGGGTCTCGACCCGCGCTCGAAGCAGGAGGTGCAGACGTTCATCCGCGAGATCCGCGAGCGGCACGACTCGACGATCCTGCTCTGCACGCACGACATGAAGGAGGCGGAGGAGCTCGCCGACCGCGTCGGCCTGCTCGACCGCGGCGAGCTGCTGTTCCTCGAGCCGGTGGACGAGGTCCTCGAGCGCTACGGCGTCGGACACGCTCGAGGAGGCGTTCTTCGCGGCGACCGGCCGCGACGTTCGAGGACGAGAAGACGGAAGAGGACGAAGAGAGGGAGGTGTTCGCGTAATGAGCTCAGCCGACGTCACGCAGGCGTTCACGCGCCGGCGCGTGTTGCACAGACGAGCTGATCGGGCTCTACGGCGTCGTCGAGCGCAACCTCTACCTGACGAAGCGCTACTTCCTGCTGGGACCTCGCGTTCCTGCTCTGGACGATCGCCAACACGCTCACGATCGTGTTCATCTCCCGCGGCGTCGACCTGTCGCCGGCCGAGCAGAACGAGCTCGCGACGAAGCTGCTCGTGGGCGGCGTGATCTGGGCGTTCCTCGGGATCATCTTCGAGATCGTCACGGAGACGGTCGCGTGGGAGCGCTGGGAAGGGACGATCGAGTACACGTTCATGGCGCCGGTGTCGCGGCCGGTGCACCTGATCGGCATGGGCCTGTACGCCGTGCTCTACGGGCTCGTGCGCGCGTCGGCGGTCTTCGTCGCGGTCGTCGGCGTTCATCGGCATCCACGTTCCGAACGCGAACTACGGCGCGGCGCTCGCGCTGCTTGCGATCGCGTCCATCTCGTTCATCGGCGTCGGGATGATGACTGCGGTCCTGCCGCTGATCTCGCCGGAGAAGGGGACGCAGCTCGGCTTCGTCGCGCAGGGGCTGATGCTCGTCGTCTCGGGCGTCTACTACCCGGTCGAGGTGCTGCCCGACTGGATGCAGTGGATCTCGAAGATCTCGCCGGCGACCTACGCGCTGCGCGGGATCCGCGATTCGATCCTGAACGGCGCGGGTCTCGCGTGGGACGACGTGTGGCCGCTGCTCGTGATCGGCGCTGTTCTCGATCCCGATCGGGCTCCTGGTGTTCAAGTCCGGCGAGCGGTACGCGAAGAAGCACGGCAAGCTGAAGAGGTCCGGATGATCGCCCTGCGGCGGGTGGAGTCGCCCGACGACCTCGAGACGTGGGTGCGCGTCAAGTGCACCGTCGTGCCGAACGAGCCGGTGACGGTCGAGCAGCTCGTCGAGACGACGACCGACGACCGGCTGTTGCTGCTTGCGGACTGTGACGGCGCGGTCGCCGGCTGCGGGATCGCGGGCCTGTCGGACTTCGGCGGGCGCGCGTTCCTCGCGGCGCGCGTGCTGCCGGAGTTCCGCCGCCGCGGCATCGGCACCGCGCTCGTCCACGCGCTCGCCGACCACGGCCGCTCGCTCGGCCGCGAGGGCGTGAACGCGTTCGTGTACGCCGACGATCCCGGGTCGATCGCGTTCGCCGAGGGCTTCGGGCTCGTCGAGGCCGACTTCCAGCTCGAGCAGACGCGCTCCGTCGCCGACGAGCCCGCCGCGGTCGCGCCCGACGGGATCCGGCTCGAGGCGGTCGACGGCCGCCGCGAGGAGCTGCTGCACCTCCTCTGGCCGGTCGCGCTGGAGGGGTACGCGGACCTGCCGCTCCCCGGCGAGGTCACCTATCGGTTCGAGGTGTGGGTGCGCGAGGAGGCGACGCGGCCCGACGGGTCGTTCGTCGCGTTCGAGGGCGACGAGCCCGTCGGGTACGCCGGCCTGATGGAGCACGCGAACGGCTCCGCGACCGCCGAGCACGGGCTCACCGTCGTGCGCCGCGACCGGCGCGGGCGTGGGATCGCGCGCGCGCTCAAGCGCTCGCAGCTGCACTGGGCGTCGCAGAACGGCGTCGTGCGGCTCGTCACGTGGACGCAGAAGCAGAACGGCGCGATGCAGTCCCTGAACCGCAGCCTCGGCTACGTCGACGGCGAGAAGGTGATCACGTACCAGGGCCCCCTGCCGTGATCACGGTCCGCGCTGTCGAGAACGACGCCGACGTCGACACCTACCTCGACGTCCGCAACCGGGTGCACCCGCAGACGCCGATGCCGCGCGAGGCCGTGCTCTCCCAGCGGCGCCACCCTGGCAACCTCGACCTGATCGCCGAGCTCGACGGCGTGCCCGTCGGCGTCGCGACGACGGCCGAGTTCGGCGGCGACCCCGGCGGCGACCTGGCGTACGTGACGATCCGCGTGCTACGCGAGCAGCGGCGTCGGGGCGTCGGTGGGACGCTGCTCGGACGCGCGGCCGGCCACGCGCGCTCCCTCGGCAAGGCGCGCTTCTACGCCGTCGTCCGTCACGACGATGCCGACTCGCTCGCCTTCTACGGCGGCCGTGGCTTCGAGGAGGTGAGCCGGATGCAGGACGTGCAGCTCGACCTCGCCGAGGTCGAGATCGAGGCCGCTGCGCCCACCGGCGTGCAGCTGGTGCCGTCGAGCGAGGAGCACGATCGGGGCACATACGCCGTCGCGCTCGAGGCCGACGCCGACGTCCCGTCCGGCACGCCGCTGAGCAGCGGCACGTTCGAGCAGTGGCGCGAACGCAACTTCGGGCCGCTCACGATCCGTGAGCTCTCGTTCCTCGCGGTCGAGAACGGCCGCGTCGTCGGCTATGCGCTTCTGCAGCGTCACGGCGAGGACACGGCCGAGCACGCGATGACCGGCGTCGCCCGCGCCGCCCGCGGCCGCGGGATCGCGGTCGCGCTCAAGCAGGCGCAGATCGCCGGAGCGAAGGAGGCGGGCTGGCGCTACCTGCGCACCCAGAACGACCTGGGAAACGCGCCGATGCGGCGGGTGAACGACAAGCTCGGCTACGAGCTCAGATACGAGTGGGTGCACCTGATCGGGCCCGTGCCGGGAGGCTGACGGGGAAGGTGATAGGCTCGGCCCGCTTCTGAGACGATGAGGTCTCAGGCCGTCCGGCGATGCCGGCGCTGCCTGGGGCCTTTTTTCTTTTCCGCGAAAAGGAGCGAGACCGCATGGCGATGATCGAGAGCAAGGACCGGGCGACGTCCGACCCCTCCGCCCGCAAGGACGTCCTCAATCAGACGAAGAAGGAGGGCGTCGAGTACATCCTCTTCTGGTTCACCGACATCGAAGGGCACCTGAAGAGCTTTGCGATCACGCCCAGCGAGCTCGAGGACGCCCTCGACGACGGGATGGGGTTCGACGGGTCGTCGATCACGGGCTTCAACGCGATCGAGGAGTCGGACATGGTCGCGATCCCGGATCCGTCGACGTTCCGGCTGATGCCCACGCGTGACGGCGAGGCGAAGGTCGCGCGGATGATCTGCGACGTCGTCAAGCCGAACGGCGAGCCGTACGAGGGCGACCCGCGGTATGTCCTCCGCCGGGCCCTGGACAGAATGGAGTCGCTCGGCTTCGACACGTTCAACGTCGGGCCCGAGCTCGAGTACTTCCTCTTCCGCGACAACAAGTCGACCGTCACGCTGGACGAGGGCGGCTACTTCGCGATGACCGCGCTCGACGCGGCGACCGAGCTGCGCAACGAGACGATCCAGGCGCTCGAGTCGATGGGGATCGGGATCGAGTACCACCACCACGAGGTGGCGCCGTCGCAGCACGAGATCGACATGCGCTACTCGAGCGCACTCGACATGGCGGACCAGACGATCACCTACCGGCTGATCGTGAAGGAGGTGGCGGCGAAGAACGGCGTCTACGCGACGTTCATGCCGAAGCCGTTGTTCGGCGAGAACGGGTCGGGCATGCACACGCACATGTCGCTGTTCAAGGACGGCCGCAACCAGTTCTTCGACGGCAACGACGAGTACCACCTGTCGGCGGCCGGCAAGTCGTTCATCGCGGGCCTGCTCCGGCACGCGCGCGAGCTCGCGCCGATCTTCGCGCAGTGGGTGAACTCGTACAAGCGGCTCGTGCCGGGATACGAGGCGCCGGTCTACGTCGCGTGGTCGCGGCGCAACCGCTCGGCGCTGATCCGCATCCCGCTCTACAAGCCCGGCTCGGAGCAGGGGACGCGCGCCGAGATCCGCTGCCCGGACCCGGCGTGCAACCCGTACCTCACGTTCGCGACGCTCCTGCACGCGGGGCTCGAGGGGATCGAGAAGGGCTACGAGCTCGAGGCGCCGATGGAGCAGAACCTCTACCACCTGACGGCGGAGGAGCGCCGCGAGCGGGGCATCGTCTCGCTGCCCGAGACGCTCGGCGAGGCGATCGACGAGCTTGCCTCGTCCGACCTGATGCGGCGCGCGCTCGGCGACCACATCTTCGACGCCTACGTCAGGCTGAAGCGCAAGGAGTGGGACGAGTACCGCATCCAGCTCACCCAGTGGGAGCTCGACCGCTACCTCGGCGTGCTCTGAACGAAAAAAGATCGCAGGGCGTCACGAAGACGCCCTGCGATCCGCCGCCAGCAGCGCAGCCGGGTCAGAGCCGCGCTGGGTTCACAAAAGGTACGCCTCTCGGCGTCGCCCTACAAGGCGAAAATCGGCTTCGTTCTAGAGGAGTTGCTCTAGAGGAGTCGCTCTAGAGGAACGTGCGGATCGACTCGCGGTCGACGCGCAGGCCGATCACCCTCGAGCCGTCGTCGATCTGCTCGATCGACTCGGCCGGGACGATGCGGCGACGCCGCGTGAGCCATCCGGAGCGAACCGACAGGGCGTCGGGCATCTCGGGGCTCGTGCCGTACATCGGGCATTCGACCGTCCCGACCACGCGGCCCTTGGCGTCCGCGACGAGGAACCCTGCGGTGCGGCGGAGATCGATGGCCAGGGCGCTCACGCTCGCGAACCTATTCCCCGCTTGCGAGGAAAACCCTCCGTTCCCGTAAAGCTTCTGTTAGCCCCATTTGCCCGACATCGCGAGCCATGCCACCGCGAGCAGGAGCAGATAGACGGTGGAGAGCCCGGCCACGATGTGTCCGGCCAGCGGCTTGCCGGTTCGGCGCCACCAATACGCAACGCCTATCGTCACGAGCAGGACGAGCAGGCCGATGTCGGCGGCGGCGAATCCGATCCCGAGCCACGTCGGGTCGTTGTCCCCGGAGAAGCCCTCCTGCGAGTAGATCCACTGCGCGCCGACGCGCATCGCGACGTACGCGGGCACGCCGACCACGACGAGCGCCCAGAACCCGGCTCGGCCGAGCAGCGCGAGGTCGCTTCTTCGCCAGGCGACGCAGGAGACGATCAGCGCGACGAGGACCGCGCCGGTCAAGACCATCGCGCCGAAGACGTGCAGGAAGAGCGGGAAGAACGGACGGCCGGCGGCGAGCATCAACCCGGCTTCCAGATCATGAGGACGAGGATCGCGATCGTCGCCGCCCCGGCGAGCCAGGACATCGCGTTGCCCTTCGGGTCGCGCAGGATCGCGCGCAGCTCGTCGTTCGACGCGTCGCCGGAGGAGGCGAGCCGCTCGGCGACCTCGCGTGCGTGCTCCTGGTGCTTGCCACCCATCCCGCCCAGCGCGCTCGCGGCCACCCAGAGGACGAGCGAGAGCCAGATCCAGAGCGCGCCGAAGCCGAAGTCCTGCTCGTGCCAGAGCCACAGGCCGAATATGAGTGTGCCTGCGATGCCGACGAAGATGAACGGCAGCGCCACGCGCACGAGTCGCAGCAGGTAGGCGGTCTCGCTCGGCCGCTCGGCCCGGATCGCGAGCGTGTTGAACACGCCGGCAGCGACCGAGCCCGCGACGAGCAGGAAGGCAGCGGTGATGTGGAACATCAGCAGCCAGTCCGTGGTGGACACGCGGCGAGCGTACCCTTCGACTCGGATGAACACGCCCGAGCGTCACCTGCGGTTGCTCACCGAGACGATCGAGGCCGTCAACTCGACACTCGACCTGCAGGAGGTGCTCTCGCTCGTCGCGACGAAGGTGGCGGACGCGCTGCACACGGACGCGTGCTTCGTCTACCTCTACGACGACCGCGCCGACGAGCTCGTGTTGCGGGCGACGCACGGCACGGCGATCGACGAGATGTCGCGGCGGCCGCGTATGCGGCCGGGCGAGGGGATCACCGGCAGCGCGGCGGCGACGCGCGCGCCCGTGATGCTCGAGTCGCAGGCGCATCTCGACCCGCGCTTCAAGAATTTCCCGAACCTGCCGGAAGACGAGTACGAGTCGATCCTGGCGGTGCCGATCACGACCCGCGACGGGACGCTCGAAGGCGCGCTGAACGTGCGCACGCGCGAGCCGCGCACGTTCTCGGAGGACGAGGTCGACCTGCTGCTCGCGATCGCCGCGCAGGTCGCCCAGTCGATCGAGCACGCGAAGCTCTACGCGGAGGCGCAGCGCCGCGTGCGCGAGCTCGAGGCGCTGGCGCGCATCTCCGAAGCGGTCTCGGAGTCGCTGTACCTCGAGGAGTCGCTCGAGGCGATCGTCAAGACGACGATGGACGCGCTCAAGGCGACAGGGGCCGCGCTCGTGCTCGACGACGGCCGCATCGCCTGGCCCGAGGGCGTGGCGGGCACGCTATGCGCTCCGCCAGCCGCTGCGCTGGCGCGGGCGGCAGATCGGCGAGCTGGTCGCCGATCGCGGGACGCAGTTCACGGCCGCCGACCGCGACCTGCTCGCGTCGATCGCGACGCACGCCGCGGTCGCGCTCGAGCACGGCCGTGCGGTGATGCGCGGCGTGCTCGCGCAGGAGATCCACCACCGCGTCAAGAACAACCTGCAGACGGTCGCGTCGCTGCTGCGCCTCCAGGCGCGCTCCGCCGACACGATCGACCCGCGCGAGGCGCTCGAGCATTCCGTCAACCGCATCCTCGCGATCGCCGCGGTGCACGAGCTGCTGACCGAGCGGCGCGACGAGGACGTCGAGCTCGCCGACCTGATCGACCGCCTGCGCGCGATGCTCGTGCAGGGCGTGGGCGGCGGCAAGGACGTCACGGCCGCGCTCGAGCCCGTGTCGCTGCCCGGGGCGCGTGCGACCGCGCTCGCGCTCGTCTTCGCGGAGCTGCTGCAGAACGCGCTCGAGCACGGCGGCGACCGCGTGCGGGTGGAGCTCGCGCGGCGTAACGGCGACGTCGTGCTCGCGATCGCCGACGACGGGCCCGGGATCGCGGGGGAGCCGGCGCCGGGCACCGGCCTCTCGATCGTGCGTGCGCTCGTCCGCGACGAGCTTCGCGGCACGCTCGACGTGCAGTCGGGCGACGGCACCCGCGCCGAGGTCGTCTTCCCGCCGTAAGGCTGCAATCTGATTCGCGGAGCGAATCAGATTGCGGGGCCTCCTCAGAGCACGCCCTGGATGCGGCGCCCGCGCGCGGTCGGGCGGTAGACCGTCGACGGTGGGCGCGTCGCCCGTACCTCGCGGCGCACGTAGCCGGCGTCCTCGAGGTCGCGGAGCGCGAGCGCGAGCGCGCGCGGCGTGACCCCGGCGAGGCGCGGCGCGAAGCTCGGAGAACCGCCGCTCCTCGCCGAGCTCCGCGAGCACCGGCACCGACCACTTGCGGAGCAGCGCGTCGGGGTCGCCCGCCGCGACGACACCGGCGGCGACGGGGGCGGCGGTGCGGCCCTTTGCGGTCAGCACGTACTCCGGCCGCAGCGGGTGGCCGTAGCCCTCGTTACGACGCGCGAGGCCGGACTCGAGAAGCGCGTCGAGCGCTCGGCGCAGCGACTCGCGGCCCACGTCGAGCCGGCGCTGCAGCTCGACGAAGCGCGCGCCGCCGCGCTCGCCGAGCAGCGCCAGCGCGGGGGCCGCCCAGCGGTGGTGAAAGAGCTCGATCAGTTCCTCTGTTGACACGAAACGCTAGTAAGTATAAAAACAGGACATGACGATCACCTACAACCCAGACAACTGCGTCGTGTCGGTGGGCGTCACCGACTACGACCGCTCGCTCGCGTGGTATCGCGACGTGCTCGGCTTCGACCTGGAGTACGAGCTGAAGGAGTACGGCTGGTGCGAGCTGAAGACGCCCTTCGGGTTCAACATCGGGCTCGGGCAGACCGAGAAGGTCACGCCCGGCAACGTCACGCCGACCTTCGGCGTCCGCGACATCGACGCCGCGATCGCGCATCTGCGCGAGCACGACGTCAACGTCGAGGACTGGCACGAGATCCCGGAGATGGTCCGGCTCTCGACGTTCTACGATCCCGACGGCACGTCGTGGATGCTCGCCCAGACGCTCACACCGAAGGAGGAGCGGAACTAGCGCTCTGGCACGTCAGCGAGGACGCGACGATCGCGCGCTTCGAGCCGCGCGCGAACCAGCAGCACGACTCGGCGGATCCGCTCGTCTGGGCGATCGATTCCGAGCACGTCCCGGCGTACTGGTTCCCACGCGACGTTCCGCGCGGCACGTTCTGGGCGGTCGGCACGACGAGCGACGAGGACGTCGAGCGCTTCCTGACGGGCGACCGCTCGAGGCGAGTGCACGCGATCGAGTCGTCGTGGCTCCCGCAGCTCCGCGACGGCGTCGTCTTCGCGTACCGGCTCCCGCCCGCGACCTTCGAGCGCTACGAGCGCGCAGCCGGCTACTGGGTCTCGCGCGAGCCCGTCGAGCCGGTCGAGGTCGTGCGGCTCGACGACCTGCTCGCGCAGCACGCCGAGGCGGGCATCGAGCTGCGCGTCGTCCCGCAGCTCCGGCCGCTCTGGGAACGCGTGATCGCCTCGACGCTCGAGTTCAGCGGGATCAGGCTGCGGAACCTCGCCTCGGCCCGAGCGAGGTCGCACTTGAACCTGGATCGCGGGTGTCTCGAACCGGCCGCGCTACCGGCGTGGACTAGGACCTGGGTCAGGCGACTGCCAGGCTCAGGCTCGGGCGCCTGGTCGTCGAAGCTGAAGTGGAAGTGGTCGTCGTGCGAGTGGATGCCGAGCACCTGGTCGTCCAGCGCGGTCGACGCGACCGGGTCGAGGTAGATCTCGACGCCGTCGCGCTCGACGACGACGTCGTCTCCGACCGGTCCTCCGCCTCTTCGATCTCCAGCTCGATCTCGCCCTCCGACTCGACGCCCCGGACGCGGAGCGGGCCCAGCTGACGCAGTGCGTCGACGGCTTCGTCGCTGATCTGCAGCATCGTGCGAGTCTATGTACATGCGCATCCTGTCGCGGAAGACGAAACGATCATCCGGCTCGACCTGCGCGACCTGCTCGAGCGCTCGGGGCACGAGGTGGTCGCCGAGGCACGCGACGGCGAGGAGGCGGTGGCGCTCGCGCGCGAGCACCGCCCGGAGCTCGCGATCATGGACGTGAAGATGCCGCGGCTCGACGGGATCGAGGCTGCGACGGCGCATCCTCGACGAGCGCCCGATCCCGATCGTGATGCTCACCGCCTACGGCCAGGAGGAGCTCGTGAACAGGGCCGTCGAAGCCGGCGTCTTCGGCTACCTCGTCAAGCCGTTTCGCGAGCAGGACCTCGTGCCTGCGATCGCGACGGCACGCGCACGGCACGAGGAGCTCGCGGCTGTGCGCGACGAGGCCGAGTCGCTCGCGGACGCGCTCGCCGCGCGCAAGGCGATCGAGCGCGCGAAGGGGCTGCTGATGGAGAAGGAAGGGCTCTCCGAGACGGACGCCTTCGCGCGCCTGCGCAAGGCGAGCCAGGTCTCGGGGCGACCGCTGAAGGTGATCGCAGAGGCCGTGATCGCTACGCTCGAACCGTCATGACGTACACCGCTGACGCCTCCGAAGCTCCGGCCCCGCCGCACGGGCGGCTCGGGCACCGGCGACGCGTGGCGCGTGATCGTGCTCAACGACGACCACAACACGTTCGAGGGCGTGGCGTTCGCGCTCGCGCAGACGATCCCGGGCGTCGACTACGACAAAGGGCATGGCGCTCGCGAACAGGATCCACACGCGCGGGCAGGCGCTCGTGTGGTCCGGGCACCGCGAGCTCGCCGAGCTCTACCACTCGCAGCTCGAGGGATACGGGCTGACGATGGCGCCCCTTGAACGCTAGGGCAGCTTGAACAGCGCCGCGCTCGCGGGCATCGACCGCGTCTTCGCCGCGTTTCGCGGCGGCGACCCGCGTGCGCTCTTCGACGTGATCGCGGACGACGCCGTCTGGATCGTCAACGGCACCGTGCCCGTCGCGCAGGAGTATCGCGGGCGCGACCGCATCTTCGACCTCTTTCGCGAGACACGCCGGCTGACCGGCGGCACGTACCAGAGCACGCTGCGCTGGTCGCTCGCCGACGACGAGCACGCGGTCGCCGTCTACCGCGCGCAGGGCTCGCGGCTCGGGCGCGAGCTCGACATCGACCAGGTGCTGCTGATCGACCACGAGGGCGGCGTCTGGAAGCGCATCACCGCAATCCCGTCCGACCCGCCCGCGTTCGAGGCGTTCTGGGCGCTGTGAAATGAGAGTCGGAGTGCAGCTGCCGGAGGTCGAGCGCGTCGTACGGCGCGACGAGCTGGCGGCGATGGCGCGTGCGGCGGAGGAATGCGGCTTCGACTCGGTCTGGGTCGGCGACCACCTGCTCTACCGCGGCGACGGCCGTTCCGAGCGCGGGCCGTGGGACTGCTGGGCGACGCTCGCCTGGCTCGCGGGGATCACCGAGCGCGTCGACGCTCGGCCCGCTCGTCGCGTGCACCGCGTTCCATCCGCCGGGCATCCTCGCGCGGCAGGCCGCGGCGGTCGACGAGCTGAGCGGCGGGCGCCTGGTCGCGGCGCTCGGCGCCGGCTGGAACCGGGAGGAGTTCCGTGCGTTCGGCCTCCCGTTCGAGCAGCACGTCGTCGCGCTTCGAGGAGGCGTTCACGATCGTGCGCCGCCTGCTCGCCGGCGAGCGCGTGACGTTCGAGGGGCGCTTCCACTCGGTGCACGACGCGCTGTTGCTCCCGCCGCCCGCGCGCCGGCCGAAGCTGATGATCGGCGCGAACAAGCCGCGCATGCTCTCGATCGCGCTGCCGCACGTCGACGCGTGGAACACGTGGTTCACGCACTACGGCAACACGGCGGAGGGCTTCGCCGAGCACAACGCGTACGTGTCGGGCGAGGCCGAGCGCGCAGGGCGCGACCCGGCGGAGATCGAGCGCAGCGCATGCGTGCTCGTCGAGGTCGAGCCCGGCGCGGGCGAGCGGCGCCGCGACGTGCCCGCCGTCGCGGCCGCGAACCTTGCGGGCCACCTGCGCGCGCTCGAGCAGGCGGGCGCGGACGAGGCGATCCTCGTCCTCGATCCGATCACGGAGCCGTCGATCCGCGCGCTCGGCGCAGTGCTCCGCTGACGAAGTCGCTCTTCGCCTCCGTGTAGCCGAGGCTGTCCTCGGCGTGTCGCGCGGCGAGGCTGCGCTTCAGCGACGCGTACTCGCCGGCCACCTCCGGGTGGCGCCGCAGGTGGTCGCGGAAGTCGAGGTGGTCGGCGTGCGGGGCGCTCCCCGCGACGACGACGTACAGATGGTGCGGCTCGGTTCCCGGTGGCCACAGGAACGCCTCGCGTCCGCGGATCCCCTTGTCGCCCTGATAGACGTAGCCGAGCGAGCGCAGGCGCTCGATCGCGGCCGCGACGTCCGACGTCGAGCCGACGACGACGTCGACGTCGACGATCGGCTTGGCCGCGAGGCCCGGCACGGCGGTGCTGCCGACGTGCTCGACCGCGGCGCCGAGATCGGCGACCGCGGGAGCGACGCGTCCCGCGATCTCCTCGAAGCGCGCCGGCCAGCGCGGGTCGTACTCGCTGACGACGAGCGCCGTTCGCGCTGACGTCGTCCGGGCCAGGATCTCGTCCACGACCGCCTCCGGGCCGGCACCGTCCATGTCGAGCCAGATCCCGACACGCGGCCCGCCGTCGTCGTAGCCGGCGGCGGGCAGCACGACCACGTGGCACGGCCGCGCGGAAATCGCCGTGCGGATGTCGCCGAGGCGCGAGGGCGGCGCCGCGGTCTCGAGCACGATGCAGCGTCCGTCGAGCCGCGAGGCGAGCTGCTCTGCGACGGCCGACCGCCGCGGTCCGGGCGGCCCCGCGAGCAGGTACGTGACGGTGTCAGACACCGGTGTCGGACACCTCGGCGAACAGCGACTCCCACCTGCGCAGGAGCGCCTCGAGGTCCTCGCGGGCGGCCTTGTGCGCGTTCACGAGCTCGACGTCGCTCCAGTCCGCGGCGAGCTGTTCCTCCAGCTGCGCGACGCGCGCCTCCGCGCGCTCGACCTCGCCCTCGACGAGCTCGAGCGCCGTCGGCTTCGGCTTCGGCGGCCGCTTCGGCTTCTCGCGTTTCGGCTTCGGGGGCGGCGGCTCGGCAGGCGCCGAGCCCTCCTCCTGCGCGCGCGCGTAGTCGGCCCAGCCGCCGCTGTACGACGCCACCGTCCGGTGCTCGACGGCGAGCAGCCGGTCGGCGACGGCGTCGAGCAGCGCGCGGTCGTGCGAGACGAGCAGCACCGTGCCGGGGAACGCCTCGAGCGCGGCCTCGAGCGCCTCGCGCGACTCGAGGTCGAGGTGGTTCGTCGGCTCGTCGAGCACGAGGAAGTTCGCGCCCGAGGCGACGGTGATCGCGAGCGCGAGCCGCCGGCGCTCGCCGCCCGAGAGCACGGACGACCGGCTTCTCGTGCTCGTCCCAGCCCGAGAAGAGGAAGCGTCCGAGCAGGTTCTGCGCCTCGGGACGCTTGAGCCCGGTGCCCGACATCGCCGCGTCGAGCACCGACCCGCGCTCGTCGAGCTCCGCCTCGTGCTGCGAGAAGTACGCCGGCACGACGCCGTGCCCGAGCCGCACCTTGCCGCCGGCCGGGCTCGCGCGCGCCGAGCAGCGTCTCGAGCAGCGTCGTCTTGCCCGAGCCGTTCGGGCCGATGAGCGCGACGTGCTCGCCGCGCTCGATCGCGAACGTCGCGCCTCGTGCAGGAGCTCCTTCTCGCCGGCGCGCAGCTCGAGCCCCTCGGCGACCGCCACGTCGCGGCCCGGAGCGCGCGGGCTTCAGGAACTCGAAGCCCGAGCCCGCGCCGCCGCTCGTCCGGCTTCTGCACGCGCACCGCCTCGATGCGCTTGATCTGCTTGAGCTTCGACTGCGCCTGCCTCGCCTTGCTCGCCTTGTAGCGGAACCGCTCGACGAAGCGCTCGAGCCGCGCGATCTGCTCTGCCTGTCGCTGTGCGGTCTTCGCCTGGTGCAGCGCCCGCGCCGCCTGCTCGCGCCGCCACACGTGCCACGCGCCGGGGAAGTAGACCGACTTGCCGCCCTCCAGCTCCAGCACCGCCGTCGTCACCGCCTCGAGGAACCAGCGGTCGTGCGCGACGAGGATCACCGCCGCGTCGAGCTTCTTCAGCATCTCCTCCAGCCACTCGAGCGACTCGATGTCGAGGTGGTTCGTCGGCTCGTCGAGCAGCAGGAGATCCGGCTGCGACGCGAGCGCGCGCGCGAGCGACGCGCGGGTCAGCTCTCCGCCGGAGAAGGTCGAGAGCGGGCGGTCGAGGTCGGCGTCCGTGAAGCCGAGGCCGCGGACGACGGATGCCGCCCGGTCGCGCCAGTCGTAGCCGCCGGCGTGCTCGAGCTGCGCCTGCGCCTCGGCGTAGCGGCGGAGTGTCGCCGCCGCATGGTCGCCGCTCGGCCATCGCCTCCTCGAGCCGGCGCAGCTCCTTCTCGACGGCGACGAGGTCGGCGGTGCCGGAGAGCACGTAGTCGCGCAGCGGGCGCGGGCTCTGGTCGGGCGGACGCTGGTCGTGGAGCGCGATCCGGGTGCCCTTCTGCAGGGCGAGCTCCCCGCCCTCGATCGACACCTGGCCGGCGAGCATGCGGAGCAGGGTCGTCTTCCCGGCGCCGTTCGGGCCGGCGAGCGCGAGCCGGTCGGTGCGCTCGACCTTGAACGAGACGCCGTCGAAGAGGACGCTCCCGGAGAGCTCCTTCCGGAGCGAGGACGCGATTACGACCGCCATGCGGTGAAACTATCTGTCGATGCGACTCGGCCTCGGAGCCCGGATCCTGATCGCCGGGGGGATCGTCGTCCTCTTCCTCGTGGTCGAGTTCGTGCTGGTGCTGCGCCAGTTCCAGCACGTGCGCACCCTCACCCGCTCGGAGCAGCGGGCCGAGCAGTCGGTCGTCGCCGCGAGCCGCGTCGAGAAGCTCGTGCTCGACCTCGAGACGGGGACGCGCGGCTACCTGATCACCCGCGACCGGCGCTTCCTCGCGCCGTCCCGCGTCGCCAAGACGTCGCTCCCGGCGGAGACCCGCGCGTTCCAGGCGCTCGCGCCGGGGCCGGTCTCCGACGAGGTCGCCGTCAGGGCCCGGGACTACATCCGCGACTGGGCCTTGCCGGTCGCGGCGATCGCCCGTGTCTCGGGCGACGCCGCCGTGGTGGAGGCCGCCACGCGGCGAGGGCAAGCGCCGGGTCGACGAGCTCCGCGCCGTGATCGACCCGTTCATCCGCAGCGAGAACCGGCGTGCGACGAGCGACCGCGAGCGCATCGTCCTCCGTCGAGCGCACCGGGATCGTCTACGCCGCCGCCGGGATCGTGATCACGACGCTCCTCTTCATGGCGTTCGTCGGCTACTTCCTGCGCGCGGCGATCGCGCCGCTTCGCCGGATCGCCGACGCGACGAATCGCGTGGCAGCAGGCGAGCGGCAAGTCGAGGTCCCCGAGCAGGGCGCGGGCGAAGTGGGCGAGCTCGCGGTCGCGTTCAACGACATGTCGCGCGCGCTCACCGCGCAGACGCGCGAGCTCGCCGACCAGAACGTCGACCTCGAGCGACTCGCGAACGTGCTCCGCGCCGTGCTCGACTCGACCGTCGACGGCATCCTCCTCTCGGACGCCGAGGGCAACGTGCAGCTCGCGAACCGGCCGGTCGTCACGCTGACGCGCGACCTCGGCATGAGCTACGAGGGCTCCGTCGTCGACCGGCTCCTCTCCGTGCAGGCGCGCATGCGCGACCCCGAGGGCTACCGCGCGGCGATGGAGCGGCTGCGCTCGAACCCTGACGAGTCGACCTTCGACGAGTTCGAGGACGCGGCCAGCGGACGCGTCTTCCAGGGGTTCACCTCGCCGGTGCAGCGACGACCGCGGCGGCTCGCTCGGACGCATCTGGACGCTGCGCGAGGTGACGCAGCAGCGCGAGCTCGACCGGCTGAAGGACGATTTCGTCGCGACGGTGTCGCACGAGCTGCGCACGCCGCTGACGTCGATGATGGGCTTCCTCGAGATGATCCGCGAGGGCGAGGCCGGCGAGCTGAACGACCAGCAGAAGCGCTTCCTCGCGATCGTCTACCGCAGCTCGGAGCGGCTGCAGCGGCTCGTCGGCGACCTGCTGTTCGTCGCCCGGCTCGACGCGAACGGGCTGCAGCTGCAGTTCGGCGAGGCGCGGCTCGACGAGATCGTGCGCGAGTCGGTCGAGTCGTCGTCGGCGCTTGCCCGCTCGCGCGAGGTCGAGCTCGTCGCCGAGGTCGACGACGTCCCGCCGGTGACCGGCGACAAGGACCGGCTCGCGCAGCTCGTCGGCAACCTCGTCTCGAACGCGCTCAAGTTCACGCCTGCCGGCGGCCGCGTGACCGTGCGGGCGTTCCGTCGACGGAGGCAACGCCGTCGTCGAGATCCAGGACACCGGGATCGGCATCCCCGAGGCCGAGCAGGGCCGGCTCTTCCAGCGCTTCTTCCGCTCGTCGACCGCGACCGAGCAGGCGATCCCCGGCACCGGCCTCGGGCTCGTGATCTCGAAGGCGATCGCGGAGGCGCACGGCGGCACGATCGGCGTCATCTCGGCGTCCGGCGAGGGGACGTGCTTCCGCGTCGAGATCCCGCTCGATCCGGAAGAGATCGCGGCTTAGATGCGGATCGTCGCGCTCGACGTCGGCTCGTCCTCGGTGCGCGCTGTCGCCTACGACGAGCGCGGCGACGCCGAGCCCGGCGACGCGCACCTCGCGTACGACGAGCACGACGCGGACCAGCTCGTCGACGCCTGCCGGTCGGTGCTCGCGCAGGTCGGCGACGGCGACGCGCTCGCGATCTCGTGCTTCTGGCACTCGCTCGTCGCAGTCGACGCGCACGACCGCCCGCTGACGCCGGTCCTCACGTGGCGCGACGTCGCCGGCGATCCGCCGCCGCTCGATCCGGTCGTTCGACCCCGTGGCCTACCACCGGCGAACCGGCTGCTTCCTGCACCCCGCGTACTGGCCCGCGAAGCTCGTCCGCCTCGCCGAGGAGGGCGTCGACGCCGCGCGCTACCTCTCGTTCGGCGACTACCTGCTCCTGCGGCTCGCCGGCGAGGCACGCACGAGCGTCTCGACCGCGAGCGGCACCGGCCTCTTCGACCCGAACCGCCTCGCGTGGGACGACGAGACGCTCGACGCGCTCGGCCTCGACGCCGCGCGGCTCGCGCCCGTGTCCGACGAGCCGGTCGCGGGCGTGTGGCCGGCGCTCGGCGACGGCGCGTGCTCGAACGTCGGCGCGGGCTGCGTCGAGCCCGGGCGGGCCGCGGTGATGATCGGCACCTCGGCCGCGGCGCGCGTCGTCTGCGCACGACGCCCACGCTCGCGCCGAAGGCCGGCCTCTTCCTCTACCGCCTCGACGCCGCGCGCTTCTGCGAAGGCGGCGCGCTCTCCGACGGCGGCAACCTGCACGCGTGGCTGCGCCGCACGCTGCACGAGGTCGACACCTCGCAGATCGCCGACCGTCCCGCCGCCGGCCACGGGCTGACCTTCCAGCCGTTCCTCGGCGGCGAGCGCTCACTCGGCTGGGACCCGGAGCGCCGGGGCGCGATCGGCGGGCTCGACCTTCGCGACCACGCCGCTCGACATCGCGCAGGCCGCGCTGGAGGGCGTCTGCTACCGGCTGGCCGACGTGCTCGACGCGATCGGCGACGTCGGGTCGGTCGTCGCGACAGGCGGCGGGCTGCTCGCGAACGAGGCCTGGCTGCAGATCCTCGCCGACGTGATCGGGACGCCGGTCGAGGTGTCGGGCGTGCCCGAGGGATCGGCGCGCGGCGCCGCGCGTCGTCGCGCTCGAGCGGCTCGGGCTGCGGGTGCCCGAGGCGCCGCTCGCGCGGGTCGTCGAGCCGCGGCTCGACCGCCACGAGATCCATCTGCGGGTAAGGAAGGAAGGACAACTGGACACGAACGCGTTCGTGGAAAGCGATGTGTGACCTGGAGGCGAGATGATCGGGATCGTTGGAGGCGGCCTCGCGGCCGCGAAAGTCGTCGAGGGCTACCGGGAGGCCGGCGGCGAGGACCGGATGACCATCTGGTCGCAGGACCCGCATGGGCCCGTATCACCGCCCGCCGCTCTCGAAGCGGCTGCTGCGCGGTGAGCAGCAGCCGGAGGACGCGCTCGTGCATCCGCTCGAGTGGTACGCCGAACAGAACGTCGACCTGCGCGTCGGCGAGGAGCTTCGCCTCGCTCGACCGGTCGAGGCGGACACGGTCGTGCTCGCGACCGGAGCGCGCGCCGCGCCCGCTCGGCGACGCGCTGCTCCTGCGCACGCTCGACAACTCGCTGGAGCTGCAGCAGGCGCGCGCAGGACGCCGAGACCGCGATCGTCATCGGCGGCGGCTTCATCGGCATGGAGGTGACCGCGTCGCTGACACAGCTCGGCGTGCAGGTGAGGCAGTATCGTCCGCGAGCCGCTCGTCGTTCGCGACGCTGGAGGCGCCGCCCCTGTCCGAGGCGCTGCACGAGCGCTACCGCGAGCACGGCGTCGACCTGCAGCTCGAGGCGACCGAGATCCCGACGGACGCCGACCTGGTCGTCGCGGGGATCGGCGTCGAACCGAACGTCGAGCTCGCGCGCGAGGCCGGTCTCGACGTCCGCAGCGGCGTCGTGGTCAACGAGCGCTTCGAGACGTCGAAGCCCGGTGTGTATGCGGTCGGCGACGTCGCGGAGTTCTTCGACCCGCTCTACGGCCGTCACCGGCGGATCGAGCACTGGTCGAACGCCGCCTACCACGGCACGACGCTGGGCAAGATCCTCGCCGGCGAGGACACGCGCTACGACATCGTCTCGTCGTTCTTCTCCGAGCAGTTCGGGCGGTCGTTCAAGACCTTCGGCGACCCCCAGGGCCACGACGGCACCTCGCTCGAGGGGGACTTCCGCGGCGACCGCGCGGTGTACAGGTTCACCCGCAACGGAGGAGTGATCTCGCGCCGTCCTCATCGGGCTCGACGAGGACGAGGAGAACGCGCTCAAGGAGGAGATCAGAGCCGGCGCGGCGTCCACCGGTTAGCCGTTACGCTCGCGGGGAAGCGACCCGCGGGAGGACTGGTGGCGAACTCGGAGATCGAACAGCTCTCCATCGACACGATCAGGACGCTGTCGATGGACGCGGTGCAGAAGGCGAACGCCGGCCATCCCGGCACGGCGATGGCGCTCGCGCCGCTCGCGTACCTGCTCTACACGGAGGTGCTGCGCCACAACCCGTCCGAACCCGCACTGGCCGGACCGCGACCGCTTCGTCCTCAGCGCCGGCCACGCCGCGCGTGCTGCAGTACTCCGTGCTCCATCTCACGGGCTACAACCTCTCGCTCGAGGAGCTGAAGCGGTTCCGGCAGTGGCAGTCGGCGACGCCCGGGGCATCCCGAGTTCCACCACACGGAGGGCATCGAGGTGACGACCGGCCCGCTCGGCCAGGGTTTCGCGAACGGCGTCGGCATGGCGATCGCCGAGCGCTTCCTCGCCGACAACGTTCAACCGGCCGCACGACCGGATCGTCGACCACCGCGTCTACGCGATCTGCTCGGACGGCGACCTGATGGAAGGCGTCTCCTACGAAGTCGGGCTCGCTCGCCGGCACGAACGGCGCTCGGCAAGCTCCTCTACTTCTACGACGACAACCACATCACGATCGACGGCACGACGTCGATCTCGTTCACCGAGGACCGGGCGAAGCGCTTCGAGGCGCTCGGCTGGCACGTGCAGCACGTGCACGACGCGAACGACCTCGACGCGTTCCGCGAGGCGATCGCGAACGCGCGCGACGTCACCGACAAGCCGTCGGTCGTGGTCGTGCGCTCGCACATCGCGTACGGCGCGCCGAAGGCCGTCGACACGGCGAAGGCGCACGGCAGCCCGCTCGGCGAGGAAGAGGTCGCCGCGACGAAGAAGGCGCTCGGCTGGGACCCCGACAAGCACTTCTACGTGCCCGACGAGGTCTACGAGCACATGAGCCAGGTCGGCGCGCGGCAACGAGCTCGAGACCGACTGGCAGCGCCGCTTCGCGTCGTGGTCGGAGAAGTACCCGCGCGACCGCGAGACGTGGGACGCCGCCTGGGCAGGCAGGATCGGCTCCTGGACAGCCGCCCGACTTCGAGCCCGGCGAGTCGCTCGCGACGCGCGACGCCGGCAAGGAGGTCATGCAGGCGTTCAAGCACGCCGTCCCGACGATGATCGGTGGCGCCGCCGACCTCGTCGAGTCGACGAAGACCGAGTTCGAGGGCGGCGGGCTCTTCTCCGACCGCTGGTCGGGACGCAACATCGCATTCGGCATCCGCGAGCACGCGATGGGCTCGATCGTGAACGGCATCGCGGCACACGGCGGCTGCGTCAAGCCGTACGGCTCGACGTTCCTGATCTTCAGCGACTACATGCGCCCGGCCGTGCGCCTCTCGGCGCTGATGGGGCTGCCGGTCGTCGTGGGTGTGGACGCACGACTCGGTCGGGCTCGGCGAGGACGGCCCGACGCACCAGCCCGTCGAGACCTACGCGGCGCTGCGCGCGATCCCGAACTTCTGGTTCGTGCGGCCCGCCGACGCGAACGAGACCGCCGAGGCATGGCGCGTCGCGCTCGGAGCGCGCCGACGGCCCGGTCGGGCTCTCGCTCTCGCGCCAGAAGGTCCCGACCCTCGACCGGACAGACCTCGCGCCGGCGTCGATGCTCGAGCGCGGCGCGTACACGCTCTGGGAGTCGTCCTCGTCGCCCGACCTGATCCTGATCGCGACGGGCGCCGAGGTGGGGCTCGCGCTCGACGCGGGCCGCCGGCTCGGCGACGAGGGGACGGCCGTGCGCGTGGTGTCGATGCCGTGCTGGGAGCTGTTCGAGCAGCAGCCGCAGGACTACCGCGACGAGGTGCTGCCGCCCGAGGTCGGAGCGCGGCTCTCGATCGAGCCGGGTGTCGTCGCTCGGCTGGGAGAAGTGGGTCGGGGATCGCGGCGCCTCGATCTCGCTGGAGCACTTCGGCGCGTCCGCGCCGGGCGCGACCGTGCTCGAGCAGTTCGGCTTCAACGTCGACAACGTCGTGGCGCGTGCCGCGGCGCTCCTGGAGCGCGTGGCATGAAGGAAGCCGACGCGATCAAGCAGTTCCTCGCGCTCGTCTCGCCCGGCTTCACGCTCGACGGCGAGCTGCCGGCGGTCTCGGTCAACGGGATCGAGGTGCGCCACGACGGGCACGCGATCGCGATGGTGCAGGCGGACGGCCGCACGCTGCCCCTCCGGTTCACATTCGACGAGGGGAAGATCGCGCGGGTGGAGGTTCTATGAAGGTCGCGGTGGCGTTCGACCACCGCGGCGTTCATCTGCGCGGCGCGGTGCTGGAGGCGCTCGCCGGCCACGACGTGATCGACCTCGGCACCGACACCGACGCGGTGCGCATCGACTATCCCGACAAGGCCCGCGAGGTCGGCGAGGCGATCCAGCGCGGCAACGCCGAGCGTGCGGTGCTCGTCTGTGGGTCAGGCGTCGGGGCCTCGGTCGCCGCGTGCAAGCTCACGGGCATCCGCGCGGCGATCTGCCACGACGCCTACAGCGCCCACCAGGGCGTCGAGCACGACGACATGAACGTCCTCTGCCTCGGCTCGGAGGTCGTCGGCCCGTCGCTCGCGCGCGAGTTGGTGGCGGCGTTCTTGCGAGCCCGATTCGACGGAGGTCCCGCGATATGCAGCGCGGCTGCTGAAGGTCGCGGAAATGGAAAGGGTGATGAAGAGTGGCGAAGTCACGGCTGCATGAGCTGACCGAGCACGGGCAGGCGGTCTGGTTCGACACGCTTTCGCGCGATCTCGTCAAGACCGGCGAGTTGAAGAAGATGATGGAGGAGGACGCCGTCACCGGCGTCACCTCGAACCCGACGATCTTCCAGAAGGCGCTCTCGAGCGGCGACGCGTACGACGAGGACCTGAAGAAGCTGCTCGCGGAGACCGACGATCCCGCAACGATCTTCTTCTCGCTCGCGCTGCAGGACATCCGCGACGCCTGCGACGTGCTGAAGCCCGCGTACGACGCGTCGAACGGCCTGGACGGCTACGTGTCGATGGAGGTCGAGCCCGGCATCGCGTACGACACGGAGCGCACGTTCGAGCAGGCGCGCTGGATCGCGAAGGAGGTCGAGCGGCCGAACCTGTTCGTCAAGATCCCGGCGACGGTGCCCGGCCTGCCGGCGATCGAGGAGTGCACTGCGAAGGGCACGTCGATCAACATCACGCTCATCTTCTCGCTCGACCGCTACAAGGCGGTCGTCGAGGCGTACCTGCGCGGGCTCGAGCGGCTCGTCGCCGCCGGCGGCGACCCGTCGAAGGTCGCGTCGGTCGCGTCCTTCTTCGTGTCGCGCGTCGACACCGAGGCGGACAAGCGCCTCGACGAGGCCGGCCGTCCGGAGCTGAAGGGCAAGCTCGCGATCGCGAACGCGAAGCTCGCCTACGAGCACTACCTCGAGGTGTTCGCCAGCGACCGCTGGGCGTACCTCGAGGGGAAGGGCGCGACGAAGCAGCGCTGCCTGTGGGCGTCCACCTCGACGAAGAACCCGGAGTACCGCGACGTGATGTACGTCGAGGAGCTCGTCGGGCCGGAGACGGTGAACACGATGCCGCTCGAGACGATCCGCGCTTTCCAGGAGCACGGCGAGGTACGCGGCGACACGGTGCTCGAGGGCATCGCCGAGTCGCGCAAGCTCTTCGAGCAGCTCGCCGAAGCGGGGGTCGACTACGACGACGTGACGGACACGCTCGAGGAGGAAGGCGTGCAGAAGTTCTCCGACTCGTTCGACCAGATCGTCGACAGCATCCGCGAGAAGCGCGGCGCGCTGGCGGCAGCGTGACCCCGGCCGGCACGGGCGTAGGCTCGACGGAGCCCGCATGAGCACGGGCGTAGGCTCGACGGAGCCCGCATGAGCACGGGCGTAGGCTCGACGGAGCCCGTGCGATGAGGCTGAGCCGAGATCGTCGAGCGCATCTGGGCGCGCGACCCTGCGCTCTGGACCGGCCGCGACGAGGGGAAGTGGCTCGGCTGGCTCGACGAGCCGTGGCGCATGCGGGAGGACGTCGAGCTGCTGCTCACCTTCGCCGACCTGGTCGTCGACCGGATCGACGCGGTCGTCCTGCTCGGCATGGGCGGCTCGTCGCTCGCGCCGGAGGTGATCAAGCGAACGTTCCGGCAGGAGACGTTCCACGTCCTCGACACGACGCATCCGCAGGCGATCCGTGACCTCGAGCGGCAGCTCGACCTCGGCCGCACTCTGTTCATCTCCGCGTCGAAGTCGGGGTCGACGCTCGAGACGCGCTCGCACACCGAGTACTTCTGGAAGCGGAGCCCGGCGGGCGAGAACTTCGCGGCCATCACCGATCCGGGCTCGGCGCTCGAGCAGCTCGCGCTCGACCGCGACTTTGGCGCGGTCTTCGCCGGCGAGCCGACGATCGGCGGCCGCTACTCGGCCCTCTCGCCGTTCGGGATGGTGCCGGCCGCGCTGATGGGGATCGACGTCGAGCGCTTCCTGACACGCGCGGTCGAGATGGCGGAGGCATGCAGGCTCTCGCAGGGCAACCCGGGCCTCGAGCTCGGCCTGTCGCTCGGCGAGAGCTGGAAGGACGGGCGCGACAAGGTCTGCATCTCGCCGAACCCGGCCGGCTTCGGCCTGTGGGTCGAGCAGCTGATCGCCGAGTCGACCGGCAAGGACGGCAAGGGGCTCGTGCCGGCGCCCGAGGAGCCGAACGACGGGCCGGACCGGCAGTGGCAGGACGTGCGCATCGCCGACGAGTACGAGCTCGCGCAGGAGCTCTTCCGCTGGGAGTTCGCGACCGCCGTCGCAGGCTCGATCCTCGGCATCAACCCGTTCGACCAGCCGAACGTGCAGTCGGCGAAGGACAAGACCGCCGAGATCCTCGCCTCCGGCGCTGACCCGCAGGTCGAGCCGGAGGGCTCGACGGACGAGTTGCTCGCGCAGGCGCGACCGGGCGACTACGTCGCGATCCTCGCCTTCGTCAACCCGACGCAGGCGAACGAGATCCGGCTGCGCGCGCTCGCCGACCGGGCGCGCGAGGCGACCGGGTGCGCGGTGACGTGGGGCTTCGGCCCGCGCTACCTCCACTCGACCGGCCAGCTGCACAAGGGCGGGCCCGACACGGGGCTCTTCCTGCAGGTCGTCGACGACACGGGCGACGAGATCCCGATCCCTGGGCAGCCGTTCGGGTTCGGCAAGCTGATCCGCGCGCAGGCCGCGGGCGATTTCGCGTCGTTGCAGGAGCGCGGCCGCCGCGTCGCGCGCATCCGACTGGAGGACACCTGATGCAACTCGGGATGATCGGCCTCGGCCGCATGGGCGGCAACATGACGAAGCGCCTCGAAGAGCACGGCCACGACGTCAAGACCTACGACCCGGGCGTCGACTCGACCGCGGCGACGCTCGAGGAGCTGCGCGACCAGCTGGACGCGCCGCGCACCTTCTGGATGATGGTGCCGGCGGGGAAAGTCACCGAGGAGACGTTCCAGACGCTGCTCGGGCTCGCCGGCCAGGGCGACGTGATCGTCGACGGCGGGAACTCGAACTTCCACGACTCGCAGCGGCGCTACGCCGAGGCGAAGGAACGCGGGATCCGGTTCGTCGACGCCGGCGTCTCCGGCGGCGTCTGGGGGCTGTCCGTCGGGTACTGCCTGATGGTCGGCGGCGACGACGACGCGGTCGCGCAGGTCGAGCCTGCGTTCGTCGCGCTCGCGCCGGAGGACGGCTATGCGCACGTCGGCCGCGTCGGGCGCGGGCCACTTCACGAAGATGGTGCACAACGGGATCGAGTACGGCCTCATGCAGGCCTACGCCGAGGGGTTCGAGGTGATGGATAAATCGGAGTTCGGTCTCGACCTGCACCAGATCGCCGGGATCTGGCGCTACGGCTCCGTCGTGCGCTCGTGGCTGCTCGAGCTGCTGTACGCGGCCTTCGAGAAGGAGGGCAGCGACCTGGAGAAGATCCGCGGCTACGTCGAGGACTCCGGCGAAGGACGCTGGACGATCGCCGAGGCGATCGCCGAGGACGTGCCGGTGCCGGTGATCAGCGCGGCGCTGTTCGCGCGCTTCGCGTCGCGTCAGGACGACTCGTTCGCCGCGAGGGTGACCGCCGCGCTCCGCAACCAGTTCGGCGGTCACGCCGTGCAGGCGGTCGAGACCGCGCACGCCTCGACCCAGGATCCGCGATGACCGTCACCGAGCAGCAGAACCCGCTGCTCGAAGGGCTCCGCGTCCGGCGCCGCCCGGACCCGTGCCTGCTCGTCATCTTCGGCGCCTCGGGCGACCTGACCACGAAGAAGCTGATGCCGGCGCTCTACGCCCTCGCCGTGCGCCGCCTCTTGCCCGAGAAATTCGGCATCGTCGGTGCGGCGCGCAGCGAGGAGACCGACGACGAGTTCCGCGAGCGGATGAAGAAAGCGGTGCAGGATCACGCGCGCGACCCGTTCAACGACGACGTCTGGGAGGAGCTCGCGGCCGGCATGCACTACGTGACGCTCGACTTCGCCGACGACAAGGGCGAGGACGACCTCGCGCAGACGCTGACCGAGCTCGACCAGGAACGCGGCACGAACGGGAACCGTGTCTACTACTTCGCCGTCCCGCCGAGCGCGATCGCGACGCTGGTCCAGGAGATCGCCGAGCGCCGCAGCGCCGAGGGCTGGGTGCGCCTCGTGATCGAGAAGCCGTTCGGGCACGACCTGCACTCCGCGCGCGAGCTCAACTCGCTGCTCCAGCAGTCGTTCGAGGAGAACGAGGTCTTCCGGATCGATCACTACCTCGGCAAGGAGACGGTGCAGAACATGCTGGCGCTGCGGTTCGCGAACGGCATCTTCGAGCCGATCTGGAACCGCCAGTTCATCGACCACGTGCAGATCACCGTCGCCGAGTCGATCGGCATCGAGGGTCGCGCCGGCTACTACGAGCAGGCAGGCGCGATCCGCGACATCTTCCAGAACCACCTGCTGCAGCTCGTCGCGATCACGGCGATGGAGCCTCCGATCGACTTCACCGCGGACTCGGTGCGCAACGAGAAGCTGAAGGTGCTGAAGTCGCTGCACACGCCCGGACCGAAGCACATCGTGCGCGGGCAATACGGGCCGGGGTTCGTCGAGGGCCACGAGGTGCGCGGCTACCGTGAGGAGCAGGGCGTCGAGCACAACTCGATGACCGAGACGTTCGTCGCGGCGAAGCTCTACGTCGACAACTGGCGCTGGGCGGACACGCCGTTCTACATGCGCATGGGCAAGCGGCTCGCCCGGCGTGAGACGACGATCGCGATCCAGTTCAAGCGCGCGCCGCACCCGCCGTTCGAGGACGGCGGCTCCGAGCTGCGGCCGAACGTGCTGCTGATCCACGTGCAGCCGAACGAGGGCGTCTCGCTCGCGATCGGCGCGAAGGCGCCCGGCGTGGGGATGACGATCCGCAGCGTGCACATGGACTTCCTCTACGGCGGCGCGTTCCGCGAGGGGCTGCCCGACGCATACGAACGGCTGATCCTCGACGCGATGCTCGGCGACCCGACGCTGTTCACGCGCTCCGACGAGATCGAGGAGCAGTGGGCGCTCGTCGACGCGATCGTCGCGCTCTGGCAGCGCGACCGTCCGTCGTTCCCGAACTATCCCGCGGGCACGTGGGGGCCGGCCGCGTCGGACGAGTTGATCCACCGCGACGGCCGTTCGTGGAGGCGGCACTGAGCGTCCAGCCGCTCAGCGAGTCCAACTGGACGGGCGAGGACGCGACGATCGCGCAGATCGAGCGCGAGCTCGCGCGGCTGCGCGATCGAGAGCTCGGGCGAGGACGCGCAGCCGAACCTGCGCACGTCCGTGATGACGCACATCGCCTGGGTGCCGGCGCAGTGGCAGGTCGCGGCCGAGGAGACGCTCGCCGGCATGGGCGAGCGCCACCCGTCGCGCACGCTGCTGCTCGTGCCGCGCCCGGAGAAGGACGACGGGCTCGACGCGCTCGTCTCGATCCGCTGCTTCCCGGTCGGCGAGCGCGCCGTGTGCGGCGAGGTGATCGAGCTCGAGCTGCGCGGCCGGGTCGCTGAGGCGCCGGCGTCGATCGTGCTGCCGCTCCTCATCTCGGACCTGCCGGTCTTCTGCCGCTGGCGCGGCGAGCCGCCGTTCGGCTCGAGCGAGCTCGAGCAGATGGTCGGCGTCGTGGACAGGCTGGTCGTCGACTCGCAGGAGTGGGACGAGCTGCGCTACGACGAGCTCGCGCAGATCTTCGACCGCGTTGCGGTCTCCGACATCGCGTGGCGCCGCACCGAGTCGTGGCGCTTCGCGCTCGCGCACGAGTGGCCCAAGATCGCCGACCGCGAGATCGAGGTCCGCGGCCCGCGCGCGGAGGCGACGCTGCTGCGCGGGTGGCTGAGCGCGCGTCTCGGCCGCCGGCTCGACGACATCGAGCTCGCGGAGGCCGACACTGTCGGCGTGCAGCTCGACGGCGAAGACATGCCGCGCCCGCGGCCGCTGTACGCCACGCCGAGCGATCTCCTCAGCGCAGAGCTCGACCAGTTCAGCCGCGACCGCATGTACGAAGAAGCGGTCCGAAGCGCGGCGCGGTAACGCTGCAACCTGGTTCGCAGAATCCGTTGCTTTCCCACAGCGTCTGAGCCGGCTCAGAGCCGGCTCAGACGTGAGCTCAGGTTCGGCTCAGAGCGGCGTCGGAGCAAGCTCAGAGCCGGTTCTGTCGCGGAACTGCAACAAGAGTGGGCCGAATGCGATGAGGACACTGGCGTGCACGCGGACTCGTCGGCAGGGTGGGACGCATGTCGAACGCACCCCGCGTCAATGAGGTCGGTGGCATCTACCACGTGAACGCGAACGTCGTCGACGGGCGTGCGCTGTTCCGGGACGACGTCGACCGGGCGGTGTTCGTGCAGCTGGTGCGCAAGGAGGCCAAGCGGAGCTCGTGGACGATCCTCGCGTACACGCTCATGCGCACGCACTACCACCTCTTGCTCCGACTCGGCGAGCCGACGCTGAGCAGCGGCTTTCAGCACGTGCAGAGCATCTACGCGCGACGTTACAACCGCAGGCACGGCCGCCGCGGCGCCGTGTGGCAGAAGCGTTTCCACGACGAGCTGATCGAGTCGGAGCGCCATCTGTTCGAGACGATTCGCTACATCGCATGGAACGCGCCGCGCGTGATGGACGACTACCCGCGTCCGGAGGACTGGCCGTGGTGCGGCTATGGCTCCGCGATCGGGCTCTACCCGGCCGACGAGCTCGTCGATGAGGAGGAGCTGCTCGGCCTCTTCGACCGCAAGCTCGTCGCTGCGCGCCGCCGGCTTCGCGAGTTCGTCGACGAAGGCGACCCCCGCCTCCGGCGGCGTCTTGCGGCGTCTACTTCTCCTTGACGACGACGACGACGACGACGACGTGTCGCCGGTGATGCAGATGCACACCGGCTTCGACCAGCTCATCCACTGCAGGCCCGCGGGGGCCGGGTTGATACCGCGGCTGCGGTACCCCTCATGCCCACCTCAGTCGTCGTGAGCGTCGAGACGACGGACGTCGCCGCGATGGTCGTCGACCACACTTCCACGGGTAAGACTTGCCCGAGACCTTCGGCTCGCACGTCGTGGCGCCGACGGCCGCAGACGCGAACACACGCCCGCTCGGAGCCAGGCGCTCAGGTCTCGAGCGCGGCCTCGATCGCGAGGCCGGCGGCCAGGACGAGCTCGTCGGCCCCCGGCCGGCCGACGACCTGGATCGATGCGGGACAGCCGTTCTCCGCAGGGCCGGCGGGCAGTGCGAGCGCCGGCCAGCCGAGCGCGTTGAAGGGGAAGGTGAAGATCGTCATCGCCGCCCGCACCTCCTGCTCGACGACGTCTGCGGGCGGCGCCACGAACCCGAGCGTCGGCGTCAGCAGCAGGTCGAATCCCTCGAGCGCCTCGAGCGCCCGCTCCCGGTGCTCGTCTCGCGCCCGCCGAGCCGCCTCGTACTCGCCGTCCGAGAGCGCCAGGCAGCGCTCGAACTTGCCGCGCATGTTCTCGCCGTAGAGCTCGGCGTTCTCCGGGTAGAGCTCGCGGTGGACGTCTGCGACCTCGCGCATGAACGCCGGCACGACGTTCTCTGCCGTGGGGAACTCGACCGGTTGCGCCGGAACCTGCAGTACCCGTTCGCGCACGAGCGGCTCCGCGCGATCGGCCCAGGCGACGGCCAGCGCGAGGTCGCCGAGCGACGCGGGCGCGACCTCCCAGCCGAGCAGCTCGATGCAGCCTGCGACGTCGCGGGCCATCGGGCCCGCGTGGTCGAAGCGTCGGCGCGAGCGGGAAGACGCCGTCGATCGGCACGCGGCCGTAGGTCGGCTTGAAGCCGGCGATCCCGCAGCAGGCGGCGGGGATCCTGATCGAGCCGCCTGTGTCGGTGCCGAGTCGCCGCCGTCGGCGATGCCGAGCACGATCGCCGCCGCCGAGCCGCCGCTGGACCCGCCCGCGGTCCGGCCCGGGAACGCCGGGTTCGGGACGACGCCGTAGTGCAGGTTCTGCGACGTGACCCCGTAGGCGAACTCGTGCAGGTTCGTCTTGCCGACGTTCACCCAGCCCGCCTGCTCGAGCTCGCGCACCCAGCCCGCCGTCTCGGCCGGCACGTGCTCCGCGAACACCGCCGACCCGTAGGTCGTGCGGATGCCCGCCGTGTCGAAGAGATCCTTCACCGCGAGCCGGCGTCCGGCAGGGGCGTCGCCCAGCTTCGTGATGAAGACGTCCGTCGTCAGCGGCGTAGGCTCGACGGAGCCGCCCGGCTCAGCGGCGTAGGCTCGACGGAGCCGCCCAACTCAGTCCAGCCAGAGGTAGACGAGCCCGACGCCGACCGTGCCGGCGAACAGCACCAAGAAGAGCCCGAACAGCGTCCAGCCCCACGCGAGGTTGCTGGCGGGCGAGCTCGGGCTCGGCGTTGTCGTGCGGCTCGACGAGTGTCGTCGGCGGCGAGGGCTCGGGAAGCGGCTCGGCCATCAGACGACCACGTCGACCGCCATCGCGACGAAGAGCAGCGCGAGGTAGAGGAGCGAGTAGTGGAACAGGCGCACGGCAGCGGCGCGTTCCATGGTGCGCCGCAGCTCGACCGCGTACCAGGCGAAGATCGCGCCGAGCACGGCCGCAGCGACGCCGTACGCGAGCCCGAACGTCCCGAACGCGACCGGCGCGAGCGTGACCGCGACGAGCAGCACCGTGTAGCGCACGATCTGCCGCGCCGTCTCCTCGGTCGCCGCGCGCGACCGGCAGCATCGGCACGCCGGCCTTCGCGTAGTGCTCCTTGATCATCAGCGCGAGCGCCCAGAAGTGCGGCGGCGTCCACACGAAGACGACCGCGAACATCACGAGCGCCGCCCAGCCGAGGTGACCGCTCGCGCCCGCGAACCCGACGAGCGGCGGCACCGCGCCGGCCGCGCCGCCGATGACGATGTTCTGCGGCGTCGAGCGCTTCAGCCAGCGCGTGTAGACGATCACGTAGAAGAGGTTCCCGGCGAGCGCGAGCAGCGCGGTCGGCAGGTTGACGAGCGAGTCGAGCAGCACGAACGAGAACGCCGACAGCGCGAGCCCGAACTCGAGCGCGCGCTCCGGCGGGCACGCGCCCCGAGGCGACGGGGCGCGCTGCGGTACGCGCGCCCATCAGCTTGTCGATGTCGCGGTCGAGGTAGTGGTTCAGCGCCGAGGCGCCGCCGCACGCGAGCGCGAGGCCGACCATCGTCAGCGCGAACGCGTCCCAGGCCGGCACGCCGGCCGCGCCGACGAACGACGCCGGCGCCGCCGGTCAGCAGCAGCAGCGACATGATCCGCGGCTTCGTCAGCGTGACGTAGTCGCGCAGCGGGCCCTGCGTCGACGTGACCGCGGAAGACGTCGGCGGCGAGCACGACGGTCGCGGCGAGCGCGAGCGACGCGAACGCGAGGTGCACGGCGCGGCCGGTGAGGAGCGCGGCGAGCCCGAAGAGCACGAGCGCCGCAGCGCGACGGCGGCAGCAGGCGCCGCGCGGAGACCCACGCGGTCGCGGCGAGCGCCGCGAGCGGCGGCAGCGCGAGCGCCGCGAGCACGCGGTGCGCGGTGTCCCAGCCGGCGGCGCCCGAGACGACCGCGAGGCCCGTGCCCGAGGACGGCGGCGACGCGCGGTCAGCCGCGCCCAGGCGCCCATCAGAAGCCCCTCGTCTCGGCGAGCCGGCGCCGCAGGTCGCGCAGCGGCCGCGCGGAGGTCACGTACGGGACCTTGTCGAAGTTCCACGGCGGCGGCGGCGAGGTCGTGTACCACTCGAGCGTGTCGGCGAGCCACGGGTCGTTGCCGGCGCGCGGCGCCGCTGCGCGTCGTCTTCACGACGTTGACGGCGAAGACGAGCATCCCGACCCCCATCACGTACGAGCCGATCGTCGAGACCATGTTGTAGCGCCTCCCAGAGGCCGTGCTCGTGGTAGGTGTAGACGCGCCGCGGCATCCCGAGCATCCCGAGCATGTGCTGCGGGAAGAACGTCAGGTTGAAGCCGATGAACGTCAGCCAGAAGTGCGCCTTGCCGAGGCGCTCGTCGAGCACGCGGCCGAACATCTTCGGCCACCAGTAGTAGAGGCCGCCGAAGATCCCGAAGATCGAGCCGCCGAAGAGCACGTAGTGCAGGTGCGCGACGACGAAGTAGGTGTCGGTCACCGCCCAGTCGATCGGGAACGCGGCGAGGAAGATCCCGGAGATGCCGCCGATCGTGAAGACGCCGATGAAGCCGAGCGCCCACAGCATCGGCGTGTCGAACGAGATGTTCCCGCGCCAGATCGTCGCGAGCCAGTTGAAGATCTTCACGCCCGTCGGGATCGCGATGATCATCGAGCTGAGCATGAAGAAGATGTCGAGGCCGATCGGCAGGCCGACCGCGAACATGTGGTGCGCCCAGACGAGCAGCGAGTAGAACGCGATGCCCGCCGTCGAGATCGCGACCGCCTTGTAGCCGAAGATCGGCTTGCGCGCGAAGACGGGGATGATCTCCGAGATGATCCCCATCGCGGGCAGGATCATGATGTAGACCTCGGGGTGCCCGAAGAACCAGAAGACGTGCTGGTAGAGGATCGGGCTGCCGCCGTGCGCCGGGTCGAAGAAGTGCGTGCCCGCCTGGCGGTCGAGGAGCATCATCGTCAGCCCCGCGGAGAGCGTCGGCAGCACGATGACGAGCAGCCACGCGTAGGTGACGATCGCCCAGCAGAAGAGCGGGATGCGCATCCACGACATGCCGGGCGCGCGCATGTTGTGGATCGTCACGACGAAGTTGATCGCGCCGGCGAGCGACGAGATCGACAGGATGTGCAGCCCGAGGATCCAGAGGTCCTGGCCGTTGCCGGGCGATGTGCAGCGTCGACGAGCGGCGCGTACGACGTCCAGCCGCCGCGCGCCGGCGCCGCCGCTTCGCGAAGAAGCTCAGGATACAGCACGACCCCGCCGAGCACGATAGAGCCAGTACGAGAGCGCGTTCAGGCGCGGGAACGCCATGTCGCGCGCGCCGATCATCAGCGGCACGAGGAAGTTCCCGAAGCCGGCGAGGATCGGGACGATGACGAGGAAGATCATCGTCGTCCCGTGCATCGTCACGACCTGCGTTGTAGGAGTTCTTCGTCAGGAGGTGCTCGTCCGGCGTCGCGAGCTGCGTGCGGATGAGGAGCGCGAGCACGCCGCCGATCGCGAAGAAGACGAGCGACGTCCAGATGTAGAGGATCCCGATCCGCTTGTGGTCGACCGTCGTCAGCCACGAGCGTGACACGGCCGCGTGCGCCAGTCGGCGCGGTACGGGCGAACGGACTCGACGTTGACGGCCATCAGCCGCCGCCTGCCGCCGCTCTTCGCGAACCGCTTCGTGTACGCGACGAGCGCGTCGATCTGGTGCGCGCGTCCAGTCGCGGCCGACGGCCGGCATCTGCCCGCTGCCCGTTCCGCAGCAGCGTCTCGAGCGCGTTGCGGTCGGCGAGCAGCGGGTTGCCGCCGAGCGCCGGGCCGATGTACTTGTGGTCGAGGCGGTGGCAGCTTCAGGCAGACGCCCTCCCACTCCTCCTGGCCGAGCGCGAGCGTCCCGCCGGCGCCGGCGCGCTGCTGCGATGAACGCGTCGTACTGCGACGCGCGGCACGACCTCGACGTGTCGCGTTCATCGTCCGCGTGCTGGATCCCGCACAGCTCGTAGCAGCGCGCGACGTACGTGCCCGGCCGGCGCCTGGAACCACGTCTTGTTCACGCGGCCGGGGATCGCGTCGTACTTGCCGCCGAGGTCGGGCACCCACCAGGAGTGGATGACGTCGTAGTCGGGCGCGCTGATGTCCTCGTGCACGACCTGGTCGGCGGGCGCGACCATGCGGTCGATCGAGATGGCGCCGTTCGGGTAGGTGAACTGCCAGTAGAACTGCCGCCCCGACACGTCGATCCGCGTCTGGTCGGCCGCCGCGGCGCTCGGCGCGTCGGCGATGCCCGGGCAGCTCGTAGAAGACGAACGCTCCCGATCAGCGCCAGGAACGACCACCGGCACGACCGTCCAGATGATCTCGAGCTTCGTCGAGCCGTGGATCTGCGGCCCCTCGGCGGTGCGCGCGCGCCTCCCGCGCCGGTACTTGACGACGAACAGCGATCAGCGCAGCCCTCGACGCCGAGCAAGATGACGCCCGGTGAAGATCGAGACGAAGATGAACGCGCTGTGGATGCGGTGCGCGTTCGGCGAGTGCGGGTCGCCGGGCAGGAAGCCGCCGTTGCCCGCGAGGCGACCACCGCTCGTCGCGAGCGCGACCGCGGCTCGTGGCGAAGGTGGCAAGGGCGAAACGGCGCACGCCGGATGGCATCGTATAGAGCGTGGAATCAGGCGAGTCAGGTTGAGCTGCCCGCGCACGTCGAGGGCCCGTTCGAGGTGTTCGTGAACGGCGTCCCGCAGCAGCGCGGCGTCGACTTCGACCAGCTCGGGTCGACGCTCGTCTTTCGCGCGAGCTCGCGCACGAGGGAAGGCTCGGCTTCTGGCGCTGGCTCAGCCTCTTCATGGGCGTCGCCGGCACCTACCGCAAGAACGACACCGTCGACATCGTCTACACGCTGAACGGGCAGCGCAGCGTCGCCACGCTTCAGGCGGAGCGCGTCAGCAGCTCCGCGTAGAGCTCGGCTGCCTCGCGCGGCTCGACGCCGAGGCTCGACTCGCCGACCGAGATCTCCGTCACGGCTGTCGCGGGGTCGGGGCCCGGCCGCCAGAACGACGCGACCCACGTCTTCGTCTCCTCGGCCAGCTCGACCGACGCGTCCTCGAGGCGGTCGGCGTCACGCCGTGCGTGGACGTGGAACATCGCGGACTGCGGCGGGTCGGGCACGACGGCGACGTCGTCGAGCGCCGCGAGCGCGGCGGCGAGCGCGCGCGCGTGCGCGACGTAGGCGTCCATCCGAGGCAGCACCTCGTCGAGGCCCACTTCGGCGGCGAGCAGGTACGGGAACGCGGAGAACAGCCGGCCGCCGTGCCGCACCTGCCAGACGCGCGCCTCGGCGACGAAGTCGGCCGGTCCGGCGAGCGCGCAGCCCGCCGGCGCGCGCAGGTCCTTGTAGAAGGAGACGTAGACGGTGTCGAACAGCCCGGCGATCTCGTCGAGCCCGCGTTCGTAGAACGGCCCGCACTGCCAGAGCCGCGCGCCGTCGAGATGCACCGCCGCGCCGCCGGCGCGCGCAGCGTCGACCGTCGCGACGAGGTCGTCCCACGCAGGGAGCCGGCCGCCGAGGTCGCGCTGCGGCAGCTCGAGCAACACGGCGGCGACCGGCTCGGCAAGACCCTCGACGTCGGCGGTCGTCACCAGCCTGTCGCGATGCCCGAGTGCCGCGGCGCGCAGGCCGTGCAGCCACTCGTAGCCGCGCTCCTCGTGCACGTCGAGGTGGCAGAGAGGGTGGAACGCGACCAGCTCCCGGCCGGAGCGCCGGGCGTGGACGCGCAGCGCGATCTGCTGCGCCATCGTCCCGCTGGGCATCCAGACCGCCGCCTCCTTGCCGAGCAGCGCCGGCCACGCGCTCCTCCAGCCGCTCCGCCAGCGGCCCGCCTCCGTAGCGGTCGGCGTCGACCGTCGAGGGCGCCCGCTCGGCCAGCTCGAGCAGGACGCTGCGCGGATCGCGCTCGCGCGGGTCGAACCCGGCCACGAACCGCTCGCAGCCCGCCCAGACCTCGCGTGCCCGTTTCTCGTCCATCGAGGCGAGTATCGCTGGTACGGTCATCCGGCTTTGGCGAGCGTTGACGTAGCACGCAGGCCCCGGCTCGGTCTGCTGCAGGGTGCCGTCTCACTTCTCGCACTGGCCGGCATCGTCTGGTGGGCGGCGCACCAGCAGGCACCGCAGGTGCCGCTGGACGCGCACGCGCTCGCGCGGCTCGCCGGCGCGCTCGCGCTCTACGCGGTCGCGATGGGCCTGCGCGCGGAGCGCTGGCACCGCATCCTCCGTCGCGGCGAGCTCGACCGCGGCCGCGCCCAGAGCTACGGCCTGACCGCCGTCGGCTACATGGGGAACAACACGCTGCCGGCGCGTGCCGGCGACCTGATGCGCGTGATGCTGCACGGCGGCCCACGCCGCGCAGTGCTCGGCACGGTCGTCGCGGAACGCGTGCTCGACGTGTGCGCGCTCGCCGCGATCTTCGCGTTCGTCGTCGCGGACCGCGGCGTCTCGTTCGGTCCGCTGCCGTATCTCGCCGCCGCAGGCGTGCTCGTGCTCGCGGCGCTGCTCGCGCTGCGACGCTTCGCGCCGCGCGTGCGCGAGTGGGTGAGCCCGATCGCCGTCGCGAGTCGCGACCTGGTGAGCGCGTACGGGGCGGCGCTGCTCGTGCTGTCGGTCGCGCTCTGGCTCGTGGAGGCCTCCGTCTACTTCGCCGTCGGCGAGGCGTCCGGCATCCACCTCGGTGCGAGCGGCGCGCTCTACGTGATGGCGTTGACGAACCTTTCGTCGATGATCCCTGCCGCGCCGGGGTACGTCGGCACGTTCGACGCGGCGGTCCTGCTCGCGTTGCGCTCGCTCGCGCTGCCTGCGCTCGGCTTTCTGCTTCTCCTCCGCTTCGTCCTTTTCGTGCCGGTGACGATCGTCGGCTTCGCCGTCTTCCTCGCCAAGTACGCGCGGAGGCGCAGGTGACGTCCGCCGCAGTCGCCGACCGCTGGGAGGGCGCTATCGAGTCGCGCTGGGCGACGCCAGTCGCGCTCACCGCGCTCTGCATCCTCTCGCTCTACCTGCGCATGAGAGTGCTGAACGCCGGGTTCTGGATCGACGAGGGGATCTCGGTCGGCCTCGCCCACCATCACTGGTCGTCCATCCCGTCGCTGCTCGAGCAGGACGGCTCGCCGCCCGCGTACTACATGCTGCTGGGCCTCTGGGTGCGCATGTTCGGCGACACCGAGCGCGCGACGCACACGCTCTCGCTCGTCTTCGGGATCGCCTCGATCCCGCTCGCCTACGCCGCCGCGCGGTCGATCTTCGACCGCACGACCGGGCTCGTCTGCGCGCTGCTCGCGGCGCTCGACCCGTTCCTCACCTACTACGCGCAAGAGACGCGTATGTACGAGCTCGAGGCGTTCCTCTCGCTCGTGATCGCGTGGGCGTACGTCGAGGGGATCCTGCGCGGCAAGCGGCTCTGGGCGGCGCTGCTCGTCCCGTCCGTCGCGCTGCTCGTGTACACGCACAACTGGGGGCTCTTCGTCTGCGTCGGGCTCGCGGTCGCGACTGTCGCCGTCGCGCGCAACCGGTTGCGTCTGTTCGCGCTCGTCGCGGCCGGTGTCGCCCTGCTCTACCTGCCGTGGGTGCCGACATTGCTCTCGCAGGCGGCGCACACCGGCGCGCCGTGGTCGACGGCGCCCACCGTTCGCGACCTCGTGCTCGCGCCGATGTCGGTCCTCGGCGGCGAAGGGCCGTACTACGCACTGGCGCTCGTGTGCGGGGCGGCACTCACCGCCGTCGTGCGCAGCCGTGAGCGCGACGAGCGTCAGATCGTGCTCGCGCTGACCCTGATCGGCGGCGTCGCGATCCTCGCCGCGTACGTCTCCTCGCAGATCTCGCCCGCGTGGACGGCGCGCTACTTCGCCGTCGTGCTCGGTCCGGCGATCCTGCTCGCGGCGCGCGGGATCGTGCGCGCGCAGCGCATCGGGCTGGTCGCGCTCGTCGCCGTCGTCTTCCTCTGGAGCTTCTACGGGCCGCGCGACGACAAGGAGAACGCGCGCCAGATCACCGCCGCGCTCGCGCCGTACGTGCACTCCGGCGAGTTGATCGTGTCGACGCATCCGGAGCAGACGCCGGTGCTCCGCTACTACATCGGCCCGGGCAACCGGTGGGCGACGACGCTGGGGCCCGTGCGCGACCCGCAAGTCTTCGACTGGCGCGACGCCGTGCAGCGCCTGACGGACACGCGCGCGAAGCCGACCCTCGACAACCTGCTCGCGACCGTCCCGCGCGGCAGCGAGTTCATCGTCGTCTCGCCCGTGTTCCGCGACTATCGCGCCTGGCGCGCCGAGTGGACGAAGCTCGTCTGGCGCAAGTCGCAGGCGTGGACGTGGCTCCTGCAGCGCGATCCGCGTCTGAAGCTGGTCGCGCACATCGCGACCGACGAGATCGCCGTGCACAAGAACTACTTCAAGCCGGTACAGGCGTTCGTCTATCGACGCGTCGGATAGCATCGCTCCCTGCCGGCGGCGCATGGAGAACGAGAACCCTCAGAACACGCTCGTCCTCGGCGGCGGCCCGGCGGGCCTGACCGCCGGCTACCTGCTCGGCAAATCGGGGCGCGACGTCGTCGTGTTCGAGGCCGATGCACAGGTCGGCGGGCTCGCGAAGACCGTCGAGAACGACGGCTATCGCTTCGACCTCGGCGGCCACCGGTTCTTCACCAAGGCGCGCGAGGTCGACGAGCTCTGGCACGAGATCCTCGGCGACGAGTTCCTTCGCCGCCCGCGCATGTCGCGCATCTACTGGAACAACCGGTACCTCGACTACCCGCTGCGCGGCCCCGACGTGATCAAGAAGCTCGGCCCGGTCGAGCTCGCGCGCTGCATGGCCTCCTACCTGCGCGCGGTGGTGAAGCGCGACAAGGTCGACGACTCGCTCGAGGACTGGGTGACGAACCGCTTCGGCCGTCGGCTCTACGAGCTCTTCTTCCAGATCCTACAACGAGAAGGTCTGGGGCGTTCCGCCGTCGGAGATCCGCGCCGAGTGGGCGGCGCAGCGCATCAAGGGCCTGTCGTTCTTCTCCGCGGCGAAGGCCGCGTTCTTCGGCAACAAGGGCAACAAGGTCAAGAGCCTCATCGCGGAGTTCAACTACCCGCGCTTCGGTCCCGGCCAGATGTGGGATGCGATGACGCGTCGCGATCGAGGAACAGGGCGGCGAGGTCCGTCTGCAGACGCCGGTGACGCGGCTCGAGCTCGCGGGCGGGCGCGTGGTCGAGGTCGAGGCCGGCGGAGAGTCGTACACGCTGCCCGACGGCGTCATCTCGTCGCTTCCGCTCCGCGAGGTCGTCGAGATGATGCACCCGGCGCCGCCGCGCGACGTGCTCGACGCGGCCCGGGGGCTCCGCTACCGCGACTTCCTCACCGTTGCGCTCGTCGTCGACGGCAAGGACCTGTTCCCCGACAACTGGATCTACATCCACGAGCCGCGCGTCCGCGTCGGCCGCATCCAGAACTTCCGCTCCTGGTCGCCGTGGATGGTCCCCGACGCCGACAAGGCGTGCGTCGGCCTCGAGTACTTCTGCTTCGCGGGCGACGACCTCTGGCGGATGGACGACGACGCGCTCGTCGAGCTCGCGGCGCGCGAGCTCGAGCAGCTCGGCCTTGCACCGCGGTCGAAGGTCGAGCGCGGCTTCGCGATCCGCGTGCCGAAGGCGTACCCGATCTACGACGCCGACTACGCGGGGCGCGTCGAGGCGATCCGCGGCTGGCTCGACGGGATCGAGAACCTGCAGCAGGTCGGTCGCAACGGCCTGCACCGCTACAACAACTCGGATCACTCGATGCTCACGGCCATGCGCGCAGTCGACAACCTCGTCGCCGGCGCGGAACACGACATCTGGGCGGTGAACGTCGAGAGCGTCTACCACGAGACCGACGTGCCGGATGAGCATCCGTACCGCACAGCTCCAGAGACGCCGGATACATCGGCTCTCGCTGCCACTCGGTCTGAGTCAGTAGAGCACTGCTGCCGCTGGCGACGGCGGCATCGGTTGCTCTGCTCCTCTGGCTCGCGCTGCCACTCGTCTGGTGGACGCCGCTGAACGTCGACGAGGAGCTGACGATCCGGGTCAGCGACTTCTCGTTTGCGAATGTCTTCGACATCGTCTCGACGAAGCGCGGCGGCGGCCCACTGCACTTCTGGCTCGAGCATTACCTGCTCGGATGGTGGCCGAGCGTCGGCGCATTGCGCATCCCGTCGCTCGTCTTCCTGTGCCTCGCGCTGCCCGCCGTCGCGCTGCTCGCGCGGCGACTCGCGGGGACGAGGTGTCCGCCGGGGTCGTGCTGCTGACCGCCGCGTCGCCGATCCCGGTGCTGTACGCGACGTTCGGCCGTCCGCACACGCTGCTCTTCGCGTGGCTGATGTGGGCGACCGTGCTCGCGCTGAAGGCGGCGGCCGAGGGCGACCGCCGTCTCTGGGCGGCCGCCGGGGCGGTGCTCGGGCTCGCCGTCTTCGTGCACCCGACGGCGCCGCTGTACGCCGGCACGGTGCTGATCGTCGCGCTGCTCTACGCGCCGCGCGACCCGCGCACGGTGCTGCGCGAGGCATGGCCGGGCCTGCTCGCGTTCGCGGTCACGTTCGTGCCGTATTACGTGCGCACGCTGCACGTGCTCGGCGATCGCTACGGCATCTCGCAGCGGCGCCGCGCGCGGTCGCACGTTCTCCGGCGAGCCGGTGTGGAAGGACGCGCGCCACTTCGTGGCGCCCGGGCGACCACTTCGTGAACTGGTTCACCGTCCTCGCGCTCGTCGGGGTCGTCGCGCTCGTGGTCGCGCGGCGCTGGCGCGTGCTCGCCTACTGCGTGCTCACGGTGCTCGCACCGGTCGTCTTCTTCTCGGTCGTGCCCGCGTCGGGCGACTCGGCGCTCTTCTTCGACCGCTACATGATCCCGACGATCCCGGCGTTCCTCGTGCTCGTCCTCACCGGCGTGCTTGCACTCGCGCGGATCGCCGGGCCGTTCCGCTTCGTCGTCTTCGCGATCGCGGTCGGCTGGCTGCTGACCGTGGAGCTGCACGACACGCTGCGGCACCGCGACCGAACCGAGGCGATCGGCATCACGTCGATCGCGAACGCAGCGCGCCGGCTCCCGCCGGGCACCGTCATGTTCGGCTCGACGGGGACGAGCGGCGCGCTCTTCTCGTCGTTCGACTACGGCCATCCCGCGAACCTGCTCGACCGACTACGTCTCGCTGCGCGTCGGCTCGCTGCCGCTCGTCGACGACGACTCGTGCGCGCGCGCGGAGCCGTTCGTGCGCGGCGATCGGACGCCCCGCTACGGCGTCTGGCTCTTCTACGCGGCGTTTCCGGACGAGGAGCGCGCGGCCGGGGCCGCGTTCGCCCGGACGCGCGCCACTGTCGTGCGTCCCGGCCGGGGCTATTTCCTGGTGCGGTCGCCGCGGCGCCTCACGCCCGCCGGCCTGATCCGCCTCGGGCAGGCCTACCGGCTGCTCTGGCGCCGCGCCGTTCCGTTCGAACCGCCGCGTGAACGAGCTGCTGATCGCCGACCGCCAGCTCCTGCGCGGGCCGGTGCGTCCCGTACGGCGACCTCGGCGACCCGGCCATCTCGCCGCACTGGCCGCCGGTCAAGACGACGCATCAGTAGGAAAGAGGTATGAGTCGCGGCCCCGACGGGTCGCGCAACCCATTTCGGGGCGACACTGGCGGGATGAGCGGCACCGGCAGAACCGTCCTCGTCGTCGACGACCAGGACGTCGTGCGCGACGTGATCAGGCTGACCCTGGAGCGCGCCGGCTACACCGTGCTCGAGGCGGCCTCGCCGAACGCGGCCATCGACCTCGTCCGCGGTGGCGGCAGCGCCTCGATCGACCTGCTCGTGACCGACGTCGTCATGCCGGAGATGGACGCGTTCGAGCTCGCCGACCGCATCGCCTGCGAGGTGCCGGGCGTGCGCATCCTCTACACGTCCGGCTACACGGACGCGGCCGCAGAGGGGCCGTTCATCCAGAAGCCGTTCACGCCCGCGCAGCTCGTCGAGAAGGTCTCGGACGTGCTCGCGACGTCGGCCTGAACGACCCAGTCAGGAGATAGCATTCGGACGCGTGACGCGCGTCCTGATCCTGACCGCGAGCGTCGGCGAGGGCCACGACCTCCCCGCGCGGACGCTCGCCGACCAGCTGCGCGCCGAGTCGCCCGGCATCGAGGTCGTCGACCGAGGACGGGCTGCGCGTGATGGGCAGGTCGTTCGTGCTCGTCAACGAGCGCGCGCCGCGGTGTCGTCTTCTTCCGCTTCCAGTGGCTCTGGGACGCGGCGTTCTGGCTCTTCGTCCGCGCTCGGCCCGACGCGCGCGGCTCACGCAGCGGCTCGTGCGCGCGCTCGGCTCGCGCGGGCTGCTCCGGCTCGTCGAGCCGCGTGCAGCCCGACGTGATCGTCTCCGTCTACCCGATGACGACCGAGGTGCTCGGCCGTCTGCGGCGCGCAGGGCAGGCTCGACATCCCGGTCGTCGCGGCGATCACCGACCTCGCGGCGATGCACTACTGGGCGGCCCCGGGCGTCGACCTGCACCTCGTCACGCATCCCGAGTCGATCGACGAGGTGCGCCGCGATCGCCGGCGACGACACCGACGTGCACGCGGTGCACGGGCTTCACGCGGCCGGAGTTCTCGCAGCCCGTGCGACCGCGCCGAGGCGCGCGCGTGCGCTCGGACTGCCCGCCGAGGGCAAGGTCGTGCTCGTCTCGGGCGGCGGCTGGGGCGTCGGCGACCTCGAGGGCGCGATCGACGCGGCGCTCGCGCTCGCCGACGTCGACGCGTGGTCGCGTGCCTGTGCGGCCGCAACGACGAGCTGCATACGCGGCTCGCGCGCGCGCTTCGCCGGCGAGCCGCGTGTGCGCGTCGAGGGCTTCACCGAGCAGATGAGCGACTGGCTCGCCGCCGCCGACGCGCTCGTGCACTCGACCGGCGGGCTGACGGTGCTCGAGGCGCTACGTGCGCGGCTGCCCGGCGATCTCCTACGGCTGGGGGCGCGGGCACATCCGCGCGAACAACGCCGCGTTCCGCCGCTTCGGCCTCGCCGAGGTCGTCGCGGACGAGGCCGAGCTCGCGCGCGGCGCTCGCGCGGCGCGCTCGCGTCGCGGCCGCGCTCGCCGGGCTGGCGCTCGGCGCGCTGCCGTCGGCGGCGTCGCTCGTGCTCGCGCTCGTGACGTGAGGGCTGACTGGCTCGCGCCCGGCGCTGCGCCGGTGCACGCGCCGCGGCTGCGCCGCTGCCTACCGGCTCGCAGCTGCGCCGTGCCGCGTCGCCGCGACCGGCGTCGCGCTCACCTTCGACGACGGCCCGCACCCGCAGGGGACGCCGGCGGTGCTCGAGGAGCTCGCGCGGCGCGGCGCGACGGCGACGTTCTTCCTCGTCGGCGAGCAGGTCGAGCGCTACCCGGCGCTCGCCGCGCGAGATCGCCGCCGCCGGCCACGAGATCGCGCTCCACGGCTACCGGCACACGCTGCTCCTGCGGCGCACGCGTCGCCGACGCTCGCGCGACGACCTCGACCGCGCGCGTCGACGCGATCGCCGACGCGACGGGCGTCGCGCCGACGCTCTACCGGCCGCCGTACGGCGTCTTCAGCTCCGGCGCGCTCGCGCTCGTGCGCGCGCGCGGCTGGCGGCCGCTCCTCTGGTCGCGCTGGGGCCGCGACTGGGAGCGCGCGCGCGACGCCGGCAGTCGATCGCGCGGCGCGCGACGCGCGGGCCTGCGGCCCGGCGACGTCGTGCTGCTGCACGACGCCGACCACTACAGCTCGGCGGACTCCTGGCGGAGGACGGCGGCGGCGCTGCCGTCGGTGCTCGAGGCGGTCGCCGACGCTCGGCGAGCCCGCTCGTCGCGTCACCCAGTCGACGTAGCGGCGGACGCCGTCGTCGAACGTCGTCTGCGGCTCCCAGCCGAGCTCGGCTCGCCGCGCGCGCGCCGGAGATGTTGCCGCCGTGCAGGTCGCCGGCGCGGCCCTCGACGTGGACGATCGGGACGTCGCCGACGAGCTCGCGCACCGTGTCGGCGATCTGCGCGCACGCTCGTGTTCTCGTCGCCGACGAGGTTGTAGATGCGGTTCGCCGCCGCCGGGCGCGAGCGCCGCGACGACGCCGTCGGCGAGATCCTCGACGTAGACGAACTGGCGCGACTGCGTGCCGTCGCCGGCGATCGTCAGCGGCTTGCCCGCGCAGCGCCTTCGCGACGAACGCGGCGACGACCGCGGTCGGCCGCGCGCGCGGGCCGTACGGGATGCCGAAGCGCAGGATCGTGTGCTCGAGCGCCGTAGAGCTCGCCGTACGAGCGGCAGTACATCTCGCCGGCGAGCTTCGTCGCCGTGTAGAAGTGCGTCGGCAGGCCGAGCGGCGCGTCCTCGTCGACCGGCTCCGGTCCCGGCGGCGTTGCCGTACACCCAGATCGTGCTGCCGTAGACGAAGCGGCCGATCCGCGCGTCGCGCGCCGCCTCGAGCAGCATCTGCGTGCCGCGCACGTTCACGCGGTCGGCGCGGCCGGGATCCGTCGACGACCTCGTTGACGTCGGCGACCGCGGCGAGGTGGACGACCGCGTCGCAGCCGTCGAGTGCCGCGCGCGACGGCGCTCGCGATCGCGCGAGGTCGCCGAGCACCGTCTCGACCTCGCCGTCGGTGGTACGGCGACGGCGACGAGGTCGAAGATCGCGCGGCTCGTGGCCCGCGCGCGGCAGCTGGTCGACGACGTGCGAGCCGATGAAGCCCGCGCCGCCCGTGACGAGGACCTTCATCGCCGACCGCCTCGAGCTGCGGGCATGTCGACGGGCCGGTAGTAGAGCGGCGACGCACCAGTGGTTCTCGCGCGACCCAGTCGCGTGTTCGGCAGGTCGACGGCGTGCCCGAGGATCGCGGTGGCACGGCTCGTCGTAGACCTTGCCGGTCGAGCGCTCGATCGGCTCGAAGACGATGTACTTGTAGAGCCCGGAGACCATCCCGTCGGGCAGCTCGCAGCCGCGGTCGGATGCAGCGGGTCGAGCTGCGTCGCGCGCGACCTGCGTTCTTCCACGCCACGATCTCGTCGAGCCGCTCGACCTGCACGATGCCGAGCGCGGCCGTGAACTCGTTCAGGCGGAAGTTCAGGCCCGTGCGACCGCGTAGTCGGGCTTGCCGTAGTTGCGGAAGGCGCGCGCGAACTCGATCAGCGTCGTCGTGCCGGGAGACGAGCATGCCGCCCTCGCCGGTCGAGATCGTCTTCGTCGGCCGCGAACGACCAGACGCCGGCGTCGCCCCAGGTGCCCGGCGCGCCGGCCGTTCCACGACGGCGCCGTGCGCGTGGGCGCAGTCCTCGATCAGGACGATCCCCTCGGCGCGGCAGAGCTCGGCGATCCGCTCGACGTCGAACGCGATGTGGCCGCCGATGTGCACGAGGAACGCCGCGCGTCGGCCGGTGCTGGCGCACCTTGCGCTCGAAGTCGTCGAACGACATGCAGAGGTCGTCGCGGTTGCAGTCGACGAACTCGACCCGTCGCGCCGGCGGCTGATCGCGGCGAGCGGCGTCGCCATGAACGTGTTCGACGGGCAGAGCACGGTCTCGCCGCGGACGCCCGCCGAACTCGAGCGCGGCGAGCGCCGCGCCCGTCCAGCCGTTGAGCGCGACCGCGGCGAGGCCGTTCCAGCTCGCCCACGCGGTCTCGAACTCGGCGCGTGAGCTCGCCTTCCGACCACTGCTCGGAGTCGAGGATGCGCTCCCAGAGCGCGTGCAGGCGCGCGCGGTCGCGCTGGTCGAAGCCGATCGCGAAACGCGCGAGATCGGCCGGGATCCCTGGGGCCAGCATCGGCCAAGCCTATAGCGGCGACCGGGCACTGACGGCCCGGCGCGGCTGACGGCCGCCTGAACGAGCCCGACTACGAGACCGGCGTCGCGGTGCGCTCGTCGTCGAAGAGAGCGCGCACGGCGCGGGCGAGCTCCTCGCGGCTGAACGGCTTCTGCAGGAAGGACGCGTCGGTGTCGACGAGCGCCTCCTGGTCGTAGCCGGAGATGAACATCACGCGGCGGACGTCCAGCTCCCTCGAGAGCTTGACGCCGTCCGTCTCCGGCATCACGACGTCGGTGAGCAGCAGGTCCCATGGGCCGGCGAGCGTGCGCGCCTCGCGTGCCGACGCGGCCAGCGTCACCTCGTAGCCCTCGTCGATCAGGATCCGGCCGAGCAGCTCTCTGACGATCTTCTCGTCGTCGACGACGAGGATCCGCTCGCGGCCGCGGCCGGGCAACACCTGGCGGCTCGACCCGAGCGGCGCGGCGGCCGGGTCGGTTGCGGTCGCCGGAAGCCGGACGATGAACGTCGCTCCCGCGCCCGGGCTCGAGTGCACGTCGATCGAGCCGCCGCTCTGCGTCACGATCCCGTAGACGGTCGAGAGGCCGAGCCCTGTGCCCTGACCGACCTCCTTGGTCGTGAAGAAGGGCTCGAAGACCCGCGCGAGCGTCTCCTCGTCCATGCCCGCGCCGTCGTCGGCGACCTCGAGCACGACGGTCGTCGCCGTCGTTCCGGGTCGAGATCGTGAGCGTCCCGCGGCCGCCCATGGCGTCGCGCGCGTTCACGGCGAGGTTGAGCAGCACCTGGGCGATCTGGCTCGGGTCGGCCTCGACGCGCTGTAGCTGCGGATCGAGGTCGAGCTCGACCGTCACCCCGGCGCCGATCAGCCGCCGCAGCATGGCTTCCATCTCGCGCACCGAGTCGTTGAGGTCGAGCACGCGCGGCTGCAGCACCTGCCGGCGGCTGAAGGCGAGCAGCTGTTGCGTCAGCGCCGCCGCGCGCTCGCCCGCGGATTGGATCTCCTGCGCATAGCGCTTCTGCTCCTCGTCGACGAGGGTGGTCGCGAGGAAGTCGGCGTAACCGTTGATCGCGAGCAGCAGGTTGTTGAAGTCGTGCGCGACGCCGCCGGCGAGCCGTCCGATCGCGTCCATCTTCTGCGACTGCCGCAGCTGCTCCGACGTCTCCTCGAGCGCGAGCTCCGCGGTGCGCCGCGCAACGCGGTCGCGCTCGATCGCGCGCACCATGCGCTGCACCAGCGGGAAGAGCGCGATCCACAGCCCGATCAGGGCCGCGACCAGGAGCAGTGCGAACGGCAGGATGAACGAGCGGATCGTCGAGGCGACGGGCGCGTACGCCTGGTAGAGCTCGAACACGCCGGTCGGACGCGCCTGTCCGCGCAGCTGCAGCGGCACGTAGACCTCGAGCGCCTTGACGTTCTCGCCCGGACCGCCCTCGTGGTTCAACATCGAGACGTCGCGCACGGTCTTGCCTGCCAGCACCTCGTGGAACTCTTCGGGGTCGTCGTTCGGCTGGCCGATCAGCGAGTGCGCGTTCGAGTACGTGACGAGCCCGTCCGGCTTGCGGTAGATCTTGACGCGCAAGCCGCCGTCGACGAGCACGCGATCGTTGAAGAGGGCGTCGAGCTCCTTCAACCGTGCGCCGGTGACGGGGCGCGCGAGGTCGCTCGGGCGGAGCTCGTCGCGCAGGATGCTCTCCTCGGCGTACTCGGTGTGGCTCGAGACCGTGCGCTCGGCCTGGCGCACCTCTTGCCGCTGCACGTACCAGAGGAGCGCGACTCCGGCGGTCGCGATCACAACCGCCGTCGCGACGGCGAAACGCAGGTGGAGGCGCGTCGAGTGCCCCATCGACAGATCGTATGCCCGTCAGCCGGCGAGACCGGCTTCGCTCAGGGGCCTGCGGCCCCACGCGAAGTTGCGCGTGTACCACCCGCCGAAGGGAAGGAGCGTCACGCCCTCGCCGCTCGACTGTATGAACCAGCCGTTGCCGAGGTAGAGGCGCCGCGTGGAGCGACCTCGCTCGGCTTCGAGCTCGGGCCGCGCCACGCCGAAGAACATCACGTCGCCCGGCTGCGGCTTCGCCGCCACCGTAGTGCAGCTTGCCGCGGCGGAGGACCTCGTGCCGCTCATCAGGTAGGTCGTGCGGCGCGCGCCAGCACGCGTCGCGACGCGGCCGTGCCTCGACGCCGCTGTAGGGCGGTGAGATCGTCGGCGTGCTTCGGCGCGGCCGAGTTCCGGGTGCTCGCGCGCGGCGAGGCGCGCACGCCCGCCGGCGCGGGTCCCGGCCGCGGACGCGCTCGCTGCCCGTCCGGCCGCCGCGGCAGCCGTCAGCGTGCACGTGCAGGCGAGCGCGAAACCGATCGAGAGCAGGGCAAAACGGGCGGCCACCCGCCGACCGTAGACGCGACCGTCGTGCTCTCGCATCCCCCGAAAAGGTCGCCGCGGGGCGCGTCCCACCGACGCGCGCCCCGCGGCTCTTGCCGCCCCCCTTGGGCGAGGCTAGGGCCAGTACGTCGGGAAGTCAGCGCCGATGACGGCGGTGACGAACAGCGCCGCAGCCGCGGCGATCGACCAGATCCTGCGCATGTTGGGCTGTCTCCTTGGTGCTAAACGTGGCGTGACAGCCCCCGGGGGCGCCCACGCATTCTTCCAGCAGTGGCCAGTCGAAACAACGCGTCGGGGTCAACATCCTTGACCAAAGACAACTAGGATGTGAGTCCATGCCTCGCTCCCTGACGACCCACATCGACTCGCCGCGGGACGTCGGACTGCGGCTCAAGGCCGCCCGCGAGCGCGCAGGCCTGTCCCAGCGCCAGCTCGCGTTCCCCGGCTGCACGGCCGCCTACATCTCCCGGCTCGAGGCGGGCGCGCGCGTGCCCTCGCTCGCAGATGGTCAACCAGCTCGCCGCGCGCCTCGACGTGTCCGGCCAGTGGCTCGCGACCGGCGTCGAGCGGCGAGCCGCGGAGCCGATCCGAGCTGATCGAGGCCGAGGTCGCGCTGCGGCTCGGCGAGTCGACGAGGCCGAGCGCCTCTATCGCGCGCATCTCGCAGCCGGCGATCCGGCGCGCCCGACCGCGCTGGCGGGCCTTGGCCAGATCGCGTTTCGCGCCGAGCGGGTCGACGCAGGCGATCGACCTGCTCGAGCAGGCGCTCGAGGCGCGCCAGGGAAGCACGCTCGCCGACCCGGGCGCGGTCGACACGCTCGGGCGCGCCTATGCGATCACAGGCGCGCTGGAGTCGTCGATCGCGCTCTTCGAGCGTGCGCTCGCCGAGGCGCAGAGGCGCGGGCGTCCGCTCGAGGAGCTGCGCTTCTCCGTCCTGCTCGCGAACGCGCTGATCGACGTCGGCGCGTACGGGCGCGCGGAGACGGCGCTCGCGGACGTGATCCGGATCGCCGAGGGGCTCGGCGATCCCGTGACGACGGCGCGCATCTTCTGGTCGCAGTCGCGCCTGCACTCGATGCGGCGGCGAGCCCGAGCTTGCCGGCCGCTACGCGCGCCGCGCGCTCGAGATCCTCGAGCGCACGGAGAACGACGCCTACGTCGGCATGGCCTACCACCTGCTCGCGTACGCCGAGATCGAGGCGGCGAACTGCGACGAAGCGCTCGCGCTGCTCGCGCGCGGGACGCGAGCTCTTCGGCGATCGATCTCGGCCAGCGCGACGACGCGCGCTTCTCGATCGAGGAGGCCCGCGCGCTACATCGGCCTCGGCCGATTCGGCACGCCGAGGCCGCGCGCGCGGCCTCGCGGGCGCTGGAGCTGCTCGACACGATGCAGCCGGCCGACCGCGGCCGCGCGTACGTCACGCTCGCGCGACGTCTTCCTCGCCTCCGGCGACCAGGATCGTGCGACGCATGCTGCTGCGAGCAAGCGCCTCGAATTGCTGCTCGAGCACGGCAAGCGCTATGCGCTCGACGCCGGCCGGCGCCTCGCCGACCTGCTCGAGGAGCAGGGCGACACGGCCGGCGCGCTGCAGGTGCTGAAGCGCGCGAGCGAGGCGGCCGCCGTCCAGCGCCGGCGGCGCGTCGAACTCGTCTGCCTAGCGCGAGCGCCGGTTCACGAAGACGTTCTCGAGCGCGGCTCGCAGGCCGACCGCGAGCGCGCCGGTCAGCACGGCTGCGTCGCCGAGGCTCGACGCCTCGACGCGCGGCGGAGTACGGCAGCCACCCGCCGAGGAGCTGCGCGGATCGCCGTCGTAGAGCAGGTCGCCGTTCGCGCCGATGCCGCCGCCGAGCACGACGAGCCCGACGTCGGTGACCGCCGCGATCGGGGCGATGTGCAGCGCGATCCGGCGGCGCCTCCTCCGCGACGACCTCGCGCGCGACCGCGTCGCCGGCGCGTGCGGCGGCGAAGATCGAGCGCGCGGGTCGTGCGGCGTCGGCAGCACCGAGCTGCGTCGGCGATGCGCCGAGCACCGAGCGCGCCGGCGCACGGGTCGATGTCCTCGGTCGAGGCCGACGCGCGCGTAGTCGAGCTCGCCCGCGGCGCCGTGCATGGCCGCGGTGCAGCTCGCCGCGCAGCACGAGCCCGGCGCCGAGGCCGGTGCCGATCGAGAGGAAGACGAAGTCGTCGACGCCGCGCGCGATCCCGCGCCACCGCTCGCCGAGCGCGGCGAGGTTGATGTCGTTCTCGAGCGTCACCGGCAGCCCGAGCCGCGTCCGCGAGCTCGCCGCGCGAAGCCGTCGCCCTCGAGGCCGAGCACGTTCTCGCGAGCGAGATGCGCGCCGTCTCCGGCTCGACGGCGCCGGGCACGCCGAGCACGACGCCGTCGACGCGCGCTCGGATCGACGCGCGCCGCTGCGAGCAGCGAGCGCGTCGAGCAGCTCGATCGCGTCGAGCGCCGCGGCTGCGGTGCGCTCCGGCGAGCTCGACGTCCTGGCGCGCGCGGATCTCGCCGCGCACGTCGCAGAGCGCGCCGCGCACGAAGCGGGCGCCGAGGTCGAGGCCGAGCACGAACGCCGCCTCCGGCACCGGCTCGAAGAACGTCGCGCCGTAGCTCGGGCCGTCGCCGTCGCGGCTGCCGCCTCGCGCACGAGGCCGGCGCTCGAGCAGCGACTGCAGCGCCAGCGAGACGGTCGGCTTCGAGATCCCGACCCGCCGCGAGATCTCGGCGCGCGAGATCGGCGCGCCGCTCGCGGATCGCCTCCAGCACCGTGCGCTCGTTCAGATCCTTGAGCAGCGGCGGTGTCGCGCGGCCGGCGGCCATCGAGTCAAGCAACCTTAACGAGAAAGGCGGAGATTGTCACTTGACAGCGGCAGATTCCGGCCGCTTAGGCTCCAATCTCGTTCGGAACCTTTACCACATCGTGTTCCGACTCGCCTGGAGGGCCGGAATGAGGAAGCGCACCGCAGCGGCAGTGGTCCTGATCGCTGCGCTGGTTGTCGCCGCGGCAGCCGCCGCCGGAGCGTGCACGGCATGCGCCAGCGAGGAACGCTGCGCCGACGAAGCTGACGGTCTGGGTCGGCTGGAGCGCCGGCCACGAGCTGAGCGTCTTCAAGAAGGTCGCGGCCGAGTACGACAAGAAGCACTCCGACGTGACGGTCAACGTCGTCGGCGGCATCGACGACAACAAGATCGTCGCGGCGATCCGCTCCGGCACCGCGCCGGACGTCGTCAGCTCGTTCAACTCCTACAACGTCGGCAACTACTGCGGCACGGGCGGCGTGGATCGACCTCGCGCCGCTCATGAAGAAGGACCACATCGACGCGTCGATGTTCCCGCCGGCGCCGCGCTACTACACGCAGTACGAGGGCAAGCGGTGCGCGCTGCCGCTGCTCGCCGACGACTACGGGCTCTACTACAACAAGGAGCTGTTCAAGGCGGCCGGCATCACGCGTCCGCCGAAGACGATCTCCGAGCTCGCGGCCGACGCGAAGAAGCTGACCGTCCGCAACAAGCGACGGCAACGATCAAGGTCGCCGGCTTCGATCCGGTCATCGGCTTCTACGAGAACACTCCCGACCGCTGGATCCAGCCGTTCGGCGGCAAGTGGGTCGACGCCAAGGGCAACTCGATCCTCGGCAAGCGATCCCGGCTGGGCGAAGTGGGCGAAGTGGCAGAAGAGCCTCGATCGACTGGTACGGCTACGACAAGCTCGTCAAGTTCCAGGCGCGGCTCGGTCGACGAGTTCTCGCCGTCGCAGGCGTTCGAGACCGGCAAGCTCGCGATGAACTTCGACGGCGAGTGGCGCGTCGCGTTCATCCAGAACGAGCACCCGGACCTCAACTACGGCACGGCGCCGATGCCGGTCGACGACGCGCATCCCGAGCTCTACGGCTCGGGCTACATCAACGGCACGATCATCGGCATCCCGCGCGGCGGGAAGCACGAGGACCAGGCGTGGGCGCTCGTCAAGTACCTGACGACGAACGACCACCGCTCGCCGTGCTCTCGAACGGCCTGCGCAACGTGCCGACGACGCAGGCTCGCTGCACGTCGAAGGAGCTGATCCCGGACGCGCACTTCGCGACGTTCCTGAAGATCTTCGCGAACCCGAAGTCGGGCACGTCGCCGATCATCGCCTCCGGCCAGTGCGTACACGAACCCCGTGCAGAAGCTTCTTCACGAAGTGGCAGGCCGGCAAGGTCAAGGACCTGCAGGCGGGTTGAAGAACCTCGACAAGCAGCTCGACGCCCAGGTCGCCCAGGCCAAGGGCGGCGGCGGGGTGCCGTGACCGATCAGGCACTCGGGAGCGGCCGGTGCCCGCGCGCCGGCCGTCCCGCTGCGCACGGCGCGCGCGGCGGCGCGCCGACTGGCGGCGGCGGCGGCTCGTGCTGCTGCTGATGAGCCCGTGGATCGTCGGCTTCTCGGTCTTCTTCGGCTACCCGCTCGTGATGAGCGCGTACCTCTCGTTCAACCACTACGACCTGCTCTCGCCGCCGCGCTGGGTCGGGCTCGGCGAACTACCGCTACCTGCTTCAGCGTCGACCCGCAGATCTGGATCGCCGGTGAAGAACACGCTCTGGATGATCGCGGTCGCGGTGCCGCTGCAGGTGCTGTTCGCGTTCGGCATCGCGATGCTGCTCGCGCGCGCCAAGAGCGGCGGCGGCTTCTTCCGCACGATCTTCTACCTGCCGGCGCTCGCGCCGCCGGTCGCGGCGACGCTCGGCTTCGTCTACATCCTCAACCCGGCGACCGGGCCCGGTGAACACGATCCTCGGCCACCTCGGGATCGAGGGGCCGCTCTGGTTCCAGGATCGCCGCACTGGTCGAAGCCGTCGCTCGTCATGCTCGGCCTCTGGGGCGTCGGCAACACGATGGTGATCTTCCTCGCCGCCGTGCTCGACGTGCCGCAGCACCTCTACGAGTCGGCGGAGCTCGACGGCGCCGGCGCGTTCCAGCGGCTGCGCTGGGTGACGCTGCCGATCGATCAGCCCGGTGATCCTGTTCGCGGTCGTGCTCGGCGTGATCCAGGGCCTGCAGTACTTCACGCAGGCGTACGTCGCGGCGAGCATCGCCTCCGGGCAGGCGTCGCAGGCGGGCGACGTACGCTCGAACGCGCTCGGCTACCCGCGAGGACTCGACGCTCTTCTATCCCGTGCTGCTCTACCAGCACGGCTTCAACGACTTCCAGATGGGCTACGCGTCGGCGATGGCGATGCTGCTGCTCGTCGTCTCGTTCGCGGTGACGCTCGTGATCGTCCTCAACTCGCGCAGGTGGGTGCACCAGGCGGCGCCGCATTGAAGGTGGCGCTGCATTGACCGCCACCGCCGCGCGCGCCCCGGCTACTTTCGTGCGCCGCCGCCCGCCGCCGCGGTGCGCCGGCGCAGCGTTCCTGCTCGCGGTCGCGAAGCACAGCCTGCTGATCGCCGCCGCGATCGCGTTCCTCGCGCCGTTCGTCTTCATCACGCTCACGGCGCTGATGACGAACGAACCAGGCGCTCTCGTCGCGACCTCTGGCCGCATCCGTTCCGCTTCCGCAACTTCATCGACGTCTTCACGACGGCGCCGCTCTGGCGCTGGACGCTGAACACGATGCGTCTACTCGTGCCTCGCGACGCTCGGCGTGCTCGTCTCGTCGGTGCCGGTCGCGTACGCGCTCGCGCGGCATCCGCTGGCGCGGCCGGAACGCCGCCGTTCATGATCGTGCTGATCGCGCTGATGCTGCCGCCGCAGGTGTCGGTCGTGCCGCTCTACGTGATGTGGGCGAAGCTGCACCTGGTCGGCACGCTCTGGCCGCTGATCATCCCGAACTGGTTCGGCGACGCGTTCTCGATCTTCCTGCTGCGGCAGTTCTTCCTGACGATCCCCGAGGAGTACCTCGACGCCGCGCGCGTCGACGGCTGCGGCGAGCTGCGCATCCTCTTCACCGTCGTGACGCGCCTCGCCAAGCCGGCGATCGCCGCGGTCGCGCTCTTCTCGTTCCTCTACACGTTCAACGACTTCTTCCTGCCGCTGCTCTACGTCGGCGAGAACGTCGCACAACTGGGTGCTGTCGATCGGGCTCTCGCGCAGTTCCGCTCGCTGCACCAGGTGCAGTGGAACCTGACGATGGCGGCGACGCTGCTCGTGATGGCGCCGGTGATCATCCTCTTCTTCCTCGCGCAGCGCGCGTTCGTCGAGGGCGTCACGCTCACGGGGGTGAAGGGATGAAGGTCGCCGTCGTCGGCGGCGGCTCGACGTACACGCCCGAGCTCGTGTCCGGGCTCTCGCGGCTCGACGTCGCCGAGTTCGTGCTGCACGACATCGACGCCGAGCGGCGCGAGGTCGTCGGCGGGCTCGCGCGCGCGGATGCTCGACCGGCAGGGCTACGCCGGCGCGCTCGAGATCACCGACGACCTCGACCGCGGCGGTCGACGGCGCCGACTTCGTGCTGATCCAGATCCGCGTCGGCGGCCAGGCGGCGCGGCTCGCGCGACGAGACCGTTCCCGCTCCCGTGCGGCTGCATCGGCCAGGAGACGACCGGCGCCGGCGGGCTTCGCGAAGGCGCTGCGCACCGTGCCGGTCGTGCTCGAGATCGCCGAGCGCGTCGCGCGCGCTCGTCCGACGCGTGGATCGTCGACTTCACGAACCCGGTCGGGATCGTCACGCGCGCGCTGCTCGACGCACGGCCACCGCGCGATCGGCCTCTGCAACGTCGCGATCGGCTTCCAGCGGCACTGGGCGCGCGTCGCTCGGCGTCGAGCCGTCGCGGGTCGCTCGTCGACCAGGTCGGGCTCAACCACCTGACGTGGGTGCGCCGTGTGCTCGCTCGACGGCCGCGACGTCCTGCCGGAGCTGCTCGCCGAGCATGGCGACGAGCTCGCCGCCGAGCTCGAGCTGCCCCGCGCGATGCTCGACGAGCTCGGCGTCGTGCCGTCCTACTACCTCCGCTACTTCTACGCGCACGACGAGGTGCTGCGCGAGCAGCTCGACGGCGTGCCGCGCGCGCAGACGGTGGCCGAGATCGAGCGCGAGCTGCTCGCAGCTCTACCGCGATCCCGACGCTGACCGAGAAGCCGGCGCTGCTCGAGCAGCGCGGCGGCGCGTTCTACAGCGAGGCGGCGCTCGGGCTCGTCGCGCTCGCTCGTCGCCGGCGACGGCGCCGTGCACGAGGTCGACGTGCGCAACGACGGCACGCTCGCCGGGCTCGCCGACGACGACGTCGTCGAGGTGCCGGCGCGCGTCACCCAGCGCGGGCGCCGAGCCGCTGGACACAGCCGCCGCTCGCGCCCGAGCTGCTCGGGCTCGTGCAGCACGTCGCCGCCTACGAGCGGCTCGCGTTGCACGCAGCGCTCAGCCGCGACCCGGTCGACGTGCAAGAAGGCGCTGCTCGCGCACCCGCTGATCGGGCAGTACGCCGATCGCCGAGCAGCTGCTCGAGCGGATGCTGCGTCGGCTGAGGTGCTCGCGATGAGCGTGCTGCTCGCGGTCGACGGCGGCAACTCGAAGACCGATCTCGCGCTCGTCGCGCGACGACGGCGCGCTGCTCGCGCACGCGCGCGGCCCGCTCAGCTCGCCGCACCACCTCGGCCTCGAAGGCTGCGCTCGACGTGCTCGCAGCGCCTCGTCGACGAGGCCGGGCTCGACGGCCGACGGGCCGACGTCGCGCAGGTGCTGCTCGCCGGCGTCGACTTCCCGGAGGAGGAGGCGGCGCTGCGCGACGCGCTCGGCGACGCGCGGCTGGGCGGCGACGACGCGCGTCGGCAACGACACGTTCGCCGTGCTCCGCGCCGGCACCGAGCGCGGCTGGGGCGTCGCCGTCACCTGCGGCGCGGGCATCAACTGCGTCGGCGTCGCGCCGGACGGCCGGCACGTGCGCTTCCCCGCGCTCGGTGACGATCACCGGCGACTGGGGCGGCGGCTACGACGTCGGCATCGCCGGGCTCTCCGCGGCCGCGCGCAGCGAGGACGGCCGCGGGCCGGTCGACGCGCGCTCGAGCAGCTCGTGCCGGCGCACTTCGGCGACGCGACGCCGCGCGACCGTCGCGCACGCGATCCACGCGGCGCGATCTCGCAGCGGCGCGTGCTCGAGCTCGCGCCGGTCGTGCTGCGCGGCGGCCGCGGACGACGCCGTCGCCGCCGACATCGTCGACCGGCTCGCCGACGGAGATCGTCGCGCTCGCGCGCGCGACCGTCGACACGGCTCGGGCTGCTCGCACGAGCAGGTCGAGGTCGTGCGTCGGCGGCGGGCTGATGCGCGCGCGCCGACCCGGCGCTCCTCGGCGCGCATCGAGCTCGGCCTGCGCCGCGTCGGCCCTCGCCTCGTGCTGCGCCGGACGAGCGCGCCCCCGATCGTCGGCGCGGCGCTGCTCGCGTCTCGACGCGCTCGGCGCCGACGCGGTCGCGCAGGCGACGCCTGCGCAAGGAGCTGTGCGCGGCCGTCGAGCGGCTCGAGCGGCTGGAGGTGGCGCTGATGGCGGACGTGCGCTACGAGCAGGCGACGCGGATCTACGCCGGCACGGACGTGCCCGGCGGTCGACGCGCTCGACCTCGAGATCGAGGACGGCGAGTTCCTCGTCCTCGTCGGCCCGTCGGGCTCGGGCAAGACGACGGCGCTGCGCATGCTCGCCGGGCTCGAGGAGGTCGACGCCGGCGCGATCTTCATCGGCGACCGCGACGTCACCGACCTGCCGCCGAAGCAGCGCGACGTCGCGATGGTCTTCCAGAACTACGCGCTCTATCCGTACCTCACCGTCGCCGCGAACATCGCGTTCCCGTTGCGCGTCGCGCAAGTGCCGAAGTCCGAGCGCGAGCAGCGCACGCGCGAGGTCGCGGAGCTGCTCGGCCTCGAGCCGTACCTCGAGCGCAAGCCCGGCCAGCTCTCGGGCGGCCAGCGCCAGCGCGTCGCGATGGGCCGCGCGATCATCCGGCGAGCCGAGCGTCTTCCTGATGGACGAGCCGCTCTCGAACCTCGACGCGAAGCTGCGCGTGCAGATGCGCGCCGAGATCGCGGCGCTGCAGTCGCGGCTCGGCATGACGACCGTCTACGTGACGCACGACCAGTCGGAGGCGATGACGCTCGGCGACCGCGTCGCCGTGCTCGCGCGAGGGCCATTTGCAGCAGTGCGACACGCCGCGCGAGCTCTACGAGCGGCCGGCGAACATGTTCGTCGCGGGCTTCATCGGCTCGCCGGCGATGAACCTCTGTCGCGTGCGCAGTGCGTGCAACGGGTCGGTCGTCGCTCGGCGGCGTCGTCGTCACGAGCTCCCGCCGGCGACCGCGCTCCGCGCGACGTCGTGATCGTGGGCTGCGCCCGGAGTCGCTCGACCTCGCGGACGACGGCATCCCGGCCGAGGTCGAGGTCGTCGAGGAGATCGGCGCCGACGCCTACGTCTTCGCGGCCGCCGAGGTCGGCAAGCTCGTCGCGCGCGTCGAGACGCAAGCGTCGCGCCCGAGCGTGGCGCGCGGATCGCGTCTGCGGCCGAGACCGGACGAGGCGCACCTCTTCGACCCGGCAACGGGAGACCGGTCTCAGCGCTAGCTGCTACGTCGTCACATGGCCGATGCAGCGCCTGCGCGTGAAGCCGAAGCTTCGTGGTGTGTTCCACGAGGCTCGCGTTCTTCGCGGCCGTCGGGCTCGGAATCCCGCTCGTGCTCACCGCCGACGCCCGGGACGAGCGCGGCTGTCGGCGATCGTGTTCGCGTCCTGCGTCGCTGCCTGCTTCGGATTCAGCGCGCTCTACCACCGCCCGACCTGGCAGCCGCGCGCGCGCTCGTGGTTCGCGCGCCTCGACCACGCCGGGATCTACCTGCTGATCGCCGGGACGTACACGCCGTTCGGCCTGCTGGTGCTCTCCCGCGGCTGGGCCGTTCCCGTGCTCACGATCGTCTGGACGGGCGCGACCGCGGCGATCCTCCTGAAGCTCTTCTGGCCGGGGCTCCCGAAGCGTGCCTCGGCGGCGATCGGCCTCGCACTCGGCTGGGTCGCGGTGGTCGCGTTCACGCAGCTCCTGAAGCTGCCCGTGACAGGGCTCCTGCTCCTGCTCGGCGGGCGGCCTCGCCTACACCGCTCGGCGCCGTCACCTACGCGCGCCGGCGGCCCGATCCGTTCCCGCACGTGCTGCGGCTATCACGAGATTTTCCACGGGCTGACGATCGTCGCCGCGGGTTGTCAGTACGCCGCGATCGCCTTCTACGTCCTGCCACGCGCCTAAACGAAGCCACAGCCCGCTACACTCGCGGATGCAATTTGAGCGAGTGCTGGATGGTGCCGGTCGCACCCTTCTTGCCCGTTCAGTGAAGTTGGCAAGGAGGTGAAAGACAGATATGGCAACCGGAACTGTCAAGTGGTTCAACGCGGACAAGGGCTACGGGTTCATCACCCCCGATGAGGGTGGCAAGGACCTGTTCGTCCACTTCAGCGCGATCCAGGGCAGCGGATACCGCTCGCTCGCGGAAGGCGCGAAGGTGGAGTACGAGGCCCAGCAGGGCGACAAGGGCCCTCAGGCCGCGAACGTGAACCTTCTCGCGTAGGCACTGCACCGTGCGGCGGGCGGTCTTCCGGGCCCGCCGCGCGATACTTCACGAGGACACGAGAGAGGAGGCACGACCATCGCACAAAAAGAAGACAAGGTCGAGATGACCGGTGAGATCGTCGAGGCGCTGCGGAACGGCATGTTCCGGATCAAGCTCGACAACGGTCACGAGACTCTCGGGTACACCGCCGGCAAGATGCGCCGGTTTCGCATTCGCATGAACCCGGGCGACCGCGTTCGGATCGAGTTGTCGGCCTACGACCTCGATCGCGGCCGCATCGTCTACCGGCTCCGGCCGGGCGACGAACGCGCCGAGTGAACGAATCGCCGCCGCCGCCGTAACGAACCGGCTCGTCGCGAGACCAAGGTGGGTCAACGTCATCCACCTTGGAGTGAGCGATGAAGAATTGGAGGATCTGGACCGTCGTCGCGCTGGCAGCAGCGCTCGCCGTTCCTGCGGCGACGGCGTCGGGGAAGTCCGACGACTCGGGCCTGTTCATTCGCAGCGCCGTCGAGAACGCGGACGACACCGCGACGTTCCCGCTCTATCGCGGCACGAGCCAGGGCAAGACGGTCTGGTACATCGTGCTCGACTCGTCGAACGGCAACGACGCAGACGCCAAGGGCGTCAACACGTCGCAGAAGCTGGAGCACGCACGCGGGACGGCCGCGGTGCAGCGCGTCTCGGTCTCGAACGGCGTCGTGAGCTTCCCGGCAAGCGTCGACTTCTCGCCGGAGCACTTCGTGCGGGCGCCGGACGGCTTTCCCCCGTCGACGTTCCAGGCCGGCGCCGTCGGCCTGGTCGTGAACGGCGTCGCGTACAGCCCGTTGATCCAGCTGCCCGACGGCACGATCGAGAACGCACCGCAGATCGCGTTCGACGCGAACGGCGACGGCCGGATCGACCTCGCGACGGAGGCGGCCGACAAGGTCGTGTCGCTCGACGTCGCGAACCGTCGTGTCACCTACCGCGAGACGCACGGGTTCTCGCGCACAGAGCCCGTCAAGTACGTCTCGACCGACTCGTCGAACCCGCTCGCAGCGGCGCTGGAGGACGCGACGCTCGCGCCGGCGCTCGACTTCGCACCCTTCGCGGGCGGCGACGGGACCGACTCCGCGCGGGCGAGCCTCGCCGCGTTCGTGAACGGCCAGACCGGCGCCGGCAACCGCCAGCGCCAGGGCCTCAACTCCGCCGTCGCCGACGGCCTCGACCCGCTGAACGTGCTCGCGTGGAAGCCGAACCAGGGCCGCTACAGCCCGCTCTGGGACGTGCACCTCGCGCAGTGGAGCGCCCAGGCCGTCGCCGCCGGCGCGAACACGCGCCAGACGGAGTTCGCCGCGGTCGAGAAGCTCGCCGAGCAGGGCACCGTCACCGGCCCGGGCGGGACGGCGTTCGGCGCCTCCGGGTTCATCGTCGACTGCCCGATCGTCAGCGCGGGCCAATAACACGCCTACACTCGGGCGCATGGATGCCGACGCGCTCCATGCGCTCGAGTTGCCGGCGATCACCGCGCGGCTCGCGAACGCCGCGTCGACCGAGTTGGGCGGGGAGCTCGCGCGCTCGCTGGAGCCGGCGACCGACGTCCGCGAGGTGCTCGAGCGGCAGGCGCTGACGGCGGAGGCCGTCGCGCTGCTCGAGTCGGGCGTCGACCCGCCGCTCGCCGGCATCGCCGATGTGCGCGCCGCGCGCTCGCGCGCGCCGGCCGCGAGGGGATGCTCGGCCCGGCGGAGCTGCGCGCGATCGCGACCGCCGTTCGCGTCGCGCTCGAGGCGCGCCGCATCGTCGCCGCGGAGCGCGCGCTCGCCCCGCTGCTCGACGATCGCCTCTCCGTGCTCGATCCGGCGCTCGCCGGCCTCGCCGACGAGATCGACCGTTGCATCGAGGACGACGGCGCCGACGTGCGCGACAGCGCGTCGCCGCTGCTGCGCCGGCTGCGACGGGAGCTTCGAAACGGCGGTGCGCGCGTGCGCGAGGAGCTCGCGCGCGTCGCGCGCTCGTCGGACGTGCAGGAGGCGTTGCAGGAGTCGTTCCTCGCCGAGCGCGGAGGCAGGCCCGTGCTCGCCGTGCGCGCGAACGCACGCGGCAAGGTGCCGGGGATCGTGCATGACGCATCGAGCACGGGCCAGACGCTGTTCGTCGAGCCGTTCGCCGTCGTCGAGTTGAACAACCGGCTCGCCGAGGCGGCCGCCGACGCGCGCGAGGAGGTGGAGCGCATCCTGCGCGAGCTCTCGGCGGCGGTCGCTCAGCGTGCCGACGCGCTCGTGACGCTCGTCGAGACGACGGCGCAGCTCGACCTGGCGCTCGCGTCGCGGCGCGCTCTCGCGCGGCTGGGGCGGCGCCCCCGTGACGGTCTCCGACGAGGTGCGGCTGCGTCGGCGCCCGGCACCCGCTGCTCGACCCCGCGACCGCGGTCCCGATCGAGCTCGACCTCGACGGGCTGCGCGCGGTCGTGATCAGCGGCCCGAACACCGGCGGGAAGACGGTCGCGCTGAAGACGCTCGGGCTCGCAGCGTTGCTCCACCAGTGCGGCCTGCGGCCGCCCGCCGACGTCGGCGGCGCTCCCCGTCTTCGACACCGTGCTCGCCGACATCGGCGACCGGCAGTCGATCGAGATGAGCCTCTCGACGTTCTCCGGTCACCTGCGCACGCTCGTCGACGATCCTCGTCGTCGGCCACCGAACGGTCGCTCGTGCTGCTCGACGAGGTCGCCGCGGGCACCGATCCCGAGGAGGGCTCCGCGCTCGCGCAGGCGCTGGTCGCGCGGCTCGCGCACCAGGCGCGGCTGACGGTCGTGACGACGCACTACCCCGAGCTGAAGGAGTGGGCGAGTGCGACCGACGTCGTCGCGAACGCCGCCACGAGCTTCGATCCCGAGACCGACGAGCCGCTCTACCGCGTCGCCTCGGCCGCCCGGGCACGTCGCACGCCCTGCGCATCGCGGAGCGGCTCGGGCTCGACGCCGACGTCGTCGCAGACGCGCGCTCGCGTGTCGCGCCGGAGCGGCTGCGCGCGGCGGAGCTGCTCGCCGAGGCGGAGGCGGCCGAGCGCGAGGCGACCGGGCTGCGGAGCGAGGCCGACGAGGCGCTACGCCGCGCGCGCAAGCGCGAGGCGGAGCTGGAACGCGAGCTCGAGCGCGTGCGGGCGTCCGCGGAGCGCGCGCCGGACGGACGCGATCGCCGAGGCCGAGCGCGAGCTTGCAGAGGCACGTAGCGAGCTCGCCGCGTTGCGCGAGCGAGCTGCGCACCGCGCGCCGCGTACGGCGCGCGCCCGACCAGGACCGAGCGCTCGGCGCGGCCACCGAGCGCGCCGCGCGTGCGCGAACGTGCGCTGCGCCGATCTCTCCGACGCCGTTGCCGGTGACGGCGCCGCTGGCCGAAGGCGACCCGGTCGAGCCCGACCTCGGCGTGCGCGGGACGATCGCCTCGATCCGCAGCGACCAGGCCGAGGTGATCGGCGCGGCCGGCCAGCGCGTCAGCATCCCGCTCGAGCACCTGCGTCCCTCGCGCGAGCGCGCGCCCGAGGAACGCACGCCGGTCGTGCAGGTGCGCGCAGCCGCGCGCGGCGACGTCTCGGACCAGCTCGACGTGCGCGGGCTGCCCGGCGCACGAGGCGCGAGAGCAGGTGCGGCGGCTCGTCGACGAAGCGGCGCTCGCAGGCCTCAAGTCGGTGCGCGTCGTGCACGGCCGCGGCACCGGCGCGCTGCGCAAGGCGGTGCGCGAGGAGCTGGCGCAGCCACCCGCTCGTCGAGAGCCGCGAGCCCGACGCCGAGGACGGCGCGACGCTCGCGCACCTCGGCTAGTCGGTGCGCCGCTTCAGCGTCGCCGCGCCGAGCGCCAGGGCGGCGATCGTGCCGGCCGCGGTGACGAGGACGTCGACGGCGAACCACGCGCCGAGCGGAGCCGGGCCGGTGGCGCGCGCGAGCGCGTCGTAGGCGTACGTGAGCGGCAGCGCCCACGAGATCCAGTAGAGCGCGGTGCTCATCTTCGCGCGCTCGATGAAGATGCCGCAGAGGAGCAGCTGGGGGAAGATGAGCGCCGGCATGAACTGCACCGCCTGAAACTCCGTGCGCGCGAACGCGCTCGCGGCGAGCCCGAGCGCCATGCCGAGCAGCGCGTTGCCGATCGCGAGCAGCCCGACGAGCCACACACCGTGCGCGGCTTCGAGGCCGAGCGCGATGAAGCCGACGGTGCACACGATCGTCGCCTGGATCGTCGCGAGGACGCCGAACGCGATCGCGTATCCGACAAGGAGGTCGAGGCGCGACATCGGCAGCGTCATCAGCCGCTCGAGCGTGCCGGTCGTCCGCTCGCGCAACATCGCGATCGACGTGATGAGGAACATGACGATGAACGGGAACAAGCCGCAGAGCGGGACGCCGATCGACAGGAACACGCTCGGCTCGCCGGCGAACACCCACTTGAGCAAGGCGAGGAGCACGACCGGCACGATCAGCAGCAGCGCGATCGTGCGCGGGTCGCGCCGGATCTGCCAGAGGACGCGGAGCGCGATCGCGCGGGTGACGACGAGGCTCACGCCGACTCGTGCTCGATCAGGGCGAGGAACGCCCGGCTCAGATCCTGTTCACCGGTCTCTGCGCGCAGCCCGTCGGGGGTGGTCTGGCGCAGGATCGCTCCGTCGCGCATCAGGATCACCTCGTCGCACTCCGCCGCCTCGTCCATCACGTGGCTCGAGATCAGCAGTGTGGTGCCGGCCCCCGCCAGCTCGTGGAAGTCCCGCCACAGTTCGGCCCGGAGCACCGGATCGAGGCCGACCGTCGGCTCGTCGAGCACGAGCACGGCGGGCCGGCCGAGGAGTGCCGTCGCGAGCGACACCCGCGAGCGCTGCCCGCCGGAGAGCGAGCCCGCTACGCGGCCCTCGAGCCCGGCGAGGCCGACCGTGTCGATCACCTCGGCGATCCGGCGCTCGTCCGCGCCCGCGACGGCCGCGAAGAAGCGCAGGTTCTCCTCGATGCTGAGGTCGCCGTACACGGACGGCGCCTGCGTGACGTAGCCCACTCGCCTGCGCAGCGAGGCGGAGCCCGCCGGTTCGCCGAGCACCGTGACGGCGCCGGACGCGACGATCTGGACGCCGACGATCGCGCGCATCAGGGTCGACTTGCCGCAGCCGCTCGGTCCGAGCAAGCCCGTGACGCGTCCCGGCTCGACGTCGAGCGTGAGCCCGTTCAGAACGGCCCGACCGCCGCGCACGACGGTGAGCTCGGAGACCGCGATGGCCGGTCGGCCGTTCACGTTGCGCAGCCTACGGAAGGCTCAGGCGACTGCGGCCGGTGCGGCCCCGCCGCGCGCTTCGACCAGTACCGCGGCAAGCACGATCGCGCCTCCGACCAGCGTGACGGTCGCCGGCTGCTCGGAGAGGAACAGCCACACCCAGAGCGGGCCGAGCACGACCTCGAGCAGCGTGATCAACGCGACCTCGCCCGCCGGGATCAGCCGCGCGCCGACCGTGAGGAGCACGAACCCGAGCCCGATCTGGAAGATGCCGAGCGTCGCCAGCAGCCCGAAATCCTTCGCGCTCGCCTGCGCGAAGTCGGCGAACGGAACGGCGAGCGCGAACACGAGCACCTGCGAGAGGCACATCGCAGGCGCCATCGACACGTCGCGCCGGTGGCGCGTGATCACGATCGTCACCGCGAACGAGACCGACATGAGGATCGTCAGCGCCTGCCCGAGGGGGCTCGCGCCGCTCGGGCCGCCGACCATCAGTCCGACGCCCGCGAGCGCGACCACCATTGCGATCCACGTGCGCCGGGACACCGGATCGCCGATCAGCGTGCCGAGCGCGGCCGCGACGATCGGCGCGAGCGCCTGCAGAAAGAGGACGTTCGCAACGGATGAGTGGTTGAGCGCGGTGAAGAACGCGGCCGACGAGATCGCGAGCAGCGCGACCACAGCGAGGCCGGCGGCGCCGATCGCGCGGAACGCGTGCAGCACGTGCCCGCGCTCGGCGATCGCGACGTACGCGCCGACGCCGAGCGCCGCGAACCCCGCCCTGCCCGCGAGCTGGGTCGCGGTGTCGACCGACAGCTCGCGTTGCAGGATCCCCGCGGTCGACCAGGCGATCGCCGCGAGCGCGACGTAGAGCCGGCCGCGACGCTGCTCGTGGTCGCGCACGCCTCGCAGTCTGCCCGGGCGGGCCGGGCACACGAGCTAGGAATCAATCATCTATTAGCGGCGGCGTCTGCGCGGACGCGTGTCGCGCCGGGCACGGCTGATCGCCATGCCCGACGCGGCGAACGCCGCGTCGTGACCGAGGTTGCGCGCGAGGCGCGCCACGTCGGCCCGTTGCTCCGGCGTCACGAAGGTCACGCCCGTTCCGCTCCGGCCTGCGCGGCCGGTGCGGCCGACGCGGTGGACGTAGTCCTCGTCGGAATGAGGCGGATCGAAGTTGATGACGTGCGTGATGTCGTCCACGTCGAGCCCGCGCGCGGCGACGTCGGTTGCGACGAGCGTGGGCACGCGGCCCGACTCGAACTGCGCGAGCGAGCGCTCGCGCGCGTTCTGGGACATGTTCCCGTGCATGACCACCGCCCGCACGTCGTGCTGGCGCGAGAGCTTGCGTGCGAGCTTGTCCGCGCCGTGCTTCGTCCGCACGAAGACGAGTGCGCGGCCGCGGTCGCCGTTGAGGTGCTCGACGAGCTGATCGAGCTTCGTCTCGGCCGTCACCGGCACGAACCGGTGCTCGATCTCGCCGTGCGCCTTCTCGGTCGGGGCGGCGGCGGTGTAGCGAACCGCGTTCGCCGTGTAGCGGCGTGCGAGCTCTGCCACGGGCCCGTCCAGCGTCGCGGAGAACAGCATGGTCTGCCTGTTCTCGGGGACGCCGGTGAGGATCCGGTCGACCTGGGGGCGGAAGCCCATGTCGAGCATGCGGTCGGCCTCGTCGAGTACGAGCACGCGCACCGCGCCGAGATCGACGAGCCTGCGCTCGATCAGGTCGAAGAGGCGTCCGGGCGTGGCCACGAGCACGTTGGCGTTCCTGGCGCGCTTCGCCTGCGGGCTGAGCGGCGTCCCGCCGTAGACCGCGGCGATCATCAGACCCTTTGCAGCCGCGTGCGGGCGCAGGTCGTCGACGACCTGCGACGCGAGCTCGCGCGTCGGGACGAGGATGAGCGCGCCCGGCCGCTTGCCGCCGCCGGGCGTGCGCTCGACGACCGGCAGGCCGAACGCGAGCGTCTTGCCCGATCCCGTCGGGGACGCGGTCAGGATGTCGACGCCCGCGAGGGCGTCCTCGAGCACAAGGCTCTGCACCGCGAACGGCGTATGGATGTTGCGCTCCGCGAGCGTTCGCACGACAGGCGTGCTGACGCCGAGGGCGCTGAAAGACTTCGACAAGTTGTTCGACTCCTTCGTTCAGGGTTCGAGATGCAAGAGACTCGAATCGCCTGAACAGGAGGAACGAGAAGCTGGATCTCACGGACGCGAGTGCGCAATCCGTGCCACCAAGGTAGCAGGGCGGAGAGATGTTGCGAGCGGGGGCCTCTGCGGTGACCCCCGCTCGACTCAGGCGGCTTCTTCGGTGCCCGCCGCGCGGAGGCGCTGGGCGGCGATGAAGTCGCGGTACCAGTAGAAGCTCCCCTTCGGCACGCGCTCGAGCGTCGCGTAGTCGATGTAGATGAGCCCGAAGCGCTTCCAGTAGCCCCACGCCCACTCGAAGTTGTCGAGCAGCGACCACGCGAAGTACCCGCGCAGCGGCACGCCCTGCGCGACGGCGCGCGCGGCGCCCGCGAGGTACGCCTCGAGGTAGGCCTGCCGCTCGGGGTCGCGACGCGGCCGTCGTGGCCGCGCACGTCGGGATACGCGGCGCCGTTCTCGGTCACGTAGATCGCGGACGGCTCGTAGTCGCGGTGCAGCCGGACCAGCAGGTCCTCGCAGCCCTTCGGGCACGACCTCCCAGCCCATGTCGGTGCGGTCGACGTCGTTGCGCCGCACGATCTGCGAGCGGCCGCCGTTCTCGTCGGCGGCGACGAGCGGCGAGGTGTAGTTGTTGACGCCGAGGAAGTCGATCGGCGCCGAGATCGTCTCGAGGTCGCCGTCGCGCACGTCGGGCATGAGCTCGGACCAGGCCTCGACCATGTCCTCGGGGTACGACCCGCGGAAGAGCGGGTCGAGGAACCAGCGGTTGTGGAGGCCGTCGACCCAGCGCGCGGCGGCGATGTCCTCCTCCGAGTCGCTGCGCCGCGTACGGGTAGTCGAGGTTGAGCGTGATCCCGACCTCGCGACCGCGGCGAGTTGCGCGCGCAGGATCTCGACCGCGCGGCCGTGCGAGAGCAGCAGGTGATGCGCCGTCGCGAGCGCGTCGGCGTCCGACGTCGCGGCCCGGCGCGTGGTGGCCCCAGCCGTGGCCGACCCACGAGACGACCCACGGCTCGTTGTGGGTGATCCAGTGGCCGACGCGGTCGCCGAGCCGCTGCGCGACGGCCTCGACGTACTCCGCGAACGCGTCGACGGTGTCGCGCGACGGCCAGCCGCCCGCGTCCTCGATCACCTGCGGCGTGTCCCAGTGGAAGAGCGTCACGAACGGCGCGATCCCGTTGCCGAGCAGCTCGTCGACCAGCCGGTCGTAGAAGTCGAGCCCGGCCGCGTTCACACGCGCCGCGGCCGTCGGGGCAGCACGCGCGGCCACGCGATCGAGAAGCGGAACGCGTCGAGCCCGAGCTCGCGCATCAGCGCGATGTCGTCGCGGTAGCGGTGGTAGAAGTCGCACGCGATCGCGCCGTTGTCGCCGTTGCGCACCTTGCCGGGCGTGGCACAGAAGCGATCCCAGACGCTCTCGCCGCGGCCGTCTTCGTTCGCGGCGCCCTCGATCTGGTACGACGCGGTCGCCGCGCCCCAGACGAAGTCGAGCTGGGAACGGCTGTGTGAGTTGAGTCGACATGGATGTCCTCTCGGATGGCGGGGGACGGAGCGGTGACGTGGCAGCGAGCGCTGTGCGCGGGCTGCGGCGGCGACGAGCTCGGGGGTGACGCGGCGAGCAGACGTCGATGCGCGAGCGGGCAGCGCTCGACGAAGCGGCAGCCCTCCGGCGGGTCGACGGCGGCGGAGGCGACGCCCTTGCGCACCTCGATCGGCGCGCGCGCGGCCGCGTTCGGGTCGGGCACGGACGCGAGCAGCAGCCGCGTGTACGGGTGCAGCGGGCTCTGCAGGACACTCTCGGCCGGGCCCTGCTCGACGATCTGGCCGGCGTACATGACGAGCACCGTGTCCGCGACGTAGCGCGCGCTCGCGAGGTCGTGCGTGACGTAGAGGAACGCGAGGTCCTTGCGCTCCTTCAGGTCGAGCATCAGGTTGAGGATCCCGACGCGGATCGAGACGTCGAGCATCGACGTCGGCTCGTCGGCGACGAGCACGGTCGGCTCGACGGCGAGCGCGCGCGCGATCGCGACGCGCTGGCGCTGCCCGCCGGACAGCTCGTGCGGGTACTTCGCGGCGTACTTCTCCGCCGGCACGAGCCCGACGGGCTCGAGCAGCGTCGGCCATCGCGCGCGTCGAGCGCGTCGCCGGACGCGCGGCCGTGGATCCTCAGCGGGCGGGCGAGGTGGTGGCGGACCGTCTTGACCGGGTTCAGCGACCCGAACGGATCCTGGAAGATCATCTGCACCTGCGAGCGGTAGCGCAGGACGTCGCGCCGGCGCCGGTCGCTCGGTCACGTCCCTGCCCTCGAAGAGCACGCGGCCCGAGGTCGGGTCGTAGAGCCGCACGAGCAGCCGCGCGACGGTGCTCTTGCCGCTGCCGCTCTCGCCGACGAGCGCGGTGATCGTCCCGGGGCGCAGCGCGAACGTCACGTCGTCGACCGCGTGCACGCGGCTGCCGCGTCCGAGCAGGCCGTTGCCGGCGGGGAAGTGCTTCGTCAGGCCGCGCACCTCGAGCGGGGCGGTGATCGAGCTGGTCATCCGCCGCTGCTCCACGAGGTGGCAGGCGACGCGATGGCCGGGCGCGAGCTCGCGCAGCACCGGCCGCACGGACGTCTGCAGCGCGGTAGCAGCTCGGGCCGTCGCCGGTGCAGTGCGGGCAGCGCGGGTGGAACCGGCAGCCCTCGGGCGGCGCCGCGAGGTCGGGCGGCGAACCCGGGATGCCCGCCATCCGCTCGACCGGACCGGTGAGCGACGGGAACGAGCGCATCAGGCCGAGCGTGTACGGATGGCGGGCTCCGTGTGCAGCCGCGCGGCCGGCGCCTCTTCGACGATCTCGCCCGCGTACATGATCGCGATGCGGTGCGCGAACTCGAACAGCAGCGAGAGGTCGTGCGTGATGAAGAGGACCGCGAAGCCGAGCTCGCGCTGCAGGTCGCGGACCTGCTGCAGGATCTCGCGCTGCACGACGACGTCGAGCGCGGTCGTCGGCTCGTCCATGATCACGAGCTCCGGCTCGAGCGCGAGCGCCATCGCGATGATCACGCGCTGGCGCATGCCGCCGGAGAGCTCGTGCGGATACGCGCGCACGCGGCGCCGGTCGATGCCGACGAGATCGAGCAGCTCGCCGGCCCTGCGCGACGGCGGCGCGCTTCGAGACGCGCTCGTGCGCGCGCATCATGTCGACGAACTGGTCGCCGACGCGCATGACGGGGTTGAGCGCGTTCATCGCGCTCTGGAAGACCATCGAGACGTTGCGCCAGCGGTAGCGGCGGAGCTCCTCCGTGCTGAGCTCGCACGAGGTCCTCGCCGCGGAAGAGGATGCTGCCGCCGACTGATGCGCGCGGGCGGCCGCAGGATCTGCATGAGCGCGTTCGCGACCGTGCTCTTGCCGCAGCCCGACTCGCCGGCGAGGCCGAGGATCTCGCCGGCGCCGATCGTCAGGTCGACGCCGTCGACGGCGACGCACGTCGCCGTACGCGACGGTCAGGCCGCGCAGCTCGACCAGCGCTCTCGCGCTCGACGTCCATCGACGGTTGCGACTCGTCGCACGACTGCCGTCACTTCGACCGCCTGAGGTGCGCAGCGCGGGTTGCTGACCTCGTCGATCCCCGCGAGCAGGAAGACGAGGCCGACGACGGTGAGCACGAGCGCGAGGCCGGGGAAGAGGAACGGCCACCACTCGCCCTGCAGCACGGTCGAGTTCGTCTGCGCCCAGTAGAGCACCATGCCCCAGCTGACGTGCGCGCTGTCGCCGAGGCCGAGGAACTCGAGGCCGGCGTCGACGAGCAGCGCGATGTAGAAGACGAGCACGAACGCCGCCGCGATGCGGCTGATCATGTTCGGCATCAGCTCGCCGAAGACGATGCGCCACGTCGACTCGCCGGCGACCTTCGCCGCCTGCGACGAAGTCGCGGTTCTTCAGCGACAGCGCCTGGCCGCGCAGGATGCGCGCCTCGAACGCCCAGAGCGTCAGGCCGAGGACGAGGATCATCGTCGTCATCCCGCGCGCCTTCAGGTAGCCGGAGATGACGATCAGGAGCGGGATCGTCGGGATGACGAGGAAGACGTTCGTCAGGAAGTTGATGACCTCGTCGACGATCGCCGCCGCAGTACGCGGCGAGGATGCCGAGCGTCGTCGGCGAGCACCGTCGCGAGCACGCGCCGCGGCGAACCCGAGGATCAGCGAGCGGCGGGTGCCGAGCACGACCTGCGAGAAGATGTCGCTGCCCTGGTCGGTCGTCCCGAAGAGGTGGTTCCACGACGGCGCCTGGCGCGTGGCGAGGATGTTGAAGTCGGTCGGGTTGTTGACCGAGATCCACGGCGCGATCACCGCGACCAGCACCATGAAGCCGATGAGGGTCGAGGCCGAAGCGCGACTTCGGATTCTCGAGCAGGAGCGAGGCCCAGCCCGGAAGGTGCAGGCGGCCGCGCTTCCGCGGCGCCGAGACGCTCAGCGGGGCGATCTCGGGCTCGACGATGGGCTGCAGCTGCGACATCAGGCGTTCCGCACGCGCGGGTCGAGGACGAAGTTGAGGAGGTCCATGATGAAGTTCGCGCCGATCACGCAGAACGCGAAGACGAGCAGCAGCCCCTGCGTGAGCGGGTAGTCGTTGCCGAGCGCGGCCTGCTGCAGCGTCAGCCCCGCGCCCGGGTAGCTGAAGACGAACTCGATGAAGACGAGCCCGCCGACCGCGCCTGCGAACTGCGCGGCGAATCCGTTGAGCGGCGGCAGGATCGCGTTACGGCCGGCGTACCGCGTCATCACGCGCCGTGTCGCGCAGGCCCTTGGCGTGCGCCATCGCGACGTAGTCCTCGCTGATCGTGTTGATCATCACGGTGCGCATGTTCAGCACCCAGCCGCCGGTGAAGGCGCTGACGATCACGAGGATCGGCAGCTGCGAGTGGCGGAACGCGCTCGAGAGGAACGCCCAGTTGAGGCCGGGCGACGAGCCCGCTGTCGTACGCGTGCTGGATCGGGAACCAGTGCAGCTTGAGGCCGAGGAAGTAGACGCCGAGGAGCGCCGTGAAGAACGCGGGGAATGCGCTGAGCGCCATCAGCGTCGGGACGGCGACGGTTGTCGACCGCGCCGCCGCGTCGCCACGCGGCGATCATCCCGATGAGCGTCCCGAGCACGAACGCGAGCAGGAACGCGACGCCGACGAGGAAGATCGAGTACGGCAGCGTGCGCCCGATGACCTCCGAGACCGGCGCGGGGTAGTTCGACGTCGAGACGCCGAAGTTCGAGGTGCGCGATCCGGTGCAGGTAGACGACGTAGTCGTGCCAGATCGAGCCCTTGCCGCCGCCGAGCAGCGCCTGGTACGTCTGGATGATTCCCGGGTTCGCCTGGATCTGCGCCGGCGAGAGGCGCTGCAGCACGCCGCCGATCGGGTCGCCGGGCATCAGCCGCGGCAGGAGGAAGTTCAGCGTGAGGGCGACCCAGACGGCGAACGCGTAGAAGACGATTCGGCGGAGGAGCCAGCGCATCTGCGTGTGTGGGTCGGAGTATCGCCCCGGGCGGGACCGAAGTCCCGCCCGGGTGCCCCCAGTGGCCCGCTACGCGCCGGCCTTGCCGCCGGGGCAGATGCGGGTGAACGAGAGGAGGTTGTCCGGATACGTGCTGAAGATCGGGTCGCCGTAGAAGTTCTTCGGCGAGTTGAAGCAGTGGAAGTACTTCGTGCTGTAGGTCGACCACCGCGGCCCGATGAACAGCGGGACGATCGGCATCTTGTCGAGGAAGATCTTCTCGAGCTGCGTCGCGATCGCCTGCTGCTTCTTGGGGTCGAGCGTGACCTTCCACTGGTTGAGCAGCCCCGTCGCCTGCGCGTCGTAGGTGTGCGACCAGTTGCCCGTCGTCGAGGCGTCCTGAGCCCGACGGGATGAGCGCGTTCTGCGACAGGTTCGCGTAGAAGAAGCCGTACGGCGACGCCTGCGAGCCGTTCTGCCAGAGCAGGGTCGGGTTCTTCGTCGCGAACGCGTTCGGGAACCACGAGTTCCAAGTCGGGCTCGAGCTTGACGTTCGAGTCGATGCCGAGGTCCTGCAGGTTCTTCGTGATGATCTGGTTCGACGCGACCCAGTCCGACCAGCCCGAGATCACGTGGATGTCGAGCTCGACCGGATTGCCCTTCGGGTCGATCAGCTTGTTGCCCTTGTAGGTGAAGCCGTTGTCGGTCAGCAGCTTCTTCGCCGCCGCCGGGTTGTACGTCGCGAGCTGCTTCGCCTGCGCCTTCACCGACGGGTCGGTGACCCACTGCGGGAAGAGGCCGTTGAGGCCGATCGCGTCGGTCGGCGGCGCGTAGCCGTACTCGCCGAGCTTCGACACCGTCTTGCGGTCGATCGCCATCGACAGCGCGTGCCGGAACACGGCGAGGCTGTACGGGTAGACGTTGTTGTCGAAGACGAGCGAGACCGGGTAGGCCGTCGTCGCGTAGAACGAGTGGAAGTGCGCCTTGTCCTTGTTCGTGTACGCCTTGTCGACGTTCGGGACGAAGTTGTGCGTCCAGTCGACCTGCCGCTCTGGATCAGCGCGAGCGCCGCGTCGTTCGACGCCGCCTGGACGTACTCGAGGCAGTCGATGAGCGGCTTGCCCTTCTGCCAGTAGCGCGGGTTCTTGCTCAGGACGTAGTCCTGCGTCGTGAAGCGCGTGATCCGCGTGAACGGGCCGGAGCCGACCGGGTTCGAGTTCGTCGAACGTGTCGGGCTTCGCGACCTTCGACCAGATGTGCCGCGGGATCACGATCGCCCCGTTCAGCGTCGCGGCGATGAACTGCGAGTCGGGCGTCTTCAGGTTGATGACGACCGCGTTCGCGCCCTTCGCCTTGACGCTGGTGATGTTCGAGTCGGGCCGCGTGAACCCGACGATGTCCATCACCTTGTTCTGCTTGCCGGCGGTCAGGCTGTAGACGACGTCGGTCGACGTGAGCGCCTGGCCGTCGGACCACTTGACGCCCTTGGCGAGCTGCATGGTGAGCGTCTTGTTGCCGTTGCTCCACTTCCAGCTGCGAGCGAGCCACGGCTGCGTCGGCTTGCCGCCCTCCGGCGAGACGGTCAGGCCTTCGTAGAACGCGCCTTTCACGAACGCGCCGCTCGGGAGCGCCGTCGACGTGAACGGGTTGAAGTTCTTCACGAACGCCGGGTCGCCCGAGCCCGTCATGACGAGGCACGGGTGCGCGGCCGCGGCGCCCGCATGGACGAGGGGTGCTGCATGACCGGCCACGCCGAGCGGCCTGGCCGCTGCGACCGCCACGACGATCAACGCCGTGAGCAGTGCGGCGGCTCCGGCCACGGCGGCGAGGCCGGCGCGGGTGGAGCGGAACTTACGAGACATCTGCCTTCCTTTCCTGCCCCGACGGGGCGGACGGTCGACCAGGGGAGGTGCTACCGGAAATTTCCGGAAACGGTTACCACGCGGAGCGCCATCCTGTCAAGCGTTTGGTCGATCTTGTCTCGAAAATTGGCCCAATTGCGCACCGAGAATTGCCGGAAACGTTTCCGAGTGCTTGAATGCACCCTTGATGGCACAAGCCGACGCCAAGAGCGAGCCTCCCTTCCGCGGCCGGGCGACGATCCGGGACATCGCCGACCTCGCCGGCGTCTCGATCGCGACGGTCTCCCGCGTCCTCAACGACCGGCCGGACGTGGCCCCGGAAACGCGCGAGAACGTGCTCCAGGTCGTCCGCGAGCACGGCTTCAGCACGAACCGCGGCGCCCGCGGGCTCTCGAGCGGGCGGACCGGGATGATCGGCCTCACGCTCCCTCTCGTCGCCGACGCCTACTTCAGCCCGATGCTGAGCGGCGCCGCCGAGGCGCTGTACGAGCGCGACATGCGGATCGTGCTCGCGCCGACGCTCCACGAGCACGATCGCGAGGTCTCGCTGATCGAGCGCCTGATGCGCGGCACGACCGACGGCGCGATCCTGATGCTCCCCGAGGAGTCGGCGAGCGAGCTGCGCATCCTGCAGACGCCAGGGCTTCCCGTTCGTCATCGTCGACCCGCGCGAGGCGCCGCCCGAGGGGATCGCATGCGTCGCCGCGATGCACTCGGCCGGCGCGAAGCTCGCGACCGAGCACCTGCTCGAGCTCGGGCACCGGCGCATCGGCGCGATCGCCGGGCAGTCGGGCTGGTACGCCACGGAAGAGCGCCTGCTCGGCTTCCGCGCCGCGCTCGCCGGCGCGGGCATCCTGCTCGATCCCGAGCTCGTCGCCTACTCCGACTGGCGCACGCCGAGCGGCATCGACGCGGCAGAGCAGCTGCTCTCGCTCGAGGACCCGCCGACCGCGATCTTCGGCTTCAACGACAACGTCGCGATCGGCGCGCTGCACGCCGCGCGCAAGCGCGGCCTGTCGGTGCCGGGCGACCTGTCGGTGATCGGCTTCGACGACACCGCGCCCGCGGTGATCGTGCTGCCGCAGCTCACCTCGGTGCGCCAGCCGCTCGCCGAGATGGGACGGATGGGTGCAAGCCTGCTCGTGCGGCTGATCGAAGGGCAGCGCGTGGACGCGCTGCGCGTCGAGCTGTCCACGAAGCTCGTCGTCCGCGAATCGACCGCACCGCCGTCGAACGCACCGCCACGCAGGACGTAGCGTGCGCCGGGTCGCTCTCCTCGCGGCCCTCGTCCTCGCCGGCATCGGCGTCGCGGCGACGCTCGCGCTCGGGAGCGGCCCGCGCAACGCGTACGTCGTGCGCCATCTGGTCTCCGACGAGCACGCGCGCGCACCGCTCGTCGACGGGCCGCTCGTAAACGCGTGGGGCCTCGCTGCGAGCAGCACCGGCCCGTGGTGGACCGGCAACGAGGCGAGCTCGACGAGCACGCTCTACTCCGGCGAGGGGCGTAAGCAGCACCTCACCGTGCAGGTCGCCGGCGGCCCGACGGGTGTCGCGTTCTACGGCGGCAAGCAGCTTCCCGTGAGCGTGCGCGGCCGCTCGGACCCGGCGCGGTTCGTGTACGCGTGCGAGGACGGGATGCTGCGCGCGTGGACGCCGACCGTGCCCGTGGCGTGGTCGAGGGAGGCGGTCGTCGTGGTCGACGAGGCCGCCGAGGCGGCGGTCTTCCGCGGCGTGGCGATCGACGGCGACCGCGTGTATGCGACGGACTTCCACAACGGGCGCGTCGACGTATACGACGGGCACTGGCGTCGCATCCGCCGCTCGGGCGCCTTCGTCGACCGCTCGATCCCGGACTGGTACGCGCCGTTCGGCATCCGCGTGCTCGGCGGCCACGTCTTCGTCACGTACGTCTGGCGCGCACCGGTCAACGGCAACGACGCCCCGAAGGGCGGCTACGTCGACGAGTTCGACCGCGACGGCAGGCTGCTCGCCCGCGTCGCGCACAAGGGCCCGATGAACGCGCCGTGGGGGCTCGCGCTCGCGCCGCGCGCGTTCGGCCGCTTCGGCGGCGACCTGCTCGTCGGCAACTTCGGCGACGGGCACATCAACGCCTTCCGCCGGCGCGGTGACGCCTGGATCCACGACGGCGCGCTGCGCACGCACGGCGAGCCGATCGTCGTGAACGGCCTCTGGGCGCTCTCGTTCGGAAACGGCGGCATGGCCGGTCCCGCGGACACGCTCTTCTTCACGGCGGGGCCGCACGACTGGCGCGGCGACACCGAGCTCGGCGTGCACGGCCTGCTCGGCTCGATCACGCCGGCGTAGCTGCGGGCCGAACAGCACTAGTGATGAGTCATCACTAAGTGGGTTGCGCTCGCGCCCGTACGCGCGCCCGAAGGCTCAGCTGAACGCCTCCCACGCGTGCAGGAACGCCTCCTGCTCCGGCGTCAGCGTGTCGATCTCGAGCCCGAGCGCCTTCGAGCTTCGCGCGCGCGATCTGCTCGTCGATCTCCGCGCGGGAGCAGTGTACACCGCCGGCTCGAGCTCGTGCGCGTGCTGCAGGAGGTACGCCGCCGAGAGCGCCTGCACGGAGAACGTCAGGTCCATGATCTCGGCCGGGTGACCCTCGCCGGCGGACAGGTTGACGCAGACGCCCTCGCCGACGACGAACAGCGAGCGGCCGTCCTCGAAGCGGAGCTCCTCGACGTGCTCGCGCACCTGCGCGTCTCGACGCCGCGGCCTCGCGCAGCGCGGCCAGGTCGAACTCGTCGTCGATCCCGCCGGCGTTGGCGAGCAGCGCCCCGTCCGGCAGCGCGTCGATCGCCTTCGTCCCGAGCGCATGGCGCACGCCGGTTGCGGTCAGGACGATGCTCGGCGGTCCGCGCAGGCCTCGACGAGCGGCGCGACGTCGAAGCCGTCGTGGTAGGCCTCGAGCGCGGCGAACGGCTCGACTTCGCACACGGTCACCGCCGCGCCCAGGCCGCGCGCGCGCAGCGCTATGCCCTTGCCGACCCAGCCGTAGCCGACCACGACCACGCTGCTTGCCGGCGAGCAGCAGGTTCGTCGCGTCGAGCACGGCGTTCACCGCGCTCTGCCCGCTGCCGTAGCGGTTGTCGAACAGGTACTTGCAGCGCGCGTCGTTCGCTGCGATGCACGGCACCCTGAGCGTGCCGTCCGCCTGCATCGCGCGCAGCGCGATCACGCCCGAGGTCGTCTCCTCGGACGCGCCGACGAGCGTCTCCAGCACCTCGGGATGCGTCGTGTGCGCGAGCCTGATCACGTCCGCGCGGTCGTCGATCACCACCTCCGGCCGGCGCGCGAGCACCTGGTGGAAGTACTCGAGCTCCTCCTCGTGCGTCGAGCCGCGCCTGGCGAAGACCTCGACGCCGCGCGCCGCGAGCCCGGCGGCGACGTCGTCGTGCACCATCACGCCCTGGAACGCGACCGAGACCTCCGCGCCCGCTTCGGCGAGGCTCGCCGCGAGGAACGCGGTCTTCGGCTCGACGGGCAGGATGACGGCGATGCGCCGCCCGGCCATCGTGCCCTCCGCGCGCAGGCGGTCGCGCACGCCGTTCAGCACGGGCATCCACTCGGAGACCCACGCGATCTTGCGTTCGCCGTCGTCGGCGAGCGTGCCGCTCACGTCTGCCACTCCTCCGCGAAGCGCCGCTGCGCCTCCGACTCCTTGTCGAGCTCGATGCCGAGCGTCGCCAGCTTCGTGCGCGCGATCTCGCGGTCGAGCTCGTCCGGGAACGCGTGCAGTCCAGCCGGCACGACGCCCGACGCGAGGTGGTGGGCGGAGAGCGCCTGCACCGAGAAGGAGAGATCCATGATCTCGACCGGGTTCCCGTCACCGCCTGCGATGTTCACGAGCGCGCCGTCGACGAGCACGTAGACACGCCGGCCGCCGACGTCGTAGCGCGTCACCCCGGGCCGCACCTCCGTCGGCGCGCCCAGCGCGCCCACGTCGATCTCGCGGTTGTGGTGGCCGGCGTTCGCGAGCACGACGCCGTCCTTGAGCTGCGGGAACACGTCCGCGGTGACCGCGGCGATCCGGCCGGTCGCGGTGATCACGAAGTCGGCGTCGGCGAGGGCGTCCGCGAGCGCCGCGACCCGGTAGCCGTCCATGTGCGCGCGCAGCGCCTGCACGGGGTCGAGCTCGACGACGGTGACGCGGCCGCCGTACCCCTGCGCGCGCCGCGCGAGCCCCTGCCCGACCCACCCGTAGCCGACGACGCAGAAGCGCTTGCCCGCCGCGCTCAGGTTCGTCAGGCGCAGGATCGCGGTCAGCGTCGTCTGTCCGGTCCCGTACGGGTTGTCGAACATGTGCTTGCAGCGTGCGTTGTTCGCCGCGATCGCCGGGAAGGTGAGCAGCCCGGCGTCCTGCAGCGCGCGCAGGCGGCCCACGCCGGTCGTCGTCTCCTCGGTCACGCCTTCGAGCCGCGCGACCAGGTCGGGCCGGTGCTCGACGATCCTGCGCGTCAGCTCGGCGCCGTCGTCGATCACGATCTGCGGGCCGGTCGCGGCCACGTCGAGCAGGTCGGCGGTGAACTCGTCCGGGCTCGCCCCGTGCCGCGCGTGCACCTCGATCCCGCGTCCGGACGAGCGCCGCGCAGACTGCGTCCTGCGTCGAAAGCGCGTTGCTGCCCGCCGCGACCACCTCGGCGCCCGCCTCGGCGAGCAGCGTCGCGAGATAGGCGGTCTTGGCCTCGAGGTGCACGACGACCGCGACGCGCTTGCCGCGCAAGGTTCCGTCGGAAAGCCGATTGCGGGCGAGGCGGTTCAGGACGTGCGAGTGGCGCTCCACCCACTCGATCCGCCGCTCGCCCTCCTCGGCGAGTCCGGGGTCGGCGATGCGCGACCGGGCGGCGGCGTCGGTTACTGCCACGGCACAGGAGGTTATATCGGTGTCAAACCAGGTTTCCGAGCAACGAGGAGGTCACGGTGAAGACAGTGCTCGTGCCCGTCGCGCTCGCCGCGGCGCTGGCGGTCGCCGCGGTCGGGGGCCGCGCGGGCGACCGCGCGCACGCCGCCCCGGCGAAGACGTTCAAGGTCGGGCTCGTCACAGACGTCGGCGGGCTGCACGACCGGGGCTTCAACCAGCTCTCCTATGCCGGGCTCAAGCGTGCGCAGGCAAAGCTCGGCGTGCAGGGCCGAGTGCTGCTCTCGAAGGCGAACGCCGACTACATCCCGAACCTCTCCGCGCTCGCGAAGCAGGGCTATGACCTCGTGATCGCCGTCGGCTTCCTGATGACGGACGCCGTCGACACGGTCGCGCAGCAGTACCCGAACACGAAGTTCGCGATCATCGACGTCGACCAGCGCTCGATGAAGCACAAGCCGAAGAACGTCGAGGGCCTGCTCTTCCGCGAGCAGGAGGGCGGTTACCTGATCGGCTACCTCGCGGGCCTCGTGACGAAGCACCAGGGCGGCAAGCAGGTCGTCGGCGTCGTCGGCGGGATCGCGATCCCGCCCGTCAACCGTTTCGCCGGCGGCTTCAAGGGCGGCGCGAGGGCTGCCGACCCCGGCGTCAAGGTGCTGGTCGACTACTCGCAGGACTTCGTCGTACAGGCGAAGTGCAAGGAGCTGGCGCTGAACCAGATCGCTGCCGGGGCGCAGGTGATCTTCGCGGACGCCGGCGCATGCGGGCTCGGCGTCGACGACGCGGCAAAGGAGAAGGGCATCTGGGCGCTCGGCGGTGACGCCGACCAGTCGTACCTCGGGCCGCACATGCTCTCGAGCGAGCTGAAGAAGGTCGACGTCGCGGTCTACGCGACGATCAACTCGCTCGTGCACAACCGCTTCAAGCCGAACGGGAACGCGACGTTCACGACGGCGAACGGCGGGATCGGGATCGGGAAGATCAGCCCGAAGGTCCCGCGCAGCATCGTGACTCAGGTGCTGGCGGTGAAGAAGAAGATGGCCGAGGGGAAGATCCAGCACATCCCGACGGCGCCGTAGCGTCGTCGTGCACCAAGTCGAACCGCCGCTCGACGCGGCGCCCGGCGGCGTCGCGCAACACGATCACGAGCTTCGTCGGGTGGATGTCCGCCGGCTGCACGACGACGGGCACGTAGCCGTTGCGCTGCATGCGCGCGACGTCGCCCGTCTGCGTCGTCTCTGCCTCGCAGCCGACCAGCGTGTACGTGACGGCGAGATCCTGGAACGTCTGCCCGTAGCGCGCGCAGCTCGCGCGCGGCGACCTGCACGACGAGCGGCCGGCCGCCGTTCCGCCAGAGCAATCGTCCGTTGCGCGGGTCGAGCGCAGAGGCGGCGCTCCGGAACGTGTGGAACGCCCGGCCGCCGACGAGCCCGCTCTGCCACGGCTCGCCGCGATGGTTCTGCAGCATGAACCAGACGAACATCGTCACCGACGGGGCCTCGCTCGCGAGCTCGACCGCGCGCTCCAGGTCGTCGGCGATCCGCTCGGGTGAGACGGCGGGACGCGACTCCGCGTACTCGCTCACCCAGAGCGGCGTCTTCTCGCGGTGGAACGCCTCCGAGACGTGGTCGTCGAAGCGCTGGAGGCTCGTCAGGCCGACGTCGGGCCAGGACTGCTCCTCCTCCGGCCCGCCGTCCGGCGTGTGCGGGTACGGATGGTGTGCCCACGCGTCGAACGGCAGATCGGGCGCGATGCGCGCGAGCCCCGAGACGAACCACGCCGGGCAGTGGCTCGCCGCGGTCTCGCCGGCCGCGACGAGCGTGGTGGGGCTGCCCGACTTCACCCCGCGGTAGCCTGCGCGCACGAGTGCGGCATAGGCGGCGGGGCGACTTGCCGCGTCGAGGAACCGGCGCGTGTTCGGCTCGTTCCAGATCGACACGAACTTGACGAACCCGAGTGTTGGGTACGCGCCCGAGTAGCGCGTGGCGAGCGCGTGCGCGAACGCCTCGAAGTCCTTCGCATGCGTCGGGGGCACGTTCGGCTTGCGGTGCCCGTTCGCCCAGCCCGGCGTGCCCCAGACCGTGACGAGCACCTCGACGCCCCGCCGGTCTGCTGTGGCCACGAACTGGTCGACGTCTCCGAAGTGGTACGCGCGGTCGAACGGGTTGCGCGCATTGCGCGGACGGGTCGGAGCGACGTGCGACCAGTCGACGATCGTGCGCACGACCGAGGCGTGCGATTGGTCGAGCTGCCGCCAGGCCGCGGTCCGGCCGTGCCCCCAGCGCAGGGCCTCGTCGTCGAGCAGGCCGACGTAGACGCGCGGCGCGGCGGACGCCGACGAGGCGACAGCGGCGGACGCGCAGACGACCGCCAGCAGGGGGAGGATGAGCCGCAGTGACAGGTTGGAGTGCCCTCGAACGAATTGCTGTCACTCTCCTTAGCAAACCTCACCACGAATGTTGTAAATTCTGCGACTTTCGTGGTCTAGGATTTGAGGCCGGGGATGGCCGTCGCGGTCGAGGAGCTCCCAGCGGCGGCCCTGTAGTAGCGTCACCTGGCGCCCAGATGAAGCTGCAGCACGAATTCGACGTCCCAGCCTCGCCGCCGGCGACGTTGGACCTGCTGCTCGACGCCGAGCGCGTCGTGGAGTGCCTGCCGGGCGCGACGCTCGTCGAGGTCGCACCGGACGGCACGTGGAAGACCACCATGTCGGTCAGGCTCGGCCCCGTCGGGATGGACTTCCTGAACAACGTGCGCATCGTCGAGCAGGACGCCGACGCCGGCGTCGTGCGCCTCGTCGTCTCGGGACGCGACACGCGCGGCAAGGGCTGCGCCGACGCGACCGTCGACGCGCGGCTCGAGGCAGTGAACGGCGGCACGCACGTGTCGATGGACACCGAGCTGAAGTTCTCCGGGCAGGCCGCGCAACTCGGCCGCCCGGGCGTGATCCAGGACGTCTCGACGCGACTCGTCGACCAGTTCGCCGAGAGCCTGAGGGACCGGCTCCAACGAGAGAAAGGATCGCCTTGAGAACGATCGCGTTAACGGTCAACGGCATCCGACAGGAGCTCGAGGTCGAGCCCCGTCAGCTCCTCGTCTACGCGCTGCGGGAGCAGCTCGCGCTCACCGGCACGAACATCGGCTGCGACACGTCGTCGTGCGGTGCGTGCACGGTGCACCTCGACGGCGAGTCCGTGAAGTCGTGCACGTTGCTGGCCGTGCAGGCCGACGGTCACGAGATCACCACGATCGAGGGCCTCGCGTCGAACGGCGACCTGCATCCGATGCAGCAGGCGTTTCGCGAGCAGCACGCGCTGCAATGCGGCTACTGCACGCCCGGGATGATCATGGCGGCGACGAGTCTCCTGCAGGAGCATCCGAGCCCGACCGAGGACGAGATCCGCCACGGGCTCGAGGGCAACCTCTGCCGCTGCACCGGCTACCAGAACATCGTCAAGGCCGTCCAGGCGGTCGCCGGAGCAAAGGTGCCGGCATGAGCGTCGCGGAGCCCACCACCAAGGTCGTCGGCACGCGCCAGCTGCGCAAGGAGGACCCGGAGCTGATCACCGGCCGCGGCCGCTACGTCGACAACATCAGCCTGCCCGGGATGCTCTGGGTCGGGATCGTGCGCAGCCCGTACGCGCATGCGCGCATCAACGGCGTCGACACGTCGCGCGCGAAGGAGCTCGACGGAGTCGTCGCCGCGTACACCGCCGAGGAGCTCGAGTTCGGTGCGCCGCTCTTCATGGCGTGGCCGATCAACGACCAGGTCAAGAACCCGCCGCACTGGCCGCTCGCAAAGGACAAGGCGCGCCACGTCGGCGACCCCGTCGCGGTCGTCGTCGCCGAGAGCCGCGCGCTCGCGGCGGACGCGCTGGAGCTCGTCGACGTCGACTGGGAGCCGCTGCCGGTGGTGACCGACGTCAAGGCGGCGCTCGCTGACGGCGCGCCGGTCGTGCACGACGAGTTCGGGACGAACGACGCCGGCTCGTGGAGCATCGAGGCCGACTCGCCGGTGCCGTCGCGCGGGCGCACGGCGCCGTTCTTCGACGACCCCGACCTCGTGAAGATCAAGGAGGAGTACTACCTCGCCCGCCTGATCCCGAACGCGATCGAGCCGCGCGGGGTGGTCGTCGAGCCGAACGTCGCGATGGGCGAGTACGTCGTCTACTCGTCGACGCAGATCCCGCACATCCTGCGGACGACGCTCACGATCACGTGCGGCATCCCCGAGGCGAAGCTGCGCGTCGTCGCACCCGACGTCGGCGGCGGCTTCGGCTCGAAGCTCGAGGTGTACCCCGAGGACGCGATCTGCCTCGCGCTCGCCGCGAAGCTGAACCGGCCGATCAAGTGGATCGAGGAGCGCTCCGAGAACTACGTCGCCACGCTCCACGGTCGCGAGATGTACCAGGAGATCGAGCTGGCGGCGACGCGCGACGGCGTGCTGAAGGCGGTGCGCGTCAAGCTCACAGCCTCGATGGGCGCGTACCTCCGGCTCGTCTCGCCGGGCATCCCGATGCTCGGCGCGTGGCTGTACCACGGCTGCTACGAGTGCGACGCCTACGACCTCGAGTACACGAACGTCTTCACGAACCAGACGTACACCGACGCCTACCGCGGCGCCGGCCGGCCGGAGGCGACCTACGCGATCGAGCGGGCGATGGACGCCCTCGCGCGCGAGCTCGACATGGATCCCGTCGAGCTGCGGCGCAAGAACTTCATCAAGAACGACAAGTTCCCGAACTACACGATTGCCAGCGGGCTCACCGTCGACTCCGCGAACTACGAAGGCACGCTCGAAAAGTGCCTGGAGGTCCTCGGCTACGACGAGGTGCGCGCCGACCAGAAGGCGCGCCGCGAGCGGGGCGACGGCAAGCTGCTCGGGGTCGGCTTCTCGACGTGGATCGAGATGTGCGGGCTCGCGCCGTCGCGCGTGCTGAACGCGCTCAACTACGTGGCGGGCGGCTGGGACTCGGCGCAGATCGAGTTCATGCCGACCGGCACGGTGCGCGTCGTGACCGGCGTCTCGCCGCACGGGCAGGGCTCCGCGACGGTCTTCGCCCAGATCGTCGCCGACCAGCTCGGTGTCGAGTACGACGACGTCGAGGTGCTGCACGGCGACACGCAGGTCTCGCCACTCGGCATGGACACGTACGGCAGCCGCGGCGTCGCGGTCGGCGGCGTGGCCCTGCACAAGGCGGGCGAGCAGATCATCGCGAAGGCGCGGACGCTCGCCGCGCACGAGCTCGAGTGCGCAGAGGAGGACCTCGAGTTCGAGGGCGGCAACTTCACCGTCAAGGGCACCGACCGTTCCGCGAACATCAAGGCGCTCGGCTTCAGCTCGTGGACGGCGCACAACCTCCCCGACGACATGGAGCCGGGGCTGCGCGCATCGCAGCTCTACGATCCGCCGAACTTCAGCTGGCCGAACGGCGCGCACTGCTGCGTCGTCGAGGTCGACCCCGACACCGGCTCGGTCGACATCGTGCGCTACATCGCAGTCGACGACTGCGGCGTGCAGCTCAACCCGATGCTCGTGCAGGGACAGGTACAGGGCGGAGTCGCGCAGGGAATCGCCGAGGCGCTCTTCGAGGAGGCGCGCTACGACGAGGAGGGCAACCTGCTCACCGGGACGATGACGAGCTACATGATCCCCGGCCCGCCCGAGCTGCCGCCGTACGAGATCCACGACACCGTCACGCCCAGCCCGACGAACGCGATGGGCGTGAAGGGCATCGGCGAGGCCGGCACGATCGCCGCGCCGCCCGCCGTCATCAACGCGGTCGTCGACGCGCTCTCGCACCTCGGCGTCACGAACGTCGAGCGCCCCGCGACACCCGAGCGAGTCTGGCGCGCGATCCAGGAGGCGAGGTCGATGATCCCGGCACCGTTCGAATACGAAGTCGCCGAGTCCGTCGAGCACGCGATCGAGCTGCTCGGCACGAAGGAGGACGCCGAAGCTGCTCGCGGGCGGCCACAGCCTGCTGCCGCTGATGAAGTTCCGCCTCGCCCGGCCGGTGACGCTGATCGACATCGGCCGCGTCGAAGGGCTCGCGGGCGTCGACAACGGGAGCGGGGAGCAGCTCGCGGATCGGGGCGCTCACCCGGCACCACGACCTCGCGAACGACCCGCTCGTGCAGGAGCACTGCCCGATCCTCGCCCACACCGCGGCGCTCGTCGGCGACGCTCAGGTGAGGCACCGCGGCACGATCGGCGGCTCGCTCGCGCACGGCGACCCGGCCGCCGACCTGCCGACGATCGCACTCACGCTCGACGCGCAGATCGTCGCAACGGGACCGAGCGGCGAGCGCACGATCGAGGCGGCGGACTTCTTCCGCGGCTTCTACGAGACGGCGCTCGAGCCGACCGAGCTGATCACCGAGATCCGGGTCCCGAAGACGGGGACCGCGGGCTGGTCGTACGTGAAGTTCCGGCAGCGGGCGCTCGACTGGGCGACGGTCGGCGTGGCCGCGGTCGTCGAGCCCGGCGACGGCGGCGCGCAGAGCGCGCGCATCGGGCTCACGAACATGGGACAGACGCCGCTCCGCGCGAGCGCCGCCGAGCAGGCGTACGCGTCCGGCGGCGCGACGACGCCGCCGACAAGGCGGACGAAGGCACGGCCCCGCCGAGCGACACGTTCGCGACGGCGGACTTCCGCCGCCACCTCGTGCGCGTGCTCACGGCGCGCGCGGTCGAGGAGGCGCTGGCCCGCTGATCGTCTAACCGTCAGTCGAACTCGGTCGAGAGCGGCCGCAGCCTTCCCTGCGGCCGCTCGTGGCCGAGCGGCAGCTCGCCGATCCGCGGCGTCTCCTCGGCGCGGATCACGTGCATGACGGCGTTGATCAGCGCGAGGTGCGTGAACGCCTGCGGGAAGTTGCCGAGGTGGCGGCCGCTCTGCGGGTCGATCTCCTCCGCGTACAGGCCGAGCGGGCTCGCGTAGGACAGCAGCTTCTCGCACAGGTCGCGCGCCCGCTGCGAGCTCGCCGATCTCCACGAGCGCCGAGACGAGCCAGAACGAGCAGATCGTGAACGTGCCCTCCTCGCCGGCGAGGCCGTCGTCGGTCTCCTCGACGCCGGTAGCGCAGCACGAGCCCGTCCTCGGTCAGCTCGTCGGCGATCGCGAGCACCGTGCTGCGGATGCGCGGGTCGTCGGCCGGCAGGAAGCGCACGAGCGGCATCAGCAGCACCGACGCGTCGAGCGCGGTCGTGTCGTAGTGCTGGCAGAACACGCCGCGCTCGTCGACGCGCGTTCGCGCAGATGTCCTCCTTGATCTCGTCGGCGGCGGACTGCCAGCGCGCCGCGTACTCCATGCTCGCCGCGGATCTCCGCCAGGCGGGCGCCGCGGTCGGCGGCGACCCAGCACATGACCTTGGACGAGGTGAAGTGCTTCGGCTCGCCGCGCATCTCCCAGATCCCGCGGTCGGGCTCGCGCCAGTGCTCGAGCGCCGTCTCGACCTGCGCTTACGAGGATCGGCCAGATGCGCTCGGGCAGCTGGTCGCGCGACTTCGTGTGCAGGTAGAACGAGTCGAGCAGCGCGCCCCAGACGTCGTGCTGGTCCTGGTCGGTAGGCGCCGTTGCCGACGCGCACCGGCCGCGCGCCCTCGTAGCCCGAGAGGTGGTCGAGCGTGCGCTCCGGCAGCTCGGTCTCGCCGTCGATCGCCGTACATGATCTGCAGGTCGTCGCTCGCGCCTCGGCGACGTCGGCGAGGAAGTAGAAGAAGTCGTTCGCCTCCCAGTCGAAGCCGAGGCGTGTAGAGGCCCCAGAGCATGAACGTCGAGTCGCGGATCCACGTGTAGCGGTAGTCCCAGTTGCGCTCGCCGCCGGGCGACTCCGGCAGCGACGTCGTCGCGGCCGCGACGAGCGCGCCGGTCGGCGCGTACGAGAGCCCCTTCAGCGTCAGCGCGCTGCGCTGCAGGTAGCGGCGCCACGGATGGTCGGGGAAGTCGGCCGTGGTCGAGCCAGTGCTGCCAGTGGTGCGCGGTCCAGACGAGGCGCTCGTAGGCGTCCTCGTACGTCGGCGGCGCCGGGATGCTCCGACCACGAGAGCGCCGACGAACACCGTGTCCCCCTCCTTCATCAGCGTGCGCGCCGGTCGCGCGCGGGCCCTCGAAGCCGATGTCGCATGTCGCTCGTCAGCCGCAGGCGCACGTCGCGTCCCCTCCGCGTCGGCGACCGCCGCGTGGTAGCCGGCGCCCGTCGTACTCCCAGTGCGCGGGCAGGCGCCCGTAGTCGAAGCGCGGCTCGCAGTCGAGGTTGACCTGCACCTCGCCGTTCACGCAGCGGACCAGCCGCAGCAGCACGTGGTCGGCGTCGTAGTCGGTCGGCGCGCGGCGGTGCGTGTGCGAGCGCTCGCTCTCGTGGTGCCAGGGGCCGATCAGCAGCACGTCGCGCACGATGATCCAGCCGCCGCGCGTGCCCCAGCTCGTCTCGAGCACCATCGTCCCGGGCAGGTAGCGGCGCGCGGCGGGCACCTCGACGCCGTCCGGGCCGAGCCGGAACGTGCCGGCGTCGCGGTCGAGGATCGCGCCGAAGACGCTCGGCGAGTCGAACCGCGGCAGGCACAGCCACTCGACGTTCGCCGCTCGGCGCGACGAGCGCGCACGTCTCGCAGTCCGAGAGGAACCCGTAGTCGGCGATCGGCGGGAATGGGCTGGCGCTGCTCACGTTGGTCGGCCACGTGGTCATCGGCCCTTCGATCATGCCGAATTCACCAGATCGGAACCCTCACGACGCCGGTTCGGACCTGGCAGAAGTCGTGCGGCTTGGCGTACCCTCGCGCCTGGAATCCGACCCGTTCTGCGGGAACGGGCCATCGGTCAGGCAGGCAAGCGAGGGGAGATGGAAGAGTGAGAGTGAAGCGCTTCGGCGTGGTCACGTTGGCTGCGCTCGTATTCGCCGCGACGGCAGCGCTCGGTGCGTTGTCGTCCGACGGCCGTCACGACCGGGGGCATGGCGCCGCGGAGGCACAGAAGTTCGTGTTCTTCGCGTCCGACGGCATGCGCCAGGACCTGATTGCCAAGTACCTCGACAAGAAGAGCACGCTCGGCACGTTCCTGAAGAAGGGCGTGCGTGGAGCAGGCAACGGCCTGCTCACCCAGGCGCCGCCGAACACCGGCGCCGGCTGGTACAGCCTCGCGACCGGCGCGTGGCCGGGCGTGCACGGCTCCACCAACAACACGTTCCACATCAACGGCCGGGCCTTCGACACGTCGACGAGCTTCGCCACGCCCGGCATCCTCAAGGCGGAGACGATCGCGCAGGCCGCCGAGCGCGCCGGCAAGAAGGTGGCGCAGATGGAGTGGGTCGGCGGCCGCAACGGCGTGATCCAGGGCCCGACGATCGACTTCCAGGCGTTCTTCTCCGGACGCGGCGTGTCCACGAACTTCACCGGGCACCCGGGCGAGGCGATCTTCGACGACCCGGCGTTCATCCAGTCCTTCGGGCTGCAGTTCGACCATCCGGCCGGCTTCGCGGGCCAGGCGCCGTTCGCCGGCGCGGCGCCCGTCGACGCCACCGGCTGGAGCGGGCCGCTGCCCGCCACGTTCAGCCCGGCGAAGGAGATGCGCCTGCGCGTGCTCGACTTCGGCGTCGACAAGTACGGGCTCAACGCGTGGATCTTCGACAGCACGAACGACCACCGCACGAACTACGACAAGGTGCTCTTCTCACCGACGAAGAGCGCTGCCGACAAGGTCGCGATCCTGCGCAAAGGCGAGTTCGCCGACGTCAAGGTGAAGATCATCGGCGGGACGTCCGCCGGGCTCACCGCCGGCATGCTCGTCAAGGTCGAGGAGCTGACCTCGGACCTGTCGCGCGTCCGGCTCTTCCACACCTCCGTCGCGCGCGCGCTCGCAACGTGGCCGACGTGGCCCGGCGAGCCGGGCTTCACCGGCGACTTCGCGGAGTTCCTCGCGCAGAAGTTCCCGTCCTCGCAGGCTGCGGACTTCGCGGTGCTCGAGGCGGGCGTCGTCTCCGAGGAGACGTACGTGCAGCAGGGCCTGTACTGGAAGACCGGGCACCTGCCGATGCTCGACTACATCGTCAAGACCTACAAGCCGGACTTCCTGATGGCCGGCGTGCCGACGACGGACGAGTTCTCGCACCAGTTCCTGGGGCTCGTCACGCCGAAGCTGCCGAACGGCGCGCCGAACCCCGCGTTCGACGACGTCGACCTGGACGGCGTCAAGGACCACCGCGTCGCACAGCGCGACGCGTTCATCGCCGCCGCCTACAACGAGGCGAACGACGTGCTCACGCGGGCGCGCGAGCTGATGAGCGGCCGCGAACACGAGGACGAGCACGGTCACGGCGACGACGGCCACGGCCGCGGGCACGGCGGCGACGATGACGACAACGACCACGCGGACGACATCGACACGTTCGTCTCGTCCGACCACGGCTTCGGCGCGCAGTTCCTCGCGATCGACGCGAGCCTGCCGCTGGTGCAGCTCGGGCTGCTCTCGAAGCCGCAGACCGCGAACTGCCGCCTGGCGGCCGGCGAGACGATCGGCAAGGCGAAGGCCTGCTGGGCCGGCGGTGCGCTGCAGGTGTACCTCAACCTCGCGGGCCGCAACCCGGCCGGCGGCGGCTTGCAACAGGTGGCGGCAACCGACGCCGCGTCCACGGTCGCGGCGATCAAGGCCAAGTACCTGTCGCTGACCGACCCGAACGACTGGACGCACGACGGCCAGCCCGAGAACTGGAAGATGATCGACCGTGCGTTCACCCAGGCGGAGGCCCGCTTCATCCCGAACGGGCCGGGCAGCACGGCCGACATGGCGGACCCGACGCGGACCGGCGACCTCGTCGTCTTCGCGTTCCCGCCGTACCAGTTCGACGCCGAGACGCCCGGCACGCTCGTCGCGCCGTCGCACTTCTTCGGCCAGCACGGCTACGTGCCCGACGTCCAGAACCTCGACGCGAACATCAACATGCGCGCGACGTTCCTGGCCGACGGCGAGGACATCGGCAAGGGCGAGGTGACGGCGCGCACGATCGACCTGGCGCCGACGCTCTCGTTCCTGATGGGCATCCCGGAGCCGCAGCAGAGTCGAGGGCCGTGTGCTCCTCGATGCCTTGAAGCACGGCGACAAGTTCAAGCCGGTCTCGATCGTCGGCCTGAACGACTTCCACGGCCAGCTCGACCCGACGACGCTCGCCTTCGACGGCATCAACACGTCGGTCGGCGGCGCGCCGTTCCTCGCGTCGCTCTTCGACGAGGAGCTCGCGGCACTGCCCGGGCCTGGCTTGATCCTGGCGGCCGGCGACAACGTCGGCGCGTCGCCGGCGAACTCGGGCCTGCTCCAGGACATGCCGGCGATCGACGTGGAGAACGCGTGGGGCCTCGACGCCACGTCGTACGGCAACCACGAGTTCGACTTCGGCGTCGCGCGGCTGCTCGCAGCATCAGGCGCGGGCGCACTTCCCGTTCCTCGCGACGAACATCGTCGACGCGGTGACGGGCAACGCGCCCGACTGGGTCAAGCCGTCGACGGTGTTCGACGTCAACGGCGTGAAGGTCGGCGTGATCGGCGCCGAGCTCCAGACCACACCCGAGCTCGTCTCGGCGGGTGCGACCGCGGGCCTGAAGTTCCTCGACGAGGCCTCGCGGATCCATGCCGAGTCCGAGCGCCTGCGCGCCCAGGGCGTGCAGGTGCAGGTCGTCGTGATCCACCAGGGCACGGCCGACGGTTTGAACGCCGTCGGGACTGCGCCCGCGGTTCCGTGGACGGGACCGATCCTCGGCATCGCCGACGCGCTCGCGGACACGACCGTCGACGCGATGATCGTCGGGCATACGCACCGCATCTCGAACCTGATGCGGGGCAACATCCTGATCACGGAGGGCATCAACGCAGGGACGAGCTACTCGGTCCTGCAGCTGCTGGTGCGTGACGGCGATGTGACGTGGGCGGGCGGTGCGACGCGCATCGCCAAGAACCTCGGCGTCCCTGCACGCGCGGACGTCAAGGCAATCGTCGACGACGCGAACGCGCAGACGGCGGTGCTGCGGAACCAGGTGATCGGGAAGCAAACCGCCGACATCACGCGTGACCTCGCGCGTCGCCACGAGTCGTCGATGGGCAACCTCGTCGCCGACGCGATGCGGCTCCGCTATCCGGGTGTGGACGGGGCGGTCACGAACTCGGGCGGCCTCCGGGCCGACCTCGTCGTGTCGCCTCCGAGCGCCGGCGAGCAGCCCGGCGAGATCACGTGGGGTGAGGTGTTCTCGGTGCTGCCGTTCGGCAACCGCACCGTGATCCTGACGCTGACCGGCGCGAAGCTGCAGGAGGCGTTCACGAACGGCTTCTCCGCCTTCTGTGACCCGGCGATCAACACCGGTCGCTTCCCGCAGATCTCCGGGTTGAAGGTGCAGTTCCACTGCGCCGGCGCGGCGCCGTCGGCTCCCGTGATCGACGGGATGTGGAAGGCGCCGAACGGTGTGGCCGGGACGCTCACGCCGATCGGCCCCGCCGACACGGTCCGGTTCGTGACGAACGACTTCATGTACACCGGTGGCGACGGCTACACCGCCTTCGCCGCCGGCACGGACGTCGGCCAGCCCGGGGACGACCTGATGCAGGTCGTGATCGACTACATCACCGCGCACTCGCCGGTGACCGCGCCGCCCGTCGAGGGGCGCATCGTCGGTCCGTAGTCAGACGTGGGAGCCGGCCACCGCTCTTGGCAGCGGCGGCCGGCTCCCACACGTTCTTGCCTAGCCGCCGCTGATCGCGGCGATCACGTCGACGCGCGAGCGCTCCGAGAGCTCGGTGTCGAGCTCGGCGCGCCGGCGGTCGACGTACACGTTGATGTGCGGCCGCAGGATCGTCCCGCGCTCGCACAGGCGGTCGCGCAGTCCCGGCCACCGCTCGTCGAGCCGGTCGATCGCGGCGCTGACGGTCGGCGCGTCGACGTCGAGCTCGCGCGGCAGCTCCGGGAAGAGCGGCAGCAACGTGGTCGGGAGGTGGAGCTCGGCCATCGCTATGCGACCTTTGCGACCTCGACCGACGCGATCGCAGGCAGGTAGCTCGCGATCTCGTTCCAGCTGTCGCCCTCGTCGAGGCTCGCGAACACCTGGCCCGTGCTCGTCCCGAAGTAGACGCCGGGCGTGTCCTCGCGGTCGATCGTCATGCCCTCGCGGAGCACGCCGAGGTGCGCGTCCTGCTGCGGCAGGCCGCTGTCGAGCCGCTGCCAGCTGGAGCCGGCGTCGCGCGTGCGCCAGACCGCGGCCTTGCCGTCTGGCATCGTGCGGCCGTGTCCCCCGTCGAGCGGGATGACGTAGAAGGTGTCGCGGTCGTGCGGATGCGCGGCCGCGGCGAAGCCGAACTCGGTCGGCAGTCCCTCGGTGATCTCGGTCCACGAAAGGGCGCCGTCGTCGCTGCGGTGCATGCCGACGTGGTTCTGCTGGTACATGCGATCGGTGTCGACGGGCGACATCACGAGCTTGTGCACGCAGTAGCCGACGGACGGATCCTCGAGCGGCCAGTCGGCGCGCAGGCCCTTGTTACGCGGCGTCCACGAGCCGCCGTCGTCGGTCGTCTCGAAGATGCCGATTCCCTGCACGACCGCCCAGTAGTGCGCTGCGTCCTCGGGATGCGGGAGGATCGCGGGCAGCCCTAGATGCCCGGGCGGCTGGTTCGCCGGGTCGTTCCAGCCCTCGCGACCGGGCATGCCGTCGAGCGTGCTCAGAAGCGACCACGTCTTGCCCTTGTCGCGGCTCTCGAAGATGCCCGGCGTCTCGACGCCGGCGAACAGGCGGCCGTGCGCGGCGGTCAGCCCCGAGATCTTCGACAGCTTCGGCGCCTCGTCCCCTTCACCGAACCCGATGCCCTCGCTCGAGGACTCCCACGTCTCGCCGAGGTCGCTGCTGCGCCAGACGGTGGCCCCGTGCCACTCGCTCGCGGCGGCGGCATACATGTCGCCGCTCTCCGCGTCGTAGATCGCGTGGTAGATGGGCCAGCCCTCGCAGTAGGGGCCCCGCACCTGCCAGTCGCTGCGGTCACCGTCGCTCTCCAGGATGAAGCACCCTTTCCGGGTTCCGACGAGGACGATCGTCTGCGGCATCTCCTGCACCTCCGGGTCGATTCGACGTCGATACCGCTTGGACCGTGCCGCGCGGCAGAACTCATCGGTCAGGCGAGGAGCAATGTCGCCGCCGCACCGATCCCGAGAGCGTACGCCCAAACACGGTCGAGATTCAGCCAGCCACGGCGCAGGATCCCGACACCGACGAACTCGTAGATCGCCAGCGCGAGCAGTCCCGCCACCGCGACCATCGCGGCCGTGTGCAGGAGCAGGACCGCGGTCATCAGGGCCGAGGGAGGCCGGCATCAGCATGTGGTCGTGGGCGTTCACGTTCAGGCCGACGGCGACCGGGATCAGCATCAGCCCGGCGCCGTGGGCGGTCGACATCAGGAACGACCAGAAGGCGAGCTCGCGCCGGCGCAGGCACATGCCGACCCAGCGCGGGTGGCGGTGTGAGGACGCGAAGCGCCACGAGGCGAAGGCCGCGAGGCCGAGCGCGCCCGCGATCCGGATCGTCGCCTCCGACGAGAGCACGCGGAGCTCCTCGACGACGAGCAGCGTGAACGCCATCGAGGCGAGGTGGCCGGCCGCGATCGGGCCGAGCGCGCCGACGACGGCACGCCGCGTCTGCGCCCGGAACCCGATCGCGACCGCGAAGAGCCAGCCCATCGCGGGGTTGAGCCCGTGGAACGCCCCGAGCAGCAGCGTCGCGCCGGCGCTCCAGTCGTTCATCAGCTGAAGCAGTACGAGTCGGACGAGGCGTCGCCGCCCTCGAGCCGGATCTGGTGCGGCAGCCGCCCGTCGAACTCCGTGGTCAGGAACGCGGGGTCGAGCTCGAGGCCGCCGTCGGGGCCGACGTCGAGCTTCGCGATCCATCCGTCGAGCCCGGCCGGATAGAACTGCCGGTCCCAGCTCGAGTAGAGCGAGTTCGAGACGTAGATGCGCTTGCCGTCGCGGCTCACCTCGACCATCTGCGGGCCGCCCTTCAGCGGGCCGGAAGCGGGGTGCGTCGGCGCGCGAGGCGATACCGCCGAGCCGCACCTTGCCGGTCTGCTTCGGGTTGAACGGGTCGCTGACGTCGTACTGCAGGAAGTCGCCCGTGCCCCAGCACGAGATGTAGAGGAAGCGGTCGTCGAGCGAGAGGTTGATGTCGGTGACGAGCGGAGGGACCGCGCCGAAGCCCTGCAGGAGCGGCGGGAGCAGCTCGGCGTCGGCGGGCTCGGCCGGGATCTCGATCGCCTTGCGGATCTGCCACTCGCCCTTCTCGCGGTACCAGTGCCAGACGGACGCCGAGAGGTCGGCGGTCGAGACGACGACGCCGACGAAGCCCCATTCACGGCTCGGGTCGTGCGCCGGCCTCAGCTCCAGCACCATCTGCTGCTCCGCGCCGACGTCCAGCGTCTTCACGTGCTTGCCGCGTGCGCAGGTCCCAGACGTGCATCGCGTGGCCGTACTCGCCGGCGAGCAGCTTCTCCGGCACGACGCCGTCCTCGAACATCGCCGGCGTCCCCCACTCGCTCGACACGAGCGTGTCCTGGTTGAGGTTCCACCAGAAGTCGTACTGGTAGCGCTGTGGGCTGTCCTTCTCCGAGTCCCACGGGCCGAGCGGCTCGAACGTCTCGCAGTCGAGCCGGAAGAGGCCGCCCGCCTCGTCCGCGCCGTTCGCGCCGCCGAGGCCGCTCATGTAGATCGCGTCGGGCCCGCAGTGCGAGGTGTGCGGGCGCGAGTAGCCGGTCTTCGCGATCAGCTCGTCGGGCTCGATCGTCTTCACGATCTTCGGCGCGCGCGGGTCGTCCTTCGTGTCGATCACATACGTCCGCGAGGACGCGAGGCCCGGGACGACGAGGTAGCGCCGTTCGACGTGCGGTCGCGGCGCCGACGGGCAGAGCGCGGCGCTGCAGGCGTTCCACCCGAAGTGGTGCAGCTCGTCGCCCGGCGCCGCCATCTCGACGGTGTTGACGATCTGCCCGTACGTGTCCGAGCCGCGCTCCAGGTCGATCACGCCGAGCGCGTCGGGACGGGACGTCTGGTCGGGCTCGAGGAGCGCGACGTACGCAAGCGTCTCCTCGGGCGCCTCCATCGCCAGCTTCGGCGACGGGTAGAAGCTCGGGTCCGGTGTCCAGCGGGCCATCGCACCTCCAATGCTCGAAGAACGCCGAAACTATCAATTGGAAAGTGGTTGCCCAAACGGTCGAACCTCGACCGACTTAGGCCTATCGGCCAGTATCGAATCCGGGTTTCAACCCACATCCTCAGGCCGTGCTGGTGAGGCTCAGCGACCCGACACTGCTCTTCGAGCTCCGCGCCTACCTCGTCGCGCGGGCCGACTGCGTCGCGACCGCGGTCGGGCCTACCGCGCTCGACGTGACGATCCTGGGCTCCTACAACACCGAGGCGATGGGCATGGAGACGCAGCTCCGCGTCCGCGCCTGGGAGGAAGGACAGCGTGCGCGCGGCGTCGACGTGCGCGTCTGCTGGCCGGACTGATTTCCGGATGCTGATCGCGTCGAACGCGCTGGGGATCCCGGTGCTCCTGGTGGTGGCCTTCCTCGGGTCCGCCTTCGTCTGGCCGAACGGCGTCTCACGCCGGATCCTCGACTTGCTGATCCTGCGCCGCCGCGCACCGCGGACCGCCGTGATCACGCGCGCCTACGACGACGACCGCGCGCTCGACCTCGACGCGCGAAAGATGTTCGCCGCCGGCTACGAGCTGACGGGCTCGCTCCGCTCGCCCGACGGCGGCGAAGTCACGGCAACGTGGTCGAAGCGGCGCAGCGGCTGACTACGGCGCTCAGACAGGTCGGGCTCGTTGCGCGCATCGCCCGGGTGGGGTGAAACGCGTGACGAGGCAACGATCTCGGATCGAGAACGGTGCAACTTGTCGCTTGCAAAGCTCACCTGGACGGAAGATACTTATTCGCTGAAAGCAGTAGAGCTTGCTCGCTCGACACACGCCGCCACGCACGCAGGGGAGGGACATATGAGATCGACGGTTGTCCTCGTCGTTTGCGCGATCGGACTGGTTCTCGCAGGTCCAGGATCCGCAGGCACGCTTCCGTTTTTCCCGGGGACCGGAGCGCTTCAACAGCTCCTCACCGGCACGAGCACGTCGAAGGTAACTGCGGCAGCTCCATCGAAGACAACGACGCGTGCTGCGGCAGCCGCGATCGTGCCCGCCCCGGCGTTCACCTCGACGGACCTGAGCGCCGTTCCCACCGAGAACTGGCTCACCAACGGCGGCGACGTCTCCAACGCCCGTTACTCGTCGCTGAGCCAGATCAACACCTCCAACGTTGCGAACCTGAAGGAGGCATGGCACATCCACCTGGACGGCTCGGGGAAGGCAGCCAAGTACTCGGCCGAGGGAACCCCGGTCGTCTACAACGGCGTCATGTACCTCCCGACCGGGTAACTCCGACGTGTTCGCGATCGACGCCGCGACGGGCGCGCGTCTGTGGACGTACCTCTCGAACATCAACCAGACCGTCAGCACGGCCTGCTGCGGGTGGGACAACCGCGGCGTCGCGATCGGCGAAGGCAAGGTCTTCGTCAACCAGCTCGACGGACGGCTCGTGGCACTCGACCAGACGACGGGGAACGTCCTCTGGAAGATCGTCGTCCACAACTGGAGAGAGGGCTACACGCTGACCTCCGCGCCGCTCTACTACAACGGGCTCGTCTACGTCGGCTCGACCGGCGGCGAGTTCATGAGCCGCGGCAGCGTCTCGGCCTACCACGCATCCGACGGCAGCCCGGCGTTCCGCTTCTTCACCGCTCCTGCGCCTGGCGAGATCGGCGGTCAGACCTGGCCGGCGGGGCCGCTCGGCTTCTCGACCGGCGGCGCGACCGTCTGGGACACGCCGGCGGTCGATCCTGCGCTGAACATGATCGTCTTCTCGACCGGGAACGCCGCCCCGTGGACGGGCCGCGGGCCGGGACAGAACCTGTTCACGTCCTCGATGGTGGCGCTCGATGCCAGCACCGGACAGGTCAGGTGGTGGTACCAGATGGTGCACCACGACCTCTGGGACTACGACTGCCCGAACGCTCCGATCATGTTCGACGTCACGATCGGCGGCGTCCTCCGGCACGCGGTCGCCGAGGCCTGCAAGACCGGTTGGCTCTATATCCTCGACCGCACGAACGGTCAGCCGTTGCTCGGCATCAAGGAGACGAAGGTGCCGCAGCTGAAGGCGCTGAACACCTGGCCGACCCAGCCCATCCCGATCGGTGATCGCATCACGCCTCAGACGTGTGCGAAGAAGGCGACCTACACGAAGCCGTTCGCGGGCAAGCCCGTGAAGATCGGCTGCCTGTGGGATCCGCCGCGCTTCGACCAGGCGGTCGCCATCGCACCGAGCGCCCAGGGGGGCGTCGACTGGAACCCGTCGTCGTACAACCCGGACACGCACCTGTACTACGTGTGCGGCGCCGACAGCGACATGGCGATCCAGGCGATTCCGGCTGCCCAGCTGAACGCGAACTACCTCGCCGGCAAGGGGCAGGCGGGCGTCAACTTCGCCGGGATCAAGTTCTGGCAGGGCTACATCACCGCGATGGACGTGACCACGAACAAGGTCGCGTGGCGGGTGAAGTGGCCGAGGACGTGCTACAGCGGCACCTTCACGACCGCGGGCGGGCTCGTCTTCGCCGGCCGCGGGACGGGTGAGTTCGACGCGTACGACGCCGCGACAGGCAAAGAGCTCTGGAAGGCACAGCTCGCATCGAACGTCGCGGCGCCGGGTATGACCTACAGCGTCAACGGCAAGCAGTACGTCGCACTGTATGACGGAGGCACGGCGTTCACGTTCGAGTCTCCGGGCAAGCACGGGGACGATCTCTACGCGTTCGCACTTCCGTAAAGAGACACCGCGCGACGTGGCGGCCGGGCTTCCGGCCGCCACGTTTCGCCTAGAGCCGCTGGCAACGAACCGCTATTTGGTAGACCGAGGACCGACAAGCCGTCTCGGACGGGCCGAGTCGCTGACCAAGGAGTGACATGAAGAGCAGACTGAGGGTCGCAGTCGTCGTTATCGCAGCCACGCTCCTGGTCGGGGCCATAGCGGTCTTCGCCACGACCGGCCGATCCGGCACGACGGTGACCGGCGCGGGGCCGACCCCGGGCTCCTACACGATCAAGGTCACGCTGAACACGAGGCAGACGGTTCCGAGGGCCAGGGGAACCATCCGGGCGACGGGGAGCTTCACCGGAACGCTCAAGGTGGTCAGCGCCTCCAAGTCGACGCTGACCTATGGTCTCACCTTCGCGCGGCTGACAGGCCCCGCGCTCGCGGCGCACGTCCATCTCGGCGCCGCAGGCAAGGCGGGCAAGATCGTCGTTCCGCTCTGCGCGCCCTGCCGCTCCGGCGCGCACGCAACGAAGGCTGTCTCGGCGGTCGCGGCTCAGGCGATGATCGCCGGCAAGGCATACGTCAACGTCCACACGAAGAAGAACCCCGCCGGAGAGATCCGCGGCCAGGTCAAGGCGACCTCCGCGGGCGGCGGCGGTGCGAGCGCCAATCCGTACGCCAACGTCGTTGTCGCGTCGACGCCGGCGCTCGTCGCCCAGGGCAAGACACTCTCGAGCAACTTCAGCTGCGAGGGCTGCCACACGCTCGACGGCACGAAGTCCGCCGGGCCTACCTGGAAGGGTCTTGCCGGCCGGACGGTCCATCTGACGAACGGCAAGACCGAGAAGGCGACGGACGGCTACCTGATCTGGGCGATCGAGCAGCCGGACGCCGAGATCGTCGCCGGCTATTCGTCCGGGATCATGACGACGGCGATCGGGAACATCTCGCTGGCCCAGGCCAAGGCGCTCGTCGCATACATCAAGTCGGTGAAGTAGCCGATGAGCTCAGCGTCCTCGCAGAGAATGCGCGCCGGCCGAGCAAGCGCCGCCCGCGTCGGCGCATTCGGGCTGGTCGTCCTCTGCGTCGCCGTCCTCACGGGCGGCGCACAGGCGCACGTCGCACGCCAGGCGAAGGCGTCTCTGCACGTGGTGCGGCTGAAGCCGCTCACGGTGAGGGGCTCTGGGTTCAAGCCGAAAGAGAAGGTCGTCCTGAGGCTGAGCGGCGCGGGAGCCGGGATCGCCAGGGGCGCCGCGAACGCGATTGGAAGCGTCACGTTGACGTTCCCGAAGGTCGCGGTGACCACGTGCACCGCATACGTGCTCCGCGCGAGTGGCGCAGGGGGAACCACCGCAACGTTGAAGAACACCGTCGGTGCTGCGTGCCGGCCGATTGCCAGCATCGACTTCGGTGCGTCCGTGATCGTCACCGGCAGCCATTTCCAGCCCGGCGAACGCCTGACCGTGACCTTGATCGCCGACGGCACTCGAACGAGGACGGTGGCGGCCAGCGCGAAGGGCCTGCTCAACGTCAGCTTCGGAGCGCTGCCGCTCAGTAACTGCAGCGCCTACACTCTCAAGATCACGGGTTCGAAGGGCAGCAAATTCACCAAGTCACAGGCCCAGATCCCATGCTGACCCGGGCCGCAATCGTCGCAGCAGTGCTCGGTGCGGTCGCTCTCGGCCTCGCAGGGAGTGCGCGGACGGCGGCGCCGAACACGACCGGCGTCGACCCGCTGATCACCGTCTCGGTGACGATCACCGACGATCGGATGGTCGTGAAGCCGAAACGCGTCGCACGACTCGAGACGGTCGCGTTCCGGGTCGTCAACAAGGGCACGTTGACCCACGACTTCCACGTCGTCGGACTGAAGACGAAGCCGCTGAAGCACAACGAGGTCGGGCACGTTCTCGTTCAGTTCGTCGACCGCGGCGCGTACGTCTACCGCTGCGCACTGCACTGCACCCTCAAGCACCGCGGCCTGATCGCGGTGTACTCGCCTCTCGGCGGATAGTGAACCGGACGCTGCCCGTGCTGCTCCTCGTGGGCGCGGCAGCTCTGATCGTGGGCCTCGGCACGCTGACGGACGCCTTCGGGCTGCGCTCACAACCGGCAGAAAGCAGCGCGGACTGGCCCTCGGCCAACGGTGACCTCTCGAGCACCCGGGCCGCCGCCGGGCCTGCGCTCCGCGGCGTGGCGCGCCGCCTCCGGGTCCGCTGGCGCTTCCGGCTCCGCGGAAAGGTCGGGTTCTCCGGTGTCTACGCCTCGACTCCCGTCGTCAGCGGCGGGCGGGTCTACATCCAGGACCTGAACAGCAACGTGTACGCACTCGCCCTCGCAAACGGCCGGCTCCTGTGGACGCATCGCTACGACCGCCCCGACGGCGGGCCGAACGGCGTCGCGGTCGCGGGCGGCCTCGATCCTCGGGAACACCGACACGACCGCGTTCGCCCTCGACGCGGCGAACGGGCGCGAGCGCTGGCACAGGCGCCTGACGACCCGGGCAAACCCGATCACGATCGCGCCGGTCGCGAACCGGGGCCTCGTCTACACGAGCGCGAACGGGCAGGCGGCGGGCGGGCGCGGGAAGATCTTCGCGCTCGACCTCCAGACGGGCGTCGTCCGCTGGCGCTTCGACACGATCGAGAAGCCGTTCCGGTTCCCGCAGGAATCCTCCGGCGGCGGCGCCTGGTACCCGCCCTCGGTCGACTCGGCAGGGCGCGTGTACTTCGGGATCTCGAACCCGTATCCGTGGGGCGGGACGCGGCAACACCCGAACGGCGGGATGTACCCCGGCCCGGTGCGGTACACGGACTCGCTCGTCGTCCTGGACGGCCAGACCGGGAAGCTCCTCTGGTTCGACCAGGTCACCCCGCACGACATCCGCGACTACGACTTCCAGCTCTCGCCGATCCTCGCGGGGGACGCGGTGATCGGCGCAGGGAAGGCGGGGCGGGTGATCGCGTGGAGCCGCGACAGCCACGAGCGGCTGTGGGAGACGAAGGTCGGCCTGCACCGCAACGACACCGGCCCGCTTCCGCGCAAGCCCGTCAGCGTCTGCCCCGGGCTGCTCGGCGGCGTGGAGACGCCGATGGCCTACGCGGGCTCGCGCGTGTTCGTGCCCGTCGTCGACCTGTGCTTCGACGAGAGCGCCTACGGCACGAGCAGCTTGGCGTTCTTCGGCAAGGACTACTCGAAGGGGACCGGCGGGCTCGTCGCCCTCGACGCATCGACCGGCAATCGCTTATGGGCACGCAGGTTCCCCTCGCCGAACTTCGGCTGTGCCACCGTGGCAGGCAACGTCGTCTTCTCGGCGACCTACGACGGCAACGTCTACGGGCTCTCGGCCGACACCGGATCGACCCTCCTTCGCGCCCGCACTCGGGCGGGGATCAACAGTTGCCCGGCGGTCGCCGGCGACACGCTCCTCATCGGTGCCGGGACTGATCATCCGGCGTTCCCCGCGCCGGTCTTCGAGTTGATCGCCTACGCGCTGCCCGAGGACTAGAAGTGGACTCGCGCCTCACCCGAGCGCACTTCCTGGAGCAGAGCGCGCTCGCCGCATTGTCGGCCGCCGGGCTCTACGGGCTCGTCGACGGAATCGCAGCTCGCCCCGCACGCGCGCTTGCGACGCCGCACGCGCCTGCCTGCCGAGCAACATCTGCTCGGGAATGTCCGAGTCGTCGCGGAGAACGGCGTCGAGGTCGTCGTTCCTCCTCTGCACCATCAGATCGTCACGGCACGCCTCGACGTCGGCGGACGCAAGGCGGAGCTGCTCGACGCGCAGCGCGCACTCGAGGCCGCGCTGACGCGGATCGAGCGCACATATGCGCCGACGCCGGCCGGTCTCGGCGTGACGGTCGGCTGGGGCCGCTCGTACTTCCGGCACCGCGTCCCAAGCCTCGCCGGCGGCAGGCGCTTCCCCGACTACCTGCCGGTGGACCGGCGCGCGTCGCGTGCGGCAGGGAAGCCACGGCCCGCTCTCCTCGACAGCGTTCGCTTCCCGAGCGACCCCGTCGACGTCGTGCTCGAGCAGAACGAGCTGTGCCTGCTGTTCCGTTCCGACGTTCTCGAGCACATCGTCAACGCGACGCGGCACCTGTTCAGGGAGTTGAGCGGGCTGCTCGAGCTGACGAGCATCCGCAAAGGGTTCGTCGGCGGCGGGCTGCCGAAGCGGATGGCGGTGCGCGCGGCGATCCCGGGCGCCGAGCTGATCCCGGACACGGCGCAGCTGTTCCTCGGCTTCACGTCGACGCAGAGGAAGGCGCTGGGACCCGAGTTGATCGCCAACACGGAGACGCTCCGCGGACTCACCGACCAGTGGCCGGACGGGTACTTCCGGCACGGAACGACCATGCACGTCTCCCACCTCCACGAGGATCTCGTGACGTGGTACTCGAGCTTCTCGTACATCAGGCGTGTCTGGGCGGCGTTCAGGCCCAACCTGAGCGTCGCCGACGGCACCCTGACGGTTGACCAGGGGCCGCCCGCGACGGAGCGCGAAGCGGATGTCGCCTACGACGCGGTCAACTTCAGGCTGGTCGGTCACAGCGGTGCGCTCCAGCCGGCGACCCGCCTCGCCGATGGTGTCGTGGACAACTACGGCGCCCACCACCCAGCGGGGACCGCGTTGATTCAGCGCGCCGACTTCAACACGCTCGACAACCCGTTCTTCTGGAGCTCACGGCCGCGACTCGACCGCATGCACACACAGCCGTCCGCAGGGTTGCATTTCGTCGCCTTCGCTCCGACCAGTGACTCGTTTCATCGCGCGCGCCTTGCCATGGACGGCCGCTACGCCGGCCGGCCGGTGACGCCGTTCGCCCCGCGCGCCGAGGAGCAGGGCCTGAACTCGGTGCTGCGAACGACGCACCGTCAGAACTTCCTCGTCCCGCCGCGGAGGCACCGCTCGTTCCCGCTCGTCGAGTTGCTCTGACCTAGCCGATCAGCTCGTCGACCGGCGCCCAGAACGTGTTGATGGCAAACGGCGTCGTCTGGAGAGGCGCGTTCGCCGGCGACCGAACCGTCTGGAAGCGCTTGTGGGAAGCGGGGTGCGGGGCGAGGTACGCGCGCACGTCCCGATCCCCACCGCGCGTCTGGACGATCACCCGTGCGCCGCGAGGAACCGGCTCGAGCGGCAGGCCGGAGATGCTCGCCGACGTGGGGAAGATGCTGTCGATCGCCGCCGGGACGGGCAGCCCCCAGCGCTTCGCGTTCGCCGCGTAGTAGAAGGCGAGGCTGCCGCCGAGCCCGACTCCGACGACGACCGTCCGCAGCTTCTTCGGGACTCGACGGCCTTCGAATCCGAACCGCGCGCGCCGGACATGCACGACCCCCGCCGACACGCCGGCGCGCAGACCGCTGAGCGTCGTGGGCGCGGTGTTCCGGGCGAGCTGGTAGCGCGGGAAGATCACGGCACACGCCGCGTCGATGGCGAGGTGGTCGAGCCAGCCCAGGTAGCGCGACGGCGTGGGCTCGCTCGCATCGTGGAGGAAGACGACGAGGCAGGACGGCGGGTCCTCGCCCGGCAGGAGCACCCACGTCTCCTCGGCGCCGCTCCCGATGTTCGTGACGCCGACGATGCCGCTCGAGCCCTGGCCGGCGGCCCGAGGCGCGGGCGCGGCGAGCACCGCTGCGGCGAGCGCGAGTGCCACCAACGGCCTGCCCGCGGCACGCATCGGGCAAGCGTATCCCACTCGACTGCGCGTCAAGAACGCGCGTCAAGAACGCGCGTCAAGAACGCGCGGCGGGCCGCGTTAGTGCGACGCCCAGCGGGCGAGGCGCACGAGCGGCTCGAGCAGCCCGAGACGTGACATCAGGCGAACACGCACCATGGACGAACTCATCTTGCGGCCTTTCTGGAGTAAGTTCTCGACCCAGCCTAGACCGATCCTGGTCGATCGAACAGCTACATCCGCGCTATGTCACATGACAGATCGGTCACGCACGCGCGACGGCGTCGGTCACGCACGTGCGACGGCGAGCGACACGGTGACGTGCGCCGTCGTGCCGTCGGCGTCCGTCGCGTCGAGCGGCAGCGTGAACGTGCCGGCACGCGACGGCGAGCCCGTCAGCTCTCCGGAGGCAGAGAGGTGCAGGTCGAGACGTTGCAGCGTCGCGCTCGTCGTCCGCCACTTCAGCTGCGTCTCGCCGCCGGTGCGGAGCTGGCGGTCGAGCGGGGCGCCGACCTGCGCGCGGATGCTCTGGAAGGTCGGCACGTCGAGCGTGTCCGCCGGTGCGACCGGCGGCGGAGCGAACGCGTCGGCGATCGCCTGGCGGATGAAGCCCGCGATCGCGAGCCCGCCGTCCGGTACGAGATGGATCCCGTCGGTCTGGTACCAGTCGTCGTGCGCGGCGGAGTAGTCGTCCCAGTCGAGCACGCGCAGCTCCGGGTGCTGCTCCTCCGCGTTGCGCAGCACCGCGTTCTTCGCGACGTACTCGGGCTGGATCTCGTGCAGGTTCAGCCACAGCACGTGCTGCACGTTCGCGTTCCGCAGCGTGTTCAGCGTCAGCTCGACGTCGGAGGCGAAGCCGTCCGGGAGGTCGTTGTACCCGTCGACGATCACGACGACCGGGCCGAGCGAGTAGTACCAGCCGTTGATCACGCTCAACGTCGTCGGCACGTGCGTGCCGTTGAACTCGCAGCTCTCTCCGTTCAGACGTCGGCAGACGCCGGCGTCGATCTGCAGGTCGAGGTCCTTGCTCAGCGCCGCCTGTGCCGGGTCGTTGCTCCAGACGACGGAGGTGAGGATCGAGTCGGAGATGACCGAGACGCGCGGCAGTGCCGGGTCTGCGCTCGCCGGGACGGCGAAGAGGATGAGCGAGGCAAGGACGGTCGCGAGCAGCGCGACCGCCGTGCTGAGGCGGCAGAGAGACATGAGACGTCGGAGAGGGGAGCAGCAACTCCCGAAAATGGACCGTAGCCCGGGTTCCTCCCGCTGTTATCCCTCCGATGGGTGGTCCGTGCCGGGGCGGCAGCAGAGGATTCCGGCGGTGACGAGCAGTGCGACCGGCCAGTAGAGGAGCAGCGACGAGTGCGGGACGTGCAGCACGGCGCCGGCCAGTCCTGCGGCGGTGAGCAGCGGCAGCATCAGCAGCGGCACGAGGAGCGTGAGGGGCTCGGGCCCCCGGGCGCGCCTGTTGGAGACAAGAGTGTGCATCCTGTCTCGGTAGAGCGCGCCCGGGGGCGCCTGATACAGCAGCTCAGGTCATTGCACGTTCGCCGTGACGGACGCGGTGCCGCCGATCGTGAAGGTGCACGACTGTCTCTTCGACCCGCCGCTCGAGCAGCTCCCGGACCAGATCGCGGAGCGTCCGCCCGCCACGGTCAGCGTGACCGAGGTGCCGACCGGGAACGACGCCGAGCCGCTGCTGCCGGTCGCGACGCTGATACCCGCCGGGCTGGAGGTCACGCGCTGGCCGCTCCGCCCGGTGACGTTCACGGTCAGCGTCGCGTTCTGCGGCGGTGGTGGCGCCGCGGAGACCGTCAGCGTCGAGGTCGTGGTCACGCCGCCCCAGCTCGCGGAGATCGTGACGGTCGTCGACGTGCTGACGGCCGAGGTCGAGATCGGGAACGTGAAGGTGCTCGCTCCGCCGGACATGGTCACGCTGGCGGGCACGCTCGCCACGCTCGGGTTGCTGCTCGACAGCGACACCGTTGCGCTGCCGCCTGGTGGCGGACCCGAGAGCCGCACGGTTCCGAACGCTCCGGAGCCGCCGTCGACCGTCGACGGGCTGACCGAGATGCTCTGCAGCGTCACGGGCGGCGGGTTGCCGGCCGGCGTCGTCACCGTCAGCGTCCCGGTTCTAGTCGTTGCCGTTGTAGGCGGCCGTGATCGTGACCGTCCGTCGACGCGGCGACCGACGACGTGTTGATCGTGAACCCGCCGGTGAAGCTGTTCCCCGGCACGGTCACGGTCGACGGCACGCTCGCGACCGCCGGGTCGCTGCTCGAGAGCGAGATGACCGCGCCGGCGTCCGGCGCAGGCGTGCTCATCACGATCGTGCCGGACGACGCGTCCCCGCCCACGACCGTCGTCGGGTTGATGTCGACGGTCGAGACCTGCGACGGCGGCGGCGAGTCGCCGGCGACGAAGGTGCGAACCGCGGAGAACGGGCCGGCCTGCCCGGCGCTGTTGATCCCGCGCACCCGCCACGAGTACGTGATGCCGGTCGTGAGCCCGCTCGTCACGTAGTTGTTCGACCCGCTCACGGTCGCGTCGCGCACGAGCGGCGCGGAGAACGTGCTCGAGTCGTCGATCTGGACCTCGTACGTCGCCGAGCTTGCGGCGGGGTTCCACCAGAGCGTGATCGGCTGCGACACCGTCTCCCCGTTCGTCGGCGTGGACAGCGTCGGCTGTGCGGGGATCGCGGGCGGCGCCGGCGGCGTCGAGGTCGTCGCGGTGATGTTGATCTTGGTCACGAACGCGTCGCCCCAGAAGATCGACGTGTCGCCGTTGAAGACGGTGTCGAACGCGCCCGTCGTCGCCGGGAAGTCCATCGAGAACGTGTGCCCGGTGACGTACGGGTTGGCGGACGTGTCGAGCGCGACGTCGCTCGCGGAGTCGGTGTTCGAGCCGCCGAGGTAGGTGGAGTAGAGGAGCGCCGAGCCGGCCGGGTTCAGCTCGGAGACGAACGCGTCGACGGCACCGCCGTTGAACGAGCTGTCGGCGGCGTTGGCGGTGACGGGGAAGTTCGTCGACGCGGTGGTGCCGGTCAGCCAGGCGTTGCCACTCGCGTCGGCCGCGACGCCGCCGGCGCCGTCGCCGTCGGTTCCACCGAGCACCGTCGAATAGACCGCCGCCGAGCCGGCCGGGTTGAGCTTCGTGAGGAACGCGTCACTCCCGTCGGAGGTTCGGTCGAACGCGCCCGCGGTCGTCGGGAAGTTGAGCGAGCCGGCGCCCCCCGAGACGTAGGCGTTGCCGGCCGCGTCGACGAACGAGTCCGCCGGCGCAGTCGGAGCCCTGCCCCGCCGATGAACGTCGAGTAGACGAGTGCGGAGCCGGCCGCGTTGAGCTTCGTGAGCGTGACGTCGAAGTCGCCGTTCGCGGTCGTGTCGAACGCGCCGGGCGTCGTCGGGAAGTCGGCCGAGCTCGAGAAGCCGAGCACGTACGCGTTGCCGCCCGAGTCGACCGCGATGCGCTCGCCGTTGTCGACCTGCGTGCCGCCGAGGAAGGTCGAGTAGGCGAGCGCAGAGCCGGTCGGTGTTGAGCTTGGTGACGAACTCGTCGTACGAGCCGCGGCTCGTCGGGCTGAACGAGCCCGCCGTCGTCGGGAAGTCGACGTTCGAGAGGGTCTCGCCGTCGACGTAGGCGTTGCCGCTGCCGTCGACCGCGATCCCGTGCGGGCGCGTCGTAGTCGGTGCCGCCGAGGTAGGTCGAGTAGACGAGCGCCGAGCCGGAGGCGTTGAGCTTCGTGACGAACCCGTCCGTGTTGTCGGTCGCGCAGCGCGGGCAGTTCGCCGGGATGTTGAGCGTGCGGTCGAACGCGTTCGCCGTCGTCGGGAAGTTGCGTCGACTTGGTCTGGCCGGTGACGTACGCGTTGCCGGCCGCGTCGATCGCGATGCCGCGGCCGAACTCCATGTTGCTGCCGCCGATGAACGTCGAGTAGACGAGCGCGTGCCCGCCGGGTTGAGCTTGCTGACGAACGCCTCGGCGAAGTTTTGCGCCGCGCCGGTGCGCTTGAACGCGCCGACGGTGGTCGGGAAGTCGGGCGACTGCGTCGTGCCGCCGACGTAAGCGTTGCCGCTCGCGTCGACGGCGATGCCGTTGCCCTCCTCGAGGGCCGAGCCGCCGATGAACGTCGTGTACTGGATGCCCGGGTCGATGATCAGGTCGCGGTCGTGCCGGTAGCTGCCGACGGCGAAGCCGAAGCGCTTGCCGTCGCAACACGAAGCGGCTCGCGACGGCAATGTGCTTGCCGGCGACGACCTGGTGCGAGACCGGCCGCGAGTCGGCGAGCGTCCCGAGCGGCGTGTGGATCGAGAGCGCAGCCGCTGTGCGCGAGTGCGATCCGCCGTGCGCCTGCGTACGCGAGCCGGATGTCGGACGGCCGCGCGCCGGGTCGCACGCGGAACTCGTACTTGAGCGCGCCACCGTGCTGGCGCACGCGCAGGTCGATCCCGTGCCAGAGGTCGCGGTAGACGAGCTCGCGGTAGTGCGGCACGTTCGTCCGCCAGCGCGACGGGTCCGCACCGTTGAAGTAGTTGACCGCGCCGGGAGCGCGGCTCGCGCCCTCCGGCCTCGCTGCGGGATCGTGCCCGAGGAAGCGCAAGGCCAGCGTTATCCCGGCCGCGCGCTTCGCCTTCACGAACGAGAGCAGCAACGAGTCGCGCGTCGCGGAGAACGCGTAGCGGTCTCCCTGCACGTAGAAGCGGACGCGCGGATTCGCCTGGCCGCGATTCGCGACGAAGCCGAGCGCGAGCCCGGTGTTCGCGGCGACCGCGCGGTCGAGCTGCGCCGCCGTCGCTGTCTTTCCTTCGACCGATGCCGCAGTGGTCGTGAACGCGATCGCGCCGCCCAACGCGATCGCCCAAAGCACGCGGTTCCCCCCGAACAATTTGACCTGCCTCCTTGGAAAGACCCCTGGGCTCTGTCCTCGGCGGTTCTACGCTGACGATCGTCGCGCCGGTTTGCGGTCGGCAGGACCGCTAACGCTCTGCTGTCTTCTTCAGTCCGTCGAGCATCTGCGTCCAGGTCTGCTCGTAGCGCTCGCGGTTCGCGACGTCGTCCTTTGTCGCGCCGCCTTCGAGGTTGGATTGACGCAAGTTGACGCGGGTCGCGCTGTCGCGCTCGTCGAGCGTGACTTCCACGACGTGATAGTTCTCCGGCGCGTCGGGCTTGCCCCCCATCGAGCTCCAGTGCGAGTACGCAAGCTTGCGTTCTGGCTCGAAGGCAAGGATCTCGCCTTTGTCTTCGTACGGCTTTCCTTCCCATTCGCCTTTGAAGGTGATCGGGCTTCCGACCTGCCAGTCTGTTTGCACGTCGGCGCCGAGGTAGTACTCCTTGATCCTCTCCGGCTCCGTGAGAGACCGCCACACCTCGCTCCGCGGCGCGTCGATGTCGACCGTCGCTTCAGCCGTTACCTCATTCATGTCGACCTCGGTCAATCGCTTGCATCTCGCCTCGCCCTCCTCGCGATCGCGCTGGTCTGCCCTGAGCGCCGGGGAGTAAACGGGGCTCCGCGGGCGTGTGAGACGGCTCGCTAGCCCGTCGCCGGCTCCGTTACGCGGCTGGAAACCAACTCCTTGAACGCGGCGTCTTCGCGGATCGGATCGAAGTCGGAGTCCTCGGTTGCCATCGAACGGAAGGGCTCGCTGCGGTCGATCGCAAGCCGGAGATGCTCGAGCGCGTCGTCCTTGCGCCCCGCGAGGCTCTCGCAACACGCGAGGTTGTAGAGCGGCCCGGCGTACTCGGGATGGGCCTCGATCAACGCGCGTCCGCGATCGGCAGCCTCGGCGTACTCGCCCGCCTCGTAGAGGTGGTGAAGGGGCATCCAGAGCTCGCCACCGTGTGCCTCGTACGCCTTCCCGGGCGTCCCGCCGATCGCGACGATCGTCGTCCCCGGCTCCTCGGCGAACGCCGTCCGCTTGACGTTGGGGCGAGCGAAGACGAACGTGCCCGCGGGTGCATCCAGCCGCTCGCCGTCGAGCTCGAACCTCGCGCGGCCCTGCTGGACGAGGTAGATCTCCTCCTGCAGATCGTTCTCCTGCGACTCGTCGTGCTCGTTGATGAGCCGATCGCCCACCTCTCGACCCGTAAACGCATTGATGCCGAACGACGTGACGCCGAAGTGGAACCGAACCGGCCGATAGGGACAACGGCCGTCGTTGATCTCGTCGATCTCGTCAATCTGCGCTGCCGCGTAATCGCTCATTGCGTCGCCCTCCTACGGGTCGTGGTGTCAGGGACGAGCCAGCGGGCGGAGCCTAACGAGGTCGCGCCGAATGCGATTCGCTTCGCTCTCGAGCCGAATCCGAGGTTGGTGCCGACTGATGAGCGGGTACGACCCCGAGATGCGTGTCGTCTACTTCAAGTCCGAGGACGACGGCGACGGAACCTTCGACGGCCAAATCGGCCATGCGTATCTTCACCTCGACGACGGCTCGACGGGCGACGAGGGCCGCGACCTCGGCTTCATCACGCTCACCCAAGCAGCGAAGCTCGCACAAGATCATGCCGCCGAACTGGACGTAGACGGCCCGACCCGCGAAGAGTGGGATCGCCCGCCGCATCGGTCCTTCCTGGATCGACTTCTCGGTCGGTAGGCGCTACTGGTCTCCCACGCCCTGGCTGCGGTTCGCGGCCGACAATCCCCCAGGCCGGGCGAGAGGACGGTCGCCCAGGCGACGGGACGAACGTCACGGCAGCCAGCCCTCACGGTATGCAGACCGCTCCTCCGGTCCGAAGCGAGCGTGAGCCTCAGCCGGTTTCGACGTCTGCGTGAGCACGCTCGCGCCGTGCTTCGCCGCCACCTCGTTCACCGGATAGATCACCTCGAAGCCGCCCGCTCGGCTGCCGGTCATGACGATGACGCACGGCCCCTCACCAGCTCCGACGAAGACGTGGTGTGTCCACGGCGGGCAGTGGACGAAGTCCCACGCCGTCAGGCGGCGCTCCTCACCTTCGATCACGAGCACGCACTCTCCGGCAACGACAAGGAAGTCTTCCTGGCCCGACTCGCCGTGGTACGTGCCGCGCTGGCCGCGCCCGAGAACCTGGATGCGGAAGCCGAGCTGGGTCCACTCCTGCTCCCCTTCGAAGTCGGTGTCCTGCCCGCGCTCCTCGCTTCGGATCCACGAGACGTCGCGCGCGTTGAGGACGAACCAACCCGCACCTTGGGGGATGAGCCCGGCGTCGGTTCTCTTCAGTTGTGCCTCGCGAACCGATTCGGTCACCATCGAATCCTCGCACGAGCGACAGCCATGTGCAGGAACGAGACGCACGAGCGCAGCCCCGACGGCTGACGCCACCGTCGGGATGGTTCTCCGCCCCGCGCGGCTCTTCGGCTCGACCTCGACCCGGTCCTTGTCGTCATAGGTGCGCTCCACGTGAATCACGCCTGCGGCGAGATCGACCTCCTCCCAGCGGAGAGCCATGAGCTCGCCCGGCGCAGGCCCGCGTAGAGCGCCGTCGCCCAGACAGCGCGGTCGGGTTCCCTCAGCACAGCAAGCAGCTGCTCCGCTTCGTCCGGAGATGCGATCCGCTCGCGTCGGCCTCGAACAGCTGGAAGCCGCGTCAGAAACGAAGGAAGAATTCCTGCAAGCTTGCGGGTTCTTGCAGGCCAGTCGTGAGTGCCCCCGACAAGAATCGAACTTGTGCACGCGGTTTAGGAAACCGCTGCTCTATCCACTGAGCTACGGGGGCTGGGCTGACGCGAAATTAGCGCACCGGCCCTGTGGCAGTCAGTCTGCCGGTCCGGCGGAGCAAGCGCTACGCGCCGACCGGCACGGCTCGGGGCGTGATTCGGGGCGTGGCGGGGTAGGGTCGCTTTGACCACGAGAGGAGGTTCAAGTGAAGTTGCGCTTGAAGCTGGCGGCGGTGATCGCTGTTCTCGGGACGGCAGGCATCGCCACCGCGGCGACCAACCACGAAGGGGGCTCGACCTTCAAGGCGAAGCTCACGGGCTACGAGGAGGCGAGCCCGGTGACGCTGTCGACCTCGGGCACCGGCACCTTCAAGGCGACCCTCAACAGGGCGGGAGACCAGCTCTCCTACACGATCAGCTACACCGGCCCGTTCGACGCCAACCCGGCGGGCGGCACCGTGACGCAGTCTCACATCCACTTCGGGGCGCGGGCGATCAGTGGGGGGATCTCTGCGTTCCTCTGCAGCAACCTGGGCAACGGTCCGGCCGGCACGCCGGCCTGCCCGACGCCGTCGGGCACGGTGAGCGGCACCATCACCGCCGCGCAGGTCATCGGCCCCGCGGGACAAGGCATCCAGCCCGGCGAGTTCACCGAGCTCGTGAAGGCTCTGCGCTTGGGCTTCGCGTACGCGAACGTGCACACCACCACGTTCCCGGCAGGTGAGATCCGGGGTCAGATCTCGACGAAGGGCGATGACGAGAACGACGACCACCACGGTGGTAAGGGCCACGACTGACGAGCGAACGGCGCCTCGCCCTCAGGGGCGGGGCGCCAGCTCTCGCATCGCATCCGCGGTCTCGGCGTCCGCGGGGAAGAACGACTCGATCGAGAACTCCGCGACCGTCACGTCGACGGCCGTGCCGAACGTCGTCTGCGTGCTGATGAACGACAGTTCGCGCTCCCCGTGGCGCAGACGAAGCGGCACGGCGATCTCCGTGTGAACGGCGCGCTCGCTCTCCGGCCCGGCCGGATACGCCGCGAGCTCGTCGCGCAGCGACGCCAGCGCGGGGTCGCCCGTCGCGATCGCCTCGCGTGCGACGCGCTCCACGAGATGGTCGCGCCACTCGCGCAGGTTGGCGATCCGCGGCGCGAGACCGTCCGGGTGCAGGCTGAGCCGGAGCACGTTCACCGGCGGCTCGAGCAGCTGCGCGGTCACGCCGGCGATCAGCACCGCGACCGCGCGGTTCGCCGAGACGAGCCCCCAGTGACGGTCGACGACGAGCGCCGGGTTGGGCTCGTGCGCCCGTAGCAGCTGCTCGATCGCGTCGCGCACGGGCCCCATCTCCGGAGCGTCGAGATCGCGTTGCGCGAACGCCGGCGCATAGCCGGCCGCGAGCAGCAGGTCGTTGCGGTCGCGTAGCGGCACGTCGAGCTGGTCGGCGAGTTGCAGGACGAGCTGCGCGCTCGGACGGGAACGGCCGGTCTCGACGAAGCTCAGATGGCGCGAGGACACGCCCGACTCGAGCGCGAGCTCGAGCTGGCTGAGCCGGCGACGCCGGCGCCACTCCCGAAGCAGCGCGCCGACCGGTGGGCGACTCGCGGCGACCTCCATCGTCCGATCGTAGTTCGAGGCCCGCGCCGGGCCATTACCTCCGAGGTAATCGACGCGACGCAGCGGCGCAGGCATCGTCGCCCGGACAGGACAAACGAAAGGAGACGGACATGACAGCCGTGCAGATCGTCGAGCGCTACCTCGAGACGTGGAACGAGACCGACCCGGACGTGCGCGAGGCGGCCCTCGCCTCCGTGTGGGCGGAAGAAGCGACCTACGTCGACCCGCTCGCCAACGTCGCGGGTCGCGACGCGATCTCCGACCTGATCGGATCCGTGCAGCAGCAAGTGCCGGGCCACACGTTCCGGCTCGTCGACGACGACGTCGACGCACACCACAACGTGATGCGCTTCTGGTGGGAGCTCGTGCCGGCCGGCGGCGGCGACTCGGTCGCGATCGGATTCGACGTCGCGGTCACGCGGGACGACGGCCGGATCGAGAGCGTGCTCGGGTTCCTCGACAAGGCACCGGCGGCGTAAGCCGCCGGTGCCGTTTGGTCACGTTCCCGCTCCGGCGCTAGCCGACGGGGACCGGCTCGAACTGCTCGACCTCGAGCCGACGGCGGTCGGCCTCCTCGACCGCGCGCCCGACGAACCCGTCGCCCTCGGGGTTCGGCGGCAGCTCCGCCTCGTCGGGCTCGACGATCTCCTCCGCGCTCGACGGCGCGCCGTAGAAGACGAGCTCACGGATCGAGCGGAGCTTCAGCACGTTCAAATCGGCCCGGCCCTCGATGCCGTCGACCTGCCCGGCCGACGTGAACTGATGAACGGCGAAGCGGAAGCCCGGCGGCGGGCTCGCCCCATGAATCTGGCCGTCGTTCGGGCCGAATCGCGAGTACCACAGCGGGAAGCAGTGGAAGTCGCTCAGATGGCCCGTCCGCCGGAGGAACTCCGGGTACGTGTAGAGGATCGGCGGCCTGCCGATCTCGCTCTCGACCGCTCGAAGGAACCGGAGCGCCCACGCCGCGGTCGGCGGATCCGTCTCCCAGTCGAGGGCAGGAAGCAGCTCGCCACGCTTCGGACGCGCGACACGCAGGAAGTGCTCGGCCTCGGCTTCCGGCGTGTTGTTGTCGGGGCGCGCATAGTGGTACGCGCCGACGACCAGCCCCGCGGCTTTCGCTGCGCGGCGGTTGAAGCTGAACCGCTCGTCGTCGAACGTGCGGCCCTCCGTCGCCTTCACGAAGGCGAACCCGAAGCCGGCCGCCTTCACACGACGCCAGTCGATCGCGCCCTTTGCCCCGTTGACATCGACGCCCTTCATCTCGTTCCTCTCCTGTTCGGTCTGTGTACCCGTGCGACGTGCGTGCGGCGGCTCGCGAGCAGCCGCCGTGCCCTCGGTGGCCAACTGGTCGGCGTCTCCGTGGGCGACTCGGTCCCGGCGACACGGTCGGCCTCGGGAGCCTCCGAGTCGTCGACCGGGATCTCTGCCTCGGCGACCGATATCCCGTCGCCGCGCATCTCTGCCTCCTTCCCGACCCCTACCTGCCGGGAACCGGGCGAGCCGCTCGCGCGATCCTCGCAGGTCGGGCCGGCAAAGCCAAGCGCTGCGGAACAGCGGGCGGGTGTTCCGCGTTTGGCGACGATATGGGGGAACGCGGCGACCTCGGCGTCCTGCGCGGCGCGGCGCTCTACGTCGGCGCCCTGATCGGGCCTGGGCTGCTGCTCGTCCCTGCCCTGGCGGCACAGGCCGCCGGCGCCGCGTCGATCGTCGCTTGGGCGGCGCTGCTGGTGCTGTCCGCGCCGCTCGCGATCACGTTTGCAGCGCTCGGCGTGCGTCATCCGGTCGCCGGCGGCGTCTCCGCCTATGTACGCGAGGGGTTCGGCGACGCGGCGGCGGCCGTCACCGGCGGGTTCTTCCTCGTCGCCGTGTTCCTCGGCGCGCCGGCCGTCGCGCTGATCGGCGGCTACTACGTCGCCGACCTCACCGGCTCGGGCACGCCCGTCGCCGCCGCGGTCGGGCTCGCGATGTTCGGCACCGTTCTGACCGCGAACGCGTTCGGCCTGCGCGTCTCCTCGGGCTTCCAGCTCGCGCTCTCGTCGGTGCTGATCGTCGTGATGGCGATCGCGATCGGCGTCGCGCTCCCGTCGCGCGGGGCGGACAACTGGCATCCGTTCGCGCCGCACGGCTGGTGGGCCGTCGGCACCGCAGCAAACATCCTCGTCTGGCTGTTCGTCGGCTGGGAGGCGGTCGCGCAGCTCGCCGGCGACTTCCGGCGGCCCGAGCGCGACTTGCCGCGCGCGATGGCGCTCGCGTTCGGCCTCGTGACCGTCCTCTACGTGGGGCTCGCCGTTGCGTCGATCGGCGTCAGCGCCGGCACGGACTCGCGCGTGCCGCTCGCCGACCTCGTCTCGGTCGGCTTCGGCAACGCCGGGCGCGACGCGACGGCGGTGCTGGCCGTCGCGCTGACGATGGGGACGATGAACGTCTACATGGGCGGTGCGGCGAAGCTCGCCGCGTCGCTGGCGACCGAGCGCGCGCTGCCACAGTGGCTCGCAGGCGACGCCTACCGGTCGGTCCCGCGGCGGCCGCTGCTTCTGATCGCCGTCGTCGGGGTCGCGCTGCTCGGCGGCCTCGTGGCCGGCTTCAGCAGCACCGACGCCCTCGTGCGCGCGACGTCGGCGTGCTTCATCGCCGTCTACCTGCTCGCGATTCTCTCGGCAGTGCGCATCCTCGACGGACGCGCGCGCGTGGCGGCTCTCGTCGCGCTCGCGCTGACGCTCGTGCTCGCGGTCTTCTCGGCGCGCTACCTGGCCGTGCCGCTCGTCGCGGGCGTTGCCGCGTATGCGCTGCAGCGAACGTTGGCGCGCGGACCGCTGACAGGCCCACGGACGGCCGACGCGCGCCGCTGACCCGCCTATGCTCGCACCGTGCACGAGACGCGGCTGCAGACGCGCTGGACGGACTTCGATTCGCTCGGTCACATCACGCACGCCGCCTACCCCGTGTACTTCGACGAGGCGCGCGACGCGTTCCTGACCGAGACCGTCGGCCCGTTCGAGGAGTTCCCGTGGGTGATCGCCCACATCTCGATCGACTACAAGCGCGAGATCGTCCGCCCGGCGCGCGAGATCGTCGTGCACTCGCGCGTGGCCGAGCTCGGGCGCTCGAGCATCACGTTCGAGCAGGAGGCGTCGGGACCGGACGGGCTCGCGGCGTCGTCCCGGTCGGTGCTCGTCGCGTGGGACGGCGAGACGCGCGCCGCGCGGCCCCTCTCCGACGAGGAGCGCGCGGCGCTAGGCGGCGAGCCTCCCGTGACCGAGTCGTCGTGACTTAAGCAGCTACGCGAAGCTCGCCGGCGACGAGCACGCGCTCGATCTCGGCGTTGTCGGTCAGCACGACCAGGTCGGCGGGCAGGCCGACGTCGAGCCGGCCGAGCTCCGCGTCGCCGAGCACGCGCGCAGGAGTCGAGGTTGCCGCCTGCACCGCTTCCTCGAACGGCACTTCGAGCTCGAGCATGTTCCGCACCGCCTCGATCATCGTCAGGACGCTGCCGGCGAGCACCCCGTCGGGGCCGCGCACCGTCCCTTCGTGGACGTGCACGTCGAGGTTGCCGAGGCTGTACGAGCCCTCCTCCGCGCCGGCGCCGGTGATCGCGTCCGTGACCAGTGCCGTGCGGCCGCGCGCGGCGCGCCAGGCGGTGAGGGCGGTCTCGGGCGCGAGGTGGATGCCGTCGAGGATGATCGCGACGACGACGTCCTCGCGCGCGAGCGCCGCGCCGACGATGCCGGGGTCGCGGTGCAGGAAGGGACGCATCGCGTTGAAGAGGTGCGTGACGCTGCGGGCGCCGCGGTCGAACGCCGCGTGTGCCTGCGCGGCAGTCGCGTCGCTGTGGCCGAGCGAGACGGCGACGTCACGTTCCAGCAACAGGTCGATCAGGAGCTCGGCGCCCGGCAGCTCCGGCGCGAGCGTCATCAGCCGCACGGGCCCGGCCGCGAGCAGCCGCTCGAGCAGCGCCGGGTCGGGATCGCGCCGCGCGGAGGCCTCGTGCGTGCCGAGCCGGTTGGGCGAGAGGAACGGCCCTTCGAGGTGCAGGCCGAGAATGCGTGGGCGGGAGTCGCCGACCGGCACCTCCGCCATCGCGGCGAGCAGCTGCTGCTCCGGCGTCGTGATCAGCGTCGGGAGGTAGGCCGTCACGCCGGTCTCGAGCAGCGCCTCGCCCGCGCGGCGATAGCCGGCGACATCGGCGTCGAGGAAGTCGACGCCGCCGAAGCCGTTCACCTGGAGGTCGACGAAGCCCGGGACGGCAATCCCGCGCCCACTCGGCGAGGGGAGCCCGATGGCGGCGACGAGCCCGTCGCGCACCTCGACGTCGCCCCGGACGAGGAGCCCGTCGACCAGGGCGGCTTCGACACCGAGTCTCATTCGACACCGAGTTCATTGACACCGTGTCTCATCGCGCCAGCATAGAAGTGGTTCGCCGGTTGGTCAATACCAGTTTGCGAAACAGGCTTGTGTCCGTCGCAGCTGGTCTATACCATCGGGCCTCGATGGCCGCGATCAGGCTCTCAGACGTGAGGAAGTCCTTCGGCAGCGTGACGGCGGTCGACGACGTCTCGCTCGAGATCGCGGACGGGGAGTTCCTGGTGCTGGTCGGCCCTTCCGGGTGCGGAAAGTCGACGCTGCTGCGGATGCTCGCGGGGCTCGAGGAGGTGACCTCGGGCCGGATCGAGATCGGCGACCGCGACGTCACCGACCTCGCACCGCGGAGCAGGGACATCGCGATGGTCTTCCAGACCTACGCCCTCTACCCGCACATGACCGTCCGCCAGAACATGGGCTACGGGCTGAAGGCGCGCCGCACCCCCAAGCCCGAGATCGCGCGCCGCGTCGACGAGGTCGCGGAGCTCCTCGGGCTCGCCGACCTGCTCGAACGCAAGCCCGCGCAGCTCTCCGGCGGGCAGCGCCAGCGCGTGGCGATGGGCCGCGCGATCGTGCGCCAGCCGCAGGCCTTCCTCCTCGACGAGCCGCTCTCGAACCTCGACGCGAAGCTGCGAGTCGGCATGCGCGCCTCGCTCGCCCAGCTGCACCAGCGGCTCGGCGTGACGACGGTCTACGTCACGCACGACCAGACCGAGGCGATGACGCTCGGCCAGCGCGTCGCCGTCATGCGCGACGGGAAGATCCTGCAGTGCGACCGCCCGCAGGAGCTCTACGCGCGCCCGAACAACCTCTTCATCGCGGCCTTCATCGGCTCGCCGGCGATGAACCTCGTCGAGGCGACCTACGACGACGGAGCGGTGTGCTTCGGCCAGTACCGCGTGCCGGTGGCGACGCCGCCGCCGGCGGAGCGCTTCGTGCTCGGAATCCGCCCGGAGAGCTTCGAGGACGCCGCGTTCGCACCCGGCCTGCCGACGATCCGCGTGCAGGTGTCCGTGCTCGAGGAGCTCGGCTCCGACGCCCACGTCTTCTTCAACGTCGACGCCGCGCCGATGACCGCCGAGGTGCTGGAAGCCGCATCGGAACAGGGTTTGCTGCCAGGTCGAGGGGCGCGCTCTTCACGGCCCGCGTCGACGCCCGGACGTCCGCCCGCGTCGGCGCGAGCTTCGAGCTCGCCGTCGACCCCGCGCGGTTCCACTACTTCGACCCGGCGGGCGGAGAGCGGCTGAGCGCCGCCGGCGCGCCCGGCTCTCGCAGGCGTCTCGTGACCAAGCAGCGCGAGACGCGCGAACGGGTGCTCGAGCTGATCGAGCCGCTGAGCGTCGGCGACGCGATCCCCGCCGAGCGGCAGCTCGGGATCGACCTCGGCGTGTCGCGACTGACCGTGCGCGCCGCGCTCGACGAGCTCGTGCGCGAGGGCTACCTGGTGCGCCGCCGCGGCGCCGGCACGTTCGTCGCCGAGCCGAAGGTGGCGAAGGGCATCGACATCACCTCGTTCAGCGACGACATGCGCGCACGCGGCCTCACGCCGGGCAGCCGCACGCTCGACATGCACCTCGATATGGCCGGCGCGCGCCTCGGCCGCATCCTGCACGTCTCCCCGTCGGAGCAGGTCCTCTCGGTGAAGCGCCTCCGTCTCGCAGACGGCGAGGCGATGGCGATCGAGCTGCTGCACATGCGCGCCTCGCTCGTGCCGGGCCTGACCGCCGCCGAGCTCGAGGTGAACTCCTTCTACGACCTGCTCTCCGACCGGTACGGGATCTCGATCGTCGGCGGCACGCAGACCGTCGAGCCGACGGTCACGAACGAGGAGGAGTCGGACGCCCTCGGCGTCCCGCTCCACTCGCCCGCGCTTCTCTTCGAGCGCGTGACGCGCTCCTCGACCGGCGACATCGTCGAGTTCACGAGCTCGACCTACCGCGGCGACCGCTACCGGATCGTCACCGAGATCGGGAACGGCGGCGCCTCGCCCGTCGCGATCGCCACGGCCGCCGCGTTTCGGTGAGGTCTTGACCAGTTCCGCAATTGGTATTGACAAGCTGGTGAAGGCTGTGAGAGCATCTGGCCAAGTGAACAGTGGTCTGTACCAATCGCGGCGACCGAGCCGCCTACCTCTGGGGGCACTCAGATGAAGAGACGCAGCATCGTCGCGCTCTCGCTCGTCGTCGTCCTCGCCGCCGCGCTCACGGCTGCGACGTCCGGCGCGACGAAGAAAGCATCGGCGAACAACATCACCGTCTGGCTGCAGGTCGACGCACAGTCCGGCTGGCCGGATGTCGTCGCCGCGGCGAACAAGCAGTTCCAGGCCGACCACCCGGGCGCATCCGTGAACGTCCAGTACCAGAACTGGGGCGACCACCTGCAGAAGTTCGACGCCACGCTCGCAGGCGGCAACGGCGCCGACGTGATCGAGATGGGCAACACCGAGATGACGAAGTACATGGCGGCGGGCGCGTTCGCGACCTGCACGTCGACAAGTCGGCCTTCCACAACTCCGCGACCTGGCTGAAGGGCCTCGCGGCCTCCGGCAAGTTCGGCGGCAAGACGTACGGCGTGCCGTACTACGCGGGCTCGCGCGTCGTCACCTACCGCACCGACCTGTTCAAGAAGGCAGGGATCAAGAAGCTGCCGGCGAGCCCGCGGAGTACGCGGCCGACGCGAAGAAGCTCGCGGCTGCGAACTCGAAGAAGAGCTTCTCGCCCGTCTACATCGCCGGCACAGACTGGTACGTCGGGATGGGCTTCGTCTTCGACTACGGCGGCGGGATCGCGACGCAGGTCAGCGGCAAGTGGATGGGCTCGCTCAACACGCCGCAGTCGATCGCCGGCCTGACCGCGTACAAGAACTTCTTCATCGCGACGCTCGCACGCCAGCAAGACGACCGACGAGACGCACCCGAACCCGTACGACGTGTACGCGCAGGGCCACGCGGCGTCGATGGTCGGCCCGAGCTGGTTCAGCTGCTGCGTCGGCGCGAAGTTCAAGGCGCACGACCGCGCAGTTCGTGATGCCGAGCCACGTCAAGGGCCAGCCGATGCCGGGCTTCCTCGGCGGCTCCGACCTCGCCGTCCCGGCGAACGAGCCCGAACAAGGCGCTCGCGACCGACTGGATCAAGGACTTCACCAGCACCGCCTCCGAGAAGGCGCTGCAGGCGAAGGGCAACATCCCGAACGCGACCAACCTGCTCGGCACCAGCGTGAACGAGCGCGCGGCCGCGCCGCAGCTGGTTCGTGCCGACCGCGAAGCACTGGGTCGACGTCGAGAACGGCAACATCCTCCGCAACATGCTGCTCAGATCCTGACCGGCAAGCTGTCGATCAAGCAGGCCGCCGGCGTCCGCCAGCGACAACATCGCATCGGTGCTGAACCAGTCGTAACCGGTGCTCGAGTCCAGCAGTAGCGCCGCCGCCGGGACCGCTCTTGGGGACGTCCCGGCGGCGTCGCCGTCTCTGGGGCCGCACGGCGCGAGGGGCCGTCCCGTACGCGCTGATCCTGCCGGTGATCGTCGTGATCGCGGTGATCCTCGGCTACCCGCTCTACTTCCTCGTCCGGCTCTCGTTCCGAGCACTACGGCCTCTTCGAGCTGATCCGCCACAAGGGCACGTCGGTCGGGCTCGACAACTACCGCTCGGTCCTGCACGACCCGGTCTTCTGGCACGACGCTCCTGCGCACGGTCGTCTTCACGGTCGTCGAACGTCGGCCTGACGATGGTGCTCGGCACGCTGATCGCGCTGCTGCTCGTGCGCGTCAGCGCGCGTCGTGCGCATCCTGCTCACGCTCGGCGCTCGTGCTCGTCTGGTCGATGCCGGTCGTCGTCGCGGTGCAGGTCTGGTACTGGATGACGAACTACGAGAACGGCGTCGTCAACTACGTGCTCACGCAGCTCCACCTCGGCGACTTCTTCCAGTACGACTGGTACGCGACGACGTTCTCGCAGCTCGGCCTCGTCACGCCGCTGATCGTCTGGGGCGCGCTGCCCGTTCGTCGCGATCACCGTCTACGCGGGGCTGGCGCAGGTGCCGGGCGACCTGCTCGAGGCGGCCGAGATCGACGGCGCGCGCGCGTGGCGCGTCTTCCGCGACATCACGTTCCCGATCCTGAAGCCGATCCTCCTCATCCTCACGAGCCTGTCGATCATCTGGGACTTCGGGGTCTTCACGCAGCCGTTCCTGCTGATCGGCCAGTCGAAGATCACGACCGGCAACTACCTGATGAGCATCTACCTCTTCGAGGAGGGCTACTTCAAGAGCGACTTCGGCCGCGGCGCGGCGATCTCGATCGTGATGCTCGCTGATCGTCGCGGCGCTGACGTCTTCTACGTGCGCCAGATGGTGCGGATCGGGGAGGCGACGGCGTGAGCGCGTCGCGCCGCGCGGCCGCCGCACGCGCCAGCTCGGGCTGGAACGCGCTCGGCCTCGCCGTCTTCGTCGGTGATGGTCTTCCCGGTCTTCTGGATGGTCTCGACGGCGTTCAAGCCGGACGACCGAGATCATCAGCTAGACGCCGACGTGGATCCCGCTCCACCCGACGCTCGCGCACTTCCCCGACGCGATCGACACAGCCGTACTTCTGGGCGGACGTGAAGAACAGCCTGATCGTCGTGCTCGTCACGGTCGCGATCTCGATCGTGCTCGCGTTCCTCGCGGCGGTCGCGCTCGCGAAGTACCGCTTCAGCGGCCGCAAGCTGTTCATCGTGCTCGTGATCGGGATCCAGATGCTCCCGCAGGCACGCGCTGATCATCCCGCTCTACGTCGTGCTCGCCCGCTACCACCAGGTGAACGCGCTGAGCGGCCTGATCGTCACCTACCTGACCTTCGTGCTGCCGTTCTCGATCTGGACGCTGCGCGGCTTCATCCTCGGCATCCCGAAGGAGCTCGAGGAGGCGGCGATGGTCGACGGTCAACAGCCGCTCGGCGCGTTCGTGAAGATCCTGCTGCCGCTCGTGGCGCCCGGGCCTCGTCGCGACGTCGGTCTTCGCGTTCATCCCGGCGCTGGAACGAGTTCATCTTCGCGCACGTCCTGCTCAACGACCAGTCGAAGCAGACGGTGACGGTCTGGCTCTCGTACTTCCTCGGCACGAGCCGGGACACCGACTGGGGCGCGCTGATGGCCGGCGTCGACGCTGACCGCGATCCCGGTCGTCGATCTTCTTCCTGCTCGTGCAGCGGCGGATCGCGTTCGGGCTGACCGCGGGGGCGGTGCGCGGGTGAGCGCGCGAGCTTGCGCTCGCGGCCGCGTGCATCTGTTCCCGAGCTTCCCGGGCGTCGAGGCGCCCGACTGGATCCGCCGCCGCCTCGCGGGCGGCGGCGGCGGGATCTGCTCTTCGCCTACAACGTCCCGACCGCGACGCAGCTCGCCGCGCTGACTGCGCCGCGCTGCGCGCGGAACGCGGCGAGATCCTGCTCGCGATCGACGAGGAGGGCGGCGACGTCACGCGCCTCGAATGGCAGACGCGGCAGCTCGTATCCCGGCAACGCGGCGCTCGGCGCCGTCGACGACGTCGCGCTGACCGAGGCGGTCGCCGCGGCGATCGGTGCCGAGCTCGCCGCCGTCGGCGTGAACTCGACTTCGCGCCGGTCGCGGACGTCAACGTGCCCGCGAACCCGGTGATCGGCATCGCGCTCGTTCGGCTCCGACCCGGCGCTCGTCGCGCGCCACGTCGGCGGCGTTCGTGCGCGGCACGCAGAGCCACGGCGTCGCCGCCTGCGCGAAGCACTTCCCCGGCCACGGCGTCGACGGAGCAGGACTCGCACCTCGAGCTGCCGGCGCTCGTCGGCGACGTCGCGCGACGGGCTCGCGCCGTTCCGCGCGGCGATCGAGGCCGGCGTGCAGCTCGATCATGACCGCGCACATCCGCGTGCCGACGACGCTCCCGGCGACGCTCGACCCGCGCGATCGTCGACGGCCTGCTCCGCGAGCGAGCTCGGCTTCGACGGCCTCGTGATCGCCGACGCGCTCGAGATGAAGGGCGTCAGCGCGCTCGTCGGCGTCGAGGACGCCGGCGGTGCGCGCGCTCGAGGCCGGCGTGCGACGCGCTGATCGTCGGCCACGACCTCGGCGAGGACGACGTCGAGCGACTCGTCGCCGCGCTCGCCTCGACGCGTCGACGAGGGACGCCTCCGCGAGGCGGCCGGCACGCGTCGCGACGGCTCGCGGCGTGGGCGCACCCGAGCTCGCAGGCGACGGACCGCGCCGTCGCCGCCGACGCCGCGCGCCGCGCGGTGCGCGTCGAGGGCGACGTCTCGCTCGGCAGCGACGCCGCTCATCGTCGAGCTCCGGCCCGTCGCGAACATCGCCGCCGGCGAGGCGGAGCACTCGCTCGGCGCGGTCGTCCGCGAGGGCGACCCGATCCCTCCCGCCGACGTGTACGTCGTGCGCGACGCGCACCGCCACGCCTGGATGCGCGCGGCGGCCGACGTCGAGGGCGCGATCGTCGTCGAGATCGGCCTGCCGGTCTGGCGGCCGACGCGCGCGCGCGGGTACGTCGCCGCGCACGGCGGCAGCCGCGCCTCAGCTCGAGGCGGTCGCCGAGGTCGCTGCGCGTGACCTCGCACCTCGAGCGCGAGCTGCGCGAGCAGCCGGAGGCGCTCGCGCGCCTGCTCGAGAAGCAGCGCGGCAACGCCGAGCAGCTCGCGCGCGCTCTTCCGCCGCGACGACGTCCAGTACATCCTGATCGCCTCGCGCGGCAGCTCGTCGAACGCGGCGCGCTACGCGCAGTACCTGCTCGGCCGCGCGAACCGCGTGCCGGTCGCGTTCGCGACGCCGTCGCTCTACACGCTCTACGAGCAGCCGCCGCGGCTCGACGGCGCGCTCGTGATCGGCATCTCGCAGTCGGGCGAGTCGCCGGACGTGCGCGAGGTGATCGACGAGGCGCGCCGGCAGGGACGGCCGACGATCGCGATCACGAACGACCCGTCGTCGCCGCTCGGCGCGGCGGCCGACGGCGTGCTGCCGCTCGAGGCCGGCGACGAGCACGCCGTCGCGGCGACGAAGACGTACGTCAACTCGCTCGGCGCGGTCGCGCTGCTCTTCGCGACCACGACCGACGACGACCGTGCGCTCGGCGAGCTCGAGCGATGCCCGGAGCAGCTCGCGGCGCAGCTCGACCGCTCGTGGCCGGACGTCGCGGAGCTCGACCGGCTCGCCGGCGTGGAGGGCGGCACGGTCGTCGCGCGCGGCATCAACTACGCACGGCGTTCGAGATCGCGCTGAAGATCCGCGAGCTCTCGGGCCTGCTCTTCGAGGCGTACTCGGCCGCCGACCTCATGCACGGCCCGGTCGCCGCGATCGCGCCGGGCTGGCCGGTGATCGCCGTCGCGCCCGCGGGCCCGCGCTTCGGCGCGATGGCGGCGGCCGTCGGCGCGATGAGCGCCCGGGGCGCGCGCATGATCGTGATCGCCGAGGACGACGGGCTGCGCACGAACGCGGCGATCGGCCTGCCGCTCCTCCCGGGCGTGCCCGAGTGGCTGAGCCCGCTCGTCGCCGTCATCCCGGGCCAGCTCGCGGCGATCCGGCTCGCGCAGCTTCGCGGCATCGACCTCGACCAGCCGCTCGGGCTCTCGAAGGTCACGCTGACGCGCTGATCGTCTACCCTGCCGCCCGCGGTGACGACGGTGGTCGAGGGTGAACGGCGGTTCGACGCGCCCCCGGAGCGCGTCTTCGTGCTGCTCACGGACCCGGACGTGGTCGTCCCCGCGATCCCCGCCGTACGCGGGCACACGGTCGTCGACGCCGACCACTGGCACGCGAAGGTGAAGCCGCCGCTCCCGCTCGCGCCGGGCATCACGATCCGCTTCGAGGTGCTCGACCGCCGGCCGCCGGAGCACGCCGCGCTCCGCGCGCAGGGCGGCGGGGCCGACGTCACGATCGACGTTCGACCTCGCGCCGGACGGCGACGGGACGCTGATGCGCTGGCGGACCGAGCTCGGCGCTGTCGGGCGTGGTCGCGCGGCTCGTCGGGCCCGGGCTCGACGCGGTCGCCGAGCGGCAGGCGGACCGGACGCTCGACGCGGTCGAGCGTGCGCTTGGGAATCAATCGTCTAACTGACGCCGTCGGCGATCTCGGCGTGGCGATCGGCGACGCACAGCCCGGCCCCATGCTCGGCGCGCTCGAGGATCCGCTCCTCGAGCGCCTCGCGCTCGGCGGCGTCGGCCGGCACGCGGTCGGGCGAGATCTCGATGCGAACCTGGTGCACGGACGCCTCGACGTTTGCGTCGATCTCGTGCCGCTCCTCCGAGATGATCGACACCTCGCCGACCTCGTCGAGCAGATCCTCGGCGAGGCGGTCGATCTCGGCGGGTGTCGCGTCACGCCCGGCGAAGACGCCGAAGTTGACGCGCACCTCGATCGCGGGCGGCTCGTGTCCGTGCACGGCAAATGCCATCCTCGGTTCCATCATGAGTGCAACGAGCGAGGCCCCGTTCGAGTTCGCGTCATCTCTCACGAGGCTGCCAGCGGAATCCGCGAATCGCCACTGCGAGGCCGATTGCGCCCCAGACGAGAATCGACCGCGAGCGGTGCCGAGATTCGACCAGATCGGCTCGTGGCGCACCATCACGTCGCGCGTCAGCTTGGTGAAGTAGGTCAGCGGCAGGACGTCGGCGATCGCACGCAGGAACGCCGGATACCCCTTCGGCGTGAAGAACGTGCCGGAGATGATCGCCATCGGCAGGTAGACGAAGTTGACGACCGCCGAAGATCCTTCGGCAGAGCGCACGAAGCCGGTCAGCGCCGAGCCCGAGCGCCGCGAAGGCGGCCGCGCCGAGGATCAGCGCGAGCAGGAGCGAGATCGGCCGGCCGGGTATCGCGACGTAGAAGAGCAGGCGGCCGATCGTGATGATCAGCGCCGCTTCGATCAGGAAGACGATGAACGTCGAGACGAGCACCGCGAGCAAGTACGTCGCACGGTGGCAGCGGCGTCGCGCGGATGCGTTTCAGCACGCCTCCCTCGCGGCGGATCACCATCGTGATCGCGAGCCCGGCGAACGCGGTCGACGCGACGCCGTAGCCGATCATGCCCGCCTCGAGGAACGGCGCGGCGCGGAGATGCTCCTCGGTGATCGTCGCGTCGCCGTAGATCGAGCCGAAGACGAGGAAGAAGATGATCGGCAGGAAGAACGTGAAGAACGCCGCTTCGCGGTTGCGCCAGAAGAGCATCTGCTCCGTTCGCACCTCGTGCAGGAACAGCCTCACTCGGCGGTCAGCTCCAGGTAGACCTCCTCGAGCGTCGGCCGGCGCACCTCGAGGGCGTCGAGTCGCTCGCCGCGCGCGAGCGCCTCGCCCGTCAGCTCGTGCAGCCGCGTCGTCGCGTCGGTCGTCCGCTCGACGACCTCCTCGCCGTCGAGGCGGTAGCGGATCTCGGTCTCGATCGCGCCGCCGGTCAGCTCGGCGGGCGTCCCCTCGCGCACGATCACGCCGTCGCGCAGCACGGCGACGCGGTCGGCGAGCTGCTCCGCCTCGTCGAGGTAGTGCGTCGTGAGCAGAATCGTCTTGCCGAGCGCGCGCAGCCCGCGCATCGTGTCCCACGCGGTGCGCCGCGCGCCGGGGTCGAAGCCGGTCGTCGGCTCGTCGAGGAAGATCAGGTCGGGGTCGCCGACCAGCGCGATGCCGAGGTCGAGCCGGCGCTGCTGGCCGCCGGACAGCGTGCGCACCCGTGTATCGCGCTTGTCGCCGAGCCCGACGATCTCGACGACCTCGGCGGGATCGCGCGGTGCCGTGTAGTAGCCGGCGAAGGTCTGCAGGCTCTCGAGCACGGTCAGCTCGGGGTAGAGCGACGATGACTGCAGCATCACGCCGATCCGCTCGCGCCAGCTCGTGCCCGCGCGCTGCGGGTCGACGCCGAGCACCTCGACGGTGCCGCTCGTCGGCGACGCTGTAGCCCTCGAGGATCTCGACGGTCGTCGTCTTGCCCGCGCCGTTCGGGCCGAGCAGGCCGAACACCTCGCCGGGCTCGATCGTGAAGTCGATCCCGCGGACCGCTTCGAAGCTGCCGTAGCTCTTGCGCAGCCCGCGGACGACGACAGCGGTCATACGTCCAGCTCGCAAAGACCGCGCCGGGGGCGAACGGGACCTCGCGGCCGGTCAGGGCGAGCACGATCTCGCTGCAGTCGGGCTGGTGCGCGACGACCACGACCGTCTCGCCCTTGCCGGCGGCCGCGGCCCTCACGCCGTCGGCGTCGGCGCCCGGCGCGAGCCGCTCGTCCGGCTCGGGCTCGAGGCCGGCCGCGCGCGCGATCTGCTCGGCCGTCTCGCGAGCGCGCAGGAGCGGGCTCGAGAGCACCGCGTCCGGCTGCTCGCGCGCGAGCGTCTCGCCGAGCTCGCGCGCCACCGCACGGCCGCCCGCCGTGAGCGGGCGCAGCTCGTCTGGCTCGCCGGGTGCAGCCTCGGCGTGGCGGACGACGAACAGGCGCACGGCGGCTAGCCTAGACGGGCCGCGACCTCGCCCAGCACGGCGACCATCTCGACGTCCTCGTGCATCAGGTGCTGGAGCATGGCGCGCTCGACACCGGCCTGCTCGTACCCGCGCAGCTGCTCCACGACCTCGTCGACGGTGCCGCTGATCGGCGGCGGGTTGGGGTGCCGCTCGAGACGCCGCTCGAGCTCGGCCCGGTCGCGGCCGACCGCGCAGCCGATCATCATCGAGAAGCGCAGCGGCTCGCGGCCGGCCTCGCGTGCGGCGGCGTCCAGCACCTGCTTGCGCTCGCGTGCCTCCGCGACGGTCGGGAAGACGGTGTTGTACTCGTCGGCCCAGCGAACGGCTGCGCGCACGGTGCGCGGCTTTGCGCTCCCGCCGACGATGATCGGCGGCCGCGGCTGCTGCACGGGCTTCGGCCAGACGTCGTCCGCCTCCGTCCACTGGCGGACGATCTCCGCGAGTTGCCGGTCGAGCTCGTCGAGGCGCGCGCGGGTCGTCATGAAGTCGAAGCCGTACGTCTCGTGCTCCGTCTCGAACCAGCCGGCGCCGATCCCCAGCTCGACCCGTCCGTTCGAGATGTGGTCGACGGTCGTGACGCTCTTCGCGAGCACCGAGGCCGGCCTGAATGTGACCGGCGAGACCATCGTCCCGAGCCGGATGCGGCTCGTGCGCGCCGCGAGGCCGGCCAGCGTCGTCCAGGCGTCGAGCGACCCGGCTTCCTCGTCGTTGCGGATCGAGCGGTAATGGTCGGAGCGGAAGAGCCCTTCGAGCCCCGCGTCCTCGACCGCCTCGGCGAGCGCGACCCATTGCGCCCAGGTGACGCCCTCCTGCCCTTCGATCATCAGGTTGATGCGCATCACTCGGGCGTCACGTACGCCGCGGTCAGGCCGCCGTCGACGAGGAAGGTTGAGCCTGTCACGTACGACGACTCGTCGGACGCGAGGAAGAGCGCGCCGTTCACGACCTCGCGCGGCTTCGCCAGGCGGCCGGTCGGCCAGTGCGCGCGGCGCCGTTCGAGTGCCGCCGGGTCGTCGCCGAAGATGGAGAGCAGGAGCGGCGTCTCGACCGGTCCCGGGCAGAGCGCGTTCACGCGGATGTTCTCGCGCGCGAACTGCACGGCGAGCTCCCGCGTCATCGAGAGCACGGCCCCCTTCGACGCTGTGTAGGAGATCTGGCTGGTGGCTGCGCCGACGATCGCGACGAAGCTCGCGACGTTGATCACGCTGCCGCCGCCGCGCCGCTGCAGGTGCGGGATGCCGTGCTTGCAGCAGAGGAACACGCCCTTCGTGTTCACGGCCTGCACGCGGTCCCACGCCTCGACGCTCGTGTCGAGCACGGAGGCGTCGTCGCTCGGCGAGATGCCGGCGTTGTTGTAGAGGACGTCGATCCCGCCGTAGCGGTCGGCCGTCGCCTCCATCATCCGCTGCACGCTCGCCTCGTCGGCGACATCGATCTGCTGCGCGAACGCGTCTCTGGCTTCGCCCGCGGTTTGCTCGGCGGCGTCGCCGTCGATGTCGGCCGCGCAGACGCTCGCTCCTTCCGCGCTGAAGAGGAGCGCGGCCTCGCGGCCCATGCCGCCGCCGGCGCCGGTGATCACGCAGACCTTGCCGTCGAGTCGGCCCATTCGTCGTCAGCCCTCCGTCGAGTAGAAGACGTTCTTCACTTCCGAGTAGCCGTCGAGCCCGTGCATCCCGAGCTCGCGGCCGAAGCCGGACTGCTTGAAGCCGCCGAACGGCGTCGCGACGCGCACCGAGCTGTTCGAGTTGATGCTCACCACGCCCGTGTCGAGCGCGCGGGCGACTCTGAGCGCGCGCGCGCCGTTGCTCGTCCAGATGGAGCCGGAGAGCCCGTAGGGCGTGTCGTTCGCGATCCGGATCGCGTCGGCCTCGTCGGCAAACGGGATCAGCGCGGCGACGGGGCCGAAGACCTCCTCGCGTGCGACGCGGTCGTCGTTCGTCGCCTCGACGAGCGTGCACGGGTACCAGAAGCCTTTGCCGTCCGGTGCGTCGCCGCGGAACAGCGGCTCGCCCTCGACGAAGCTCGCGACCGTCTCCCGGTGCTGCTGCGAGATGAGCGGCCCCATCTCCGTGCGCTCGTCGGTCGGGTCGCCCACCGTGACGCCGCGCGTCGCGTCGATCAGCAGCTCGGCGAACCGGTCGTACGCGCTGCGCTCGACGAGGATGCGCGAGCGCGCGCAGCAGTCCTGGCCGGCGTTGTCGAAGACCGCGTACGGCGCGGCGCCGGCCGCCTGCTCGAGGTCGGCGTCGGCGAAGACGATGTTGGCGGACTTGCCGCCGAGCTCGAGCGTCACGCGCTTGATCGTGTCGGCGGCGCCCTTCATCACGCCGCGGCCGACCTCGGTCGAGCCGGTGAAGCCGATCTTGGCGACATCCGGATGCTCGACGAGGCGCTGCCCGACGATGCGGCCCTTGCCGACGACGACGTTGATCACGCCCTCGGGGATGCCGGCGTCGAGCGCGAGGCGCGGCGAGCTCGAGCGCGCTCAGCGGCGTCAGCTCGGCGGGCTTGAGCACGACGGTGTTGCCGCAGGCGAGCGCCGGCCCGAGCTTCCAGGACGAGATGTTGAGCGGGAAGTTCCACGGCACGATCAGCCCCACGACGCCGAGCGGCTCGCGGAAGGTCATGTCGACGCCGCCGGCGACGGGGATCGTCTCGCCGTGCTTCTTGTCGACCGCGCCTGCGTAGAAGTGGAAGACGTCGGCCACCATCGCAACCTCGCCGCGCGCGCCGGCGATCGGCTTGCCGACGTTCTGCGACTCGATCCGTGCGAGCCCCTCGCCGTTCTCCTCGACGAGCGTCGCCAACCGCCGCAGCAACTTGCCCCGCTCCCGAGGCGTCACGTCCCGCCAACCCGGGAACGCCGCCTTCGCCCGCGCAACCGCCGCGTCGGCCTCGTCGACCCCGGCCTCGTCGAGGGTCGCGATCGTCTCCTCGGTAGCCGGGTTGACAACGGTGACCGTCACGCTGGCGATTCAACCACGCTTGCGAACTTCGCTCGTTTGGCGAAGGGCCTTGGCGCCGAAGGGCGAGTCCGCTCTGGACGAAGTCGCGGTAGCGCGCGGCGCGCCGTCTCGGGCCGGCGGTCGATGATCTCGAGGAGCTCGCCGAGGGCGTGTGGAACGGCCGCGGATGCTCAAGCCCGATCGTCGCCCGGAACCGCCCGACCACTTCTGGCGAGTCTCGGCGCCGAGGTCGGCGGTACGTGACACGAGGTTGAGGTCGATGTAGCCGACATGCCACGAGCACCTGCGACTCGCGTCTTCAGCTCGCGCGCAAAGAACGCGTGGCGAAAAAGATGTCCCGTGGCCGTGTCTGGCCGTAGATCGCATGGATCCAGCGCGAGAAGCCAGCCGTGCAGCTCGCGCATCCCCTCGGAGAGCCCGCCGTTCGTGAGCCGAACGACGAGGTGATGGTGGTTCTCGACCAGTGCCCAGGACGAGGTGTCCCAGCCGTACTTCCGCGAGACGCGCCCGTACATGCAGAAGGAACCGTTCGTGCTGGAAGTCGGAGGCGAACAGGGTGCTGTCCGTAGCATCCCGCGCGAGACCGACGTGGTAGTAGCCCGGTCGGGTCGATGGGCGGCCGGCGCGGCATACCGTCGACCGTAGGCCGAGGCATCAGCGGCGCGCATCGTCTGTGGAAGAAACGTCACACTCTTGTGTCGACGTTTGGCGAAGGGACTGGTCTCAGCCAGCCCAGTCCGAAGAAGCTACTTCGAAGCGCGGTACTCGGCCGCTTCCCGCACCAGCGTCTCGAAGAGCGCCATGTCCTCGCCCGCTTCGGGATGCCACAGGACGCCCAGGGTGAAGCGGCGCGCCGGGTCCTCGAGGGCTTCCACCGTGCCGTCCGGGGCGCGCGCCGCAACCCGCAGGCCCGAGCCGAGCTCGCCGTAGCCCTGATGGTGGTGCGACTTCACGTCGTGGCGGTCGCCGAGGATCGACGACAGCCGCGTCTCGGCCAGCACCTCCACGTCGTGCTCGGCGAAGACGCCTGGAGTGTCCTTGTGGACGTCCGTGCCGACGCGGTCCGGTACGTGCTGCTCGAGGTCGCCGCCGAGTGCGACGTTCAGCACCTGCGAGCCGCGGCAGATCGCGAGGATCGGCATGTCGCGCGCGAGCGCCTCGCGCATCAGGTCGAGCTCGAAGTCGTCGCGCTCCCGCACGACCCCGACCGTCTCCGCGTGCGGCTGCTCGCCGTACAGGTCCGGGTCGAGATCCGAGCCGCCGGAGAACACCAGCCCGTCGACCGCGTCGAGCGTCTCGGGCGCCTCCGCGCCGGGCGGCACGAGCAGCGGCACGCCGCCGGCGCGTGTCACCGCACGCACGTAGTCCGCCGGCACGAGCGCCGCGTCCAGATCCCACACGCCGAAGGCAGCCTTCGTGAGATACGTCGTGATGCCGACGACCGGCTTAGCCACGCTCGTACAGCCTCTCACGCTCCCAGTCCGTCACCACGCGGTCGAACAGCTCCTGTTCCGTGCGCGCGTAGTTCAAGTAGTGATCGACGACGTCGTCGCCGAACGCCGCTCGCGCCATCGTGCCGCCTTCGAGCGCGGCGATCGCATCGCGCAACGTGGAGGGGAACCGCTCCGCACCCGACTCGTACGCGTTCCCCTCCAGCGCCGGCCCGAGCTCGAGCGAGCTCTCGATCCCGTGCAGCCCCGCCGCGAGCAGCGCTGCGAACGCGAGATACGGGTTGACGTCGCCGCCGGGGATGCGCGTCTCCGCCCGCAGCGCGGCGCCGGTTCCGACGACGCGGAACCCGCAGGTGCGGTTGTCCCGCCCCCACGCGAGTGTCGTCGGCGCCCACGACCCGGCGGCGTAGCGCTTGTACGAGTTGACGTTCGGCGCGAAGAAGATCGCCAGCTCGCGCGCGCACGCGATCTGGCCTGCGAGATACGAGCGGAAGACGTCGCTCTCACCGGCAAACGCGTTCTCGCCGTCGCGCCACAGCGACGAGTGGATGTGGCACGACGAGCCGATCCACGACGCGTCGGGCTTCGCCATGAACGTGATGGAGCAGCCGTTCAGGTGCGCGATCTCCTTGGCGCCGTTCTTGTACACGACGTGGTTGTCCGCCATGCGCAGCGCGTCCGCGTAGCGGAAGTTGATCTCGTGCTGGCCGGGCCACGCCTCGCCCTTCGACGTCTCCACCGAGATGTCGGCCGCGTGCATCCCGTTGCGGATCTGCCGCATCAGCGGCTCGTCGTAGCTCGTCGCGAGGATGTGGTAGTCGAGGATGTACGGCACCGAAGGCGTGAGGTCGGTGTAGCCCTTGCGGTGCGCCTCCTCGTAGGTCTCGCGCAGCAAGTAGAACTCGAGCTCCGACGCGAACATCGCCTCGAAGCCGTGCCCGCGCGCACGCTCGATCTGCGCGCGCAGCACCTGGCGCGGCGACGGCCGCACGGGGGACCCGTCCCCCCACTCCACGTCGCACTGCACCATCGCGGTCGCGTCGAGCCACGGGATCCGCCGCAACGTCGAGAGGTCGGGCGCCAGCGCGAAGTCGCCGTAGCCGCGCTCCCAGGACGCGATCTCGTACCCCGGCACGGGATCCATCTCCATGTCGACGGCGAGCAGGTAGTTGCAGCCCTCGGTGCCGTGCCCGTGTGCGACCTGCTCCAGGAAGAAGTCGCGATGCAGGCGCTTGCCGAGCAGGCGCCCCTGCATGTCGGTGAACGCCATCACCACCGTGTCGACCGTCGCGTCGCCGCGAAGCTCGTCCAGCGTCAGCACTGCGTCTTGTCCTCCTTCGTGGAGGGAGCCGGCGCGCGCCGGCTCCCTCCGATCGTCATTCGCAGTCGGATCCTACGCCGACGACGGCGACGTGCCGGGCGTCGCGCCGCGCTCGAACTGCGCCTCGCGCTGCGCGAGCTCCTCCGGCGTGCCCTGCACGATCGGCCCGTTGAACCAGTGCCGCGCCGAGAGCAGCCACCAGACGCCGACGAGCGCGAACGTTCCGCAGAAGAGCGATCGGCGCGTAGTTGACCGACAGCCACGTGAAGTCGTCGTTCCACGGGATCCCTGCCGGAGAGACCGGCATGATGAACAGGATCGCGATGAAGCCGACCCACAGGCAGGCGACGGTGCCGATCCACCGGTAGTGCTTGCCGAGCGTCCATTCGCCGGGCTCCCACGCGTCGCCCTGCCGTAGCCGCAGGAAGATCGGGATCGCGTACGCGATGTAGAGACCGATCGTCGCGATCGACGTCACCGCGGCGTACGCGACGTAGCCCGCGCCGACGCCGATGTCCTTCGAGAAGAACGCCGGGAACGCGCACAGGAACGCGAGCACCGCGATCGCGATCGCTGCCATGTACGGCACGCGATCGCGGTTCAGGCGCCGCCAGAGCTGGTGCCCCGGAACGGCGCGGTCGCGCGAGAACGCGTACATCATCCGCGACGCCGACGTGATCGACGACATGCCGCAGAAGAACTGCGCGCCGACGGTGATGAATAGCACCACCTTCGCCGTCGACGTCCCGAGCGAGTCGACGAACACCTGCTTGACCGCGAAGATCCCTGCGCCGGTCGTGTTGTCGAAGCTCTGGATCGCGAACGTGACGGCGAGGGCGAGGATGTAGCCGAAGACCGCCGAGACGACGATCGACATCACGACGCCGCGCGCCGCCGCCTTCGACGCTCCCTTCGTCTCCTCGCTCATGTGCGCCGACGCGTCGTAGCCCGTGTAGGTGTACTGCGCCTGCAGGAGGCCAAGGAGCAACACGAACCACATCCAGCTCTGCGAGAAGCCGCTGTTGTTGATCGTCTTCGTGAACACCGTGTTGACCGACTGGTGGTTGTCCGGCTTGAGGACGAGGAAGCCGACGATGATCAGCACGCCCAGCACGTGCCACCAGACGGAGATGTCGTTCAGGAGCGCGACGAGCCTGACGCTGAAGATGTTCATCAGCGCGTGCAGCATCAGGATGACCGCGTACACGTAGATGATCTCGTGGGGCGAGGAGTTGAACGTTCCCGGCCACATGAGGTTGAGGAGCGCATCGGTGAAGATCGCGGCGCCGTAGTCGATGCCGGCGGTGATCGCGATCTGCCCGATCAGGTTGAACCACCCCGTGAACCAGCCCCAGGCCGGGCCGCCCATCTTCGAGGCCCAGTAGTACAGCCCACCTGCGGTCGGATACTTCGAAGCGATCTCCGCCATCCCGAGCCCGACCAGGAGCACGAAGAAGGAGACGAGCGGCCAGCCGAATGCCTCCTCGATAGGCCCGCCGTAGTTGAGGCCCGTCGCGTACAGCGTCAGCGTGCCCGACAGGATCGAGATGATCGTGAACGAGATCGCGAAGTTCGAGAACCCGCTCATCTTGCGCGAGAGCTCCTGCGCGTAGCCGAGCCCGTGGAGCATGCGGGTGTCCTTGTCTTGCGCGTGGCCGGCTTCCACCTGACCTCCTTCGGTTTGTGGCGGATGGAGCAATGCGATTGTCCGATACCCGTCGGCCGACGCACAACGGCTGTCTGTAGTTTGAGCTCGTGCGGAGCTTCCGCTACGTCGTGGCGGACGTCTTCACCGACGTCCCGCTCGCCGGGAACCAGCTGGCGGTCTTCACCGACGCCCGCGATCTCGACTCGCTGACGATGCAGACGCTCGCGCGCGAGATGAACCTCTCGGAGAGCGTCTTCGTGCTCCCGCCGACCACCGAGGGCGCCGACGTGCGCATCCGGATCTTCACGCCGGCCCTCGAGCTCCCGTTCGCGGGTCACCCGGTGCTCGGCTCGGCCTTCGTCCTGGGCGGCCCGCTCTCGAAGATCGTGATCCGGCTCGAGACGGCCGCCGGAGTGGTGCCGGTCGAGCTCGAGCGCGAGGGGCCGCGGATCGTCTTCGGCCGCATGGAGCAGCCGCTCCCGACGCACGAGCCGGTCGCCGATCCCGCGCCGATCTTCGAGGCGCTCGGCGTCTCCGGCTCCGAGCTTCCGGTCGAGCGCTACGACCTCGGCCCCGGGCACGTGTACGTCGAGCTCGGCTCACCGGAAGAGGTGGCCGCGCTGCAGCCGGACATCGCCGCGCTCGCACGCGCGACGCAGGACGGCACCAACTGCTTTGCACGCGACGGCGACGGCTGGAAGACGCGGATGTTCGCGCCGAACCACGGCGTCGCCGAGGACCCCGCGACGGGCTCCGCCGCCGGCCCGCTCGCCGTCCACCTCGCACGGCACGGGCGCATCCAGTGGGGCGAGCGGATCCGCATCTCGCAGGGCGCCGAGCTGCGACGCCCCTCGACGCTCTACGCCGAGGCAGTGGGAAGCGGCGACCAGGTCGAGCGTCTCTTCGTCGGCGGCTCGGCCGTACGGTCGCGCGCGGACAGTTCACCTTCTGAGCAGCCGAGGAGCCTAGAAGGTGACGTGCTCGATCTCGGGCAGCTCGGTCGGCAGCGCGCTCCAGAAGACGCCGCCGTTCCGCGAGACGTACAGGCGGTTCCGGGCGGCGTACACGAGCAGGTCGGGGTCGTCGTCCGCGATCGCGACCGCCCGGCCGGGCGGGAGCCCGCGACCCGCCTCGCGCCACGTCGAGCCCGCGTCGTAGGAGACGAGCAGCGGCGGCTTCGCGTCGACGACGGCGACGAGCGTCGAGCCTGCCGACGAGGCGGCGACGACGCGTGGCAGGTTGAGCGCGGGCTGCGCGGGCGCCGAGGTCTCGCCGTCCCACGGCTCGACCTCGCCGGTCTCCAGGTCGACGGCGAAGCTCCCGGCCGTGGTGGCGACGACCGCGTTCACCGCGAGAGCACCCAGGCGACGACGGCGGTCGCGCGCCGGGCGGCTCCCGGCGGGGAGAAGCCGGCGTTCCGCGCGACGATGTACGCCGTCGAGAACGCGTCGCCGGCGCCGGTCGGATCGACCTTCAGCCCGTGCGCCGGGATGAACTCGGAGCGGCCGCCGTAGTAGACGGTCGAGCCCCGTGAGCCCTGCGTGAGCAGCACCTCGCGCACGCCGAGCGACGCAGGGTCGCCGACCACCTCCGCCTCCTCCTCGGCGAGCTTCAGCACCCACACATGACGGAGGATCTCGCGATCGAAATCGTCGTCGAGCTCCAGCGGCCCCGTCTTCGGCACGCGCACGAGGCCCTGCCCGTCGAGGAGCACCCGATGCGAACGGGCGAGGGTGGCGATCGTCTCCGTCGGCCACTCGTGACGAGAGAGCGGTGCTACGTGCACCCAGCGCGTCGACGGAAGCTGCGGGATGTCGGACGGGCGCCACTGGTCGCCGAGCGCCTCGATGTGCATGGTCCGCACGTCGCCGTTGTACGAGAACGAGAACGTCGCCGTCGACTCGCCGCTCACGAACCGCGTCGGCGTGCCCAGCTTGATCAGGGACGGCAGGAGCGCGGCGCGGTCGGCCTCGGCAGCGCGGGCGAAGATCCGGGCGGGCACGTGCACGCGCTGCAGGGCGCGGGCGCCGTGGAACGGCCCGCCGCCGGCGCGCGGCGGCTGCCCGGGCAGGAGGTCACGCGAGAGGTTGCCGAAGAGCGCGATCACGCGCTCGCCAGTATGGGCCTCCTCGAGAGGACGCGTGCGAGCGCAGCGAGCATGAACGCCGCGGCGAAGCTCGGGAGCGACGCGCCGCCCCACGGCAGCGCGTGGGGATGAGCGTGCTCGGCGAGGTCGGTCCACCAGCCGGGCCCGACGGGCGCGAGCCACTGATAGAGGCAGAAGCCCGCGAGCCAGGCGACGAGCATCTCGACCCGTACCTCCGGCGCGAGAAAGACCTGCTCGCTGCCGTAGTGCCGTCCGGCGAGCAGCCAGTCGGCGAGCAGCACGGCGAACAGCGGCACGAAGAAGGAGCCGAGCAGGTAGAGGAACGGCTGGTAGTTGCGCAGGTCGATCACGAGCGCCCCGGCCGTCGCCGTCGCGGCGACCGCGGTGACGAGCAGGCGCTGCGGCACGCGCGGCAGCAGGTTCTGCAGGCTGACCGCGCCGGAGTACACGTTCGCGAACGCCTCGTCGCTCTCGTCGACCGTGAGTGCGAGCAGCGCGAGCAGGCTCGCGAAGCCTCCGGCCGCGATCGCCGTCAGGAGACCCGGCGCGTCGCTGATGCTGCGCGACATCGCGACGACCGCGCCGAGCGCGAAGAGCGGGATCGTCGGGATGAAGTAGCCGAGTCCCGCGCCCCAGAAGCCGGCGCGCCGCGAACGGGCGAAGCGCGTGTAGTCGGCGACGAGCGGCGTCCAGCTGATCACCGACGCGAGCACGAGGTCGAAGCCCGGCCAGAACGCGTGCGAGCCGGGGCGGTGCCAGAGCGCGACGGGATGCCGGGCGTGCAGCGACCACCACGACAGGTAGAGCAGCGACGCGATCACGACCCAGACGGCGAACTTGCGCACGTACTTCCGCACGAACCCGACCGGGCCGAGGAACGCGAGCGCGGTCGCCAGCACGCCGAAGAGGATCTTCCAGAAGGGCACGCCGCCGACTCCGAACAGCTGCTCGGAGAGCGCGCTCGCGCCGGTCGCGATGATGATCAGCTCGAAGACCGACCACCCGAGGCACTGCACGATGTTGAGCGCCGTCGGGAGGTAAGAGCCGCGGCGGCCGAGCGGCGCGCGCATCAGCACCATCGAGGGCACACGCGCGTCGGCGCCGATCAGCCCGCCGAGCCCGAGCAGGAGGTTGCCGACGATCGCCGCGGCGACGATCGCCGCGAGCGCGACGGGCAGCGAGAGGCCGAGCCCGAACTGGTCGGGCGGCAGCACGAGAAATGCGCCCGCGACGATCACGAGCAGCGAGACGGAGAGGTTCGCCCAGAGCAGCAGCCCGTCGACGACGCCGAGCAGGCGCAGACGGTCGGGGACTGGCTCGATGCCCCAGGACGGCGTGTCGGAATCGGTCACTGAACTCCCTTCGCCGGCATGATCCGGATCAGGTTCGGCGGGTGTGATCTCAGCCCGGACGGGCACCCCGGTGCGTGCGCCCGAAATCTAGCGCGGCCGCGGCCGGACGCGCTCCCACGTCACGAGCTCGCTGCAGACGCGGCGCACCATGAAGTAGACGGCGACCGGCACCACCCAGACGAGCGACGCGGTACACCCAGATCTGCGCCGTGTAGCTGATGCCCGAGCAGACACGTCGACCCGGTCGGCCGAGCCGGCGAGGAAGACGAGGAAGACCCACGTGAGGAACGCGGCGCCGAGCGCCGTGCGCCGCGGGTTGTCGCGCGGCCGGTCGAGCAGGTTGTGGAAGCGCGTCGTCGCCGGTCGACGCGGCGTTCGAGCGCACGGCCACAGGCAGAGCACCACGAACACGACGAGCGGGAAGAGCACGCCGCCCCAGAACGGGTTCGGCACGAGCGTGTAGCTCGCCGATCGTGACGTCGAAGCCGGGCACGAGCCGCAGCGCGCCGATCAGCCAGCCGAGGTACCAGTCGGGCTGCGCGCCGTTCGTCGCGTCGCCGACGTGGTACGGGCCCCACAGCCAGATCGGGTTGATCTGCACGAGGCCGCCGAGCAGGAAGAGCACGCCGACGACGGCGAACATCAAGCCCGAGCGAGCGCGGCGCCTGCGCCGGGGAACGTCGGCACGCCCGACGACGTGCCGCTCGGTCGTCCGCGGCGGACTCGCGGAACTGCGTGTGGTGGCGCGACGCGACGAGCAGCGAGGTGCAGCGCGAGCAGCGTCGCCGATCAGCGACCGGGAGGATGCAGCACGTGCGCGATGTACATCCGCGGCCAGAAGACCGTCGGAGCCGGGGAACGGCCCGCCCCAGACGAGCAGCGCGAGGTTCGGCGCCGACGAACGGGATCGACAGCGCGACCGCAGTAGCCGATCGCGAGCCCCATCCCCGAGAGCAGGTCGTCGACGAGCGAGTAGCCGAGGTAGCCCTCGAGCAGCGCGATGAGCGAGCATCGTCAGGCCGATGCAGGTACGTGAGCTCGCGCGGCTTGCGGAACGCGCCGGTGAAGAAGACGCGCAGCAGGTGCAGCACGATCGCGGCGACGAAGACGTTCGCCGCCCAGTGGTGCGTCTGCCGGATCAGCAGCCCGGCCTTGACGTCGAGCGAGAGATGCGAGCGACCGACTCGTACGCGCGGCTCATCGTCGTCGCCGCGCAGCGGCGCGTACGAGCCGTGGTAGACGATCTGCGCGCGCGAGTCGGTCGAAGAAGAGCGTCAGGTAGATGCCGGTCGCGACGAGCACGACGAAGCAGTAGAGCGCGACCTCGCCGAGCAGGAACGACCAGTGGTCGGGGAAGACGTAGCGCAGCGCCTTGCGCAGGAACGGCGCGCCGCCGGTGCGCTCGTCGACGAAGCGGACGAGCGCCGCGGATCACGTGCGCGCCTCCGACTCGGCGCACGCCCCACCAGGACGGGCCGACCGGGCCGGTGAAGTTGCCGGCGGCGCGCAGGTCGCCGTCGCCGTCGACGATCGAGCGGCAGCTGCGGCAGCGGCCGCCCGGCCGGCCCGAAGAGCACCTTGCCGCCGTCCGCCGGGTCGAACGTCGAGTAGTGGCACGGGCAGACGAGCGCCGGCTTCGGCTGCGTGTCGGGGAAGGTCGGCTTGCGGTAGAGCGCGATCGCGCAGCCCGCGTGCGTGCAGATCTTCGAGTAGGCGACGATGCCCCCGGCGCCCAGCCCTGCGGTCGGCGGGCAGGTCGAGCTCGGCGGCAGGCGGACGACGACGAGCGGCGCGCCGAGCTGCTCGCGGTCGCGCGCCCTCGGGGTACGCGGTGTAGAACGACTCCTGCTCGATGTCGCGCGCCGCGAGCGGCCGCCCGTCCTCGTCGACGAGCCGCCGGCCGCGCCGCCACGGGCGTGCGCGCGAGCTGGTCGAGCTGTCGAGCACCGGGCCGAGCGAGCGCGCGGGCGTCAGCAGCGCGAGCCCGAGTGTCGCCGAGCGCGCCGCGCGCCGGCGAGCGTGACCAGCCGCCTGCGCGTGAAGCGGCTGCCGCTCTCCTCGACGATCTGCTCGATCTCGTCCTGCTCGGCGGGATGCTGCGGCTCGGGGTACGGCTCGTCGAGCTCCTCGGTGACGACGAGGCGCTGCGCGATCACGACGCAGCGCGGCGGCGAGCAGCGCGAACGCGAGCGCCGAGCGCGAGGCCGAGCCACTGCGTCCGGTGGCCGACTCGGTCGAGCGCGTAGACGCACGACGAACGCCGACGCCGCAGAGCGTCGCGAGCCCGAAGCAGCACGAGCACGAGGTTCTCGGCGCGGCGGTCGGGCGCGCCGACGGGCACGATGCGGTCGCTCGGCGCCGGCGGCGTCCCGGACGTCCGGCGCCTGCCGAGCAGCAGGACGACGCCGCGACGAGCCAGCGTCCTTGACGCGGCTCACGCGCGCGACCGCCTTCCGATCACGAGGCAGATCGCGACGAGCACGGCTCGCCGCGAGCAGCCACGCGACCATCCCCTCCGGCACGGGCCGAGATGCCCGATGCGCCCAGCCGCCGCGGTCGTCGGGGTGCTTCGCGTACTGCGACGTAGCGCGACGATCGAGTCGAGCTGCGCCGGTCGGTGATCGCCTTCGTGCGAGAAGCGCGGCATCAGGTACGGGCCCGATGCGCACCGCCTCGGCGATCTGCGTCGGCGTCGCCTCGTCGAGCGGCGGCACGCGCGCGCCGGTCACGTACCCGCCCTCGGCCGACGATCTGGTGGCAGCCGGCGCAGTGGTCGCGTGAAGAGCTCGCATGCCCGTCGGCGACGCTCGCCGCGGCTCCGGCTGCGGCGTCGGGATCGGCGGGCCGTGCCCGAGCGAGGCGACGTACGCGACGAGCGCACGCAGCTCGCGCTCGCGAGAAGAGCACGCGCGGCGCCGCGGCTGCGTCGTGCGGATCGTCGAGCGGCATGTAGCCGGTGCGCAGGTAGAAGTCGGCGGCGAGCGCGCCGGCGTCGTCGCAGCGACGGCCCGCTGGTCGCGCAGTGCCCTCGCCGCGCGGCCCGTGGCAGCGCGCGCAGTTCGCGGCGAAGAGCGCCTCGCCCTGCGCGAGCGCCGGTGACCACGCCGGCGTTCGGCGGCGCCGCCTGTGCGGCCGGAGCAGCGAGCAGCGAGCAGGACGATCGCGAGGCGCTTCATGACTGACGGCACGGCGAGGTGGTAGACGCTGCCGGCCGCATCGAGCACGACGATCACGAGGAAGAGCACGTTCCCGAGCGAGCGCAGCCTGCGCGAAGAAGTGGATGCGCCCGGTCGGGCGGCGGCGCGTCGTAGGGACGCGTTCGTCGCGCGGTACGCGATCAAGGCGGCCGCCTCGCGCTGCGATCACGACCGAGCCGGCCGCGACGCCGAGCGACGACCTGCAACGTGGCGGCGTCGAGGCCCCACTGGCGGCCGGCGACGCTGCAGGCGGCGTCGCTGATGCCGTAGCCCGCGACGTGCTGCGGCCGTCCACGCGAGCGGCGCCGCCGAAGAGGCCGAACCACTGCAGGAGCTCGAGACGCGTGCGCGCTCACAGCGTGCGGCGAGAGCTGGACGGCGAGGACGACGATCGGTGAGCATGTTGACGGCGTGCCAGTAGAACGCCGTCGCCTGCAGCGCCGACGAGCGCGGTAGCGCGTCAGCCGCGTGCGAGATGCGCAGCACGAACCAGGCGTCGAGCAGGACGCCGACGAGCGACGTGCGCGTGGTCGGCGCCGAGGAGGTGAAGTAGATCGATGCGTAGGCACTCCCTGCGGCGGGTAGACGTCGATCGTCGTGCGACGTAGTCGTGCACCTGCCACGACGAGGTAGCCGACCTGCACCGCGAGCGCGACGACGAGCGCCCACCACGCGCGGACGCGCCGACCCTCGCGCGCCGAGCGCGACGCGAGCTGCATCGGGACGCTCGTCGCGACGAGGGCGGCGGTCAGCAGCGAGCGGCGTCAGCGACCGGCGGCTGCGGTAGTTGCTCGGCGGCGGCCAGTGCGCGTTCTGGAAGCGCAGGTAGACGTACGTGCCGACGAGCGTCCCGAAGAGCGTCGCCTCGGTCGCGACGAAGACCACCATGCCCCACCAGCCGTTCGGCGTGCGCATGGCGCACGGGCAGGGTCACGGTGCGTCATCACGTCGCCTCCTCCGGCTCGTGCGCAGTGCCAGGCCGCCGAGCGCGAGCACGGCCAGCACGAAGAACGCGCCCGCGATCGCGTAGTGCTGCGTCAGCAGCAGCGACGAACGCGACCGTCACGAGCGCCGCGAGCGACGATCGGCCACGGCGACTCGGCCGGCATCTCCAGCACCTCGCTCGAGCCAGCGCGTCGCTGCACGGTCGACGCCGGCGTCTCGTGGCCCTGGTCGAGCACGAGCTCGCCGCGCGTCGAGCTTGCGCAGGTCCTCCTCGCGGTCCGGCTCGTCCCAGTTCGGATACGGGCTCGTGACCGTCGGGATGACGGCGAAGTTGTAGTGCGGCGGCGGCGAGGTCGTCGTCCACTCGAGCGTGCCGCCGTGGAACGGGTCGCGGCCCGGCGGGCGCGCCGCGCCGGCGCTCCAGACGAGGTTGCACGCGATCAGCAGCAGCCCGGCCGCGAGCACGAAGCGCGCCGATCGTCTCGATCAGGTTGTAGGCGTCCCAGCCGAGCCCGGCGTCGTAGGTGTAGACGCGCCGCGTCATCCCGAGCAGGCCGACGATGTGCATCGGGAAGAACGTCAGCGTCGTCCCGGCGAACGTGAGCCAGAAGCGACGCCTGCGCGAGCCGCTCGTGGTACATCCGGCCGGTGACCTTCGGGAACCAGTAGTAGATGCCCGCCGAGCAGCGGGAAGACGGCCGCGCCGAAGATGATGAAGTGGAAGTGCGCGACGACGAAGTACGTGTCGGTCGTCGCCTGGTCGAACGGGATCGCGGCGAACATGATCCCGCGTCAGCCCGCCGAGCACGAAGAAGACGATGAAGCCGCCGATGAACAGCAGCGGCGCGCTGAACTCCGGCGTCCCGATCGTTCACCGTCATCAGCCACGCGAAGATCTGGATCGTCGACGGGATCACGACCATCATCGAGGCGGCGGCGAAGAAGACGAGCGTCGTCGTCGTGAGCCCGGTCGCGAACATGTGGTGCGCCCAGACGCCGAAGCCGATGAACGCGACGAGCAGCTCGGCCATCGCGACGAGCGGGAACGCGACCATCTTGCCGGCGCGCGAACGTCGGGATGATCGACGTCGCGATCCCGAACGCGGGCAGGACGATGATGTAGACCTCGGGGTGGCCGAAGATCCAGAACAGGTGCTGCCAGAGCAGCGGGTCGCCGCCGTGCGCCGACGTCGAAGAAGTGGAAGCCGAGCTTGCGCTGGAGCTCGAGGAAGACGCAGGTCGACCGTCAGCGCCGGCAGCGCGAAGATCGAGCGAGAGCGACGCGGCGAGCATCGCGAAGCAGAAGAGCGGCATCCGGTTCAACGACATGCCCGGCGCGCGCAGCTTGAAGATCGTCACGATGAGGTTGATCGCGCCGACCGTCGACGCGATGCCGTTGAAGATCAGCCCGAGCGCGTAGAAGTCGACGTTCAGCCCGCGGTCGTACCGGCTGCAGCGCGAGCGGCACGTAGTCGAACCAGCCGGCGTTCGGCGCCTGGCCGATGAAGAAGCCCGACGTAGATGAAGCAGCCCGGCGCCGAGGAAGAGCCAGTAGCTGAGCGCGTTCAGGCGCGGGAACGCCATGTCGCGCGCGCCGATCATCAGCGGCACGAGGTAGTTCCCGAACGCGCCCGTCGTGCATCGGGATGATGAAGAAGAAGATCATCGTCACGCCGTGCATCGTCATCAGCTCGTCGAAGGTCTCCGGGCCGACGACGGCGCTCGTTCGGCCGCGCGAGCTGCGTGCGCATCAGCAGCGCCTCGACGCCGCCCGCGCGCGAAGAACGACGAGCGTCGTGAAGAAGTAGAGGAGGCCGATCCGCTTGTGGTCGACGGTCGTCAGCCAGCCGAGCAGGCCGGGCCGCTGCCGCCCAGATCGCGCTCGAGGCGCTCGATGCGCGCTGCGTTCGGCGACGGCGCGACGACGGCCATCAGCGCAGCGACTCCAGGTAGGCGACGAGCGCGTCGCAGCTCGCGCGTCGCTCGAGCTGCAGGTCGCGGCATCCGGTTGCCCGGCTTCACGTGCTGCGGGTCGCGCATCCAGCTCGCGCAGGTTGGCGGGCGTGTTCGGGAGCGTGCGCGCGGCGAGCGTCGCGCCGCGACGCGACGTGCGTCAGGTCGGGCCCGACGTCGCCGTGCGCCGCGCGTGCCGCGGATCGGGTGGCAGCCGGCGCAGCCTCGCGAGGAAGACGCCGCGGCCGCGCTGCTGCGCGGTCGCCGGCGCGCCGGCTGCGCGTTGCGCGCGAGCCACGCGTCGGAACGCGCGCCGGCGGCTCGGCGACGACCTCGACGGCCATGTGCGCGTGCTGCAGGCCGCAGAACTCGGCGCACTGCCCGCGGTAGACGCCCGGGCTCGGTCGGCGTCGAGCAGCACGTCGGTTCGCGGCGCCCGGGGATCATGTCGACCTTCCGGTTCAGCTCCGGCACCCAGAAGCTGTGGATCACGTCGCGGTCGTGCACGACGACGTCGACGCGCGTGCGCACCGGGATGTGGATCTCGTTCGCGGTGACCGCGCGCGTGCCCGTGTAGCGCACCTCCCACCACCACTGGTGGCCGATCACGTGGACCGTCACCGGCGTCGAGCCTGGCGTCGGCGCGGCGGTCGAGCGGATGACGAAGACGTCCGACCAGACGAAGAGCGCGACGAGCAGGACGATCGGCAGCGCGACGCCGAGGCCGATCACGACGCCGGTCGCGGCGCGCTCGCCGCCGCCGCCCGGCAGGCTCGGCCGGTTGCGCCGCGCACCAGCCGAGGAAGAGCAGCGTGACGATGACGCCGAAGCCGACGCACGCGACGCCGAACATCACCCAGAAGAGCTGCGTGATCGCGCGCTCGTCGTGCCCGGCCGGCGCGATCGTGTTCTGGTTGCCACCGCAGCCCGCCAGCACGAGGACGAGCGGGGGCGCGAGCAAGGCTGCGCGAGTCATTCCCGCGCTCGGGTTACCCCTCAGACCGTCGCCAACACCTCGTCCAGGTCGGGCCACGCGGTCGTGTCGATCTCCACGAGCTCACCGTCGAGCGGCAGCGGCCGCCATTCGCCGGCGGTCGCGCGTGCGGCGATCTCGTCGGCCGCTTCGCGGTCGTAGTGGACCGGGTGGCGGTGTGTGTCGCGCGTGAGCAAGCGCTCGCGCAGCGTCTCCGGTGCCGCCGTCACGAAGACCTGCGCGATCCGCGCGGGCGGGAGGCCGCCGAACCGCCGCGGCGCCCACTCGACGGCGAAGTTCCCCTCGACGACGAGCGAGACGCCGCACGCGAGGAGCTCCCGCACCACCGCGAACTGCACCTCGAAGGTCGCGACGCCGAGCCGCCGCGAAGCCTCCCGGTCGCCCCCGCGCACGTCGAGCGCGTCGCCGAGCGTCTCCTTGAGCGCGTCCTTCGCGATCAGCGGCAACCCGAGCCGGTCGCGCAGCGCCGCCGCGATCGTCGACTTCCCGGCCCCGGGCGGTCCCGTCACGACGATCAAGCGCGGCAGATCGGGCACGTCTAGCTCAGACACCTTTGGTGGTCAGACCAAGTTGTACGAAAGTGTGTCGGATGGCGTAGTTGTCGGGTCCTCCAGGCCGGCGACCTGTCCGGAGCGGACGAGGGACGTGGTCAGACCACGTACGACCCGTAGCCCGCCACGATCCCGTTGCGGGAATCCCCGGATGGCGGCACCCGCTCGCGCGGCGAGGGTGCGGGCATGACTTTCTGGCTGCTCACGATCCTGATCTGTTCGGCGCTGTGGGTGCTCGGGACGATCGCGCTCGCGACGGGCGCGACGTGGCTGATGCGCCACGACCTCGACTGACGCTGCGCCTACGCCGCCAGCAGGCGCCGCAGGACGTACGGGAGGATGCCGCCGTGGCGCAGGTAGTCGCGCTCGCGCGGCGTGTCGAGGCGGACGCGCGCGCGGAACTCCTTGTCGTCGGCGCGCACCGTCACCTCGTCGGCCTCGCCGTTCTCGACGCCGGTGATCGAGTACGTCTCGCGCCCGGTGAGACCGAGCGTGTCCGGCGTGTCGCCGTCGAGGAACTGCAGCGGAAGGACGCCCATCATGAGCAGGTTCGAGCGATGGATACGCTCGTACGACTCGGCGATCACCGCGCGCACGCCGAGCAGGTTCGGCCCCTTCGCCGCCCAGTCGCGCGACGAGCCCGAGCCGTATTCCTTGCCGGCGATCACGATCGTCGGCGTGTCGTCCGCGAGGTAGCGCTGCGACGCGTCGTAGATCGTCATCTCCTCGCCGCTCGGCACGTGCACCGTCCACGTGCCCTCCGAGCCGGGCACGAGCTTGTTGCGCAGCCGGACGTTCGCGAACGTGCCGCGGACCATCACCTCGTGATTGCCGCGGCGCGCGCCGTACGAGTTGAAGTCCTTGCGCTCGACGCCGTGCTCGACGAGATACTTGCCGGCCGGCGAGTCCGGGCGGATCGAGCCGGCGGGCGAGATGTGGTCGGTCGTCACCGAGTCGCCGAGCCAGACGAGCACGCGCGCGCCCTCGATGTCCGGCACGGTGCCGGGCTCGCGCGACATCCCCTCGAAGTAGGGCGGATGCCGCACGTACGTCGACTCCGGCGACCAGTCGAACAGCTCGCCCTCCGGAACCTCGAGCGCGCGCCACGTCTCGTCGCCCGTGAACACGTCGGCGTACGTCTCCGCGAACTGCTCCGCGCGCACCGACGACGCGATCGTGTCGCTGACCTCCTTCGCGCTCGGCCAGATGTCGCGCAGGAAGACCGGGCCGTCGGTCCCGTCGCCGACCGGCTCGCTCTCCCAGTCGATGTCCATGCGGCCGGACGAGCGAGTACGCGACGACGAGCGGCGGCGACGCGAGGTAGTTCGCCTTCACCTCGGGATGGATGCGCGCCTCGAAGTTGCGGTTGCCGGACAGCACCGAGCAGACGACGAGGTCGCCCTCGTTGACCGCCGCGGAGATCTCGTCGGCGAGCGGCCCGGAGTTGCCGATGCACGTGGTGCAGCCGTAGCCGACCGTGTTGAACCCGAGCTCGTCGAGATGCTCCTGCAGCCCTGCCTGCTCGTAGTAGCGCGTCACGACCTTCGACCCGGGCGCGAGCGACGACTTCACCCACGGCTTCCGCTCCAGCCCGCGCTCGAGCGCGTTCCGCGCGAGCAGCCCGGCGGCCACCATCACCTGCGGGTTCGAGGTGTTCGTGCACGACGTGATCGCGGCGATCACGACCGACCCGTGGTCGAGCTCGTAGTCGGTCGCCCGCGACCGCGACGCGCCGGTGCCCCGGCGCCTCGGCGACCGCGACCGGCGACGGGTCGCCGACCGGCTCGGGCTCTCCGCCGGGCTGCTGCTCCGTCGTCGGGTCGGAGGCCGGGAACGTGTCGGCGACCGCCCGGTCGTGCGTGCCGTTCTGGTAGTCGACGCCGAACGAGCCGAGCGACTCGAGGAACGCCTCCTTGGCGCGCGCGAGCGGCACGCGGTCCTGCGGCCGGCGCGGGCCTGCGAGCGACGGCTCGACGTCGCCGAGGTCGAGCTCGACGATCTGCGAGTACGTCGCCGGCTCCGACGCGTCGTGCCAGAGCAGGTTCTCCTTGCAGTACGCCTCCACGAGCGCGATCCGCTCGGGCGGGCGGCCGGTCAGCCGCAGGTACTCGAGCGTGATCTGGTCGACGGGGAAGAAGCCGCACGTCGCGCCGTACTCGGGCGACATGTTCCCGAGCGTCGCGCGGTCGGCGAGCGGCAGGCGCCGACACGCCCTCGCCGAAGTACTCGACGAACTTGCCGACGACGCCCGTCTTGCGCAGCGTCTCCGTCACCGTGAGAACGAGGTCGGTCGCGGTCGCGCCCTCCGGCAGCGAGCCCGTCAGCTTGAAGCCGACGACCTGCGGCACGAGCATCGAGAGCGGCTGGCCGAGCATCGCGGCTTCCGCCTCGATCCCGCCGACGCCCCAGCCGAGCACGCCGAGGCCGTTGATCATCGTCGTGTGCGAGTCGGTGCCGACGAGCGTGTCGGGGAACGCGACGCCGTCGCGGTCCTCGACGACGCGCGCGAGGTACTCGAGGTTCACCTGGTGGCAGATCCCGGTCCCCGGCGGCACGACCTTGAAGTCGCGCAGCGCGTTCTGACCCCAGCGCAGGAAGAGATAGCGCTCGTGGTTGCGCCGGAACTCGAGCTCGACGTTGTGCCCGAACGCCATCCGAGACGCGAACGCGTCGACCTGCACCGAGTGGTCGATCACGAGCTCCGCCGGGATCAGCGGGTTGATCTTCCCCGGTTCGCCGCCGAGATCGGCCATCGCGTTGCGCATCGCCGCGAGGTCGACGACGGCGGGCACGCCGGTCAGGTCCTGCAGCAGGACGCGCGAGGGCGCGAACGAGATCTCGTTCGACGGGTTGGCTTTCGCGTCCCAGCGCGCGACGGCGTCGACGTCCGCGTCGTCGCCGTTTCGCAGCACGTTCTCGAGCAGGATGCGCAGCGTGTACGGCAGGCGGGCGATGTCGTACGACGCCTGCAGCCCGTCCAGCCGGTAGATCTCGTAGGAACGATCGCCGACGGTGAGCTTCGAGGACGCGGCCACGCCCTCGATTCAACCAGACACGGCCGCGGCGCCGCTGCGGGCTTTGGTACGCCCGCTCACACGAACTGCGCGGCGAACTCGATGAATCCCTTCTGATCCTCGCCGACGTTGTGCAGCGCCACGTGCGTGAAGCCGGCCTCTTCGAACTCAGCGATCTTCTCGCGCCACTCGCCCGGGTCGTCGCCGAAGACGAGCGACCCGTCGAGATCCTCGTCCCGCACGAGCTCGGCGGCCGCCTCGAAGTCCCGCGGCAGCGCGAGCTCCGTCGACAGGTCGCCGCCGAGCGCGGTGTTCGGCTGCCGCTCCTTCGCGATCTTCCGCGCCTCGTCCTCGCTCGGCGCGAACGCTCCCGCGACCTTGCCGTGGATCGGCCCCGTGCCGCCGGCGTCCTTGAAGAGCTTCACGAGATCGGCGTCGGGTGACGTGTTCATCGTGCCGTCGCCCTTCGCGGCCGCGAGCCTGGCCGCGTGCTCCGCCTTCGCCGCGACGATGATCGGCGGCGGCTCCTTCGGCGCGTCGTAGAGCTTCGCCTGCTCGACCGTGTAGTGCTTGCCGCGGTACGTCTCGTACTCGCCGCCGAGCAGCGCGCGAATCACGTCGACCGCCTCGTCGAGCATCTCGAGCCGCTCGTCCGCGCGCGGCCAGCGGTCGCCGAGCACGTGCTCGTTCAGGTTCTCGCCGGTGCCGACGCCGAGGAAGAAGCGGCCGTCCATCAGCGACTGCGCAGTCGCCGCAGCATGCGCGACGATCGCCGGGTGGATCCGGATCAGCGGGCACGTGACCGCCGTGCCGAGCTGGATCCGCTGCGTCGCCTCGGCGATCGCGCCGATCACGCCCCACACGAACGGGCTGTGGCCCTGCGCGTCGACCCACGGATGGATGTGGTCGGAGATCAGCACGTGGCCGAAGCCCGCCTCCTCCGCGCGCCTCGCGTTCTCGACGAGGTCGCGCGGCGATTGCTCCTCCGAGGAGAGCCAGTAGCCGATCTCCATGGGGTCGGCGTACCGACGCCGCGGACTCGTAAACTCACGCCCGATGGGGGAGCGGCACATCGTCGGTCTGGGCGGCGGCGGCGATACGCCTGAGCAGTCGCAGCGGCTCTACGAGTACGTGGCCGGCCTCACCGGCAAGGAGCGGCCGCGCATGCTGTACGTGCCGACCGCGATCGGCGACGATCCGGAAGGGATCGTCGGGTTCTACGAGCGCTTCGGGAGCATGGTCGAGCCCGCGCACCTGCGCACGTTCCCGTGGCCGCCCGAGAACCTGCGCGAGCTGATCCTCGGGCAGGACGCGATCTGCGTGAACGGTGGCAACACCGCGAACATGCTCGCGATCTGGCGCGTGCACGGGATCGACGCGCTGCTCCGCGAGGCGTGGGAGAGCGGCGTCGTCCTCTGGGGGGCGAGCGCCGGGATGATCTGCTGGTTCGAGGCCGGCGTCACCGACTCGTTCGGCCCGCAGCTCGGCGGCATGGACTGCCTCGGCTTCGTCCCGGGCAGCGCCTGCCCGCACTACGACGGCGAGGAACGCCGTCGGCCGCGCTACCGCGAGCTGATCGACGGCGGCTTCCCGGAAGGCGTGGCTGCAGACGACGGCGTCGGCATCCACTACGTGGGGACGGAGATCGCCGAGATCGTCACGTGCCGGCCGGGCGCAGCGGCGTACCGGGTGACGCGCGACGGCGAAGAGAAGCTGGAGACGAGAGAGCTCTAGGAGGCCGCTTCGCGGCGCCGCTTGCGCTCCTTCTGCGGGAGCACCGTGTAGAGCGGGTCGCGTGCGGACTGGAAGCCCGCCTTGAACACGGACCAGCGCAGCGCAAGCTCGCCGGCGAGGACGAGCGTGCCGCCGGCCACTGCGGCCGCGCGGCTGCGCCTGCCGCCCGCCGCGAGCAGCGCCGCGCCGGCGACCGTGCAGGCCTTCGTGATGCGCGCGTAGCGGCCTGCCTCGCCCTGCGTGTACACCTCGCCGACGAAGCCGAGGCGGCGCTCCATCGCCTTCATCAGTCCGAGCTCGGCGACGACGCCGCCGATCGCGGCGCGACGCGCCGGCCCGGCCAGATCGACCGGCGTGGCGAGCGTGACCGCAGCCCCCGCGCTTGCAGCAGCGCTCGCGCCGAAGAGCCACGGGAGGTGGTCCCGCCCCTCGCTCCACACCGGGATCGCCGTGTTGGCGAGCAGCGCGCCCGTGTAGGTGGCGAGCGGCGGGCCGCTCGCGAACGACACCGCTTCGGCGAGCACCTTCAACCGCGGCAGACGCCCCGTCAGCTCGAGCAGTGCGGCGGTGTTCGACGAGCCGCCCGAGACCGCGAGCACCCAGCTCCCGACGCTCATCGGCGAGCTCACCTTGAAGACGCGCAGCATGTTCAGAAAGCGCTCCGGGCGGCCGAGGTCGGAGATCAGGAGCAGCGGCGAGACTGCGTCGGCGGCAGCGCCGATGTAGAGCGCCGACCGCGCGAGCCGCTCGTTTCCGTGGAGGCGCGCGACCGCGTGCAGGACGCTCGATGCGCCCGCGATCCCGCCCGTGAAGAGGTAGAACGGGATCTCCGGCTGCCAGACCGGCTCCTTGACGATCGGGCGCCCGTAGTACGAGTCTGCGGTCACTCGACGCCTCCGAGCAGCATCCCGACGACGAGCGCCGCCGCAGCGAGCGCGGTCTGCTTCCACAGTCTCGGCAGGTGCTTCGTCGGCACGACGGGGTCGGGCGGCAGCCCGTAGACCTCCGGCTCGTCGAGCAGCAGGAAGAACGCGCCGAAGCCTCCGACGCCGTCGTCGGGGTCGTGCCCGTAGAGGCGCGGGCCGTTCCACCTCTCCGCCTCGAGCTTTGCGAGCCGCTGCTCCGCGCGCTCGCGCAGCTCGTCGAGCTCGCCGAACTGGATCGAGTCGGTCGGGCAGGCCTTCGCGCAGGCGGGCTCGTGACCGCCCTTCAGCCGGTCGTAGCAGAGCGTGCACTTCCAGACGCGCCCGTCCTCCTGCTTGCCGAGCAACGGCAGCGAGAGCGGCGCGTCCTCCGGGCGGCGCGGCAGGTGCCGCTTGTCGAGCACGCCGAACGGGCACGCCGGCACGCAGTAGCCGCAGCCGTTGCAGACGTCCTCCTGCACGACGACCGTGCCGAACTCCGTGCGGAAGAGCGCGCCCGTCGGGCAGACGTCGAGGCAGCCCGCGTGGGTGCAGTGCTTGCAGACGTCCGACTCCATCAGCCAGCGCAGCGGCTCGGGCTCCGCATCCGCGGTCGCGAAGTCGCCCGCGTCGAGCCTCAGCGGCTTGTCCTGCTCGACGAAGGCGACGTGACGCCACGTGTTCGCACCGAGCCCGCCGGTGTTGTCGTAGCTGTGCCCGAGCCAGTCGTAGCCGTCCGCGGGCACGAGGTTCCACTCCTTGCACGCGACCTCGCAGGCCTTGCAGCCGATGCAGACCGTCGTGTCGGTGAAGAACCCCATCCGCGGCCTCGCCTCGGTGCCGTAGCCGCTCACGACGACCTCACCTCCGCCATGAAGTCGCGCAGCCTCCGGCCGCGCGGCCGGCGCCCCGGCCGGATGTCGCACGTGAAGCCCTTCGCCTCCTGGATGTGCACGTTCGGGTCGAGCGCCATGTGCAGGAGGTCGTTCGCCGCGTCGCCCGTGACGACCCCGCGCTGGCCCCAGTGGTACGGCAGCCCGACCTGGTGCGTGCGCCGGCCCTGGACGGTGACGGGGCGCATTCGCTCGGTCACGAGCACGCGCGCCTCGATCGCGTTGCGAGACGTGACGACCGTTGCCCAGCCGCCGTGCTCGAGCCCGCGCTCCTCCGCGAGCTCGGGATGCACCTCGACGAACATCTGCGGCTGCAGCTCCGAGAGGTACGGCAGCCAGCGGGACATCCCGCCGGCCGTGTGGTGCTCGGTCAGGCGGTAGGTGGTCGCGACGTACGGGAACCGCTCCGACTTCGGCGGGTTGTACGGGTCCTCGGGCCGGTCGTTGCTGCTGGCGCCGCGGGTTCGCGCGCTGCGCGTAGAGCGGGTTGTCGAACGGCGACTCGTGCGGCTCGTAGTGCGTGGGCAGCGGGCCGTCCTCGAGGCCCTGCGGCGCGAAGATCCAGCCGAGCCCGTCGCCCTGCATGATGAACGGGTGGTCGCCGCGGATGGCGTCCGGGCCCTCGGCGCCCTCGGGCGGGCGGTAGGACGGCGGCTTCTCCTCGTCGAAGTCGGGCGTGTCGAGGCCGGTCCACTTCCGCTGCTCCTCGTCCCACCAGACGAGCTTCTTCCGCTCCGACCACGGCTTCCCGTCGGGGTCCGCGGACGCACGGTTGTAGAGGAGGCGCCGGTTCGCCGGCCACGCCCACCCCCATTCGGGCGCGCTGTAGCTCTGCTCCCAGTGCGGCTTTCTCCGCGCCGCCATGTTCTGCGCGTCGGCGAAGACGCCGCAGTAGATCCAGCAGCCGCTGCTCGTCGAGCCGTCGGCCTTCAGGAGCTTGTAGCCCGCGAGCGCCTGCCCCTGGTCGTCGAAGCCGTTGATCTCGGCCAGCACCGACTCGGCGCTCGGCTCCTCGTCTCGCCGGTCGTCGCGTACTCCCACGTCAGCTCGAGCACCGGCCGGTCGCGCTCGCGTTCGGAGCCCTTCAGCTTCTCGCGGATCCTGCGTCCGAGGTGGTAGTAGAACCAGAGGTCCGAGCGGCAGTCCTCCTGCGGCTCGACCGCCTTGGCGTGCCACTGCAGCAGGCGCTGTGTGTTCGTGAACGAGCCGTCCTTCTCGACGTGGCTCGCCGCCGGGAGGAAGAACACCTCGGTGCCGATCTGCTCCGGCGAGAGCTCACCCGACTCGACCTCGGGGCTGTCGTACCAGAAGGAGGCGGTCTCGATCTCGACGAGATCGCGCACGACGAGCCAGTCGAGCTTGGACAGCGCGAGCCGTTGGGCGCGCCCGTTCGCGGACCCGATCGCCGGGTTCTCGCCGATCGCGAAGAATCCCTTCACCTTCCCGTCGAGCATCTGCTGCACGGTCCAGTAGGCGGAGTTGTCGTCGTCGATGCGCGGCAGGTACGAGAAGCAGAACGCGTTCTCCTTCGTCGCATGCGTGCCCCACCACGCCTTGAGCAGCGAGACGAGGTATGCGTCGAGCTTGTTCCACCAGCCGCCCTGCGCCTTGTGCAGGTCGACCCACTCCGCCATGTCGACGGCGTCCTCGACGTGCGGCATGTCGATGTAGCCGGGCAGCGTGTTGTAGAGCGTCGGGATGTCGGTCGACCCCTGGATCGACGCATGCCCGCGCAGCGCGATGATCCCGCCGCCGGGGCGTCCGATGTTGCCGAGGAGGAGCTGGATGATCGCCGCAGTGCGGATCGTCTGCACGCCGACGGTGTGCTGCGTCCACGCGACCGCGTATGCGAACACGCTCGTCTTCTCCCGCCCCGAGCTCGCGCACAGCGCCTCCGCGACGTAGAGGAAGTCCTCGACCGAGCAGCCGCAGGCGTCGGCGACGAGCTCCGGCGTGTAGCGCGCGAAGTGCCGCTTCACGACCTGGAAGACGCAGCGCGGGTGCTGCAGCGTCTTGTCCTCCGACGGCGGCTCGCCGCCCTGGAGCATCGTGCTGCCGCCGCCGTGGCCCGCCTGCTCGCCCTTCGGCGGCTTGCCCTTCTTGATCTCCATTCCCTCGTAGCGCCACGTCGAGGTGTCGTACTCCCCTTTCTCGGGATCCCAGCCCGAGAAGACGCCGTCGAGGTCCTCGGTGTCGGCGTACTCCTCGCCGAGGATCACGGGCGCGTTCGTGTAGCGCTTGACGTACTCGTCGAACCAGCGCTCGTGCTCGAAGACGTAGTTGACGATCCCGCCGAGGAACGCGAGGTCGCTTCCGGCGCGGATGCCGACGTGCTTCGTCGCCACCGCGCTCGTGCGCGTGAACCGCGGGTCGACGTGGATCACCTCGGCGCCGCGCTCCCTCGCCTCCATCACCCACTGGAAGCCGACCGGGTGGTTCTCGGCCATGTTCGAGCCCATGATCACGATGCAGTCCGAGTTCATGAGGTCCTGCTGGAAGTCGGTGGCGCCGCCGCGCCCGAACGAGGTGCCCAGACCGGGCACCGTCGAGCTGTGTCATATGCGCGCCTGGTTCTCGACCTGGACGATGCCGAGCGCCGTGTACAGCTTCTTGATGAGGTAGTTCTCCTCGTTGTCGAGCGTCGCGCCGCCGAGGTGCGCGATCCCCATCGTCCGATTCGCGCGGCTCGCCCTGCTCCGTCGTGTCCTGCCACGTCGCGTCCCGCGCCTCGAGCACGCGGTCGGCGATCATCTCGAGCGCCTCCTCGAGCGCCAGTTCCTCCCAGCCGGTGCCGTAGGGACGGCGGTACTTGACCTTCAGCTCGCGGTGCGGGCCTGCGTGGAGGCTCTTCGAGGCGGAGCCCTTGGGGCAGAGCCGGCCGCGTGAGATCGGGCTCGCCGGGTCGCCTTCGATCTGCGTCACCTCGCCGTCCTGCACGTAGACGAGCTGCGCGCAGCCGACGGCGCAGTACGGGCAGACGGAATGCGTCACCGTCTCCGCGTCGTCGATGCGCGGCCGCAGCGTTCGCGAGCGCTCGCTCTGGACGGTCGCGCCGTCCGCGAGGACGTCGCGCTCGCGCAGCTGCCGCACCACCGGCCACGCACCGAGCAGCTTGGTGAACCCCACGACCCGTTCGTTTCGGGTCGCGGCGTCTGTTAATCCTCGAGCGCGTCGATCATGCGCCGGAGCTCGGCGCGCTCGGGACCGAGCGCGTCGTGCACGCGCTCGAGCCGCACCGCGCCCTCGGGCGTGAGCGAGAGGTCGACGACGCGGCCGTCGCTCGGCGAGCCTGCGCGCCTGACGAGGCCGGCCGCCTCGGCGCGCTGCACGAGCTCCGTCACGGCGCTCTGCGTCAGCGCCAGCGTCTCGACGAGCTCGGAGACGGTCGTCGATCCGCCCTCGCTGCCGGCGATCTGCAGCAGCAGCAGATGCTGCCGCGGCGTCAGGCCCGCGGCGCGCGCGGCGACCTCGCTCTTGCGCAAGAACAGCCGCAGCGCCGCTCGGAACTGCGCCGCAGTCCGGTACTCGACCGCATCCATCACGAGGTTTTTGCATTCCGCCGCGCCGGAATCAAGTGCTTTCGCCCAGCGCCGACACGAGCGCCTCGAGATCGGCCGCGTCGTTGTAGGCCTGCACCGAGACGCGTAGCACCCAGCCGTGCCGCGTCTCGAACACCGGCACCTCGATGCGGTGCTCGTCGTAGAGACGCTGCTTGAGGGCGGGCGGGTCGTCGTGCTCGACGCGGAAACCGCGCATCTGCACGAACTCGTCCGTGAGCGGCTCGAGCGGGATCTCGGCCGCCGCGAGCAGCTGGTGGCAGCGTGCGCCGACCGACGCCCAGTCGTTCGCCGCGAGGAACGCGATCGCGTCCTGCACCGCGAGGAACGCCGACGGGTCGCGCGTGCCCTGCCAGCGGTGCCGCTCGTGGAAGGCGGCGCCGTCGCCCCAGTCCCACGAGACGATCAGCGGGTCGATCAGACGTTGCGCGTCCGGGTGCGCATGCAGGAAGCCGGAGCCCTTCGGAGCGCACATCCACTTGTGGCAGTTGCCGGCGTACACGTCTGCGCCGAGCGACTCCAGGTCGAGCTCGATCTGGCCCGGTGCGTGCGCGCCGTCGACGATCGTGCGCACGCCCGCCTCGCGCGCCCGGCGGCAGAGACGGGCGACGTCGTTGACGCGCCCGCTCGACCACTCGATGTGCGAGCAGAAGATCACCTTCGTGCGCGGCCCGGGCTCGAGCTCGTCGAACGGACGCTGCACGACGTGCGCGCCCGAGCGTGCGCAGACGTAGTCCCAGAGGATCCGCATGCCGCCGTACTCGTCGTCGCCCATCAGCACCTCGTCGCCCTGCTCGAGCTGCAGCGAGCGTGCGGCCGCGTTGATCGCCGAGCTCGCGTTCGTCGCGAACGCGAGGTTGTCGGGCGACGCGCCGACGTAGCCCGCGAGCGCCACACGCGCCTCGTCCAGCAGTTCCGGCAGCCGTCGCTCGAGCGCGAGGAACTCGACCGGCTGGCGCTCGAGCTCCCGCTGGTAGGCCTGGTACGCCTCGAAGACCGGACGGGGGCACGCCCCGAACGAGCCGTGATTGAGGTAGATGACGCCTGGGTCGAGGAGGAATTGCTCGCGCACGAACCTCTTAACTCATCTTTAATCGCATGATGCAAGGAGCACACGGCTTGCGGCTATAACGGGTCTCGTGGGCCGCACACGCAACGTCTCCCTGCGCGCGCTCGAGCTCCTTCTCGTAGCGGTCGTCGGCGCCGGGCTCGCGCTCGGCGCGGCGGCGCTGCTCGGCAAGCTCGGCAGCCACACGACGATCCAGCAGGTCTCGCCGCTCGGCGGCGGGAGCAGCGTCGGCAGCATCCCGCTCCAGCCGGCGCCGGCAACCGGCGCACTTACCGCCGAGCAGGTCTACAAGCGCGACGCGCCCGGCGTCGTGCAGGTGACGGCGACGAGCCCGTCGCGCGGCGAGGCGCTCGGCTCCGGCTTCGTGATCGACAAGGCCGGCCACATCGTGACCAACTTCCACGTCGTGCAGGGTGCGTCGAAGGTGCTCGTCTCGTTCTCGGGCCGCGACCAGCTGCCGAGCACGGTCGTCGGGAGCGACCCGTCGACCGACACGGCCGTGCTGAAGATCCAGACGCACGCGAGCGCGCTGACGCCGCTCGAGCTCGGCAACTCGGACTCGGTCCGCGTCGGCGACACCGTCTACGCGATCGGCAACCCTTTCGGCTACACCCGCACGCTGACGAGCGGTCTCGTCTCCGCGGTGCAGCGCCAGATCACCGCGCCGAACACGCTGCCGATCGAAAACGCGATCCAGACCGACGCCGCGATCAATCACGGCAACTCCGGCGGGCCGCTGATCGACGCGGCCGCCCGGGTGATCGGCGTCACCTCGCAGATCTACTCGCAGAACAGCCAGCAGGGCAACATCGGCATCGGCTTCGCCGTTCCCGTGAACACGGTGCGCAACGTGGCGGCGCAGATCATCTCGACCGGCAAGGTCGCCCACGCCTTCCTCGGGGTGGGGACGACGCCGGTGACGAAGCAGCTCGCCCGGCTCTACAAGCTCCCGACCGCGGGGCTGCTCGTGCTCTCGGTCGACGGCGGGAGCGGCGCCGACAAGGCAGGGCTGCACGCCGGCCAGACGCCGGTCGTCGTCAACGGCGAGAGCTACACGATCGGCGGCGACGTGATCACGACCGTCGACGGGCAGCCCGTCTCCGAGTTCGAGCAGCTCCGCGATGCGATTTCGCAGAAGAAGCCCGGCGACAAGCTGAAGCTCGAGATCGTGCGCAACGGGGACAAGAAATCCGTCACCGTGACGCTGGGTCAGGCGCCCGGCGGCCGCCGCTGACGGCACGCGGCTCCTTACGATCTCTTCACATCGCTACCTTGTGCCGTGATGGAGCGCGGACAGATCGCCCTCGAGTACACGGAGGTGCTCGAGGAGGAGGCACTCTGGGGGGAAGACGAGCAGGATCACGAGGGGTGGTTCTGCGTGCGGACCGATCCGTTCCCGTGCCCCGCGGCCGGTTGCACCTTCGTCGCGGAGTTCATGACGGCGGCGCACCTGATCCTCGTCTGGCAGGAGGTCGACGACCCCAACCTGCTGAAGCACGCCGCGCGCGCCCGTGACGTGGGCCGCAATCCGCGGGTGACCGGCTACCGGTCGGAGTTCGGGCAGAGCGCCTCGTACTACGCCTGGATCGCCGCCGGCCGGCCCGTGCACGGCGTCAAGCAACACGCGTGATCGAGGCCCACTTCGGCGAGTCGCCGCCCCTCTCGCTGGGGGTGGAGGAGGAGCTGATGATCGTCGACGCCGTGAGCCTCGAGCAGGTCGCCGCCGTCGACCGGATCCTGCGCGGCGTCGAGGGGCTCGACCTGCCCGGCGGGGTGAAGACGGAGCTCTTCGCGTCGGTCTTCGAGACGAACACTCGCATTTGCGCCTCCGTGGCACAGGTGGACGCCGCGCTGCCGGAGCTGCGCCGCGCGACCGCGGCCGCCGCGGAACGCGACGGCCTCGCGATCGCCGCCGCCGGGACGCACCCGTTCGCGCGGCCCGAAGGGCAGCCGATCGTCAAGGAGGAGCGCTACGTGACGTTCCTCGGCTACGGCGGCATCTCCGTTCGCCGCCAGGGCGTGCAGGGCCTGCACGTGCACGTCGGCATGCCGTCGCCGGAGGACTGCTGGCGCTGCCTCGACCGGATCGTGCCGTGGCTGCCGGTCGTGCTCGCGCTCTCCGCCAACTCGCCGTGGTACTCCGGCGAGCTGACGGGGATGGCGTCGAACAGAGCGCCGGTCCTCGCCGAGCTGCCGCGCGCCGGCGCGCCGCCCGCATTCGCGTCCTACGCCGAGTGGGAGTCGTGGGTCGAGCGCCTCGTCAGGCTCGGCGTCGCCGAGGACTACACGCGCATCTGGTGGGACGTCCGCCCGCATCCGAAGCTCGGCACGCTCGAGATCCGAGTGCCCGACCAGCCGACCGACGTCGGCCTCTCCTCCGCGTTCACCGCGCTCGTCCAAGCTCTGTGCGCGACGGTGCTCCAAGGAACACCACTTAGTGATGACTCATCACTAAGTGACCGCGGGCGTGCCGACTACGCCCAGAACCGCTGGTCGGCGGCACGCTTCGGGCCGCGCGCGGAGCTGCTGCACCCGGACGGCTCGTCGTACGTGCCCGCGTCGCAGCTCGGCGCAGAGCTGCTCGCGCTCGTCCGGCCTGCGGCGGCGCGGCTCGGCAGCGAGAGCTACCTCGACCGCTTCGACCCGGCCGCCTGCGAAGCCGACCTGCAGGTGCAGAGCGCGACGCCGCAGGACGCGACCGCGGACATCGTCGCGCGGTCGCTAGGGTGAGCGCGTGGCGACGGTCACCGAGACGATTCAGGTCAGCGGCATCCGCTGCGAGCGCTGCGTGATGCGGCTCGCCCACACGCTCGAGGGCACCGACGGCCTCGAGGCCGCGAACGCGAACCTGATGGGGCAGGTCACGCTCTCCTACGACGACGAGCGCACCACCAGGGATGCGCTCGTCGACAAGTTGGCCCGCGGTGGCTTCCGCGAGCAGGCGTTCGTGGCGAACTAGCGGTCTGCGCCGCCGGTTCGGTTCTCGTCGCTCAGATTGGCCGTCACCCCAGTGGGATCGGCCGCGTTCGCCTGCCTGTCGCGGATGACCGGGACCGCATTCGGATCGTTCCCCTCGAGTGTGTCGACACGCTCCGCCGGCGCCGGCTTCATGCCCGCGCGCGCGGCGTCGGTCTCCGCACTCTCGAGACCGTTCGGATCGGGATCGACCTCGAACGGCCCGTCAAGCCCGTAGGCGAGCCGGACCTCGGAGCAGTCCCAGCGCTCCAGGTCGATCTTCGGTGAACCGTCCACGACCTCCTTGGTCACGGTCGCGCGCAGCTCTCCGCCTGTCTCGTGGAGGAACTCACGCGGGATCGCGTGCTTCGACTTGAACACGTGGCCCGACTCGATGATCACGCAGTTGTCTCGTTCGGCGACCACCGTGCCCAGCTTGTGGTCGTCGCTTCCGACGACGGTCTGGCCGTCCAATATGACCTCCCCGGTTCGTTTCGTCTTTCTCCTTTCCCGCTTGACGATATGGGAATCCCGCGGCGCGAATGGTCGTTAGACAGGGTGCTAGGGTGGCCGCCGGGATGAGTGACACCGCTCCGACGGCCGCGGACACACGCAGGCTCGCCGAAGAGGCGCGGGACGTGTTCGGTTCGAGGAAGAAGCGCTCGACCTGAGCGACCAGGTCTACCGCGTCGCGCGGCGGCTGGTCGGCTCGCGCGAGGAGGCGGAAGATCTGGTGCAGCAGACATACGAGCGCGCTTTTCGCTCCTGGCAGCAGTACACGCCGGGGACGAACCTCCGCGCCTGGCTCCTCCGGATCCTGACGAACCTCAACATCGACCGCGGGCGGCGTCAGCAGCGCGCGCCGCAGACGACGCCGCTCGACACCGAGGAAGGCGACTACTTCCTCTACAACAAGCTCGAGGCGGAGCTCCCGGACGAGAACCCGGACGAGGAGCGCGTGATCGAGCGGCTGTCGCCAGGACGCGATCGTCGACGCGCTCGCCGAGGTGCCGCACGACTTCCGCGACGTGATCGTGCTCGTCGACATCGGCGAGTTCACCTATGCGGACGCCGCCCAGATCCTCGACATCCCGATCGGCACCGTGATGTCGCGCTTGCACCGCGGTCGGCGTATCCTGAAGAAGAATCTGGCGGACAAGGTCGGTGACCGCGTGATGCAGCCATCGACGATCTGTGCGAGAAGTGCGAGGAGATGATGCAGCCGTATCTCGACGGCGTCGCTCTCGGACGCGGAAGTCGAGGAGGCGCAGCAGCATCTCGAGCGTCTGCAGCTATGCGCGAAGCGGTTACCGCTTCGAGGAGCGCCTGCGCCGCTACGTGCGCGTCGCGGTCAGCGAGCCGATGCCGGCTGAGCTGAAGGCGAAGCTGGCCGCGCTGCGGACGCCGCTCGACGCGTAGGCCGCAGACCTGATTCGGCTCGCCGAATCAGATTGCAGCTGTTCCTATCGGCGGTAGTCCACGTCGCCCGGCGGGGTGAGGTCCGCGCAGTCCACGAGGACCGGGTCGAGCCCACGGCCGCCCTCGTCGGGAATCGCGTCCCAGGCGCTGCGGGCGAGCACGACCGGGTGGCTGCGGTCGCCGTCGTAGGTGGCCGCGAGCACGGGCTCGCCACGCTCGAGGAGGCGGGCGATCGCGCGCGGGTCGAGGTCGGGGCCGTCCGCGAGCACGATCACGGCGCGCTCCACCTCGCCGCCGAGCGCCGCCAGCCCGCAGCGCAGCGAGGCGCCGGGGCCTGTCGCCCAGTCGGCGCAGTGCACGAGACGAACCCGGCGAATCAGATTCGCGCAGCGAATCGATTCGAGCGGGTGCGCGCCTTCGACGACGACGACCTCGTCCACCGGCGCCGCGGGCGAGCGCGTCCAGCACGGCCGGCAGGAGCACGCGCTGCTTGACGCCGCCGAAGCGGGTCGCCGCCCCGGCGGCGAGCACGACCGCGGCGATGGCTGAGTCAGCGATCTGGAGGTCGTCGACGGTGGCCTTCTCGATCACGACCACCTCGGTCGGTCCCCTGCCGCCGCTCGACGGGTCGCCGAGCTTCGCCGATCCGGTCGACGACGTCGAGGCCCTTCGTCACCTTGCCGACGATCGCGTAGTCCGGCGGCAGCCCGGCGTCCGGCGCCGTGACGACGAAGAACTGGCTGCCCGCCGTGCCGGCCGGCTCCGTGGCGGTCTTCGCCATCGCGACGACGCCGTGCGTGTACTTCGCGTTCGCCGGCGGCTTGTCGACGGTCGAGTAGCCGGGGCCGCCGGTGCCGGTGCCGGTCGGGTCGCCGCCCTGGATCACGAAGCCGGGGACGATCCGGTGGAAGATCGTGCCGTCGAAGAACCCGTCTGCACGAGCGATGACGATCGAGGCCGCGGCGTTCGGCGACGGTCTTAGTCGAGCCGGACCGTGAAGCTGCCGCAGTTGGTGTCGACGACGACGTCGTAGGTCTTGCTCGGGTCGAGTGCCTTCGTGGGCTTCGCCTCTTTCTTCTGCGAGCCTTGCGGCGCCTCGACCGCGCGGCAGCCGTTCGCGTCCAGCGTCGTCGTCTCCGCCGTCGTCGTGTCGGACGAAGCCTCGTTGCTCGACCCGCCGCCGCAGGCGGCAGCGCCAGCACCGCGCCCACGACCGCAAGCAGGCGAGCAGCCGCTGCACGTCCCGCATCATCCGGAAGGCGAGTCTAACCCTCATCCAGCGCCGCGAGCGCGCGCCTCACGAGCGCGCGGCCGATCTCGACCTTGTACGCGTTCCGGGGAGCGGCGTCGCCGCGTCGAGCCGCCCGTCGAGCAGCCACGGCACCGGCGCCACGCCGGCGAGCGCCACCCGCGTGACGCCGCCGCGTGCGCGCGGCGGCGACGCCGACGAGCGGGAACGCCCAGCGCTTCCGGTCCATCGCCTTCAGGTAGACGGACGCGTCGGGCTCGCGGCACGTCGAGCTCGAGGATCAGCTCGCCGGGCTCGAGCGTCGTCGTGCGGCGGTCGTCCTCGGTCGGCAGGCGGTAGAGCTCGGCGACCGGCAGCTCGCGCCGGTTCGTGCGCAGCCGTCGCGCCGAGCGCGAGCAGCGCCGCGGCGACGTCGGACGGGTGCGCCGAGGCGCAGAAGTCGTTCGCGAAGATCGCGTGCTCGCGGTGCTCGCCCTCGCGCGCGTGGCACGTGTCGCCGCCGTGGAGCCGGCACGGGTACTCGAGCCGCCAGTACCAGCAGCGCGTCGACTGCAGCAGGTTGCCGCCGACGGTGCCCATGTTGCGGAGCTGCGGCGATCGCGGCGAGCCGGCACGCCTCGCGCAGCGCGGCCGGGCACCTGCGGGTCGCCTCGAGCTCGGCGAGCGTCGCGCCGGCGCCGATGCGCGTGCGCGCCGTCGATCCCCGACGCGCCGCACGACGCCGCGATGTCGACGAGCGCATCGGCCTGCAGCAGCCCGCGCGCAGCAGCGGCACGACCTCGGTGCCGCCGGCGAGCAGGACCGCGTCGCCGCTCGTCGAGCGTCGCGAGGCTAGACGCCCGCCGGAGCTGCATCCCGCTCGCGTTCCTTCGCGTGCCTCGGCAGCGCGCGCAGCATCTCCTCGCGCGAGATCGGCAGCGAGCGGACGTCGGCGCCCGTCGCGTCGCGGATCGCGTTCGCGATCGCGGCGGCGGTCGGGATGATCGGCGGCTCGCCGAGCCCCTTCGAGCCGAGGTTCGTCAGCTGCGCGTCCGGCACGTCGATCAGCTCGCTCACGATCTCCGGGCACGTCGGCGATCGTCGGCAGCTTGTAGGCGTCGAGGCTCGTCGTGAGGATCTGGCCGGACGCGGGTCGTGCAGCCGCTGCTCGGAGAGCGTGTGGCCGATCCCCTGGATGATCCCGCCCTCGATCTGGCTCGAGGCGCCGAGCGGGTTGATCACGCGGCCGACGTCGTGGATCGCGGCGATCCGGTCGACCCTCACCTCGCCGGTCTCGACGTCGACGGCGACCTCCGCGACCTGCACGCCGAAGGTGAGCACCTGCATCCCGGCCGGGTTCGGCCCGCGCGCGCCGCTGCCGAGGATCTGCGCGCTCTCCGAGCAGGCCGACGAGCTCCTCGAGCGGCCTGTCGAGCTTGCCGTCCGCCGAGACGACGTTGCCGCTCCGGATGTCGCAGCTGCTCGCTCGTCGAGCTCGTAGCGCTGCGCTGCGATCTCGAGGATCTGGCGCTTCGCGTCGGCGGCCGCGGCGCGCACGGCCGGGCCCATCGACGGGATCGTCGAGGAGCCGGCCGAGATCGACGCGAACGGGCCGCGGGCGGAGTCGCCGAGCGTGACCGTCACGTGCTCGAGCGGGATCCCGAGCTCCTCGGCGGCGATCTGCGCCATCGCGGTCTTCGTGCCGGTGCCGATGTCCTGCATCGCCGTCACGACGGTCGCGCGGCCGTCCGAGCCGACCCGGATCCACGCGTAGCTCGGCGGGCCGCCGCCGCCGTACCAGACCTGCGACGCCATCCCGACGCCGCGCTTGACGGTGTCGGTCGAGCGCGCGCGCACCTCGTGCCGGCGCTCCCAGTGCGGCTCCGCGCGCCGGTAGCACTCGATCAGGTTCTTGCCGCTGTACGGCCGGTCGTCGGCCGGGTCGTTGGCGGCGTAGTTCGTGCGCCGCAGCTCGAGCGGGTCGATGCTCGAGCTTCGCGGCGAGCTCGTCGAGCAGCGCACTCGAGGCCGAAGGTGCCCTCGACGAAGCCCGGCGCGCGGAACGCCTTCATCGGCGGCTGGTTGATCTTCGCCGCGTACGTCGTCGTCCTCACGTTCGGGCACGCGTAGAGCTGCTGCATCGGCCCTTCGACCGTCGACGACCAGCCGCCCAGCCGGTGGCGTTCACGTACTCGCCGCCGAGCGCCGTCAGCGTGCCGTCGGCGCTGCGCGCCGATCGTCGAGCCGCTGGATCGTCGCGTTGCGGTTGCCGGCGCGAGGTTCTCCTCGCGCCGCGTGAGCGCGCAGCGCACCGGCCGGCCGTGCGCTTCGCGAGCTCGATCGCGATGAAGGTGTAGTCGTCCGGCGCTGTTCTTCGAGCCGAAGCCGCCGCCCATGTAGTGGCAGACGACGCGGACCTTGTCGCCGGGCGATGCCGAGCGCCTCCGCGATCTCCTCGCGGACGCCCCAGATGTACTGCGTCGAGATGTAGACCTCGAGCGTGTCGCCGACCCACTGCACGACCGACTGGTGCGTCTCCATCGAGTTGTGCAGGACGACCTGCGTCCGGTACGTCGCCCTCGACGACGACGTCGGCCTCTGCGAGCCCCGCCTCGAAGTCGCCGCGTCGCGCGCTCGCGCGGCTCGCCGATCAGCTGCTTGCGTGCGACCGCCTCGTCCGGGTCGAGCACGGCTCGAGCTGCGTCCACTCGACGTCGATCGCCGCGAGCGCGGCGCGCGCCTGCTCGAACGTGTCGGCGCAGACGGCGGCGACGGCTGCGCCCTGGTAGCCGCACTCGTCCTGGAGCTGCGTGATGTCGCGCCGGGCCGATCGCGGCGTGCACGCCCGGCGCTGCGAGCGCGGGCGCGAGACGTCGATCCGTGCGACGCGCGCATGCGCGTACGGCCAGCGCAGCACCGCCGTGTGCAGCATCCCCGGGCAGCTTGAGGTCGGCGGTGTAGACCGCCTCGCCGCGCGCACGCTCGAGGCCGTCGATTCGCGCCGCCGGCCGGCCGACGACCTCGCGCGGTCCCGCGGGCCACTGCTCGAGCGCATCCTCCTCGACGACGAGCCAGACCTCCTCGAAGCGGCCTTCGACTTCCTTCTCGGTGCGGATCAGTCTCGCCACGTGCGAATCGCCTCCTCGATCTTCGGATACGCGCCGCAGCGGCAGAGGTTCCCCGCCATCGCGTGGCGGATCTCCTCGGTCGACGGCTCGGCGTTCGTCTCGACGAGCGCGACCGCGCACACGATCTGGCCGGGCGTGCAGAAGCCGCACTGCAGCGCGTCGGCGCGGACGAACGACGTGCACCATCGGATGGTCGCGCAGCCCCTCGATCGTCGTCACCTTCGCGCCGTCGACGCGCGTGCGCGAGCGTGATGCACGACAGCGTCGGCATCGCCGTCGACGAGCACGGTGCACGCGCCGCAGTGCCCCTCGCCGCACGCGACCTTCGTCCCGGTCAGCGACGAGCTCGTCGCGCAGCGCCTCGGCGAGCGTCGCGCCCGACCGCCGCGTGCACCTCGTAACGTGCGCCGTTGACGTTCAGCTCAGGCATGCACCGTCACCGCCTCGATGTCCGCGATGTGGATCAGCCGGTAGCGCGAGCGCGCATCGCTGCGACGCGCTCGCGCTCGTCCTCGATCCTCCGGGATCGTCGCCCAGAGCGTCGCGCGCCGCCTCGAGCAGCTCGCGGATCCGGTCGCCTCGTCTCGGGTAGCCGTTGCGCTCGGCGCACGTGTTGATCGCGAGCCCGAGCACGCCGATCGTGTCCGGCTGCCGCATCCACAGCAGCGGCGTCGCCATCGAGAGGTACTGGTGGATGCGCGCCAGCTGCATCGGCTGCGCGAGCGTGTCGCTGCCGACCGGCTCCGTCGGCTCGGGCAGCTCGTCGCCGTCGGCGAGCGCGTTCGCGTTGCCGCCGAGCATCCCGCGCAGCTGCTCGTCGGAGTAGCCCGCGAGCCGCGCGGTCTTGCAGGGCGATGAAGAGCGAGCGCGGCTGCTGGCCGTACGGGAAGTCGGAGGCGTAGACGACCTGCTCCGGCGGCATCTGGCGGTAGAAGTCGAGCAGGTCGATCGGGCTCCAGGTCGACGTGTCGAAGAACACGCCCTTGCGGCCCGCCATGCGCGCGCAGAGCTGCGCCGAGGTCGGCGATGCCTGCGTGGGCGATGATCAGCGACGCCTCGGGGTAGCGCTCGACGAGCGGCGCGCAGGCCCGTCGGCGATCGGCGGCAGGCCGCGGCCGCCGTGGATCAGGATCGGCACGCGGCGCTCGGCGGCGAGCTCGAACACCGGCGCGAGCCGCTCGTCGGTGGCGGTCGAACCTCTGCGCCCGCGGGTGCAGCTTGATCCCGCGCGCGCCCGCGTCGAGGCAGCGGCTCGCCTCCTCGATCGGCGACTCGTTCAGGTCGAGGCGGACGAACGGGATCAGCCGGCCGCCGATGCGCTGCGGCGAACGCGAGCGTGCGGTCGTTCGCCGCGCGTGAAGGCGGGATGGCGGTCGGGCTCGTCGAGGCAGAACATGAAGGCGCGCGAGATCCCGTACTCGGCCATCACTCCTCGAGCTGGTCGTAGTCGCCGACCATGCCGTCGATGTCGTGCCCGAGATGCAGGTGCGCGTCGAAGATGTCGGCGCCGTCGGGGATGCAGCCGGCGCGACCTCGGCGTCGTAGCGGTCGACTGAGCTCGAGTGCCCGGTCGCGCGCGTTCCATCCGGACGAGTTTAGGTATTAGCCTCGACCCGTGACGAGGCTCTCCGCGCTCGCGGCGCTGGCGCTCGTAGCGGCTCCGCCCGGACAGGTCGCGCTGCCGAATCTCGTCGAGCTGCCGCCCGAGTCGCTCGAGGTGCAGGCGATCGGCGACCGGGACGTGCTCCGCTTCACCTCGACGGTCGAGAACGCGGGCGGAGCGCCGCTGGTCGTCGTCTCGACCCGCACCTCGCCGGCGGCGCCGTTCCGCAGCGTGCAGCTCGTCGGTGCGCAAAAGTTGCGGGTCGCGGTCACCCTGCGCTACCGGCGTTCCGGCGGCCATGAGCACTTCCACCTCGTCGGCTTCCAGCGCTACGAGCTGCGCGACGGGACGGGGCGCCTGATCGCGCGCGACCGCAAGGTCGGCTTCTGCCTGGGCGACCGGCGTCCGGTCGGCGGGACCCGTCCGCGCTGGACCGGCAGCTGCGGCCGCGGCGCGCCGGGCGCGCTGCAGGTCGCGCAGGGGCTGTCGCCGGGCTTCGCCGACCCGTACGCCTCCGACCTCGGCGGTCAGTCGTTCGACGTGACCGGCCTCCCGCAGGGCGAGTACGTGCTCGTGAACATCGCCAACCCGGAGCGCGCGCTGCGCGAGTCGACGTACGCGGACGACGTCGCGTCGGTGCGCTTCGCGCTCGCGCGCCCGCCCGCGCCGGCCGGGATCGCGTTCGTGCAGGTGCTCGCCACCTGCCGGAGCGCGCGCTGCTGACTCAGAGGCTCTAGAGTCCGCTCCATGCCAGACGTCCTGATGTACGCAGACAGCTACCGCTCGCCGGAGCTCCGCCACGAGGTGCCGATCGGCATCCCCGATCCGTTCCTCTACGCGGAGAAGGACGGCGTGAAGCACATCGCGATCGGCGCGATGGAGATCCCGCGCCTCGCCGAGCTCGGTCTCTTCGAGCTGCATCCCTCCGAGGAGTTCGGCGTGGACGAGCTCCTGCACTCCGGGCTCTCCTACCCGGAGGTGCGTCAGGAGGTCGTGACGCGCGCCGTCAAGTCGCTCGGGATCACGAGCGCCCTCGTTCCGCGAGACGTTCCCGCTCTGGCTGGCGGACCGGCTGCGTGGCGAGGGCGTCGAGCTGACCGTGGACGCCGACTTCTTCGACGACCGCCGCCGCGTCAAGAGCGAGGGCGAGCTGACGGGCATCCGCCGTGCGCAGCGCGCAGCCGAGGCCGGCATGGACGCCGCGCGCGACCTGCTCCGTCGCGCGCAAACAGCAGTGCGGGCACGCAGAACGGCGACACGCTCGAGGTGGACGGCGAGCCGCTGACCGTCGAGCGGGTCAAGCCCGCGATGTTCGCCGCCTTCGTCGCAAACGGGGCGACCTCGGACGACATTCATCGTCGCGCCCGGGCCGCAGGGCGCGGTCGGCCACGACATGGGCTCAGGCCCGATCAAAGCCGGCGTGCCGATCGTGATCGACATCTGGCCACGCGACAACGAGTCGGCGATGTTCTGCGACATGACCCGCACGTTCGTCGTCGGCGACGTGCCCGAGGACGTCCGGACCTGGCACGGCCTCGCCAAGGAGGCGCTCGATCGCGCGATCTCCGAGATCAGGGACGGCGCCGACGGCAAGGCGATCTTCGACGGCACCTGCGAGATCTTCGAGGCCGCCGGCGAGGCGACGCAGCGGACGAAGGAGCATGGGAAGCCGCTCGACCACGGCTTCTTCCACGGGCTCGGCCACGGCGTCGGTCTCGAGGTGCACGAGCAGCCCGGGATGGGCCTCGCCTCGAAGAAGCCGCTGAAGGCGGGCGACGTCGTCACCGTCGAGCCCGGCTGCTACCGGCAGGGCTACGGCGGCGTACGCCTCGAGGACCTCGTGCTCGTCACGAAGGACGGGGCCGAGAACCTGACTGAATACCCGTACGACCTCGCTCCGTAGGTTTCGCTCCTTCGTCAGTTGGAATCAGCAAGTATCGGATTCCGTTACTGAACCCGTGCCCGCACGGGCACGGTGGAAGGAGGAGGCATGGCGGTCACGACTGCCGAGGTCACTCCGGCCAGGACGTTCGTGGATGCGGTCGAAGCCCGCCGACCCGGCGCCCCTCGGCCTCGCGGCGTTCGCGCTCACGACGTTCATCCTCAGTGGGCACAACGCCACGTTCATCCCCGACCTGATCTGGGTCGGCCTGGCGCTCTTCTACGGCGGGCTGTGCCAGCTCTTGGCAGGCATGTGGGAGTTCCGCAACCAGAACGTCTTCGGCGCGACGGCGTTCTCGACCTACGGCGGGTTCTGGATGTCGCTCGGCATCTTCGTCACGCTCGCCGTCGTCTCGAAGAGCTTCGCCGCCGACCTCACGGGGGCCAACCTGCCGAACGCGGTGGCGTGGTTCCTGCTCGCGTTCGCGATCTTCAACACGTACATGCTGCTCTGGTCGACGCAGGTGAACGTCGCGGTGTTCCTCGTCTTCCTCACGCTGGAGGCGACGGAGATCCTGCTCGTGATCGGCAACTTCGACGAGGCGCACGGCAACGCGAACAGCGGCTGGGTGCACCTCGGCGGCTGGGTCGGCATCGTCACGGCGCTCGTCGCCTGGTACGCGTCCGCCGCGCTCGTGATCAACGGGATGAAGGGATCGGCCGTCCTGCCGGTCGGCGCCCCGCTCTCGTTCGGGAACGGTCGCAAGAAGAGCCCGATGCCGCGCAGGCAGCAACCGGCGTAATCTCCGCGAAATGGACACACAGACTCGCGATATCGACACGCTGTTCCTCGAGGAGCGGCGGTATTCGCCGCCGCCGGATTTCGCCGCGCAGGCCAATGCGCAGCCCGACATCTACGACCGGGACTTCGACGAGTTCTGGGAGACCGAAGGGCGTGAGCGTGTCGCGTGGTTCGAGCCGTTCACGAAGCTCTACGAATGGGAGCCGCCGTACGCCAAGTGGTACCTCGGCGGCAAGCTGAACGTCGCCTGGAACTGCCTCGACAAGCACGTCGAGGCAGGCCGGGGCGACAAGGTCGCCTACTACTGGGAGGGCGAGCCCGAGGACGACCGGCGTGAGCTGACCTACGCCGAGCTCCTGCGCGAGGTGACGAAGCTCGCGAACGCGCTCAAGTCGCTCGGCGTGCGCAAGGGCACGCCGGTCGGCATCTACATGGGCATGGTCCCGGAGACGCCGGTTGCGATGCTCGCCTGCGCGCGGCTCGGCGCGCCGCACACCGTGGTCTTCGGCGGGTTCTCGGCCGATTCGCTCGCCGGGCGCCTGCAGGACATGGAGTGCGAGGTGCTGATCACGCAGGACGAGGCATGGCGGCGCGGCACGACCGTGGCGCTGAAGAAGACCGCCGACGAGGCGGTCGCCGAGGCGCCGAGCGTGAAGAACGTCGTCGTCCTTCGCCGCACGGGAGGCGACGTGCCGATGACCGACGGCCGCGACCACTGGTGGCACGACGTCGCGACCGACGAGTCGGACTGCCCGGCGGAGCCGATGGACCCGGAGGATCTCCTCTACCTGCTCTACACGTCGGGGACGACCGCGAAGCCGAAGGGCATCGCGCACACGACCGGTGGCTACCTCGTCGGCGTCGCGACGACGCACCACTACATCTTCGACCTCAAGCGCGACGACGACGTCTACTGGTGCGCGGCCGACGTCGGCTGGGTGACCGGCCACAGCTACATCGTCTACGGCCCGCTCTGCAACGGCTGCACCTCGCGTCCTCTACGAGGGCACGCCGGACTTCCCCGACAAGGACCGCTGGTGGGACGTCGCGGAGCGCTACGGCGTGACGATCCTCTACACCGCGCCGACCGCGATCCGCTCGCACATGAAGTGGGGGCCCGAGCACGCCGAGAAGCACGACCTCTCGAAGCTGCGCCTGCTCGGCTCGGTGGGTGAGCCGATCAACCCGGAGGCATGGGTCTGGTACCACGAGCACATCGGCGGCGAGCGCTGCCCGGTCGTCGACACGTGGTGGCAGACGGAGACGGGGATGATCATGATCACGCCTCTCCCCGGCGTGACGACGCTCAAGCCCGGCTCCGCGACGCGCCCGTTCCCGGGTGTCGATGCAGCCGTCTACAACGAGGCCGGCGAGGAGGTGCCGCCGGGCGGCGGCGGCTACCTCGTGTTGCGCCGCCCGTGGCCCGCGATGCTGCGCGGCCTCTACAAGGAGCACGACCGCTACGTCGAGACGTACTGGTCGAAGTACACCGACACGTACTTCGCCGGCGACGGCGCGCGCGTCGACGAGGACAGCGACTTCTGGCTGCTCGGACGCGTCGACGACGTGATGAACGTCTCCGGCCACCGCATCTCGACGATCGAGGTGGAGTCCGCGCTCGTCGACCATCAGGAGGTCGCGGAAGCCGCGGTCGCCGCGCGCAACGACGCGCAGACCGGCCAGGCGATCGTCGCGTTCGTCACGCTCAAGGGCGGAGAGGAAGGGTCGGTCGAGAAGCTCGAGGAGCTGCGCAACCACGTGGCGAAGAAGATCGGCCCGATCGCGAAGCCCGCGAACATCGTCTTCACGCCCGAGCTGCCGAAGACGCGCAGCGGCAAGATCATGCGCCGGCTCCTGCGGGACGTCGCCGAGAACCGGCCGCTCGGCGACACGACGACGCTCGCCGACCCGACCGTCGTCGACGAGCTCCGCTCGCGCGGCGCCGAGGAGCAATCGAAGGAGGACTGACCTCCCTGCAGCCCGGTTCGGCGAAGCCGAACCGGGCTGCGAATTCGGTCAACGCGTCGTCCTGAGGGACGACGGCTGAATCGTTGCTGCGGCCGACCTGAATCGGCCGCGCGGCCGATTACCGCGCGCCCGCTGCATTCGAAGCTGTCTGCGACACCAACCGCAGGAAGGGATGCAGCCGATGGACAACTTGATGCAGCTCGCCGAGTTGCGCGCGCCGCAGGTGCGCGACGTGCGGGCCAACCTGGCCGGGGAGCTGGTCGTCCCCGGCGACCCGAGCTGGGACGAGGCGCGCCTCGCATGGCACCTCGCCGTCGATCAGCGGCCGGAGGCGGTCGCGATCCCGGAGAACCTCCACGACGTGATCGAGATCGTCCTCTGGGCGCGCGAGGAGGGCTTTCGCGTCGCGCCGCAGGGCACTGGTCACAACGCACCCGCGCTCGGCGATCTCGCCGGCACGGTGCTCCTGAAGACGCACCGCATGCGCGGCGTCGCCATCGACCCCGTGTCGCGCACCGCGCGCGCCGAGGCCGGCGCGATCTGGATCGACGTCGTGAAGGCGGCGGCCGAGCACGGCCTGGCGGCGCTCGCCGGCTCCTCGCCGGACGTCGGCGTCGTCGGCTACACGCTCGGCGGCGGGCTCTCGTGGCTCGCGCGCAAGCACGGGATCGGCGCGAACCAGGTGACTGCGATCGAGCTCGTGACCGCCGACGGCGAGTTCCGCCGTGTCGACCGCGAGAACGAGCCGGACCTGTTCTGGGCCCTCCGCGGGGGCGGCGGCGCGTTCGGCGTCGTGACCGCGATCGAGTTCAACCTCTTCCCGGTCACCGAGGTCTACGCGGGCCATCTCTTCTTCCCGGTCGAGCGCGCCGGCGAAGTGCTGCGCGCATGGCGCGACTGGACGCGAGACCGTCCCGGACGAGATCACGAGCGTCGGGCGCATCCTGCAGCTGCCGCCGATCGAGGAGATCCCCGAGCCGTTGCGCGGTAACTCGTTCGCCGTGCTGCAGGCGATCTACTCGGGCGACGACTTCGACGAGGCGCGGCGTCTCGTCGACGAGCTCCGTGCGCTCGGCCCGGCGATGGACACGTTCGACGTCATGCCGCGTCGAGGGCTCTCAGCCACCTGCACATGGACCCGGAGGAGCCGGTCGCCGGGATCGCGGACGGCTCGACGCTCGCCGTGCTCGACGACGAGACGATCGACGCCTTCGTCGCGGCCGTCGTCGGCACGCCCATCCTCGCTGCGGAGGTCCACCATCTGGGCGGCGCGGTCGGGCGCGCGCGGGCCGAGCACGGCGCGGTCGCGTCGTTCGAGGCGCCGTACCTCGCGTTCGCGGTCGGGCTGATTCCGGTGCCGGAGCTCCGCGGCCCGCTCGCGGCCGCCGTGCACGGGTTCGTCGAGCGGCTCGAGCCATGGCTGCACGGGCACACGTACATGAACTTCGCCGAAGGGCGCCGCGACGCGCGGACGCTCTGGACGGAGGCTGCCCACCACCGCCTCAAGCGGATCAAGGCGCAGGTCGACCCGGACAACCTGATCCGGTCGAACCATCCCCTCGGCTAGACGCTCGCGGCGTCGGTCGGTCTCGTCGACTGCTACGGCTGGTTCGAGCCGCAGTCGATGAGGCCGACGGCGTCGAGCATGCCGTTCATCGGAGCGGTCATGCGCAGGATCGTGCCGACCTGCGAGCGCGCCGCCTTCGTCTGGTGGAAGCGTGCGCTGCGCAGCGCCTTGAAGAGGTGCGGGTCGATCTTCTTCATCCGCGTCAGCACGGGGTTCATCTGCGAGCCGAGCTCGCTCGGGACGCGCACGGCCTCGAGCTGGTTGTTCTGCTTCATCGAGAGCTGCAGGAACTTGCGCAGGGCCGCCTCGTACCGCGTCTTGCTCTGCCTCGTCGTCGCGGCCGCCATCGCGTCCTCCGCGCTCTTGAGCTTCGGCGTGTAGGCGCGGCAGATCGCGTTCATCGTCTTGCGGTAGCTCGTCGGGCTGGCCGCGGTCGCCGACGTGGCCGTCAGGAGGGCGATCAGGGCGACGAGGACCGTGAGCCGCTTCATGCGTCGATCGTAGGACGCCGCCGGGAGGGCGGCTACCCTCCTTTCGTGTTGGTTTTCCTGGCCGTCTCCCTCCTCCTCGCGGGCGCGCCGGCCCAGACCGCGACCGTCCGGGTGCCCGTCGCGAACGTCTGGGAGGCCCCGAACGCCGGCCACCTCCCGCTCGACCCGCACGTCTGGCCGACCCCGCAGGTCACCTACTCGCAACGGATCGCGCTCGTCGGCCACATGCCGACGCAGGTGCTCTACGGCGAGACCGTCCGCGTCCTCGAGAAGAAGGGCGGCTGGACGCACATCGCCGTCCCCGACCAGCCCAGCCCGCTCGATGCGCGCGGCTACCCCGGCTGGGTGCGCTCCTGGCAGGTCGGCCCCGCGGCGAGCTCGCCGCTCGTCGTGACCGCGAAGAGCGCGAAGCTGCGCGACGGAACGGAGGTCGGCTTCGGCTCGCAGGTCGCCTCCGGCGCCGTCCCGGCGAGCGCGACGCGGCCGCTGCCGCACACGCGCGCGGACGTCGTCCGGACCGCGAGGCAGTTCCTCGGCCTCCACTACCTCTGGGGAGGGCTGTCGGCGTGGGGCTACGACTGCTCGGGCCTCACCTGGGCCGCCTACCGCGCGCACGGGATCACGATCCCCCGCGACGCGGACGCCCAGTTCGCCGCCGGCACGCCCGTCCCGCTGTCGCAGGTGCAGCCCGGCGACCTGCTCTTCTACGAGCATCCCGTCGTCGGCCACGTCTCGATGGCGCTCGGCGGCGGGATGATGATCGAGGCCCCGAACTCGCGCAGCGAGGTGCGCATCGTCCCGATCCGGACGAGCGACTTCCGCGGCGCGCGCAGCTTCTTCCGCTGAGCGGGAGCGCCTTGCCGCAACGAACTCAGTGATGAGTCAGGTTCCGGGTTACGCCAGCAGCTGCTCGAACTTCTCCGGCTCGTCGAACGGCCCGATCAGCGCCAGGCGCAGGCCGGTGCCGCCGATCACGTCCTGCGCGACGCGCTGGACGTCCTCCGCGGTGACCGCGTCGAGGCCTGCCAGCAGCTCCTCCGGCTCGACCGCCGCGCCCTCGAGCACCTCGCGGCGCAGGCCGAAGAGGATCAGGCCGTTCGGGCTCTCCGTCTGCAGCACGAAGCGGCCCTTGGCGAGCGCGCGCGCCTTCTCGAGCTCCTCGGCGGGGACGGGCTCGTCGGCGAGCTTGCGGAACTCGTCCGCGATCACCTTCACCGCCTCGTCGGCGCGCTTCAGGTCGACGCCGCCCTGCGCGAACAACGTGCCCGCGTCGGTGTACGAGCTGTTGTGCGCGAAGACGTAGTAGGCGAGACCGCGCCGCTCTCGCACCTCGAGGAAGAGCCGCGACGACATCCCGGTGCCGAGGACGGTGCCGAGCAGGAAGAGCGCGTAGCGGTCGGGGTGGTCGAGCGGGTAACTCGGCACGCCGACGCAGACGTTCGCCTGGTCGGAGTCCTTCCGTAGCACGCGCACCCGCGGCTCGGGCGTGCGCTCGACCTGCGCTGGCGCGGGACGGTCCGTGCCGTCCGCCGGCATGTCGCCGAGCAGCCGCTCGAGCTTCGGCAGCAGGTCGTCGCCGATCATCCCGGCGACGCCGACGACCATGCGCTCCGGGTGGTACCAGTCGCCGATGTAGTCGAGGAACGTCTCGCGCGTCGCGGCGCTCACGGTCTCGCGCGTGCCGAGCGTCTCCCAGCCGAGCGGGTTCGACCCGAACACGAGCTCCTCGTACATCGAAGACACGTAGTCGCGCGGCGTGTCGAAGTACATGTTCATCTCCTCGATGATCACGCCCTTCTCCCGCTCCAGCTCGCTCGCTGTCGAACTTCGAGTTGCGCAGCATGTCGACGAGCACGTCGAGCGCCGTGTCGCGCTGCTCGCCCGCGCAGCGGATGTAGTAGCCGGTGTACTCCTTCGACGTGAACGCGTTGAACTCGCCGCCGATCTTGTCGACCTCCATCGACAGGTCGCGCGCCGTCGGCCGTCGCTCCGTCCCCTTGAAGAACATGTGCTCGGCGAAGTGCGCGATACCGCGGTTCGTCTGCTCCTCGTAGCGCGAGCCCGCCGCGAGCATGACGTAGCAGGCCACCGACTGGGCGTGGTCGAGCGGCGCGGTCAGCACCCGCAGTCCGTTCGACAGTGTTTCGCGCTGATAGACGCTCATGCAGCGAGTCTCCTCCTCTGGTTCTCGGTCAACGGCACCGACGTGCCGTGTGTGTAGTCGTAGCCGACGAGCACGCTCCTCGCGTCCGCGACGAGGCGGTCGTCGGTCCAGATCTGGTGCTCGAGCTCGAAGCTCTTCGTGCCGACGCGCGAGCAGCGGCTGCGCACCTCGACCTGCTCGCCGGCGCGCAGCTCGGCGCGGAAGTCGATCTCGACGCGCGCGAGGATGAACGGCTCGAGGTCGCCGAGGATGCCGATCCGCGCCTGCTCGAGGTATGTCGAGTAGACGGCGTTGTTCGCGTGACCCATCGCGTCGCAGTCCCGAAAGCGGACGTGCTCGCGCTCGATCCATGGAAACCCCTCGGCCACGCCGCGATGGTATAGAGACGGGTATGCCCGGAGAGACGCGCCGCGCGGCCTTCGCGCAGCCAGAGTGGCTGCGGTCGGTCCCGACCGACAGGAGGCTGCCGCGCGACGCCGAGGTCGTCTTCACCGGCTGCGGCACGTCGTTCCACGCCGCGCAGACGGGAGGCCGCGCGGTGCAGGCGCTCGAGGCGGTGCTCAGCCCGCCGCGCGCCGACATCATGGTTTGCGTCTCGCACGAGGGAACGACGGCGCTGACGGGCGAGGCCGAGCGCGCGTTCGGCGGCGACGTCTGGCTCGTCACCGGCACGCCCGACTCGGAGCTCGCCGAGCGCGTCGACGAGGTGATCGTCTGCACGCCGGAGCTCGAGCGCTCGTGGTGCCACACGGCGAGCTACACCTGCGCCGTCGCGGCGATCGACGCGCTCAACGACGAGGAGATCGACTGGCTTCCGGACGCCGTCGAGGACGCGCTCGCGGCCGACGTGCAGCCCTTCGAGCAGCAGCGCGTGGTCGTGCTCGGCGCGGGCCGCGACCGCCCGACCGCGCAGGAGGCGGCGCTCAAGCTGCGCGAGGGCGCCTGGGTCGACGCGAGTGCTTACGAGACCGAGCAGTTCCTGCACGGCCACCTCGCCGCCGTCGACGAGCACGTCCGGGCATTCGTGCTCGAGGGCGAAGGCCGTGCGGAGGAGCGTGCGCACGACGCGGTCGCGCAGCTCAGGAAGCTCGGTTGCGAGGCGACGCTCCTTCCGACGCGCCATCCGGTCGTCGACATCATCCATTTCCATCTGCTCACACTGGCGGTCGCGGAGGCCCGCGGGATCGACCCGGACCCGATCCGGCGCGCGCCCGGGAGCCGCTGGGCCGAGGCGACCGGCTCGCCGTATCCGCACGCCTGAGTGTGATCAGCGGTCGACGAGGCGGTAGACGAACCGCAGCGCCTGCCACTGCTCGTCGATCGCCGCGCTCTTGTTGTCCACGAGGCCCGCGTCCAGCCCGGTGCGCTGCACGGTGTCGAAGTCGAGGTCGGTCTCGATCTTCGACGCCTTCTTGGGCCACGCGACCCAGAGCGCGTCGTGCGGCGCGAGTGTCCGCTTCAGCTTCGGGAAGCGCCGCGCGAGCTCGGCGCGCGACGTCGTGAACAGGACGAGCACCTCCGTGCCGGGCTTCGCGCCGAGTTTCCTGCCCAGCGGCGTGCCCGAGTAGTCACCCGACTTTCGAGCCTCATTCACGAGGACGATCTTCGCGCACGCGGGAATCCGGCGGCGCCGTCGTGCGTCTTGTAGCCCATGCCGCGAGGGCGTACGCTCGTCCGCCATGGACGTGGACCTGAGCACGCTCGAGGCTGCTCTCGACGGTCAGATCCGCGGGCCGGCAGGCATCGCCGCCTTCTTCGAAGTGGCCGAGCGCGTCCGGCCCGGCCTCGGCGAGCGCGGGCTCTACCTGCTGCACAAGGGATCGGCCCGCGCCTACGGGATCGCGGGCGACGCCGAGCGTGCGCGGGCCGAGGCGCGGCGCGCGCTGGAGCTCGTCCCCGACGACGTCTACTGCACCTACCTGCTCGCGAACCTCGACCTCGAAGGCGCCGCGCCGGTGTTCGTCTGCCTGCGTCGCGCGCAGGACCTGCTGCCGCGCGGCGACGCGCTGACCGGGTTCGCGCTGCAGTCGCTCGCGGAGTGCCACGCGATGCTCGGCCGGTTCGAGGACGCGGGCTCGTACGTGGCGGAGCACGAGGCGCACATGCCCTTCCCCACGGAGCTGCGGCCGCGACTCGAGCTGATGGCCGGTGACGCACTCGCCGCCGAGGAATCGGCCGGCTCGCTCGTGGAGGAGCAGGAGCGCGCGGGCGACCTCGGCCACGGCGCCGGATCGCTCGCCGTCCTCGCGCGGGCGGTGCTGCTGCAGGGCCGCGACCCGTCCGCGCTGCTCGCGAAGCTCGAGGCCTGGCTCGCACCGGAAGACGTCTGGGGTCAGGCGCAGCTGCGGGCGCTGCGAGGGCGCGCGCGCGGCGACGCGGCGCTCGTGCGGGAGGCAGTCGAGCTGCTCGAGCCGACCGAGTACCTGAACGCGCGCGCGGAGGTCCTGCTCGACCTGTTCGCCGTCAGCGGCGAAGGCGCCGACCGTGCGGTCGAGCTATACGAGCGGAAGGGCAACGAGTTCGGCGCGCGGCTAGCGCGCGAGCTCCTCGAGCGACGCCAGCAGGCGTGACACCTCGTCGGCGGTGTTGTAGTGGACGATGCCGACGCGCACCGCGCCGTCGTCGAGCCCGAGGCGCTGCATGATCTCGACCGCGTAATAGTTGCCGTCCCAGAGGGCGAAGCCGCGGTCGCCGAGACGCGCCGACGCTTCCTGCGGGGTGAGCGTCTCGTGGGTGATCGCGAACGTCGCCGACGCGGCCGTCCATCGTCGGCACGCCGTGCAGCCGCCACTCCTCGGGCAGGCCGTCGAGGAACTGCGCTGCCGAGCTCGTGCTCGTGCTCGGTGACGAACTCCCAGCCGACGTCCTGCAGGTACTCGACCGCGGCGACGAACCCCGCGAGCAGCTCGTGTGCGAGCGTTCCCGTCTCGTAGCGGCTCGCGACCGGGAAGTCGGCTGCCGGCCGCACCTTGTACGGGCGCCACGCCTCGAGCAGCGACGCCTTGCCGAAGGCGAGGCCGAGGTGCGGCCCGTAGAACTTGTACGGCGAGCAGACCAGCACGTCCGCATCGACCGCCTGCACGTCGATCGGGCCGTGCGGCCCGTAGTGCACGGCGTCGACCCACGCGAGCGCGCCCGCGTCGTGCGCGAGCGCTGCGATCTCCGCGACGGGCGTGACCGTCCCGACCGCGTTCGACGCCCACGGGAACGCGACGACGCGCGTGCGCTCAGTCAGCAGCGAGCGCAGATGGTCGAGGTCGAGCCGGCACTGCTCGTCGACCTCGGCGAAGCTGCACGACGAGCCCGCGGTCGTGTGCGAGCTCGAGCCATGGCGAGACGTTGCCGTCGTGGTCGAGCTCGCGTGCACACGATCTCGTCGCCGGCCTCCCAGTCACGTGCGGCCGCGCGCGTGAGCGCGAAGTTGAGCGTCGTCATGTTCGCGCCGAACGCCACCTCGTCCACGGTCGCATTGAGGAACTCGGCGGCCGCGACGCGTGCCGTCGTGATCAGCGCGTCCGTCCGCCGCGACGTCTCGAACGCGCCGCCGGTGTTCGCGTTCGCGCTGCGGTAGTAGTCGGCGACCGCCTCGATCACCGAGTCCGGCACCTGCGTCCCGCCGGGGCCGTCGAAGAACGCGATCGGCTGCTGCAGCGCGCTGAAGCGTGCGCGCACCGCCTCGACGGTCGTCAGGACACGAGCCACTCGTACTCCGGCTTGAGGCTCAGCGACGCTCCCACGAAGCAGTCGCGCTCGGCCTTCGCGATCAGGTCGTCCACCTCGTTCGTCCGCGGCGTCAGCTGGACGTGCAGGCGCACGCCGATCTCGACGAAGCGGTAGCGCCCGTCGTCGTCGTCGGTCTTCGTGATCGTGCCCTGCGCCTCCCCGAAGGCGGTCACCTGGTGGCCGGCGCGCCGCGCGTGGTAGGCGAAGCTGTCGATCGAGCAGCGCACGAGCGCGGCGAGCAGCAAGTGGTCGGGCGACCAGCCTTCCGGAGGCACGAACTGCCCGCCGCCGGGAACGGTCATACGCCCGCCGGCGTCCACGTCGACCGCGTACTCGAGCACCTTGGCGCGTGTCGCCACGGGCGCAGGCTATCCGTCCGGTTGCGGACCTAGGGTTCGGGAGCGTGAGGCTCAGGCCACTGTCCGAGGCCGAGTGCTACGCCCGCTGCTACGGCGGGCGAAGCGACGAGCGCGTGAACGTCGTGCGGGTCCTGACGCGCGACGGCAAGCATGTCTCGCCCGGCGAGCACGTGCGCGAGCTGTTCGAGCAGCGCCTCGACGCCCGCGGGCCCGAATCGGAGGCCGCATGACGCGGCTGTGCCGCACCTGGACGCAACGCCGGCGTCCGAGCCCGGCGAGCGCCGGGCGGCGGCCGGCGCCGCCGCTGCCGAGCTCGTGGGTCTGCACCGCCACCTGGACGCAACGCGTGCCACGCTGTAAGCCGCGTGGCCGCCGTCACACCTAGCTCCGTCCCCGACGTTCTCGCCCCCGGGCTGAGGTGCGTCTTCTGCGGCATCAACCCGGGCCGGGTCTCGGCCGCGGCGGCCGCGCACTTCGCCAACCCGCGCAACGACTTCTGGCGGCTGCTGCACGACGCCGGCTTCACGCCGCGGCTCTTCGACCCGCAGGAGCAGTTCTCGCTGCTCCAGCTCGGGATCGGCGTGACGAACGCGGCCTACCGCACGACGCCCGGCTCGGGTGACCTGAGGCGCGGCGACTTCGACGCCACGCGGCTCGAAAAGGTGGTGCGCGAGCTGCAGCCGGTCGCGATCGCCTTCGTCGGCAAGGAGGCCTACCGCGGGCTCTTCAGCGAGCGGCCGGAGCTCGGCCCGCAGATCCGCACCGTCGAAGCGACGGCGCTCTACGTGCTGCCGTCGACGTCGCCGGCGAACGCCGCCGTCCCGTACGAGGAGCGGCTGCGCTGGTTCCGGTCGCTGTACGAGTGGCTGCACCCGCAGAAGCGGTGGGCGGTGCGCGCGGTGATCGTCGACGAGGACGAGCGCGTCCTGCTCGTCCGGTACGAGAACCCGCTCACGCACGCGACCTGGTGGGGGACGCCGGGCGGCGGCATCGAGGAGGGGGAGACGCACGACCACGCGCTGCGGCGCGAGCTGCGCGAGGAGGTCGGCCTGGAGCAGTTCGAGCCCGGGCCGCTCGTCTGGGAGCACGAGCGCGAGTTTCCGTGGAACGGGCGGCTGCTCTGGCAGCACAACTCCGTCTACCTCGTCCGCGTGCCCGGCCACGAGCCGACTCCGACGATCGACCTCGTCCCGGAGGGCGTCGTCGGCCAGCGCTGGTGGACGCTCGAGGAGCTGGAGGCGACGACCGAGCGGCTCGCGCCGCCGGACTTCCTGCGCCGCGTGCGCGAGATCATCCACATGGACGACGCCTGAATCGTTTCCGCCACAGTTCTCCGACCTCGGCATCGTCGGCTGGGGGCTCGGCGGGTTCGCCGTCTGGACGGCGTTCTTCGTCGCCCGGTCGCTCATGCCGCGCAGGACTGCCCTGGAGGCTGTCGCCATCTAACCTGCGGTCGTGCTCGACGTCCTCGTCGCCGTCCACCTGCTCGCGGCCACGGTGTGGGTGGGCGGCTCGACGGCGTTGATCTTCGTCGGCGTGCCCGCGATCCGGATCCTCGAGGGCGAGCCGCGCGGCCGTGCGATGAAGGAGCTCGGCCTGCGCTGGCGCCCGCTCGGCTACGGCGCCCTCGGCGTCGCCGCGCTCACCGGAATCGCGCTCGCCTCGCGCGAGTGGAGCAGCGACACCGGGTTCCAGATCGTGCTCTGGACGAAGGTGGTGGTGTTCGTCTGCCTCGTCGCGGCGTCGTACGCGCACAACTTCGTCCTCGGCCCGCGCCTGCAGGACGAGATCCGCGAAGGCCGCGAGCCGCGCACGCGCCCGACGCTCGTCGTCGTCGGCTGGATCAGCTACTCGCTGACGGTCGCGCTGCCGATCCTGGGCGTCGCGCTCGACCGCATCGTCAACTAGCAACCGCCGCAACCTGATGCGGCGAAGCCGAATCAGATTGCAGGTGTCTAGCCCGCTGCCAGCGGTTCGTGATCGGCGTGCGCCGGTCGCGGCCGAAGGCCTTCGGCCGCAGCTTCACGCCGGGCGGGGCCTGGCGGCGCTTGTACTCGGCGCGGTCGATCATCGAGAGCGCGCGCTCGACGACGTCGTGGTCGAAGCCGTCCTGCGAGAGCTCCTCGCGCGAGCGGTCGAGCTCCACGTACGCCTCGAGCACCCGGTCGAGCTTCGGGTAGGGCGGGAGCGAGTCCTCGTCGCGCTGGTCGGCGCGCAGCTCGGCGCTCGGGGGGCGGTCGATGATCGACTGCGGGATCAGCTCGCGGCCGGCCCGCTCGTTCAGCCACTTCGCGAGCCGGAAGACGTCCGTCTTGTAGACGTCCTTGATCAGCGCGAACCCGCCCGCGAGGTCGCCGTACAGGGTCGAGTAGCCGACCGACAGCTCGGACTTGTTGCCGGTCGCGATCACGAGCCAGCCGAACTTGTTCGAGAGCGCCATCAGCAGCGTGCCGCGGATCCGCGCCTGCAGGTTCTCCTCTGTGAGATCCGCCTCACGGCCCGCGAACGCCTCGGCGAGCGCGCCCGAGTACGCCTCGACCATCGGCTCGATCGGGATCTCCCGGAAGTCGATGCCGAGCGACTCGGCTGCGCGGGCCGCGTCGCTGCGGGTCCCTTCGGACGAGTAGCGCGACGGCATCGAGACGCCGTGCACGCGCTGCGGCCCGAGCGCCTCGGCGCAGAGCGCGGCGGTGAGCGCCGAGTCGATCCCGCCGGAGAGGCCGAGCACGACGTCCCCGAAGCCGTTCTTCGTCACGTAGTCGTGCAGGCCCAGCTCGAGCGCGAGCCGCATCTGCTCGAGGTCGTCGAGCTGCGGCGCGAGCTTCGGATGCGCGGGCTCCGTCTGCGCGCGCAGCCCGGCGATCTCCACCTCCTGCACGCGCACCTCGGTGCGCTCGCGCGCGAGCGCGCGCCGGCGCACGTCGCGCAGCCGTCGTCCGACCGCCGCGACCGGGTCGACGTCGACGACGAGCAGCTCCTCCTCGAACCCGGCGGCCCGGGCGAGCACCTCGCCCTCGTCGTCGAGGACGATGGAGTGCCCGTCGAAGATCAGCTCGTCCTGGCCGCCGACCGCGTTGCAGAGCGCGACGAAGCAGGAGTTGTCGGTCGCGCGCACGCGCAGCATCTGCTCGCGCTCGCGGTCCTTGCCGACGTGGAACGGCGACGCCGAGATGTTCGCGATCAGCTGCGCGCCCGCGAGCGCGAGATCGGTCGCCGGCGGGCCAGGCTGCCAGATGTCCTCGCAGATCGTCGGCCCGACGAGCACGTCGCCGAAGCGCAGCAGGAACTGGTCGTAGGCGGGCGCGAAGTAGCGGTCCTCGTCGAAGACGCCGTAGTTCGGCAGGTAGCGCTTGCGGTACACGCAGCGAATCTCGCCGTGCGCGAGCACGAAGCACGCGTTGAAGAGATCCGACTCGAGCTGCGGTGCCCCGACGAGTGCCGTCACACCGTGCGTCGCGCGTGCGATCCCTTCGACCGCACTGCGCGCCGCGCGCACGAAGCCGGGGCGGAGCAGCAGGTCCTCCGGCGGGTACCCGGTGACGACCAGCTCGGGGAAGAGGACGAGGTCGGCATTCGCGCGCCGGGCTTCCTGCAGCCACTCGACGATCTTGGCCGCGTTGCCGTCGACGTCGCCGACGACGCTATTGATCTGGGCGAGCGCGAGTCTCATCGGTGGTTTTCGCCTCTCGGTCGAAAACTCTACCACGGCGTTCCCGGAGCGCGGCGCGGCGCCAGCTCACGTAGAGGACGAGCGCGGTCAGGAAGACCGCGAAGCTGACCCAGCCGACAAACGGCGAGTCGGCCTTCTTGCCGACGACGCTGATCACTGCCGCCACGACGAGCGCGAAGATCAGCCAGGCGCGGAGGGCGTTCGCCTTCATGCAGGCAGTATCGCGGCCGCCGCGCGCACCTCGCCGCCCGCGGTCAGCCAGAGACCGTCGCCGACGCTCGCGACGAGCACCGCCTCGGCGCGGTCGATCGGCTGCCGGTACTCGAGCAGCAGGTGCACGGCCCCTGCGAGCCGCTCGCCCCACAGCTCCTCGACAGGCGCCCAGTAGGCGGCGTTGTTCATGTGCCCGAGCCGGTCGACGTCGGTCGCGCGCACGAACCACGGCAGCGCCGCCGCATCCGGTGGCGGCGCCGGCAGCTCGAGCCGCGTCGGCGCCCGCCGTCCGGCCGCCGACGAGCCGTACACGGAGACGAACGCGTCGCCGAGCCGCACCGGCCGCAGGTCGTGGTCGAGGTGGATCCAGATGCTCTCCGCCTCCAGCTCGCCGCCGCGGTCGCCGCGCACCGAGTAGCGGCGCGCGGCCGCCGCCGAGGCGAGCCCGCTGCACCACGTCGACAGCTCGACGCGCTCGTCCGCCGCGCACGGGCGCACCTGCCTGATCCACGTGCGTCGCACGACCCAGACGTGCGCATCGGGATCGAAGCCCGCGTCCGTCCAGTCGTCCGACGCGACGTCCTGCAGGTAGCGCGCGACCGCGTCGAGGCGCAGGCGACCCTGCTCGTCCGTGTCGGAGAGCCGTACCTGGCGCCGTGCGGCGAAGCGACGGCCGCTCACGGAGCGATCGTGCGCACGCGCTCCTCGACCGCCGCGGCCACCGCTGCGTGCGCTTCGGCGTCGAGGTGGATCCCGTCGAGGTCGCTGTAGGCCGCGACGCCGTCGAGGTCGAGCAGCTCGCAGCCGAGCTCGTCGCAGACGATGCGGTAGTGGCGGCCGAGCTGCCGTGACTTCTCGCCGGCATTCGCGAAGTCGCCGTCGGCATCGAGCTTCCCGAACGACGGCGGGCAGACGACCAGCACTCCCGGCGACGTGCCGGCCGGTCCGGCCTCGCTCTTCTGCACGACCTGCACGAGCCGGCCGACCGCGTTCGCGATCGTCTGCGCCGGCAGCCCGTAGCGATCGCCCGCGTCGTTCGTCCCGAGGTAGATCACGACGAGGTCGACGGGCGCGTGCGACTCGAGACACGGGAAGAGATAGGTGAGCCCGTTGCGTCCCTCGGCGACCGGGCTGTCGACGGTCGCGGTGCGGCCGTTCAGCCCCTCGGCGATCACCTCCCACTCGTCGCCGAGCGCGCGCTGCAGGCGCACCGGCCAGCGCGACTCGCGCGGCAGGCGCTCGCCGCTCACGGGGTCGTAGCCCCACGTGTTGGAGTCGCCGAAGCAGAGGAGCGTGCGCATCAGCGCCGCAATCGAATCGCATTCAGGTCGTTCGCGCGAATCTCGTCCGCGCGTGCGAGCAATGCGTCGACGTCGTCGTGCTCCGCGTGGATGTAGCGGCCGGCCAGCTCGTCGTAGCGCCCGGTCGCGAGCTTGCGGACGAGCTCGGGCGCGAGCTCCGGCGGCGTCCAGGGCGCGTCGTCGGGCACGTGCCGCTCGGTCAGCGCCGTCCGCACGAGCCCCGGGCTGATGACGAACACGGGGATGTCCTCGAGCTTGTTGTTCAGCGTCTCGCCGTAGCGGCAGACGGCCGCCTTCGAGGAGGTGTAGGCGGTGTCCGACGCGCCGGGGAGGTACGACGCGCCGCTGCCGGTGATCACGATGCGCGAGCAGCCGCGCGCGAGCGCCGCTTCGCAGCAGAGGTGCACGCCGAGCACGTTGACCTCGAACGTGCGCCAGAAGTCCTCGTGCCCGATGCCCGCGTTCGCGACGAGCAGGTCGACGTGGCCGACCTCGTCGAACCCGCGCTCGACCGAGTCGTGCGACGCCACGTCCATCTCGATCGCGCGGCCGCCGGTCTCGGCCGCCACGGCGTCGATCTCCTCGCGCGAGCGCGCGGTGACGACGACCGACCAGCCGTCGCCCGCAAGCGCGCGGGCGATGTTCGCGCCGATCCCGCGCCCGCCTCCGGTGATGACCGCGACGCCCTCAGGCAACGGCCGCCTCGATCTCGTCGAGTGACTCGGGATTCTCGAGCGACGACAGGTCGCCCGGGTCGGAGCCGAGGGCCTTCGCGCGGACGGCGCGGCGCACGATCTTCGCCGAGCGCGTCTTGGGCAGCGCGTCGACGAAGAAGATGCGGTCCGGCTTGAACGCCTTCCCGAGCTCCGCGGCGACGTGGTCGGCGACCTCCTGCTCGGTCGCCTCTGCGCCCGGCAGCAGGCAGCAGAAGATCCACGCGGTCTCGCCCTTCACGTCGTGCGGGACGCCGATCGCCGCCGCCTCGCGCACCGCCGGATGGTCGACGGCCGCCGACTCGAGCTCCGCGGGCCCGATGCGCTTGCCGGCGATGTTCATCGTGTCGTCGCTGCGCCCGTGCAGGAACCAGTAGCCCTCTTCGTCGACGGACGCCCAGTCGCCGTGCACCCAGACGTCGGGGATGCGCGACCAGTAGGTCTCGATGTACTTGTCCGGGTCGCGCCAGAAGCCCCGGGTCATCCCCGGGAACGGCTTGCGGCAGACGAGCTCGCCGACCTCGCCGGTGCGGAGCAGCGAGTTGCCGTCGTCGTCGACGACGTCGACCGCCATCCCGAGCGCCGGCCCGCCGAGCGAGCACGCCTTGATCGGCTGCACCGGCGTGGGCGAGAGGAAGCACGCGCCGATCTCCGTCCCGCCCGAGCAGTTGATGATCGGGACGCGCGAGCCGCCGACGTTCTCGAACAGCCAGCGGTACGGCTCCGGGTTCCAGGGCTCGCCCGTCGTGACGAACGTGCGCAGCGACGAGAGGTCGCTCGAAGGGTCGCCGTGCGGGAGCAGCGCGCGCACGAGCGTTGGCGAGAGGCCGAGCGACGTGACGCGCTCCGCTTCAACCGTCTTCCAGAGCCGGTCGGGCAGCGGCCAGTCCGGGGCGCCCTCGGCGAAGACGACCGTGCCGCCGAGCGCGCCGACGCCGACGACCGTCCATGGGCCCATGATCCAGCCCATGTCGGTGGCGAAGTGCATGACGTCGCCCTCGTGCACGTCCGCCTGGTAGGCGGCCTCGCGCGCGATCGAGACGAGGAATCCGCCCTGCACGTGCACGACGCCCTTCGGCTTCCCGGTCGTGCCCGACGTGTACGTGAGCAGGTACGGATGCTCCGAGTCGACCTCGAGCGGCGGCAGCTCGCCGGGCAGGTCGTCGAGCTCGAACGGCGCGAGCACGACCTGCACGTCGGCGCCGGCCTCCTCGACGATCTCGAGCATCGGCACGCGCTTGCCGCGCCGCGACGACTCGCGCTGCGTGATCACGACCTTCGCCTCGCTCGCCTCGAGTCGTTGCGCGACGGCCGGCGCGGCGAAGCCGGAGAAGATCGGCACCTGCACCGCGCCGATGTGCGCGATCGCGTGCGACGCGACGGCGACCTCCGGCGACATCGGTAGGAAGATCGCCACGCGGTCACCGGGCTCGACGCCGAGCGAGACGAGCCGCTCGGCGAGCCGCGTCACGTCCCGCGACAGCTCCGCGTAGCTGAGCGCACGCCGCGAGCCGTCCTCGCCCAGGCCCACCGCCGCGGGCAACTCGGGCCGGCGCTCGGCCCAGCGGTGCACGCAGTTCCGCGCGACGTTGATCCGCCCGCCGACGAACCACGTCGTCCACGCTGGGCCGCGCGAGTCGTCGTAGACGCGCTCGAACGGCGTCGAGAACTCGATCCCGAGGTCGTCGACGACGAGCGGCCAGAACCAGTCCGGCTCCTCCTGTGAGCGGCGCACGAGCTCGGCGAAGTCCCGGACGCCCGCGCGCCGGACGAGCCGCGTGGCGTTCGCGCGCTCGATCGTCGCCTCGTCGGGGCGCCAGACCGCGCCCTTCACCGCCAGGTCTTCCACGGGCGTCAACCCTACTGTCAGCGCGAGCCGGTTAGCGTCAGCTAACTTAGTAGCCGCTAACTTGAGAGGGGAGAGCGCATGCAGCGGTTCGTGACCGCAGAGAACAAGAAGTGGTGGACGCTCGGTGCCGTGTCGGTCGGGCTGTTCATGATCATGCTCGACAACACGGTGGTGAACGTCGCGCTTCCTGCGATGCGCACGTCGCTGCACATGACGCTGTCCGAGCTCGAGTGGGTGGTCGCCGGCTACGCGCTGACTTTCGCGGCCTTCATGCTGATCGGCGGCAAGCTCGCCGACTTCCTCGGCCGCCGCCTGATCTTCGCCGTCGGCCTCGCCGTCTTCACCGGCGCGAGCCTCGCCTGCGGCCTCGCACCGAACGGCGGCTTCCTGATCGGCGCGCGCGTCGTCCAGGGTCTCGGCGGTGCGCTGATGAACCCGGCGACGCTGTCGATCATCACCGCGACGTTCCCGCCGCGGGAGCGTGGCAAGGCGATCGGCATCTGGGCCGGCACCTCGGCGATGGCGCTCGCGATCGGCCCGCTCGTCGGCGGCCTGCTCACGGAGCATGTGAACTGGAACTGGATCTTCTTCATCAACGTCCCGGTCGGAATCATCGGGCTGATCGCGATCCCGGCGTTCATCGACGAGTCGCGCGACACGTCCGCCGACCAGCGGCTGGACGTCCCCGGCCTCGCGGCGTCGGCCATCGGGCTCTTCTCGCTGACGTACGCGTTCATCGAGGCGAACAGCTACGGCTGGACGTCGGCGCGGATCCTCGGGGCGTTCGCCGTGGCGGCGGTCGCGCTGATCGCGTTCGTGCTGCTCGAACTGCACCAGCGCGCGCCGATGCTCGATCTGTCGCTGTTCCGCAACCGCACGTTCAGCGGCGCGAACTCCGCGATGCTGTTCGTCGGTCTCGCGATGTTCGGGACGTTCTTCTACGTCTCGCTCTACATGCAGAACGTGCTCGGGTACTCGCCGGTCCAGGCCGGGGCGAGCTTCCTGCCGATGACGCTGCTGATCATCCTGATCGCGCCGCGCGCGGGTGCGCTCACCGACCGCGTCGGCTCACGATGGCTCGTCGGAGGCGGCATGTCGCTGCTCGCCCTGATGCTCCTCTACTACTCGCAGCTCGGCGCGCAGGAGAGCTTCTGGGCGTTGCTGCCGGGCCTGTTGCTCGGCGGCGTCGGCATGGGCATGACGATGACGCCTGTGACGGCTGCCGCGATGAGCGCGGTCGCGGTCGACAAGGCCGGCATCGGCTCGGCCGTGCTGAACTCGGCGCGCCAGGTCGGCGGCTCGCTCGGCATCGCCGTCATGGGCGCGATCGTCGCCTCGGGGATCAGCAGCTGCGCTCGCGAACGGCGACCCGCAGCCGATCGCCTACCTGCACGGCTTCCACGACGCCCTGCGCGTCGGCTCGCTCCTCTGCCTCGCCGGCGCCGTCGTCGCGGTGCTCGCGATCCGCAAGGTCGAGCACCGCGAGCACGCGCCCGAGGCCGCGGTCGAGGCGGCATGACCGACGTCGCCCCGGCCAAGGCGCGGCTCACCGCGGATGCGAGGCGGCAGGCGGTCCTCGAGACCGCCTGCCTCGCCTTCTCGCGCTCGAGCTACCGCGGCGCGACGACCGCGGAGATCGCCCGCGAGGCCGGCATCTCCGAGCCGATCCTCTACCGGCACTTCGGCTCGAAGCGCGACCTCTATCTCGCCTGCCTCGACCACGCGTGGGAGACCTTCCGCGCCGAGTCCGAGCAGGCGATCGCCGCCGACCCCGTCAAGTGCCTGGGCGTGATCTCCGACCGCTACATGGCGAAGGGCAAGCGCCTGCGCGTCGTCGACCTGTGGATCCAGGCGCTCACCGTCGCCCCGGAGGACCGCGTGATCGCGGCCGCGCTGCGGACGCAGGTGCGGGAGGTTCACGACTTCTTCGCCGACCTGATCCGCGACGGCCAGCGACGCGGCGTCGTGCATCCCGATCGCGATCCGGTCGCCGAGGCGTGGATCTTCGTCGGGGGCGGCCTGCTCGCGACGATGGACAGCCGGCTCGGAGGGCTGCTCGGCGACGACCTCCAGCGCGTCCGCGAGTCGCGCCGCGCCTGGATGACCGGCTCCCCCGCCTCGTAGCGCACGAAAAAAGGAGGGCCCCCGGCTGCGGCTCCCGGGGCCCTCCTATCTTGGGCACCCCCGGCTGCGGCTCCCGGGGTTGTCCCTTTGGTCAGGCGGTGCGCCGGTTCGGCGTTCCGAAAGTCCCCTGGGTCTGCGGCCCACCCGGATCTTCGGCTTTTCGCCTCTGGCGCTCCCCCTGCACTCGACCCTGGCGTCGGGTCGGTGCAAGGTGCGCTCACTCTAGGAGCGATCTCCGCGGATGTCAAGTAACCCGGTCAAGTGATTTGAGATTCCTCTTGTTGACTTGTTTTTGGCCCAGTTATGCCCCTTTTGGGGGACTGTCCTTTTCGGGGGATTGCGCTTCGGTGAAGTGTCGGGCATGCTTCGCCGGCTATGACCCCTCGCGCCGCACGTGGGATCACGACCCAGGCGACTGCCGTTTCACGGTCGCCGCGCCTGGGCGAGCGCCTGCGCCAGCTGCGCGTGGCGGCCGGTCTGACGCAGACCGACCTCGCCGGCGATCGCTTCTCGAAGGAGTACATCTCGCAGATCGAGCGGGGCAAGACGCGCCCGACGACCGAGACGATCGAGTGGCTCGCTCTCCGGCTCGGGGTCGACGCCGGGTTCCTGCAGAGCGGTGTCTCCGCCGACGAGCGCTCGAAGGCCGAGGCGATCCTCGCCCGCGCCGACGCGCTCCTCGAGGAGCACCGGTTCGACGAGGCGATCAGAGAATATGGCCGCGCCCTGCCGGCTGTGCTCGGCACCGGAGCGGTCGAGCTCCACGTCCGCGCGCTGAACGGCGAGGCGATGGCGCGCGTGCAGGTCGACGACGTGAAGGGCGCGCTCGCGCTCCTCGCGCAGTCGCGCTCGCTCGTCGAGCGCGAGGAGTTCTCCGACATCGACCGGGCCCAGGTCCTGTACAGGCTCGGTGTCTGCCGCTACATGCTCTCGAGCATCTCCACCTCCGTCGGTCTCTTCAACGAGGCCCTCGTGCTGGCGGAGCGCTCTGGTCTCCCGTCCGACGAGCTTCGCCTGAACGTCTTCGCGTGGCGCTCCCGCTGCTACCGCCGCCAGCGCGACTACGAGGCAGCTCGTGAGGACGTCGAGCGCGCGCTCGAGCTCGCCGAGGCGATGCACGATGCACGTGCCCTCGGCCAGGCCTACTTCCAGGCGTCCGTGCTCGCCGAGCGTGACGGTCACTGGGTCCTCGCCCGCACCTACGCCGAGAAGGCGAAGGCGTGCTACGAGGAGCTCTCCGACCGTGCGAACGTCGGCCGGCTGCTGAACAACCTCGGCGGTCTCGAGTTCCTCCTCGGCAAGCCCGAGCAGGCCGTCGAGCATCTGAAGCACTCCTTCGCGGTCGCGCTCGAGGTCGGGCGCGAAGAGGAGGCAGCAACCGCGATCTCGTCACTCGCTCAGGTTCATCTCCGCACCGGCGACGTGCAGCGCGCGGAGGAGCAGGCACTCCATGCGCTGCAGTTGATCGGTGACCGCGAGAACATGATCGACGAGATCGGCAACGCGCGGCTCGTCCTCGGACGCGCGCTGCTCGAGCAGGACCGGCTCGACGAGGCGGAAGTCGCCTTCGCCGAGGCCGAGGACGCGTTCGCCAAGCTCTCGTCGGCGTCGCACCGTGCTGCGGCATGGATCGCCCAGGGAGATCTCGCGACGAAGCGCGGCGACGAACGGCGTGCTGCGGTGCTCTTCCGCCGCGCCGCCGAGACCCTGCAGGACTTCCGCTTCTAAGGGAAGGAGGTGTTCTCTGTGGCAAAGCTGTTCGTACACCGTCGTCCGCTCGTGTTGCTTGTGCTGGTCGTCGTCTCGATCGTCAACGCGTGGTCCGGCAACCCGTGGCTCGGGATGTGGGACGGCCCGCTCTAGGAGAGATGGCGCGTCGACTTCGCGCGCTCCTGGGGGAGAGGCAGTGCGCTCGGAGGTCGCTGCAGTCGGAGGGTCGGGTGTCGGGGCTCAGGCGCGCTGCTTGCTCAACATGTGTAGGTCATGCAGCACCTGCTGCGCGCTGACCTGCGCGTCGTAGAGCACGCGGTCGCGTCCGCGCCCGTCGACGAGTGACGTATAGGCGATGTGGTCGACGAGGTTCGGCGCGCGGCTGACCGACGAGATGTGCCAGGCCCTCCAGGCCTTGCGCAGCTCGGCCGGGCTCCCGATCAGGTAATGGAAGCGTGGATCGAGGCGCATCTTCTTCGCGTACGCTCGTACCGCCCGCGGCGTGTCGCCCTTCGGGTCGACGCTGACCGCGAGCACGTCCACTTTCGCCTGCGGGCCGACCGTGCGCAGCACGGTGTTCAGGCTCGACGCGATCAGCGGGCAGACGTCGGGGCAGTGCGTGTAGAGGAACGTCACGAGCACGTTGCGCCCGCGCAGCTTGCTGAGCGTGTAGCGGCGGCCCGAGGCGTCCTTCAGCGAGAGCGGCGCCGACTTGTGCGGCGGCGCGACCTCGGTGCCCTCGAACGTGCGCTGGGAGGGCGGCGGTCCCTGGGCGAGCTTCGGCGCGGCGGCGCCGCAGGCGCTCCCGGCGACGAGGACGAGAGCGAGAAGAAGGAGAAGCCGCATGCCGAGAAAGCTAGCTGTCGTTTCCACGGTCGGCGACAGGGGCAGATTTCGGCGCGAATGGCCGACAAGGGAAAGGTTCGGCGCACGGTCGAGGTCACGCGTGTGGCACAGCGCACACATCTGCTGCGCGTGCTGCGCGAGATCGGCGTGGTGCGGGCGAAGCCCGCGACGCTCGAGGGGGCGGTCGCCTTCCGCGAGGCGCTGGAGGAGCTGGGTACGACGTTCGTCAAGCTCGGCCAGCTGCTCTCGTCACGGCCGGACCTGCTGCCCGACGTTTACATCGACGAGCTTGGCCGGCTCGTCGACGACGTGCAGGCGCTGCCGTTCGAGCCGCTCCGGGAGGTGATCGCGGAGGACATCGGCCTCGAGCACTTCGTGTCGATCGACGAGCGGCCGCTTGCGAGTGCGTCGATCGCGCAGATCCACGCGGCGCTGCTGAAGAGCGGGCGCGAGGTCGTCGTCAAGGTGCGGCGGCCCGGGATCGTCGACGCGGTCGAGCTCGACCTCGAGCTGCTGCGCAAGACGGCGGCCATCGCCGAGAAGCGCTCGAGCACGGCACAGCTCCTGCAGCTGAACGCGCTCACCGACGAGCTCGAGCAGCACCTGCGCGCCGAGCTCAACTTCGTCGAGGAGGCGCACAACGCCGAGCTGATCGCATCCGTCGTCGCGGAGTACCGCGAGGAGCTGTTCGTCCCGAACGTCATCCACCCGTACGTGACCGAGCGTGTGCTCGTGATGGAGCGCGTGCACGGCGTGAAGGTCGAGCGCGACCACGGTTTGCCCGCGGAGCGGGCGCGCGAGCTTGCGGCCACGTTCTTCCGCGCCTACATCCGCCAGGTCACGGTGAAGGGCCTCTACCACGCCGACCCGCACCGCGGGAACGTCTTCCTGACGCCCGACGGGCGGCTCGCGCTGCTCGACTTCGGGCTGATCGGGCGGCTCGACGACGACACGCGCACCTCGCTCGCGCTGCTGCTCCTCGCGGTCGCGCAGAACCGCGCCGACGACGTCGCCGACCTGATCGTCAGCCTCTCCCAGACCACGACGTCGTCGGACGAGGCGGGCTTCGTGCAAGACCTGCGGCGCAAGCTGCCGCGCTACCAGTGGCGCCCGCTCTCGGGCATCCGAACCGGAGAGGGCCTCGCCGACCTACAGCGCCTCTCGCTGCAGCACGGGATCGGGCTGCCGACCGCGTTCGCGCTCGTCGGCAAGACGCTCTCGCAGGCCGAGGGCATCGCGCGCACGCTCGACGCGGAGCTCGACCCCGTCGCGATGATCCGCCGCGAGGGCTGGACGGTGATGGCGCAGGAGGCCGAGCGGCGGCTCGAGCCGAGCCAGCTGCTCGCCTACGGCTTCACGCAGCTGCAGCCGCTCCTGCGCATGCCGCGCCGGACGTCTCAGCTGATGCAGAAGCTCGAGACCGGCACGCTCAAGGTCGGCGTCCAACCGGTGGGGCTCGAGACCGTGGAGGGTCTGCTGCGCTCGATCGCCAACCGGATGGGCGCGGCGATCATCGTCTCCGCGCTGCTCGTCTCCTCGGCGCTGATGGCCCGCGTGAACCACACGCTGTCGGTGGTCGGCTTCGTCGCGGCCGCGGCGCTCGGCGTCTACATGCTCTGGCGCATCATGCGCACACCCGGCGGCCTGTAGGCCGGCGCCGCTGACACAACTTAGTGATGACTCATCACTAGTTGTCTTGCGGGCGTCCCTAGCCCGCGCCGCCGGACGAGCTCGAGCCGACGCGCTCGACCACTACCTGCGGGATCCGCGCGCGCGGCGAGAGGCGCAGGCACATGCGCACGATCTCGGCGCAATCCTCCGGGCGGATCATCTCCTCGTGCCCGAGGCCCGACCACTGCGCCATCGGCGTGTCGACGAAGCCGGGGCAGATCGCGATCGCCCGCACGCCGTCCGCGTCGAGCTCGGCGTTCTGCGAGCGCGTCAGCGCGATCACGGCCGCCTTGGTCGCGCCGTACACGGTGAGCCCGGGCGCCGAGGTCGTCCCTGCGATCGACGCGAGGTTGACGATCCAGCCCTTCGAGCGCTTCAGGTGCGGGATCGCCTCGCGGCTCACGATCAGCAGCCCGCGCACGTTGACGCCGAGCTGGAGGTCGATGTGCTTCGCCTGCAGCGACTCGACCGTGCCGGCGATCCCGAGCCCGGCCGAGTTGACGAGCACCTCCAGACCGCCGAAGCGGTCGACGTGCTCGGCGACGACGCGCACGCAGTCGTCCTCCTTGCCCATGTCGGCGGCGATCGGCGTCGCGCCCAGCTCGCCGGCAGCCGCCTCGATCTTCTCCTTCGTGCGCGAAGCGAGGGTCAGGTCGTAGCCCTCCTCACGGAGCATGCGCGCGATCGCCAGGCCGATCCCCGACGAGCCTCCTGTGACGAGTGCGCTCGGCATCGACGCGACCCTAAAGGAGTCGGGCGGCGCGACGCGAACCGGACGGGGCAGTCAACACCGTTCCTCTCCCCGGTGACGGCGGCTCCTTCGGGGCCGCCGTTACCCTTGCCGGGGTGAAGCTGACCGAACTCGCGACCGCAGGCGGTTGCGCCGCCAAGTACTCCGCGTCGCGCCTCGAGGAGCTTCTGCGCGGGTTCGTGCCGGTCGAGGCCGAGAACCTGCTCGTCGGGCTCGACCCGGCGGACGACGCGGCCGTCTACCGGCTCGACGACGACCGTGCGCTCGTCTTCACGATCGACTTCTTCCCGCCGATCGTCGACGACCCTCACGACTTCGGCGCGATCGCGGCGACGAACGCGCTCAACGACGTGTTCGCGATGGGCGGCGTGCCGCTGCTCGCGCTGTCGGTCGCGGCGTTGCCGGAGGAGCTGCCGAGCGAGACGGTGCGCGCGATCTTCGACGGCGCCGACGCCCAGGTGCGCGCGGCGGGCGCGATCCTCGCCGGCGGCCACACGATCCGCGACGCCGAGCCGAAGTACGGGCTGGCCGTCGTCGGCACCGTCTCGCCGGACGGCATCTGGCCGAAGTCCGGGGCGCGCGCCGGCGACGCCCTCTACCTCACCAAGCCGCTCGGCACGGCGCTCGTCCTCGGCGGCGCGAAACGCGGCCTCGCCGACGTCGCCGACGCGGTGCGCTGGATGCGCACGCTGAACCGCGACGCCGCCGACGTGCTGCGCAAGCTCTCGCCGAATGCGGTCACCGACGTGACGGGGTTCGGCCTGCTCGGCCACGCGCACGAGATGGCGAGCCGGAGCGGCGTGCGGCTCGTCGTCGACGCGGAGCGGCTGCCGGCGCTCGACGGCGCGCTCGACGCGGCGCGCGCGGGCGTCTCGACGGCCGGCACCCGGAACAACCGCGAGCTACGGCGATGTCGAGGTCGGAGACGTGGCGCCGGAGCTCGTCGAGCTGGCCTACGACCCGCAGACGGCGGGCGGGCTGCTCGTCTCGCTGCCACGCGAGCGCGGCCCGGCGCTGGAGGCGGAGTTCGCCGCGGCCGGCCTGTTCCTGGCCCGGATCGGCATCGTGGAGGAGGGGGCGGGGACCGAGCTGAGATAGGGCCGGCATCAGAGGCTCAGAGGTTGGGGCTTCAGAGGTTGGGGCTACAGTGCGGCCGTGGACGCCAGCGCGCCGCCGCTCGCCCGTCTGCGCGGGCTCGCGATCTCCGCGCGCACGGTCAGCGGTGCTCACGCTCGTGAACGCGGTCATGCTCGTCCTGATCGTCGCCACGGGCGCGACCGTCCGGCTGACGGGCTCCGGCCTCGGCTGCGAGCACTGGCCCGGCTGCGAGCCGCACCACTTCCAGCCGAAGAGCTTCCACTCCTACATCGAGTTCTCGAACCGCGTGTTCGCGTTCTTCACGATCCTCGTCACGCTCGCGACGTGGATCGCTCGCGCGCGGCCACCGGCGCCTCGCGTTCCTCGTCTTCTTCGGCACGCTCGCTGCAGGCGCCGCTCGGCGCGCTGACCGTGCATTTCGGCCTCAACCCGTGGCTCGTGCTCTCGCACTTCCTGCTCTCGGTCGTCGTGCTGACGCTCGGCGTGTCCTCGTCGTTCGAGGTGCGCGGGCGCGAGCGGCACGCGGCTGCCGTCGTGGGTGCCGCGGCTCGGGTTGCTCGTCGGCGCGGCCGGCGCGGTGCTGCTGGTCAGCGGGACCTTCGCGACCGCCGCCGGGCCGCATCCCGGGCAGCGACGGTCGTGCGGCGGCTCTGGTCGTTCCAGCCGGCCGTGTACTGGCACGTGCGCGCGACGGCGGTCTTCGGGATCTCGTTCGCGCTCGCTGCTCGTCTGGCTGGTGCGCAACCGCGCGCCGCAGGTGCGCGGCGCGCTCGTGCTGCTCGGGCTGCTCGCGCGTGCAGATGGTGATCGGCGAGACCCAGTACCGGACGCACCTGCCGTGGTGGCTCGTGCTCGTCCACGTCACGGTCGCAGCGACGGTGTGGGCGGCGGTCACTGCCTTCGTCTTCAGCCTCTGGCGCCCGCGTAGGATGACGTTGATGGCGGAGGAGCTTCGCATCGACTCGCGCCCGGAGCTCGAGCGGCCGGTGCTGATCGCGGCGTTCCGCGGCTGGAACGACGGCGGACAGGGCGCGTCGCTCGCGGGCGCGTACCTCGCGCGCGCGTGGGTCGGCGATCGAGTTCGCGTCGATCGACCCGGAGAACTTCTACGACTTCCAGGCGACGCGGCCGATGGTCTCGCTCGTCGACGGCAACCTGCGCCGGATCGACTGGCCGGAGAACACCTTCATGCACGCCCCGCTGCCCGGCGCCGGCCGCGACGCGATCATCCTGCTCGGCGTCGAGCCGAACCTGCGCTGGCGCACGTTCTGCGAGCACGTCACGCACGTCGCGAGCGACTTCAAGGTCGAGCTCGTCGTCACGCTCGGCTCGCTGCTCGCCGACGTGCCGCACACGCGGCCGGCGCCCGTCACCGGCAGCGCGACCGATCCCGAGCTGATCGACCAGCTCGGCCTGCAGGCCTCGCGCTACGAAGGGCCGACGGGCATGGTCGGCGTGCTGCACGACGCGTGCGCCCGCGCGGGCCTCAAGTCGGCGAGCCTCTGGGCGGCGGTGCCGCACTACGTCTCGCTCACGCCGTCGCCGCGCGCGGCGAAGGCGCTCGTCGACCGGCTCGCCGACCTGCTCGGCGCCGACGTCGACACGACCGAGCTCGACGAGGCCGCCGACGCCTACGCGCAGCAGGTGAGCGAGGCCGTCGCGGCGGACGAGGAGACCTCGGCGTACGTCCAGGACCTCGAGCGCCGCGTCGACGAGCTCGCCGAGGAGGCGGACCTCCCGTCGGGCGACTCGATCGCGGCCGAGCTGACGCGCTTCCTGCGGGAGCGCGACGAGGACAAGGACGACGACGAGGGCGGCGGCGACGTCGCCCGCGAGCACTAGCGGCAGTCAGTACCCCTTCGACACCGACTTGTTCGACTGACCTGTCGTTTTCGCGGAGAGCAGTGAGCTCGCGCAACGGCAGGAGGAGTTCGCCGCACGTCGCAGTCCCTTGATCGTGTCTGATACGAGCCGTGGCCGTTATTGCTCCAGGACAAGCCCGAGCAACCATGCACGCCCAGCGGCACCTTGGAACACGAGTCACATTTCCGTGACCCTGGCGTTGCACGTTCGTGCGCGTGTCTGACACCGGCCGTGACCGCTCGGGCGACGGCGCGGTCGGACTAGCCGAACGTGAACGAGTACGCCTGCACGCCGGGCGAGAAGCGCAGCTCGAGCAGCGAGTCGACGGCGAGCTTGTTCGACGCGCGCACCGTGTAGAGCCGCTCGGCGTTCACGCGCAGCGTCTTCGTCTTCTTGCCGTCGACGAGCACCTGCACCGTGCCGTTGCCGCCGAGCACGAGATAGACGTCCTTCGCCTGGAACTCGAGCCGCAGCCGCGCGCCGCGCCCGGCCGTGATCTTCTCCGCGCCGACGCGCCAGGCGCCGTCGTAGGAGAACGCGTTCGCGAACAGCTTGGTCGCGAAGCGGTAGCGCACCGTCTGGTCGGGGACGAGCTGCGAGCCCGTGTAGTTGCCGATGCGCTGCGTAGCCGAGGTACGTCTCGGGTGTCATCGCCTCGGTCGGCGTCATGTCCGGGAACTGTCTCGCGCGCTGTGCCCTTCACCGCCGAGCAGCCTGCGGATCAGCGACTCGGTCTGCGGGTACTCGCCCTCGCCGAAGTGCGTGTGCCGCACGTGCCCGTTGCGGTCGATCAGGTACTCCGCCGGCCAGTACTGGTTCGCGTAGTTGTCCCACGTCTTGAAGCGGTTGTCCTGCACGACGGGGTAGCTTGATGCCGAGCCGCTTGACGGCCGCGCGCACGTTCGAGGTGACGTGCTCGAACGCGAACTCCGGCGTGTGCACGCCGATGATCACGAGCCCGTCGCTTGCGGTAGGCGGCGTTCCACGCCTTGAGGTGCGGCAGCGTGCGCAGGCAGTTGATGCACGAGTACGTCCAGAAGTCGACCAGCACGACCTTGCCGCGCAGCTGCTGCGAGCGTCAGCGGCTTCGAGTTGATCCAGGCGCCGTCCGGGCGTAGCTGCGGTGCGACGCCGTAGTCGGGCAGGCCGCCCGCCGGGCTGCGCTTCGCCGTCGAGCGCCTCGCCGCCGCCGCGCACCTTCGCGAGCTCGCGCTGCGCCGTCGAGCTCTGCTCGATCTTGTTCTGCAGGAACGTCGTGTAGCCGGGCGTCAGCGTGCGCGAGGTGGTCGTCGACGTGGAAGACGAGCGCCGAGCGCGACGAGCGCGATCAGCGCGCCGGACGCGACGCGCAGCCGCTCGGCCTGGCGCGCGGATGCGCGCTGCGGCCTCGCGTCCGCCGCGCGCGATCAGCGAGCATCGGCATCGCGGCGCCGAGCGCGTACGCGAGCGTCAGCAGCGATCGCGCGCAGCCGACGAAGTTGTTCGCGTGCGACGACGGTCGTGACCGCCGCGAGCACCGGGCCGGCGCACGGGCACGAAGACGAGCCCGAGCGTCACGCCGAGGAAGAAGCCGCCGCCGCGTTCGCGGGGCGCAAGCGCGAGAACACCGCCAGCGGCCGCTCGACCAGCAGCGCCGCGCTGCGGAACGAGCAGCGCGCCGCCATCGACGAAGAGCAGCGCGATCGCGAGGTTGCGCAGGAAGTCCTGCGGCAGGCCGAGCTTGTCGAGCAGCCACGCCGCGAAGAGCGTGAAGACGCTGAAGCTCACGACGAGCCCGGCGACGATCCGCAGCGGCTTGCGCCCGGAGGCGCCGCCCGCGAGCAGGATCGGCAGCACCGGCAGCACGCACGGCGAGATCGCCGTCACGACCCCGGCGAGGAACCCGATCCCGAGCAGAAGCAGCACGGCTTACGACCCAGCTTGCCCGGTCGTCCGTTGAGCCTGCGTTACGCGACGGCCATTGCCTGGACAGTCGTCCGCGAGGCTCGGCCGGTTCTGAACGTCTACGCGGCGTCCTGGGCGGCCGCGTCCGGCGGAGGCGGACTGCTCTCGCGCCGCCGGAGCGTCCGGCGGCGCGCCTCGGCCGGTGCGGCAGCGGTGTCCGCGGCGGCTTCTTGCGGCGGCGGCGGCGCTTCTTCGGCGCAGCCGGCTCGTCCTCGCCGTCGGCCGGCGTCTCGCCGCTCGCGGCGGCCTGTGCTCCGTCGGCGGGCGTCGCGGCGCCCTCCGGGCCCTTCTTCTTGCGGCGCCTGCGCCGCCGCGCGCGCGACGGGCCGGTCTTCGGCTGCGGCAGGTCGTCGGCGAGCCAGCCGGCGATCTCCTGGATCGTGCCGAGCCGCTCGCGCGCCGCCTCGAGCAGCTGCGTCGCGCGCGGCGTGTAGCCCTCGGCCGAGGCGAGCAGCGCGGCGCCGACCTCGCGCGGCATCTCGAGCGCCGCGTTGACGAGCTTCGCGGCGTTCTCCTCGTGGCGGTGCCCGCGCGAGTTCGCGAGCGCGCCGAGCAGCCGCTTCGCGTCCGGGTACTCCTGCGACGCCTTGCGGTCGAGCTGTCTTGCGCACCGCGCGCGAGAGCCGCCACGTCCAGCGCGCGAGGATCTGGTCGGGCGCGTCCGGCTTGCCCTCGGCGATCGCGCGCAGCAGGATCCGGACGCCGGCGGCGCGGTCCTTCTCCCACGGCGGCGCCTGCGTGACGAGCGTGACGAGGTCGTCGAAGTCGGCGCGCTCGACGCGCATCGAGACGCGGTCGGCGAGCGCGATCAGCCGCAGCCGGCGGTTCGGGTTCTGCGCGGCGCAGGTCGACGAGGAACGTCTCCATCGCGCGCTTCGAGGCGCCGCGCGCGGTGAGCTTCTCGACGAACGCCGTGCGCTCGTCGAAGCGCAGCTGGCGGCCGGCGATCTCGCCCCAGAACTCCTGCTCGTCCTCGTCGAGGAACTTCGGGTCGACGCGCTGCCACTCGCGCGCGATCACCATCTTGCGGCGCAGCGACGTCGGGCGTGACCGGCACGAGCCACGGCGCCGGCGTCAGCTTGCGCCGTGCGCGGCGCTGCATGCGGCGGCGCGGCGCGGGCGTGACGCGCGCACCCTCGCGGTAGAAGTCCGCGTCGAGCAGCGAGTGCAGCGAGACGACGCGCTCGTTGTGCGTCGCGCCCTTCGGCGTGAAGTCGACGACGATGCCCGCTTCCTTGCGCGGGTGGATGCGCATGATCCGGCCGATGCGCTGCTGGTAGACGCGCTTCGACGCGGTCGGCGCGAGGTGCATGACGACGGTCGCGCGCGGCGAGTTCCAGCCTTCGGCGAGCAGCATCGCGTTGATCAGCACGTCGATCTCGCGCGCGCTCGTAGGCGGCGAGGATCTCCGCGAGCTTCACCGGCGGCGTGCGGCCCGAGACCGCCTCGGCCTTGATGCCGGCGGCGCGGAACGCGGTCGCGAGGTTGTACGCGTGGTCGACGCCGGCGGCGTAGACGATCCCCGGCGTGTCGCCGAACCGCTCGCGGTAGAGCGTCGCCGCGGCCATGTTCAGCGCCTCGTGGTCGAGGGCCTGCGCCAGGGCGCGCTCCTCGAAGTCGCCGCCGACGATCGGCACCTGGTTGATCGCCGCGACCGGCGGCACGCGCAGGCAGCGCAGCGGCGCGATCAGCCCGCGGCGCGCCGCGTCGGCGAGCGGCAGGTCGTCGACCGAGGCCGGGAAGACGTCGGAGACCTGCTTCGCGATCAGCTCCTCGGTCGCCGTCATGCCGATGTAGATCGGCTCGCTCAGGTGGCGGATCGCGGTCGACGTCTTCTCGCCGAGCGCCGTGTGCGCCTCGTCGCAGATCACGAGCTGGTACGCGTCGTGCGCGATCTCGTCGACGTGCCGCGCGAACCACGCGTAGGTCTGGATCGTGATCGGGTTCGAGGGGCGCGGCGCGTTGTGCCCCTCGAGGATCGCGTCGTGGAAGCGCGCGCCGTAGCCGTGGTCGGTCAGCTCGCGCCGGAACTGGTCGACGAGCAGGCGGCGGTGCGTGAGGATCAGGACGCCTTCGGTGCGCGCGGCCTCGACGAAGCCGGCGGCCGCGATCGTCTTGCCCGACGCGGTCGGATGGCGGAAGCGGTAGCGGCGGACCGCGCCCGGGTCGTTCGCGACCGCGGCCGGCTCCTCGTCCTCGTCGGCCTCGGCCTCGGCGGCGAGCCCGAGCTCGTCGTCGGCGTCGTCGTCCTCGTCCGCGACGTCCTCCGCGTGCCCGTTGCCGTTGCCGTTTCCGTTCTCCGCGCCCTTCTGGGCGGCGGCGATCAGCTCGGTCAGCATCCCGGCGAGCGCGTCGACCTGGTGGCGGCGCAGCTCGGTGCCGGAGGCGAGGCGCGGCGGCTTCTCCGAGAGCACGCGCTCGAGGCCGAGCAGCAGCGCGTACCGCACCCTCCACTCGGGCGAGGGCGCGTCGCGGCCGCTCTCCAGCTCGGCGAGCGCGTCGTCGAGCGCGCGCCGGCGCGCAGTCCCGGCTGCGAGCACGACGTCCGGATCCTCGTCCGGGCGCAGGAAGGGCTCGCCTGCCCAGGCTTCGGCTCGGAGGGCGTCGGCTCTGAGGGCCAGAGCCTCCTCCGACTCGATCGGAGAATGCGTGATGGTTTCTGCCAATGCGTGCGGCGACGCTTACCGTGCCGCCTCCTCAAAGGACGCGCTAGCGACCCAACCCCGTCTTGCGTAGCGCTCCCTCACAATAGCCGAACCGCCGGCCGGCTGCGAGGGTTCGAGAGCCCTATTCCTCCCAGCGTTCCTCGTCGTGGAGCCAATGCCCGCTCACGATCTCGAGCGGCTCCAGCTCGAGGTCCGCGACCTCCTTCTCGATCAGGGCGCGGGCGCGCTCCAGCTCGAGGGAGGAGTCGGCGTAGACAAAGACGGTGCCGTGCTCGTCGCTGGCCTCGATCCGGTGCCGCTCGAGGTCCCTCGCGAGCTCGTGGGCGTCCGAGAGCCCGAGCCGCCCGAGCAGGCCGCCCGCGCCGTGCTCGCCGAGCTCGATCCTGAGTCGCCAGTCGTCGCGCGCCATCGGATGAGCAAAATAGCGCGGCGTGGAGATGCCCAACGCCGACTGGAGGCGCCCCTCGCCCAGATTGCGCCGGGTCCGGCACGCGGAAGCCGCGGCCGGGACGCTGCTCGCCGGGGTGCTCGCGGGTGTGCTGGCCGGGCTCTCCAGCCTCCCGGCGGCCGCGATCGCGGTCGGATGCGTGCTGCTCGCCGGCGTGGTCGCCGACGTCGTCATGCAGCGGCGCGTCGGCGCGTGGGGCTACCTCGAGCGCGAGGACGACTTGCTCGTCCGCCGCGGGCTCCTCGTGCGGCGGCTCTCGGTCGTGCCCTACGGCCGGATGCAGTTCATCGACGTCACTGCCGGCCCGGTCGAGCGGTCGTTCCGGGTTGCGACCGTGCGGCTGCACACCGCGGCGGCGGCGACCGACGCGCGCATCCCCGGGCTGGCAACGGAGGAGGCTGCGCGCCTGCGCGACCGGCTCACCGAGCTCGGCGAAGCGCGCGCGGCGGGCCTGTGACGCACGACGAGGGCTGGCACCGGCTGCACCCGCTCTCGCCCGCGGTCGGCACGAGCAGAATCGTGCTGGCGCTCGTGGTCGTCTTCGCGCCGCGCGTTCGCGAGCGGCGACGACGGCGGCTTCTACTCGTCGCTCTCGCACCTGCTCGTACCCGTCGTGCTCGTCGGCCTGGCGGTGGTCAGCTGGCTCGTGACGCGCTGGCGCATCGAGGGCTCGAACCTCAGGATCGAGACGGGTCTCCTGCGCCGCAGCTCGCAGCGCTTCCCGCTCTCGCAGGTGCAGGCGATCGACACCGTGCGCCCCGGGCTCGCCCGGCTCTTCGGGCTCGAGCGAGCTGCGGCTGCGCATGGGCGGCACGGGCGGCGCCGCGCGGCTCGCGTACCTCCCGAGCAAGCAGGCCGAGGAGCTGCGCGCGCGCCTGCTCGCGCTCTCGCGCGGCGCGCACGAGGACACGCCCGAGCCGCAGGAGGACGTGCTCGTCACCGTGCCGGTCGCGCGCGTCGTCGGCTCGCTCGCCTTCAGCGGCCCGGCGCTCGTCCTGCTCGTCTACGCCGTCGCGTTCGCCGTCGGCGACGTGCTCGGGCCCGACGCGACACGCGCCGTGACCGGTTCGGCCGCCGCGATCCTGATCGCCGACGCCGTCGCGCTCTGGCGGCGCTTCAACCGTGCGTACGGCGCGACGGTCGCCGACGCGCCCGAAGGACTTCGCATCCGCTCCGGGCTCGTCGAGACGACCGCCGAGACGATCCCGACCGGACGGGTGCAGGCCGTGCAGCTCGTCGAGCCGTTCCTGTGGCGTCCGTTCGGCTGGTGTCGGCGTCGACGTCGACGTCGCGGGCCGTGTCCACGACGCCGGCGAGGAGCACCGGCACGAGCGGCAGCTGCGTCCCGCGCTCCCTGTCGGCACCCGGGCCGAGGCGCAGCTCGTGCTCGCGCAACTCGTCCCCGGCGCGCCCGAGCCCGCCCGCAGGCCGCCGCGGCGCGCGCGCTGGAAGTCGCCGCTCCGCTACCGCCGGCTCTCGTTCGGGTTCGATCGACCGCTACGCGGTCGCGACGACCGGGCGGCTGTCGCGCGATCGAGTCCTGGGTGCCGCTGACGAAGGTCCAGAGCCTGCGCCGCATCGAGGGGCCGGTGCAGCGCCGGCTGCGCCTCGCGACCATGCACCTCGACACGGCGGGCAAGCGCGTCGGTGCGGCGTTCCGCGACCTGGACGGCGAGGAGTCGATCCGCGAGCTCGACCGGCTGACGGAGCTCGCGCGCGCGGCGCGGCGCGCCTGATGCCTCAGGCGGCCGCGCGACGCGCGACTCGAGCCGGCGCAGGAGCCACGACAGCTCGCTCCGCTCCGCCTCGAGCACCTCGCCCTCGAACTGCAGGATCACGCCTCCGCCGGGCGACGAGGTGGTCGCCGGCGGCCGCGAGCAGCCGGCGGTAGTGGTCGAGCCCGTCGCCGGTCGAGAAGACCGCCGCGGGCGGCTCCTCGTCGTACCCCGGCGTTCCCGGCGCGAGGTAGGGCAGGTTCGCGACGATCAGGTCGAGGTCGCGCGGCAGCCCTTCGAGCAGGTCGCCGTGCACGAGATGGATCTGCGCGCCGAGGCGCTCGGCGTTCGTCGAAGCCACGCCGCAGCGCCTTCGCGCAGGTGTCGCTCGCCCAGACCTCGATCAGCGGCGCGCGCAGCGCGAGCGTGATCGCGAGCACGCCCGCGCCCGTCCCGACGTCGGCGACCCGCGCGGGCCGGTCGTCGAGCCGCTCGAGCGCAGCGTCGACGAGCCGCTCGGTCGTCGTGCGGGGCGAGAAGACGCGGCCGGGCTCGCTGACGAAGGTCAGTCCGTGGAAGGTTGTCTGCATCGTCGTCTGGTCTACAACGTAGCCGCGATGAACTGGATTCCCTTACGGCCGAGGAGAAGACAGTCCCGCTACGAGCGAGCAGCACGGCGATCTCGACGAGCGTTCGCTGGTCCGCAAGGGGAACGCCGCCTACGCGGCCGGCCTGGCGCTCCTGATGGCGGGCGACCCGGACGCAGCGAGCTGGCTGCGGCGGGCCGCCGCCCGCTGGCGCGAGAGCTGGGACGCCGGCGAGCGGCCGATCGAGTCCGTGGGGCCGCCCGATCGGCGCGCTCAAGGCGTCGCTGCTCGCCGGCGACGACGACGCGGTGGACGAGCTCGCGCACTGGGCGCTCGAGCTCGGCGTCGGACGACCGCCGACTCGCCGATCGGGCGCTACGCGGCGGCGCTCGCGCTGCTCGCGCTCGGAGCGCTGGGCCGAGGCACGCCACGTGCCGAGTCGCTGCGCGAGCGCGACGACTTCCCGCACGACGTCGCCGATGCGCTCGCGTCCGATCGCTGCGCACGACGTCGTCGGCTACGCCGAGGCAGTCGAGTCGGTCGTCGCGTCGTTCGAGACGCGCGAGCGAGCTACCTCGAGGACGTCGCGGTCGCCGACACCGCGCTCGTGCTCGCAGCGCTCGCCCGTCGCCGCGGCATCGACTACGCAGCTGCTCGCCCGTCGCGCCGTCGCTTCCGGGCTAGTCGCGTCTCGCCCTGCTCGATCAGCGGGGTGGAACGCCACCGTGATCGTCTGCAGCGGCTTCGTCTCGTCCTCGAGCTCGGTCAGCTTGTTCGACGAGCTCGTTCAGCAGCTCGCGCACCGTCTCGACGTCGAGCTTCGCGTGCACCTGCGCGCTGCGGAACTCACCGTCCGCCGCGTAGAGGTCGAAGCCGCGCTGGAGCTCGCGCAGCTGCGCCGCCTGCAGGTCGCTCGCGAGACCCGGCGGCGCGGATCTCCGGCCCGACCTTGAAGTGCTTCGCGACCGGGCGGTACGGCTTCTCGCGGCCGGCCGCGGTCCGCGAGCTCGATCAGGCCGGCGCGGTGGAGCATCCGCACGTGGAAGTGGAGGTGGCCCGGGTCGACGGACAGCGTGGCCGCGAGCTCGCGGTTCGTCAGCGGCTGATCGGACTCGCCGAGCACCTGCAGCACCTTCAGCCGCAGCGGGTGGCCGAGCGCCTTCAGCTGCTCCGGGCGCTCGATCTCCAGGACGTCGCGCGGGGCGGGCTGGGGCTGCGGCTGCGTCATCCGCGTCCAGTCTGGACGCTGCGGCGCGCGTCGAGGAAGACCTCGACGCGAACTGGCGCCAGCCGGAGCGAGGCTGGCGGGCACTCCGCGGTGATATCAGCCGCCGAAGGCGCGGGCCACGGCGTCGGCCTTCTCCGCGCCCGTGACCAGGAAGACGATCCGGCGCGGCCGAGCGGATCGCCGGCAGCGTCATCGTCACCCGGTCGACGAACGGCTCGAGCCCGGCGGGCCCGCTGGTCGCGCGCCGGTCCTCGACCGTCGAGCTGCGGCGAGCCGGGGAAGAGCGACGCCATGTGCCCGTCCGGGCCGAGCCCGAGCAGCAGCAGGTCGAGCTCGACGCCGTCGAGCGCCGCGTCGAGCTCGTCGGCGGCCTCCGCCGGCTGGAGCTCGCCGCGGATCCGGTGCACCTCGCGCCGGCTGTCCTCGAGCCGGTCGAGCAGCGTCTCCTTCGCGAGCCGGTAGTTCGAGCGCTCGTCGTCGGGCGGGACGCAGCGCTCGTCGCCCCACCAGAGCGTGACCGCGCTCCAGTCGGGCTCGAGCTCGCGCCGCGTGCTCGTAGGCGCGCGCCGGGCGTCGAGCCGCCGGTGAGGACGATCGAGCCGCCGCGCCGCGCCTGCTCGGCGAGCAGCTGCGCCGACCGCGGCGGCGGGATCGTCGACGACGTGGAGCTCAGGCGGCTGCGGCACCGGCAAGGGTACGAGACCCCGGCTGTAGCCCGGCGAGCAGGTAGACGCTGGCGAGCCCGGCCCACTCGCCGTACGGGCGCGAGCAGCGCGTCGGTCTCCTCGGCCTCGACCCAGCGGCCCCAGAGCGCCGAGGCGAGCTTGACGAGCCCGAGATCGCGCGCGAGGCCGTGCTCGTAGCGGCCGAGCCCCTCGAGGCAGACGACGCCGACCGACCACGGGCCGAGCCCGCGCTCGCGGCTCGAGGCGCGCGGCGACGGCGTGCGGTCGGCTGCGTCTTCAGCCGCTCGAGGTCGAGCGTGCGGCAGAGCCGGATCGAGCGCCGCGGCGCGTCGGGCGCCGAGGCCGAGCCGGCGCGAGCTGCGCCGGCGAGAAGCGCGCCGAGCTCGGCGGCAGGTCGGCGGCGCGTGCAGGCCGCCGAGCGCCGGCGTCGCCGCGCGGATCGATCGCGCGCTCGATCTGCCGCGCGCGCGCTCGCCTGGATCAGCTGGCCCGCGACCGCGCGCAGCAGCGCCTGCGCGACGGTGCCGGTGCGCATCGGGCCGCAGCCCGCGCACGCCGGCGCAGCGTCTCGCCGAGCAGCGGGTCGTTCGCGAAGCGGCGCAGGAACTCCGAGTGGTCGTCGTCGAGCCCGAGCGCGAAGCGCACGTGGTCGACGCCGGCCGTCGCTGTCGGCCGCGACGACGATCGTCCCGTCGGTGCGCTGCACCGCGTGGACGCGCTCGAGCCGGTCGTCGACGCGCATGCGTCGGCGCGGTACGTGCCGTCGGCGACGACGCGGGTCGCGTCGCTCGCCATGCCGGCCCGAGAGCCGCAGCGAGTACGGGCCCTTCGGGCGGAGCTCGGCGCGGACGGGCACCCGCCGAGTCTAGGGATACGCTCCGCCGATGCTGCGCCGGGTCGCGTCGCGCGTCTCGATGCGGAGCCGCGAGCGAAAGCTCCAGCTCTTCCTCGAGCTGCTTCAGCCCGGGCCGGAGACGACGCGTGGTCGACGTCGGCGTCACCGACGCGCCGTTCGGCGGCGGCTCGACCGACAACTTCTTCGAGGCGCTCTACCCGTGGCCCGAGCGGATCACCGCCGTCGGGCACACCGAGCTCGACCGCTTCGCCGCCGCGTTCCCGCACGGTGCGCGCGGTGCGCGCGGACGGGCGCGAGCTGCCGTTCGCCGACGGCGCGTTCGACCTCGGCTTCTCGAACGCGGTCGTCGAGCACGTCGCCGGCGGGCGCGAGGGCCAGCGGCGGTTCGTGCACGAGCTCTGCCGCGTCGCGCAGCGCGTCTTCGTGACGACGCCGAACCGCTGGTTCCCGCTCGAGGTGCACACGCTGCTGCCGTTCGTCGCACTGGCTGCCGCGCGGCCGCGCGCGACCGTGCTGCTCGCCGTTCGACGACGTGCTCGACCCGCTCGGCCCGAAGGAGCTCGCCGTCGCTCTTTCCTTACAGCGTGCGTGTACTCAACCGCGGCATGACGCTGATCGCCGTCGGGCCCGCAGATGAGCGCTGCGCCGGCCCGTCTGGGCGCTGCACGTCCTCGTCGTCGGGCTCGCGCTGCACAACTTCGTGATGGCGCTGCTCTGGCGCGCCGGCGTGCGCGGCACGCGCGCTCACGGTCGTCGCCGCGTGGAAGGACGTGCTGCTGCTCGTCGCGCTCGCGCTCGTCGTCGCGGGCGCGGCGGCGGCTGCCGTTCGACGGTCGCCTCGACGCGACTGGCTCGCGCTCGCGTTCGGCGCGTTCGTCGTCGTCTACGCGCTGATGCCGCAGTCGTGGCTCGGCGGCGGCGCGACCCACAAGGGCGTGCTCTACGGCCGCGGCACGACCTGCTGCCGGTCGCCGCCTACTTCCTCGGCCGCGGGCTCGACCTGACGCGACGACGAGCGCGCGCGGCTCTGCCACGCCGTGCTCGGCGACCGCGGCGGTCGTCGCCGCGTTCGGGCTGATCGACGTCTACGCCGTCCCGCTCTCGTGGTGGCGGCGCTCGGCCGGGCTGGTTCCGCGACCAGCTCGGGTTCGACTACACGCGGCCTGTCGGGCCTGCCGGAGAACTTCGTCTACAACGCGGGCAACGAGCGTCGTCTTCCGCCGGCTCGACTCGACGTTCCTCTCGCCGCTCGCGACCGTCGTACCTGCTCGTCGTCGCGCTGTTCTTCGTCCCGCTGCGGCGGCCGGCTGGGGCTCGCCGCTCGGCGCTGCTGCTCTTCGCCGCGCTGCTCTGGACGCACACGCGCTCGGCGCTGCTCGCGCTCGTCGTCGGCCTGCTCGTGCTCGCGCGTCGTCCGCGCGGCGCGTGCGCCCGGTCGGCTGGCGCGGTCGGTCGTGGTCGTCGTCGCGCTCGTCGTTCGTCAAGGGCGTACGACCACTTCGCGCCGCGCACGCACTTCACGCCGAGCGAGCTCGTCGTGCAGGAGCGGAACGCGCAGCGAGCACCCGCCGACGTCGAACGACCCGACGAGCGTCGAACGAGTCGTCGACGAGCGAGCACTCGCGAGCCTGCGCGACGGCGCGCGGACGGTGTCCATCATCCGTGGGGCTTCGGGCTCGGCAACGCGGGCGTGACGGCGGCGCGCACGCACGTGACGGTCAAGGCGGGCGAGTCGACCTACACCGAGCTCGGCGTCGAGACCGGCCTGCTCGGCGGGCTCGTCTTCGTCGCGTGGTCGCTGGCGCTCCTGCGCGCGACGCTGCGCGCGCGCCGTGGCTCGGCGGCGCGTTCGCCGCGGTGCTCGTCCTCGGGCTGCAGACCGACGTGATCGGCGTGCCGTGGATCGCCGTCGCCGTCTGGGCGCTCGCCGGCGACGCGTCGAGCTGTCGTCAGCCGGAGCGTGGTGCGTGAGCGCGCTCGCAAGCGTGACAACTTCGTGCCTTCGTTCGGACACTTGTGCCGCGCGCGGCCGTTCGTACCGTTGATCGGATGCGTCTGTTCGCTCGTCGAGATCGTCCTGCTCGCGCTCGCGCGTCGCTGTCGTCGCGGTCGCGCTGCTCGCGCGCTGCTCGGGCGGCGGCGCGAGCCGCGCCGTCGTGCTCGCGAGCTGGGCGCTCACGCCGGGCGTCGCTCAACCCGGCCGTCACGCAGGCGACGATCGCGGTCGACGATCTGCACGCGCGGCTGGACGCGCACGATCCGGCCGCCGGTCTCGCTACACGAACGCCCTCAAGGCGACGGCAGCTGCGCGCAGTACGGCTGCGCGGGCCGCCGTCGGCGTTCCAGGAGGACCACCTGATCAGCCTCGAGCTCGGCGGCAACCCGACCGACCCGCGCAACCTCTGGCCGGAGCCGTACCCGCGCGCGGCGGCGGTCGACCAGATCGAGAACGAGCTCAACGCCGTGTCTGCAGCGGCGTGCTCACGCTCGCCGAGGCGCAGCGCCGCGAGTCGGCGCTCAAGCACGCGACGGCTAGGGCGAGCGTCGCCTAGCGGAGCAGCGTCGTCGGTCGAGGCGCGCGAGCAGCGCGGCGAGCCGCTCGCGGTCCGCGCGCCGACAGCGCCGCGAGCGGCCGGACCGAACGCCTCGGCGACCCGCGCCTTGCGCTCGTCGACGCAGCGCGCGGCCTCGCGGCGTCAGCTCGATGCTGAGCGCGCGGCGGTCGTCGGAGTCGGGCGTGCGCGCTCGACGAGGCCGAGCTCGACGAGCGCGTCGACCGCGCGGCTCGCGGTCGGGGCGCTCGTCCCCATCCGCGTCGGCGAGGTCGTTCAGGCGCAGCGGCCCGCTCCTCGACGAGCTCGAAGAGCGCGAGCCGCTGCGTCGCGGTCATCGGCGGGGCCGTCGTCGGCGCCGCCGCCAGATGCGGGTCAGCTGGCGGATCAGCGCGGCCGAGCTCGTCGAGCACGCGCACGCGTCGGTGTCGTGGCCGGCTCGTCACGCTGCCTAATGATTGCACATCGCAATAGTTGCATGTTGTTGCTATGTATTCGAGGTGAGGCCGCGCCCAGCCGACACCAGCCGCAGCCGCGCGTCCGCCTGATCTTCCTGGCGCTGATGCTCGTGCTGCTGCTGGCGTCGCTCGACCAGACGATCGTCTCGACGGCGCTGCCGACGATCGTCGGCGACCTCGGCGGCATCTCGCACCTCTCGTGGGTCGTGACGGCGTACCTGCTCGCCGCGACGATCTCCGGCCCGCTCTACGGCAAGCTCGGCGACCTCTACGGCCGCAAGCAGGTGCTGCAGGCCGCGATCGTGATCTTCCTCGATCGGCTCGGCGCTCTGCGGCCTCGCGCAGACGATGGCGCAGCTGATCGCGTTCCGCGCGCTGCAGGGTCTCGGCGCCGGCGGCCTGATGGTCGTCGACGCTCGCCGTCGTCGGCGACATCATCCCGCCGCGCGAGCGCGGCAAGTACCAGGGCTACTTCGGCGCCGTCTTCGGCGTCTCGACGGTGATCGGCCCGCTGCTCGGCGGCTTCTTCGTCGACAACCTCTCGTGGCGCTGGATCTTCTACGTCAACCTCCCGGTCGGCGCGATCGCGCTGACGGTGATCGCCGTCGCCTTCCACACGCGCGAGCGCGCACGCGCGCCACGCGATCGACTACCTCGGCGCCGCGCTGCTCGCGGGCGCGCTCGCGTCGATCGTGCTCTTCACGAGCCTCGGCGGCACGACGTGGGCGTGGGCGTCGCCGCAGATCGTCGCGCTGATCGTCGCTCAGCATCGTCCTCGTGCCGGCGTTCGTCTGCGTCGAGTCGCCGCGCCGCCGAGCCGATCCTGCCGCTCTCGCTCTTCCGCAACCACACCTTCGCGGTCGACGAGCGCGGTCGGCTTCATCGTCGGCTTCGCGCTCTTCGGCGCGATCACGTACCTGCCGCTCTACCTGCAGGTGACGAAGGGATCGAGCCCGACCGTGTCGGGCCTGCAGCTGACGCCGCTGATGGCGGGCGTGCTCGTCACGTCGATCGTGAGCGGGCAGGTGATCTCGCGGCTCGGCCGCTACCGCTTGTTCCCGATCGCCGGCACGGCGCTCATGGCGCGTCGCGATGTTCCTGCTCTCGCGGCTCGAGCCGTCGGCACGAGCGTCGTGGGTCGCGGCGGCTCGACGCGCTCGTGCTCGGCCTCGGCCTCGGCATGGTGATGCAGGTGCTCGTGCTCGCGGTGCAGAACTCCGTCGACCGCTCGGTGATGGGCGTCGCGACGAGCGGCTCGACGCTCTTCCGCCAGATCGGCGGCTCGATCGGCGTCGCGCTCTTCGGGACGATCTTCGCGAACCGCGTGCACGTCGAGCTCGCCGCACCGCCTGCCGGCGCGGCGCGTCAGTCCCGAAGACGATCAACCCGGCGGGCATCCAGCACCTGCCGCCGGCCGCGCAGACCGCGTTCGCCGACGCGTTCGCCGCGGCGCTGCACCCGGTCTTCCTGATCGCGGCCGCCGTCTCGCTGCTCGCGTTCGCGCTCACCTGGCTCCTGCGCGAGGTGCCGCTGCAGACTCGGGCGCAGGCCGGCGACGCGATTCCGCCGCCGCGCGACGAGCGCAGCGCGCACGAAGCGGCTGCCTGAGAGACGCCGCGTAGCAGGACTCCACTGGACCGGCTGGAAGGAGCAGGGCAACCCTGCGACGACCCGAAGGAGGCAGCAATGCCACGCAAGGCCACCGAGGCCGCCGCGCCGAAGAAGACGGCAGCCAGGAAGAACCGTCACGCGCCGCACGAAGAAGACGGAGGCGATCGGAGCCGATCGTGCTCATGCTGGGAGCACGTCGCGACGCGTGCGTACTTCATCCATCTCGAAGACGGGGGCGACCCGCTCGAGAACTGGCTGCGCGCCGAGCGCGAGCTCGTCGCCGCGTAGCGAACAGACACCCTTACTTGTGGTGAGCAGCGGGGCGGCCACGAGCCGCCCCGCGACGCCTCGTCATAGTGGACCTCTCAGGCGAGCGCTGCTTGCGATTCCAGACCGTGTTCTACTCTGCGGTATCTCCGCGAACGAGCTCGTCGCGGCGTGCGGCGCGCGCGACGATCGTGACGCTGCTCGGGCTCGGGCTCGGCGTCGCGCTCGTGATCGCGATCGCGAGCCTCTCGAAGGGCCTCGACCGCGCGCAGAAGAAGACGCTCGACCCGCTCGCCGGCATCGGCACCGACCTGACCGTCACGCTCTCAGCCGCAGCAGAACCAGAGCAGCGGCTTCGGCGGCCCGGCGGCGGGCGGCGGCGGCGGGAACCGCGACCTGGTCCAGCGCGAACCTGTCGGTCGTCACCGACCTCTCGAAGCTCGGCAAGCCGGGCACGCACTTCGTGCACGACTTCTTCCTGCCGGGCACGCAGCTGACGTTCCAGCAGAGCGCCGCGCAGCAGATCGCGTCGATCGCCGGCGTCGCGCAGGTGACGCAGGGCTGACGCTCCTCGCCGAGCACCAGGAGGGCGTCGTCCCGAAGATCGTCGCGACGCTGAAGACGCAGGCGACAGACCTTCCAGATCCGCCGGAACATCCCGCGGCCGACGGCAGCAGGAGTTCGCGGCGATGCAGGCCTGCTTCGCGAAGCTCGGCGTCACGCGGCGGCAACGGCAACAGCAACGGCGGCGGCTTCGGCGGCGGCGGCGGCGGCGGCGGCGGCGGCGGCGGCGGCGGCGGCGCGAACCGCGGCGCGTTCGCGAAGTGCCTGCCCGCGCGCCTGCAGGTCTTCCGCACGCAGCTTCACGACGCCGAGCCAGACGCTGCGCCAGGTGCTCGAACCCGCCGCAGACGAACATCACGACGACCGCGTACACGATCGGCGGCGTCGACCAGACGAACCCGACGATGGGCGTCGTCACGACCGTCGCAGGTGACGAAGGGCCGCTACCTCGGCACCGCCGGCGGCGCGCGAGGCGCTCGATCTCGCAGGCGTACGCGGCGAAGCACTCGCTGAAGGTCGGCTCGAAGCTCGAACCTCAACGGCACGACGTTCACCGTCGTCGGCCTCGTCAGCCCGCCGCTCGGCGGCCAGAGCGCCGACGTCTACCTGCCGCTGAAGCAGCTGCAGACGCTCGCGAACGAGGCGGGCCTCGCGAACGTGGTGCTCGTGCGCGCGAACAACGAGCTCGCAGGTCGCGCAGGTGCAGAAGGCGATCCAGACGGCGCTGCCGCAGGCGCAGGTCGCGAGCTCGAAGGACGTCGCCGACACAGATCAGCGGCTCGCTCGTCGACGCGTCGAACCTCTCGCACAACCTCGGGCTCGCGCTCTCGATCGATCGCGGCTGCCGCCGCGTTCCTGCTCGCCGCGCTGCTCGCGCTCTCGTCGGTCGGCAAGCGCGTCCGCGAGCTCGGCACGCTGAAGGCGCTCGGCTGGACGCAGCGGATGGTCGTCCGCCAGATCGCGGCCGAGTCGCTCGCGCAGGGCGTGCTCGGCGGCATCTTCGGGATCGCGCTCGGGATCGCTGATCGCGCTCGGCGGTCGACGCGTTCGGCCCGACGCTGACGCGCGAGCTCGACGACGGGCGACCTGTCGATCTTCGGCGTCACCGCGTCCGCCGCGCGCACCGCGACGAGCTCCGTCTCGCTGAGCGCGCCGGTCGGCTCCGCGGTCGCTCGTGCTACGGGTTCGCGCTCGCCGTGCTGGGCGGCCTGATCGCCGGCACCGCAGCGGCGCGCTGCGCGCGGCGCGCCTCCGTCCCGCCGACGCACTGAGGCAGGTCGACTGATGGACGCGCTGTACGCAGTCCGCGGCGTCGCGAAGTTCTTCCAGCGCGGGCCGACGACCGTGCGCGCGCTCGACGGCGTCGACCTCGAGATCGAGGCCGGCGAGTTCGTCGCGCTCGAGGGGCCGAGCGGCTCCGGCAAGACGACGCTGCTGCAGCTGCTCGGCGCGCTCGACCGTCCGAGCGCCGGCGACATCGTCTTCGAAGGGCGCGACCTCGCGGCGCTGCGCCGACCGCGCAGCTCGCCGAGCTGCGCCTGCGCTCGTTCGGGTTCGTCTTCCAGCAGTTCAATCTGATCCCGACGCTGACGGCAGTCGAGAACGTCGAGGTGAAGCTCGTGCCGGTCGGTGGTTCCCGGGAGCGAGCGCTCGCAGCTGCTCGGCGAGGTGGGGCTCGCCGAGCGCTCCGATCATCTGCCGGCGCACATGTCCGGCGGTGAGCAGCAGCGTGTCGCGATCGCACGCGCGTTGTCGGTCGACCCGCGTGTCGTTCTCGCGGACGAGCCGACCGGCAACCTCGACACCGCGACGGGCCGCGAGATCATCGAGCTGCTGGCGGGCCTCGCCGCGGAGCACGGCTCGACCGTGATCGTCGCCACGCACGACGCCGATCTCGCCGCGCGGGCGCCGCGGCGGCTCGCCATGCGGGACGGGCAGATCGTCGCGCTGGACGAAGCCGCGATCGCCTGAGCGGAGACGGTCTCGGCCCGCCAGCGGGCTAGACAGGCGCCGCGGCGTAGCGCTACCCTGGGGCCATGCGCTCCCGCGTGCTGCTCCCGCCGGCCGCGCTGCTCGCGGCGTCGGCGTGGTGCGTCTTCTTGCTGGCCGTGCGCAAGCACGAGTTCGGCGCCGCGGGCTACCGCTACCTCGTCTGGAATCTCACGCTCGCATGGATCCCGCTGCTGCTCGCGATCCTGCTCGTGCTCGCGTACCGGCAGCGGCGGTCGCTCTTCGAGCTGCTCGCGGTCGGCGCCGTGTGGCTGCTCTTCCTGCCCAACGCGCCGTACGTGCTGACCGACTTCATCCACCTCGGGCAGAACCACCGGCTGTACGACACGATCGTCGTCGCCTCGTTCGCCTTCACCGGGCTCGCGCTGGGTTTCGGTTCGCTGCTGCTCGTGCAGCTCGTCGTCACGCGTGCGGGCGGCGCCCTGCTCGGCTGGGCGGTCGTGCTCGCGTCGTTGTTCCTCGACGAGCATCGGCGTGTATCTCGGGCGCGTCGTGCGGCTGAACAGCTGGGACGCGTTGCAGCGGCCGCACCACGTCTGGGCGATCGCGCGGCCGCGGCTCGGCAGACCCGTTCGGCAACCCGACGCTGACCGGGTTCTTCGTCGCGTTCTGCGGCTTCCTGACGCTCGCCTACCTGGGTTTCTACGGCTTCACGGCGCTCGCTGCGAGCGTCCGCGGGGACGACCGCTGAGCCGGAGCACGGTGCTAGGGTCGCGGGGTTAGTGGCAAAGCCGGTCGAACAGCTCGAATCGGTCGTCATCCGCTTCGCGGGCGACTCCGGCGACGGCATGCAGCTGACCGGCGGCCGCTTCACCTCGGAGACGGCGCTCTCGGGCAACGATCTCGCGACGTTCCCCGACTTCCCGGCCGAGATCCGCGCGCCCGCCGGCTCGCTGCCGGGCGTGTCCGGGCTTCCAGCTGCACTTCGCCGACCACGACATCCTCACGCCGGGCGACCGCCCGGACGTCCTCGTCGCGATGAACCCGGCGGCGCTGAAGACGAACCTCGGCGATCTGCCGAAGGGCGGCACGCTGATCGTCGACACCGACGCGTTCACCGACCGCAACCTGAAGAAGGCGGGCTACGAGTCGAACCCGCTCGAGGACGGCTCGCTCGCCGACTACCAGGTGCACGCCGTGCAGCTGACGTCGATGACGGTCGGCGCGCTCAAGGACATCGAGGGCGTGACCGCGCGCGAGGCCGAGCGCGCGAAGAACATGTTCGCGCTCGGGCTGATGTCGTGGCTGTACGGCCGCCCGACCGAGACGACGATCGACTTCCTGCAGAAGAAGTTCGCGAAGCGCCCGGAGATCGCCGACGCGAACATGAAGGCGTTCAACACGGGCTACGCGTTCGGCGAGACGTCCGAGGCGTTCGCCGTGCAGTACGAGGTCAAGCCCGCGAAGCTGCCGCCGGGCCTGTACCGGCAGATCACCGGCAACACCGCGCTCTCCTGGGGGCTGCTCGCGGCGTCGAAGCTCTCGAAGCTCCCGCTCTTCCTCGGCGCCTATCCGATCACGCCGGCGTCGTCGATCCTCGAGGAGCTCGCGAAGCACAAGGCATTCGGCGTGCGCACCTTCCAGGCGGAGGACGAGATCGCCGCCGCGGGCGCCGCGCTCGGGGCGTCGTTCGGCGGCGCGCTCGGCGTGACGACGTCGGCCGGTCCGGGCGTCGTGCTCAAGTCGGAGACGGTCGGCCTCGCGATCGCGCTCGAGCTGCCGCTCGTGATCATCGACGTGCAGCGCGCCGGGCCGTCGACCGGCATGCCGACGAAGCCGGAGCAGGGCGACCTGCTGATGGTGCTGTTCGGCCGCAACTCGGAGTCGCCGGTGCCGGTGATCGCCGCGATCGACGCCCGGCGACTGCTTCTACGCCGCGATCGAGGCCGTGCGCGTCGCGGTCACCTACCGCACGCCGGTCTACCTCCTCTCCGACGCGTACCTCGCGAACGGCGCCGAGCCGTGGCTGATCCCCGACATCGCGTCGCTCGAGCCGATCGACGTCGCGTTCGCGGAGGCGAACGGCGAGGAGTTCCAGGCGTACAAGCGCGACCCGGAGACGCTCGCGCGGCCGTGGGCGATCCCCGGCACGCCCGGTCTCGAGCACCGCATCGGCGGGCTCGAGAAGGCGAACGTGACCGGGCAACATCTCGTACGACCCCGAGAACCACGACCTGATGACGCAGCTGCGCGCGCAGAAGGTGGCCGGCGTGAAGGTGCCCGACCTCGAGGTCGACCACCAGGAGGGCGCGGACGTGCTCGTGCTCTCGTGGGGCGGCACGTACGGGCCGGTGCACGCCGGCGTGCGGCGTGTGCGCGCGGCCGGTCGGCAGGTCGCGCACGCGCACCTGCGCTGGGTCAACCCGTTCCCGGCGAACCTCGGCGACGTGCTGAAGAGCTACGACAAGGTGCTGATCCCGGAGATGAACCTCGGCCAGCTGCTGCAGCTCGTGCGCGCGCGCTACCTCGTCGACGCGGTCGGCTACAACCGCGTCACGGGCAAGCCGTTCAAGGCGCAGGAGATCGCGGATGCCGTCGAGGCGTTGTTGTGATCCGCACCGCAGCGGTCTGCGCAGCCGCATCGATCTGCGCAGGCGCAGTGCTGTTGCTGACGGGCTGCGGCTCCTCGAGCTCGGCTGGAGGCTGTAAGGACGTGCCGCTGGGAACGAACAACGAGGTATCGAGCTCGCTCGAGACGGGCTTCGCGGTCGACGACTTCAAGGCCGTGAAGTCGAGCAACGACGTGTGGTTCGTCTCGGCGAAGGCGACCGGCCCGAGCGGCGAGGTCACGTACCCGATCTGGATCACGAAGGACCTCGGCGGCGGCCCGGTCTACCTCGGCGACCACGACAGCAGCAACGTCACGCCGGGGCTGAAGAAGATCTCGGGCGTCTCGATGTCGGACGACGCCGTCCAGAAGGCGAAGGACTGCTCGCGCAAGGCGGCGGAGGAGGCGGTGATGAGCACCGAGCTGAAGCTGACCGCGAAGACTTCAAGTCGGACCAGGAGGTCCGCTGGTGCCCCGGCTGCGGCGACTACGCGATCCTCGCCGCGGTGCAGAGCTTCATGCCGGAGCTCGGCCTCGAGCGCGAGAAGCATCGTCTTCGTCTCGGGCATCGGCTGCGCGGCGCGCTTCCCGTACTACATGCAGACCTACGGCATGCACTCGATCCACGGCCGCGCGCCGGCGATCGCGACCGGTCTTGCCGTCTCGCGGCCGGATCTGTCGGTGTGGGTCGTCAGCGGCGACGGAGACGCGCTCTCGATCGGCGGCAACCACCTGATTCACGCGCTGCGCCGCAACGTGAACATCAAGATCCTGATGCTGAACAACCAGATCTACGGGCTGACGAAGGGCCAGTACTCGCCGACGAGCGAGCAGGGCAAGGTGACGGGCTCGACGCCGATGGGCAGCGTCGACTATCCCGTTCAACCCGCTCTCGGTCGCGCTCGGCGCGGACGCGACGTTCGTCGCGCGCGCGATCGACACCGACAAGCCGGGGCTCACCGAGGTGCTGCGCCGCGCGGCCGCGCACCAGCGGCGCCGCGTTCGTCGAGATCTTCCAGAACTGCAACATCTACAACGACGGCGCGTTCGACTTCGTCCGCGACGAGAAGGAGAACCGCGCTCTATCTGAAGCACGGCGAGCCGGCCGGCGACACGGGCATCACGCACGACGAGACCGACTTCGCGACCGCGTTCGCGCTCTCGCGCGTGACGTACGAGACGCACGGCTCGGTCCCGCTCGGCGTCTTCCGCGACGTCCAGCGCGACAGCTACGACGAGCTCGTCGCGGCGCAGCTCGAGAACGCCAAGGGCGACGGCGACCTGCAGGCGCTCGTCGGCTCCGGCGACACCTGGTCGATCGGCTAGGCGCTCTCGTAACCCGCTCGAAGCGGTTTCCAAGTCGTAAAAGCGGGTAGGGCGGCGGTATGCCGACCGGCATGCGCAGGCATTGGCCGTTGCTCTTCCTCGCGCTGCCGTTCGTCTTCCTGCTGATCCCGCAGCTCTACGACCGGGTCGACCCGCAGCTCTCGGGATCCCGTTCTTCGTCTGGTACCAGTTCGCGGCGGTGGTCCTCGGCTCGGCGCGGTCACCGGGATCGTCTACCTGCTGCGCGCGGCCGAACGTGAGGACGAGACGTGATCGCGGCGATCAGATGACGCAGATCGGTCTTCATCGCCTGCTGCTTCGCGGTCATCACGGCCGTCGGCTTCTTGCGCCGCGCGCTGGCGCCGCGCGCGGACCTCGAGCGACCTCGACGAGTGGGGCCTCGGCGGGCGCACGTTCGGCGGCGGTCTCACGTGGTTCCTGCTGGGCGGCGACCTCTACACGGACCTACTCGTTCGTCGCCGTCCCGGCGCTCGTCTTCGGCAGCGGGTCGATCGGCTTCTTCGCGCTGCCCTACCCGATCATCGTCTATCCGATCGTGTTCCTGGTCGTGCCGCGGCTCTGGCAGCGTCGCGCGCGACCGCGGCCATGTCACGGCGGCCGACTTCGTGCGCGACCGCTTCGGGAACCGCTGCGCTCGCGCTCGCCGTCACCTCACCGGCCTCGTCGCGACGATGCCGTACATCGCGCTCCAGGTCTACGGGATCGAGGTCTGCATCGGCCCAGTCGGCGTGCCCGTCCACCTGCGCTCTGGATCTCGCTTCGGCCTCCTCGCGCTCTTCACCTACGTCAGCGGGCTGCGCTCGGCGACGCTGATCGCGATCGTCAAGGACGTCCTGATCTGGATCACGGTGATCGTCGCCGTGATCTACATCCCGCTCCATCTCGGCGGCTACCACCACGCGTTCTTCGCCAGTGCCCGCCGAGAAGCTCAGGCGCTCCCGCACTCGCTCGAGGCGGACTACGTCACGCTCGCGCTCGGCTCGGCGCTGCGCCCTCTTCCTCTATCCGCACACGCTGACGGGCGTGCTCTCGTCGAAGAGCCGCTCGGTCGTGCAGCGCAACTCGCATCTTCCTGCCGGTCTACACCGTCATGCTCGGGCTGCTCGCCCTGCTCGGCTATCTCGCGATCGCCGCCGGCGATCAAGCCGGACGCCCACTACGGTGCGAACTTCGCGGTGCCCGGCGCTCTTCAACCAGGTCTTCCCGCGTGGTTCGCCGGCTTCGCGCTCGCGTCGATCGCGATCGGCGCGCTGGTGCCCGCGGCGATGATGGCGATCGCCGCGGCGAACCTCTTCACCCGGAACATCTAGCGCGAGTTCGTCAAGCCCGACGCGACCCGACGGAGCAGACGCGGGTCTCGAAGCTCGCGTCCCTCGCTCGCGAAGTTCGGCGCCGTCGGCTTCGTCCTCGTCGCGCCGACGACGTTCGTGATCAACTTCCAGCTCGCGGCGGGGTCTGGATCCTGCAGACGCTGCCTGCGGTGTTCCTCGCGCTCTACTCCGCTGGCGTGCACCGGTGCGCCACGATCGCCGGCTGGGCGGTCGGCATCGGCTGGGGGACGATACATGCTCGGGCAGGAGAGCTTCAAGGCCTCGACGCACACCGTGCTCGGCTGGAACGTCTACATCGCGCTCGCCGCGGTGGTCGCGAACGTGATCGTCGTCCTCGGCGGCTCTGCGCTCGCGTACGCGCTCGGCTGGCGGCCGACGCACAACCTCACCGAGAGCGACTATCACCCCGGCGAGGCGCCGAAGACGGACCGCGACCCGATCCACCTCGAACCGCAGCCTTCTTAGCTGCGCAGCCTTCCTAGACGTTCCGGTACAACCTCGCGATGCACGGCCACGGGGTCATCTACCAGGTCTACCCGCGCTCGTTCGCCGACTCGAACGGCGACGGCATCGGGGACATTCCGGGAATCGTCGCGAACCTCGACCACCTCGCCTGGCTCGGCGTCGACGCGATCTGGACGAGCCCGACCTTCCCGAGCCCGAACGTCGACTGGGGCTACGACGTCTCCGACTACCAGGAGCGTCCACCCGGACTTCGGGACGCTCGCCGACCTCGACGCGCTGATCGCGGAGGCGCAGCAGCGCGGCATCGACATCTGGCTCGACCTCGTCCCGAATCACACCTCCGACCGGCACGCATGGTTCAGCGACCGGCCCGAGTACTACGTCTGGTCGAACGAGATCCCGAACGACTGGAAGTCGATCTTCACGCGGGGCAGCGCGTGGCAGTACGACCGACGCCGCAAGCGCTACTACCTGCACCAGTTCGCGCCACGAGCAGCCCGACCTCGACTGGTGGAACCCCGACGTGCGCGCCGAGTTCGATCAGATCCTCCGCTTCTGGTTCGACCGCGGCGTCGCGCGGCTTCCGCATCGACGTCGCGCACGGGCTCGTCAACGACCGCGAGTTGCGCGACGGCATCGAGCACATGCGCGAGCGGCCCGAGGTGCACGACATCTACCGCTCGTGGCAGGAGATCGCGGCGCGAGTACGACCCGAAGCCGACGCTGATGGGCGAGACCTCGTGAAGCTCGAGAAGATGTTCGCCGTACTACCAGGGCCTCGACCTCGCGCAGAACTTCGACTTCTGCAGCGCCGACTTCACGATCGAGAGCTGCGCCCGATCGTCGAGAAGACGATGAAAGGCCTGCCGCGCCGGCGCGACGCCGTCTGGTTCGGCTGAACCACGACCACTCGCGGATGGCGACGCGCTGGGGCGACGGCGACGAGCGCAAGGCGCGCGCCGCGCTCTTCCTCCTGCTCACGCTGCCCGGCGTGGCGATCCTCTACCAGGGCGACGAGATCGCGCTCGAGGACGGCGCCGTGCCCGAGGACCGGATCCTCGACATCGCCGACCCCTCACGCGACCCCGAGCGCACGCCGCTCCCGTGGACGCGCGACGGCCGCGAGTGGCAGGAGCCGTGGCTCCCGCTCGGAGACACGAGACGCAACGTCGAGGACCAGCGTCGCCGACCCGAGCAGCACGCTGAACTACATGCGCGACCTGATCCGCGCGCGCAAGGAGTTCACCGCGAGAGCTACGAGACGCTGGCGAGCGCCGAAGGGCGTCTGGGCCTACCGCCGCGGCGACAAGACCTGCGTCCTCAACATGACCGCGAAGCGCGCCGGCTCCGGAACGGCCGACGCTTCTGCCGTGGGAGGGCGCTGATCCTGTAGAAGCGCTCTAGCGCGGCGGGTGGCCGAACTCGCGCATCAGGTCGTCGAACTGCTGCCATGTCAGCGACCACGTTCGCTTCGCCTTGCCGGGCTTCCAGTCGATCGAGCCGCGGCTGACCTTCACGCACGCCGAGCCGCTCGCCGTCCGCGTCACGACGATCTTGATGTCGACGTTCCCGACCGGCAGCTCGTGGTCGATCTTCAGACCGATTGAGTGTGCCATCGGCCGAGTTCTAAGCGGCGCTGGCCGACGACCTCCAGTGCTGCGCGCGGCCGCACGTAGCGCCGGACCTCGAGCCCGTGCGTCATCCGCGCGTTCATCAGCCGCGAGTGAGCGCGCGCGTTCGTCCGCGCTCATCGTCGCGCGCAGCGTGCTGCGATGCCCGCGCGGCGCGCGCGTCCTCGGCGAGCGCTGCGCGAGCACCGTGCCGACGCCGTTCCCCTGCCACGTGGTCGACGACCGCGAACGCGACGTCGGCGACGTCGCCGTCGCGCACGAGCCGCGCGATCCCGACCGGCTCGCCGCTCGATACCACGCGACGAGCACGTGGTGGTCGCCGTCGACGCGCGCGAGCTGCGCGCAGCTCGCGCCGGCGGTGAGCACGTTCTTCGCGCCCCCGAACCGGAGACGGCGAGACCGCGGCCCGAGCCGGTCGAACACCGCCTGCACGACCGCCGGTCTCGCCGCTCCGGAGCGGCCGGACCGTGATCCCCCTGATCACTTCCGCGTTCATCGCTCAAGGCTGCCTGCGCGCCATGGCCCGGCGCGTCGTCCTCAAGGGCCATCTTTGCAAGATGGCCCGGTCGGGCCATTACGCTTAGGGCTACATGGAGCAGGAGATCCGCTTCCTCGACTTCGAAGGCCGCCGGCTCGCCTACTCGACGTACGGCGAGGGCCCGCCGATGGTGTCGGCCCGCGCTGGGTCTCGCACCTCGAAGAGGAGTGGGCCGACCCCAACCAGCGCGCGTTCTACGCGCGAGCTCGCGCAAGCACGCACCAGCGTCGTCCGGTTCGACCGCATCGGCTGCGGGCTCTCGTCGCGCGAGCTCGAGCCGCGGCCGACGATCGAGTCGGAGAGCCGCCAGCTCGAGGCGGTGATCGACGCGGTCGGCGGCTCGGCCGTCGTCTTCGCGTCGTCGTGCTGCTGCCTCTCCGCGTCGCAGCTCGCCGTGCGCCGACCCGACGCGGTCGAGCGGATCGTCTACTTCGGCGGCTACGCGTCGCGCAACGACATCCCCGAGGCGACGCGAGCGCTCGCTGATCCAGTTCATGCGGCTGAACTGGAGGCTCGCCGCGCAGATGCTCGCCGGCCTCTTCGACCCGCACGCGAGCGGCGACGAGATCGCGGAGTACACGCGCATGCAGCGCGCGGCGGCGACCGCCGAGGCCGCGTCGATCTTCCTCGAGCTCGACCTCGGCGCCGACCTGCGCGACGTGCTCGCCGAGTGGCCGTGCCGGCGCTCGTGCTGCACCGCCGCGGCGACCGCACCGTGCCGATCGGCCGCGGCCGCGAGCTGGCGTCGATGCTCCCGCACGCGCGCTTCGTCCCGCTGAAGGGCGACTCGCACCTGCCGTGGAAGGACGACCAGCGCGAGCTGTTCCGCGCGCTCGCCGGCTTCCTGCACGACGGCGGCGCCTCGGAGGCCGACGGCGCGTCGCCGCTCAGCTCGCGCGAGACCGAGATCCTGCGGCTCGTCGCGACCGGCATGAGCAACCGCGAGATCGCGACGCACGCTCGTGCTCAGCGAGCACACCGTGCATCGTCACATCGCGAACATCCTGCGCAAGCTCGCGCAGTCAACTCGCGCCGCGGCGGCGACGCAGGCGCACGCGCGCCGGGATCATCTGAAAGGAGCAGCATGCCGTTCATCGACCCCGTCGACGACGAGGCCTTCGCCGCGCCCGACCGCGAGGCGCTCGGTTACGTGCCGAACTACAACCGCCTGTTCGCCCGGCGGCCGGCCGTCTACGCGGCGTGGCGGCAGCTGAACGGCGCGATCAGATCGGAGATGGACCTGCGCCGCTACGAGCTCGCGACGGTCGCGGCCGCGCAGCAGCTCCGCTCGAGCTACTGCTCGATCGCGCACGGGAAGGTGCTCGTCGAGAAGTTCGGCCTCGAGGCCGGGAGACGCAGTCAGCGACGAGGAGCAGGCCGTCCAGGAGCTCGCGCGTAAGGTCGCGGACGACGCGCTCAGCGTGACGGACGCCGACTACGACCGCCTGCGCGGCTTCGGGCTCGGCGACGACGACATCTTCGACATCGTGCTCGCCGCCGCCGCGCGCACGTTCTTCTGCAAGGCGATCGACGCGACGGGCGTGCAACCGGACGCGGAGTACCGCGAGCTGGTCGAGCCCGACGTGCTGGAGGCACTGACGGTCGGACGGCCGATCGAGGACTGAGAACGCGACGAGGTGGAGCCCGGCGGGCCGCAGTACCGCCGTTCTCCACCTCGCGCGATTCAAGTCCCGAGCGCCGTCCGGCTGCCGCATCGCCGGGCCGCAGTGGCGCCCAGGAGTGGTCGCACTCTGCCCGCGTCAGGTATGGACGGGCGGCGCCGTACCGTATGAATCCGGTATGAGCCACCCGGCGATCCGCTCGCCGAGCTGCTCACCGCGGTCTTCCTGCAGGAAATGGCCTGCGCCCTCGACCGGCGGGTCGAGCTCGGCGCCGGGCAGGAGCTCGGCCATCACCTCCGCTGCACGCCGGGAGAAGATCGGGTCGCCGTCGGAGAAGAGGACGAGCGCCGGCCGGTCGAGCTCGCGCAGCGCGTCGCGGACGCGCAGCATCGCCGGCCCGGACGGGTGGTCGGAGCTCGTCGCGACGAGCTCCGGGAACTGCACGATCCCGACGCGCGACTCCGGCACCGGGAACGGCGCGTCGTAGCCGGCGATCACCTCGTCGCTCACCGGCTGCACGAGCGACAGCCGCACGAGCTGCCCCGCGACGATCTCCGTCCCGACCCGTCGCATGAAGGACTGGAAGCGCAGCCACGCCTCCCCCGGCGCACGGGCGCCGATGCCGGTGTTCATGACGACGAGCCGTGCGACCCGCTCCGGCTGCTCGACCGCGAGCCGGAATCCGACCGGGCCGCCCCAGTCCTGCACGACGAGCGTGATCCGCTGCAGGTCGAGCTCAGCGACGAGCCGCGCGATCGAATCGACGTGGCGGTCGTACGAGTACCAGTCGGGATCCGTCGGCTTGTCCGAGCGGCCGAAGCCGAAGTAGTCGGGCGCGATGCAACGGCCCGCCCGCGCGAGCGCGCGGGATCATCTTCCGGTAGAGGAACGACCACGTCGGCTCGCCGTGCAGGAGCAGGATCGGGTCGCCCGTCCCGCCGCCCTCGTCGAGGTAGTGCATGCGCAGGCCGTCCTGCTCGACGTAGTGCGGCGCGAAGCCGAAGCCGGGGAGGCCCTCGAAGCGGTCGTCCGGCGTGCGATAGGCCGCCTCCACCTAGACCTCCTCAGCCTCCTCTTCGAGCACGATCCGCTCGGCGCGCAGCATGGGCAGCTCGGACTCGACGTACGACTCGACCGCCTTGTCGATGCCGATGTCCTTGCCTGCCTCCTCCGACAGGAACCAGCGGTGCTCGAGCACCTGGTGGAACACCTCTGCCGCGGGCAGCGCGGCCCACAGGTCCTCCGGCACGGCGGCGATCGTCGGCTCGAACACCTCCTCACGCCAGTGCGACGCTGCCACCGACTCCGAGCAGCGGCCGCTTCTCCCTGCGCTCCATCGCCTCGCGGTAGCGCGCGATGTCGTTCAGCATGCGCCGCGCCTGGTTCTCCTGCGCGTCGAGCCCGGTGAGCCGCAGCAGCCGGTAACGATGGTGTCCCGGCTCGACGACGTGCGGGTCGAGGTTCAGCCGGTAGCCGTCCGGCGTCGCGAAGAGCTGGATCTCTTTCGACGTCGAACCCGAGCCGGTTGAGCCTGTGCAGGCGCTCGTCGAGCCGGAACCGCTCGTCGTTGCCGAACGTCTCCTCGCGCGTCAGCTCGTCCCAGAGCGCCTGATAGCGCCGCACCACCTCCTCCGCCGTCTCCTCGGGGTCGAGGTCCGGCGGCAGGCCGATCTCCGCGTCGATGTCGAGCAGCTCGCCGACGACGTTCAGCTGCGCGATGTCGAGGTCGTACCCGCGCTGGCCGTCGCTCAGCGCCTCGTGCTGCTCGCCGGTCTCGGCGTCGACCAGGTAGGCCGAGAGCGCGCCGGCGTCGCGGCGGAAGAGCGCGTTCGAGAGCGAGCAGTCGCCCCAGAAGAAGCCCCGGACGTGCAGCCGCGTCAGCAGCTCGGCGAGCGCGTTCAGCAGGTGCGTGCGCAGGTCGGGGATCGCCGCGCCGGCGAACAGTGCGCGATAGGGGAGCGAGTACTCGAGGTGGCGCGTGATCAGCACGGCGTCGAGGTCGTCTTCGCGGTCGGTGACGAGCGCGGCCGCCTCGACCACCGGCAGCCCCGTGCTCTCCAGCCCGCGCAACAGTCTCCACTCGCGCCGCGCCGGCCGCTCCGGCAGCTCCTTCAGCGCGTAGAGCGCTCCGTCGTACTCGACGAAGCGCACGACGTGGCGGCTGATCCCGCGGATCACGTTCACGATTCGCGGCGTCTGCCAGACCTCCAGCGGCTCGTCCCACGGCAGGTCGAGAAAGCTCGGGTGGCCGGTTCGGGCGACGAGCTGGAACCGTGTCGGCTCGGTCACCGGGTGAGCGTCGACTGGTCGAACGCCGCGACGCCGCCGGGGCTCGCGACGACCGTGTTGTGCGCGACCTTCGCCTTCGCGAAGAAGTGCGCCTCGATCGCGACCCCGGCGCGCGACTCGTCGCCCGACGGGTCCTTGCGCGTGCCGACGACGGTGTTGTGCTCGATCTCGCACTCGGAGTGGTCGAGACAGATGATCCCGACGCCGTGCGCGCCGAGCACGTCGTTGTGGCTGATCGATCCCATCGACATCTCGCCCATCGTGATCCCGCGCAGGCTCGTCGCGCCGATGCGGTTGTGCGCCACGTCGACCATCGTCATGTGGGTGACGATCCCCTCGCGCACGCCGACGATCGTGCAGCCGTCCACCATCGACATCTCCTTGTCCATCGAGAACGAGATGTCGATCCCCTGCACCCACGGCCCGCGCGGCGACGTGATCTTGCAGTCCTCGATCATCACGGAGCTGCGGCGGACGTGGATGCCGTCCAGGCTGACGCCGACGACCTTCACGTTGTCGAGCATCACGTGGTGCGCGTCGAGCACGTCGATGCCGTCCTCGCCGCCGACGACCGTGACGTTGCGGAGCGTGACGTTGTCCGCGCGGATCAGGATGCCGCCCTTGACGATGCCGCCGACGAGCGTCTGCGCGTGGCGGATCACAAGCGGCCCCTGCACGGTGCCGTGCAGGTGGATCGTCGGCGGCCGCACCGCGTACGCCGCGCCGACGCCGCCGAGGACGACGGCCGCGGCGGCGACGGCCGTCAGGGCGCCGTTGCGGCCGAGCTCGCCGCCGCCCTCGCCGTACTCGAGCCGGAGCCGTGGGAAGAGCGCATGGCCGAACAGCTGCGCGCCGAGCCATCCGATCGTGAACAGCGCCAGCGCCCAGCGGAGCGGCGCCATCAGGCCGAGCCAGCGCATCGCTGCGTAGACGAGCGCCAGCTCGAGCGCGCCGAGCGGGAGTGCGAGCCACGCCGGCTGGTAGTCGATCACGCGGTCGTAGAGTGCGGTGTCGAGCACGAGCCCGATCGCGAGCATCAGCGCGACGAGCTCGAGCGCCCACCAGCGCTGCAGCGCGAGCGCCACCGCCAGCGCCGGCAGCACCGACACGATGCGCGACTCGATCCGGCCGATCAGTGTGTACGACAAATCAGTGTGTACGACAAATCAGTGTGTACGACAGACGCGTCTCTTGAAAGCTCTCGCAGCGTATTTTGCCCCGGCGATCGTGTCGGCGGCGGGGAACGCCCACTGCGCGGCGACCCCGGCCAGGGAGAGCGTGCGCGCCGCGTCGGTGAGCCCCGGCACCGTCGAGTCGGGGTCGAGCACGATCCAGCGGTCGTGCGTCGCGAGCTCGTGCGCGTCGACGAGGTCGGCGAGCAGCGGGTCGTTGCGGAAGCCGCGCCGGAAGCCCGTGGCGGCGATCACCTGCACGCCGTTCGATGACGCCGCGCCGTTCGGCGAGCTCTCGACGCGGAAGCGACCCTCGGCCTCCGCGCGGCGCAGCGGCTCGTCCCACGTGGCGCCCGGCGGATATGACGCGTTCGAGAGCTCGCGCAGCGTCGCGGCGCGCAGCTCGGGCGTCGACGCGTGGAATCGCGCGAGACCGCGCTTCGAGAAGAACCGCCGCGGGACGTTCAGCGGGCGCCGCAGCGGCTCGCGGCGGCGGATCGACACCACCTCCGCCCCCGCGTCGAGCGCGTTCAGCCACTCGGTCGCGGCCGCCATCCCCGCCCCGACCACGGCGACCTTCGACGCGTACTCGTGCGGCTCGTATGCATGCACCGCGCCGGGGTAGTCGTCCGGCCGCGCGAGCCCGGGGTGCCCGGTCGCGAGCAGCACGTGTGGGAACGGCCCTTCGCCGTCGACGGTGAAGCCGCCGTCGACCGCACGCACGCGCTCGACCCGCGCGGGGCGGAAGCTCCGGTCCCAGCCGGTGTGCCGGCGCACGGACTCCGCGTGCGCGAGGAACTCGCGCACGCTCGGGTGGTAACGGTTGACGGCGGTGCGCAGCAGCGGCGCCGGCGAGCCGCGGCGGAGCGCCTCGCGCACGGCCAGCCCCGGGAAGGAAGCAGCCGCCAGGTGCCCCTCGCTCTCGGAGCGCATGCGCGTCTGCCGGATCGACGCCGCACGCGTGCGCCACACCTCGGTGGGGTCCTCGTGCGTCCCGAGCACGACGATCTCCTCCGGGCGCAACCCACCGTGCCGCAGGGTCGCGTACGTCGCGAGCGCCGCGAGCCCGCTACCGACGATCGCGCAGCGCATGGTGCAATCGTAGGTACATCGCGTGCGACCAGAGCAGGGGCGACGGCGGCTCGCCCCACTTCTGCACCCACGGCTCGTACCATTCGGGCCTCAGCAGGTGGTCCTGGGACTGCTCGGGCAGGTCGCCGTTCGGCTCGGCGTGAGCCTCGATCCACGCGAGGCACGCGCGGGCGTCGTCGCTGCGGCCGTGGTCGACGTGGGCGAGACCGAGCATCGCCGTCAGCAGCAGCCACTGCCCGCCGCCGTAGTACTCGTCGTCGAGGTTGCGGTGCACGCCGCCGTCCACGAGCAGCGACGCCTCGACGCGCGCGACGAGCTCTTCTGTGCCGATGAAGAGCAGCGACGCATCGAGCCGGTCGTCGGCCCGCGCGAGGGCCTCGCGCTTGATCTCGTCCGAGCCGAGCCCGTTGCCGACGCACCAGAGCGTCGCGGCGTGCACGCCCTCGCGCTCCTCCCACCAGTCGATGCACGGCTCGCCCCAGTGGTGCTCGAGCCATCGCGCGACGAGCGCCGCCGCCTCGTCCCAGCGCGACGGTGTCGCCGCGCCGGCGCAGCGCGCCGAGGAAGAGGCCGAGCCCGTCGATCTGCAGCTTCGGCCAGTCCGAGCGGTCGGGCTCGCCGTCGAGCCGGTAGCGCGCGTCCCAAGGCCCGGTCGGGCGCGCGAGCACGACGCGCGCGCACCAGTCGAAGAACCGGTCGGCGCTCTCGACCTGCCCCGCCTCCCGCATCGCATCGGCGATGAACGAGCCGTCCCTGAACCACGAGTACCGGTACTGCTCGAAATTCGCGCACGCGACGTAGCCGCCCGACGCCGATTGCCCCGCAAGAATGACGTCGATCGAGCGCTCTACCAGGCTCACTTCACAGAGCCTGCGAGCAGGCCCTGCACGAAGTAGCGCTGGAACGAGAAGAAGACGACCAGCGGAATGATCATCGACATGAACGATGCCGGCGCGATGATGTCGATGTTCGACCCGAACTGACGCAGCTGCGAGAAGATGTCGACGGTGATCGGGGTCGTGTTGCGCGCCATCACCAGCGCGACGAGCAGGTCGTTCCACGTCCACAGGAACTGGAAGATCGCGAGCGACGCGATCGCCGGCAGGCCGAGCGGCAGGATCAGCTTCAGGAAGATGCGCATCTCCGACGCGCCGTCGATGCGCGCCGATTCGAGGATGTCCTTTGGTATCCCGATGAAGAAGTTGCGCAGCAGGAAGATCGCGAACGGCAGCCCGAACGCCGTGTGGAAGATGATCAGGCCGAGTGATCGTGTCGTAGAGGTGGAACATGTTGTAGAGGTGGAACACCGGGATCAGCGCCATCTGAAGCGGCACGACGAGCAGCGCGATCACGAACACGAACAGCCAGTCGCGCCCCGGGAACTCGATCCACGCGAACGCGTAGCCCGCAAGCGACGCGGCAATGATCGGCAGGATCGTCCCGCCGATCGCGATCTCGGCCGTGATGCGCAGCGACGTCGGGATGTCCGTGCCGTTCCAGACGTTCGAGTAATTCTCGAACGTCGCGAGCGACGGCTTCGAGAAGATCTTCCACCAGCCGTTCGAGATGTAGTCGGTCGGCGAGAGGAGCGACGTGAGGAAGAGGCCGATCGTCGGCACGAGCCAGAGCACGGCGACGAACGCGAGGAAGATGTTCAGCGGCAGCTTCCCGGCCGCGCGCGTGACCTTGGCGACAGTGCGCTCGCTCGGGTCGGCGACGACGATCGGGCCGGCGTCGGCTTCGGCTGTGGCCATCCTCTAGACCTCCCTCCGGAATCGGCGGACGTTCAACAACAGGATCGGGATCACGAGCAGGAACAGGAACACGGCGATCGCCGACCCGAGGCCGAAGTCGTTGACGCCGCCGAAGCTCTGCCGCCACATCTGGACCGCGATCACGGCCGCGTCGGACTGCGACGACCCTGGGGCGATGGAGATCACGATGTCGAACACCTTGAGCACATTGATCAGCATCGTGATGAAGACGACCGAGAGCACGGGCGCGAGCATCGGCACGGTGACGCGGCGGAACACCTGCCACTCCGACGCGCCGTCGGTGCGCGCGGCTTCGAGCACCTCGCGTGAGATCGCGGCAAGTCCCGCGCCGATCACCACCATCGAGAAGCCGGCCCACACCCAGATGTAGGCGATGATCACGGACGGTGTGATCAGCTGCGACCCGAGCCACGAGATGCCGCTAAACGGCGCGGCGAACGTCGACGCCGCGATTCCGCGGCTTGAAGCTGCCGTTGCCGACGTCGTCGAACGTGAACGAGCCGTCTTCGGCGGTGGTGGTGTTCTGCACCACCTTGCCCGAGGAGTCGATCAGGTTCACGTGGACGCCAGGCAGGCCGAGCTCGCCCGGCTCGGGCTTGCCCACGACACCTCCTCCGGGCTTGAAATCGCGCCAGACGACGCCCGTGACTGCGCCCTGCTTCGGCTGCGGCCTCGCCACCTGTTTCGCCCCGGACGGGACGTCGGTCGGCGGGATCGCCGTGAGGCCCATCAGCGCCGTGCCGCCCGCCGAGATCGGCTTCTGGAGCACGTATCCCGTCTCCGGCGAACCGGTGAGCGCGGGGGTGGACGGCGACGCGCGTCGACAGCGCCCCCGGCGGCGTGACCCAGCTCTTCACCGCCAGGATCGCCGCGTTCACCGCTCCCTGACTCGGGTCCTTGAGGTACATCAGGTGCCAGATCACGCCCGTGGCGAACAGCGAGATCGCCATCGGCATGAACACCACCGTCTTGAACGCGACTGACCAGCGGATGCGCTCTGTGAGCACCGCGAACACGAGGCCGATTGCGGTTACCGCCGCGGGGGCGACGAGGATCCAGATCGCGCTGTTCTTGATCGCCGTCACGAGGATGTCGGTCGTGAACAGCGCCTTGTAGTTGTCGAGCCCCGCGAAGCTGCCGCTCGGCAGGAACCCCTCGTGGGCGTTCTTGCCGAAGAAGCTGCGGATGATCGTGTAGATGGTCGGGTAGACGACATCACGCGCAGCAGAATCGCAGCGGGGGCGAGGAAGCCGATGGCCACCGCGTTGCGCCGTAGGACGCCCGGGTCCGCCCGAGGGTGGAGCCGCCGCGACCGGCGGCTCCACCGCGATGCCTCCGCTACTTCCGCTCACGTTCCGCTAGCTCCGTAGGGTCTCTTCGCTCATTTCCCGGCCTTGTACGCCTTCGCTGCTGCCGATTCGAGCTGCTTCGCGATGCCGTTGACGTTGCTCGGGTTCTTCAGGAAGTCCTGGAAGAGCTTGAACTCTCCCTGACCGACCGTGCCGCCGAACGAGGCCGGCTGGAGGTCGGACAGGTCGAACCGGAAGACCTTCGCCCTGCCGACGGCGCTCGCGGTGATGCGCGTGATCGCATCGGGGTACGCGCTCGCCGGCACGGTCTTCGCCGGCGCCGTGTAGCCGCCGCGCTTCGCCCAGATCGTCTGCGCCTTGCCGGTCGCGAGGTACTTCACGAGCGCCCGGATCGCCGGCGTGTCCTTGAACGCCATCAGCTCGTCACCGCCGCCCTCGACGTAGTTCCTCGTGCCCCCGATCGCCGGGAACGGGAAGACGTTGTAGCCCGAGACGGGCTTGAGCGCGTTCTTCGACGCGACGACGCCGGGGACGAAGTCGCCCTCGACCACCATCGCCGCCTTCGGGGTCTTCGTGAACACGTTCGACACCGACGTCGGGAAGTCGGTCTGCAGCGCGCCCGAGGTGCCGCCGGCGATGTTGCCGCGCTCGCGAGGAGCGGCGCCATCGTCTTCAGCGCCTTGATGACCGACGGGTCGGTCCACTTGATCGTGTGGTGCGACAGCTCGTCGTACTTGCCGGGCCCGCCTGGCGGAGGTAGATGTTCTCGAACAGGTCGGTGAGCGTCCAGCCGTCTGCGCCGCCGACCGAGAACGCCGGCGCGCCCGAGGCCTTGAGCGTGTTCGCGGCCCTGACGAACGCCGGGAACGTCAGCGGCGCCTTGACACCCGCGTTCTTGAACGACGGCGACGTTGTACCAGACGGTCGACTTGTTGGCGCCCTTGATCAGGAGCCCGTAGACGTGACCCTTGATCGTCGCCGATCTTCGCGATGTCGGGCGGGTAGTTCGCGCTCAGCGCGCCCTTCGCGTAGTCGAGGTTCTTCAGCGCGCCCTTCTTCTGGAAGTCGTTGACGAGGCCGGGCTGCGACACCGACGCGAGATCCGGCGGGTTGCCGCCGGCGACCGCGGTCGCGAGGACGGTCGGCGTGTTGTCGCCCGTCGACTTGTAGCTGACCTTGATGTCGGGGTTCGCCTTCCGGAAGCCGTCGAGCACGGCGTTGAACGACTTCTCCTCGTCGCCCGTCCACACGCCGACGATGTTGATGTTGCCCGACGACCGCCGACTTCTTCGCCGGCTCGCGCTGGCGAACGCGGTGACGGCCGCGAGCAGCACCACGCCGAGCAGCGCCGCGATCACGAGCTTGTGCTTCTTCACGCTTCTGCTCCTTTCGGGGAGTCATAGATTCCGTTACCGCCTGGGGGTCGAAGAAATGAAGTGCGCGGGTGTCGACGACCGCCGCCACCTCGTCGCCTTCCTTGATCGCGCGACCGTGCGCCGAACCTGCCGACCATGATCGCCTCGTCCTCACTCACGCCGATCTGCCTGCTCGGTTCCCTCGGCGCCTGCGTCCTTCGCGAGCTCGCGCGTCTCGTCCGTCTCCGCGTGCGTTCCCTTGATCGCGAAGTGCGCCATGATCTCCGAGCCGAGCGCCTCTCTCAGCTCCAGCCTGCCGTGCAGCACGCGGTCCGGCGGAGCGTCGGGCTCGAGTGCTGCGTCCTCGAGATCCTCGGGCCGGATGCCGATGATCACCTGCTTCCCCTCGTACTCCCGCAGCGCCGGGTGGTTCTGCAGCGTCTCCGGCCCGAGCGAAATCGTCTGGTCGCCGATCTGTCGCGGCCGAGGCCTCCGTTCGACGACTCGACCGTCGCATCCATCATGTTCATCGACGGGCTGCCGATGAAGCCGCCGACGAAGAGATTGACCGGGCGGTCGTAGAGCGTCTGCGGGTCGTCGACCTGCTGGAGCTCGCCCTTGCGCATCACGGCGACGCGGTCGCCCATCGTCATCGCCTCGATCTGGTCGTGCGTCACGTAGATCGGTCGTGACGCCGAGGTCGCTCTGCAGCTTTGCGATCTCGGCGCGCATCTGCACGCGCAGCTTCGCGTCGAGGTTCGAGAGCGGCTCGTCCATCAGGAACGCCGCCGGCTCGCGCACGATCGCGCGGCCCATCGCGACGCGCTGCCGCTGGCCGCCGGAGAGGGCGCGCGGCTTGCGCTTCGAGGTACTCTGTCGAGCCCGAGCAGCTGCGCGGCGCGCTGCACGCGCTCGTCGATCTCCTGCTTCGGCATCTTCTTCAGCCGCAGGCCGAAGGCGATGTTCTCGTACACGCGAGAGGTGCGGGTAGAGCGCGTAGCTCTGGAACACCATCGCGATGTCGCGGTCGCGCGAAGGCACGTGGTTCACGACGCGCTCGCCGATCTTGAGCACGCCCTCCGAGATCTCCTCGAGCCCCGCGACCATGCGCAGGGCCGTCGTCTTGCCGCAGCCGGACGGCCCGACGAGCACCATGAACTCGCCGTCGCGGATGTCGAGGTTCATGTCGTTCACGGCACGCGTGCCGTCGGGATAGATCTTGCTGACCCTCTCGAACGCGACCTGCGCCATCTCGTAACACCCCTCGTCTCCGAATGGTGAATGGCCGAAACTGCGCGAAGTCTATGACTTCGCCGCCGGCGGCGTGCTATGCGGCGAGTTGCTCGGCGGCGGGCTCGGCCTGCGGCCGGCGCGGCGCGAGCCGGCGCGGCGGCTTGACGGCGAGCGCGCCGCCCACGGTCATCACGAGGCCCGCGATCCCGCCGACGAAGAAGGCGAGCTCGGTGCCGCCGCGGTCGCACATCCAGCCGACGAGCAGCGCGCCGAGCGGCGCGAGCCCGTTCCACGCGTAGTAGTAGAGCCCGAGCACGCGGCCGCGGATGTGGTCGGCGCTCGCGAGCTGGATCACCGCGTTCGAGTTCGCGCGTGTAGCTCGTGAAGAAGATGCCGCATGACGAAGAGCAGCAGCCCGGCGAGAAGGGTCGAGTGGATCGGCGCGATCACGAGCTCGGACAGAGCGAAGCCGCCGGCGCCGATGAACATGATGCGCCAGGTCGCACGGGAGACCGCGGCCGCCCAGAGCGCGCCGACGAGGGCGCCGGCGCCGAAGCAGGCGGAGATGATCCCGAACGTCCGCGGCCCCGCGTCGAGCGTGTTCTTCGCGAGCAACGGGAGGAGGATGTTGAAGTTGAAGCAGACCGACGCGAAGACGACCATCATCGCGAGGATCACGAGCACCGTCCGGTTTCGAAGCGCGTAGGCGAAGCCCTCGCGTGTCCCGCTCCAGAGCGCGGGCTTGCGCCGGTCGTGCAGCGGGAAGAGCTCCGACACGCGCATCGCCAGCAGGCAGCCGAGCACCGCCACGAAGCTGGCGGTGTTGATCGCGAAGCACCAGCCCGCCCCGACCGCCGCGATGAGGACGCCGGCGAGCGCCGGGCCGAGGATGCGCGCGATGTTGAAGAGGCTCGAGTTGAGCGCGATCGCGTTCGGCAGCTCGGCGCGCCCCACCATCTGGAACGTGAGGTTCTGGCGCGACGGTGCGTCGAAGACGAGCGCGCAGCCCCCGAGCACGGCGATCGCGTAGACCTCCCACAGCTGCACGTGCCCGAGCAGCGTGATCGTCGCGAGCAGCGCGGAGAAGACCATCTGCGCCGACTGCGTCACGATCACCACGCGCCGGTTGTCGAAGCGGTCGGTGACGACGCCGGCGAACAGGCCGAGCAGCGTGAACGGCCCGAACCGGCAGACGGCGAGCAGGCCCACCGCGAGGCCGCGCGAGCTCGGCGCGAGTTGCACCACGAGCCAGGCCATCGCGATGTTCTGCATCCACGTGCCTGCAACCGAGGTCAGCTGGCCGAAGAAGAAGAGGCGGTAGTTCCGGTGGCGCCTGAGCGAGGCGAACGTCCTCTTGGACGCGAGCTTCAGAAGCGTCACTCGTCACCCAGGAGCTTCTCGAGCGCGTCGATCGACTGCTCGATCTGCTCGCGCTCCGACGGCTCCAGCCGGTCGAGGCGCGCGACGAGCCAGGCCGTCCGCTTGTTCCGGACCGAGCGGAGCACCTTCTCGCCTTCGGGTGTGAGGAAGAGACCGATGCGGCGCCGGTCGCTCGCGCGCGTGCGCTCGATCAGGTTCGCCGCCTCGAGCCGGACGAGATGCCCGGACATGCCCGGGGCCGAGACGCGCTCGCGCTCGGCGAGCTCGGTCGCGGTGATCCCGGGGTTGTGCTTGATCGAGGCGAGGAGCGAGACCTGGCCGCCGGTGACGCCGATCGAATGGATCTCGCGGCGCAGCTCGCGGGCGAGCCGGAGCAGCACGGGGCGCAGGCGCCCGGCAATTGTCATCGAATCGTTAACCACTCGAATCATTAACGAGGTTAAGTATAGCTAGAAACACCATTCGCCGTCGGTGACAAGCGGCACGCGGCGGCCGGACTGAGAGACGCCGTCGGCGTCGAGCGCGTCGGTGCCGATCATCACGTCGATGTGCGTCTTCGCCCGGTTCACGCCGTAACGCTTCTGGCCGATCGGCACGGTGCGCGTCTTCGCGAAGCCGGAGCCGAACGCCATGTGCGCCGCGGCGTTCTCGTCGAGCAGGCCGTTGTAGTAGACGCGGCCCGTCTGCCCGATCCGCGACGAGCCGTCGACGAGCGCGATCTCGCCGAGCCGGTCGGCGTTCGGGATCGCGCCGAGGTACCGCGCGAGCCAGTCGCGGTCGGCCTCGCGCTTCGCCTTCAGGCGCACGAGCCGGCCACCGCGAAACTCGCCGGCGAGGTCCTCGATCACGCGACCCCCGAAGCTGCGCGGGCGTGAGCAGCGGAAGGTGCCCTCGGTGGCGGCGGCGTCGGGCGAGATGAAGCACTCCTCGGTCGGCACGTTCATCGCGATCTGCCTGCCCCAGTGGTCTTTCTCGCCCCCGCCGCGCCACATCGAGTACGGCGCGATCTTCAGGCGCAGGTCGGTGCCGCGATCGCGGACGTGCACTTCCTTCAGGTCGAGCTTCGTCAGTCGTGCGGCGCGGCGCCGCAGTGCGGCGAGGTGCTCGGTCCAGCCGCGGTGGCCGGGCGGGTCCTTCGGCCCGAGCCGGCAGAACCAGAGGATGTCGGCCGCGAGCTTGCGCCGCGCCCGGTCCGGCGTCAGCTCGGGATAGACGCGGGTGGCCCAGTCCTCGGTCGGCCAGGAGCAGATCGTGCCGCGCAGCCTGCCCTCGCGCCGGATGCGCGCCATCTCCGCGCCGGAGGCGAGCCGCTTCGAGTCCTCGGCCACGCGCTCGGGCGGCAGGTCGGCGAGCGCCGCCAGCTCCGATTCGCCCATCACCTGCACGATCGCGACGTCCTCGTTGCCGAGCGCCCGCATGCGCTCGCGCTGCCACGACGTGCGCCGGCCGAGGGCGGTCTTCGCGCCGTGGCGGATGCGTGCGGCGTAGACATGCGGGTCGTCGTACTCGACGTCGACCGCGGTCGCGCCCGCGCGGTAGGCGGCCTCGGCGACCGCGATCGCGAGCTCGCGGTGCGCGATGCTGACCCGCTGCAAGAGCGTGTCGCCGCGGCGAAAGGCGATGCACCCCTTGACGATCATCTCCGCGTACCGGCGCAGCTCGTCCGGCTTCATCGGCCCCTGCATCCGGAGGCACGCTAATGGGTACCGTCCGTAACGTGCCGCCGAACCCGCTCGAGTCCCTGAAGGCGCTGGGCGACCAGCTCCGCGCGCAGATCGGCGAGGAGCTCGATCTCGACGCGCTCCGCAAGCAGGAGCCGGCCCGTCCGCTCGAGGAGCTGCTCGCCGAGCTGGACGCGCTCCCCGGCCTCGAGTCGGTGAAGGACCAGGTGCGCGCGCTCGTCGCCTTCCTGCGCGTGCAGGCGCGGCGCAAGGAGGCCGGTTTGCCCGAGGTGGCGACCACGCAGCACCTCGTCTTCCTCGGCAACCCGGGCACCGGCAAGACGACCGTCGCGCGGCTGCTCGCGCAGATGTACCGCTCGATGGGGCTGCTGCGCCGCGGGCACCTCGTCGAGGTCGACCGCGCCGGTCTCGTCGGCCAGTACGTCGGCCTGACCGCGGTGAAGACCGATCGCGTGATCCGCAAGGCGCTCGACGGCGTCCTGTTCGTCGACGAGGCGTATGCGCTCTCGCGCGACGCGGAGCGGCTCGACTTCGGCGACGAGGCGATCGAGACGCTGCTCAAGCGCATGGAGGACAACCGCCACCGCCTCGTCGTGATCGTCGCCGGCTATCCGCGCCTGATGCGCCGCTTCCTCGAGTCGAACCCGGGACTGCGCTCACGCTTCTCGCGCGAGATCGAGTTCCCGGACTACTCCACCGACGACCTCGTCGAGATCTTCGCGCGCTTCGCCGGCGAGGCCGAGTACACCCTGGGCGAGGGCGCCGACGCGACGCTGCGCTCGATCTTCCACTACGCCGAGCGCGACGAGTCGTTCGGGAACGCGCGCTTCGCACGCACGCTCTTCGAGCAGTCGCTGAACGCTCAGGCGCTCCGGCTCGGCGAAGGCGACGTCGAGCAGCTCACGCCGGCCGAGTTGATGTGCCTGACGCCGGAGGACCTGGCCGCGGGCGCGCGGTCGATCGGCGAGGAGCCGCTGCCGCCGCCGCGAGGCGGCTGGTTCAACCGGCGGCGTTGACGCGCACGAGCGCGGCGACGACGCGCGGGTCGAACTGCGTGCCGGCGCAGCGCTGCATCTCGGTGAGTGCTTCGTGCTCGGTGCGCGCCGCCCGGTAGGGGCGGTCGGTCGTCATCGCGCTGAAGGCGTCGCAGGCGCAGACGATGCGCGCGACGAGCGGGATCTCCTCGCCGGCGAGCCGGTCGGGATAGCCGCCTCCGTCCCAGTGCTCGTGGCAGGAGCGGACCAGGCGGCCGACGTGGCCGAGCAGCCCGCCGACGCGCTCGAGCATCTGCTCGCCCTCGATCGTGTGCGTCTCGATCACCGCACGCTCCTCGGCGTCGAGCGGGCCGGCCTTGTTGATGATCGAGGCCGGGATGCGGATCTTCCCGACGTCGTGCAGGAGTGCGGTGAACTCCGCGTCGCGACGCTCTGCTTCGGAGAGCTTGAGCTCGTCGGCGACCGCGAGCACGAGGTCGACGACGTGGCGGCTGTGGTTGCCCGTGTACGCATCGTCGGCCTCGACGACGTCGCCGAGCAGGAACGCGGTGCCACGGTAGGCGTCGCTCAGTTCGAGTGCGTTGTCGAGGCGCGCCTGCCGCTCGCGCGAGAAGAAGCGAAGGAGCCCGACGAGCGGGAGCACGACCACGGCCAGCCACTCCTCGCCGCGCGTGCTCATCGCGACCGCGAGCGCGACCGGTGCGAGCGCGGCGTCGACCGAGTAGATGAGCGGAACGAAGCCGAGGATCGTCCGCGGCCCGACGCGGTGCGCCATGCCGCTGATCAGCGAGTGCGCGAGGTCGAACGCGAACTGCGCGAGCAAGGCGGCCAGGTAGACGGGCCAGGCCGACCAGCGGAGCGGCACGCCGGCGACCGAGAGCACGAGCGCGGGCCCGAGTGCGTGCGCGGCATTCGACATCGCCGGCAGCACGCGCGCCGGATCGCGCCAGGGCCACGGGCGCGTGCCGGCCGTGCGCAGCAGGAGTGCGGCCGCGACCGCGAGCGGCACGGAGCCGACGGGGAGTGCGAACAGCATCGGAACCAGGACGAGTTGCGTCGGGACCGCCGAGCCGATGCCGACCTCGAACTCCACGCGTGAGACGGCGACGTAGAGGCCGACGAAGAGCGCGAACGTCCACCACGAGAACGCCGGGCCCCCGGGCAGCGCGAGGGCAGCGATGCACCCTGCCAGCACGAGCGGGCTCCAACCGGCGTAGACGAGCCGCGCGCGACGCTCGATGCGGTGCCCGTCGCGTTGCCGCGCGTTCCGGACCAGTGCTTCGTCGTGCGTGACCGATGCGGCGGTGGTCGTCACCTACGGATCATCGGCGAGCTTCTTGCGCCGGGTTTCCCTCGGATGGGGGATCAGACGGAGGGGCTTGTCACCCGGGAGGGTGATGCGCGGCGCGCGGTTCCGACGACGATGAGCTCACATTTCTGCTGACGAAAGGTTGGGGAGGGCATACATGCGGCGGTTGGCGGTTCTTCTGGTGATCGTGGCGGCGACGGCGCTTGCCGCGACCGCCGGCACGGCGAAGGCGGGTCTGATCACGGGCCTGCTCGGCGGCGGCTGCGGGACGACCGCGCCGGTGTTCCTGCCGTGGGGCGACTGGGCGACGTACTACTACGCGCCGAACGGCGGCTTCGAGAGCGGCTCGAACGGCTGGTCGCTCTCCGGCGGCGCGTCGGTCGCGACCCAGCAGAACGAGCCGTGGTACCTGGCGGGATTCGGCTCGCACGCGCTGCGGATCCCGGCGGGCGGCACCGCGACGACGAACGTCTGCTACGGCCTCACGTATCCGGCCGTGCGCTTCTTCGTCAGCGGCCAGAACGGCCCGGCGGTCGTGCACGTCCGCGTCGTCTCGCGCAGCCTGCTCGGCGTGCTCTCCGTGCTCGACGGCGGGACCTTCCGCGCCGACAGCGCGTGGACGCCGTCGCCGAAGATCTCGACGCTCTTCAGCGCGCTCGCCGCGCCGCTCGGCTCGAAGACGATGCAGCTGCAGTTCTCGGTCGAGAGCGGCACTGCGCAGATCGACGACGTCTTCGTCGATCCGCTCCTCGTTCGCTCCTAAGATCGAAAGGCTGGAATCTGATTCGGCTGCGCCGAATCAGATTCCGAGCCGTCTAAGCTCGCACCGTGGAGCCGCTCAACGTCTGGGACTTCGAACGGCTGGCGGCGGAGCGGCTCGACGAGGGGGCGCGCGGGTACTACGCCGGCGGCGCCGGCGACGAGCTGACGCTGCAGGACAACGTCGAGGCGTTCCGGCGGCGGCGGCTGCGGCCGCGGATGCTGGTCGACGTCGAGGCGTGCACGACGGCGACGACCGTGCTCGGGCAGGACGTGTCGATGCCGCTGCTCGTCGCGCCGGTCGCGTTCCAGCGCGTCGCGCATCCGGACGGCGAAGTTGGCGATGGCGCGCGCGGCGAAGGCGGCCGGGACGATCATGTGCCTGTCGACGCTCGCGACCGCGACTCCGGCCGAGGTCGCCGCCACCGGCGCGCCGCTCTGGTTCCAGCTCTACGTCTTCCGCGACGAGGGCGTGACGCGCGAGCTGATCGCGCAAGCGCGCGACGGCGGCTTCCGCGCGCTCGTGCTGACGATCGACGCACCGGTGCGCGGCAACCGCGAGCGCGACGTGCGCAGCGCGTTCACGATCCCCGACGACATCCGGATCGCGCCGCTCGGCCGCGGAGGGATCACGCCGAAGCAGGTCTTCGACGACATCTCGGCGTCGCTCACATGGCACGACCTCGAGCGCATCTGCAGCGAGTCCGGGCTGCCGCTGCTCGTCAAGGGCGTGCTCACCGCCGAGGACGCCGAGCTCGCGTGCCGCCACGGCGCGAGCGGCATCGTCGTCTCGAACCACGGCGGGCGGCAGCTCGACGGCGTGCCCGCGACGCTGGACGTGCTCGAGGAGGTCGTCGAGGCGGTCGACGGCCGCGTCGAGGTGCTCGTCGACGGCGGCGTCCGCCGGGGCACCGACGTGATCAAGGCGCTCGCGCTGGGCGCGCAGGCCGTGCTCGCCGGCCGCGCCGTGCTGTGGGGGCTCGCCGCGGACGGCGAGGCGGGCGCCCGCCGCGTGCTCGAGCTCCTCCAGGCAGAGATCCTCGGTGCCTTGCAGCTCGTCGGCTGCACGTCGCCCGCCGCTGTGACCCGGCAGCACGTCCGCTAGGACGCGAACCGGTGTCAGAAGCCGCTCGTTGGTGGAGGCGAAAAAGGGGGCGCGCAGGTCGCGCGCACACTCCACGGCCGCCCTGGCAGCCGCTACCACCTCCTGGTAGACGGAAACGGCGCCCCGCTCGCGGTCAGGGTGGCGGCCGGCAACGAGAACGAGCGCCGTCACCTGCTCCCGCTGCTCGACGAGCTGCTCGCGCGCGGGATCGCGCCGCGCGAGTTGTGGCCGACCGTGTCTACGACAGCGACGAACTTCGCGTGCAGCTACGCCAACGCGAGGTCGAACCGCTGTCAGCAAGCGCCGCCGCAACGGCACCCCGCGCCCAACGCGCCGACAGCGTCCGTCTGGCGCGGCCGCAAACGCCAACAGAAAACACGCGACCCGCAAGGCCGCCAGCGCTGGCCGATCGAACGCACCAACGCCTGGCTGAAAGCACGACGCCGGATCGCCACCCGCCGCGACCGTGTCTGACACCAACAGGCGGGCGGTCTACCCTGGGGGGCGTGATCAGGGCGCTCCTCGTCGCCGCTGCGGCGCTTGTGCTCGGCGCCGCGGTGCTCGTGCCGCGCGGGCATGCCGACGAGCCGGCGAACTGCGGGCTGCCGCCGAGCGGGCCGCTGTGGATCGACTACGCGGGCCACGACGCGCCGATCACGCCGAAGCCCGGCATGGTGCTCGCGGTCTCCTCCGGCACCGAGATCCCCACGCAGATGCGCCAGGCGGGCGCGGCGACGATCTTCTTCGACCTCAATCTGAACAAGCGCGTCGGCACGACGTCCAGCCCGGCCGACCCGGCGACGATCCCCGACCGCGCGAAGCGTGAGTTCGACTTCGCCGTGCAGGTGACCGGCTGCGCGCACCCCTTGATCGCCGAGAACGAGCTGTTCGGCGCGCAGACCGTGACGCCGTGGAGCCCGACGAACGCGCAGTACCGCGCGAACGTGCTGCGGCTCCTGCAGGAGCTCGACAAGCTCGGCGCGACGACGGCGCTCACGATCGCCAACCCGCCCTACACGGGCGGCGACGCGGCCGAGTGGTGGCGCGAAGCCGCGCAGGCGACGATCCTCATCCGGCAGGTCTACTTCACTGCTCCAGGCCCGAAGGGTCTGTTCAAGCTCGGCCCTGAACGTGCGAGCCGCGCGATGCGCAAGGGCATGCGCGGCCTGATCTCGCGTTTCGCCCAGATCGGGATCCCCGCCGGCCGCGTCGCGCTCGAGCTGCAGTTCCAGTCGGCGCCGGGACAGGGTGGGCGCCAGGGCTTGCAGCCGAAGTCGGCGTGGCTCGAGATCGTGAAGCTCGAGGCGCTCGCCGCGAAGCAGGTCGCGGCCGAGACGAAGATCCAGGGCGTCTGGTCGTGGGGGTGGCCGAGCTTCTCCGTCGCCGGCAACGACCCCGACAAGCCGGCGGCTGCATGCGTTTACCTGTGGACGCGCGACAAGAGCCTGTGCGACGGCCCGGCGCTCGCCGGCCCGGGCTTCAACAGCTCGCTGACCGAGGGACAGATCGAGGTGCCGGCCGGAGTGCGCTGCACGCTCGGCGACCGCCGGATCATGAAGACCGATGTCGCGCGCGCGGCGCGCTGACCGGCGACCTCGACTCCGCGGCGACGGCGCTCCTGCAGCGCGTCGTCCTGCGCGCGGAGCTGCCGATCGACCCGCAGACCGTGCTCGCGGCCGAGCGCGCGATCGTCCGCGACCGCTTCGGCGGGAGCGTCGCGCGCTACCGCGCCGCGCTCGCCGACGCGCACGTCACGCTGCCGGACGCGCGCGCGATCCTCGCCGACCGCCTCGCGCGCGACCGCGTGCAGGAGCGCTTCCGCCCGCGCCCGGCGACGGCGACACAGATCGCCGAGTTCGTCGCGACCTACGCGGCGACGCAGGTGCGGCTCGTCGAAGTCGAGCCCGAGGCGCCGTGGATGGGCGGCGCGATTCGCGGCTTCGCGGTCGACACGATCGCGCCGAAGCAGGTCTTCGCGCTGCCGCCGAACCGCAAGGCGACCATCGACACGATCGACGGCCGCTTCACCGTGCGCGCGCTCGGCCCGCCACGCAGCTGCTCGCGCTCTCGCCGAAGCAGGCGACCGAGTGGCCCGCGCTGTGCTCGGGCGCTTCGCGAAGCTCGACGTGTACGACCGCTGGCTGCACGCACGCGAGGTCGCGGTGCTCGGCGACGCGGTGTGCGCACGCGACGCGGTGCCCGCGCAAGGAGACGTCGATCTCTCCGCCTGGGTCCCCTTCCTCGCTGCCTGAGCGGCTCCGCATCGACCCTGCGACGACCGTTGCGGTGCTGCTAGGCCTGCTGGTCGCACCCGTCGCAGCGGTCAACGGGGGCTACTCGGCCACGTCGTGGGGCTGGGTCACGCTCGCGCTCGCGTGGGCTGCGATCGTGGCGCTCGCGCTGCGAACAGACGTGTCGGTCGGCGTGCTCGACGCTGTCGCCGCACTCGCATTCGTCGCGCTCGCGGTCTGGTCGCTGCTCTCGCTCTTGTGGAGCGACGACGCAGGCGCGACCATGCTCTCGACCGAGCGCCTCCTCGTCTACGCGACGGCGCTGGCCGCGGCGGCGCTCGTGCTGCGCGCGCGGCGCTACGGCGCGCTCGTCGCGGGCGTTTCGGCCGGCGCGACGCTCGTCTGCGGCTACGGCGTGCTCACGCACATGTACCCGGGCCGGCTCGCTGCCGACGCCGAGATCGCGGGACGCCGGCTCGCGCAACCGGTCGGCTACTGGAACAGCCTCGGCCTGCTGGCGGCCGTCGGCCTGATCGTCGCCGTCGGGCTCGTCGCCGGGACGCGATCGCGCGCGCTCGCCGCGGCCGCCGCTGCGAGTCTCGTCCCGCTCGGGCTCGCGCTCTACTTCACGTTCAGCCGCGGCGGGACGATCGCGCTCGCGGTCGCGGCAGTCGTGGCGCTCGCGCTCGACCCGCGTCGGCTGCGCTTCGCGCTCGCGGGCGCGGTCGCCGGCGCTGCACCGGCCGTCGCGGTTCTGAAGGCGTCGAGCCTGTCCGCGCTGACGACGAACGGCGCCAACCGTCGCGCAGAGCACGAGCGCGGGCTCGACGCTGATGAAGGTCGCGCTCCTCTGCGCCGCCGTCGCCGCCGCGGCGGGCGCTCTGCTCGTCGAGGCCGACCGGCGCGTCGACGTTCCTCGCGCCGCGCAGCTCGCGTTCGCGGTGCTCGTCACCGCGGCGATCCTCGCCGGCGCCGGGGCGCTGCTCGCGAGGTACGGCAACCCCGCGATCGGTCGCCCGCCGCGCGTGGCACTCGTTCACCGCGAAGCCGCCGACGCAGACCGGCGACCTGAACAACCGCCTGCTCACGCTCTCGAACAACGGGCGGCTCGCGCTCTGGCGGGTCGCGTGGGACGACTTCGGCGCGCATCCCGTCGGCGGCTCGGGCGCCGGCACGTACTACGCAGAGTGGGTTCAGAACCGACGCGACGCGACGCAGGTGCGGAACGCGCACAGCCTGTACCTCGAGACGCTCGCGGAGCTCGGCCTGCCGGGGCTCCTGCTGCTCGCGGCCGGCCTGCTCGCGCCGCTCGCGGCGGTGGTGCGCGCGCGACGGCTGCCGCTGGTCGCGGCGACGGCGGGCGGGTACGTCGCGTTCCTGCTCCACGCGGCCTTCGACTGGGACTGGCAGCTGCCCGGCGTCACGCTCGCGCCGCTGCTGCTCGGCGCGGCCCTCCTCGCTGCCGCGCGGCCGTCGACGCGGCGCTTCGCACTCGCGACGGCGCCGCGCATCGCCGTCGGCGTGGCGCTCGCCGCGACCGCGCTGCTGGCCGGCTACACCCTGCTCGGGAACCGCGCGATCGCGGCCGCGCGCGACGACACCTCCGCCGAGCGCTGGGCCGCCGCCGAGTCGCACGCCCGGCGCGGCGCCTCGCTGCAGCCGTGGTCGAGCGAACCTTGGCGCGTGCTCGGCGAGGCCCAGCTCCAGCAAGGAAAGCTCGCGGCCGCCCGCAAGAGCCTGCGCACGGGCCTCGAAAAGAGCCGCACGACTGGCGGCTCTGGCTCGACCTCGCGCTCGCGAGCGGTCCCACGGCACGGCCCGCCGCCGCCCGCCGGGCCCTGGCGCTGAACCCGCGCAGCACCGAGATCGCCCGGATCCACATCTTCCTCGGCTTGCCCCTGTAAGGAAACGGCCCCGTGCGCCGGTACTGGTTGGTGCATGACGGATCTGGGACGCGACCGGTACGACCTCTGGCTCGAGCAGGAGCTCCGCGCAGCCGCGCCTGAGGCACGCGCCCTCTTCGTCGACGAGTTGGCCGCCCGCGTGCGCGCACAGCGGTTCAGGATGCGCCCGAGTCGCGCCCGCCTGGGCCTCGCGCTCGCCTTCAGCGCGCTCATGATCGCTGCGCTCGGTGTCCTGGGGGCGCCGGGCTATGTCGCGCACGCGGCGTCGGCCATCACCCAGACCGCGGGTGACGTCGTCAACGGCGGTGACGGCTCGAGCCTCTCCGGCCCGGCCGCCGGCGGGCACGACGTCTTCGAGCGGCACCGACCAGTACGCCGTCGACAAAGGGATCTGCCATCGCACCGGGAACGGCAGCTTCCAGCTGATCTTCGTCGCCGCCAGCGCGCTCGACGCGCACGCGGCGCACGGCGACATCATCCCCGCGCCGCCGTGGGGCTGCCCGCCGGCGACGCCGAGCGGCACGCGGCCGGCCGCGACCTCCGTGTCGATCGGAGGCCCGTCGACGGTGAACATCACGCGCAGCGCGAGCTTCCTCGTGCAAGTGGAGAAGGTCGCCGGCGTCTACCCGCACGGCACCGTGAGCTGCTTCGACAACCTGCGTCCGCGTCGTCAACTCGGTTCCCGTCGACGCGAACGGCGCCGCGGGCTGCTCGATCACGTTTGCACTCGCTCGGCACGCATTCGGTCACCGCGGTCTTCAAGACCGCCGACGTGAACAAGTGGGCGAGCTCAGCCGGCAATGTTTCGAGCATCAACGTTGTGAAGGCGGCCGCCGTGGTGAGCATCACGACGAGCCGGACACCGGCACCGTTTGGTGCCGGTGTCACGTTCACGGCCGTTGTCACCGGCCCCGCCGGCTCGCCTGCGCCGAGCGGCACCGTGCGCTTCTTCGACAACGGCAAGCACGATGGGCGGCCCCGCGAGCCTCGGCTCCGCCGGGACTGTCACGCTGACGACCGACCGGCTGGCCGCCGGCTCGCACACGATCCGCGCCTCCTACAGCGGCGACGGCAACTACCTCGCCGGCGACAAGAGCCTGACGCAGGTGGTCGCGGCGCCGCCGGCGGCCGAGTCCTCGCCTGCACCGCAGACGCAGCCCGAGCCGAAGCCGGAGACGCCCCCCGCGTCGCTGACGATGTCCGTGCCCACTGCGACCGCCGGGGCGCTCTCGGTCGCGCCGATGGGCGGCACCGCTGCGCCGACGACGGTCGGGTGGCCGGCGGGCACGTTCGGCGCCGCGCCGGCGAAGGTGTCCGCGACGGTTGCGCCGCCGGCGAAATCCGCGGGCGTCCAGTTCGCTGCCGGCTCCTCCGTGATCCAGATCGACGCGGTCACCGACAGCGGCCAGCAGATCACGACGCTGGACGGCGTGCTCGACATCGCCATCCCGAATGCGCCGCCCGACGTGGCGCCGATGTACCAGCGCGGCAGCGACCCATGGGTCGTCATCCCGCGCCTCCCCGGCACGACGCTCCCGGCCGCCCAGCCCGACGGGTGGTACCTCGAGGGCTCGACGCTGCACATCCTGACCCGGCACCTGACGAAGTTCGGCCTCGCAACGGCGCTCGACGTGAAGTGGGGGACGCGGCGCCGCGTGCACCTGATGTGGGCGCAGCGGATCGTCGTCTACGGCGCACCGTCCGTCGACGCGCAGGCGACCTACACGCTGCGCCGCGGTAAGAAGGTTTTCGGCACCTGGAAGCGCACGCTGCCTGCCGGCAAGGGCGCGCCTGCCAACCTGTGGCTGACCGGCAAGCGCGTCGTGCCGGGCCCGTACCGGCTGACGATCGACATCAAGGCCGGCCCGCAGCACTGGCGTCAGACCGTCGCCATCCGCTACCTGCGCTGATCGAGCTCCAGCAGGTCGGGCAGAATCGACCTGCGTGCGCCTCCTCGCCGTCGCCGTCGTCGCCCTCGCGCTCGCTCCCGCAGCGACCGCAGGCCCGATCGTCGACCGCGCGGCGAACGCGCTCGCGAGCGACCCCGTCTACCTCGATCCGGCAGCCGACGACGGTGACCCCGGCGCAGGCCGCGCGCCTGCGTCGCGAGATCGAGTCGAACGCGCACGGGCCGGTCTATGTCGCGGTCCTGCCGAAGGCCGCGCTCGCGGAGGCCGGCGGCGACGCGGTCGGCTCGTCGACGAGGTGCACCGGCAGCTCGACCGCCGCGGCGTCTACGCGGTCGTCGCCGGCGACCAGTTCCGCGCGGAGTCGACCGACCTCGACACGCGGCCGCGCCGGCGAAGCTCGCGACGGAGGCCTTCGACGCGCACCACACGGAAGGCGTCGGCGCCGACGCTGGTCGACTTCGTCGACCGGGTCGGCGCAGAGCGCACGGGCGGCGACACGGCGGCGGCGGCGGGCACCGCGCTTCGGCGTTCTGGCCGATCGTGATCATCGGCGGCGGCGATCCTGCTCGTCTACCGCGGGCTCCGCCGGCGGCGCCGCAGCGCGAACGAGCTTCGCGAGTGAAGGAGGCGGCGCGCGAGGACCTGGTCGCGCTCGCCGACGACGTGCAGGTGCTCGAGCACAAGGTCGAGGGCGAACCCGGCGGCGCAGCAGGACTACCTCGCTGCGCTCGACAAGTACGGCGCGCGCGTCGGCGCCTTCGACCGCGCGCGGACGCCGCGGCAGCTCGACGCCGGTCGCGGCGGCGCTCGAGGAGGGCCGCTACCTGATGGCCTCCGCCGAGGCGCGCCTCGAGGGCGCGAGCCGCCCGAGCGCCGGCCGCCGTGCTTCTTCGACCCGCGCCACGGCCCGTCGGTGCGCGACGTCGAGTGGACGCCGCCGGGCGGCCGCCGCGCCTGGTCCCGGCCTGCGCGGCCGACGCCCCGCGCGTCGAGCACGGCGAGGAGCCCGACTCGCGCGAGGTGCTCGTCGGCGGCCGCACGATGCCGTACTGGGCCGCCGGCCCGGCCTACGGCGGCGTACTTCGGCGGCTTCTTCCCGGGCCTGCTGCTCGGCGAGGTGATCGGCGGCGGCGTTCGGCTGGCGGGGTCGCTCGACGCGGCGACGGCGGCACGGCACGGCGACGACTCGGCGGCGGCGGCGACTTCGGCGGCGGCGGCGGCGACTTCGGCGGCGGCGACTTCGGCGGCGGAGGCGACGGCGGCGGTGGCGACTTCTGATGGCCGACGAGTCGCAGGACGAGCGTCTCAACCGCGAGCTGATCGAGCTCCTGAACGTCAGCTGCGCGTCCGCGATGCCCGGGGTGCAGGTGCTGTTCGCGTTCCTGCTCACGCTTCCGTTCACGAATGCCTTCTCGCAGCTCTCCGACTTCGACCGCGCGATCTACTTCCTCGCGCTCATGCTGAGCGCGATCGCATCGGGGTTCCTGATCGCGCCCTCCGCGCACCACCGCCTGCGCTTCCGCAACCGCGACAAGGAGCAGCTGATCCTGTGGGGCAACCGGATGGCGATCTGCGGCCTGGTCACGCTGTCGCTCGGGATCGCCGCGAGCATCGCGGTCGTCGCCGACTATCTCTACGGCGAGTGGATGCGGCTGCCCGTCACGATCGCTGTGCTGCTCTTCTTCGGCGTGCTCTGGTTCGGCGCGCCGCGTCTCTACGCCGGCCGTCGCGACGGCCGAGTCATGACGCCCGCGTCGCTCGTTCGCGGCACGGACATCGAGACGCTGCCGACTCGACCGCGTCGTCACGCGCCGCGGCGGCTACACCGTCGTGCGCTCGCCGGGCAACCCGGCGCACTGGTGGGGCAACCTGCTGCTCTTCGACGAGCCGCCCGTCGACGGCGACGGCGAGCGCTGGGAGGCGCTCTTCGAGCGCGAGCTTCGCGAGCCTCGTGCACCGCACGTTCGCGTGGGACCGCGACGGCGTCATCGGTCGCGCGCGCGAGGAGTTCCTGCCGCGCGGGTACGAGCTCGACGAGAGCGTCGGGCTGACCGCGGCTCCGGCCGACGTGCGCCCGCATCCGCGCGCGAACGCCGACGTCGTCGTGCGCGCGCTCGAGCGTCGACGGCGACGAGGAGCTATGGCGACGCGGTCTCGAGCTGCAGATCGCGGCGCGCGACGAAGGCTTCGACGAGGAGGAGTACCGCGAGTTCGCGACGCGCGCGGCTCGACGGCAGGCGCGAGCTCTTCCGGCGCCGGGCGGGGCGCGTGGTACGTCGCGCTCGACCCCGAGACGGCACGGTCGCCGCGAGCTGCGGGATCGTCGTCACCGCCGGCCGCGGCCGCTACCAGGTCGTCGACACCGCGCCGCACTACGCCGTCGCGGGATCTGCTCGCGGCTGCTCGTCGAGCGTCGCCGCCGACGCGGCCGAGCACTACGGCGCGAAGCAGCTTCGTGATCGTCGCCGACGCGGCTATCACGCGCTCGGCCTGTACGAGTCGCTCGGCTTCGAGCGGACCGAGCGCGCGTTCGGCGTTTGCCGTCCGAAGATGACAAAACCGTAACTCGGCGGCTGATATCGCACGGTATGCGAAACAAACGTTGAGGTTTTGTTCGCACCGCGCGCCGACCCGTGCGGTAGGGAAATCCGACCGTTTGCGCGGCGAGTACAGTCGGCCGAGATGGCGACTCCTCAAGACACGCCCGTGCCTGCCATCGAGCAACGGCGCACACGAGTTCCGACGCGGCCCGGGACTAGGGAGAGATCTCACCCACCCCTAGGAGGAGGACGCTTGTGTTCGGAAAGCTCGCGGCGATCGCCGCTGTTTTCGCTCTCTTCGTCGTACCTGTAGCAAGGGCGTCGACGACCGACACGGCCACGGCCGCGGCATCGCCCGGTCCGTATGTCGTCGACCAGCCGATCACCTTCACGTCGACGACGCCCTGCACGACCTCGTGCCGTCTGATCTGGACGTACCTGAACGGCACGCGCCTCGGCGACAAGGTGGGCGAAGGCGTGAGCGTCGAGCAGAGCTTCTCGACGCCGGGCTGGAAGACCGTGCAGCTGCGCCTGACGGAGCTCTGCGTCGGCACGACGCGGCTCGTCTGCGACAGCGTCGCCTACGTCTCGGTGTTCGTCGAGGACGTCGCGACTCCCATCGACACGACACCCCCCACGATCTCGGTCTCCGGCGTCGAGGCGGAGGCGACCGGCTCCCTCACCGCGGTCCAGTACGCCGTCGGCGCTACCGACCCGGAGGGCAGCGCGGTCACGGTGTCCTGCACGCCGCCGCCCGGCTCCGAGTTCCCGCTGGGCGAGACGCCGATCGAGTGCACCGCGACCGACGCGAGCGGCAACGTCGCGACGGCCACGTTCACGATCGTCGTCGAGGACACGACGCCGCCGACCGTGCGCACGCCGACCGGTCTAGCCGCCGAGGCGACCTCCGCCGGCGGCGCAGTCGTCGACTTCGATGCCACCGCAACGGACGTCGTCGACGGCAACCTCGCGCCGACGTGCTCGACGCCCACCGGGTCGACGTTCCCGCTCGGCTCGACGCTCGTCACGTGCACCGCGACCGACGCGCACGGCAATGAGGGCGTGGGGCGGTTCGAGGTCGTCGTCAAGGACGCGACCCCGCCGGCGCTCGCCCTGCCTGACACGATCGTGGCAGAGGCGACGTCGACCGACGGCGCCGCTGTCTCCTACGAGGCGTCGGCGACCGACCTGGTCGACGGCCCGGTCGGCGTGACGTGCTCGTCCGCGTCCGGCGCCACGTTCGCGCTCGGCGGGACGACGGTCGAGTGCTCGGCTACCGACGCGGCCGGCAACACGGCCACCGGCAGCTTCGAGGTGCACGTGCTCGACACGACGGCGCCGACGCTGCAGTTGCCGGAGTCGGTGGTCGCGAACGCGACCACGACGCAGGGCGGCATCGCGACGTTCGACGTCGGTGCGACCGACATGGCCGGCGGCGACGCCACGGCGGACTGCGCGCCCGCTTCGGGCTCGCTGTTCGCGATCGGCACGACGACCGTGACCTGCACTGCGACCGACGTGCGCGGTAACACGTCGGCGCCGCAGAGCTTCACCGTCACGGTGAAGGGCGCGGTCGCGCAGCTCGAGGACCTGATCGCCACGGTCACTGCGTGGAACGTGAAGGGCCACATGGTCGAGATTCGCGCCAAGGGCCCGCACTGGGCGCTGACGCGGACGCCGCCGAAGGTGAACCTGGCGTGCCAGGAGATCCGCGACTTCGAGCGCGACCTGGGCGACTCGCTCGCGAGCACCATCTCCGCCGAGCAGAATGCGTGGCTGATGGGCGAGCTCGCGCGGATCTACGACGTGATCGGCTGCGCCCCGGTCACGAGCTGACGGCGGTCTCGGAGGAGGGAGCGCGGGTGGGCGCTCCCTCCTTCGCGGCCCGCGCGAAGGCGAAGAACGCCGGCTTGCGGGTGCCGGAAGCTGTCTCGAGGCCGGACTGCCAGCCGCCGAGCCGCGACTCGTCGGAGAGCAGGAACCAGAGCAGCATCGTGATGCGCGGGTTGGCGCGCGCGATCCTGACCGACTGCGTCAGGTAGCTCGCCTGCCGCGCGAGCGTGACGCCGACGAGACGGTCGGGCGGGTTCGTCTCGTAGCCGTACTCGTCGAGCCAGACCGGCTTCCGGCCGTACAGCTGCGTCACGACCTTGATCAGGTCGTCGAGATTCCCGAACGAGACCGTCGTGCGGGCGCGCGGGCGCGAGTCGGCGACTCGATCGGGCTCATCGCGTAAGGGTGGTGTGCGTACGCGTCGAACCCGCGGGCGCCTGCCTTCTTCATCGCGCGCAGGAACGCGATCGGCGACGTCGTCGGCCGGCTGCTCGCCGCGGCGTTGTTGCCGCGCGGCGCCGTGTCGCCGCACGCGATCTGCTCGTCGCGGAAGAGCGTGTCGCGGATGCCGTCGACGACCGCGTTGCAGATGCGGGCGTAGTCGATCGCGCTCTGGATCCGCCAGTGGCCGCCGACCTTCTTCCACTGCGGGACGAGGCCGATCGGCAGGTTCGGCTCGTTCCACGCCGTCCACCGCTTGACGGCCGGGAGCACGATCCCGTCCTCGTCGGACGTAGTCGCCCCCGTAACGCTCGGCGGCGGCGAAGGCGAACTGCTCGAGGTCCGACGCCTTGCGTGGTGCGCGCGTCGGGAGCTGGCCGCCGTTCGCCCAGCCGGGTGTGCCGAAGATCGAGAAGACGATGTGGACGTTCTCCGCGTCGGCGCGCAGGACGATCGCGTCGTAGCGCCGCCAGTCGTAGGCCGGGTCGGCAGGGTCGGTGGCGTCCTCGGGCCGGTGCTGAGCGACGCCGAGCTTGCCGCCCCAGTTCAGGTGTGCGCGGAGCAGCTGCGCATGCAGCGCGCCGAGCTGCGGGTAGAAGTCACCCGGCTCGGCGAAGTAGGCGGCGCCGCTGTCCGTGATCCCGAGCTGCAGCTTCGGCGCAGCGGACGCCGAGGAGGCCGCGAGCGCCGCGGCGAGTACCGCGACAGCGAACGCGACTCTCATCGGATGCAGCGTGGCAGCAACCTGTTAGCGAAATCGCTGCGCGCAGCAAGGGTTTTCGGCGTGCGGCCCGGTCGTAGCCCACTGCGCGGGGGGCGACGAGCCGTCGGCATCGGTTTGGCCGCAGACCCGCCGGAGGTGTAGGTTCGCCGAGCCATGAGGGTCGCGCTCGCCGCCGCAACCTGTGCCCTGCTCGCGTTCGCCGCCGGCGCCGCCGGGGCTCCGCCTGCCGCCGCACCCGACGGCCCGGGCTCTCTCTCGCACTTCGACCTCGCGCGCAAGGACTGCCTCGGCACGGCGCGCAACACGACGTCGCAGGTGTGGTTCACCGTCGCGAACGGTGTGCTGAGCGACGTCTACTACCCGACGGTCGACAACACGAACGTCGAGACGCTGCAGTTCGTGGTCACCGACGGCGCGACGTTCACCGACCTGGAGTCGCGCGACATGACGTCGACGGCCCGGGCGCTCGACGACAGCGGCATGTCGTGCGAGGTCACGAGCGCCCCGGCGCGCGGCGGGTACAAGCTCGTCACCGACTACGTCGTCGATCCGAGCGCGAACGCCCTGCTCATGAGGGTCGCATTGAAGACCGACGGAAAGCGAAAGCGCAACCTGCGGCTCTACGTGCGCTTCGACCCGACCGTGAACGGCAACGGAGGCGGCGGCAGCGGAAACGGCGGCGCCGACAACGCGACGACCGACACGTCGACCGGTCACGCGGTGCTCGTCGCTTCCGACCCGAGCACCGTCACGAACGCCTCGAACCGCGACTACGCCCAACCGGTCTTCGCTGCGCTCGACGGCTCGTTCAGCAACACGACGAGCGGCTTCGCCGGAACGGCGAGCGACGGCCTGACGCAGCTCGACAGCGCGCACGCCTTGACAGCAGCCTTCACCGACGCCACGAACGGGAACGTCGTGCAGACGGCGCGGCGCGAGCCGCGACGAGCACGGCGACGATCACCGCGGCACGAGGACGAGGACGACGGCTTCACGCTCGCGCTCGGCTTCGGCGCGACGCAGGCGACCGCGGTGCAGACGGCCGAGAGCGCGCTTGACCACCGCTTCGAGCGCGCGCTGCGCGAGTCGGCGAAAGGCTGGGCCGCCTACGACCGCCGGCTGAGCGACCCGCCGAAGCGCCTTCCCGGCCTCGACCGCCGCCGCGTCGAGCAGCTTCGCGACTCGTACTTCGTCAGCGCGAACGTGCTGAAGGCGTCGGAGGACAAGATGTTCCCGGGCGCGATCGTCGCGAGCATGACGTCACCGTGGGGCCAGGCCGTGTCGGCCGGCGATCCGAGCAACACGTACTTCGGCTCCTACCGCGAGGTGTTCGCGCGCGACCTGTACGAGATCTGGACCGGCCTCGTCGCCGACGGCGACCTCGCGACGGCGCGCGACGCGACGCTCTTCCTCTTCGAGCGGCAGCAGCAGGCCGACGGCTCGATGCCCCGCAACAGCCTCGTCAACGGCAAGACCGCACCGGACACGGGCGGCATCCAGCTCGACGAGACCTCGTACGCGCTGTTGATGGCGGACGAGCTGCACCTCGCGGACGCGTCGCTGTACGAGAGCCACATCAAGCCCGCGGCGAACTTCGTCGCGAGCCACGGGCCGTCGTTCGGCGTCGAGCGTTGGGAAGAGCAGGGTGGCTTCTCGCCGTCGACGATCGCCGCCGAGATCGCCGGGCTCGTCGCAGCCGCCGACCTCGCCGACGCCAACCACGATACGGCCTCGGCGAACGTGTGGCGCGGCGTCGCCGACGACTTCCAGCGCTCGATCAAGGGCTGGACGGTGACGACGACCGGCCCGTTCGCACCGCGCTACTTCATCCGGCTCTCGAAGACGGGGGATCCGAACGCGGCGATCTCGTACAACCTCGGCAACGGCGGCGCGACCGTCGACCAGCGCTCGGTGATCGACGCCGGGTTCCTCGAGCTCGCGCGGCTCGGCGAGCTCTCCGCGACCGATCCCGACATCCTCGCGTCGCTGCCCGTCGTCGACGCGACGATCCGGAGCGATACCGCGAGCGGCTTCGGCTGGCACCGCTACAACGGCGACGGCTACGGCGACCGTGCGACGGACGGCCGGCCGTGGGCACCCACCGGCGTCGGCACCGGCCATCTCTGGCCCGCGCTCTCGTCGGAGCGCGCCGAGCAGTCGCTGCAGACCGGCGACGCCACCGGCGCCGCCGCTCTCCTCGACGGCATGGATCGCTTCGCGGGCGGCGTCGGGCTCATCCCCGAGCAGGACTGGGAGGAGCCGGATCTTGCACGCTCCCCGTTCGGCACGCCGCCCGAGACGGCGTCGATCGGCTTCGCCAACGGTGAGCCGGCCGGCTCGGCGGGCCCGCTGAACTGGTCGGCGGCGTCGTTCGTCCGCCTGTTCGCCGACCTCGGCACCGGGAGCCTCGGCGATCGGCCGCAGAGCACGTTCGAGCGCTACGTCGCGCACACGCAGGGCGTCACGCCGCTGACGGTGACGAGCCCCGCCGACCAGAGCGCGGTCAACGGCTCACCGGTGACGGTCACCGGCACGACAGCGGCGGGCAACACCGTGTACGTCGCGGCGACGAACACCGATGCGAACAGCGCGACGACGACGGCGGTCGGCACCGCGGATGCGGGCGGCGCGTTCAGCATTCCCGTCGCGGTCACGGGAGGGACGAGCGTGCTCAACGTCGTCGCGGTCAGTCCGTCCGGCGCGACCGGCCACGTGAAGCGCTCGATCGTCTTCGACTTCGTGCCGGGCACGCTGCTGCTCGACGTCACGGATCCCGACGGCGACGATCACGGCCCCGGCAACTACGCCTACGCGACCTTCGGCGGCTTCCGTCCCGGCGCGTTCGACTTGCAGGAGTTCCAGGTCTTCGACGACGGCACGAACGTCATCTTCCGCGTGAAGATCCGCGACCTCACGCCGACATTCGACAACCCGCTCGGCGCGCAGCTCGTCGACGTCTATGTGCACGATCCGTCGGCGCCGGCAGCCGCGACGTCCACCGCGGCGTCGCACCCGTTCCGCAACTTCGCGATCGCGCCCGCGTTCGCGTGGAGCCGGCTGATCCAGGTGCAGGGCTTCGGCAAGCGCTACGAGAACGCCGCCGGCCAGTCGCTCGGCGACGTTGCGATCAGCGCGAACGCGATCTCGCGCTTCATCACGTTCCGCGTGCCGAAGGCGACGCTCGGCTCGCCCGGGCCCGGCTGGGCGTTCACGCGTCGTCCTCACGGGGCAGGACGGCTTCAGCCCCGACCAGGCGCGCGGCTTCCAGTCGACGCCGCAGGACTTCCAGTTCGGCGTGTGCGCAGCGCCGAGCAACGATCCCCACTGCACCGTCGACCCCGGCACGGTGCCGAAGATCATGGACGTGATCACTCCGGCCGGCGTCCTGCAGTCGGATGAGCTCGACTACACCGTGCACCACCCGGTCGCCCTGCAGGGCGTCCTCATTCCCTGATCGTCGACCTCGAGCTGCGCATCGGCCTCGGCTGCATGCGCCTCCCCGCGGACACGGCGTTCGCGACGATCGCCGCCGCGGTCGACGCCGGTATCACGCTCTTCGACACCGCACGGGCCTACGACGGCAACGAGCGGCTCGTCGCGGAGGCGCTGCGCGCGTGCGGAGCCGCAGAGCGAGCGCGTGTCGTGACCAAGGGCGGGATGACGAGGCCCGCCGGCGCGTGGGTGCCCGACGGACGCGCGAAGGCGCTGCGCGCGGACTGCGAGGCGAGCCTCGACGCGCTCGACGGGTTGCCGATCGACCTCTACCTCATCCATGCGCCAGACCCGCGCACGCCGTGGTCGACGTCGCTGCGTGCGCTCGCGCGCCTCGCCGACGAGGGCCTCGTGCGCCGCGTAGGCGTCGCGAACGTCGACCGCCGCCGGCTCGACGAGGCGCTCGAGCTGGCGCCGCTCGCCGCCGTCCAGGTCGCGCTCAGCCCCGTCGACGACCGCGCGCTCCGGGGCGGCGTCGTCGAGCGCTGCGAGGAGCGGGGGATCGCGGTGCTCGCGCACTCACCCCTTGGTGGACCAAGACGCTCGCCAGGCGTGATCCGCGAGCACGGTGCCGAGCGGGTGCTCGCCTGGCTGCTCGCGCTCTCGCCGGTCGTCGTCCCGATCCCCGGCGCGCGCCGCGTGGAGACGGCCCGCTCGGCGGCGCACGCGGCGACGCTGACGCTCACCGAGGAGGAGCGCGCGGCGATCGGCGGGGCGCGCCGCACACCGCCCGCGCGCGCGACAGAGGGTGACGTCGCGATGGTGATGGGCGTGCCGGGCGCCGGCAAGACGCGTCTCGCCGAGAGCCTCGTCGCGCGCGGCTACGAGCGGCTGAACCGCGACGAACGCGCCGGCTCGCTGCGTGAGCTCGCGGGCGCGCTCGACGACGCGCTCACCGCCGGAGCGCGGAGCGTCGTGCTCGACAACACGTACCTCACGCGTGCCTCCCGCAGCTACGTCGTCGAGGCGGCGGAGCGTCACGGCGTCCGCGCGCGCTGCATCTGGCTCGACACGCCGCTCGCGCAGGCCCAGGTCAATCTCGTCGAGCGCCTGCTCGACCGCTTCGGTGCGCTGCCGACGCCGGAGCAGCTGCGCGCCACGCGCGAGCCGGGGCTCCTCTCGCCGACGTCGCAGATGCGGACGTTCCGCGAGCTCGAGCCTCCGTCGGACGACGAGGGCTTCGCGGCCGTCGAGCGGGTCGCGTTCGAGCGTGCGCCGGGAAGCGGACAGGCCGCGGTCTTCGTCGCTGCGGCCGCAGCCGCGGCGTACACGCCGGCTGACCTCGGCGTGCCGCACCTCGTCTTCGACTGGAACCCCGACGGCAATCGCGCGGCGCTCGACGCCGCGGTCGAGGCGCTCCGCGCGCGCGGCGTGGGACAGGTCGAGGGCGCCCTCTGCCCGCACGGCGGCGGCCCGCCGGTCTGCTGGTGCCGCCCGCCGCTCCCCGGCCTGCCGCTCGCGTTCGCGCGTGTGCACGGCGTCGACCCCGCACGCTCCGTCGTCGTCGGCGCGAGCCCGGCGCACCGAACGCTCGCGACGGCGCTCGGAGCGCGGTTCGTCGCCGTCTGAACGTCAGTTAGTGATGAGTCATCACTAAGTGATGTTGGGTCGGCCTTAGAGGAGCTCTGCGATCGAGGCGGCGGCCCGGGCGGCGCCCTGCGTGTCGACGGGGCGGTAGTCGACGCTGCGGCCGATCTCCTCGGCGATCGCGGCGGCGATCTCGTCGGGGCCGTCGGACGCGAAGTCCATCGGGCGGCCGGCGCCGTAGCGCTCCAGCCGGTGGCGGACGTGGAAGTTCTGCTCGAAGTGGTGGCGGAGCGGGAAGTAGAGGAACGGCCGGCCGTTGGCGGTCAGCTCCATCGACGTCGTCAGCCCGCCCTGCACGACCGCGAGGTCGCTGGCCGCGAGCACGCGGTAGAGGTCGTGCACGTACGCGCGCACCTCGAGGCCGTCGTGCGCCGGAAGTGACGCCGGGTCGATGCGCGGCCCGGCGACGACGATCATGCGCAGCTCGGGAACGCGCCGCTTCGCCTCCGGGAACGCGTCGATCACGCGTCGCAGCAGTTGCGCGCCGACGCCGGAGCCTCCGACGGTGACGACGCACACCTGCTCGTTCGCCGCGAAGCCGAGCTCTGCCCGCAGCCGCTCGCGGTCGCCGAGCTCCGCCGGGTCGAAGCCGGTGACGTAGCCGGCGAACTCGTAGTGCTGCTCGGTCCAGTCCCGGATCCGGGGCAGCCCGTCGCCGAACGAGTCGGCGACGACGTCGTCGGCGTCGCCGATGAAGATCGCGCGGTCGCGTAACCGCGGGAAGCGCGCGATGTGCTCGATCATCTCGGCGTTGTAGTCGGTCGTCAGGTGAGCCTCGTGCTCGCCGCCGTCCGGCATCGGCAGCCAGCCGACGAAGTCGGTCAGCCAGGCGTACGCAGCGGACTTCTGCTCCGGGTTCTCGTGCAGGAAGTAGTCGAGCTCCCACGCCTCGTCGCCGATCCAGAGGTCGTACGGGTCATCGCGCACCACGTCGTGGAAGACCATGAAGTTCGCGAGCGAGGATCTCGTCCATGCGCCGCCACGCCTGGAAGCAGTGCAGGTCGTGCTCCGCCGACTCCGATTCGATGTGATGCGACTCGTTTGCGAGCAGCGCGCTCGCCGGATGCACGCGCTCGTCGCGCGCTTCGAGCATCGCGGTGACGGGATGCTGCGCGAGCCAGTCGATCGTCAGGTCCGGATGCAGTACCCGTAGCTCGTCCGCGATCGCGATGTCACGCCGCGCATGGCCGAGGCCGATCGGAGACGAGATGAACAGCGCACGCTTGCGGCGCGCCTTCGCTCGCGACCACCGTCGCGGCGGCGGAGGCGCGACGAAGTCGCGCAGCAGCAGGTTCACCCGCACGGGATCGCGCGCGTGCGGCGCGTGCCCCGAGCCTTCGAGGCTCGCGAGCGTGCCCTGCGTCAGCTCGGCGAGCGCCACCCCTGAGTCGTGCGCGCGAATCGCGTCCTCCGTGCCGTGGATCACGAGCACCGGGCACTGCACGCGGGCCGCGAGCTCGCGCACCTCCGTGCCCTGCATCTGCGGCGCGAGCTGCGTCGCGATCAAGGTCTCGGGGGTCGTCTCGAGCCCCCAGCCGACGGAGTCCTCGATCTGCTTCGTCGAGTGCGGCTCGGTGAACACGTTCTGGAAGAAGAAGCGCAGGAAGTCGGCGTAGTCGTTCAGCCAGTGGTTGCGGTTGTACTTCGACCAGCCCTCGTAGCTGTCACGCTCGACGGAGAAGTCCGCCAGCGCCTTCGCGCGCATGCTCTGCGGGCCGAGCGCGACCGCAGGCCCGATGAAGACGAGACCTTCGACGCGCTCCGGATGGTTCGCGGCGAGCAGGAGCGCACGCTGCGCGCCCATCGAGAAGCCGACCACGAACGCCCGCGACGTCTCCGTCGCGTCGAGCACCGCGAGCGCATCGGCCGCGAACTCCTCCTCGCCATAGGCCTCCGGCTCCTCCGGCCGGTCGGAGAGCCCGTTGCCGCGTCCGTCGAACGTGATCACGCGGCAGTGCCGCGCCAGGTACGGCACCTGCATCTTCCAGGTGAGTGAATGGACGATCGACCAGGTCGGGAGCAGCAGGACCGTCGGCTCGCCGCTGCCGAACACCTCGTAGTGGGTGCGGACGCCGTCACGCTCGACGTACCCCGCCGCATCGGGGTAGCGCGCGCGGGTCTGGCCGCTCCCGACCCGGTCGATCGTCTCCGTCAACGCCGCGCCTCGAACACGAGGTTGAACGGCGTCTCGGCCGCGCGACGGAAACGGGTGAAGCCTCCGCTCGTGACGACGTCGCGGATGCGTGCCTCGCCCGCCTGCGCGCCGAGCGCGAGCCCGACCTCCTGCGACAGCGACGCCGGCGTGCAGAGCAGCGTCGAGAAGCCGTAGTACGCGCGTCCGACCGGGTTGAGGTTCTCCTCGATGCGGTCGCCCGCGTTCGGCTCGACGATCATCCACGTGCCGTCCTCGGCGAGCGCGTCGTGCACGTGCCGCGCCGCGCCGGCGGGGTCGCCCATGTCGTGCAGGCAGTCGAACATGGTCACGAGGTCGTAGCCGCCGCCGGTGAAGCCCGCCGCGGGTGCGACGTCGAAGCGGACGTTGTCGATCCCGGCTTCGCGAGCGCGCTCGCGCGCCGTCTCGATCGAGCCCTCGTGGTAGTCGGAGCCGACGAACGTCGAGTTCGGGAACGCCTCCGCCATCAGGATCGTCGACGAGCCGTGCCCGCAGCCGACGTCCGCGACCGTCGCGCCGCGCTCGAGCTTCTCCACGACGCCGTCGAGCGCCGGCAGCCAGCCGCTGAGCAGGTTCGCGTTGTAGCCGGGGCGGAAGAACCGCTCGCAGCCGTCGAACACGTGGTGGTTGTGCTCGTGCCAGCCGACCCCTTCGCCGCTCTGCGCAGCGTCGGTGATGTTCGGCGAGTCGATGACCGAGCCGAGCGCGATCTCGAAGAAGCCGGGCAGGTACGCCGGGCTGTCGGCATCGGTCAGCGCGAGCGCCTGCTCGGGCGGCAACGTGTAGCGGCCGCTCTCCGGGTCGTACTCGATGTAGCCGCCCGCTGCCTGAGCGTTCAGCCACTCGCGCACGTAGCGCTCGGCGGTGCCGGTGCGCTTCGCGAGCTCGGTGGAGGTGAGCGGCCCGGCGCCGGCGAGTGCGCGGTAGAGGCCGAGCCGGTCGCCCATCACGACGAGCGCCGTGTTCAGCGTCGCGCCGACCTCGTCGACGGCGCGGAAGACGAACGCTTCCAGCTTGGCCATGTCGATGGGTGTCTCTTCGATCGTTGCCATCTGTTCCTCCTGCGGTCGATGTCGCGCTCGACCGTAGGCCCAGGGCTGCGCGATCGCCTCGGGTGGGCCCCCTGGTCCGTCGAGCTTTGCACCCTGGACCGCGCCGTACAATCGGGGCATGCTGCTGGGCCGCGACCGAGAGCGGCAGGAGCTCGACGCCGCGCTCGCCGCTGCCCGCCTGAGCCGCAGCAGCGTGCTCGTCGTTGCGGGCGAGCCGGGGATCGGCAAGACGACGCTGCTCGAGCACGCGAACGAGCAGGCGCTCGCGTCGGGGATGCACGTCCTGCGGGCGCGGGGGATCGAATCCGAGGCGCGGGTGCCCTTTGCGGGGCTGCTCGAGCTGCTGCGCCCGGCGCTGGGCGCACTCGACCGGATTCCGGCACCGCAGCGCGCGGCGCTGGAGGGTGCCCTCGCGCTGCGGCCGGCGAGCGCGCAGGACCGCTTCGCGGTGGGCGCGGCGTCGCTCAACCTGCTTGCCGCGCACGCGGAGGATGCTCCGGTCGCGGTGCTCGTCGACGACGCGCACTGGCTCGACGGCTCGAGCGCCGACGCGCTGTTGTTCGCGATGCGCCGGCTGGTGGCCGACCCGATCGCCGTGGTCGTCGCGGTGCGCGACGACGAGCGGTCGTTTGTCGAGGGCGCGCAGCTTCGAACACTCGTCCTCCGCGGGCTGGACCGCGAGGCCGCCGCCGCGCTCGTGGGCGACGCGGCGGTCGACCGCCTCTATGCGGCGACGGCCGGCAACCCGCTCGCGCTGCTCGAGCTCGCGCCGGAGGCGAGCCGCCTCGCCGAGCTGCCGATCGACACGCCGGCGCCGATTCAGGGCAGCGTCGTGCGCGGCTTCGTGCGCCGCGCAGAGGCGCTGCCGGAGCGGACCCGTGGTGCGCTGCTCGTCGCTGCGGCGAGCGACACCGGCGACCTCGCCTCGCTCGAGCGCGCGCATCCCGGCTCGCTCGACGACCTGCTGCCTGCCGAAGCCGACGGGCTCGTCGCGCTGCGCGACGGCCGCGTCGACTTCCGCCACGCGCTCGCGCGGTCGGCCGTCTACGGCGCGGCGAGCGCGGCCGAGCGGCGCGCCGCGCACCGTGCACTGGCGGACGCGCTGCCGGACCGCGACGCCGACCGGCGTGCCTGGCACCTCGCGCTCGCGACGGTCGGCCCGGACGACGCGGCGTCGTCGGCGCTCGAACAGGCGGGTGGGCGCGCCTACGAGCGCAGTGCGTACGCGGTCGCGACCGCCGCGTACGAGCGCGCGGCGACGCTCTCGCTCGCGCCGGCAGAGCTGCTCTACCGCGCAGCCGACGCCGCGTGGCTCGCAGGCCAGCCCGACCGTGCGCTCGCTCTGCTCGACGACGCAGAGCGGCATGAGCTGGACGACGACCTGGCCGTCCGCGTCGAGCACCTGTGCGGCCAGATCACCGCGCGGCGCGGCCCGGTGCACGAGGCACGCTCGATTCTCGCCGGCGTCGCCGAGCGCGCGGCCGAGCTCGACGTCGAGCGGGCGGTGCTGATCTACGCCGAGGCGACGGTCGTGTCGTTCTACGCCGGCGACGCCCGTGAGATGCTGCGCACCGGCCGCCGCGCGGTCGAGCTCGCGAGGGAGACGAACGGTCGGGCCGCGATCTTCGCCGGGCTCGCGCACGGAATGGCGCTCGTCTTCGCCGGCGAGGGCGAGGACGGCGCCCGTTCGATCAGGCAGGCGGTGGCGTCGCTGGAGGCGTCGGACGAGCTGCGCGACGATCCGCATCTCGTCGTCTGGGCGGCGATGGGCCCGCTCTGGCTGCGGGAGGCGGAGGCCGGGCGCAGTCTCTGGGAACGGGCGCTCGAGCTCGTGCGCAGCCGCGCGGCGCTGGGCGCGCTGCCCGAGCTGCTCGTGCACGTCGCCCGCGACTGGGCAACGACCGACGAGTGGCCCGCGGCGAACGCTGCCTACGGCGAGGCGATCGCCCTCGCGCGCGAGACCGGCCAGGGCGTCGCGCTCGGGTTCGGGCTCGCCGGGCTCGCGTGGCTCGAGGCGCGACAGGGCCGCGACGCCGAGTGCCGCGCGCATGCGGCGGAAGCGCGGGAGGCGTGCCGGCTGATCGGCGTGCGCGTCCACGAGCTGTGGGCGCTCGCCGCGCTCGGCGACCTCGAGCTCGGGCTCGGACGGCCGGAGGAGGCTGTGCGGCACTACGAGGAGTGGGACAAGCTCCTGCACGAGCGCGAGATCGAGGACACCGACCTGTCGCCTGCGCCGGAGCTCGTGGAGACCTACCTCGCGCTCGGCCGAGCCGACGACGCCGCAGCCGTGGCCGCGCCGCACGAGGAGAGCGCGCGCGCGAAAGGGCAGCCGTGGGCGCTCGCGCGTGCCGCGCGCGCACGCGGGCTGCTCGCCGACGACGAGTCGTTCGCCGAGGAGTTCGAAGCCGCGCTCGCTCTGCACGAGCAGACGCCGGACGTCTTCGAGGCGGCGCGAACGCGCGTCGTCTACGGCGCGCGGCTACGCCGTGCGGGCAAGCGCGTGCGTGCGCGCGAGCAGCTGCGCGACGGCGTTCGAGGCGTTCGAGGCGCTCGGCGCGCTCCCGTGGGCCGACCGTGCGCGCACGGAGCTGGAGGCGACCGGCGAGAAGGCACGCAAGCGCGACGCGTCGACACTCGACCAGCTGACGCCGCAGGAGCTGCAGATCGCGTTCCTCCTCGCCGAGGGGCGCACGACACGTGAGGCGGCCGCATCGATGTTCCTCAGCCCGAAGACGATCGAGTACCACCTGCGCAACGTGTACCGCAAGCTCGGCGTGCGCTCGCGCCCCGAGCTCGCGGCGGCCGTGGCGCGCTTGCATTAGGTTCGCCGTGTGCTCGAGACGACCGTCGTCGGCAGCTATCCGCAGCCTGACTGGCTGATCGACCGCGCCCGCCTCGGCTCGCGGCTCCCGCCGCGGATCCGCGCGCTCGAGCTGTGGCGCGTCGACGGCGAGCACCTCGAGGAGGCGCAGGACGACGCGACGCGGCTCGCGATCTCCGACATGGAGCGCGCGGGCATCGACATCGTCACCGACGGCGAGCAGCGGCGCGAGAGCTACTCGAATCGCTTCGCTACCGCGCTCGACGGCGTCGACATCGACAACCCCGGAGTCGCGCTCGACCGCACCGGCCACGAGAACCCGGTCCCGCGCGTCGTCGGGCCGATCGCACGCCGGCATCCGGTCGAGGTGCGCGACGTCGAGTTCCTCCGCGCGCACGCGACGGGCCGCATCAAGATCACGCTGCCCGGGCCGTTCACGATGACGCAGCAGGCGCAGAACGACTACTACGACGAGCCCGGCGAGCTGGCGCTTGCCTACGCGGCCGCGATCAACGAGGAGGCCCGCGACCTCGAGGCGGCAGGCGCCGACGTGATCCAGATCGACGAGCCGTACCTGCAGGCACGACCCGAGGCGGCGCGCGAGTACGCGATCCCGGCGATCAACCGCGCGCTCGAGGGCATCGACGGCGAGACGGCGCTGCACACGTGCTTCGGCTACGCGGCAATCGTGCACGACCGGCCGCCCGGCTACTCGTACCTCGGCGAGCTCGGCGACGCGAATGTCGCGCAGATCTCGCTGGAGACGGCGCAGCCGCGGCTCGACTACGGCGTGCTCCGCGAGCTCGACGGCAAGCACATCATCCTCGGCACGCTCGACCTCGGCGACCCGGACGTGGAGACGCCCGAGGCGGTCGCGGAGCGGATCCGCGGCGCGCTCGCGCATGTCCCCGCCGAGCGGCTGACGATCGCACCCGACTGCGGCATGAAGTACCTGCCGCGTGCCACCGCGTTCGCGAAGCTGCGCGCGATGGTCGAGGGCGCGCGGCTCGTGCGCGCCGAGCTCCAGTAGGGTCGAGGCGATGCGGCGCGTGCTGCTCGCACCCGCGATCGTCCTGGTGCTCGCACTGGCCTGCGCCGGAGGAGCGGCGCACGGAGCGCCGCAGGTGCGCGTGCTCTTCCTCGGCAACAGCCTGACCGCGGCGAACGACCTTCCGGCAGTCGTCGCCTCGCTCTCCCACGGCGCGATCGCGTACCGGACAGTTGCGCCCGGCGGCGTCAGCCTGGAGGACCACTGGAACTTCACCGGCGCTCGCGACGCGCTCGACGACGGGCCATGGGACTACGTCGTGCTGCAGCAGGGGCCGTCGACTCTGCCGGAGAGCGCGCTCAACCTGCGCGAGTGGACGATGCGCTGGGCCGACGCGATTCGCGCCCGGCATGCGAGGCCCGCCGTCTACGAGGTGTGGCCCGACTCGGCGTTCGGGGTGCGCCTCTCGTTCCCCGCAGTCGTGCGCAGCTACAGGGCCGCGGCCGACGCGGGGCATGCGGTGTTCCTGCCGGCGGGCGAGGCGTGGCAGGCGGCGTGGCGTCGCAACACACGACTCGCCCTCTACGGGCCGGACGGCTTCCACCCGTCGAAGCTCGGCACGACCCTCGCGGCGCTTGTCATCACCGCGCGGCTGACGAAGACGCCGCCTGCCCGGATCGCACTGCCGTATCCCGTGAAGACGGCGAAGCTGCTGCGGGTAGCGGCGGCAGAGGCGCTGCCGGGGCCCCTAGCTGCGAGTGCACCGGCTCACCAAGGCGCAGGCCCGGCGGATCGCGGTGCGCGCGCAGATGCTCGACGCGCGGCGTCCGGCCGACCTCGTCGACATGGTGCGGCAGCTGACGCTGCTGCAGATCGACCCGACGGCCGCGATCGCGCCGAGCGCCGACCTCGTCGCCTGGAGCCGCCTCGGTTCCGGCTACAGCCCCGCCGACCTGAAGCACGCGCTCGAAGCGGAGCGCACGCTGTTCGAGCTCGACGCGATGATCCGCCCGACGAGCGACCTCGGGCTCTACCTGGCGGGCGCCGCCGACTGGCCGAGCCGCGAGACGACGCGGCGCTGGCTCGCCGACAACGACCGCTTTCGCCGCGACATCCTCGAGCTGCTCGGTGGCTCAGGCCCGCTCGCGTCGCGCGACATCCCCGACACGTGCACGGTGCCGTGGGCGTCGACGGGGTGGACGAACAACCGCAACGTGACGCAGATGCTCGAGTTCCTGATGACGCGCGGCGAGGTCGCGATCGCCGGCCGCTCCGGCCGCGAGCGCCTCTGGGATCTCGCCGAGCGCGTCTATCCGGCCGACGTCGTCGTTCCCTCGATCGAGGAGGCGGAGCGCATCAAGAACGAGCGCCGGCTCGCCGCGCTCGGCGTCGCGCGTCAGAAGCGGCAGAAGATGCCGATGGAGCCGGCCCACGTCGGCGACGCCGGCGAGCCCGCCGTCGTCGAGGGGACGAAGGGCGAGTGGCGCGTCGACCCGTCGCTGCTCGACGGCGACTTCGAGGGGCGCACGGCGCTGCTCTCGCCGTTCGACCGGCTCGTTCACGACCGTCTGCGCACGGAGGAGCTGTTCGACTACGAGTACACGCTCGAGATGTACAAGCCGGCCGCCAAGCGCCGCTGGGGCTATTTCGCGCTGCCCGTGCTTCACGGCGACCGGCTCGTCGGCAAGATCGACGCGGCCGCCGACCGCAAGGCGTCCGTGCTGCGCGTGCACGCGATTCACGAGGACGTGAGGTTCACGCGGCCGATCGCGAAAGGCGTGCGCGACGAGCTCGACGACCTCGCCGTGTGGCTCGGCCTCGACGCGGTGGCCGGACCGTAAGTCGAGCTCCCGCGCGGCAGACACCGACGAGACACGATCCGTAGCGGGTCTTGGAATGCGAACAGCCGCCCCGGTCGGGCGGCCCCCGAATCAGCGTGCTTTCGAGGCGTTCAGCGCCACGGCGGCGCGCACGAGCTCCTTCAGAGCCTTCTCGTCGATCTCCTCGCCCTCGCGGAAGTCGATCGCGCGCCGGGTGTTGCCCTCGAGGCTGGAGTTGAAGAGCCCCGAAGGATCGTCCAGCGACGCGCCCTTCGCGAAGGTCATCTTCACGACGTTCTTGTAGGTCTCGCCCGTGCAGACGATCCCGTCGTGCTCCCAGACGGGAACGCCGCGCCACTTCCACTCCTCGACGATCTCGGGGTCGGCGTCCTTGACGAGCGCGCGCAGCCGGGCGAGCAGCTCGCCCCGCCAGTCGTCGAGCTCGTGGATCCTCTGGTCGATCAGCTGAGAAGGAGATGTCATGGCGCCGATGCTAGCGAGCCTGTGCGATTACGATCCCCTCGTGGATCCGGCGACGAGGTAGCGGTGCACACGTGTTCTGCGCAGCGTCGAGGCGACGGCCTCTGCGGCTGCGCGCCACCGCTACGACTTGGAGGAACCACGAATGACGCGTCAGAACTTGTTCTCGGACGTCTGGGACGAAGAGGACGACGAGGGAACGCGGCGCCGGATCTTCTGGCGCCCGGACGACGCCCGGATGGGTGCCACGCTTCACGAGTTCGCCCCCGGCGGCCACGGAATGCGGATGCACATGCATTTCGGAGCCGAAGAGATGTTCTTCGTGCTCAGCGGCCGGCTCGTGTTCCGGAACCAGCAGGGTGAGGAGGAGTTCGCCCCGGGCGACTTCCTCTTCTGTCCGGAGGGCCGCGCAGGCCTGCACGAGTTCAGGAACCCGACCGACGAGCCCGTGCGAGTGCTCGCGATCAGCGCCGGCGGCTTCCCGGACGTCGTCGCGTACCCCGAGCACGGCTACGCGTGGGTTGCGACGCGCGATCCCGATCCCGAGCTGCTCGCGAAAGGCGGCGATCCAGGGATCATCACGCGCTTCGAGATCCCGGTCGAGTAGATCCGGAACGTCAAAGAGGCCGCGCAAGCGGCCTCTTGACGTCTTCGGCTGAGACTCGGCATCAGGCGCTAAAGGAACGGCGAGAGTCTGCCGACAGAGGGGGCATGAGACTTCTCCTTGTCGCGTGCGCGCTCGCGCTCGCCTGCACCGCAACCGCCGTCGGCGCCTCCCCGAAGGCGCCCGCAGCCCCTTCCGGGCTCCACGCCTTCGTCTACCGCGCCGACGAGCCGGTGAAGGCCGACCACACATACGCCCTCATGCCCGCCTTCGCCTGGAAGGCGGTCGACGGTGCCTCGAACTACGAGCTCCAGCTCGCGACGAGCCGCATGTTCTCCGACGCAACGACGCTCTACGACAAGTCCTTCGGCGCGCCGGTGGCATCCATCCAGCTGCAGGTTCCCTGGATGACCGGCAAGCCGTACGCGCTCTGGGCGCGCGTCCGCGTGGTCGCGAACGGTCAGACCTCTCGCTGGGGCGCACCCTTCGGGTTCAACACGGCATGGCAGGCAATCCCGCAGCGCCAGGACGCGCCGGACGGCCTGATCCGCTGGTCGCACCGTCGAGGGCGCGACCGGATACGAGGTCTGGTTCATGAACGTCCCGGGCAACTACCAGACCCACTTCAGGACGCTGACGAACGTCGCCGACGAGCGCGAGTACTGGACCTTCCACCCGGCCGGCGCAAAGACCATTCGGTGGCGCGTTCGCGCGATCCGCCTCGTCACCTCGGGGTCGCTCCCGAACGGCATTCGCGCCGTGAACTACGGGCCGTATTCGCAACCCTTCACGACGACGACCTCGGCCGCGCTCTCGGCGAACAAGATCCAGGGGACCGGCGCGCTCTCGAACGTCGAGTCCACTCCGAAGGCAGCCAAACCCCACCAGCTGACGCCGGGCGTCGCATGGAGCGGGACGCGCGACTACGCCGGCATCGGCGCAGGCTCCGAGTTGTGGCGCGCATACGTGTTCAGCGACAGGCAGTGCATCAATCCGGTGATGACCGGCTCCCTGATCGGCGGTCCTGCCTGGGCCCCCCGCGAGGGCGACCCGCTGAAGATGCCCGAGACAGACGAGGAGCTCAACGAATTCAGGAACGGCAAGTTCCCGGGCTTCGGTCCGCAGGACAACGTCTACGCGGCTGACGGCAGCACGCCGAGTGCGTCCGAATCGCCGAGCACGACTGCCGGCTCCGGCGGCACGACACCGGCCGTCTACCGGTGGCGCTACGCCGGCACCGACCGGCGCGAACCCGACGACGGCCACCCCGGGCCTTATCTCGCTCCCCGACAATGGTTGGCCGCAAGGCCGTTACTGGTGGACCGTGGTGCCGGTGAGGATCCAGTGGTCCGACAGTACGTCGCCAAAGCTCGAGTTCCACGACATGACGCTTCCGCAGGATGCGTGTGCAGCCGGCCGGGTCTGGACGTTCGGCATGCAAAGCTCTCCCGTGACCACGACCTCGCAGACGCCCTACGCGTCCGGAGTCGTCGCGGGCAACCGCGTCCTTTCTGCGGTCAAGCAGAGGCCGGCCTTCCGCGAGCTGCCGCTGGTCACGTGGGTACCGTCGCTCGCTGCAGACACCTACGAGATCGAGCTCTCCCGGCACGTCTACCCCTGGAAGCCGGTGAAGAAGGTGACGTCCGTGGTGACGTCCGCCGTGCTCCCGCTCTCGAAGAAGGCGGACCGCGGCCTGTGGTACTACCGCGTACGCGGCGTGAACCCCAACCTCACCGGCCCCGGGCAGAAGCTCGCATGGTCGAAACCGGTTGCGGTCAGGATCACCGGCGACGTCTTCGTCGTCGTCAAGTAGCGCGCGGCGCTCGCGTCCACCCAGGAGGCGCCCGCCTGCCGCATGACGCCGGTGACGAAGTCGTAAGTCGGGAGGCCGCGTTTACCGACCAGCGGCTGAGCGGTGGACGACCTCGCAGTCGTGCGAGATGGCGTCGGCGCGGTCGGCGAAGACGATGTCGCGACCGGCGCCGCACGAGACCGAATCTCTGCTGCCGGCGGCCACGCGCACAACGTCTCGGCCCGCTCCAGCGAAGATCTCGTCGACCCCGGGACCTCCGATCAGCACATCGTTACCGGCGCCGCCGTACAGCTTGTCCCGTCCGGCTCGGCCGTCGAGCACGTCGCCTCCGCCGAGCCCGCGAATGACATCGTCTCCCGCCGTCCCGACGATCCGGTCCGACCGCGGCGTCCCGCGAAACGTCTTGCCGGAGCTCCTGCCCGCCGGCGACCGGGACGTGGCGGCCCGCAGTCCCAGCACAAGGGTCGCCGAGTTGTTCCCCGCAGCCGGGTCAACCGGATCCGAGGAGGCCGAGACCAGGCACACGAGCGCGCCGGCGGTGCGCGCCGTCACGCGAACGCGCGCCTGAGCGCGCGAACCGGGCGCAAGGGAGCTCAAACGGCAGACGACGACCCGGCCCGACGCCGAGCATCCCACTCCGTCATCGACGCTGCCCGACAGGAACGCGACGCCGGCGGGGAGCGCGAAGGTAAGGGTCGGCATGCCCGCAGCAGCGCCGCTGTTCGTCACCGTCGCGACGTACGCAAACGTCTGCCCGAGTCCGCGTCGGACGCGGCGAGACGCCGAGCGTCAGCGCAAGGTCGGGCTCAGGCTGAGGCCCGGGCAGAGGCGGAGGTGGAGGCGCGGGCGGAGTAGGTGGAGCGGGTGGTGGTGGCGGCGGCGGCGGCGGCGGCGGCGGCGGGGCTCCTCCACCGTCTGCCTGCACCGAGAACGCCGCTTGCGCGGGTGACGGGTCGACCGTTCCGCCCGGGTCGGTCGCGCGCACCTCGAAGAGGTGGGCTCCCGGTGCCGGCGCGTAGCCGCGGGGCGAGGAGCACGAGTCCCAGGTGCCTCCGTCGAGCCGGCACTCGAAGCTCGAGCCGGCTTCGGAGGAGGAGAACGCGAACGTCGCCGTGCTCGGCACGGGCGACGAGGGCAACGAGGTGATTGTCGTTTCGGGGGCCTCATCCGCGCAGGGCACGGGCGCCGGGGCGCCGGCCGCGGCGAGGCGATAGACCGTTCCCGACAGCGAGGCCACGTAGACGCAGCCCCCGGCGTCCTCGCCGAACGAGACGACGGACGGGACGTTCAGACCCGTGCCGGCGTCGTCAGTCGCCTGGGGCGTGGCGAGCGCAAGAGAACGGAGCTCACTGCCGCAAAAATCGCCATACACGTACCGTCCGAAGATCGAGAGCGTCGGATCACGGACGACCACCCCGCCGGTGATCGAGCACGCCGTCGCGCTGTGCTGGTACTCGAACACCGGGAAGATCGCGCCGGGTGCCGTTCCCGTTCCGAACAGGAGTGAGCCCTCGAAGACGTTCCAGCCGAAGTTCAGCCCGCCGGCCACCGGAGAGCCCACCAGGTCGACTTCCTCGACCCGGCCCTGACCCACGTCTCCGATCACGAGGTCTCCAGTTGCACGGTCGAACGAGAACCGCCACGGGTTGCGGAGTCCGTAGTCGAAGATCTCCGGCCGTGCGCCCGCCGTGCCGACAAACGGATTGCCGGCCGGAATCGCATACGGATCCGCACCGAACGGATCGATCCGCAGCAACTTTCCGAGCAGCGCACCGAGGTTCTGGGCATTGCCGTTCGGATCGCCCGCACCTCCCCCATCACCCGTGCCGAGGTACAGCAAGCCGTCCGGGCCGAACACGCTCGAGCCGCCATAGTGATTGGTGAAGGTCGGATGCGCGATCGTCAGGATCGGACGCGCCGAGAGCGGGTCGGCGAGCAACGGGTTCGAAGCGGAACGGCGGTACTCCGCGACCCGAATCGAGCCCGCCTGGTCGACGTAGACGATCACGAACCGCCCTGTCTGCCAGTAGCGCGGCGGGAAGGCGATCGAGAGGAGACCTCCCTCACCGGCTGTGCTCACGAGCAAGCTGACATCGAGGAACGGCTGCGCGACCACGACGCCATCGCTAACGACCCGCACACGGCCCGCGCGCTCGACAACGAACAAGAGATGATCCTCGTGCAACGGCGAGACGACATCGACCGGCGACGAGAACGTCCCCACGGGACGCAACTCAACCGGCGTCGCCGCCGCCGCTCGCGAAGCACCGACGAAGAAGACGAGCGTGACGACGACCCAAAGAGCAGATGCCGATCGAGTCGTCACGACGCACTTAGGTTAGGCGAGATCGCGCGGCGAGGAAACCTGACGCTGGTCGCAGCGCAGATCATGACGCGAGACGGTCGAGCCGCTCGATCTCGCGGCGAAAGCCGGCTCGTTCGAGCGGCCCTCGGGCCGCGTCGAGGTGGGACCGCTCAGCGCCGCCGTGCTCCACCGCGTCGAGTCGCGCGACGGCAGCGTAGAGCGCCATGCCGACCGCGTCGTACGCCTCGGCGGCGTCGACGAACCGACCTTCGAGCCGGAGCGCGGTCGGCTCCAGATAGCGGGCGCCCGATTCGGCGGCGAGCCCGCGCAGCTCGCGTGCGAGGTTGGCGGCGTTGTCGCGACGCCCTTCCGCGAAGAAGACGTCGGCCTCGGCGAGCTTCAAGAGCGGAAGATTGTCGGGCCGCTCGCCCGCGTACGCGTCGTCGAGACGCTGGCGCGCGCGCCCAACTTCGTTGCGCAGCACGAGCGTCGGGACGACGAGGGCAGAGAGCGTGGGCGACACTCGTGCCCCACGAGCTCGCTCGACGTCGTAGATCTCCGCGAGGATCTTCTCGGAGCCGGCACGGTCGCCACGGGCTTCGAGAGCGAACGCGACCGCCGGCCACGGCATCGAGAACCCCGTCGTCAACGCCTCGCGACGCTCTCCGAGCCCCGCGACCACGAGGTCGAACTCCCGAAGCAGCGCCTCCCAGTCACCGAGGTAGAACGAGGCCACGGCGACCCAGGACAGCGCGTGGGCCGCGAACAGCGGGCCGTCCAGTCGCAGCTGCTCATACCCGTCGAGCCCAATCGCGCGCGCCTCCTCGAAGACCCCGAGCCAGACGCCGTTCCAGCAGGCGATCGCGTAGCTGTCGCCGAGCTCGCCACGGTTGCCGGCCGTGCGCGCCAGCTCGAGCCTGCGGCGCGCAGACTCCCATGCGTCCGCGTAGTGCAACTGCCGCTGGAGGTTGTGCTGCACCGCGTCGAGGGCGGCCACCGCCAGATCGGGTCGCCCGATGCGGAGGGCGGCCTCAGCGGCGCCCGCGGCCACCCGCTCGGAAAGCTCGGGGTCGGCCAACGGCGACGACGTCTTCGGCCAGCCGTGCCACCAGAAGGCCTGGGCGGTCGCGAGGCGGACGCGCGGCTCGGAGTCTCCGGGCGGCAACCGCTCGAGTGCGCTATCCAGGTACTGCTGCGCGAGTGCCTCGTCGACGGTTCCTCGCATCGTGCCGGCCCAACGCGTCGGCGTCTCGAGCGCCAGCCCCGACAATCGGCCGATTCGCTCGTAATCGGTGGAGCCGGCGTCCCGAAGAACGTCGACCGCCTTGACGTACGCGTCCCACCCTTCGTCGCCGAGCGCCGCGTATCGGAGCACCTCTCCGAGCGTCTCGAGCGCCGTCGCCCGCTCGTCGGCGTCGACCCCCAACTCGAGCGCGTTCGCGGCGAGTGAACGGGCTGCGCCGTATGCCGCGCCGCGCAGCGTCGTGCGCGAAGCGTTGATCAGGAGGTCGAAGGCGCGGCGGCGCAGTGACTCCAGCTCGTCGGACGGGAACGTGCGGTCGCGGCTCGCGCCCCGATATGCCTCCATGTAGTGGTGCGCGAGCAGTGGCGCGTATTCGCGCTGCCGGTCGCCCGTGGTCTTCTCGATCCACTGCGCGACGAGCGCGTGCGCGCGCGGCCGTTCTCGGCGCGGCAGGCTCTCGTACGCCACGTCACGCGTGAGGATGTGCCGGAAAGCAAGCTCGTCCTCGCCCACCATCGTCGAGGCGAAGCGCGACGCGACGAGCTCTCGTTCCTCGAGCTGCCGCAGGTCTGGATCGAGCGAGTCGTCGTCGTCGACGAGCACCGCGACCGCACCGCGCCAGAAGATGCGGCCGACCACAGACGCCTGTTGCAGCGTTCGCTTCTCTCGCGGCTGCAGCAGGTCGATCCGCGCCGCGAGCACGCCCTGCACCGTGTCCGGCAGGTCGAGCTTGGTGAATTCGGCGGCGAGCGTCCAGCGGTCGTCGCGGCGGACGATCCGCCCGTCGTCGATCAGCTGGCGCAGGATCTCCTCGAGGAAGAAGGGGTTGCCCTCGGCACGCTCGAGGATCTGCGCGCGTGTGTCGTCGCGGAGCCCGTCGACGTCGAGCAGGTGCGTGACGAGCTCCTGCGCGGCGTCGTCGGCGAGCGGGCTCAGGAACACCGACGAGAAGCTCCGCTTGCCGCCTCCCCAGGTCGGCCGCGATCCGGTCAACTCCGGGCGAGCCGGGCAGACGAAGAGGAGCGGGCCTTGCGCGCGGTCGGCAAGCTCCTCGAGCAGGTCGAGCAGGACGTTGTCCGCCCAGTGGATGTCGTCGACCACGATCACGAGCGGCTCCCGTTCGGCGAGCGCCGAAAGGAGCGCACGCCAGGCGCGCTGCAGCTCGATGCGAACGCCGGTCGGATCGAGACGCTCGAACGCGGCATTTCCCGTCTCGAGCCCGAGAGTGAAGGCCAGTGCCGGCGTGACGAGGTCGCTCCCCGAGTCGCCCACCACCTCCTCGACGAGCTCCGCCACGCGCGCGACCGCGGTGTCAGCAGAATCGTCGTCGGTGACGCCGCTCAACGTCTTCAAGATCTCGGCGAACGGCCAGTAGGTGATCCCCTCCCCGTAAGAGAGGCACCGCCCGACGACGATGCGCGGCGGATCGGGCGCGTCCCGGAGCCGCCCGAGCAGCTCGCGCACGAGGCGGCTCTTTCCAACGCCGGGGTCGCCGTAAACGGTTGCGAGCTGCGGCCGGCGCTCGGCGACGACGCGCTCCTGGAGCCTCACGAGGAGGTCGAGCTCGCGATCGCGGCCCACGAGCGGGGCGTGCATCCCCGGCAGTCCGCGCGTCTCGGCCTTCGGGTCGGCGGCGAGCAGGAGGCACGCCCTCACCGCCTCCTCCTTGCCGCGCAGCTGCTGCGGACCGAGGTCGTCGAAGTGGAACCCCGGCGCGGCGCGGGCTGTCCGTTCGGCGACGACCGTCTGCCCCGGTTCGGCCAGCTGCTCGAGCCGGGCTGCCGTGATCACGGCCACGCCCGTGACGAGCGGCTCGCCGGGTGACGCGTGCGGCGTCGCGACCGCCTCACCCGTGTTGATCCCGGTGCGGATCTCGAGCTCGAGGCCGAGCCGCTCGTTCACCTCGGCCAGGCGCTCGCGGATCGCGAGCGCTGCGCGCAGCGCGCGACTGGGGTCGTCCTCGTGCGCCGTCGGGACGCCGAAGACCGCCATCACCGCGTCACCGATGTACTTCTCGACCGTCCCACCCTGCGCCTCGATCTCGCCGCGCACCGCGGCAAACCACTCGTCCATCACCTCACGCAGGTCCTCCACGTCCAGGCGGTCGGCGAGTTGCGTCGACCCGGTGACATCGGTGAAGAGAACCGTGACGACCTTGCGTTCTGCGGCCACGTCGTGATCGTAGGCGCCCACTCTTCGAGACGCGCGAAGGCGCGTGCACGAGCGCGCTCGACGACGTGTGTCGTGCGCGACGCCGAGTCGCACGCGACGCCGGAGCGAAAACGCCTTGACCGACAGGGAGGATGCCGGTTTGCGCAGCGCGTCAGTGGCTCTGGACGTCGTAGCGAAGGTGCAGGGTTCCCGGGGCCTGCAGTGCGCGAACCAGGTTGAGTTCGATGTGCTCGGCCGGGAGGTTGTCGAAGAGCCGCCGGCCCTGGCCGAGGAGAACTGGCCTGAGTTGGATGTCGATCGCGTCGAGAACGCCGGCTTTCAGGCACTCCTGCGCGGTATAGGCGCCGTGCAGCATGACGTCGCGGTCACCGGCTGCGTCTTTGGCTTGCCGGACGCATGACTCGATGCCGTCGGTGACAAAGTGCACGCGTTCGTACGGGTTGTCCGCGGGCGGATGGTGGGTCGGTACGAAGATCGGCACTCCGTTGTGGTGGTCGCCACCCCAGTAGCCGGCGAAGTCCCCGGTTCGCCGCCCGGTGATGACAGCACCGCTGGACATCGCCTCGTCGAAGACGAGGCGACTGTTGGGATCGGTCGGCCGGTAATCGTTGGGATCGTTGCCGCCCTCACCGCCTTCACCGAGCCAGTCCATCAGTCGCATGCCGCCGATGCCGGCCGGATTGTCGGCGTCGTCGCGCGGGCCTGTGATGAACCCATCGAGCGACATCGCCATCGTCAGGAAGACCTTGGACATCGTGCTCCTCCTGTATTCGTAGTTGGATCGACTCGCCACACCGTGAGAACAATGTTGAGCCAAGCGGGAAATGGTCGCCTCGGATCTAGTGAATCCGCACGCGCGGATCGAGGAAGCCGTAAGCAACGTCGACGACGATGTTCGCGACGACGATGAAGGAGGCGGCGAGCACGATCGTCCCGATCACGACGGGCAGATCCTGCTGCAGGACTGACTGCACCGCCTGCTGGCCGAGTCCCGGCAGTCCGAAGATGTTCTCGACGATGATCACGCCGCCGAGCAGCGTTCCGAAATCGATGCCGAACTGTGTGACGATCGGCGTGAGCGCGCTGCGCAATCCGTGGCGGTAGACGATGCGCCTCTCCCTGAGACCCTTCGCGCGCGCAGTCCGGATGTAGTCCTCATTCAGGACGTCGAGCATCGACCCGCGCGTGAGGCGCGCATAGGTCGCAGCCGTCACCAGCGCGAGCGTGAACCACGGAAGGATGAGGTGCTGCGCCCATCGCCACGGGCTCTGAGTGAACGCGACGTAGCCGTTGCCGGGGAACCACCCGATTCCGGCGAGGTGCAGGCGATAGAACAGCAGGTAGAAGACGATCACGCCCAGCAGGAACGACGGCATCGAGTAGAAGAAGAGCGCGATGAATGTCACCGCTCGGTCCGCGAACGAGCGCGGTCGCGTCGCGGCGAGAACGCCTGCGGAGATGCCCATCAGCAGCCACAGCGCCGCCGCGCCGATCGCGAGCGAGAGGGTGACCGGCACGCGCTGCCAGATCAGGCTTCGCACCGACGTCGAGTTGTAGAAGGAGTAGCCGAGGTTGCCGTGCGCGAGCCGCCACATGTAGTCGCGGTACTGGTCGATCACCGGCCGGTCGAGGCCGAGGCGGTGCTTCACGAGCGCCACGGTCTCCGGGGTCGCCTGCCTCCCCGCGATCAGGTTGGCGACGTTGTGCGGCGCAACGAAGAACATCACGAACACCGCCAGCGTCATCACCCAGAGCACCACTGCTCCGAGAGCGATGCGTCGGATGAGGAACAGGGTCATCGCTGTTCCCTGAACAGGTGCTCACCGCGCGGATCGAGGGCGTCGCGCACGCTGTCGCCGAGCAGGTTGAAGGCGAGCGTCGTGATCAGCAGCGCGACGGCAGGGAAGAAGACGTACCACCAGGCGACCTGGTAGAAGCCAAGCGACTCGGCGAGCATGTTCCCCCACGTCGGGGTGGGAGGGATCACGCCGAGGCCGAGGAACGAGAGCGTCGCCTCGAAGACGATCGCGGACGGGATCAGCAGCGTCAGGTACACGAGCACGGGCGCGATCAGGTTCGGGAAGATCTCGACGAACATGATCCGGAACGGGGTCGCTCCGAGCGAGCGGGCGGCCTCGATGTACTCGCGCTCCTTCAACGAGATCGTCTGCCCGCGCACGATTCGCCCGACCGCCGCCCAGCTGAAGAACGCGATCACGCCGATCACGACGGCCAGGCTCGGGCCGGAGATGGAAACAAGCGCGATCCCGAAGAGCAGGAACGGGAACGACAGGATGACGTCCATCGTGCGCGCGAGCACGGTGTCGACGATCCCGCCTGCGTAGCCCGCAAGCAGGCCGACGAGGACACCGAGGACGACTGCCACGGTGCTCGCGACCACGCCGGCGACGAGGGAGATGCGCGCGGCATACATGACCCTGATGAACACGTCGCGGCCCAGGTAGTCCGTGCCGAACGGGTGCGACCAGGTAGGTCCCAGAGGCAGTCCTTCCGGCGTCAGTCCCCCGGCCTGGTCTGCCTCGTTCGGCTTGTGACCGACCGCGTCGGCGATCAACGGCGCGAAGAGCGCAACGAGCACGATCAGGAGGATGACCACCGCACAGGCGATCGCGACCCGGTCACGCCTGAGGCGCTGCCACGCGATCTCCCACGGGCTTTTCGCCGTGACCGCCGGCGTCCCCTGGCCCGGGGGCGGGGGCGGTTCGAGCAGATCGACGGTGACTGAAGCCTGGCTCAGGCCTGTCCCCCCGTAGCGGCTGCGGCACCGGCGCAGCCGCTACGCGTGCAAGCACCGAAAGCCCGAGCTACCCCTTCAACCACACGTTGGTCGGATCGCAGTTGATGTCGAAGAACCAGAACACACACCCTTGCAACCGCGACGAGTGGTACGCCGTGAACTTCTGGAACTCGATCGGGACCGCAGCCGCGTCGCTCATGATCTGTGCATTCGCCTTCCTCCAGGCGGCTTCCGCCGCTTCGGGCGACACCGACGTCAGCGCCTGGTTCACGAGTCTGTTCGTGACCGGGCTGTTGTATCCCCCGAAATCGCTCGAACCGGGCTGCGGCTTCGTGAAGAGCGGCTGGATGACCGAGCGGCCGTTGTTGCCGAACCAGTCCGGAATCCACCCGGGCGCCGCGATATCCCAGGTTCCCTTCTTTGCGGTGCTCGGCACGAGCATGTACTTGCCGTAGAAGTCGGCGCCGGTCGTCGGCACGAGGGTGACCTTGAAGCCTCCCTTCTCGAGGCTCGCCTGGATCGACTGCGCGACGCGCGGCGCCGGCTCGGTCGTCGCGTAGAGGAGCTTGAGGGGGACCGGGGTCTTGAGCCCGGACTTGGCGAGCAGCGCCTTTGCTTTCGCCGGGTCGCCGTTCCCGCCGTTGTTCGGATACGGGTTGAAGTTCTTGATGTAACCCACGTTCCCCGGCAGCACGACCTGGTTCGCGGGTGTGGCGATGCGCGGGCCACCGAAGATCTGAACGACCGCGTTCTTGTTCAGCGCGTACTCGGCCGCCTGCCGGACGAGCTTGTTCTTCATTGGCCCTGCGTACTGGTTCAGCGCGAGATACGTGTTCAGCGCGACGTAGTAGGGGCCTGCCGGGCCGATGACGAGGCGCGGGTCCTTCGCGGCGATCAGTCCGGGGAGCGCCTGCGCCGGCGGCGTGACGTCCCAGTCCATGTCACCGGTGCCGGCCTGGATCTGCTGCTGGACGCTGTCCTGCGTCAGGCCTTGGGTCACCTTCATGTGGTCGACGTAGGCGTGACGCAACGAGTCCGTCTTCGGGTCCCACGCGGGGTTGCGATCGAGGACGAACTCCTTGCCGGGCACGTACTTCGTGATCTGGTACGGCCCGTCCGAGATCGTGTGCTGGCGAAAGTCGGCGCTGTCCGGGACGTACTTCATGTACTCGACCGGCCGCGCCGACGAGAACCCCATGGCCAGGATGTTCGGGAAGTCGGGCGCCGGCTTCACGAGCTTGAACACCAGCGTCAGGGCGTTCTTGGCGACGACGCCGGGGACCGCGTGGCCGTTCACGTACGCGGCGATCGCGGGTGCAGTGCCCTTCACCTTCGCGAACCCCGCGCAGTACGAGGCCATGCCGACGATCGTGCTCTGGTAGTAACCGGGCGCGCCGGTCGGCGACGCCGGATTGCAAAGGAGCTTGAACTCGCGGACGAAATCGGCTGCGGTCACCTGTCGCGCCGGGCTCGTGTTCCACTTCACTCCGGGCTTGATGTGCAGCGTGTAGGTCCGGCCGTCTTTGCTGATACCACCGTTCGCCTTGGTCGGAACTGCCGTCGCGATGTCCGGCTTGAGCTGGATCTGCGCGAGGAACGACGGCGCGTTCGGATACGACACGAGCTGGCGCGTGAACGAGCGCTCGAGGATGTTGTCGACCGTGTAGTAGCCGCTCGTCGTGTCGAGGTTGAAGATGTCGCTCTGGCCGAGCAGCGTGAGGGTGCCGCCCTTTACAGGAGCGCTGCCGGCCCTCCGGCCATGCACTCCCGCGCTCGCGAGGCCGACGGCGCACAGAACGACCACGAGCGCGATCGACACCGCGAACACGCTCCGCCTGCGGAATTTGACGCTCATCTCGCTCCTCTCGCTCGTGACAAGAACCAGGCTCCGGCTCGCGATCCACACGCGATTTCGGTGGTCGTTGAGGATGCTCGACAGAGAATGCAATTCTCTGGCATCGTTGATATGGCTGTCAAGGAAAAAGATTTCTTTGAATCAATGACCATCCATTCGGAGCCCTCACAGACCGTGCTCGCATCGCTCGTCCACCGCGAGCAGGAGCGCCGCAGCTCGTTGAACCTGGCGCAGAGGACCTACGAGGACGTCCGCGCCGGGATCCTCCGAGGCCAGTTCCCGGCCGGCAGCGTGCTCGCCGAAGGCACGCTCGCCGAGGCTCTCGGCGTCTCGAAGACCCCGGTCCGGCAGGCCCTGAACCAACTCCAGCAGGAGGGGTTCCTCACGCCGGGGCCGCGCCGCCAGCGGACCGTGGCCGCGATCTCACCCGAGCGGCGCGCTGAGATCCTCGAAGTCCGTGAGGCGCTCGAGCGCATCGCCGTTCGCAAGGCGTGCGAGATGCGGAGCCTCGAGGACATCGACTACCTGCGGCTCCTCCTGATCCGCCAGCGCCGCGCGGCCGACATCCTGGCCGAGGACGAGTTCATCGACCTCGACGAGGCGTTTCACCTCGGCATCGCGGCCGCCGCGCACCTCCCGATCGTCGAGCGGATGCTCGGCACCCTCCGCGGGTTCGTCCGCGTGATGCGGCTCGGCACCGCGCGCAGCAAGAACCACTTCGAGCAGGTGGTCGCGGAGCACGAGGCGATCGTCGACCCGATCGAACGCGGAGACCCGACCGCGGCCATTGAAGCGCTCGAGGCGCACCTCGAGCGCTTCAATTACCCGTCCTAGCCCTCTGCAGAATCCCGCGGTCGACGAACGCCCGTCGCACGACGC
>CAWJZQ010000006.1:0-53804 GCA_963847415.1 uncultured Thermoleophilia bacterium | reverse complement strand
GTATCGCCAGCTAATTGTACCTGAATTGCATGCCCGGACGACCATGATGGCGATCCCGACCGCGTACTTGGTGCCCGCGCCGGGATGGTCGATCCCTCAGGCTAGTGAGGCATGCTGAGCGCCAGGTCGAGGACGACCCAGGTGTCTGTCGGGCTGAGCTGACGCCGATCGTCATCAGCAGCTGCGCCGTGGCCGGCAGATAGGCGCCGCGGCGGCCGAACGCCGCGCGCGCGAGAGCGTCATCTGGTTGACCCCGGTGTGCGAGCCCATGACACAGAACGTGCCGAACATCGCGCAGCCGACGAGGTTGCCGATCACGAGCACGAGCAGCGTCTCGACGAGGCTCAACCCGAGGATGATCCCGAGCGCTCCGAGCACCCAGTCGATCGGGGCGATATGGCTCCGCCCAGATCCAGACCTGCTGCAGTGGCGTCGATTGCGATCGGCCGCCGAGGCCGGTTCGATCCCGTGCGTGTCGAACCGGTGGTTGGCTGCTTGCTCCGCCGTGGCCATTCGTGTGCCTCCCGGTGGAAAGAAGGACCTGTCCGGCCGATCATCCGCCCCCGACCGGACATTCGTCCAGCGGCCCGGCGAAAAAATTACGCTCCGCGCGTGCCTCTCATCCTCCGCAACGGCCTCGTCGACCTCGGCGGGGGGCGCTTCGAGCGCGCCGACGTGGCCGTCGACGGCGGCCGCATCGCGGCGTCGGGACAAGTGTTTTTCAGGCTATCACAAAGCGGAGGTGCTCGACTGCTCGCGCTTCGCCGTCGTTCCGGGGATGGTTAACGCCCACGCGCACTCGAACGAGAACTGGTTCCGCGGGCTGTGGGACAACCTGCCGCTCGAGCCCTGGATGCTCTTCTCCTACCCGGTCCTCGCGGCGCCCCCGCAGTCGGCGGACGAGATCTACATGCGGACGCTGCTCGGCGGCATCGAGCTGCTGCGGTCGGGCGCGACGACGCGTCGTCGACTTCCTCTACGACGACGAGCACAGCGCTCGAGCCGGTCGTGCGCGCCTACCGCGACCTCGGCCTGCGCGCGCTGATCGCGCTCGGGATGGGCGACCGCGCCTACCACGAGACCGTCGTGCTCGACGAAGGGCTCGTCTCGCGCGAGCTGATCGACCGGCTCGAGCGCGAGAAGCCGCCGTCGTGGGACGAGTGGGCAGACGTGACCCGCCGCGCGGTCGAGCGCTACCACCGGCCCGACGAGGGCATCTCGATCTGCCCGCGCCGTCGGGGCCGCAGCGCTGCACCGACGAGCTGCTCGCCGGCTGCGCGGCGCTCGCCGAGGAGCTCGACCTGATGATCCACATCCACGTGCTCGAGACGCGCATGCAGGCCGTCTCCGGCCCCCGGATGTACGGGCGCACGCTGCCCGAGCACATGGACGCGATCGGGTTCCTCTCACCGCGCGTCTGCTTCGAGCACGGGATCTGGCTGACGCCGTCGGACATCGAGCTCGTGCGCGACCGCGGCGTGACCGTCGTGCACAACCCGGTCTCGAACATGAAGCTCGGCTCCGGCATCGCGCCGGTCCCGGAGCTGCTCGGTCACGGCGTCAACGTCGCGCTCGGGACCGACGGCATGTGCTCGAACGACGGCAACGACATGTTCGCGACGCTGAAGACGGCTGCGCTCCTGCACAAGCTGTGGGAGGTCGACTACGAGCAGTGGCTCGGCGCGGAGGAGGCGTGGGAGATCGCGACCGGGCGGCGCGGCCGCCGCGGGCGACCGCGACGGCCTCGGCTCGCTCGAGCCGGGCCGCCGCGCCGACCTCGTGCTGCTCGACCTCGAGTCGATCGTCTTCACGCCGCTCAACGACCCGCTGCGGCAGGTCGCGCTCGGCTCGACCACGCTCGCGGTCTCGTCGGTGATGGTCGGCGGCGAGTGGCGCGTCCGCGACGGCCGGGTGACCGGCGTCGACGAGGCGCCGTGCTCGCCGAGGGCCGCGCCCGCGGCGCCGAGATCGTCGCGCGCCACGACGAGGGCTTCGAGATCGGCCAGGAGCTGCTCGCTCGGTCCGCGCCGGCTGGCTCGAGGCGATGCGGACGGACGTCGGCGTCGAACGTAAGCTCCGCCGTAAAAGCGCAACCTGATTCGCTTCGCGAATAGAGTGCGGGGTTTCGGGTTAGGCTCGCGCCGTGATCGACCTCACGCTCAAGAACGCCCGGCTGCTCGACGGGAGCTCGCGACCTCTTCGTCGACGGCGGGCGCTTCGTCTCGGGCGGCGAGGCGCGCGAGGACGATCGATGCCGCGGGCCGGCTGGTCACGGCGCCGCTCGTCGACTGCCACCTGCACCTCGACGCGTCGCTCACCGTCGGCCGGCCGCGCTTCAACGAGAGCGGGACGCTGATCGAGGGCATCCACGTCTGGGGCGAGCTGAAGCCGTCCCTGACCGAGCAGGACGTCTTCGACCGCGCGTCCGAGATCGTGCGCTGGTCGGCCGCGCAGGGAACGCTGTTCATCCGCGCGCACGCCGACGTCTCCGGCGAGAACGAGGCGATGGTCCGCGGCCTGCTGCGCGTGCGCGACGAGCTCGCCGACCTCTGCACGATCCAGGTGACCGCGTTCCCGCAGGACGGCATCTACGCGCGCGACGGCGACGAGGAGCGGCTCGAGAACGCGATCCGGCTCGGCGTCGACTGCGTCGGCGGCATCCCGCACTACGAGCCGACGAGCGAGCTCGGCCTGAACGAAGTGCATCGCGTCTTCGAGCTCGCGAAGCAGCACAACCGCCGCATCGACGTGCACTGCGACGAGACCGACGACCCGAACAGCCGCTTCCTCGAGGTGATGGCGGACGACACCGTGAAGTTCGGCCTCGCCGGCCGCGTCACCGCGAGCCACTGCACCGCGATGGGCTCGTACGAGCCGTACTACTCGTCCAAGCTGCGCGGGTTCCTGAAGCGCGCCGGGATCAACATCGTTGTCAACCCGTACGCGAACTCGCTGATCCAGGGCCGCCTCGACACCTACCCGAAGCGGCGGGCTTCGCGCAGCTGAAGGAGCTGCTCGCGAGGGCGTCAACGTCTCGCTCGGCAACGACGTGATCATGGACCCCTGGTACTCGATCGGGAAGGCCGACCTCGTCGACGCCGCGCACCTCGCGCTGCACTTCACCTACATGAGCGGCCGCGAGGAGATCGCCGAGATGCTGCGCTGCGCGACCGAGCGCGGCGCGCGAACGCTGGCCGTCGAGGACGACTACGGGATCGAGGAGGGGAAGCCCGCCGACTGCGTCGCTTCGACGCGCCGACGCGGTCGAGGTCATCCGCCTGCGCGCGACGCGGCGCAGCACCCAGCGCCGCGTCGCGCGCAGCCGGATCACCTCGAGCGCGTCGGGGGCGTCGAAGACGACGCAGTCGGCAGGCTTCCCCTCGTCGAGCCCGTAGTCGTCCTCGACGCCGAGCGTTCGCGCACCGCGCTCGGTCGCGCAGCGCAGCATCTCGGCGATCTCCTCGCGCCCGCTCATGTAGGTGAAGTGCAGCGCGAGGTGCGCGGCGTCGACGAGATCGGCCTTCCCGAGCGAGTACCACGGGTCCATGATCACGTCGTTGCCGATCGAGACGTTGACGCCCTCGGCGAGCAGCTCCTTCAGCTGCGCAAAGCCACGTCGCTTCGGGTACGGGTCGAGGCGGCCCTGGATGAGCGAGTTCGCGTACGGGTTGACGACGACGTTGATGCCGGCGCGCTTCAGGAAGCCGCGCAGCTTCGACGAGTAGTACGGCTCGTACGAGCCCATCGCGGTGCAGTGGCTCGCGGTCACGCGGCCGGCGAGGCCGTGCTTGACGGTGTCGTCGGCCATCACCTCGAGGAAGCGGCTGTTCGGGTCGTCGGTCTCGTCGCAATGGACGTCGATGCGGCGGTTGTGCTGCTTCGCGAGCTCGAAGACGCGATGCACCTCGCGCAGGCCGAGCTCGCTCGTCGGCTCGTAGTGCGGGATGCCGCCGACGCAGTCGACGCCGAGGCGGATCGCGTTCTCGAGCCGCTCCTCGTCGCCGTCGCGCGCGTAGATACCGTCCTGCGGGAAGGCGGTGACCTGGATCGTGCAGAGCTCGGCGAGCTCGTCGCGCACGCGCAGGAGCCCGCGCACCATCGCCTCGTTCTCGCCGGAGACGTCGGCGTGCGCGCGGATGAAGAGGGTGCCCTGCGCGGCCGACCAGCGCACGATCTCCGACGCGCGCTCGAAGACGTCCTGCTCGGTCAGGGACGGCTTCAGCTCGCCCCAGACGTGGATGCCCTCGATCAGCGTCCCGCTCTCGTTGAAGCGCGGCCGTCCGACTGTCAGCGACGCGTCGAGGTGGAGGTGGCAGTCGACGAGCGGCGGCGTCACCAGCCGGCCCTCGGCGTCGATCGTCCGCCGCGCCTCGCCGCGCGAGACGAAGCGCCCGCCGTCGACGAAGAGGTCGACGAGCTCACCGTCGAGCGTGCGGGCGTTCGTGAGCGCGAGGTCGATCACGAGCGCGAGCGTAAACCGAAACCCCGCAATCTGATTCGCGAAGCGAATCAGATTGCAGCTTTTACGGCGAGAGCTTCCGTTTGATACCGACGTCGGTGCGCATCGCCTCCAGCCAGCCGGCGCGCAGCGAGGCGAGGAGCTCCTGGCCGATCGCGAAGCCCTCGTCGTGGCGCGCGACGATCTCCGGGCCGCGGGCGCGCGCCTCGGCGAGCACGGCCGCCTCGTCGACGCCGGTCACGCGGCCGTCGCGGACGCGCCACTCGCCGCCGACCATGACCGACGACACCGCGAGCGTGGTTGAGCCGAGGGCGAGCTGCCTCAGGGGGTCGTTGAGCGGCGTGAAGACGAGCGACTCCAGGTCGAGCAGCACGAGGTCGGCGCGGCGGCCCGGCTCGAGCGAGCCGAGGCCGTCGCGGTCACCCGCGGCGACCGCGCCGCCCGTCGTCGCGAGCGCCCACGCCTCCTCCGCGCCGAGCCACTGCTCGTAGTCGATCTCCCACAGCTTGTGCAGGAGCGCCGCCGTCTTCAGCGTCGCGAACATGTCGTTGCCGTCGTTCGAGCACATGCCGTCCGTCCCGAGCGCGACGTTCACGCCGTGGCCGAGCAACTCCGGCACGGGCGCGATGCCGGAGCCGAGCTTCATGTTCGAGACCGGGTTGTGCACGACCGTCACGCCGCGGTCGCGGACGAGCTCCATGTCGGAAGGTGTCAGCCAGATCCCGTGCTCGAAGCAGACGCGCGGTGAGAGGAAGCCGAGCGCGTCCATGTGCTCCGGCAGCGTGCGCCCGTACATCCGGCGTCCCGAGACGGCCTGCATGCGCGTCTCCAGGACGTGGATGTGGATCATCAGGTCGAGCTCGTCCGCGAGTGCCGCGCAGCCGGCCAGCATCTCGTCGGTGCACCGCTGCGGCCCCGACGGCGCGGGGCAGATCGAGATCCCCTCGTCGGGACGGTGGTAGCGCTCGACCGACCCGCGCGTCACCTCCGCCCACTCGTCCCAGGACGGCGGCTTCTCGCGCTCGAGCCTGTCGATCAGCCCGCGCGAGACGAGCCCCTCGTCGAGGACGACCGTCTCGTGGTAGGCGCGGTCGCCCATCCCCAGCGCGACGAGCGCCCGCAGCCCGAGGTCGCGGTAGGCGCGCACGACCGGCTCGAGCGCTTGCTCGTCGTCGTAGAGGAAGTCGACGACCGTCGTCGCGCCCGAGCGCAGCAGCTCGATCCCGCCGAGCAGCGTCCGCACGTAGATCTCGTCCGCCGACTGCGACGGCGCGGCGAGCACCGGGTAGGAGAAGAGCATCCAGGGCTCGAGCGGCAGGTTGTCCCACAGCCCGCGGAACCAGTTCTCGTTCGAGTGCGCGTGCGCGTCGACCATCCCCGGAACGACCGCGAACCGCGAGCAGTCCAGCACCTCACTTTGTGATGAGTCATCACTAACTCTCGTCCCGACGCCGGCGATCCGGCCGCCGTCCACCACCACGTCGGCCCGCTCGAATCGCCCGCCGCCGCGGTCGACGAGGCCGTTCCGGAGGACGAGAGGCACGCGCGGAGCGTAATTTCTTCGCCGGGTCGCTGGACGGATGTCCGGTCCCGGGCGCATGATCGCCCCGACAGGTCCTTACTCCACCGGGAGGCACACGCATGGCCACGGCAGAGCAGGCCGCCGACGTCCGGTTGGACACGCACGGAATCGCACCGGTTCCGGCAGCCGACCGCGACTCGACGCCGCTGCAGCAGTTCTGGATCTGGGCGGGCGCCAACATCGCCCCGATCAACTGGGTGCTCGGCGCGCTCGGGATCATCCTCGGGCTGAGCCTCGTCGAGACGCTCCTCGTGCTCGTGATCGGCAACCTCGTCGGCTGCTCGATCTTCGGCACGTTCTGTGTCATGGGCTCGCGCACCGGGGTCAACCAGATGACGCTCTCGCGCGCGGCGTTCGGCCGCCGCGGCGCCTATCTGCCGGCCACGGCGCAGCTGCTGATGACGATCGGCTGGCTCGGCGTCAACACCTGGGTCGTCCTCGACCTGGCGCTCGGCATCCTCACGCACCTCGGGGTCGACCATCCCGGCACGGGCACCAAGTACGCGGTCGGGATCGCCATCATGGTCATCCAGGCGGTGATCGCGATCGTCGGCTTCTACTGGATCCAGGCGTTCGAGAAGTGGACCGTGCCGGTCGCCGCGGCGATCATGCTGCTGATGTCGATCCTCGCCTGGACGAAGGTCGACGTCGTCTGGGGGCACTCGACCGCGCACGGGGGCGCGAAGTGGACGTCGATCACGCAGCTGACGACCGCGATCGGCGTCGGCTGGGGCATCACCTGGCTCTCGTGGTCGGGCGACTACACGCGCTTCATCAAGCCGGGCACGCCGGAGCGCAAGGTGTTCCTCTCGACGGCCCTCGGCGTCTTCGTGCCGACGGTCTGGCTCGGCTTCCTCGGCGCCTCGATCGCGAGCGCCGGCACGAGTGCCGACCCGGCCCAGCTCGTGACCGCGGCGTTCGGCGGCGTCTCGATCCTGATCCTGTTCCTCGTCATGCACGGCCCGATCGCGACCAACATCCTCAACCTCTACTCGGCGACGCTCGCCGCGCTCTCGCTCGACGTGAAGGCGGCGCGCTGGAAGGTCTCCGTGGTCGTGTCGATCGTCGGGACGGTGGCGCTGATCGCGTTCATCCAGTCGGACAACTTCGCGCACGACTTCGACAACTGGATCGCGTCGGTCGTCGTCTGGATCGCGGCGTGGGGCGGCGTGATGCTCGTCGACTTCTTCATCGTGCGGCACGGGAAGATCGACGTCGACGCGCTCTACGACGAGCCGGAGAACGCGCGCTACGGCGACATCAACTGGGCCGCGATCGTCGCGGTGCTCGCGGGCCTCATCGTCGGCTGGGCATGGGAGTACGGCCTCGTCGGGTTCATGCAGGGCCCGATTGCGAGAGCGACCAACAACACCGACCTCTCGTGGCTGACCGCCATGGTCGTCGGCGGCGGCCTCTACTACCTGCTGCGGCCGCTGCTCGCGAAGGACGTCTCGGTCTCGCCCGCGGCCGTCGACTAGGAAACGCGGCGGGAGGGCGGCGCGCGCCGCCCTCCCGCCCCACGGCTCAGGCCGCGGCGAGCGCGGCCGGCTTCAACTCGTCGCCGAAGCGGGCGCGCTTCACGAACTGGCCGCTGCCGGGCTTCGCGAGCAGCCGGTCGCCCTCGACGATCACGTTGCCGCGCAGCAGCACGGTGTCGGGCGAGCCCGTCACCTCGGTGCCCTCGAAGAGGTTGTAGTCCGACTTCGAGTGGTGCGTCGAGGCGGAGATCGTCACCTTCTTCTCCGGGTCGAACACGACGACATCGGCGTCCGAGCCGACGGCGAGCGTGCCCTTGCGCGGATAGAGGCCGAACAGCTTCGCCGGGTTCGTGCAGAGCAGCTCGACCATCCGGTTCAGCGAGATGCGCCCTTCGCGGACGCCGAACTGGTGGATCATCTGCAGCCGGTTCTCGAGCCCCGGCGCGCCGTTCGGGATCTGCCGGAAGTCGTGCAGGCCGGCGTCCTTCTGGCCCTTGAACAGGTACGCACAATGGTCGGTCGAGATCGCCTGCAGCACGTTCGTCCGCACGGCGTTCCAGAGGATGTCCTGGTTCGCCTTCGGCCGCGGCGGCGGCGTGTAGACGTACTTCGCGCCCTCGAAGTCGGGCTTGTCGAGGAACGTCTGGTCGACGAAGAAGTACTGCGTGCAGGTCTCGCCCCACACGTTCCAGCCCTTCTCGCGGGCGAGCGCGATCGGCTCCGCCGACTCCTGGCACGAGACGTGCACCACGTACAGCGGCGAGCCTGCGACGCGCGCGAGCTGGATCGCGCGGTTCGTCGCCTCTCCTTCGAGCTCGGGCGGCCGCGTGAGGGCGTGGTACTTCGGCGTGACGTTGCCGGCCTCGATCGCCTCCGTCATCAGCACCTCGATCGCGTCGCCGTTCTCCGCGTGGACCATCACGAGCGCGCCGGTTTCGGCGGCCACCTGCATCGTCTTGAACAGGGTCTCGTCGTCGACCATCAGCGAGTCCTTGTAGGCCATGAAGAGCTTGTACGACGTCACGCCGTGCTCCTCGGGCAGCCGTGCGAGCTCGTCGAGCGTGCCGCCCTCGCGGAGGTCGGTGACGGCGATGTGGAAGCCGTTGTCGATGATCGCCTTCCCCTCGCGCTTGGCGTGCCAGGCCTCGAGCGCGTCGCCGAACGTCTGTCCCTTGCCCTGGATGCAGAAGTCGACGTGCGTGGTCGTGCCGCCGAATGCGGCGGCGGTGTGGCCGGACTCGAAGTCGTCGATCGTCGTCTCGCCGCGCCACGGCATCTCGAGGTGCGTGTGCGGGTCGACGGCGCCCGGCAGCACGTACTTTCCGCCGGCATCGATCACCTTGTCAGCCGGGACGTCCAGCGACTCGCCGATCAGGGAGATGCGCTCGCCCTCGATGAAGACGTCGGCGACGTAGTCGTCCGCCGCGGTGATGACGCGGCCACCCTTGATCAGCACGGACATACGAGTCTCCTTCCTCCGTTGACGCCGCCCGGCCCGCCGCGAGGCGGGCCGGGCCGGTGGGTCGTCCTTCCTACTTGCCTCCCTCTGTCACCTGCACCTTGATCGGCTTGTAGTGCGAGCCGTAGATGTCGGTGGTCGATTTGAGCTGGTCGAGGGCCTGGTCCGCGTACGTGTAGGTGACCGCACCCTTCGGGACCTTCTTGATCACGCCGTAGGTCTTCGCGATCAAGGCCGTCTGAGCGACCGCCTTCTGGGGCACGTGGCCGACGCCGCTCGTGTTCGGCCACACGAGCTTGTTGATCTCGTTCATCTGCCAGAGCTGGTGCCCGTGACCGAGCGCCGTCCCGTTGTTCAGCACGATGTTCGTGCAGTCGTTGACGTGGTCGCGGCAGTAGATCCAGCCCTGGAACGACGCCTTCAGGAAGTTGACGATCGTCGTCTTGTTCGCCGGAGTCTTCAGGTACTTCTCCGTCGTGAAGATGTTGTCCTCGAGCATCCCCGTGCCGACGGCGGGGCTCGCCATCTTGAAGATGTTGAGGTCCCTGAGCGTGTAGAGCTTGCCGGTCTTCGGGTTCTTCGTCTCGAGCACCTGGGCGAGCTCGTTGTAGGTCATCGCCGCCGCCGCGTCGATCTTCTTCTGCAGGAACAGGTTCATGTCGAACGGCTGGTTCACGATCTTCACGTCGCTCGACTTCGCGGGGTTGATCCCGTTCTTGTTCAGCGCCGCGAAGAGCTCGGGCTGGTTGCCGCAGCACCAGACACCGACCTTCTTGCCGCGCATCTTCGGGATCGACGTGATGCCTGAGTCCTTCCAGGTCAGCTCGGTCATCCCCGAGCGCGCGAACACCTGCGCGATCGAGACGATCTTGCCGCCCTTCTCGCGCGTGGCGAAGAGGTTCGGGAGCCAGTCGAGGCCGAACTGCGCCTGGCCGCCGAGCACGACCTGCTCGGGCGTGATGTCGGGGCCGCCGACCTTCAGCGTGACGTCGAGGCCGGCGTTCTTGTAGTACCCCTTCGCGACGGCCGCGTAGTACCCGGCGAACTGCGACTGCGTCACCCACTTCAGCTGCAGTGTCACCTTCGTGAGCTTCGGCGCCGCCTGCGCGCGCGACATGCCGAGAGCCGCCGTCACCGCTGCCGCGACCACGACGAGTGCGACGACGGTAAGGAGGGTCTTTTTCTTCATGCAGTGCCCCTTTCCTGACGAGTTGGGTCCCACTGGAGGGCAAACCGTTCCGCGAGCGACACGGCGATGTAGAGGAGCACGCCGAGGATGCTGGCCATCAGGATCGCGGCCCACGCCGTCTCGAAGTCGAAGAGCGCGACGGAGTTCTTGATCGTGATCCCGAGTGAGCCGAACGTCCCGAAGTAGTCGCTCACGATGGCACCGATCATCGCGAGGACGGTCGCGACTTTCAATGCCGAGAAGACAAAGGGAAGCGCGGTCGGCACGCGCACGCGCCGGAAGATGTCGAGCTCGGTCGCTGCGTAGGAGCGCATCAGCTCGACTTGCGCAGGGCGCACCGAGGTGAGCCCACGGAGCGTGTTCACGAGCACCGGGAAGAAGCACAGCACGGCGGCGGTCGCCATCCGCGGCGCGAGCGAGAGCGGGTCGAACCACGCGTTGAAGATCGGCGCGAACGCGATGATCGGGATCGCGTTCGCGGCGATCGCGATCGGCATCAGCGCGTCGCCCAGCCGGCGGAAGCGCGCGAGCACGACCGCCATAAGATGCCGAGCCGCGAGCCGATCGCGAATCCGCCGAGCGCCTCCTTGAGCGTCAGCCAGCCGGCGCTCCAGAGCATCGAGCGCTGCGTCCAGAACGCCGACACGATCGCGCCCGGCTTCGGCAGCAGGAACTTCTGGATGTTGAAGGCGTCGATCGCGAGCTGCCAGACCACGATCGCGAGGAAGAACACGACGATCGCCGGCACCCAGTCGACGGCCTTCGTCGCACTGCGACGGCAGTGCCGCGCGGGGTCGGCTGGGCAACCAGCGTCACGGGCGGCTCCGTCGAGCTACGCCGGCTGCCTACGCCGTCTCCTCCGCGAGCACCGAGCCGTGCTCGTCCGCGCCGACGCCGCGCAGGAGCTCGCGCACCTCGGTCACGTGCTCGAAGAAGCGCGGGTCCTCGCGCGTGTCGACCGTGCGCGGCTGCGCGCAGATCGATCGGCGACGACGCCGGCGATCCGGCCGGGGCGCGGGCTCATCACGACGACGCGCGTCGAGAGGAAGACCGCCTCGGAGATCGAGTGCGTGACGAAGACGATCGTCGACTCGCATGCGCCGCCAGAGCTCGAGCAGCTCGATGTTCAGGCGCTCGCGCGTCATCTCGTCGAGCGCGCCGAACGGCTCGTCCATCAGCAGCAGCGCCGGCTCGAACGAGAGCGCTCGCGCGATCGCGACGCGCATCTGCATCCCGCCGGAGAGCTGCCACGGGTAGTGGTCGCCGAAGCCCTGCAGCTCGACGAGCCGCAGCATCTCGTCGACGCGTGCCTTCCGCCTCGCGCGCTCCCAGCCGAGCATCTCGAGCGGCAGCGAGACGTTCTTCGCGACCGTCCGCCAGTCGAAGAGCACCGAGTCCTGGAAGACCATCCCGTAGTCGTGGTCGAGCCGCGCCTGGTGCGGCGTCTTGCCGTTGACCTCGATCGTGCCTGTCGGTCGGCTGGATCAGGTCGCCGATCACGCGCAGCAGCGTCGACTTGCCGCAGCCCGACGGCCCGATCAGCGACACGAACTCGCCCGGCTCGATCTGCAGGTCGATTTCCTGCAGCGCGGTCGACGTTGCCCCTTCGGGAACGTCTTCGTCAGGTCCCTGATCGCGACGACGCTCATCAGGCCGCGACTCCGTCGAGCGTACGTCTCATGCCACCGGCACCGGCGCGCGACGCACGACGATCTTCTCGGCGATCACGACCGCGAGGAAGAAGGCGATCCCGAGCGCGGCGGCGATCACGTTCGTCGCCCAGAGGCTCCCGGGCTCGAGCGAGTAGTACTGGTTGAAGTTGAGGATCGCGCCGCCGAGGCCGCCTGGATCGAGCTCGGCAGCTCGCCGATGATCGCGCCGACGACGCTCGCGGTCGCGCTCACCTTCAGCGCGCTGAACACGTACGGCAGCGACGTCGGGCACGCGCAGCTTCCAGAGCACGTGCCACGGGCTCGCCGCGTAGGAGCGCATCAGCTCGATGCGCGCGCGGCTCTGCCGACTGCAGCCCGCGCAGCGTGTTGATCGTCGACCGGGAAGAACGTCAGGTACGCGGCGATCACGGCGACCGACTGCCAGCCGGCCTTCAGCCAGACGACGACCATCGGCGCGACGGCGAGGATCGGGATCGTCTGCGAGCGCGACGATGTACGGCAGGAACGCCGCGCTGCATCGAGCCGCGAATGGACGAGCGCGACCGCGAGGCAGAAGCCGACGATCGCGCCGACCGCGAAGCCGGCATCGCCTCCTTCGCGGTGAACCACGCCGAGTGGAGCAGCACCGTGATCAGGAGCGGGCCGGTCGACCTGTGCGGCTCGCCGAGCGCGCTTGAAGATCGTCCAGAGTGCGGCAGCGTCGTGTCGTTGACGGGGAACGGCCACGTCCAGCCGGTCTCGATCCAGATCCAGCGGTAGAGCTCCCAGAGCCCCCAGAGCGACGAGCAGGACTGCGAGGGTCGCACGCCAGCGCGCGGAACGGCGGCCGCGCCCGACTGGCGGCCGTCGTCACAGTCGGATTTCTTATCACGGTTTAGGATCGCCCATCGTGCCGCTGGAATCCGTCCCGCACCGTCGCCGAACTCGGACGAGCTGCGCGCGCTCACGGGCGACGAGAACGGCGCCCAGCGGGTCGCCTGGACGGACACGTGGGAGCGGGCGCGGGAGTTCCTCCGGGCAAGCTGGAAGGCACGGGCGCGCAGTCGAGGAGATCGACGAGGCGGGGAACCAGTGGTTCACGCTCGCGCGGCGACTCCGACCGGGCGCTGCTGATCGGCGGGCACCTGGATTCGGTGCCGAACGGCGGCTGGCTCGACGGCTGTCTGAACGTGCTCGGCGGGGTCGAGGTGCTCCGGCGGCATCGCGGAGGAGGGCGAGCCGCCGGTGACGGTGCGGCTCGTCTCCTGGGCCGACGAGGAAGGCGCGCGCTTCGGCCGCTCGCTCTTCGGCTCGTCGGCCGCGGCCGGCTCGATGCGCGACCAGGACGAGCTGCGCGCGCTGACGGACCGGGACGGGATCGCGCTGCCGGACGCGCTGCGCGAGCACGGCGTCGACCTCGACGGCGCGCTCGCGGCGCGCTCGCAGCTCGAGAACGCCGCGGCGTACCTCGAGCTGCACATCGAGCAGGGGCCGGTGCTCGAGTCGCTGGACCTGCCGCTCGGCGTCGTGCTCGGCACGTTCGGCGTCGAGCGCTCGCGCTTCACCTGGCGCGGCCAGGCCGCGCACGCCGGCTCGACGCCGATGGACAAGCGCCGCGACGCGCTCGCCGGTGCCGCGAAGCTCGCGCTCTACATCCGCGAGATCGCCGCCGAGGTCGGCGGCGGCGCGGTCTGCACGTCGGGCGGCGTCGTCACGAAGCCGGGGATCGTCACCTCCGTCGTCGAGACGGCCGAGCAGCTGCTCGACCAGCGCCACCTCGACGCGGACGCGCTCGCGCGGATGCTCGCGATGGCGCAGGAGGCGGCCGACCGGTTCGCCGCCGAGGAGAACATCGAGGTCGAGTGGGAGCGCATCTGGAGCATCGAGCCGATCCTCTTCGACGACGACGCTGATCGGCTTCGCCGACGAGGCGATCCGCGAGGTCGCCGGGCACGTCGCACCGGCTGCCGTCGGGCCCGCTGCACGATGCCGCGGAGGTCTCGCGCGCCGGCATCCCGACGGTGATGGTGTTCGTGCAGAGCCTGCGCGGCCTGTCGCACACGAAGCTCGAGGACACGAAGACCGAGCACCTCGAGCTGAGCGTGCAGGCGCTCGACCGGCTCGCGTCGAAGACGCTCGCCTGGCTGCATGACGCGCAGAGGTGCACATCGATCGGCGGAGCGGGTCAGATGCAGCGTTCGATCCGTCAGCGCGGCCGCAGCTTCTGCGTACGGCGCCCGCTCGTCCGGCGTCGTCCAGCGGATCTCGTCGTCGCGCGCGTACAGGCGGTCGCCCGCCCACCGCGGGAAGACGTGCACGTGGAAGTGCCAGACGTCCTGGCCGCCCGCGAGCTCGTTGTGCTGCCGCGTCGACGTCCCGGGGCAGCCGTACGCCGCGCGCATCGCGGTCGCGACGACGCTGCGCGGTCGCGTAGACCGCGCCGAGCTCCCCCGGCCCGATCTCGTACGAGGTTCTCCGACGTGCTCGACGGGGATCACGATCGCGTGGCCCTCGTTGCCCGACCACCACTTCGGCGCCACGAACGCGCACGTCCGCTCGTCGCGCCAGACGACGTCGGCCGAGCGTGTTGTGCGCCGTCTCGACGCCGTGCAGCAGCCGGCAGAACGGGCAGTCGTAGCCGGGCGGCTCGTGCTGCGTTGACACCCGGCGATCTCTGACTGACTAGGCTTGGTCGGTGCCCCGTCAACAGGAGGTCCGCATGGCTCTGAGCTTCGGCGTCACCGTTCTTCCCGATCCGCCGTACACGCGGATGATCGAGCTGATCCAGCTCGCGGAGCAGCACGGGTTCGAGTACGCGTGGACGTACGACTCGCACGTCCTCTGGCAGGAGTCGTTCCCGGTGCTCGCGCTCGTCGCCGACCGGACGTCGAAGATCAAGCTCGGCCACATGGTCACGAACCCGGGCACGCGCGAGCCGACGGTGCTCGCGAGCGCCTACGCGACGCTGCACGACATCTCGGACGGCCGGATGATCATGGGCATCGGCCGCGGCGACTCGGCGCGGCGCTACATCGGCCAGCAGCCGGTGAAGGTCGCGGAGTTCGAAGAGGCGCTGAAGATGATCAAGCCGTTCATGAACGGCAAGGAGGTCGACTGGAACGACAAGGACCTGCAGCTGAAGTGGGTGCGGCCCGAGCTGCCGCGAGATCGAGATGCACGTCGCGGGCTACGGCCCGAAGGCGCTCGCCGTCGCGCGGGCGGCAGGGCGACGGCGTGATCATCCAGCTCGCCGACCCCGACATCATCCAGTGGATCATGGCGCACCGCCCGCGAGGCGGCCGAGGAGGCCGGCCGCGACCCGGCCGCGCTGAAGTGCATCGTCAGCGCGCCGAGCCACGTCACCGACGACCTCGCAGGACGCGCGCGAGCAGGTGCGCTGGTTCCCGGCGATGGTCTCCAACCACGTGCAGGACCTGATCGACCGCTACGGCACGGACGGCAGCGCCGTCCCGCAGGCGCTGACCGACTACGTGCAGGCGCGCAAGTTCTACGACTACGACGAGCACTCGCGCGTCGGCGCGAAGCACGGCGAGTTCGTCACCGACGAGATCTGCGACCGCTTCTGCGTGATCGGCAACGCCGAGCAGTGCACGACGAAGCTGCGCGAGCTCGAGGAGATCGGCGTCGACCAGTTCAACATCTACCTGATGACGCACGGCCAGGAGGAGACGCTGCAGGCCTACGGCGACGACATCATCCCCGGCTTCGCCGCGTCACGCATGATCGCGCAAGCGAGGCTCGATATCAGGGTCGAATCAGGGTCGTCACCCTATGGCGGCGACTCGCGCGGCCGTCGGTAGCCTCGGCGCACATGAATTCAAACGGAACATCCAACGGCGCAGTCGTCAGCGCCGACGACCTCACCCGCCGCTACGGCGAGGGCGAGGCGGCCGTCGACGCCCTGCGCGGCGTCTCCCTCGCGTGCAGCCGGGCGAGCTCGTCGCCGTCATGGGGCCGTCCGGCTCCGGCAAGTCGACGCTGATGCACCTGCTCGCCGCGCTCGACAAGCCGACGAGCGGCACGGTCACGATCGCCGGCCAGGACGTCGGCTCGCTCTCGCGACAGCGACGTGACGATGCTGCGGCGCGAGCACATCGGCTTCGTCTTCCAGTTCTTCAACCTGCTGCCGATGCTGACGGCCGAGGAGAACGTCATGCTCCCGCTCTCGATCGCCGGCGAGAAGCCCGACCCGGAGTTCTTCGAGGACCTGCTCGACCGCGTCGGCCTCGCCGATCGGCGCAAGCACCGCCCGTCGGAGCTCTCCGGCGGCCAGCAGCAGCGCGTCGCGATCGCGCGCGCGCTCGTCTCGCAGCCGACGGTCGTCTTCGCCGACGAGCCGACCGGCAACCTCGACTCGAAGACCGGCAGCGAGATCCTCGAGCTGCTCCGCAGCTCGGCCGAGGAGCTCGGCCAGACGATGGTGATGGTCACGCACGACGCGCAGGCGGCGACGATCGCCGATCGCGTGCTCTTCCTCGCCGACGGCCGGATCGTCGAAGAGCTGCCGCGCAGCCCGGCGCCCGAGATCCTCGCGGCGATGGCCCGCGTCAGCGCATGATCAAGGTCGCGCTCGCAGGGCTCCTCGGCCGCAAGCTGCGCACGGCCCTGACCGCGTTCGCGATCGTGCTCGGCGTCGCGATGGTCAGCGGCACGTTCGTCCTCACCGACTCGATCGACAAGGCGTTCAACTCGATCTTCACCGAGCGTCCGCCAGGGCTCCGACGCGTGGTCACCGGCAAGGCGGCGTGACGTGTCCGACGGCCAGCGGCTCGTTCGCGCCGACGGTCGACGGAGTCGCTGCTCGACCAGGTCCGCGGCTCTGCCCGCGTCGCGCAGCGCGGAGGGGAGCGTCGACGGCGACGGCGCAGCTGATCGACCGCAACGGCAAGGCGATCGTGCTCGGCGGCGCGCCGAACCTCGGCTTCAGCATCGCCGAACGGCGACTCGCCCTTCAACCCGCTCGACGCTCGTCTCCGGCGACTGGCCGCGAGCGGCGGCGAGGTCGTGATCGACAAGGCGACCGCGAGACAGAAGCACTTCAAGGTCGGCGACGCGATCGGCGTGCAGGCCGAAGGCGCCGTCGAGCAGTTCAAGATCTCCGGCATCGTCAAGTTCGGCTGCGCCTCGACGCTCGGCGGCGCGACGCTCGCCGGCTTCGACCTGCCGACCGCGCAGCGCCTCTTCGAGCAAGAAGGGCCAGCTCGACGAGATCGCGATCGCGACGAAGCCCGGCGTGTCGGAGCAGGAGCTCCTGCAGCAGGTGCGCGACGATCCTGCCGCCGACCGCCCAGGTGCGCACCGGCGAGCCGCAGGCCAGGAGGACGCGAAGCAGACACGACTCGTTCATCTCGTTCCTGCGCGACTTCCTGCTCGCGTTCGGCGGCATCGCGCTGTTCGTCGGCAGCTTCGTGATCGCGAACTCGCTCTCGATCACGATCGCGCAGCGGACGCGCGAGTTCGCGACGCATGCGCACGCTCGGCGCGAGCCGGCGGCAGGTGCTCGACCTCGATCGTCGTCGAGGCGCTCGTGATCGGGCGTGCTCGCCTCGGTCATCGGGCTCTTCCTCGGGCCTCGGGCTCGCGAAGGGTGCTCTTCAAGCTCTTCGACGCCGTCGGCTTCACGCTGCCGAACAGCGGCATCGTCTTCGCGACGCGCACGGTCGTCGTCTCGCTGCTCGTCGGGCATCCTCGTGACGCTGCTCGCCAGCCTGCGGCCGGCGATCCGCGCGACGCGCGTGCCGCCGATCGCGGCCGTGCGCGAAGGCGCGCACGCTGCCGGAGTCGCGCTTCGCGCGCTTCCGCACCGTCGGCTCCGCGCTGCTGACGCTGCTCGGCTTCGCGGCGCTCGCTCTACGGGCTCTTCGCGCCGGACCTCGGGACGACGCAGGTGCTGCTCTGGATGGGCTCGGCGCGCTCCTGATCTTCTTCGGCGTCGCGCTGCTCTCGGTGCGCGTTCATCCGGCCGCTCGCCGGCGCGCTCGGCTGGCCCGCGGCACGAGATCGGCGGCGCGGCCGGCGCGCTCGCGCGCGACAACGCGCGGCGGAACCCGCAGCGGACCGCCTCGACCGCGGCGGCGCTGATGATCGGCCTCGCGCTCGTGACGCTCGTCGCGGTGCTCGCCGCCGGGATCACGTCGACGCTTCCGCGGCGCGGTCGAGCACATCTGGCACGGACGCCGACTACGCGATCACCGCGCAGAACAACTTCTCGCCGATCCCGACCGCGGCGGCCGACGCGGTCGCGAAGGTGCCCGGCGTCGAGGCGGTCGGCAACGTCCGCACCGGCGACGCCGCAGGCGTTCGGCAAGACGCTTCTTCGCGACCGCCGTCAACCCGCCGGTCGAGCACGATGTTCAACCTGGACTGGAAGGACGGCTCGCCGCGGACGCATCGCGACGCTCGGCGACGACGGCGCGTTCGTCGACAAGGACTACGCGAAGACGCACAACCTCGCACGTCGGCTCGCCGATCCGCGCTGACGTTCGCGAACGGCGTCAGCAAGCAGTTCGTCCTGACGAGGGCATCTTCGACCCGCCCGCCGGGCGGCTCGCCGTTCGGCAGCGTCACGATCTCGCAGGCGGCGTGGGACGCGCTACAACCCGAACCCGCAGAACCTCTACTCGTTCGTGCGCATGCAGCGGCGGCCAGACCGACGCGAACCGCGCCGAGCTCGAGCAGACCCTGAACGAGCTTCCCGAACGCGAAGGTCGCAGACGCGGCAGGAGTTCATCGACAACCAGATCAGCGGGCCTCAACTCGATCCTGAACATCCTCTACGTGCTGCTCGCGCTGTCGGTGATCGTCAGCCTGTTCGGGATCGTCAACACGCTCGTGCTGACGGTGTTCGAGCGCACGCGCGAGATCGGGATGCTGCGCGCGATCGGCATGACGCGCCGCCAGGTGCGGCGCATGATCCGGCACGAGAGCGTGATCACCGCGCTGATCGGCGGCGTCCTCGGGATCGTGCTCGGGATCGTGCTCGGCGGCGCTGCTCGTCGCCCGCGTCGACTTCATCGTCTTCACGCTGCCGGTCGGCTCGCTGATCGTCTTCGCGATCGTGACGATCGTCGTCGGCATCCTCGCCGCGATCTTCCCGGCGCGCCGCGCAGCGCGGCTGAACGTGCTCGAGGCGCTGCAGTACGAATGAGCGCGCCGCGGCACGCTGATCCGCCTGCTGCAGACAACACGTCGTCAGACGACGAGCGCGAGGAGGCGGATCGCTGCGCGATGCTGCGACTCGCGCACGAGCTCGGCGACCCGCTCTCGCGCGACGAGCCGACGGCGCACTTCACCGCTTCGGCGTTCGTCGTCGACGAGGGCTGCGCGCGCACGTGCCTCGTCGCAGCACGTCAAGCTCGAGCGGCTGCTGCAGCCCGGCGGGCACGTCGAGCCGAGCGACATCTCGCTCGAGGCGGCGGCGCTGCGCGAGGCGCGCGAGGAGACGGCGCTTCGAGGTGCGCCTGCACCCGGAGGCGCCGCGGCCGTTCGACCTCGACATCCACGAGATCCCGGAGCGTCCGGGAGAGCCGGCGCACTTCCATCTCGACGTCCGCTACCTCGTCGTCGGCAGCGGCGACCCGTGCGACGGCGCGGCCTGGTACGCGATCGGCGAGGCGGGCGACGGCTCGGTGCGCCGGCTCTCGGCGAAGGCGCTCAGCTTCGGAAGCCGGCCTGCGGAGCTGAGCTCGAGCGGGCTCGCCGGGAGGCCGGCGACCGGCTCGGTCGCGTTGTAGCCGCCCGGCGCGACGTCGTTCGGGGCGTCGGCGTGGAAGAGCGAAGCGAGCAGCTGGATCTGCGCACGGCCCGGGCCGAGCTCGTACTGGCCGCCGCCGTAGAGCGTGATCCCCTCGCGCTCGCACGCGTCGTAGAACTCGAACAGCCGCCGCACCGAACCGAATCGCGACGGCTTGCAGTTCAGGCAGCGCGGACGGAACGGGAAGCGCCTCGACGTCGCTCCACTCGTGGATCGCGCGCGTCCCACGTGATGCGGTCCCGGTGCGGCTCGAGCGCGCGTGACGTCTCGCGCGTGAGCGCGGGGTCCTCGATCCACGACTCCGGGAACGCCCCGGCGATCCGCGCGTACAGCTCGGGGTCCGGCGGCGAGCCGAAGTCTCCGCGGTAGATCCCTTTGAAGTCGACGGTGTCGACGACGCCCTCGCCAGACAGACGGTCGACGATCTCGTCCGTCCAGTTGCGGTCGGGGTCGAGCTTGAAGCGGATGCTCGGGGTAGAGGTCGAGCCAGCCCGGCACGTTCGCGATCCGTGTCGAGACGACGAACCGCACGGGCCGCTGCTCGCGGCCGATCGCCTCGCCGAGGCTCTTGCCGGCCTGGCGCAGCGCGAGGTCGAGTGCCGCCGACTCGAACGCCCAGCGCCGGTACTCCGTCTGGCCCGCCTGGAGGAGCGAGAACGAGTCGAGCGTGTGCTCGCCGGCGAAGGGAAGCTCGTTGCGGCGCGCCTGGAACTGTTGCTGCGCCTGCGGGTCGTAGTCGACCTCCTCGCCGCGGCCCTCCTCGCCGTTCCCGCGCAGCACGACGACCGTGCGGCGCAGCGTGAACTCACGTGCGACCTCCTGCTCGAGCGGCTCGAGCTCGTAGCCCTCGATCGTGAGCGGCAGCTCCCGGACAGCGTCGTACGTCGCCATGGCTGCGAGCTTGAGCGGACGTCGGCGCTGCAGGTGCCGGGCGAGCGCGTCCAGCCGGTCGTCCCACTCGGCGCCGGCCTCGGTCAGCCGGTACCGCGTCTCGCGGCCCTGCCGCTCCGACTCGACGAGCCCGGCGTCGGCGAGCGTCGCCAGGTGCTTCGCCACCGCCTGTCGCGTCATGGGCAGCTCGCCGGTGAGCTCGGTCGCGGTCGCCGTCCCGTACTCCGACAGGTAGCCGATCACCTGCCGCCGATTCGCGTCGGCGAGCGCGCCGAAGACCTGCCCCAGCAGATCACCAGGATTGGTCAAAAAGCGCGCGCGAGCGCGCTGGCCTGCAGGTCGAGCGCCAGGCTCCAGGATGGCGACGACTCGACGACCACGAGCCGCGTCCCGTCGGCATCGTCGTCGAGCGTGAACTCGACCGCGCCCTCGTCCTCCCATTCGAACGCGAGCCGGTGCTCGGGCTCGACCTCGGTGAAAGTCGCATGCCGCTCTTCGCCGTTCGACCAGCGGAAGCTCGCGCCGCCGCCCGGCCGCAGGTCGATGTCGACGTCGTTCGCGAACCAGTCGGCGAGGCGCTCGGCCTCGGTCAGGGCTTCCCACACGTCTTCGCGCGGGGCGGGCAGGATGATCTCTTTCCTGATCATGTGCAACCTCCTGGTTGCGCTAGAGTATGCAACCGACAAGTTGCACGTTACAGGAGGTAATCGTGATCGTGGGATCCGTTGTTCCGATGGTCGTCGAGCAGGACGGGCGCTGGGAGCGCTCGTTCGACATCTATTCGCGCCTGCTGCGGGAGCGAATCGTGTTCCTGGGCCAGGAGGTCGACGACCAGATAGCGAACCTGATCGCCGCCCAGCTACTCCACCTCGACGCGCAGGATCCCGATCGCGACATCTTCCTGTACGTCAACTCGCCCGGCGGGTCGGCGTACGCGGGGATGGCGATCTACGACGCGATGCAGTACGTCAAGTCGGACGTCGCGACCGTGTGCCTCGGGATGGGGATGAGCGCCGGCGCGATGATCCTCTGCGGCGGTGCGCCGGGCAAGCGCTACGCCCTGCCGAACGCGAAGATCATGATCCACCAGGGCTCGGGCGGCTTCCGCGGCACCCCGGCGGACATCCAGATCGCGGCTCGCGAGATCCTCGACATGACGAAGCGGATGGCCGAGATCATCTCTCGCCACTCCGGCCAGGACGTCGACCAGGTGCTGCGGGACATCGACCGCGACCGCTTCATGACGCCCGAGGAGGCGGTCGAGTACGGGTTGATCGACTCGGTGATGGCGCCGCGCGGCCTGGTACAAACGGGCTAACAATCGGACTAACAACAGTCGCCGATAGAGGAATTTCGTCCTACGGCCCTGTAGGGTAAGCGGCGACTAGGGCGCGTCGCAGATCGCAAGCGACGACACAAGGGGGTGTCCGTGCGGAAACGGATTGTGATTTCGGCGATCGGGACGATCGCCGCAGTTGCGGTTGCCACACCGGCGGGCGCTATCGGGCCCGGCCAGATCAGGATCACAGACGTCCAGACGTCCTACACGAAGGTGAAGCCGCGCAGCGGCACCGCCGCCGGGTCGGTCGAGCTGGTGAAGCAGCGGCTGTACAACCCGAGCCTCTCCCAGAGGCCGATCGGGCGCGCGACGCTGTCGTGCACGTTCTTCGACCGGCGCGAGCGGAACTGCAGCGGCACGTACTTCCTGCCGCGCGGCTCGGTCGTCGTCACAGGCACGATCCAGTCGCGGCTGCTCTACGAGATCGCGGTGGTCGGCGGCACAGGGCTGTACGACAACGCGCGTGGCTCCCTCACGGTGACGTCGACCGGCCTGCGACCGACAGCGGCGCGAGCTCCTGGTCTTCCGCCTGTCGGGATGACGATGAAGCGACCGAGGATCCTCGTCGTCGACGACGAGCCGCCGCTGCGCGAGCTCGTGGTCGTCACGCTCGGCGAGGCGTTCCTCTGCGACGAGGTCGGGGACGGCGACACCGCGCTGGAGCGCCTGAACGAGAATACTTACGACCTCGTGATGCTCGACGTGATGATGCCGGGCACGAGCGGGACCGACGTGCTGCGCAAGATGCGCGAGAACGACGGGCTCCGCGACGTGCCGGTGGTCGTGATGTCCGCCTGGCAGTCGCCGCAGGACGTCGCTCGCGCGCTCGAGGCGGGCGCAGACCGCTTCCTCGCGAAGCCGTTCCGGATCGACGAGCTCGGCTCGATGGTGCGCGGGTTGGTGGGCCGCTCGGAATGAACCGGCTCTCGCTCGTCGCGCGCGTGGTGGTGCTCGCGACCGCCGTCGCGATCGTCGTCGGGATCGTCGTGGCGTCTTCCCTGATCGCCATCCTCTCGCTCCGCCACGCGGAGGAGCAAGAGTCGCAGACGCAGGAGGTGACGACGGCCACGCTGCGCGTCGAGAACGCCGCGCGTCAATCTCGAGTCCGCGCTGCACGGCTACACGCTCACCGGCAACCAGCGCTTCATCGACCTCTTCAACCAGGCGAAGAGCGACGGCGCCCGGCTCGTTCAAGCAGCTCGAGTCGCTGCTCGCCGACGACCCGGCGCAGCTCGAGCGGGCCCGGCAGGCCCGCACGTTCCTGAACCAGTACGTCACGGACTACGCGGAGCCCGTGATCGTGATCCGCGGGATCGACCCCAAGTCGGCCACGAGCACGGTGGCCAGCTCCGAGGACAAGCATTACGCGCTGCCCGTGCGCCAGACGCTCGCGAAGATCCTGGCGGTCGAGCAGCAGCGCTCGGAGCGACCGCCGCACACACGCCGAGTCGGTTGCGCGGAACGCGATCATCGTCGGCAGCGTCGGGATCGTGCTCTGCGTCGGGATCGTGCTCCTGTTCGGCGCCTGGGTCGCACGCGGGGTCGCGGCGCCCGTGCGCCGCACGTCGGCCGCCGCCGCGCGCGTCGCGGCCGGCGACTTCGACGTCCGCGTGGAGGAGAGGGGCGCCGGCGAGGTGGGCGGCCTCGTGGCCGCGTTCAACTCGATGACGCGTTCGCTCGCACACAGCCGTGAGGAGCTGCTCGAGCAGAACGCGCTCCTGCGCGACAGCGAGGAGCACAAGCGCGACCTGATCACGATGGTCTCGCACGAGATCCGCACGCCGCTCGCGTCGGTGATCGGCTTCACGTCGCTGCTGCTCGAACGCGACTTCCCGCGCGACGAGGAGCGCCGCTACCTCGAGATCATCGACCAGCAGGCCCGGCGCCTCGGCGGCATCGCCGGCGACTTCCTCGACGTGCAGCTGCTCGAGGGGCGCGGACTGACGCTCGACCTCGCGCCCTTCGACCTCGTCGAGCTGACGCGCGAGCAGGCCGACCTCTTCTTTGCGCACTCGAGCCACTCGCTCGACCTCGACCTGCCCAGCACGCCGGTCGTCGTCAACGGCGATCGCGACCGGATCGCGCAGGTGATCGGCAACCTCCTCTCGAACGCGATCAAGTACTCGCCGCCGAGTGCCGAGGTGCACGTGTCCCTGCACGCCGAGAACGGCGGCGTCGAGCTGGCGGTGGCCGACGAGGGGATCGGGATCCCGGATGACGACAAGGACCGCGTCTTCGAGAAGTTCTACCGCGTGCCCGACGCCGCGGCCGGGATCGGCGGCACGGGTCTCGGGCTGTCCGTCGCGCGCGAGATCGTCGTCTCGCACGGCGGGAAGATCGACCTCGAGTCGGAGCAGAGCCGCGGCTCGGTCTTCCGCGTGCGGCTGCCGGTCTAGTGGATGGCTACGCCCCACGCGACGTGCGCGGCGCGCGCCGCGCCGCCGCGACCACGCGCTCGACCGCGTTCCGCAGCGGCCCGGGCACGTCGCCGTTCCCCGCGCGGAAGCGCCTGTAGGCGGCCGCCGGCTTCCCGCGGCGGGCCTTCAGCCCGGTCACGCCCTCGAAGTCCGGCACGAGCATGACGGCGCGGCGACGCCCGGCGACGCGCTGGATCGCCTCGTTGGCGATCCGCTCGGCCTCCGCCGGCTCCTCGCCGCGCGGCGCGTCGCGGTCGTGCACGACGACGTACGGGATCCCGCATGCGTTGCAGATCTCCGCGAAGAGCGGCATGTTCCCCTTGCCCGAGCAGTCCACGATCGTGATCGCCTCCTGGTCGGCGTCGTAGCCGAGCGCCTCGAACACGAACGGGAACGCGAGCTTCTCGGTCCGTCCCTCGACGAACAGCACCGCGCGGGAGAGGAAGATCTCGGCGCGCTCGGCGTCCATCTCCGCGCTCAACCGGAATGCCTGCTTCTCCGGCGGCGGCTCCGGCTGGAGCAGTCTCGTGCCGGTGCGGTCGTTGTGGCGCACGAGCACCAGCTCGTCGAGGCGGTCGACGGCGAGGAACGCCGGCGAATGCGTCGAGTAGAGCACCTGGTTGCGTCCGCGCGCCGCGAGCCGCCGCAGCAACCGGTGCAGGTGGCGTTGCGCCGGCGGGCTGAGGTAGAGCTCCGGCTCCTCGATCAGGAACACGAGTCCGCGCACGCGCGCCTCGACGAGCGCCGCGATCGAGCGCACGAGCGAGAGCCCGCCGTCGGCCGAGGTCTCGACGTTGCGGACGACTCCGACTGCGCGTTTCGCGGGGTGGTCGGTCGGGGCGAGCAGCGTCGTCGGCCGCAGGTTCGCCGGGAAGAACAGCGCGGGTGGCGCGCCCTCGCGGTTCAGGTTGATCGTCGCCGGCGGTCGCGCGTCGAGGAACAGCGTCCGGTCTCCGACGACCGCCTCGATGTGCACCCGCGTGTGGCCGCGCGAGACGTTCTCGCCGGTCGGCATCGGCGCAGCGGCCTCGAGCAGCGTCCAGATCGCCGAGAGCACCGTCGACTTGCCCGACGACGCCTCGCCCACGAGCACGCATGTCGGGCCCGGGTCGAGCGCGACGTCGCGCGCGCCGCGGTAGCCGTGGATGGTGACCCGGTCGATCAGCGTCACGCGCCGCGCTCTACCCGCGAATCGCGTTCTTCAAAAAGAACGTGAGGTTCGCCGGGCGCTCGCCGAGCCGGCGCATCAGGTACGGGTACCACTCCGGCCCGTACGGGGTCGCGACGAGGACCTTGTAGCCGCGCCGTACGAGGTCGAGCTGCAGCTGCGGCCGCACGCCGTACAGCATCTGGAACTCGAAGCGCTCACGGTCGACGCCGTTCCCGTCTGCGTACCGGATCGTGTGCTCGATCAGCCGCTCGTCGTGCGTCGCGACCGCCGTGTGCGCCGCCGCGTCCAGCATGCGCTCGAGCAGGCGCCCGTACGCGTCGTCGACGTCGCCCTTGTGTGGGTAGGCGATCGAGGACGGCTCCAGGTACGCACCCTTGACGAGGCGCAGGTTCGGGGCCAGCGGCAGCAGCGCCTCCAGGTCGCCGGGCGTGCGGTAGAGGTAGGCCTGCAGCACGGTGCCGACGTTGTCCAGGCCGTCCTCGCGCAGACGCCGGTAGATGCGCAGTGTGGCGTCGACGAACTCCGACTGCTCCATGTCGATGCGGATGAAGCTGCCGAGCTCGACGAGGCTCTTGACGTTTCGGTAGGCGAGCTCCTCGTCGATCTCGAGCCCGAGGTGGGTGAGCTTGAGCGCGACGTTCGCCCGCAGCCCCTCGGCGGCGATCCGCTCGATCACCTCGCGGTACGCGGCGACGACGGCCTCCGTGTGCTCGGGCTCGAGCACGCCCTCGCCGAGCAGCGTCGTGTTCGCCCACAGCCCCTGCTCGTTCAGACGGCGCAGAACGGGGATGCACTCGTCGAGCGTCTCGCCTGCGACGAAGCGCGCCGCCCCGAAGCGCATCCCGTGGCTGCGCACGAAGCCCTGGACGCGGCGGCTGTCGGCCGCGGCGAGGATGCCCTTGCGCAGGCCCGCGTTGACCGCGACGCTCAGCTGTGCGACAGGAGCCACTCGTTGACCTCGCGCATGCGCCGCTCGAGCAGGGTCAGGTGCCCGTCGGACGGGTCGATCCGCGCTTCGACGCGCGGGATGCGCTCCGCGAGCCAGCGTCCGTGCGCCACGGGCACGAACCGGTCGTCGTCGCCGTGAAGGAGGAGCACCGGCGTGGAGATCTCCGCGACGTCGAAGCCCCATCGCTCGCAGAACGCGATGTCGTCGTCGACCCAGCCGTCGACCCCGGGCGCCAGACCGTGCTGCTCGCACGCGATCATGTACTCGGCCAGCCTCCCCGTGAGGACGGCGCGGTCCTCCGGCCCGAGCAGGGTCGCGAGCGCCTCCAGCAGGTCCTCGGGCCCGTGCCTGTCCGCGACCTGCTCCTCGCAGAACGCGCGCAGCGCGTCCTCGCCCTCGGCGAGCTTCCCGAACTCGACGTGGTTTCCTTCACCCATCCCGTCGAACCAGTCGAGGCCCTTAGCCTCGTACGGCGCGACGGCTGCCAGCGACGCTGTCGCGATGAGGCGGTCGTCGCAGAGCGCGGCGCACGCGAGGGCATGCGGCCCGCCGCCCGAGATGCCCCAGGTCGCGAAGCGCTCGAGCCCGAGCGCGTCGGCGATCGCGTGCACGTCGTCGACGCAGTCGGCGACGCGCCGGCCGGGGGAGCGCGTCGAGCGCCCGTAGCCGGGCCGGTCATAGCCGATCAGCCGCAGGCCCTGCTCGCGCGCGAGCTCGACGTGCGGCCCGTACTGGATGCCGGCCATCGGCGTCCCGTGGTGCACGAGCGTCGGAAGCCCGCTCTGGTCTCCCTCCTCGTACACGGCGAGCGTGCGCCCGTCACGCGTCGTGACCGTCGTCGTCACGGGCGCAGCTTACGCCGTCACTTCACGGTCACGATGAACCGGCGGGAGGCGAACGCGTGCTTCGTCTCGCCGCGCGTCAAACCGTAGGCGACGGTCGCGGTGCCGCGACCGGCGGCGCGGTAGACGACGACGACGTCGGCGCCGACGTCGGCCTCCGACACCTGACGCAGCACCTTCGTGTTCACCTGCCGTGCGAGGCGCCAGACGCGGCCGGAAGCCGCGTGCGGCAGTGCGACCGCGACGAGCTCGCCGCGGACGGTTGTGATGCGCGCGGTCGGGCCGGGCGGCAGCGGGCCGACCGGCGGAGCCGCGGCGGTTGCAGGAGCCGCGAGTGCGGCCGCAGCGACCAGCCCGCCGAGGGCGATGCGGATGGACATGCCGAAGACCCCCTTTAGTCGTTGCAGCGACTCACGCTACCGATTGCCCGTCGGCTCACCGGCGGCGTGCGGACGGGTCGTCGAGGTGCGGCGGGCGCCAGCCCGCGTCGACCGGGTTCAGGTTCGTCCCGGGCGGCACGATCTCGTCGATCGCGTCCAGCAGCTCGCCCGAGAGGGTCACGTCGGCCGCACCGAGCTGCCCCTCGAGCTGCTCCATCGTGCGCGGCCCGACGATCGCGGCGGTGACAGCCGGATGCCGGATCACGAACGCGAGCGCAAGGTGGATCAGGCTGATCCCCGCCTGCGCGGCGAGCTCGGCGAGCTGCTCGACGGCGTCGAGCTTGCGCTGGTTCCCCGGCAGCGAGAGGTCGTAGCGCGCCGGGATGCGGTCGGCGCGATGGCTCTTGTGCTCCGTGCCCTTGCGGTAGCGGCCGGAGAGCCAGCCGCCGGCGAGCGGGCTCCAGGGGATGACGCCCATCCCGTAGCGCTGACAGGTCGGCAGCACCTCCGTCTCGACCCCGCGGACGAGGATCGAGTACGGCGGCTGCTCGCAGACGAAGCGCGACAGGCCGCGTCTCTCCGCCGTCCACTGCGCCTCCACGATCGCCGAGGGCGGGTAGGTGGACGAGCCGAGGTAGCGGATCTTCCCGGCGCGCTGCAGGTCCGTGAGCGCGCCGAGCGTCTCCTCGTGATCGGTCCACGGGTCCCAGCGGTGGATCTGGTAGAGGTCGATCCAGTCGGTCTGAAGCCGTCGCAGGCTCGCCTCGACCTCGCGCACGATCCAGCGGCGCGAGTTGCCGCTCATGTTGGGGTCGTGGTCGTCCATCGTCCCGTGAACCTTGGTCGCCAGGACGACCGAGTCGCGGCGGCCCTTCAGCGCCTTGCCGACGATCTCCTCCGACTCGCCGCGGGCATACACGTCAGCCGTGTCGACGAAGTTGATGCCCGCGTCGAGAGCGTGGTGGATCACGCGGATCGACTCGTCGTGGTCCGTGTTGCCCCAGGCGCCGAACATCATCGCGCCGAGGCAGAGGGGCGAGACGTAGACGCCGGTGCGGCCGAGCTCGCGTGTGTCCATTCGGTGACTCCTCCAACCTCGGTTTCCAGGCCTGCAGCCCCAGACTAGTGAGGCAGCCTCGCCCAGGACCCCCCGAAAGGCGGTGCCGTCGCTACACCCGTCCGTTCTAGATTCGAGCGAGGGAAGCCGTGGGAGCAGGATGAAGCTCAACAACCTCGCAGGCCGGATCGGCGCCTGGGCGGCGGCGAATCCGAAAGATGCCATCTTCGGGTGGATCGCGTTCGTCGCTATCGCGGTCGCGCTCGGCGCGCATTTCGGCACCAAGGCGATGCCGCAGCGCGAGTCGACGATCGGCGAGTCGGCGCGCGCGGACAAGATCCTGTCGCGCGTCGGTCTGCGCGCGCCGGCCGAGGAGGCCGTGCTCGTGCAGATCACCCGGCTCAACACGCCGACCGAGCAGCTCTACAAGGCGGTGCGCGACGCAACCAATCGCCTGGAGGGGATCGACGACGTGCGCAAGCTGCGCTCGCCGCTCGACCAGAAGAACCCCGACCTGATCGCGTGGGACCTCCGCTCCGCGCTGATCACGTTCCAGGTCCGGGGCAACCCTGACAAGGCGGCGAAGCGGATGGGGCCGGTCCTCGCCGCGATCGCGAAGGTGCAGAAGCGGCACCCGCACGTCTACGTCGCCGAGTTCGGCAAGGCGAGCTCCGACCACGCGCTCGAGAAATCGATCGGACAGGACTTCAAGCGGGCCGAGATCAGCACCGTGCCGATGACGATCGCGATCCTGCTGATCGCGTTCGGCGCGGCCGTCGCGGCCGGCCTGCCGGTGATCCTCGCGTTCTCGGGCGTGCTCGCGACACTCGGGCTCGCCGGCCTCGCCAGTCACCTCTTCCCGATGGCCGGCGACGCGAAGTCAGTGATCCTGCTCGTCGGCATGGCGGTCGGCATCGACTATTCGCTCTTCTACATCCGGCGCGAGCGCGAGGAGCGCGCGCTCGGGCGATCGCGCATGGAGGCGCTGCTGCGGACGTCGGCGACCTCCGGCCATACGGTGCTCATCTCCGGCCTGACCGTGCTGATCGCGATGTCGGGCATGTTCTTCAGCGGCTCGGAGATCTTCACGTCGTTCGCGGTCGGGACGATGATCATGGTCGCCGTCGCGATCCTCGGCTCGATCACCGTGCTGCCCGCGATGCTCTCGATGCTCGGCGACCGCGTGAACAAGGGACGTATCAAGTTCTTGCACCGCGGCGACGCCGCGCTCGGCGAGGCGAAGGTGTGGGGCTACGTGCTCGAGCGCGTGTTACGGCGGCCTGCCCTCTCGGCGTCGCTCGCGGCGGCGTTCCTGATCGCGCTCTCGCTGCCCGCGCTGCAGCTGCACACGCAGTTCCCCGGCTTCAGCGACCTGCCGCCGAGCCTCGGGTTCCAGAAGACGCACGACCGCATCCAGACCGCGTTCGGCACCGCCGACTACGTCGGCGAGCAGACGCCCGCGGTCGTCGCGGTGCACGCGAAGCACATCAAGGCGCAGCGCGTGCACGACGCGATCGCCGCGATGCAGCGTGTCGCGATCGCCACCGGCCAGATCGCGCCGCCGAGCAACGTGCGCCTCGACAAGAAGAAGACGACCGCGTCGGTGTCGCTGATGCTCAAGGGCAACGGCAACGACTCGCAGTCGAAGCGGGCGCTCGCCACGCTGCGCGACAAGGTGATTCCGGCGACCATCGGCACGGTGCCGGGTGTGACGGCAGACGTCACCGGCCCGACCGCGGCGACGGTCGACTTCAACCAGACGATGACGCGTCACATGCCGATGGTGTTCGGCTTCGCGCTCGTGCTCGTCTTCCTGCTGCTGCTCATCACCTTCAGATCGATCGTGGTGCCGATCAAGGCGGTGATCCTGAACCTGCTCTCGGTCGGCGCGGCTTACGGCGTGCTCGTGCTCGTCTTCCAGCACACCTGGGCGGAGAACATCATCGGCTTCCGCTCGAACGGTGCGATCGTGTCGTGGCTGCCGATGTTCCTGTTCGTGATCCTCTTCGGGATCTCGATGGACTACCACGTGTTCATCCTCACGCGGATCAAGGAGCTCGTCGACCGCGGCATGGACACCGAGCTTGCGGTCGCCGAGGGGATCAAGAAGTCGGCGACGGTGGTCACGAGTGCCGCGTCGGTGATGGTCGGCGTGTTCGCGATCTTCGCGATGCTGAACGTGCTCGAGATGAAGCAGATGGGCGTCGGGCTCGCCGCGGCGATCCTGATCGACGCCACGATCATCCGCGCCGTGCTGCTCCCGGCGACGATGAAGCTGCTCGGCGACTGGAACTGGTACTTCCCCTCGTGGCTCGAGTGGATCCCGCGGATCCGCACCGAGGGCTCGCCGCCGGCAGAGACGCCGGTCCCCGACCCGGCCTAGCGAACCCGGCGCAGGAAGATCCGCAGCGGCCTCGCGTCGAGGCAGTGCGGGGCGGTGAGCGTCGCGCGAATCCCGTGCGCGACGAAGCGTCCTGTCAGCGTGACCGGCGTGCCGCCGTAGGCGATCCCGCCGACCTGGTAGACGCCGTTTCCGCGAAGCGTGAACGTCCGCGCGGCGGGGGAGAGCACGGCCGTCGGGTAGGCGCCGATCGTGCGCGGACCGTTCGGGTCTCCGTTGCGGCAGGTCATGCTCGTCACGACCTCGGGCCGCGGCAGCGAGGTGGGCGTCAGGCAGGTGCGCGACACCTGGAGCCGGATGCTCATGCCGTGCAGGCCCTCCCACGAGTAGCCGGCGCGCGAGCCGCGGCACTCGGCGGGCGCGGCGTGCGCGGCCGCGGTGCGTGCGGCGCCGGCGCACAGCAGGACCACGAGCAGCACCGCGTGGAGCGTTGGCCTCGACATCGACCGATCCTAGGACGGGCAGGGGCCGATCCCAAGACCCGGGCGGGCTAGTCTAGTGCGCGAGGATGAGCCCGCCGTTGTCGCCGGCGCGGACCTTGTCGTACTCGCCGATCGTGAGGCCGACCTGACGCACGCACGTGGGGTCGTCGCACTCGCAGACGAACTGCGACGCCTCGTCGCCGTCGGCCCGGCTCGCGAGCTCGCGGATCCGGGCGTTCACCTCCTGGTACGGGGATCCGGGGCTGTGCCGGGGGACACCGTCATAGGGTTCGCATTGCCGCCGTCCTGTTCGTTGGGTATCATCACGACTCTATTAACGCGAGAAACAAGACCTGAGTTACTTTTCGCGACCGAATTTACACGACAAAGTTATCCTATGTCAAGCACCTAACGCCACCCAAACCGGCGAGTCCTGGACGTTCCTGACGAACCACGCTCAGGTGCTCCTCCGCCTCGCGAACGACCCGAGCGTGCGCCTGCGCGACGTGGCGGAGGCGGTGGGCATCACCGAGCGGGCGACGCAGCGGATCCTCGCGGACCTGGTGGACGCGGGGTATGTGCAGCGCACCCGCGTGGGGCGGCGGAACCGGTACAGGGTGGATCGCGGGCATGCGATGCGGCATGCCGCCCAGGGCGGGCACGAGATCGGCGCGCTGATCGATCTGCTCGGCAACGGGCCGGAAGCCGCCTGACGCGCGTGCCGGCCGCGGCGCGCTCGTTCGAGGTCGAGACGAAGCACGGCCCGGCGCAGGTGCACCTGCACGACGCGGCTCGGCCGCAGGCGGCGCTCGTGCTCGGACACGGCGCAGGTGGAGGCGTCGCGGCGCCGGATCTCGCGGCCGCCACACGCGCGGCGCTCGCCGTCGGCCTGCGAGTCGCCCTCGTCGAGCAGCCCTACCGCGTCGCCGGCCGTCGCTCGCCCGCCCCGGCGCACCAGCTCGACGCGGCGTGGCTCGATGTCGTCGCATCGCTGCGCGCGGGCGAGCTCGAAGGCCTGGCGCTCGTCACGGGCGGCCGCTCGTCGGGCGCGCGCGTCGCCTGCCGCACGGCGGAGGAGACAGACGCGGCCGGCGTGCTCTGCCTCGCCTTCCCGCTCCGCCCGCCGGGCCGGCCCGATGCACCGAGCCGGCTGCCGGAGCTGAACGCCGTGCGCGTGCCGGTGCTCGTCGTGCAGGGGAGGAGCGACCCGTTCGGGATGCCGCGCGGGTCCAAGACACGCAAGGTCGTGCGCGTCGACGGTGACCACGGGCTGAAGAGCGACCGCGCGGCGGTCGAGGCTGCGGTGCGCGACTGGCTGGGCTCGGTGGTCAGCGGCGCCGCACGAAGAGGCGCGCAACATTGACCGTTTCGGGCGCCGTGCCGCCCGGCCTCAGCGCCGTCACCGGTTCAGGCGAATGCGCCTCGCATCGCGCGCGACGTGCCGGTCGTCGCCATACGGCTGCGCCGCGGCGGGCGAGCTAGGGTCGGGGCGTCATGGCTCAGATCTTGGTGGTTGACGATGAGCCCAGCATGCGCTTCTTGCTTGGCGCGACGCTCGAGCTGGCTGGGCATACCGTCGAAGAGGCACCGAACGGCTTGGCCGCGGTCCAGGCGATCGAGGCTGGGCGGATCCCGGATCTGGTCGTTACCGACTTCATGATGCCGTTGATGAACGGCGGTGAGTTGATCGCGCGGCTGCGGCGAAACCCCGCGACCAGCGAGCTGCCGATCATCTTGGTCAGCTCCAGCCCCGGCTCGGAGCGGCGGACCTCGGCAGACGCGTTCTTCCGCAAACCGTTCGATCCGGCTGCCTTGACGTTGTGCGTCGCAAAGCTCCTCGAGAAGGGCGTGTGATGGAGAGGCTCACGGCAGGAGATGCGGGGCTGGATCTCGTGCTCGGCGGCGGCCTGCCGGCCGGCTCACTGATGGTGGTCGCAGGGCCACCGGGCAGCGGCAAGACGATTCTGGCCCAGCAGATCTGCTTCGCGAACGCGACACCGGAGCACAAGGCGCTCTACTACACGACCTGGTCGGAGCCGCACGAGAAGATCGTGAGGCACCTCGAGCCATTCGCTTTCTTCGACGCAGAGGCACTCGGCGAGCGGCTCGAGTTCATCCACCTTGCAGAGCTGATCGACGCTGCGGCGCCGGACGGATTCGGCCGCGCCGCTGACGAGATCCTCCGGCAGAGCTTCGAGACGAAGCCGTCGGTGATCGTGATCGACAGCAGCAAGGCGCTGCACGACGTGATCGATCCCGACAGCCTTCGCCGCGCGATCTACGATCTCGCGAGCAGGGTCGCGTACACGGACGCCGTTCTCGTCCTCGTGGGCGAATACTCCGCCGCCGAGACCCGCTCGCAGCCCGAATTCGCCGTCGCCGACGGCATCGTCCAACTCGAGAACGAAGCGCGCGGGCCTGTCGACCAACGCTGGCTGCGCGTTCTGAAGATGCGCGGCGCCGAAAGCGTCGCCGGCCAGCACAGCTTCCGCATCAGCAACGCCGGCATCGAGCTCTTCCCGCGCCTCGAGACGACACTCCCCCGAACCGTCCCGACGCAGGACGGTCGCGCCGTCTTCGGCGTCGAGAGACTCGATGCGGCCACCGGCGGAGGAATCCCACTTGGCGACTCGACCCTCCTGATCGGACCCTCCGGCGTCGGGAAGACGCTCCTCGCCCTGAGGTTCATCGCCGCCGGCCTCCAACAGGGCGAACGCTGCCTCCACATCTCCTTTCAGGAGACCGAGGATCAGGTTCGGGAGAAGGCCGCCGCAGCCGGCTGGGATTGGAGCAGCGTCGGCAGCGAACGACTCGTCATCCACCACCTCCCGCCGGTCGAGGTCGACCTCGACCAAGTCGCCGCAGTCGTGCGCAGCGAGCTTCGCGGCGGAGACGTCAAACGCGTCGTGGTCGACAGCCTCGCCGAGCTCGCATTCGCAGCACGCGAGACGGAGCGGCTACCTGCCTACACCTGGGCTCTCGGCGGGTTCGTCCGCGCCGCCGGCGGCACCACCATCTTCACGAACGAGATGGCGGCGCTCGGCCAAGGCTCCGACCTGGGCGGGCTCTCGTTCATCTTCAACAACGTCTTCTTCCTGCGCTACGTCGAGATTCAGTCCGAGCTCCGACGCGGCCTCAACATCCTCAAGATGCGGCAAAGCGAGCACGAAAAAGGCCTCCTCGAATTCGCTATCGATGCGAACGGCCTCACCTTCGGCGACACCCTCCAGGGCGTCAGCGGGCTGCTCGGCTGGAGCGCCCTTCGCGGCAACGAAGAAATCTCCTGACGCGATCATCTACAGCGCGAGGCTTCGGCGACGCAGTGGGCCGTTTCTTCGGACGGCCCGCTGCAACAGATGCCACGCTCAGGGTCGGACGCCGTCGACGAATTCGGCGAGCTCTCGATCGAAACGCACCGTGTCCTCGACGAACGGCATGTGGCCGACGCCGTCGTACCAGGAGGCGGTGGCGGTGCCGCAGACCGCCAACGTGTGCTTCGCCATCGACGGCAGGATGATCCGGTCGTCCCGGCCGTGCGTCACGAGCACGGGGATCGAGAGGCTCGCGAGGACGTCATCGGCGTCGATCCGGCGCGCGAAGAGGGCGCCACGGATCTCGGGTGGAACGACCATGTTCCAGCACAGCGCGGCGGACCACAGGTCCTCGTGGAGCGGCTGCACGGTGCAGGCACGAAGAAACCGGCGGGTAGCCTCGATGTTCGCCGCAAGATCCGGCGCGCACGCGTCCTGCGCGTTCTCGAGCAGGCCGGGACCCACGTGGTCGAACCGCGGCGGCCGCAGGAGCACGGCGCCACCGACGAGGTCGATGCCCGCCACATTGCTCTCACCGTGGAAGCGGATGTAGTCGGTCACGATGAGACCGCCGTACGACCATGCGACGACGACGGGCTTCTCGAGCCGGGTCTCCTCGATGACGGCCGCGAGGTCGTCCGCCCACAGGCGGCCCTCGCGGTAGGAGTCGGCATCCCTCGGCTTGTCCGATTCGCCGTGCCCGCGGTTGTCGAACGTGATCAGGCGGAATCGCGCCGCGAGGGCGCCGGCGACCTGGCGGCGCCAGCACAGGTCGCACTGCGACCAGCCGTGGATGAACAGGATTCCGGGGCCCTCGGAGTTGCCCCATTCGCGCGCGCGCAGCGTGACGCCCCCACCGCCCTGAACCGTGTAGTGGCGAACCGGCTTGCCCGGTCCCGCATGCGTCGGCTCGAGCATCATGCCCGTCATTCCGCGCCTCCTTGCAGACGTGGGTGCTGAGGCGAGGTTAGGCGCGGCCGGGGCGTGCGGCATCGGCGCCAGCACCCATTTGCGGCGGGGCGTCATGACGGCCAGCACGTAGCGCGAACGCAGCCGCTGAGGCGGCGCGCGCGGACTTGCCCGAGACGTGGAGCTTTCCGTAGATGTTCGAGAGGTGTCGCTCGACCGTGCGCACGCTCACGACGAGCCGGCGGGCGATCGCGTCATTGGTCAACCCGGCGGCGACGAGCTCGAGCACTTCCAGCTCGCGCGGACTCAGCTCGAAGACGTCCGCAGCCGGCGTGGGCATCGCGGGAGTGTCGAGGAAGTCGTCGAGCGCGCCCATGAACTGTTCCCAGGCCGGCTCGTCCGCGAGCAGTATGTGGTTCGCCGAGTCGACGAGGACAAGGCGCGCACCGGGGATGAGTGCGGCCAGCAGGCGGCCTTCCTCGACCGGGACGACGTGATCCGCACGTGCATGCACCACGAGCGTGCGCGCCTTGACACGGGGCGCGACGGCGACGACGTCGAGGCCGCCGCGTGCCTCGATCAGCCGTACGGCTGCCTCGACGCTCGTCGTCCGGCGCATCAGCTCGTCGTACCACTCCATCTGCTCAGGCGTTCCCGTCGGGAGGAACAGCATGCTGAAGACGCGGCGGAAGGCCGGATCGGCGGTCGCCCAGCCGGCGCGGACGGCCGCGACCAGCGCTGTCTCCTCGGCGGCTTGGTCTCTCAGCCTCCTCCCCCGCGCGTAGCCGCCGTAGAGGATCAGCTTCGCCACCCGCTCCGGGTGCCGGGCAGCGTATGCCGTCCCGATCGCTGCGCCCTGCGAGATGCCGAGCAGCGCGAAGCGATCGAGCCCGGCCGCATCGACGACTGCCTCCAGGTCGTCGACCCACGTCTCCACGGTTGGCTCGCCGGGATCGGCGTCAGAGAGGCCGCAACCGCGCTCGTCGTAGCGCAGCAACGTGTGGTGCTCGCTGAGCCGATCGATCCAATGGCGCCAGACGGGACTCTCCCAATCCAGCTCGAGGTGCGTCAGCCAGGTCGCGATCCTCACGAGCGGCGGGCCTCGGCCGTGGATCGCATATGCGAGGCGCGTACCGTCCGGCGCGATGCAGAACCGGACCTCGCGGCTCGTCGTGCGCATCCTCCTCCTTCCGTCCCTTCACAGTCTCACACGGGCACGGGATTGCGTCCATGTGCGACTGCCGACGAGGACGAGCGAACCGCCGAGGCATCGTCGGCTACCGAAGCGATCGACGACAAGATTGGAGAGGCCCCTTGCGGGGCCCCTCCACGCATCGATCAGCTCAGCTCTCAGCCGCAGCCGGTGCTCGTGCCGCAGTCCCTGCACGTGTAGCAGGTGCCTGCGCGCACCATGCGGCCGCCGCAGCGGTTGCACTCGATCGCGTCCTCGTGCGGGTTGAAGAGCGCGGTCTGGCCGGGCGCGGTCTCCACGACCGGCTTCGACTCGCCGTTCGCGTAGCGCTCGGCCATCTGGGCGCGCACTTCCATCGAGAGGATGCCGGCCTCTTCCTGCTGGTCGACGTCGAGGAACTTCTTGCCGAACCAGCGGAAGATGTAGTCGGGGATCGACTTCGCCGCGCGGATGTCCGCGTCGTTCGTCGGGCCGGACGGCTCGAAGCGCAGATGCGAGAGCTTCGAGACGTAGACCTCGGGCGGCACGCCGTACTGCAGGCCCATCGAGACCGCGATCATCAGCGAGTTCATCAGGCCCTGCAGCGTCGTCCCGTCCTTCGCGATGTCGACGAAGATGTCGCCCGGCGTCCCGTCGTCGAACACGCCGACGTGGATGTACCCCTCGTACTCGCCGACGCGGAACTTGCGGCCGATCTCCGTGCGGTCGTCCGGCAGGCGGCGGCGCTTCGGCGCCGGCGACGTGCCGGCGGGCGCGAGCACCTGCTGGCCGGTCTCGCTCTTCCCCGACAGCGGCTGCGCGACCTTGCAGTTGTCGCGGTAGATCGCGACCGCCTTCACGCCGAGCTTCCACGACTCGACGTAGAGGTCGGCGACCTCCTGGATCGTCGCGGTCTCCGGCAGGTTGACCGTCTTCGAGATCGCGCCCGAGATGAACGGCTGGATCGCGCCCATCATCTTCACGTGGCCGCGGTAGTGGATCGCGCGGTCGCCGACGGCGCAGTCGAACACCGGGTAGTGCTCGCTCTTCACGTACGGCGCGCCGACGACCGTGTTGCGCTCGTCGACGAACGCGACGATCTCGTCGACCTCGTTCGGCGCGTAGCCGAGCTTCTCGAGGCCGCCGGCAACCGTCTTGTTGACGATCGTGATCTCGCCGCCGCCGACGAGCTTCTTCGACTTGACGAGCGAGAAGTCCGGCTCGACGCCCGTCGTGTCGCAATCCATCATGAAGCTGATCGTCCCGGTCGGCGCCAGCACCGTCGCCTGCGCGTTGCGGTAGCCCTTGACCTCGCCGAGGTCGAGCGCGTCGTCCCATGACGCGCCGCGCGGCGCTGAGCAGGTCGGAGGGGACCGTCTCCGCGTTCGCGATGTTGCCGACCGAGGCGCGGTGCTTCGCGATCACGCCGAGCATCGCCGCCGCGTTCGCGCGGTAGCCGGCGAACGGGCCCATGCGGCCCGCGATCTCCGCCGACTTGCGATAGGCGCGGCCCGTCATCAGCGCGGTGATCGCCGCTGCGTAGGCGCGGCCCTCGTCGGAGTCGTACGCGAGACCGCGCGCCATCAGCAGCGCGCCGAGGTTCGCGTAGCCGAGCCCGAGCTGGCGGTACGCCTTCGCGTTCGTCTCGATCTCCGGCGTCGGGTACGACGAGTTGCCGACGAGGATCTCCTGCGCGAGGAAGACCACGTCGCATGCGTGCTCGAACGCCTCGACGTCGAGCTCGCCGTCCTCGCGGCGGAACTTCATCAGGTTCAGCGAGGCGAGGTTGCACGCCGAGTCGTCGATCGACATGTACTCCGAGCACGGGTTCGACGCGTTGATGCGGCCCGTGTTCGGCAGCGTGTGCCACGCGTTGATCGTCGTGTCGTACTGCACGCCCGGGTCGGCGCAGCGCCACGCCGCCTCGGCGATGTCGTGCAGGAGCTTGCGCGCCTTCATCGTGTCGACGACGGTGCCGTCGGTGCGCGCGGTCAGGTTCCAGTCGCCGTCCGCCTCGACCGCGTTCATGAACGCGTCGGAGACACGAACGGAGTTGTTGGCGTTCTGGTACTGGATCGACGCCCAGTCCGGCGAGTCGAGCGACATGTCGTAGCCGGCAGCCTCGAGGACGCGCGCCTTCTCCTCCTCGTGCGCCTTGCACCAGATGAACTCGACGACGTCGGGATGGTCGACGTCGAGGACGACCATCTTCGCCGCGCGCCGCGTCTTGCCGCCGGACTTGATCGTGCCGGCGGACGCGTCGGCGCCGCGCATGAACGACACCGGGCCGGACGCATAGCCGCCCTTCGAGAGCTGCTCCTTCGAGGAGCGAAGCTTCGAGAGGTTGACGCCCGAGCCCGAGCCGCCGCGGAAGATGATGCCCTCGCGGCGGATCCAGTCGAGGATCGCGTCCATCGAGTCGTCGATCGAGAGGATGAAGCACGCCGAGCACTGCGGCTTCTCCTCGAAGCCCACGTTGAACCAGACCGGCGAGTTGAAGGCCGCGAGCTGGTTGACGAGGATCGCCTTCAGCTCGTCCTCGAACGTCTGCGCCTCGTCCTCGCTCGCGAAGTAGCCGCCCTCCCGGCCCCACGTGCCGATCGTCCCGACGATCCGGCCGATCATCTGCTTGACGGAGCTCTCGCGCTCGGGGCTCGACATCCGGCCGCGGAAGTACTTCTGCGCGACGATGTTCGTGGCCGTCTGCGACCAGAACTTCGGGAACTCGACGTTCTTCTGCTCGAACGCCGGGCCGTTCTTCCCGGGGATGTGGGCGCCGCGGACCTCCCACTCGATCTCCGCGAACGGGTCGCGTCCCGGGATCGTGAACAGGCGGCGGACGGCGAGGCTGGAGCCCTCGTCGACGACGGTGTTGACGAGCTCGTCTGGGTCGATCTGAACCGGGCTCTGCTGCTCTACGGACGCCATTGCTCCTCACTTCCTCCCACGGTGAATTCTAGGTTCGGGGTGACCCCTGCCGCGGCCGGCGCGAGGACCCGAAGGGCGAGCCTCGGAACGATAGGGAGAGGACCTGACGGAGCCGAGATCGGGACTCTGAACAGGGCGTTACGGCTGCTGGCGGCGCGCCTGGACGCGCTTCGCGATCAACCCGGCCCCGCCCGCCGCGACGAGCAGGATCGCGAGCCCGCCGAGCACGAGCAGCGGCACCGGCACCGAGGAGGCGTCGCCCGGGTTGAGGGTGTCGGCGACCCCTGAGACGCCCTGCTCGGGCTCGCGTCCGACCGGGTTGGTGTCGCTGCTGCCGTCCGAGCCGGGCGGGGGCACGGGCGTGTCGGCGCCGGCGGTGGTGGTGGTTGTCGCCGGTGGCCGTCTTCGTCGCGGCCAGCAGCGCGCGCTGGATGTCGTCGCGGGCGCTCGAGTACGTCGCGACGTCGTCCGGCAGGTGCTTGAGCGCGTCCTGGTAGCAGTGCCGCGCGTAGACCTTGTCGATCCGCCCGTCGTACCAGTCGTTGAGCAGTGCCTTCCAGCACGGGGTCGCGGCCTGCGCGGGGGCGACCTTCACGAGCGAGCCGAGCAGCGCGCACGTCGTCAGGGCCATGCAGGCGAGGAGCTTGAGGATCGACGGCATGTTGGGGCGGAAGCGTAGGAGGCCGCTGTAAGGCATTTGTAACGCGGCGGACGGCTCTCGACCGGGATGGTAGCTTCGCCTCCAGATGCGGGCGATTCGCGAACTGCCGCTCGCCGCGTCGCTGCTCCTGGTCGGGCTCGCGCTCTTCTTCGGCGAAGGCCCGCGTTACGGCTCCCTGCCTTGGCTCGGAGGGGGCGTCCTGGCCGTGATCGTCGTCCTGATCGCCACCCTGGGCATCCCCGCGGGCTGGCAGCGGCTCGTGCCGCTCGCCGCGCTCACCGTCTGGCTCGCGCTCTCGATCACCTGGTCGGCGCTTCCGGACCGCTCCTGGGAGTACGCGAACCGCGCCCTGGTCTATCTGCTGTTCGCGGCGCTGGGGCTGTGGCTCGCCGGGCGCACGCGCGACTTCGCGCTCGGGCTCGCGGCGCTCCTCGGCGCGGTCGTCACGTGGTCGCTGCTCGGCAAGGTGCTGCCGTTCGTCTACGACGACTACGGCCGCATCGCGCGCCTGCGCGGACCGGTCGGCCTCTGGAACCAGCTGGCGCTGCTCGCCGACTTCGCCCTTCCGCTCGCCCTCTGGCGGCGTGGGCGCAGCGGGACGCTGCTCGCATATGCGTGGATCGTCGCGCTGCTCCTCACCTACTCGCGCGGCGGGCTGCTGACCGCCATCGTCGTGCTCGCCGCCTGGTTTGCGCTCACCGACGAGCGCGCGCAGAGCGCGGCGGTGCTGCTCGTCGCGGCGCTCCCGGCCGCCGCCGTCGTCGGGATCGCCTTCCTGCTTCCCGGCGTGACAAGCGATGGGCAGTCGTCGCACGTGCGCTGGCGCGACGGGCTGATCTTCGGCGCGCTTCTCGTCGCGGGCGCGCTCGTCGCGGCACTCGTCCCGCGCCCGCGCCTCTCACCGCTCGCGTTGAAACGGCTCGCGATCGCCGGCGCGGTCGCCGTGGTCGCCGGCGCGCTCGCCGTGCTCGTGCTCGGCGGCGGCTCGGGATCGATCGGGAACAGCGGCGGGCGGCTCGGCTCGACGAGCTCGAACTTCCGCACCGTCTGGTGGCGCCAGGCGCTCGACGGCTGGCAGCACCATGCGCTCGCGGGAACCGGCGCGGGGTCGTTCCACGTCACGAACCTGCGCTACCGCACGACCTTCCTCGACGAGACGACCGAGCCGCACGACCTGCCGCTGCAGTTCCTGTCGGAGACGGGAATCGTCGGGCTCGCGCTGCTCGCCGTCGCGCTCGCGCTGCTCCTGCACACGGGACGGCGGCGCGGGCACGAGCTCGCGCTGTCGCTGCTCCTACCCGCCTATGTCGTGCACTCGCTCGTCGACATCGACTGGGACTTCGTCGCGGTGTCCGCGCCTGCCTTCGTCGCCGCGGGCGCGCTCGCCGGCAGGCCCGTGCTGCGGCCGGTGCCGGCGTTCGCCGGCCTCGTCGCCGCCGGTGCCGCGCTGCTGGCGTTCGTCGTCCTGCTGCTGCCGTGGCTCGGGCAGCGGTGGGCGGACGAGGCGACGTTCGCGGCGCCCGCGCGCGCCGAGTCGCTGGCGAAGCGCGCCCGCTCGGTCGACCCGCTGCTCGTCGAGCCCTTGTGGGCGCTCGCGCAGGCGGCCGAGGACACACGTCGCCTGCCGCTCGCGCTCGCCTATTACAAGGAGGCGACGCGCAAGCAGCCCGAAAACCCGCAGACGTGGCTGCTCGCCGGCCAGTTCGCAATGCGCACCGGCTGCCCGCGCACGGCGTATCCGTTCCTGCTGCAGTTCGTCGAGCGCGACAACAAGGCTCGGGCGAGCCAGGGCGCGGACGACTACCGCGAGGCGCTCAGGCTCGTCAACACCGGCAAGCCGCGCTGTTAGCTAACGCGCGCCGAGGACGATCGCGAGCTGCGCGCCGTTCAGCGTCGACGGGTCGATCCCGTCGAGCGGCCCGAGGGCCTTCGCGTGCATGTCGTGCGCGAGTCGCACGCCCTCGGCGTGGAAGCCGCGCTTGTACATGACGACGGTCGTCGCGTAGTCCTGCCGCTTCGCGTTTCCGGTGCCCGGGATGCGATAGCCACGGTCCGAGAGCCTGCTTGCCGCGGCAGACGCGGCGCCGTTGCGGCCGTTCCCGTTCAGGACGAACACCTTCGTCTCCGAGCGCATGAGCTTCGGCAGGCCGATCGGCGCCTGCTTCGGGACAACGGGCTTGGCCGCCGGCTTGGCCGGCGCGAACGCGGTCGCGGCGGCATGGCGCTGCATCGCGTGCGAGAGCGGCTTCGCGAGCAGCAGAAACGCTGCGCCGAGGAGCAGCACGAGCTCCACGGCTGCGACGAGGCTGGCGGCGATCGTCGCGGTCCGCCAGGGGCGGATCAGCGCCTCGGGTGCCTGGAGCGGTGCGTCCACGGGACGCCTTGTTTCGCTACGCCGCGGCGCGCTCCTGCATCCACGCCCACGTGCGCGCCATCCCCTCGCCGAGCGGGACGGCGGCGCGCCAGCCGAGCTCGCGCTCGATGCGGCCGACGTCGAGCACCGAGCGGTGCACGTCGCCGAGTCGCGCCTCCTCGAAGCGCGGCGCGTCCTCGACGCCGGCGACCTCCGCGGCCGCTTCGTGCAGCTGCGCGACCGTCGTCGCCTCCCCGGTGCCCACGTTGTACGGGCCGCCGCTCTTGCCGACGCTCGCGAGCAGCGCGGCGACGACATCGTCCACGTAGACGAAGTCGCGGCCCTGCGTGCCGTCACCGAAGATCGTCGTCGGCTCGTTGCGCGCCATCCGCTCGAGAAAGATCGCGACGACGCCTCCCTCGAGCCCCGCGTCCTGCCGCGGGCCGTAGACGTTCGCGAAGCGCAGCGGCACGTGCGACGTGCCGTGAATGCGATTCCAGCCGAGCAGGTACTCCTCGCCGCACTTCTTCGCGATCCCGTACGGCGAGAGGGGGAGGAACGGCGCGTCCTCGTCCGCGGGCACCGGGCACTCGCCGTAGCCGGCGCCGCCCGACGACGAGAAGATCACCTGCGCCCCCGGTGACGCGCTCAGCACGTTGACCGTGCCGACGACGTTCACCGCCGCGTCGTACTCGGGGCGCTGCATCGACGTCTGCACGTCCGCTTGCGCGGCGAGATGGAAGACCACGTCCGCCTCCGTGCGGTACGGCTCGCGGATGTCGTGCTCGAGCAGCGTCGCCTCCGGATTGAGGAACTCGCGCTTGCCCGTCGCGAAGTTGTCGACGACGACGACCTCGTCGCCGCGCGCCACGAGCGCGTCGACGAGGTTCGACCCGATGAAGCCTGCACCCCCCGTCACGACCGTCCGCATGGAGCCCGTAGATTAGGGGGAGATCATGTTCGTGACGTTCGAGGGACTCGACTGGTCCGGCAAGAGCACGCAGGCGGGCCTCCTCGCCGACTGGCTGAGCGAACAGGGGCGCACCGTGCTGCGCACGCGCGAGCCGGGCGGGACGCCGGTCGCAGAGGCGGTGCGCGAGGTCGTCCTGCACGGTCACGACATGTCCCCTTGGGCCGAGGCCGCGCTGTACGCGGCCGCCCGCGCCGACCACGTCGAGCACGCGATCCGGCCCGCGCTCGAGCGCGGCGAGGACGTCGTCTGCGACCGCTACCTCGACTCGTCGGTCGCCTACCAGGGCGCGGCGCGCGGGCTCGGCGAGGAGCGCGTGCGCGAGCTCAACCTGATGGTCACGAACGGCCTGCTGCCCGACCGCACGTTCCTCGTCCTGCTCGACCCCGATGCCGCACGGCAGCGCGGCGCCGGCCGGCCGGACCGGATCGAGCGCGAGGGCGAGGACTTCTGGCATCGCGCCGACGAGGGCTTCCGGGCGCTCGCGGCCGAGTATCCGGAGCGGATCGTCGCGCTCGACGGCTCCGGCTCCCCCGACGAGATCGCGGAGGCGGTCCGTGAGCACGTTCGCGCGCTTCTCTGAGCACCCGGAGGCGGGGCGCCTGCTCGACGCCGCGCTGCGCGAAGGCCCCGCGCACGCCTACCTCTTCCACGGTCCCGCCGGCGTCGGCAAGCGCGAGGTCGCGCGCACGTTCGCGCGCGCGCTGCTCGACACGACGCGCGCGGTGCACCCCGACCTGTACGAGCTCGACGCACTCGGCGAGATGATCCGCATCGACGCGATCCGCGAGTTGCGCCGCGACCTGCACATGCGGCCGTTCGAGGCCGACCGGCGCGTCTACCTCCTGCATCGCGCGCACCTGATGAACGAGGACGCCGCCGACGCGCTGCTGAAGGACCTCGAGGAGCCGCCGAGCTACGCCGTGATCGTCCTGATCGCGGACGATCTCGGCCCGCTCCCGGAGACGATCCGCTCGCGCTGCCAACTCGTCGCGTTCAGCCGACTCTCGGAGAAGTCGATTCGCGCGCTCGTCGACGCACGCGCGCCCGAGCTCGACGAGGCGGCGCGCGCTGCGATCGCGCGCGTCTCCGCGGGCCGTCTGGACAGGCTGGAGCGGCTGCTCGACCCCGCCGCCGCGACGCGGCGCGAGCACCTGATCGACCAGGCGCGCGCCGTTTACCGCGACCCGCAGTTCGACGCGTCGGAGGCCGCCTCGACCGTGCTCGCCCACGCGCAGGAGCGGGCGACGGAGGCGCGCGAGACCGAGGAGGCCCGGATCGCCGAGCTCGATCTCCCGGCCCGCGAGGCCGAGCAGCGCGTGCGCCGGGCGGCTCGAGGGGCCGAGCGGGAGGAGCTGCTCGCCCAGCTGGAGGAGCTCGGGGCCTGGTACCGCGACCTGGTCGCGGTCGCCGTAGGGGCCGATCGGGCGGCTATCCACCTCGACAAGCTCCCGGCCTTGCGGGAGGACGCGACGCGGGAGCGGGTCGTCGGCGCCGAGCGGGCGGCCGAGGCCGTCCGAGAGGCCTGGCGGGCTCTCGAGGAGTTCAATCTGGCGCCCCAGCTGGCCTTCGAGGCGCTGTTCGTGCGGATCTCCCGCGAGCTACCTGCCGCGGTGCCGACGGGAATGTAAAGATCGCTCAGGTTCTCTTTCACTTTCGCCGATCCCCGGCTAAACACTGAGGCGGGCGTCGTGGGCGGACGGCGCTCGTTTCAACCAGGCAGCTGCGGCGCTTCGAAACCAGGGAGAGTACGAGACGTTGGTTGCCGTTCCGTCCATAGGTCGCGCGAGCCAGGTCACGCCGCGCCGTGCCGCCCCCGAGGCCGACGCCACGCGTGACCTCTACGAGCGCTACGCCCGCCAGATCTACTCGTACTGCCTGCACCAGTTGGGCAACCGCGAGGAGGCGGAGGACGCGACCCAGTCCACCTTCCTGAACGCGTTCCGCGGCATCCAGCGCGGCGTCGACCCCGAGTTCGAGTCGGCGTGGCTCTACAAGATCGCGCAGAACGTGTGCCTCACCCGGCAGCGCTCCTCGTCGCGCAGGCGGCGGGTCGAGAGCCCGGGCGACCTGGAGGCCATGCAGGACTACGTTCCCGCCCACCAGGCGGACCCGGACGAGCTGATCCGCCTTCCGGAGGCGCTCGAGTCGATGCCGGAGCAGCAGCGCAGGGCGCTCCTCCTCCGCGAGTGGCAGGGGCTGTCCTACAAGGAGATCGCCGGCGAGCTCGACCTGTCGCAGGCCGCCGTCGAGACGCTCCTCTTCCGCGCTCGCCGCACGCTTGCGACCGAGCTCGCCGACGCGCCGCCGAAGAAGTCGTCCGCGGGCGGGCGTCTGCGCCGCAGCGGCGATGCCGGCACGATGGTCGCGATCGCGAAGTCGATCCTGTTCACGGGTGGCACCAAGGTCGCTGCGACCGTCGCCACCGTCGCCGCGACCTCGGTCGTCGCCGCCACGCCCGCCACGCGCCACGTCGTCAGGGACGTCGTCACGCCCGGCCACGACCGCCAGGCGCCCGTCGCGCACGTCGCGGCGAAGCCGAAGGCCAAGCACGTCGCCGCCGCCGCGGCTCCCGTCGCTGTGTCCGCGGTCGTCCATCACACCGGCGCACCCGTCGCTGCGGCGAAGAAGAAGACTTTCGTGAAGCACGCGGTCCACCACCGCGCGCTCGCGCGCGCTCACAAGACGCTGCGCGCCTTCATGCCGGCCCACCGCTCGCGCGTCGCCGTGGAGCCCGCCGCCGTCGCTCCGGCCGCGAGCGCGCCCACTCCGGTGGCGCCCTCACCGACGCCGCCTGCCGCCGCTCCGCCGACGCCGGCTGAGCCGAGCGCGCCCACCACGCCGCCGGTCGCCGTTCGTGCCCAGAAGCCCAGACGTCGAAGAAGGACGACTCCGGCAAGGGCGGCGACGACTCGAAGAATCGCGGCCACGGCAGGAAGGACGTCACGGTAAGGGCACGCCGGCGCCGGCCGTCCCGTCGCAGCCGTCGACGCCGACGACGGCGAACACGCCGCCGTTCGTGCCGCGGGCGACCGCGGGCGCCGACGACGACCACTCGAGCAAGCACGACGGCGACCGCCACGGCGGCGGCCGCCGGGACGACAAGCCCAGCACGTCGACCGCGAACTCCACCCAGACGACGCCCACGACCGCCACGACGACGACGCCCGCACCGACGCCGGCCACGCCGACGACCGCGAGCACGCCGCCGTTCGTCCCGCCGGCGACGACCCCCGCGCAGCCCGAAGGCGGCTCGTCCGACAAGGGCGACCGCCACGAAGAGGGACACCGCCGCGACGGCCGCGGCGACCACGGGAAATGAGACCGCCCCGCGGCTACACTAGGCCCGCTGCTGTCGCAGCGCACCTGCCGACGTAGCTCAGCTGGTAGAGCACTTCACTCGTAATGAAGGGGTCCCCGGTTCGAGTCCGGGCGTCGGCTTTCCTCGGCACGTCGCGGCGATGCGTTGCTCGTGGAGCGGCGGCTCGCGTAGGGCTCAGTCGACGATCTCGATGCCGAGTGCCGTCGCGAAGACCCCCGCGTTCTCGATCACGTCGTTCCACGGCATGCGCGCTCCGCGCAACGCGTCCGCGCCGCGCGCGCCGGCGAGCGCACAGGCGCGCAGCTCGACGCGCTCGGCCTTCATGCCGGTCAGCGTCGCTTCGCGCAGGTCGCACCGTTCGAGCAGCACGTCCTTCAGCGCGGCGTCGTAGAGGTCGCACTCGTTCATGCGGCAGTCGCGGAAGACGACGCGCTCGAGTTGCGCGAAGCGGAGAGCCGCGAGGTCGAGCCTGCAGTCCTCGAATGTCACGTCGACGAAGCTCGACTCGGCGAGCTCGGCGCCGGTCAGCCGGCAGCCGCGCACGACGACGCGCCGCAAGTCGAGACGCGGGTTGCGCAGATTCGCCGCGTCGGCGTCCTGCACGATCGCGTCGACGAGAGTCGCGAGCTCACGCTGGGGCGCGTACTCGTCGGGGAGGTCGGGCTCGTACGGCTCCTGCGGCGGCTTGCCCACGTCGCGAGCGTACGCTGTCCGCCGTGAGCGCCGGCTGGGAGGAACGTGTCGCAGATCTATGGGCGTCGTTCGACGACGTCGACGAGGCGACGTTTCTCGCGCGCATGGATGGGCTCGCCGCCGAGCTGCCAGAAGCGGTCGCGGAATTCGAGCGTGCGTCCGCGTTCGACTCGACGGTCACGAGCAGGAGGCGGTGGCGCACTACCGCCGCGCGCTCGAGCTCGGGCTGGACGACACGCGCCGGCGGCGCGCGACGATCCAGCTCGCGAGCTCGTTGCGCAACGTCGGCGAAGTGGACGCGAGCGTCGCGCTACTCACCGCAGAGCGCGAGCAGCCCTCGGACGAGCTCGACGACGCGGCGGTAGTGCGCCACCGCTTCCTGCTCGTGACCGGTTCGATTAGAAGCGCGGACGCACGCTCGAATTCCGCGACCGCTTCGGGCAGCTCGGCGGCGAGCCTATCCATGCGCGCTAGAAGCGTCCGCCTCGTCGAAGCATGTCGTCGAACGACGCCCATACGATCCGCGACACGTTCCTCCCAGCCGGCGCTCACGGCGGACAGCCTACACTCGCGCCGTGGGCAAGCCGCCGCAGGAGCCGGAGGCAGAGCCCGACCTCCCCGACGAGTACGCGCCCCAGCGTGAGCTCGCGACTCTCGTCGATGCGATCGTGCAGGACGCCGACACAGCGAGAAACTGCGCAACCCGCGTCTCGACCTGCAGCGCATCGTCGTGCGCAGCTGCCGGCTGACCGGCGCCGAGCTCGCCGAGTCGACGCTTCGTCGACGTGACATTCGAGGACTGCAGGCTGGACCTTGCGGCTCTCCGCTTCGCGCAACTCGAGCGCGTCGTCTTTCGAGACTTTCCGCATGAACGAGTGCGATCTCTACGACGCCGTGCTGAAGGACGTGCTGCTCGAACGGTGCGACCTGCGCGAAGCGACGCTGACCGGCATGAAGGCCGAGCGCGTCGAGCTGCGCGCCTGTGCGCTCGCCGGCGCGCGGGGCGCGGACGCATTGCGCGGAGCGCGCATGCCGTGGAACGACGTGATCAATAACGCGTCCCTCTTCGCAACGGCACTCGGCATGCGAGATCGTCCGACTGAGCCCCACCCGAGCCGCCGCTCCACGAGCAATTCATTGCCGCGACGTGCCGAGTAAAGCCGACGCCCGGACTCAAACCTTAGACCTTTCTCATTACGAGTGAAGTGCTCTACCAGCTGAGCTACGTCGGCAGGTGCGCTGCGACAACAGCGGGCCTAGTGTAGCCGCGGGGCGGTGTTAGTTCCGGTGGTCGCCGCGCCGGTCGCGGCGGTGCTCCTCTTCGCGGGCGGTCGCCCTTGTCGGCCGAGCCGGCTTGCGGGCTGCGCGGTGTCAGTCGCCGACGGGCGTTTTTTAAATTGCTCGCTGTATTTGGCGTGGCCGGCGTCGGTGCGGGCGTCGTCGGCGTGGCGCTCGTGTTTCATGGTGCTGGGTGGAGTTCGCGATCGACGTGCTGGGATTGTCGTCCCGGCGGCCGCCGTTTTGGCGGTCGCCGTCGTGCTTGCCGAGTGGTCGTCGCCGGCGCCCGCGGTCGCCCGCCACGAAGGGCGGGGTATTCGCCGTCGTCGGCGTCGACGGCTGCGACGGGACGGCCGGCGCCGGCGTGCCTTGCCGTGATCGTCCTTCTTGCCTTGGCCGCGATTCTTCGAGTCGTCGCCGCCCATTGCCGGAGTCGTGCTTCTTCGACGGCTGAGAAGGGACGATGGCGGTGTCTGCGAGATGGGCTTCTGATCCTCGACGACGACCGGCGGCGGCGTAGGCGTCTGCCGGCTCATCGGCGTCACCGGAGCGGGCGCGCTCGCGGCCGGCGCGACGGCGGCGGGCTCGACGGCGACGCGCGAGCGGTGGGCCGGCATGAAGGCGCGCAGCGTCTTGTGAGCGCGCGCGAGCGCGCGGTGGTGGACCGCATGCTTCACGAAAGTCTTCTTCTTCGCGGCGGCGACGGGCGCGCCGGTGTGATGGACGACCGCGGACACACGCGACGGGAGCCGCGGCGGCGGCGACGTGCTTGGCCTTCGGCTTCGCCGCGACGTGCGCGACTGGCGCCTGGCGGTCGTGGCCGGGCGTGACGACGTCGGTGACGACGTGGCGCGTGGCGGGCGTGGCGGCGACGACCGAGGTCGCGGCGACGGTGGCGACGGTCGCAGCGACCTTGGTGCCCCCCGTGAACAGGATCGACTTCGCGATCGCGACCATCGTGCCGGCATCGCCGCTGCGGCGCAGACGCCCGCCCGCGGACGACTTGTTCGGCGGCGCGTCGGCGAGCTCGTTCGCGAGCGTGCGGCGAGCGCGGAAGAGGAGCGTCTCGACGGCGGCCTGCGACAGGTCGAGCTCGCCGGCGATCTCCTTGTAGGACAGCCCCTGCCACTCGCGGAGGAGGAGCGCCCTGCGCTGCTGCTCCGGCATCGACTCGAGCGCCTCCGGAAGGCGGATCAGCTCGTCCGGGTCCGCCTGGTGGGCGGGAACGTAGTCCTGCATCGGCCTCCAGGTCGCCCGGGCTCTCGACCCGCCGCCTGCGCGACGAGGAGCGCTGCCGGGTGAGGCACACGTTCTGCGCGATCTTGTAGAGCCACGCCGACTCGAACTCGGGTCGACGCCGCGCTGGATGCCGCGGAACGCGTTCAGGAAGGTGGACTGGGTCGCGTCCTCCGCCTCCTCGCGGTTGCCGAGCTGTGCAGGCAGTACGAGTAGATCTGGCGGGCGTAGCGCTCGTAGAGGTCACGCGTGGCGTCGGCCTCGGGGGCGGCACGGCGCGGCGTGACCTGGCTCGCGCGACCTATGGACGGAACGGCAACCAACGTCTCTACTCTCCCTGGTTTCGAAGCGCCGCAGCTGCCTGGTTGAAACGAGCGCCGTCCGCCCACGACGCCCGCCTCAGTGTTTAGCCGGGGATCGGCAAAAGTGAAAGAAACCTGAGCGATCTTTACATTCCCTTCGGCACCGCGGCAGGTAGCTCGCGGGAGATCCGCACGAACAGCGCCTCGAAGGCCAGCTGGGGCGCCAGATTGAACTCCTCGAGAGCCCGCCACGCCTCTCGGACGGCCTCGGCCGCCCGCTCTGCGCCGACGACCCGCTCCCGCGTCGCGTCCTCCCGCAGGGCCGGGAGCTTGTCGAGGTGGATTGCCGCCCGATCGGCCCCTACGGCGACCGCGACCAGGTCGCGGTACCAGGCCCCGAGCTCCTCGAGCTGGGCGAGCAGCTCCTCCCGCTCGGCCCCTCGAGCCGCCCGCCGCACGCGCTGCTCGGCCTCGCGGGCCGGCAGCTCGAGCTCGGCGATCCGGGCCTCCTCGGTCTCGCGCGCCTCCGTCGCCCGCTCCTGCGCGTGGGCGAGCACCGTCGAGGCGGCCGCCGACGCGTCGAACTGCGGGTCGCGGTAAACGGCGCGCGCCTGGTCGATCAGCGGCTCGCGCCGCGTCGCGGCGGCGGGGTCGAGCAGCCGCTCCAGCCTGTCCAGACGGCCGGCGGAGACGCGCGCGATCGCAGCGCGGCCGCCTCGTCGAGCTCGGGCGCGCGTGCGTCGACGAGCGCGCGAATCGACTTCTCCGAGAGTCGGCTGAACGCCACGAGTTGGCAGCGCGAGCGGATCGTCTCCGGGAGCGGGCCGAGATCGTCCGCGATCAGGACGATCACGGCGTAGCTCGGCGGCTCCTCGAGGTCCTTCAGCAGCGCGTCGGCGGCGTCCTCGTTCATCAGGTGCGCGCGATGCAGGAGGTAGACGCGCCGGTCGGCCTCGAACGGCCGCATGTGCAGGTCGCGGCGCAACTCGCGGATCGCGTCGATGCGGATCATCTCGCCGAGCGCGTCGAGCTCGTACAGGTCGGGGTGCACCGCGCGCGTCGTGCCGAGCAGCGCGCGCGCGAACGTGCGCGCGACCTCGCGCTTGCCGACGCCGGCGGGCCCGTGGAAGAGGTAGGCGTGCGCGGGGCCTTCGCGCAGCGCGGCGTCGAGCAGCCGCCCCGCCTCGGGATGCTCAGAGAAGCGCGCGAACGTGCTCACGGACCTCCTCCGCGATCTCGTCGGGGGAGCCGGAGCCGTCGAGCGCGACGATCCGCTCCGGGAACTCGGCCGCGAGCGCCCGGAAGCCCTCGTCGACGCGACGCCAGAAGTCCTCGCCCTCGCGCTCGATCCGGTCCGGCCGGCCGGCGCCGCGCCGCCGCGCCGCCTCGGGGTCGAGCAGGACGAGGAACGTGCGGTCGGGCAGCAGGCCGCGCGTGACCATCAGGTTCAGCTCGCGCACGCGCTCCTCGCCGAGCCCGCGCCCGCGCCCTGGTAGGCGACCGACGAGTCGAGGTAGCGGTCGCAGACGACGTCCTCGCCGCGCTCGAGCGCGGGCCGGATCGCGTGCTCGACGTGGTCGGCGCGGGCGGCCGCGTACAGCGCCGCCTCGGCCCAAGGCGACATGTCGTGACCGTGCAGGACGACCTCGCGCACCGCCTCTGCGACCGGCGTCCCGCCCGGCTCGCGCGTGAGCAGCACGTGCGCCCCTGCTCGCTCAGCCAGTCGGCGAGGAGGCCCGCCTGCGTGCTCTTGCCGGACCAGTCGAGTCCCTCGAACGTCACGAACATGCGCTCGCCCTAATCTACGGGCTCCATGCGGACGGTCGTGACGGGGGGTGCAGGCTTCATCGGGTCGAACCTCGTCGACGCGCTCGTGGCGCGCGGCGACGAGGTCGTCGTCGTCGACAACTTCGCGACGGGCAAGCGCGAGTCCTCAATCCGGAGGCGACGCTGCTCGAGCACGACATCCGCGAGCCGTACCGCGCGGAGGCGGACGTTGTCTTCCATCTCGCCGCGCAGGCGGACGTGCAGACGTCGATGCAGCGCCCCGAGTACGACGCGGCGGTGAACGTCGTCGGCACGGTCAACGTGCTGAGCGCGTCGCCCGGCGCGCAGGTGATCTTCTCCTCGTCGGGCGGCGCCGGCTACGGCGAGTGCCCGGTGCCCGCGAACGAGGACGCGCCGTTCCTGCCCCTCTCGCCGTACGGGATCGCGAAGAAGTGCGGCGAGGAGTACCTGCTCGGCTGGAACCGCATTCACGGCACGTCGCACGTGCCGCTGCGCTTCGCGAACGTCTACGGCCCGCGGCAGGACGCGGGGCTCGAGGGCGGCGTCGTCGCGATCTTCCTCGAGCGGATGGCGCGCGACGAGCCGACGACGATCTTCGGTGACGGCACGCAGGGCCGCGACTTCGTCTACGTCGACGATGTCGTCGCCGCGCTGCTCGCGAGCGTCGGCAAGAGCGGCGGCCCGTACAACGTCGGCACCGGGGAGGCCACGACGGTCGCGCAACTGCACGAAGCGGCCGCGGAGGTCGCCGGCGTCGAGCGCGCCGCGCTTCGAGGAGGCGCGCCTCGGCGACGTGCACCGCTCGGTGCTCGACGTCGGCGCATCGAGCGCGAGCTCGGGCTGGCGCGCCGCCGTCCCGCTCGGCGAGGGCATGGCGCGCACGTGGGCGTGGATGGAGGAGCGCGCCGCGGCGTAACGAAACAAGGCGTCCCGTGGACGCACCGCTCCAGGCACCCGAGGCGCTGATCCGCCCCTGGCGGACCGCGACGATCGCCGCCAGCCTCGTCGCAGCCGTGGAGCTCGTGCTGCTCCTCGGCGCAGCGTTTCTGCTGCTCGCGAAGCCGCTCTCGCACGCGATGCAGCGCCATGCCGCCGCGACCGCGTTCGCGCCGGCCAAGCCGCGGCCAAGCCCGTGTTTCCCGAAGCAGGCGCCGATCGGCCTGCCGAAGCTCATGCGCTCGGAGACGAAGGTGTTCGTCCTGAACGGGAACGGCCGCAACGGCGCCGCGTCTGCCGCGGCAAGCAGGCTCTCGGACCGTGGCTATCGCATCCCGGGCACCGGAAACGCGAAGCGGCAGGACTACGCGACGACCGTCGTCATGTACAAGCGCGGCTTCCACGCCGAGGGCGTGCGACTCGCGCACGACATGCACGCGAAGGCCCTCGGGCCGCTCGACGGGATCGACCCGTCGACGCTGAA
>CAWJZQ010000005.1:0-175707 GCA_963847415.1 uncultured Thermoleophilia bacterium | reverse complement strand
CATCCTTCGCCACGGTGCCGATCGCGAGCTTGTATTCAAGACCGGGGGCCAGGAAGCCATCGGACACCGTGAACGTTGTCGCGCTGGCCGAGCAGGTTTGCCTTGACTTCGCGGCCGGTCTTCTCGTGCTCGATCACCAGGATGAACGCCGCGGCGTCCTTGACCGCATTCCACCTGACCTGCAGGCCGGTGATCGGCACGTTCTTTTCCTCAGGCCGCGGGCGCACGATGCGCGTGACGCCGGGAATTCTGTGGCTGAGTGTCGCCTCGCCCTGAAGCGTCGCGCCGGCCGTGCTGGTACCGGTGAACTTGTAGACACCGGCCGGGAAGTCCGCCTGCAGCCTGCCGTCGTTCTTCGGTTCCGGCGATTCCAAGAGTGAGGTGCCGCATTCCGAGCTTGGAATCCGCGGCCTTGAAGTCGATGACGGTGCGGCCATCGGGCGCAACCACCTTCAGCGCCGCCAGTCCGGCGGTGCCGCTGATGGCCTCGAATGTGATCTCGCAATCCTCGTCTTCGACCGTCTGCTCGAGATATACCGCGACGCTTTCGAACTTCTCCGCCGGCCCAGGCGGCGCCGTGCCATATGACCAGACAGGGCCAGCAGCGGAGAGCCACGCGGTCTTTATCATCATCGGATCCTGTCAGCCTGCGCAGTCATGCGCAGTGGCAGTCAGTTCGCGGCGCGCCAATCGTCTCGAGCTTGCGCCTGAGCCGGCACCGAAGCGCAGATAGAGCGCCGGGACGACGAACAGATTGAGCAAGGTCGAAGTCACCAGGCCGCCGAGGATCACGACAGCCATCGGATACTCGATCTCATGCCCCGGCAGGTTGCCGTAGATCACCAACGGCAAGATCGCGAAGGCGGTAGCGCCCGTCGTCATCAGAATGGGCCGCAGCCGTTCGCGCGCCCCACGCAGCACGAGGCTCTATGCCGAAGGTCTCGTCCTCGTAACGCTCCAGGTGCTGGAAGTGATTGATCATCATGATGCCGTTTCGCGCGGCGATACCCAGCACCGAAAGGAAGCCCACGAGCGAGCCCAACGTGATGACGCCGCCTGCAGCGAAGGCGGCCAGCACGCCACCGACCAAAGCCGAAGGCAATGTCAGGAAGCTCAGGATTGCGAGCCGCCAGCTTCGGAACGACAGCTGCAGCAGCAGGAAGATCCCCGCCAGCGCAAGGACGGCGAACACCTGCAGGTTCGCCTGCGCCGACCTGCAGCTCGACGTATGCCCCCTGCAGGATCGCATGGTAACCGAGCGGGAACTTCATCGTCTCCAGACGCCGCTGCACGTCTCTGCGCGACCGCCCCAAGATCACGGCCCTCGACTCCGGCCTGAACGTCTATGCGCCGGGACCCGCCCTCGCGCTTGATGACGTTCGGCGTCGGCATGATCTGGACATCGGCCACCTCGTTCAGACGGACCCGCTTGCCTGTGGGTGTATCGATCAGCATCTGTTCGACCGAGGTGAGGCTGTGGCGCCACTCGGGCGTTGTCCAAACCTGCACATCGTAGGTCCGCCCGCCAGAGAAGATGTCGCCGACTTCCTCGCCCGCCATCAGGACGGCCGATGCGCGCCGCACATCCCCCGGCTTGAGCCCGTAGCGCAGCGCTTCAGCGGGCTTCTCCGTGACCTGGATGTGGGGCACATCGACATTGATGTCCTTCTTGACCTCGGCGATTCCCTTGATGCGCGGTCAAGGCCTGCCGCACCACCTTCCGCCTGTTCGCCGCAGGACCGTCCAGATCGGAACCGAAGATGCGGACGACGATGGGTTCGCTCTCCCCTGTCAGCACCTCCTCGATCCGTTCATCCAGGTAGGTCTCCACGCCGCGATACAGGCCGGGATAGCCGTCAACCACCTCCTTGATGGCGGCAATCGTCTTGTCGTAGTCGACCTTGGGATCGATGCTGATCCAGTTCTCGCCGTTGGCCACGCCGACGATCTCGTCCGCCAGGAAGGCCTGACCGATATGCGCGCCGAAGTTGCGAACCCCTGGGATCGCGCGCAGCTCCTTGCTGACCAGCTTGGTGATGCGGAGCATTTCCGGGTGCGACGTGCTGGGATCGGTGATCCAGTGGATCAGGAAATCCCGCTCCTTGAACGGCGGCAGCAGCGAATACCCCAGGAACGGCCAGGCCGCGACGCCAGCCAGCGTGATGACCGCGACGGTGACGTAGGCCGCAGCCGGCGTGTTCGATCGTCCGGGCGAGCACCCGAACGTAGATGCGCCCCAGCCATTCGGACAGCGGCGATACCTTGCCGGCAAGCGAGGCGTTGCGCAGCAGGAACAGGCACAGCACCGGCGTGATCGTCACCGCGACAACCAGCGACGCGAGGATCGCCGTCACATAGGCGAAAATGAGCGGCTTGAAGAACGCGCCCGACAGCGCCTGCATGAAGAACACCGGGACGACGGCAATCACGACGATCAGCGTCGCGTAGAAGATCGGATTCCGCACTTCGAGCGACGCTTCGAGGATGATGCGGGCGGTGGATTGCGTATCGCCCGCGGCGCGGCGCTCGCGGAGGCGCCGCATGATGTTCTCGACGTCGAGGATCGCGTCGTCGACCACGACGCCAAGCGCGATCACGAAGCCCGCCAGCACCATCGTGTTGAGTGTCGAGCCGCTCCAGTAGAGCACGAGCACGGCCGCCAGCAGCGACAGCGGCATGGCCACGATGCAGATCAGCGCCGTACGCCATTCGTAAAGGAAGGCGAAAACCACGACGACGACGAGAATGCAGCCCAGAATCAGTGCGCGGGACAGGTTGTCGATGGACGCGGCGATGTATTCCGCCGGGCGAAAGATCTTGGTATCGATCTCCACGTCGGGCAGGCCAGGCTTCATCTCGCTCCAGCGCCGCCTCGACCGCGCGGGTCACCTCCAGCGTGTTGCCCCACGGGTATTTCTCGACGATCAGCATGAGCCCGGGGCCGTCGTTGATGACCGCATCGCCGACCATTCCCTGCGGGCCCCACGCGAGTTCGGCCACATCGCCGAGAACGAGCTGCTTGCCGTCGCGCTTGGCGACGGGAACCTGAGCGAGCGTCTCCGGGGTCGTGCTCGACAGGATATGATGAATGGGAAACCGCTTGCTCGGCGGTGTCGATGAAGCCGCCCGTGCCGATATGCGCGCCGCCGGAATAGCGCAGCAGCCCCACCTCCAGCGCGTCCGACGTCGTTTCCATGACATGGTCGAGGGTCAGGTCGAGCTTTGCCAGCTCGTCCGGATCCACCTGCACCTGAAGCATCTTCAGCTGCTCGCCCCAGATCGGGACATTGGCCACGCCGGGAACGGCCGAGCAGCCGCGCCCTGATCTTCCAGTAGGCGAGCATCGAGAGGTCCATCATGGACCTGTTCTTCGACGTGACGCCGATCTTCATGACCCGGCTGGTCGACGACACCGGCGGCATCATGACCGGCGGGGCCGCCCAGGTCGGCATGCCGCGCGTCGCGATGGCGACGCGCTCCGTCACCAGCTGCCGCGCCGCCAATTCGTCAGCGCCACGCTCGAAGATCGCCGATGACGGAAGAAAGCTGCGGAACCGAACTCGATCGCAGGATCTCGACACCCGGCACGCCGTTCATCGCATTCTCGATCGGCACCGTGACCTGCTCCTCCACCTCGGCCGGCGAAAGCCCGAGGCAGAGCGTCTGGACCTCCACTCTTGCCGGCGCGAATTCCGGAAAGACATCGATCGGAATGTCCTTCAGCCGCTGGGCGCCGAAATAGGTCAGGCCGAGGCCGAGCGCTACGACGATGAAGCGAAAACGCAGGCTTGTTCCGACGATCCACCGGATCATGGACTGGTATCCCCCGAACTGCTATTCGCCGTTTACGCCCACTTCTGTCCCGTACAGTTCGGGCACTCCCACCGTCACGACCTGCGTTCCGGCCGGCGGACCTTCCTTGAGGTAGGCGTCGTCACCCTTTATCCGCTCGACCACGACGCCCTCGCGGACGAAGGTCAGCGGCGCCGGCACCGTGTACACCCAGGCATCGCCGTCGAGGTCGTAGATGATCGACGAGAACGGCGCGATCTTCTGGCCCGATCGGATCTTCGCGGATTTCAGCCGGTCTGGATGTCGAGCCTGCTGGCCGCCTTCGGCCGCAATGTGATGCGGCTTATGCCAAATCCGACGCGCTTGATTGTCGCCTGGGTCTCCGCGATCGGCGGAGCCGGCGAGTCGGCCACGCGCCGCCGGCGCCGCCGAATTGCGAGCCCACGGCTATCAGTGCCACGGCGACAGCGCGCCGCGTTCAGGTGCCACATGGCCAGTACTCCTCCCTGTTCCTGCGGAGCAGCGCGTTCATGCGACCTCCGGCAGCCAACGACCGCGGTCTCGGCTGCAGCCTTGGCCGCAAATCGCGGATACAGGGCCGGGATCACGAACAGCGTAAGAATTGTCGAAGTGACAAGGCCGCCAAGGATCGCCACCGCCGCCGGATGCAGGATTTCCAGCCCCGCGACGTTGCCGATCGCAACGAACGGCAGGACGACCAGGCCGATGGTGATGGCGGTGGCAACGACGGCGGGAAGCCGCTCGCCCGTCGCCGCGCAACACCAGGCTGCTGTCGTGCGCCGCTTCCTGCTGTTCGAGATCCTGGATGTGCCTGATCAGCATGATCCCATTGCGCACGGCCAGGCCGAGAACCGCGACAAGTCCCAGGAACGAGCCGAGCGAAAGCACGCCGCCGCCGAGATACGCAGAGACGAAGCCGCCGAGCGCCGCCACCGGCATGCCGACGATGACGAGGCCGGCCAGACGCCAGCTTCCCAGGGCGGCCTGCAGCAGCAGGACGATCACGATCGCGGCCGCAACCAGATAGCTGTACAGCGACCCCAGCGCAGCCTTCCGCTCGACATGCTCGCCGAGCACCTCCGCATGGTACTCGAACGGAAACGCGCCTTCCTTGATGCGACGCCTGACCTCCTCGGTCACGGCACCCAGGGAGCGCCCGCTGACCTCGGCCTCGACGTCGATCCGCCGCGAAGCGTCCTGCCGATGGATCACGCTGGGGTCGGCACGCAATGCCGACGCGGGCGACATCGCCGAGGCGCACCTGCGCGCCGGACTCGGTATCGATCAGGAGGTTCTGGACATCGTTGAGGTTCTTGCGGATGTCCGGACGTCCCCAGACCACCACGTCGAACACCTTCTGCTCCTGGAACAGGCTGCCCACCGTGATGCCGCCGATCAGCGCCGACGCGGCGCGGCGTACGTCACCGGGCTTGAGGCCATAGGCCCGGGCCTTCTCCAGATCGACCTCGACATCGATCGCCTGCTGCTCGGCCTGCTGCTCGACCTTCGGGTTCTTGATGCCCTCGATCTTCGCCGAGAGTCTGCCGGATCTCCTCGGCCTTGGCGCGAAGAATACCCAGATCCTGGCCGTAGATGCGGACAGAGATCGCCTCATCCTCGCCGGTCAGGCTCTCGCGCATCCTCTTGGAAAGGAAGGTCTGCACCTCGCCGCTGATGCCGGGTTGGGCGCTGACGACCGTCCGCATGGCGGCCAGCGTGGCCTCGTAGTCGGCCTTGGGATCCAGGCTGACCCAGACCTCGGCCGAATTCACGTCGGCCGTACTCGTGCGACAGCAGTGCGCGGCCGATTTGCGCGGCCGCGTTGCGCACCCCGGGAACCGCGCGCAGATCGTGGATCAGCGCCGCGGTGATGCGATCCATCGCCTGCAAGGACGTGCCAGGCGGCGCCTGCACCTCGACGAACACGTCGGTTTCCTTGAAGGACGGGATCAGCGAGCGTTCCAGCTGCGACCAGACCAGGATCGCCACCAGGACCCCGCCCGCGACGAATGCCCAGGCGGCAACCGGCGAGCGGATCGCCGAGCCGGCCAGCCGGCCGTAGAGCCGCTGAAGTCCGCCCATGAATGCGGACCCGCCTGGCCGCGCCACCGGCACCCGCGGCGACAGCAACATGGCCAGAGCCGGCGTGACCGTCGTCGCGACCACCAGGGAGACCACCACGGCAATGATGTAGGACATCGCGAGAGGTCGAAAGAATGCGGCCGACAGTCCCTGCATCAGCAGGAGCGGAGCCACCGCGATCACGATGATCAACGTGGCGTAGAGCATCGGTCCACGGATTTCGATCGAGGCGCTGGCAATGATGCGCCAGATCGGCCTGGCTGTCGCCGTCGCCGGCCTCGCGCAGGCGCCGCCGGATATTGTCGGCATCGACGATGGCGTCATCGACCACCACGGCGATCGCCATCAGCAGGCCCGCGACCACCATCATGTTGAAGTCGACGCCGCGCAGGTAGAACACCAGAAAAGCGGCGGCCAGCGACGTCGTGATGGACGCCGCCGCCACCAGGGTCGCGCGCCAACTGCCGAGAAGCGCGACGAGCGCGACGACCGCGAGGACGGCGGCGATGATAATCGCGCTGGACAGGTTGCCGGTCGCCCGCTCGATGAAGCTCGCCGGCCGATAGATCGTGGTGTCGATATCGATCCCGGTCATGCCTGAGCGAAGTTCGGCAAGCGCGGCCTCCACCCCCTGGGTTACCTCCACGGTGTTGAACCCGGGGTATTTCTCGACCACCAGCAGCAGGCCGGGGCCATCCTTGAGGATGGCGTCGCCGATCAGCGGCTGATGCGCCTCGACCACGTCGGCGACCTCGCGCAAGGCGAGCGATGTCCCGACGACGGGAATGTTGGCGAAGTCCTCGGCCGCCGTGATGGGAAAAACGTGGCGTACGTTGAGTCTCTGGTTCGGCGTGTCGATGAAGCCGCCCGCGCCGGGCGTCGACGAGTTCAGATAGGTCAGCGGCGACGCCCAGACGGCCTCACCCGCCGTCTTGACGATCTGGTCGAGCGTGACGCCTTTGTCGTGCAGCCTCGCGGGGTCCACCAGTACCTGGACCTGCCGATTGCGCTGTCCCCAGATCGATACATTGGCGACACCGGGCACGCCGGTCAGCCGCGGCACGATGGTCCACTGCGCCTGCACCGACATATCGATCAGCGAGACGGACTTGGAACTCAGTCCGATATTCATGATGCGGTTTGCCGTCGCGACCGGCTGCAGCAACGTCGGCGGGGTCGATACGTTCGGCAGCGCACGCGCCTGTGTCATACGCTCGTTGACCATCTGCCGGGCGCGCATGAGGTCGGTTCCCGGCTCGAACAACAGGTCGATCGACGAGACGCCCGGTATCGACTCCGAATTCAATGGACTTGAGCCATGGCACGCCGATCAGCAGATCGGCCTCGAGCGGAACCGTGATCAACGACTCCACTTCCGCCGCCGACAGCCCGAGCGCCTCGGTCCTCACTTGCAGTGTCAGCGGCGAGAACTCCGGCACGACATCCAGGGGCATCTGGCGCATTTGCCAGACGCCCGCGGCCACCAGGACGGCCGCGACCGCGACGACCACGGTGCGAAGACGCAAACAACCCAAGACGATTTGTTCCACGACATTCTCCCCCGTGCGCTACAGCCGCCGTTCTTTGTTACGCGCTATTCGGCCTGAATGGCTCTCCAGGTGCTTCAGCAGCTCGACGGCCTCGTCCCTGGCTTGCTCAAGCCATTGGGCCCGCTTTGCCGATTGCCACTTCTTGATGAGGATGTACTGGGTCGCCGGACCCACCACCAACTCAAGATAAGCCCGCTGCTCACTGTTTTCGCCGAGGGACTTCAAGGCACGCCAACAGCATCGCCGCCGGTGCCTGTCTCGCCCCACTTCTCTTCGATCTGGACGTCGGTCATTCCCTTCATCGTCGGCATATCGGCAATCGCGGCGTCCATGAGCCTGGCATATTTCGGATGATGCACGCCGTATTGCCTCATTCCGACAGTGCCGATCGCGATCATCTCGTCCAGGCGGGCCAGAGTAGCATTGCTGTCTGCCAGTCGCTTGGCATTATTCTGCCAACGTAGTCTCTGCACGCGCCTTGAAGCCGCCGAGATCGAAAGCCCAGGCGCCGGACGAGCCGGCTGCCAGTGCGAGAAACAGCCCGCAGGCGCAGACCAGCCTGGCCAGCCGCGCAAGATAATACCCGCGAACGTCGGCACCTTCGATGATGCGTATTGTGAGCAACGCTGTGGCTCGCGTCACGTGTTCACACCTCCCACTTGTCGGCGATAGGACAGCAATACCGGCCCTATCGCTGTGAACCAGGTCACCGCCTCGGTGCGAAAAACCCGTGGGGCGGCAGCCACGCCTTCCGCGGCCAGATGCCAGAGCGGCCATCTGGCTGCCGATGTCGACCTGTCAGGGCGACCAGGGCCAATTGGAACTCGCTGCCACTCCGCTGGACCATCGCTTCGTCGGTGCATACCGCTTGAATAACGTGCAGGTAATGACAAAATCACAACATGTTGGCAGTTGTCAACGGCTTTCTAAAGAGGGCAGTGGCCCTTTTGCTTGAGAGGCCACCTCCGGGGACCGGACTGGTCCGCAATTCCTTGAAATCAATCAGTTGTAGCGGATTCCAACCGCAGCGGGACATATGGTAGGCCCGAGGGATCCTGGGAGGTTGAAGGGCAAGGGCATTTGTCATGGCTGCGCCGCGGCGGGTCAGCGATCTGGCGATTGGAGAGGAAGAGCTGGCGGAACTGGAGATCATCTCGCGTTCGCGGACGGAGCCCGCGGGGCGGGTTTGCCGAGCCCGAATGCTGTTGGGGTACCGGGAAGATCCGTCGTTCTTCGCAGTTGGCGTTGCTTTGGGTGTGCACCATCAGACGGTGCAGCGCTGCGTGGCGCGGGCGATGACGGACGGTGCGCTGGCCGCGCTGGAGGACAGGGCACGACCAGGCCGGGAGCCAGTGATCACACAAGAAGCGCGGGCGTGGCTGATCGATCTGGCCTGCCGCAAGGCCAAGGAGTTGGGTTATCCGCACGAAGTGTGGACGACGCGGCTGCTGGCGAAGCACGCGCGCCAGCACGGGCCGGCGGCCGGGCACGTCTGCCTCGCCGATCTGGCGCAAGGAACCGTCTGCAAGATACTCGATGCTGGCGAGGTGAAGCCGCAGAAGGTGCGCTACTACCTGGAACGCCGCGATCCCGCGTTCGCGGAGAAAATGGCCGAGGTGCTATGCGTCTATCGCGAGGTCAAGTTGCTGAAGAAGCGAGCGAAGTCGGCCGACGCGGTCGCGATCGTGTCCTACGACGAGAAGCCGGGCATGCAGGCGATCGGCGTAACGGCACCGGACTTGCCGCCTGTACCCGGCATTCACCCGACTGTCGCCCGCGATCATGAATACAAGCGCCATGGTACCGTCAGCTTGCTGGCTGGCATCGATCTGCTCACCGGAAAGGTCCACGCCCTCGTCAAGGATCGCCACCGGAGCCGCGAGTTCATCGAGTTTCTCAAGCTCCTTGATGGTGCCTACCCAACTCATACCGCGATCAAGGTGATCCTCGACAATCACTCCGCGCACATCTCCAAAGAGACGCGCGGCTGGCTCGCTGCTCAGCGATTAGGGCGCTTCGAGTTTGTCTTCACACCGACGCACGGTTCCTGGCTCAACCTCGTCGAAGGTTTCTTCTCCAAGCTCACCCGCTCGGTGCTGCGCCACATCCGTGTCGCATCCAAGCAAGAACTCAAGGATCGCATCATGGCCGCGATCGACCTCATCAATCATCAGCCTGTCGTCCACACTTGGTCCTACATGCTGGATCGTGCAGCCTGATACAATTCCATCTTTGGAAACGATGTATTCGTTGATCGACAGGAACGAGTATCGCTCGCCGGAGTTCGGCCTTCTTGCGATGACCGCCGCAGGCGGGCCGAGACGCGAGCCGCGTAAAGCGACGACAGGATCTGCAAAGTCGCGGGCTGGTCGCGCGGGTCCCGCCTCGGCACGTTCGAGGCGCTGGAGCGGGCTCGGGCCCACCCCGTAGGTCTATCGCATTCCGCGGCCGCCGGCGCCCGCCGTCACTATTGGAAGCGAAGCGCCGGTCAGAAGTTGAACTGCATACCGATATATGTGGAGAACTGGTTGGTATCTCTGGCATTGATCAGATTTCTGCCGGCCGAGAACAGGACGTGGTAGATGTCGTTGATGTTGTAGATAAAGCCGAGATTAAAACCCATTGTATGTTTCACGCCGGTTGCGTCCGGCGAGCTGTAGTAAACTTCGCCGCCCACCGTCCAGTACGGACTTAAGCTCACGCAGCACCGCGACGCCCGAGAACCACCAGTTCTTTTGGTCCGGACCGGTATTGATATTGAGGCCGCCGCCGCCGAACACGGTCCACTGATTGAAATCCTTCGCGCCAGATCGGAATGAAGCCTGTGACGCGGCCGGCGCCGAGGCCCCTCGGCTCGCTGCCACTGGGCAGGTTGATCTGCGGCGCGATCGCTATCGCCGGCCGCCAGCCCCAGGCATCCTCCTCGATGAAGCGGTACTTAGGCTCGCTCGACGTCGCCGAAGCCGACATTGGTACCGACCCCGCTGACCTGCGACAGACCCATGCGGTACCACGATTGTCGCTTCCAGATTGCTGAGCACGCCGTAGTCCACCTCGAGGCTCGGTATGTTGCCGTGGAACCACCGTTGAAGCGGGTATATTGCGCCGCCAGATTGATCTCGAAATGCCCCTTGTCAGGCGTGTCAGTGTCATCTGTGACAAATGGCGGTCCTGCCGAGACAGGCGTTGCGGCGAGCGCGGCAACGGACACGATGACGGCGGCCACAAGAGGGCGGCCACGGGTGCCGGCGTCAGAACGGGACGTTCGTTCATTGAGGCTGCCATTCCAGCTTCCTTGGACCACTTTGTTCAGGGGCGGTGGCAACGCAAAGAACGTTACATGATGTTTGCGGGGATTCGCAGATTTCATTTCGACCGGCATGTGTGCGACGGTGCAGGTCGAAATAATCCGTTGCCCTGCGCTGGAACCGTTGCCGGGCACGCGCGTGGAAGCCTGGTTCCTGGCCGGCGTGTCCAGTGGCCTCAAGGAAATGATTAACTTCCTCGCAACGTCACGATCTGGCGGCGCGCTCATCTGCGGCGCTCAGCACCGATCGGCTTGCCCCGCTGGTTTCGTCGGCAACCTCCGACAGGTACGCCATCGCCTGCAGGGCACTGCTGCTGCTCGATCGGCATGGTGACCTGTTGCGTCCCGCACCCGCTTGATTGCCGCGTTCACGCCATAAATTCCGACCTGGTGCGTCGATGTCCGGATGGCGACGATGCGCTGGTGGACCCGCTCGGCTGCTCCCCTGGTGTGGGTCGCAAGGCCCTTCACCTCGCCGGCCACAACCGCGGGTCCCTTGCCTGCCTCGGCGGCACGAGCCGCCTCGATCGTCGCAGAGGCCCTAATATCCCGCCGTGATGTCGATTCCTGCAAAGGCCGCCCGCCGGCCTCGAGGCTGCGGATATTCGCGGCAATCTCCGTCACGAGTTGAGCAACGGTCGGCCGCCGCGCCACGTGCGGCATCACGGTCACCTTGGGGTGCAGCCAGAGCGGGCTTTCCGGCGGCAGGGGCTCGGGCCACAGCGCGTCCAACGCGGCGTAGGACAACTGCCCCGAATCGAGCGCGTCGATCAGATCCTCATCCACCACATGCTTGCCGCGCCCGACATTCACCAGCATCGCCCCGCGCGGCATCATGGCAAAGGTGCGCGCGCAGAAGATGCCCTCGGTTTCCCTCGTCAGCGGCAACAGGCAGACCGCGATGTCGGTCTGGCGAAGAAATGGCTCGAGCTGGTCGGGGCCATGAAAAATCGGAATCTCGGCTTCGTCCCGCTGATGCGCACCCAGGCCGAGACCTGGAAGCCGAGCGACTTCAACACCAGCGCCGGCGCCTTTGCCATCATGCCGAAGCCGAGAAAGCCGACACGCCGTTGCTCGGGCCGCACGATCGTCGTCCGGCGCCACTCCCGATTGGCCTGAGCCGCCTGATAGCCGGGCATGTCGCGATGAAAACGCAGCACGTGCATGACGACGTATTCCGTCATCATCGGATCGCCGCCCGGCGGCTCCATCTTGCCGAGCGGGACCTTCGGCAGCCTTGGATGGTTGACGAAGGACTCGACCCCGGCCGAGCGGCTGAACATCGCCTTCAAATTCGGAAAGGCGGGAAGCGTATCGAAATCGGGATGCATGAAGGCGAGGTATTCGATATCCGCCAGGTCTCCCGCATCAGGCCAGATGCGGATCTCCAGATCGGGAAGCTGTTCCGCGAACGTGTCGCGCCACGCCTTGGCGTTGCCGATATGTTTGTCGAGATCAACGATGAGCAGCGCCATGCGGTTCCTGAGCTATTCCATCAGAGTGTGACGTGGCCGGATCGCCGCGATCGCGTTACCATTTGTAGACTTTCTGCAATGTTCCGCCCATGAGCGCCGCCTTGTCGCTCTCGGACAGACGTTTGGTATCGCGGAACGGCGCGACGCCCTGCTCATAGGTCAGCATGCCGATCGCCCGCGTCCAGTCGGTGCCCCACATGCAACGATCCAGCCCGAACGCATCGATGACTCGCAGCACCGGATCCCAGATGTCGTCGTACGGAAAGGGTTGGTGCGACATCGTGCAGGCGCCGCTGATCTTCACCCTTACGTTCGCGTATTGAGCCAACGCGAGCAGCTTCGGCAGATCGGCCCAGACGTCGGCCGGAACCGGCGGACGAGCGGGTTGCAGCAGACCGAGATGGTCGATCACGATGACCGTGTCGGGGTGTCGCTGGATGTGCGGCAGGCCTTTGTCCAGGATGCCCCAGCAAAGCAAATTGACCGGCAACCCATGTTTGGCGGCGGCGGCGAAAGCGCGGTTCAGACCGGGATGGTCGGCGTCCATCGGCAGGCCTTCGCGCATGCGGATGCGAATGCCGCGCGCGCCTTGCGTCGCCGCCCATTTCGCCACCACATCGTCGATCGCCGGATCGGTCGCGTCGACCGGCGTCACGACCCGGAATTTCTCCGGATAGGTGTTGTACACCTCGAGCGCGTAGCTCGGATCGTACTCATAGGCGCTGAACGACGACACCATGATCGCGCCGTCGACGCCGACACTGTTCATGGCAGCGACCATTTCCTCGCCCGTGGCGGAGTCCAGCCCGTGCGAGGGACTGGCCCAGGGCCGGCCGGGATGATTTCGATCGAAGGGATCGATGGCCGCGGCAGCTGCTGCGACTCGACCAGCCCCTCCGGCAGCTCGATGGCCGCACACCTCGCCGCTCGCGAGGTAGTCCTTCCAGCCCGAGCCCGCGAGGTAGCCGCGCACCGACGCATTCGATCGGCAGCATCTCGAGCCGGCGGCACTCGGTCGAGCGGCCGTCCTCGCGCAGCGCGAGCAGGTGGTTCGGCACGAGCCCGCTCGTGCGCGCGAACCAGAAGCCGGAGAGGCCGGTGAGCACGCGTCCCTTGTCGGGGATCTCGGTCGGCAGGATCGACGTCGAAGGTCGAGATGCGGTCGCTGGCGACGAGCAGCAGGCGCTCGTCGTCGAGGGCGTAGAGCTCGCGGACTTTCCCGCTGGCGACGTGCGTCGCAGCTTCAGGCATGGACGGGCTTCCTCCTTGGGGACGAGACGGCGGACACGGTCGAAGACGCTGTCTAGGTGGGCGATCGTCGCGTCGAGGTCGAAGACCTCGTCCAGCGCACCCGCGTCGAGGTGCGCGGCGATCTCGGCGTCGGCGCGGACGAGCTCGCGGAAGTCGCGCTCCTCGTCCCAGGCGCGCATCGCGTTGCGCTGCACGAGGCGGTACGCGTCCGTCGCGCTCCAGGCCGCTCTCGACGAGCGCGAGCAGCAGGCGGTGCGAGAAGAAGAGGCCGTGGCGAGGCCCAGAGGTTGCGCTCCATCCGCTCCGGATAGACGACGAGGCCGTCGACGATCCACGCGAAGCGGTCGAGCATGTAGTCGAGCGCGAGGAACGCGTCGGGGATGACGATCCGCTCGGCGGAGGAGTGCGAGATGTCGCGCTCGTGCCAGAGCGGGACGTTCTCGAAGCCGACGACTGCACGCGGCGCGGACGACGCGCGCGAGCCCCGAGATGCGCTCCGCGACCTTCGGGTTGCGCTTGTGCGGCATCGCGGACGATCCCTTCATGCCGCGCCGCGAACGGCTCCTCGACCTCGCGCACCTCGGTGCGGGCAAGGTGGCGGATCTCGGTCGCGAATCGGTCCAGCGACGTGGCGCAGAGGGCGAGCGCCGCCAGCAGCTCGGCGTGCCGGTCGCGCGCGATCACCTGCGTCGACACCGGGTCGGGCTCGAGACCGAGACGCTCGCACGCGATCCGCTCCACCTCCGGGTCGATCGCGGCGTAGGTGCCGACCGTCCCCGACAGCTGGCCGACGCGGCACTGCTCGAGCGCGCGCTCGAGCCGGGCGCGCGCCCGGTCGAGCTCGAACGCCCAGCCGGCGAGCTTCCAGCCGAACGTCGTCGGCTCGGCGTGGATGCCGTGCGAGCGGCCGATGCAGATCGTGCGGCGGTGCTCCTCGGCGCGCCGCGACGACCGCGGCGAGCGCGCGGTCGATACCGCGCAGCACGAGCTCGCCGGCGTCGCGCAGCTGCAGCGCGAGGGCGGTGTCGACGACGTCCGACGAGGTGAGCCCGTAATGCACCCAGCGTCCCTCCGGTCCGAGTTGCTCGGCGACCGCGTCGACGAACGCGGCGAGGTCGTGGTCGGTCGTCTCCTCGATCTCGGCGACGCGCTCGGCGGTCGGGGTCGCTGGCGTTCGCGCGGATCGCGGCCGACGTCGTCGGCCGGGCACCGCGCCGACCTCGGCCCAGCCGTCGAGCGCCGCGAGCTCGACGTCGAGCCAGCGCGCCAGCTTGCCCTCCTCCGACCAGATCCTGGCCATCTCGGGGCGGCAGTAGCGGGCGATCACTACGGAGAGTCTAGAGCCGGGTCAGGCGGTCACCCGCAGATGGCCGCTCGCGACCGCCACGTAGACCTCGCGGCAGCGCTCGAGCGAGCCGACGTCGACCCACTCGACCGCGGCATGCGCGCCCTCGCCGGCAGGCCCGAACAGCACCGTCGGGATGCCGGCGGCCGCCACGAGCGCCGCGTCCGTCCAGAACGGCACGCCGACGACGCCGTGCGCACCGGCCGCCTGACCGACCGTGCGGACGAGCTCGTGCTTCTCGTCGACCTCGAACGGCTCGCGGCGAGACGTCAGCCCGCACCTCGCGCGTCGCCGGCGGCTGCGCGCAGCTCGCGCTCGACCTCGGCGATCGTCTCGCCCGGGAGCGTGCGGCGCTCGCCGGTGAGCAGGCAGCGCTCCGGATAGCTGGAGAACTCCTGCCCGCCCTCGATCAGCGAGGCGTGCAGCGAGCCGTGCCGACGAGCGGGTGCCGGCGCCCGCTTGCAGACGCTCGTCCAGCTGCTCCAGCGCGACGAGCACGGGGCCCATCTTCGCGATCGCGTCGACGCCGAGGTCCGGACGCGAGCCGTGTGCGGCGACGCCGCCGTCTCGATCTCGAAGCCCGCGAACCCGCGGTGGGCGACCGCGACCTGGAGCTCGGTCGGCTCGCAGACGATCGCCGCGTCCGCGCGCACGTGCTCGAGCACCTCCTCGGTGCCGACCGACGCGACCTCCTCGTCGGCGACCGCCGTCAGGACGACGTCGCCCGGCAGGCCGAGGCGCGCGCCGTCGGCCGCGGCGAGCATCGCCGCGGCCAGCGCGCCCTTCATGTCGTAGGAGCCGCGGCCGTACAGGCGGCCGTCCTCGACGCGCGCGTCGAACGGCGCGTCCATCGCCTCGGTGCCGACGGTGTCGAGGTGCGCGTTCAGGAGCAGCGTCCGGCCGCCGCCGCTTCCGCGCGCCGTCGCGATCACCGACGGCGGCGCGCATGCGCTCGACGACGCCGTCGAGCCCGGCGCGCGCGAGCCACTCGACGACGTGCCGGCGATCTCGGTCTCGCCGGCCGCGCCGGGAATCAGTCCGGGTTGACGGAGTCGATCTCGACGAGCGCGGCGGTAGCTCGACGCGAGCTCGCTCACCGCGTGCATCGACCGGGTACGGCGCGCTGGCGACGCACGCCGTGCGTGGCGTCCGTTACTCGCGTCCAGATGCGCGACGTACGCGCGCTCGCGCGCGACCTAGCCCCACTTTTCCGCTCCCCGCTCGGTCGCACGACGCGTGCGAGCACCGCAGCGTCAGCCGGATCAGCCAGCGCGAGGATGCGCGCGGCGAGCACGGCGGCGTTCTTCGCGTTGTCGACGCCGACGGACGCGACCGGCACGCCCGGCGGCATCTGCACGATCGAGAGCAGCGCGTCGAGCCCGTCGAGCACGCTACATCGACGAGCGCAGCGGCACGCCGATCACCGGCAGGTCGGTGTGCGCGGCGACGACGCCCGGGCAGCGCCGCGGCGAGGCCGGCGCCGCAGATCAGCACCTTCAGCCCGCGCTCGCGCGCGGTCCGCGCGTACTCGGCGACCGCGTCCGGCGTCGCGGTGCGCCGAGCGCACCTCGAACTCCTAGCCGATCCCGCGCGCGTCGAGCTCGTCCAGCGCCGCCTGCATGCGCTCGCGGTCGGACTCGGAGCCGACGAGGATCCCGACGACGGTCGTCAGCCACGCGGCGATGTCGCGCCGGTACCGCGCGCCGTCGAATGAGATCCGGTCGACGCGCCGCGTACGCGCGGTCGCGCGCCTCGGCGACCGTCGGCGCCGGCGCCGTCACGGAGAGGATTCGGCCGCCGTTCGTGACCACCGTGCCGTCGCGCACGCGCCGTGCCGGCGTGGAAGACGAGCGCGCCGGTCGCCTCCGCGTCCGTCGATCCCGTCGATCGGCGGCGCCGCGTAGTCGCTCCGCGCCGGATAGTCGCGCGCGGCGAGCACGACGGTGACGGCAGCGTCGTCGGACGCGGCTCAGCGGACGCGCCGGCGAGGTCGCCGACGGCGCACGCAGACGAGCAGCTGCGAGCAGGTCGCCGTCGAGCCGTGGCATCAGCACCTGCGTCTCCGGGTCGCCGAAGCGCGCGTTGAACTCGAGCACCTCGCGGCCCGTCGGCGGTCAGCATCAGCCCGGCGAACAGGCACGCCGACGAACGGCGCGCCGCGCCGCGCGAGCTCGCTCGAGCACCGGCTCGATGCGACCTGTCGCGACGAGCACGTCGGCGTCCGGGAACGCCGGCAACGGCGAGTACGCGCCCATGCCGCCGGTGTTCGGGCCGGTGTCGCCGTCGCCGATCCGCTTGAAGTCCTGCGCCGGCCGGCAGCGGCACGACGAAGCGCCCGTCGGTGAGCGCGAACAGCGAGACCTCCTCGCCCTCGAGCAGCTCCTCGATCACGAACTCGCCGCCGAGCGCGTCGACGGCGAGCAGCGCCTCGTCGACCTCCTCCTGCGTCGCGGCAGACGAAGACCCCCTTGCCGGACGCGAGCCCGTCTGCCTTGACGACGCACGGAGCGCGTGCGACCGAGAGCGTCTCCGCCGTGGGAACGCCCGCGGCCCGCATCACGTCCTTCGCGAACGACTTCGAGCCCTCGACGCGCGCCGCGTCGGCGCTCGGTCCGAAGACCGGGAAGCCGTTCCTGCGCAGGTGGTCGCCGACGCCGGCGACGAGCGGCGCCTCTGGGCCGACGACGATCAGGTCGGCTTCGAGCGTCAGCGCCAGGCTGAGCAGGCCCTCCGCGTCGTCGGCGCGCACGGGATGGCAGCGACCGACGGCGGCGATGCCGGGGTTTCCGGGGGCGGCGTGCAGCTCCGTCAGGCCGCGGGCTCTGCGCCAGTCGCCACGCGAGCGCGTGCTCACGCGCACCCGAGCCGACGACGAGCACCACCTGCACCGGCCGAGTCTACTTCGCGGGTTTGACGGCCCCGGCCCACCGGTAACACCGCGGAGGCCATGCAGGAACCAGGCATCGACGAGCACGAGTGGGTGAGCGAGTGGGAGGTGATCGACCCGCTGCTCAGGGAGTCGCCGACCGAGGCCCTGACCGAGGCGGACGACCTGATCGCGCGCATGATGGAAGCGCGTGGCTTCGCCCTCGAAGAGCGCGAGGGCGAGGAGCTCTCCGAGCCCGAGACGACGCGTTCGTTCGTCGAGGCGCGGCGCGTGACGCGCGAGGTCGAGTCCGGCCAGTCGTTCGATCCGGGAGATGTCGCGCTCGCGGTCGAGTCGTACCGGGAGCTGTACGCGTACCTGCTCGGCCTCGGGCCCACCGCGGGCCACGCGGCCTGACCGATACTTGGGGCGGTGAAGGCACCGCCCTACGCGACCAGCAAGGTGGACGTCGTCCGCGTCCCGGACGGCGCGACCCAGGACGTCGTCGCGGTCGAGGAGCCGCTCGAGCTGCGCATCAACGGCGCGCCGGTCGCGGTGACGATGCGGACGCCGGGTCACGACGAGGAGCTGGCGCTCGGCTTCGCCCTCTCCGAGGGCCTGCAGCCGACGGCCGCGCGGCTCCCCGACGACCTGGCCGCGAACACCGTCGAGCTGGAGGCGCCCGGCTTCGACCCGGCGCGGCTCGCGCGGAGCTTCTACACGTCCTCCTCCTGCGGCGTGTGCGGCAAGGGGGCGCTGGAGGCGATCGCTGTCGAAGCGCCGCGCGTCGAGAGCAAGGTCGAGCTCGCGGCCGAGCTCGTCGCCACGCTCCCGGACAGGCTTCGCGCGGCGCAGCCGGCGTTCGAGGCGACGGGCGGCCTGCACGCGACGGGCCTCTTCGACGAGCACGGCGAGCTGCGCTGCCTGCGCGAGGACGTCGGCCGCCACAACGCGATGGACAAGGTCGTCGGCTGGGCGTTCCGCGAGCGGCTGCTGCCGCTGGAGCGTTTCGCGTTGTGCGTCAGCGGCCGGCTCTCCTTCGAGCTCGTGCAGAAGGCCGCTGTCGCCGGCTGCCCACTGCTCGTCGCCGTCGGCGCACCCTCGTCGCTCGCGGTCGAGCTGGCCGCGCGACCGTGGCGTGACGCTGTGCGGCTTCGTCCGCGGCGGTCGCCTGAACATCTATTCGGAGCCGTGGCGGATCGTCCGCTGACCGGCGTCGTGCTCGTCGGCGGCGCGAGTCGGCGCTTCGGAACGCCCAAGGCGCTCGCGGAGATCGGGGGCGAGACGTTCGTCGACCGCGCGCGCCGCGTGCTGGCCGACGCGTGCGCCGAGGTGCTCGTCGTCGGCAAGGCCGGCGAGCTGCCGTTCGACCTGATCGACGACGCCTCCGAAGTGCGCGCGCCGATCGCCGGCGTCGTCGCCGGGCTGCGCGCGGCCGCGAACGACGTCGCGGTCTTCCTGCCGGTCGACTGCCCGCGCGTCACGCCCGAGGTCGTGCGCAGGCTGGGCGCCGCTTGCCGGGACGCGGCGGTCCCTCAGACGGGGCCCCTGCCGGGCGCGTGGGCGAAGAGCGCGCTGCCGGTGCTCGAGCGGCGGCTGGCCGAGGGTCCGCTCGCGCTCTACCGCGCCTACGACGAGCTGGACGTCGTCGAGGTCGAGCTCGATCCTGCGCTGCTCGCCGACGTCGACACGCCGGCCGACCTCGAACGCCTTTGAGCCGTCCTCGACGACGTCGAGCTCGGCGGGCGGCTCAGTCGGTAGCGCCCTTGCCACACGCGCATGATCCGCATAGGGTCAAAACCAGGGAGACAAGCCGAAAGGCACGCTTGACCGCGCAAAACATCGCGGCTCGCAAAACATTGCGGCTCAGGGTCTCGTACGGCCAGGCGGACTGCCTAAGGAAGGAGCACAGTGAATCGCACTCGACTCGGGGTCATTGCCGTCGTCGTCTTTGCCGTTCTGGGCTGGACTGCGACTGCGATCGGCTCGGAAGGCCCCCGCGTGAACGTCTTCGACGACTGCGATCCGGCGTCGTTCAACGCCGTCATCGGGCCGGGGACGTGCGTCGGGAACGGGAAGACGACGTTCCAGGACTTCGTCGCGCAGCTCCAGGCGAACGGCGTCGTGGACAACAAGAGCGGGAAGGGCTGGAAGTTCGCGCCCGGCCAGCTCGGGCTTGACGCGGGACAGCCGTTCATCGCAGTCAACAAGGGCGGCGAGACGCACAGCTTCACCGAGGTGCAGAACTTCGGCGGCGGTTGTGTGGCCGTCCTGAACGCCCTGCTCGGAGGGCTCACGCCCGTACCCGAGTGTGCGACACCCGCCTTCGGGGCGACGCTCTTCCCGGCAGGTGGGACGTTGCACGTCGCGGGTCTCACACCCGGAGTGCATCGCTTCGAGTGCCTCATCCATCCCTGGATGCGGACCGTGGTCACGGTTGAATAGGTAAGCGCGACGACCTCGAACCTGGTTCGGCCCGGCCGAACCAGGTTCGAGGGTTCCATGCCTCTCGACGAGAATCACGCCGTGGACCTGGTTCGCGACGATCCGCCCTCGCGGGCCGTCGTCGGGCTCGCCGGAGACATGGCGCGGCCGGCGCGATCGTGAGCAGCGCGGCTCCACACGCTCGGCTGCTCCTTGCCGCTGCGCGTGAGCGGCTGCGACCCCTCGGCCTCGTGCAACGCGGACGCTCGCGCACGTGGCTCGACGACCGCGGCTGGTGGGTCGGCGTCGCCTCGTTCGGCCCTTCGTCCTTCGCCCGAGGAACGTACCTCGACGTCGGGGTGCACTGGCTCTGGCAGGACGAGGACGAGGTGAGCTTCGACGTGATCGACCCGCGCGACAGCGTGGGATTCGTTCCCTACGAGAGCGACGAGCAGTTCGCGCCGCATGCGGCGAGCCTCGCCGAGCGCGCCGCCGCCGTCGTCGTCGAGTATCGACGGCGCTTTCCGACGGTCGAGTCCGCGGCCGAGCACCTCATCCGGAGCGACACGTTCCTCGACTGCCTGGACGCGGGCATCGCGCTCGGCCTGCTCGGCGACACGAGTGGGTCACGCGCGATGTTCCAGCGCTACACGGCCTGGTTCGAGTCGGGCGAGGAAAGCGAGTGGCGCGACGAGATCGACGAGGTTCGGTACGAGCGCGCGCGGCTCCTCGAGTGCGCTCGCCGACGTCCGCGACCGCTTTGCGGAACGGATCGCCGCGGACGTGCGCCGCTGTCGCGCGGCGTTGAAGCTCGACCCCGACGTCCCCTTGCCGTTCTAGATGGTTCAGCTAGCGGCGTTCGGCGTCCCGGCGCGCCTCGTACTCGGCCTGCACGCGCCTGTGCCGCTGCTCGTCGGGGTCGTTCTTCTTGCCGCGCAGCACCGCGATCGAGATCCCGAGGGCGACGATCACCGGTGCGAAGATCGAGACGGCGACGATGAACTGCGTCCAGCCGCTCGCCGTGTAGGCGAGCATCGCTATGCGAGCACGCGTTCGCGGGCGGCGCCGACGCCGACGAGCTCGATCGGCACGTCGAGCGCCTTCGACACGAACTCGACGTAGTCGTGTGCGGCCGGCGGCAGGTCGTCGAGTGACGACGCGCTGTCGAGTGCCTCCGACCACCCGCGCAGCGTCTCCCACACCGGCTCTGCGTGGTGGAAGTCCGACTGGTGCGCCGGGAAGTGCTCTGTCTCGGTTCCGTCGCGGAGCCGGTAGCGCACGCACACGGGCAGCTCGTCGAACGCCGACAGCACGTCGAGCTTCGTCAGCGCGAGCGACGTCATCCCGTTCACGCGCACCGCGTAGCGCAGTGCGACGAGGTCGAGCCAGCCGCAGCGGCGCTCGCGCCCGGTGACGGTGCCGTACTCGCCGCCGAGCTCGCGTAGCTGTGTCTGTTGCTCGCCCCGGATCTCCGACGGGAACGGGCCTTCGCCGACGCGCGTCACGTACGCCTTCGAGACGCCGAGCACGCGGTCGATGCGCGTCGGGCCGATGCCGCTTCCGGTTGCCGCGCCGGAGGCGATCGGGTTCGACGACGTGACGAACGGATACGTGCCGTGGTCGAGGTCGAGCAGCGTCGCCTGCGCGCCCTCGAACAGCACGTGCTTGCCGGCGCGCAGCGCGTCGTCGACGAGGAGCGACACGTCGCCGACGTACGGCGCGAGCCGCTCGGCGTAGCCGGCGTAGCGCGACCACACCTCTTCGAGGTCGATCGGCTCGGACTCGTAGATGCGCTCGAGCCAGAGGTTCTTCTCGGCGAGCGCGACCTCGATCTTCTGGCGCAGGATCTTCGGGTCGAGCACGTCCTGCACGCGGATCCCGATCCGCGACGCCTTGTCGGCGTAGGCAGGCCCGATCCCGCGCCGGGTCGTCCCGATCTGCAGCTTGCCGAGCCGCCGCTCCGACGCCTGGTCGATCGCGACGTGCCACGGCATGATCAGGTGCGCGTTGCCGCTCACGACGACGACGGAGACGTCGATCCCGCGCGACTCGAGCTCGTCGAGCTCCTCGAGCAGCACCTGCGGGTCGACGACGCAGCCGGCGCCGATCACCGACGTCTTGCCGGAGATGACGCCGCTCGGCGTCTGCCGGATCTTGAACGTCTCGCCCGCGGCGACGATCGTGTGCCCGGCGTTGGGCCCGCCCTGGTAGCGGCACACGACGTCCGACTCCTGGGCGAGCAGATCGACGATCTTCCCCTTGCCTTCGTCGCCCCACTGCGCGCCGACCACGACGGTCGAGGGCACGAGTCGGATGCTAGCGCGACGGCTTGTCGGCCAGGTCGGTCAGGATCCGCGCCCCTGAGCCGGCGCAAGCGATAGCCGCTACGCGCGGCGCTCGCGAAGAGGTGTCAGATACCGCGACAGCGGTGTCAGTTCTCGGCCTGCTTGCGAGCGGTGTCTGACACCAGTTCAGAGCGCCCGCGCGAGGGTGCGTGCGACGCGACGGACGACGATGCGATGGCCGCGGCTGCACGTCATGAAGCCGACGTCGGCGTCACGCCGCAGCGTGCCGTGCACGAGGCACGTCTGCGCGGTCGAGCCGTCGCGGTAGGACAGACACGCCTCGCACGGCTCTTCGAAGGTCGTCGCCTCCGGGCCGAGCCAGACGTGCTGCCGCTCGATCATGAGAGCTGGAGTTGCCTCTCGTCGCGATGGGCGAGTTGCGGCGGCCGCTCGACGCGCCTGAGCACGATCTCGTGCCCGGCGCTGCAGCGCACGACCGCCACCGACGCCTCCGCGGAGACCGAGCCCCGCACGCTGGCGCCGGCGAGCGCATCCGCGAACAACGCGCCCGAGACCCGTGCGGCGTCGAGGCATGTCTCGCACAGGCACGAGAACGACGTCGCGGACGGCGACAGCCAGACCGTCGTGACCGTCTCGGCGTTCAATTGTCCGGAGTCTCCGTCGAGCCCACGACTCATGCTCCAGCCGCCAGGTCGGAGAACTTGGCGTAGCGCTTCTGGAAGGCGAGCTTCTCGACGCCGGTCGCGCCGTTCCGGTGCTTGGAGAGGATCAGCTCGGCGACGCCGGCGGAGTCGGTCTCCTCCGGGTTGTAGTACTCGTCGCGGTACACGAACATCACGAGGTCGGCGTCCTGCTCGATGCTGTTGTGAACGACGACGTCCTCGGCGACGAAGTTGTGCAAGCCGTCGACGGTGAGGTCGAAAACCTCCTCGACGCCGTCGGGCGCGACCGTGACGACTTCGTCCCAGTAGACGTCGCGCGTCGCGGGGGCAAGTGCTCGCTCTCGGCGGACGACGGTCGCCGCCGGTCCGGTGTCCGCGGTTGCGGTAAGCGCGTCGTCATGAGGCCGCGCATTGCGCTCTCCTCGACCGCCACGTCCGCGTGAAGCACGGCGATCCGAATCCCCGGCCCGAGATCGTCGAGGCGCCGCCAGCCGTCGAAGGCGCGGAACTTGTGATTGCCCGTTGCCCGGATCGTGTGCCCGAGTCGCGTGGTCAGGCGGTACACCGGCTTCGTCCCCGTGGCGAACGCGTTCGTCACCACGCGCCGCTCGAACCGCCACGTGTCCGGGTCGACGGCGAGCACGCGGAACCCGCGGTGGCCGGCGAGCTCGCGGATGGGGCGGTAGACGCCCTCATCCGGGAGGAAAACGCGCGTCTCACCCGCTCAGGCATCCCGACTCGCGCAGGTCCGACAGGATCGGCCGCTTGTCGTGACGCTGCTCGACGGCGCGTGAGAGCTGCGAGAGCGCGACGATCGGGACGTCGAGGTCGCGCGCGAGCACCTTGAGCGCGCGCGAGATCTGCGACACCTCCTGCACGCGGTTCTCGACCGTCGTGCCGCTCGTCATCAGCTGCAGGTAGTCGATGATCACGAGCCCGAGCGTCCTGCTCGCGCATCTTCAGGCGCCGCAGCTTCGACCGGATCTCCATCATCGTGATCGAGCCGGTGTCGTCGACGTAGATCGGCGCCTTCGAGAGCTTGTCGCAGGCGGCCGTGAGACGCGGCCAGTCGTCGACGGCGAGCTTGCCGGTGCGCAGGCGCTGCGACTCGACCTTGCCCTCCGCGCACATCAGCCGCTGCGTCACCTCGGCCTTCGACATCTCGAGCGTGAACAGCGCGACCGGTGTCTCGTGCCGGACCGCCACGTTCGAGGCCATGCAGAGCGCGAGCGCCGACTTCCCCATCGACGGGCGCGCGGCGACGATGATCAGGTTGCCCGGCTGGAAGCCGGACGTCAGCCGGTCGAGCGTCGCGGAAGCCCGATGCCGTGCCGGTGATGTCGCTGCCGGCCTCGTACAGCTTGGTGATCGTCTCGAACGATTCCTTGAGCAGGTCGTCGATGTGCGCGAACTCCGTCGAGACGCGCTGCTGCGAGAGGTCGAAGACGATCGCCTCCGCGCGGTCGACGAGCTCGACCGTCTCGCCGGGGCGGTCGAAGCCGAGCCGCGCGATGTCGTTGCCGGCGCGGATCAGCCCGCGCAGGGTCGCCATCTCGCTGACGATCCGCGCGTAGTGCGCCGCGTTCGACGCTGCCGGCACGAGCGCGGCGAGCTCGTGCACGCGCTCCGCGCCGCCGGCGCCATCGAGCGTCGACGTGCGGTCGAGCTCGTCGACGACGGTGATCGCGTCGACGGGCTCGCCCTTCGCATAGAGCGCCAGGATCGCCTTGTAGACGTGCCCGTGGCTCTCGCGGTAGAAGTCCGCCGCGCTCAGGTTGGTCGACTCGGTGACCGCCCCGATCGCCAGCGGCGAGAGCATCATGGCCCCGAGGACGGACTCCTCGGCGTCGAGGTTCTGCGGCGGGATCGGGGCGGTCGCGAGTGCCTGGGCAGGCGTTGCCATGAGCCCTCTAGTAGACCCGGGTTTCCGGTCCCCCGAAAGGTGTGGATAGGCGTCTGCAGTCACAGTCGAAGGTGCCCCTGAGCAGGGATGATAGAACACCTGTTCGCCACGCGACAGTGGACGAAACGGACGGTCTTTGCGACAACTTCCGCACGAAATCCACAGCTGTGCAACAGCTGTGGAAAAAGACTGGGGACAATCGTCCACAGGCCCGTGGAGAGCCTGTGGACGAATGCGATCCTAGGAGGCGTCCTCGGCGGGCTCGGACGTCTCGGCCGCGGGCACGGCCTCCGGCTCGGGCTCGGCGTCGAGGGCCGGCGCGGCCGGAGCCTCCTCGGGCTCTGCGACCTCGGGCTCGGCAGTCACGCCTCGCAGCCTCGGCTCGTGCCACGGCCTCGGCAGCCTCGGGCTCGGCAGCCGCGGGCTCGGTGTCCACAGCCTCGGCAGCCTCGAACTCGGCAGCCTCGGCTTCGGCGGCCTCCACCTCCTCGGCGGCGGCGATCGCCGCCTGCTCCGCGGCCTCGGCGGCCTGGTGCTCGGCGGCGGCTTCGGCCTCGGCGGCCTCCGCCTCGGCGCGCTCGCGCGCCTCGAGCTCGGCGAGCTCCTCCTCGGGCGGCAGCTCCTCGCCCTCCGGCGCGACCACGAGCTTCAGCTCGACGTCGACGTCGGTGAAGAGGTCGACCTTGACGCGGTAGCGGCCGATCCGCTTGATCGTCTCCATCTCCAGCTTGCGCCGGTCGACGCGGATCTTCTCCTCGTCCCAGAGGCGGTCGGCGACGTTCGTCGCGGTCACGGAGCCGAACAGCGCGCCGGTCGGGCCGGCGTTCGACGTCGAAGCGCAGCTCGAGCTTCTCGATCCGGCCTGCGATCGCGCGCGCCTCGTCGACCGACTTCGCCTCGTGCCGGGCCCGCTGCGTGTCGCGCTTCTCGAGCTCCCGGACGAGCGCAGGCGTCGCGACCTGGGCGAGCCCGCGCGGAAGCAGGAAGTTGCGCGCATAGCCGCGCGCCACATTGACGACCTCGCCGCGAAGGCCGAGGTGGTCGACGTCCTGCTTGAGAATCACTTCCATCGCCATGTGCCTACTTCTCGCCGATGTACGGGAGCAGGGCGAGCTCGCGCGAGCGCTTCACCGCGACCGCGACCTGGCGCTGGTGGCGCCGGCACGCGCCGCTGATGCGCCGCGAGCGGATCTTGCCCTTCTCCGAGACGTAGCGCCTCAGCTCGTTGACGTTCTTGTAGTCGACCTCGTCGACCTTGGACTTGCAGAAGAAGCAGGACTTGCGGCGCCCCGGCCCGCTCGGCGCGGTGCGCTTCCTGCCGCCTCCCTGACTGCGATCGGATTTCGGTGCTGGCAAAGCCTCTCCTTAGAACGGAATGTCGTCGTCCGAGCCCTGGAAGTCGGCGTCGGAGCCGGCGGTCGCGCCTGCGGGGACGAACTGGTTGCCGCCGCCGGCGGCGTCGCCGTCGCCGCGGCCGCCGAGGAACTGCACGGAGTCGGCGATGATCTCGACCGCCTGCGCGCTTCGTCGCCGTCCTGGGCGTCCCACTCGCGCCATTCGAGGCGCCCGTCGACGGCGACCGGGCGGCCCTTCGACAGGTACTGCGCGCAGCTCTCGCCCTGGTTGCCCCAGACCGTGATGTCGAAGTAGTTCGGCTTCTCGCGTCCACTGCCCCGTGGTGTCGTCCTTGCGGCGCGTGTTGACCGCGATGCGCAGGCTGCAGACCGCCATGCCGGACGGCGTGTGGCGCAGCTCGGGATCGCGGGTCAGGTTGCCCACGAGCACGACGCGATTGATGTTGGCTGCCATTTCTTCGCTCCTCTCCTTCGGGTCGGTTCAGGCTACTCCGCGGTCCCGTCGGTGTCATCGGCCGGAGCGGCGGTGTCGCCGGCAGCCGGGGCTGCGACGGCGGCCGGGGCCTGCGCCGGCGCCTTCTGGTGCACGGAGCCCTTCACGCGGCGGAACGCGCCGTGGCGCACCACGCCGTCCGTGATCTTGAGCACGCGCGTGATCTCGCGAGCGTCTCGGCGGGCGCGCTGAAGAGGAGGAGGTGGTAGACGGCCTCGCCCTTGTGGTCGATCTCGTAGGCGAGGCGGCGGCGACCCCACGGCTCGTGGCCGTCCCAGGTGCCGCCGCGCACCGTCGACGGAGTCGCGGATGCGCTGGATGATCTCGTTCGCCCGCGTCTTCGGCGAGCTCAGGGTCCAGCAACAGCATGATCTCGTACTCGTTCAACCCGAATTCTCCCTTCCCGAATGCTGCTTCCCATGGACTGAATCGGCCCCGCCTCCTGGACGCCGCTTCGGGAAGACGGCGCGACGGGCGGGACGAGAAGCGGCGGCAGTGTAGCATCGGCCGCATGAAGCGCCTGCTCGCCGTCGTGGCCGGTGGCCTCGGGCTGGGGGCGCTTCTCCGACGCCGCTCACGCCGCACCCGGCGCCCTCGCCGGCGGACGACCTGCGCGCGAAGCTCGCCGAGTCGAAGGCGCAGGACGAGGTCGCGGCCGAGGCTGCCGCCGGCGCCGCAGACCGTCGAGGACCGCCGCGCCGACGTGCACGCGCAGGCGCGCCGAGGCGATCGACGAGCTAAAGACGAGCTAGACGCGAGCAGCTCGCGCCGCTCGGCGTCGGTGAGACGCGCGCAGCGGCCGGCGCACGTCCTCACGCAGCGGCACGCCGCGCGCGGCGACGACCGCCTTGAGCGCCGCGTGGCGCGGGAAGCGCTCGACGACTGCGCGCAGCTCGCCGGCCGCGGTCGAGTCGCCGCTCCGCACCGCGTCGACGACCACCTCGGGGAACGCCGAGGCGAGCCCGGAGACCGCGCCGGCGGCGCCGGCCGGCGAGCCCCTCGCCGATCAGCGCCTCGGCGCCGACGTAGACGTCGAGCCCGTCGAGCATGTACGGCGCGACCTTTGCGAACGGCGAGTCGCTCACCTTCATCCCGGCGAGGTTGTCGACCGTCTCGCGCAGCCGCTCGACGACGGAGACCGGGATCGCGTAGCCGGACGCCGCCTCGAGCTCGTAGACGTAGAACGGCGAGCGGTGCGCACGCGCGCGCGGCGGCGGTGAAATGGGCGAGCAGCGCGTCCTCGTCGAGCAGGAAGTACGGCGGCGCGATCACCGCGACCGCCTCGGCGCCTGGCTCGGCGGCGTGCGCCGCGAGCGCCGCCGTGTCGCGCCGTCGACTGCGCGCCGCAGTGCGCGAGCACCGGCAGCGGGCCGCCGACAGCATTTGAGATCGCTCGTTTCCGTTCGGGGAACGAGAGGAGAATGCCCTCGCCTGTCGTCCCGAGGAGCAACACGCCGTCGATGCCGGCGTCTCCCAGGAACTCGAGGTACGGCTGCAGCGCGTCGTCGTCGAGCGTCGCTCCGCCGTCGCGGAGCGGCGTCAGCGCTGCTGCGATCGTTCTCGGCATTGCCGCGATGCTAGTCGTCGCGCTGCCCGCCGCCGCGTCCGAGCCGCTCTCGAACACGAACGTGAAGGCGCCCGGCCTCGTCGTGAACACGAAGGGCGAGGCGATGATCACCTACCGCATGTCGACGGGGAAGACGCGCCACGTCCTCGTCTGGGGCGCGATCAACGCGAGCACGCCCACCCAGTCGTCGCCGCAGGTGCGCTTCAGATACGACTACGCCGGCGGCTTCGGCAAGTACCACAACGGCAATTACTGGAAGACGTTCCGCAACGCCTGCCAGCCCTACGACGGCCCGACGCTCGCCATGCTCGTGACCGCGTGCAAGGCGCCCGACGGCAGCTACTGGGCGATCCAGAGCTTCCAGCGCGCGCTGCCCCTGCTCGGCTTCAAGCCGTGGACAGAAGCGCAGACCGCGACCGAGCTGCACGTCTCGCACTGGAGCGGCGACCTGCCCGGGCTGAGCGTCGGCGTGCACTACACGTACGGCCACTCGGCGATCGGCGTCTTCGGGCAGTTCCTCTACAAGGACAAGCCGGTGTACGGCTTCAAGTCGACCGCGGAGGGGAACCCGCTCGGCCGCTACGGGCGCAACGTCTACATCGACACGCACAACTCGGTCTACGGCTCCGGCTACTGGCGCGAGTCGGGGATCCTCACGCACAACCCGACCGGCGTGTTCTGCCATTCGTTCGTGCCGCAGAAGCCGTTCCCCGGCTACCCGTCGAAGGCGACGCGGCCCGCCGGCGCCCGGCGACTCGTACCGCTTCACGGTCATGGGCCCCGGCGTCACGCCGCTGATCCAGGTCGAGATCCCGGGCCTCGAGGCGTGGCGCGGGAGCGCGGAGCAGGTCGAGGCGCAGCAGAAAGCTCAGCGCCTGTGGGACGCGACGATGACCGACGACAAGAAGTGTAAGCCGGAGAACGCAGGCCCCTCGTGAGGTGAACGCGCCCCGCTATTGTCGGGCGCGGGGGTCATGACGGATCAAGAGAACAGACGGCGCTGGCTGGCGCTGTACGTCTTGTGCGGCGCAAGCCTCATGATCGTGCTCGACACGACGATCGTGAACGTCGCGCTGCCGTCGATCCGCGACGACCTCGGCTTCTCCGAGACATCGCTCGCATGGGTCGTGAACGCGTACACGCTGACGTTCGGCGGCTTCCTGCTGCTCGGCGGGCGGCTCGGCGACCTGTACGGGCACCGGCGGATGTTCCTCGCCGGGATCACCCTGTTCACGCTCGCGTCCGCCGCGTGCGGGCTCGCGGGCTCGCAGGGCTTCCTGGTCGCGGCGCGCGCGGTGCAGGGGCTCGGCGGCGCGGTCACCTCGGCGGTGTCGCTCTCGCTGCTGATGACGCTGTTCGTCTCGCCCGCCGACCGCGCGAAGGCGATGGGCGTGTTCGGCTTCGTCGCCTCCGGCGGCGGCAGCATCGGCGTGCTGCTCGGTGGCGTCCTCACCGACGTGCTCGACTGGCATTGGATCTTCCTCGTCAACGTGCCGATCGGGATCGCGGTCGTGCTCCTCTCGTCGCGCCTGCTGCCGTCGGCGCCGGGCGGCGCGCGCTCGACGCGGCTCGACGTGGCGGGCGCGATCACCGTCACCGCGGCGCTGATGCTCGCCGTGTACGCGGTCGTGAACGGCAACCAGAACGGCTGGACGTCGGGCGAGACGCTCGGCCTGCTCGCGGCCGCGGCGGCGCTGTTCGTCGTGTTCCTGCTGATCGAGAACTTCACGCGCGAGCCGTTGATGCCGCTCGGCCTCTTCCGCAACCGCAACCTCGTCGACGGCGAGCGGCGTCGGGATGTTGTGGGCGGCAGCGATGTTCGCGTGGTTCTTCCTCTCGGCGCTCTACCTGCAGCTCGTGCTCGGCTACACGCCGCTGCAGGTCGGGCTCGCGTTCCTGCCCGGCAACCTCGTGATGGGCGCGCTGTCGCTCGGGCTGTCGGCGAAGATCGTGATGCGCTACGGGATCAAGCGGCCGCTCGCGATCGGGCTCTTCCTCGCGGCGCTCGGGCTGCTCGTGTTCGCGCGCGCGCCGATCGACGGCCAGTTCGTCGACCGACGTGCTGCCGGGAATGCTGCTGCTCGGCATCGGCGCCGGCATCGCGTTCAACCCGGTGCTGATGGCGGCGATGGGCGACGTGCCGCCCGAGGAGTCGGGCCTTGCGTCGGGCGTCGTCAACACCGCGTTCATGATGGGCGGCGCGCTCGGCCTGGCGGTGCTCGCGAGCGTGGCCGCGTCGCGCACCGCGAGCCTCGGCGGCTCGTCGGACATCTCGGCGCTTCTCGCCGGCTACCACCTGGCGTTCCTCGTCGGCGCGCTCTTCGCGCTCGCCGCGGCGTCGCTCGGCCTCGCGCTCTTCCGGGTCCCCGCCTCGATGCGTGCCGCGCACGGCGGCCCTGAGCCGGTCGGCGCGGACTGACGTAGGCTCGCGGCATGGCGGTCGAGACCTCGAACCAGCCGCCGCCGCTCCGCGACTACAACCTCGTCGCCGGCAACGCACCGCTGCTCGAGGCGCTCCGCCGGGAAGGCGCGGCGTGGGCGGAGGAGGAGCTGCTCGCCTTCGGCGCCGAGCTCGGCGGCGAGCCGCTCGAGTGGGGGCGCCTCGCGAACGAGCACCCGCCGGTCCTGCACGGCGACGACCTCGTCGAGTTCCACCCGGCCTGGCACTCGCTGCTCGCGCTCGGGATCCGCGAGGGCCTGCAGCGGCCGGGCTCGTACGTCGCGCGCGCGGCGAAGTTCATGGCGCTGACGCAGGTCGAGGCGGGTGTCGGCTGCCCGCTCTCGATGACGCACGCGTCGGTGCCGACGCTGCGCGCCTCGCCGGAGCTCGCGGCGGAGTGGGAGCCGCGCATCGCGGCCGGCGACGCGCTCGTCGGGATGGGGATGACCGAGCGGCAGGGCGGCTCGGACGTGCGCGCGAACGAGACCGAGGCGCGTCCGGCCGGCGACGGCGAGGCGACGCTGCACGGCCACAAGTGGTTCTGCTCGGTGCCGATGTCGGACGCGTTCCTGATCCTCGCGCAGGCGCCCGCAGGGCTGTCGTGCTACCTCGTGCCGCGCGAGCGGAACGGGATCGTGATCGAGCGGCTGAAGGACAAGCTCGGCAACCGCTCGAACGCGTCGAGCGAGATCCGCCTCGAGGGTGCGCGCGGCCGGCTCGTCGGCGAGGAGGGCCGCGGCGTCGCGACGATCATCGAGATGGTCGTGAACACGCGGCTCGACTGCGTCGTCGGTTCGGCGGCGTTGATGCGCGAGGCGGTCGCGCAGGCCGCGTACCACTGCGCGCGGCGCGTCGCGTTCGGGAGGCTGCTCGTCGACCAGCCGCTGATGCAGAACGTGCTCGCGGATCTGTGCGTCGAGTCGGAGGCGGCGACGGTGTGTGCGCTGCGCCTCGCGCGCGCGTTCGACGAGCAGGACGAGTTCCGGCGCATCGGGACCGCGGTGTTGAAGTACTGGGTGTGCAAGCGCACGCCTGCGGTCGTCGGCGAGGCGCTCGAGTGCTTCGGCGGCAACGGCTACGTCGAGCGCGACTCGGTCCTGCCGCGCCTCTATCGCGAGAGCCCGCTGAACGCGATCTGGGAGGGCTCGTCGAACGTGCAATGCCTCGACGTGCTGCGCGCGTTGCGGCGCGACCCCTCGTCGGCCGAGCGCTTCCTCGCAGAGCTGGAGGAGCGCGACCGCGCGCGGGTCGTCGACGCGCTTGCGCGTGCCGACGAAGCGGGTGCGCGCCGCCTGGTCGAGACGATGGCGGTCGCGCTGCAGGCGACGCTGCTCGACCGCCACGGCGATCCGGCCGTCGCCGAGGCATTCCGCGCGCGTGAGCCGTACGGCGCGTTCGGCACGCTGCCCGCCGGCCTGCCCTTCGCGGCGATCGTCGAGCGGCACCAGCCGCTCGGCTGAGCGCGCCGGTCAGCGCTTGCAGCTCTGGAGCGTGCGCGCGGCGGCCTTCTGCTGCAGCTTCGCCTGCTGCAGGCGGCGCAGGTCGCCGACGAACACCTTCGGCGTCACGGCGCCGCTGCCGTCGTGGTCGACCTTCGCCTGGAGCTTCTTGACCTTCGCGTGGATCGCGTCGTAGCGCGCCTGCTGGCTCTCACATTTGAGCGAGCGCGCGCCGACGCCGGGAGCGGCCGTGACGACGATCGCGCCCGCGATCGCGAGCAGATAACAGAGCCTCAGCTTGCGCGTCACGCCTTCGACTCTGCTCCTCGCGCCGCGCCCTGCCTAGACCAGTCTTTGCCTGGCCGTTCGGCGCGGATGCCGGCGGAGCGGAGCGACCCCGGAGTCGAACCGAGCAAGCGTGGGGCTGCCACGCCGGACTGGTTTTGAAGACCAGTTGGGGCACCGGCCCCTGCCGCTCCAGCAAACGATCCTAGAGACCTAGTCGCGCCTGCGCGCCAGGATTTCGGCCAGTGGCGGCGCGTGTGCGCGCAGTCGCTGGGTACTTCGTTCCTCGGTGCCGTGATGGAAGTGATAATCGACCCTCGCGATTCGGCGGCAACTCCCAGACCGCGCCAGAAAGTGGCCGTCCCTCCTCACGGATCAGGCGGCGGCCGCAAATCCCGTCCCGACGTCGGGAAGAGCGGGCTCGCACACGTTCGTGCCGTAGTCGTCAGCCATGGCGCGAACGCCACGCGCCCTGGGTCGCAGTCTCAGCCGAGCCCTCTGCCGCCTCGACGAAGAACGCCGTCGCGGCCGCGAGGTCGTCGACGCTCGAGGTAAGCGGCGAACCTGTCGTCGCTCATGCGTAGCCCCGATGCCCTTCGGCGAGGATCGGCCCGGGCCGCTGTTCGTCGTACTGCGCGCCGGTGAGCAGGACGGCGTCGTAGCAGGAACCGCGGGAGCATTCGCACACGAACGCGATCTCCCGGCGAGCCTTAACCCCGGTCGGCTCGCCGAAGAGGACGCGCCGGCCCTCGTTGATCGTGCGCCGCCCATCCCCGCCGGGCGTCCTGCTCACGTCTTCACATCTCCCTCGGTACGCGAGGCGCCCCTGGGAACACCCCGCCGAGCCGCGCCACCAGCTCGGGTGCTCGGCTCACGTCCCGGCTCCGCGCGACGATCTCGATTCCCATGCCGGTGACAAACCAGCCGAGCGCATGCTCCCACAGGTGATCGCCCGCGATCAGCACCGCCTCGACCACCGCTTTTTTGTCGTCGACGCCGGGCAGCCGCGACACCGTCCCCACGCCGTCGCCTGAGCGCGCCGCGCCCTCCACTTCATGCCGCATAAACCCCTCCAGTCGTTCTTACCTGACCGCCTCGAAGCGTGGATGCCCTCACCGTTTGCGCGCAAACTCCGAATTACGCCGTTGTCATTGCCCTGACCGTCGAGTTCGTGAGCTCTCGGCCGGCGCGGCAGCGCTCCCGTGACTCACGATTGCCACCGTGCGCGCAGCGACGTTTCACCCGTCCGCGATCGGCGATGTAGGCCGAGCAACTTCGCATGCAGGGTCTGTCTGTGGCAGCGGGAACGCGCAGCGTTGCTGCGCGGGCTCCCGGGTCCGCTCCGGGCTCGGGTGCTCCGCGCCGGTCAGATGTCGGTGCCGAGCCGCCGCGCGAAGTCGGCGCGAGACGCTTCCGGGCCTGCCGCGTCGCGCACCGCTTCGAGCCGCGCGCGCAGCTCGAGCAGATAGCCCGACACGTCGTTCCCGAAGGCGTGGAGCCCGAGCTCCTCGACCGAACAGCCCGAGTCCCAGAACGCGCACTTCGACCTCGCGCACGGCTCCGCCACGCCGACGTTCATCTGGAGGTGGCAGAGATGAGTGCTCATGCCTTCAATGCTGAACCGCCGCCGCCGCCTCGACCGCGTGCGCGCGGACCTGCGTTTCGGAGGACTACTGATCGGCGGCCGCGCGCGTCGGCCGCTCAGCCGCGCTCGGCGAGACGGATCAGCCCCGCCGGGGTCGGCGTGAACCCGCACGCATCCAGGTAGAACGGCGCGAGTCCCTCGTCGAAGTCGACGTGCAGCCACTCGCAGCCCGCCGCCTTCGCCTGCGCCGCGGCGAGTGCGACGACCCGCGTGCCGATGCCGGTGCGCTGCCGGTCGCCGCGCGTCTTCGGGTCGAGCAGGAACGCGTGGTCGCCGCCGTCCCACGCGACGTTCGCGAAGCCGACGAGCGTTCCGTCCTCCTCGCGCGCGGTCACCCAGCCGAGGCTGTGTCGCCGGATGCGGTCCCACCAGCCGGGCACCGCGCGGCCGCCGTGCGAGTGCACGAGGTCGACGAGCTCTGCGTCTTCGAGCGGGCCGCGCCACATGAGCTCCATGCCGCGACTATCACACGACACACACAACGGGCGGCCCGAGGACCGCCCGTTGCGAAGGAACCGCGTTACGTGCTCACGCCTTCCACTTGAAGGTCTGGAAGTCGAACGTCCCGACCGTGAACTTCGCGAGCATTCCCTGGCTTATGTGGAAGCCGGCACCCTGCCCGCACACGATGAGGTACGCGCCCGGCTTCAGGTTCGCCGACAGCTTCTTCGACTTGCCCGGAGCGATCGTGCCGCTCTTCCACTTCACCGGGCCGAAGAGCACCGTGAAGTCGTGCGGGAACTTGCCTGCGTTCTTCACGTTGAACGTGACCGCGCCCGGCTTCAGCTTGGCGGGCACGCCCTTGATCTTGAACTCGCTGAGCGTCACCGAGACGGTTTGGGCGTTCCGCGCCGCCGAGACTGCCATCGGCAGGACGGCGAGGAGAACGACCGCAACGATGCCTGCACCCACGAGCCACTTCTTCATCATCAGCCTCCCGAGAGTGGACGGTGTTTCTTTCGGTACGCGCGTACCGTGCGAACGGTTCAGAGCGTGCCGCGCACGAGCAGCCGTGCACGGCCGCCGTTCATGCTCTTGGCAGGCGCTCGCCCTGATTGCGTCCTGAATGCATCAGTGACGAACGCGGGTTGCAGGAGTAGCTTCAGAATGGCCGTGTCGACATTGCTCCTTCTCGGCGCGAGCTCCTCACAAGTGCCCGCCATCCGCCACGCGCAGGGGATCGGGCACCGGGTCGTCGCCGTCGACGGCGACCCGAACGCGGTCGGCTTCGAGATCGCCGACGTCGCCGTCAACGTCGACTTCGCGCACGTCGCGGAGGTCATCGCCGCGGCCGCGGTGCACGGCGTCGACGGCGTGCTGGCGATCTCGAGCGACCGCGCGGTGGTCCCGGCAGCTGCGGTCGCGGAAGCGCTCGCGCTGCCCGGCATCGGCATCGACGTCGCGCGTGCGATGACCGACAAGCCGACGATGCGCGCGCGACTGGGTCACGCAGGCGTGCCGCAGCCGCGCGCAGTGGTGCTCACGCCGGACAGCGAGCTCGACGCCGCCTTCTACGCGATCTCGGCGCCCGCCGTGCTGAAGCCGGCCGACTCCGGAGGGCAACGCGGGCTGCACCTGATTCGCTCGCTCGACGACCTCGAGCGGCACGTCGACGAGGCGTTTTCGTTCTCGGCGACGTCGCGCGCGATCCTCGAGGAGTTCGTCGATGGGCCCGAGCTGAACGCGCTGCTCGTCGTCCGCGACGGCGAGCCGGACCTGATCACGCTTTCGGATCGCCTGCGGCCCGCGGGGCCCGGCTTCGGGGTCGGATGGATCCATCTGTATCCGTCCGCGCTGGAGCCGGAGGTGCTCGAGCGTGCGCACGACGTCGCGTGTGACGCCGTGCGCACCCTCGGGCTGGTCGACGGCATCGCCTTCGTGCAGCTGATCGTCGGAGCCGGGGATGTCCACGTCGTCGAGGCCGCGGCGCGGATCGCCGCGGGGCAGATGGCCGACCTCGTCCGCTTCGCGACCGGCGTCGAGCTGTACGACGTCGCGATCGAGACCGCGCTCGGGCGGCCGGTGCCGGACGACCTGGTCTTCCCGACGCGCGAGCGCCCGGTCGCGATCCGCTTCCTCACCGCCGACCCCGGCGTACTCCCCGCGGGCAAGGTCGTCTCGGTCGACGGCTTCGAGGACGTCCTGTCATCGCGCGGCGTCGTTGGCGCCGCGCTCTCGTTCGGCCCCGGCGACACGATCATGCCCGTGCGGGTCGACGCCGACCGCCGCGGTTACGTCGCCGCGACCGCGGAGTCGCCGTCGGTCGCACTGGCGCTCGCCGAGAACGCCGCGCGGAAGCTGCTCGTGCGCACCGCGCGCGACGTCGAGCCGGCGCAGCCGGCACGACTCCTGCTCTCCGCGGGCGCCGGGATCGCGGCGCTCGCTGCTTCGGTCGCGCTCGTCGCGACCCATTCCGGCCTGCGTCCACGGCTCGTCTCCGACGCGATCCGCGACCAGGCCGGCAAGCTCGCCGTGCGCTACTCGTTCAACGAGCCCGTGCGTGCGGAGATCCTCGTCGACGGGAAGCCGGCCACGGCGCTCAGCTCGCTCGGGCGCAGCGGCAAGCTGCTCTGGCGTGCGCGCAAGCTGCCGGCCGGCCCCGTCGCGATCGAGGGGATCGACCCGTCCGGGCACCGGGCGGTCTACAACGTGACTATCCGCGTGCCCGCCGCAGCACGCGCACGTCGCCGCGGCGCAGCGTGATCCCGTCCGCGTCGTACCGCTCGAGCAGGAGCTGCGCCGTCCGCCGCCCGATCCCGGCCGCGTCGCGGAAGGACGCGATCGTGATCGGGTCGAGCCGCGTGAGCAGCTCGCGCCCACGCTCGTAGAGGGCCGTCGAGACGGCGTAGCCGTCGCCGACGCGCCGCAGCCGGCCCGCCTCCTCGAGGAACGCGACCAGCTCCTTGTCGCCCACCTTCGCGATCTCCTCGCGCGCGAGCTGCGCCTCGAGCTCTGACGCAGCCTCCGTGCGTGCGCCGAGCGTCGCGGTCGTGCCGGGCAGGTAGCCCTTCGCGCCGCGCCGCTCGATCTCGAGCAGGTTGAGGACGTTCGCCGCCCACGGCTCGGCGGGCAGCAACTCGGCGAGCGGCAGGCCCGGGTCGAGCGGATGCGACTCGGCGCGCGCGGCGAGCCGCTCGCGCACCCGTCCGCGTAGCTCTGCGAGCCACGCGTCCGAGAAGACGTACTCGCCGGCCGAGCGCACCGCCGCGAGCCCGCGTGCGAGCTCGCCCGGCGACAGCACGCCGCGCGCCTGCAGCTCGCGACCGGTGACGGGCTCGCGCACGAGCGCGCGCACGATCTCCTCCGGGTCGTCCCGTTCCAGCACGGCGAGTCGCTCCGGCTCCAGGCCGCGCGGCGGCGCCGGGTCGAGCACGAGCCCTCCGCCGACAGTCGTCTCCGTGCGCAGGACGACGCGGTCGCCGCGCGCCGCGACGACCGGCTCGCTCAGGCGCAGCTGCGCGTAGCTCCCGTCGCGCGCGAGGCGCGCAGGCGTCGCTTTCGTCCCGACGTGCACCGTCACCGCGGCCGGCGCCTCGGCGAGCTCCTCGAGCCGCACGTCGAGTCGGAAGGAGACCGGGTAGTGGCCCGGCTCGACGAGCACGTCGCCGCGCGCGAGGTCGCGGCGCTCGAGCGTCGGCAGGTTGACCGCGACGCGCTGGCCCGCCTCCGCCTTCTCGACCGGCGCATCGTGCACCTGGACGCTGCGGACCCGCACCGTGCGTCCGCGCGGCTCGACGCGCAGCATGTCGCCGGCCGCGATCGAGCCCGACCACAGCGTCCCGGTCGCGACCGTTCCGACGCCCTGCAGCGTGAACACGCGGTCGACGTACAGCCGCGTCGCGCCGCCGGCGTCGCGCTCCTCGACCGGCACGCGCGCGAGCGCCGCGCGCAGCTCGTCGAGGCCGGCGCCGGTCTTCGCGGAGACCGCGATCACCTCGACATCGGGGACGAGCTCGCGCGCCTCCTCCAGCGCGAGCTCGAGCGTCTCCTCGTCGACCGCGTCCGCCTTCGTGACCGCGACCACGCCGCGCGTCACGCCGAGCAGCCGCAGCACGGCGAGGTGCTCGAGCGTCTGCGGGCGCACGCCCTCCTGCGCGTCGATCACGAGCAGGAACAGGTCGATGCCGGTCGCGCCTGCGATCATCGTGCGCACGAAGCGCTCGTGCCCCGGCACGTCGACGAGCGACATGCGCCGTCCGTCCGGCAGCTCCAGCGGCGCGTAGCCGAGGTCGATCGAGATCCCGCGCGCCTGCTCCTCGGGCAGCCGGTCGGTGTCCTTGCCGGTGAGCGCGCGCACGAGCCACGTCTTGCCGTGGTCGATGTGGCCGGCCGTGCCGACCGTCAGCGGCATGCACGAACCGCTGCGGCGGCCTCCTCGAGCTTCCTCTTCGGAGAGCGTGCGGCAGTCGAGCAGCAGCCTGCCGTCGCGCACGATCCCGATCAGCGGCGGCTCGTGTCCGCGCAGCGGCTGCGCGAGCGACTCCTCGACCGCGCAGGCGTACGACGGCAGCTCGGCGAGCGGGAGCGCGCCGCCGCCGACGCGCGCGACCGTCTCCTCGACGTCGCCGCCGACCGCGCTCGCGAGCCGCTCGGCGCGCGCGCGGACCGCCGCGGCGTCCTCGTGCAGCATCCGCAGGACGGGCACCTCGCGCAGCGCGCGCTCCGGCTCGAGGTAGAGGAGCAGCGTCCCCTCGAGCGCCGCCAGTGCGAGCTTGTCGGCGCGCAGCGCGCGGTGGAGCGGATGGCGCCGCAGACGCTCGACGAGCTCGGCGCGGCCGACGACGATCCCGGCCTGCGGCCCGCCGAGCAGCTTGTCGCCGCTGAACGTCACCGAGGTCCGCGCCCGCGGCGAGCGCCTGCTGGGCGGTCGGCTCGTCGGGCAGGTCGACGAGCGCACCCGAGCCGAGATCGTCGAGCAGCGGCACGCCGAGCCGGCGCGCCACGGCCGCGAGCTCTGCGAGCGCGGGCCGCTCGGTGAATCCGACGAGGCGGAAGTTGGACTGGTGCACGCGCAGGAGGAGCGCGGTGCGCTTCTCCGGCGGCACGCTCGTAGTCGGCGGCGCGCGTGCGGTTCGTCGTCCCGACCTCGACGAGCCTCGCGCCGGAGCGCGCGAGGACGTCGGGGATGCGGAAGCCGTCGCCGATCTCGATCAGCTCGCCGCGCGAGACGACGACGTCGCGGCCCTCCGCGAGCGCTGCCAGCGCGAGCAGGAGCGCGCCTGCGTTGTTGTTGACGACGATCGCCGCCTCGGCGCCGGTCAGCCGGCGCAGGATCGCGCTCACGTGGTCCTGGCGCGAGCCGCGCGCGCCGTCGGCCAGGTCGTACTCGAGGTTGGAGTAGCCGCGGGCTGCGTCCTGGACGCGCTCGAGCGCGGCGGCGGCGAGCGGGGCGCGGCCGAGGTTCGTGTGCACGATCACGCCGGTCGCGTTCAGCACGCGGCGCAGCGACGGCGCCCGCGCTGCCGCGAGGGCCTGCTCGAGGCGCGCAGCGAGGTCGCCCGGGTCGAAGCCGCCCCGGATCTCCTCCCGGGCGCGCGCCAGCACCTCCCGCGCCGCCGTCACCGCCAGCGGGTCGGGGTGGTCTCGTGCCAGCTCGTCGACCGACGGCAGATCGCGCAGCTCCACGCTTGCACGATACGCCACGTAACGAAGTCACCTCCGCCGCCGTTGCTTCACTGTAGGCATGAAGCGCGGACTGGCTCTCCTCGTCGTGGTCCTCCTCGCGGCACTCGGTGCGGCCGTCGCGCGCGCCCTGCAGTTCCGCGATGCGGCGAAGCCAGGCGTGCACGTGCTCGGCGTCGACGTCGGCGGCGAGAGCCGCTCGGACATCGTGCGCGACCTGAACGCCTGGAGCCGCCGCTACGTGACGATCCGCGCCGGCGCGCGCAGCTACCACGTGCAGCGCGGCTGGCTCGTGGCGGTCGACAAGGCCGCGACCGTCGACCGCGTGCTCGCCGCCGGCTCGGAGCTGTCGCTCGTCATGCCGTCGCGGGTCGACGTCACGCCGGTCGTCGGCCGCGCCGGCGATGCAGGCAACGTGCTGGGCGAGCTCGCCCGTGCTGGGCGCGCGGCCGTTCCGGCGACGGTCGAGCTGCACGGCACGACCGTCGATGTCCGGCCGGCGCGCGACGGCCGCCGGCTCGACAACGGGTTGCTCGTGCGCCGGCTCTCGGGCCGGGCGTCGGTCGTGAACGCGCCGTTCCGGCGCCTGCGCCCGGCAGTGCCGACGGCGGTCGCGGAGAGCGCCGCGCAGCAGGCGCGCACGCTGATCGCGCAACCGGTGCAGATCGACTACCACGGTGCGCCGCCGCGGCGCGCTGACGACCGCGCAGCTCGCGCACGCGCTTCGCATCACGCAGCACGGCGAGGACTTCGCGGTCGCACTCGAAGCCGAACCGCTCGCGCGTGCCGTGCGCCCGCGGCTCGGGAACTGGATCCAGCGCGCGCGGAACGCGCAGTTCGTCGTCGCCGGCGAGCGCGTGCGGATCGTGCCGTCGCGCGCGGGTCGCGACGTCGCTCCCGCGCAGCTCGTGCGCGCGGTGACCGCCGCCGCGAAGGGCGACCGCGTCGCGCGCGTCGAGCTCGGCGCGAGGCAGCCCGACCTGACGACCGCGAAGGCGAAGGCGCTCGGCATCAACGAGAAGCTCGTCGCGTTCACGACGCAGATGGGCGAGTCGTCGTCGAACCGCATCCACAACGTGCACCTGATGGCCGACTACATCGACGGCACCGTCATCCAGCCGGGCGAGACGTTCTCGTTCAACCACGTCGTCGGCCCGCGGACCGCGGAGCGCGGCTTCCTCGAGGGGCAGATGATCATCGGCTCGCTCGTCCTGCCGTCGATCGGAGGCGGCGTCTGCCAGACGGCGACCACGCTCTTCAACGACGCGTTCGAGCTCGGCCTCCCGATCCTCGAGCGCACGAACCACAACCTGTACCTCGCGCACTATCCCCTCGGGCGTGATGCCACCGTCTCCTGGGGCGGCCCCGACTTCGAGTTCAAGAACGACCTGCAGCACGGACTGCTGATCAAGACGTCGTACACGGATTCGACGCTGACGTTCACGTTCTTCGGCACGAACGAGCACCGCCGCGTCGTCTCCCACACGAGCCCGCAGACGAAGTGGACGGATCCCGGGATGAACTACGCGGTCGACCCGACCGCGCCGCGCGGCTCCGTGCGCGTCGTGAACGGGCACGGGCGAGAAGGGCTTCGACGTCACCGTCGAGCGCACGGTCTACGACGCGACCGGCCGCGAGTTGCGGCACAACTTCTTCCAGTCGCACTACATCCCGGACAGCCCGACCACCGTCTACGGCCCGGGCAGGACGCCCCCGGGGCCGTACATCGTCCTTCCGAGCACCGTCTGAAGCTCGCAATCCGATTCGGCGAAGCCGAATCAGATTGCGTTACTGCGCGTCGGCCTTCTCCGGCGAGCCCGGAACGTCCGCGCAGCGCTGCTGGTAGCAGTCGAGCACATGCTGCACCGCGTCGCCGATGTCGTCCGTCACGTGCAGCAGCTCGACGTCGTCGGCGGAGATCATCCCGTCTGCGAGCAGCTCGTCGCGGATGAACTCGAGCATCGGCTCCCAGTAGCCCGAGTCGAACAGCACCACCGGGAAGTGGCGGATCTTTCCCGTCTGGATGAGCGTCAGCGCCTCGTAGAGCTCGTCGAGCGTCCCGAACCCGCCCGGGAGGATCACGAACCCCTCCGACGGGCGCACGAAGCACACCTTGCGCGCGTAGAAGTGGTCGAACTCGTGCGAGATGTCGAGGTACGGGTTCACGTGCTGCTCGTGCGGCAGCTCGATGTTGAAGCCGACGGAGAGCCCGCCGCCCTCCTTGCACCCGCGGTTCGCCGCTTCCATCACGCCGGGGCCGCCGCCGGTGACGACGCACCAGCCCGCCTCGCCGAAGCGCCGGCCGGCGGCGCGTGCGTCCTCGTACTCCTTGCTCCCCTCCTTGACGCGTGCGGACCCGAACAGCGCCACCGCGGGCCGGTCGATCTGCGCAACCTTCTCGAAGCCCGCGCGGAACTCCTCGGCGATCTTCGCGACGGACGCGTCGATCGGCGACGTCCCCTGGTCGAGGATCTTCCTGTCGTCGGTCACGCAGCTACAGGCGATGCTGTGTCTTGTACGACGCGTACATGCCGAGCAACAGCATCGCTGCGGTGCCGAAGTAGAGCGCGTACGACGCGAACGCGAGCCCGCGCCCGCCGCCGAGCCGCAACCAACGCGCGGAGCGCCACACGGCGCCGCCGTCGAAGATCCCGAACGGAATCAGGTTGAAGAGGTTCAGGAAGAAGCCGGAGTAGGCGAGCGCCGAGAAGAGATCGGGCGAGTCGCTGCTGTGGTCGGCGAACGCGAGACACACCGCCGCGGCCGCGCCGCCGAGGATCGGCCCGGCGATCGCGACGCGCACCGTCTGCCACGGATGCCCGCGCGTGTACTGCACGTACGCCCCGAGGAACGGCACGAAGACGGGCAGCTTCGGGTTCAGCCCCTCGCGCTTCGCCTCGATGAAGTGGCCCATCTCGTGCAGGAGGATCAGCAGGATGAAGCCGGCCGCGAACTTCCAGCCGAAGAGCAGCGCATACGCGGCGAGCGCGATGAAGATGCTCGAGAACTTGACGAGGACGAACGTCCACTTCCCGAGCAGGATCCCTACCGCGACGATCGGCCCGATGATGCGTTTGAGGCGCTCCTTCCAGTCCGTGCCGCGCGGCTGGATCGGCTCGTAGTCGCGCTCCCAGTCCTGGTCGCTCACGAGCCCCTCCCGATCCATTCCTCGCCGCCCTCGTACACCTCTTTCTTCCAGAGTGGCACGCGCCCCTTCAGCTCGTCGATCGCGTCCTTGCACGCCGCGAGCGCGTCCTGGCGGTGCGGGGCCGAGACGGCGATCACGACCGAGGTCTCCCCGATTCCGACGCGGCCGACACGGTGGTGGATCGCGACCCCGGAGAGCGCGTAGCGGGCCGACAGCCCGCCCGCGATCTCGGCCATCACCTGCTCCGCCATCCCCTCGTAGGCCTCGTAGTCGAGGTGCGTGACGGTGCGGCCTCGGGACTGGATGCGCGTCGTGCCGGTGAACGTCGCGATCGCGCCCGCCTCGTCGTCGCGCACCTCCTCGACGACCCGATCGAGCGACAGCGGCTCCTCGCTGAGCAGGAACGCTCCGCCGGAGACGGGCGGGATGAGCGCGACCTCGTCGCCGTCGGCAAGCGCCCGGTCGCGGGTCGCGTACTCCTTGTTGACCGCGTAGAGCAGCCCGTTCGGCTCGTCACCGAGCCCGAGCGCGTCCCAGACCTCGGCGACCGACGCCGCGTCGACCTCCCGCTGCGACCAGCCGGCCCGCTCGCGCAGGCCCGCGAACAGCCGGACGCGGACGGTCACGCGGCGCCCCAGCGCACGGCCCGGTCGTGGTGGCCGCAGGACCCCGGACCGAATCCGAGGCTCGCGATCGGGCCGAGGACGTGTCCGGAGCGCCAGAGCATGAGATGACCGTAGCCGTTTCGCTCGCAGAAGAGGCGCACGGCGACCGCGATCTGGGCGACCACGCGGGCAGCGACGCGCACGCCGCGAGCATACTTCGGGCGATGGCGGCGACCGACCGGCGCGAGAACGAGTCCGGGATCGAGATCAAGCCCGTCTACACGGCGGAGGACGCGCAGACCGAGCTCGAGCTCCCGGGCGAGTACCCGTACACGCGCGGCCCCTACCGCGACATGTATCGCGGCCGCCCGTGGACGATCCGCCAGTACGCGGGCTTCGCGTCGGCGGAGGAGTCGAACGCGCGCTACCGCTACCTGCTCGACCGCGGACAGACGGGCCTCTCGATCGCCTTCGACCTGCCGACGCAGCTCGGCTACGACTCCGACGACCCGCGCGCGCTCGGGGAGGTCGGCCGCACGGGCGTCGCGATCGACTCGCTCGCCGACATGGAGATCCTGCTCGGCGGCATCCCGCTCGGCGAGGTGTCGACGTCGATGACGATCAACGCGCCGGCGTCGCTGCTGCTGCTCCTGTACGAGCTCGTCGCGGAGGAGCAGGGCGTGCCGCCGACCGCGCTCCGCGGGACGGTGCAGAACGACATCCTCAAGGAGTACATCGCGCGCGGGAACTACATCTTCCCGCCGCGCCCGTCGATGCGGCTCACGACCGACCTGTTCGCCTACTGCGCGGAGCGCATCCCGTCGTGGAACACGATCTCGATCTCCGGCTACCACATCCGCGAGGCGGGCTCGACCGCCGCGCAGGAGCTCGCGTTCACCGTCGCGAACGGCATCGCCTACTGCACGGCGGCCGTCGACGCGGGTCAGTCGCCGGATTCGTTCGGTGCGCGATTGTCATTCTTCTTCAACGCCCACAACGACTTCTTCCAGGAGGTCGCGAAGTTCCGCGCAGCGCGCCGCCTGTGGGCGCGCGTGATGCGTGAGCGCTTCGGCGCGACGAACCCGAAAGCGCTCGCGCTGCGCTTCCACGCGCAGACCGGCGGCTCGACGCTGACGGCGCAGCAGCCCGAGAACAACATTGTCCGCGTCGCCATCCAGGCGCTCTCGGCGATCGCCGGCGGCGCGCAGTCGCTGCACACGAACTCGTTCGACGAGGCGCTCGCGCTCCCGAGCGAGCGTGCCGCGACGATCGCGCTGCGCACGCAGCAGATCCTGCAGAACGAGGCCGGGCACGACGGACACTGCCGACCCGCTCGGCGGCTCGTACTACATCGAGGCGCTCACCGACGAGCTCGAGCGGAAGGCGTGGGAGTTGATCGAGCAGATCGACGAGCTCGGCGGCGCGGTCGCGGCGGTCGAGCAGGGGTTCGTGCAGGGCGAGATCGAGAACGCCGCCTTCAAATGGCAACAGCAGGTCGAGGAGGGCGAGCGCGTGATCGTCGGCGTGAACACGTACGCCGCGGAGGAGGAGCAGCCGATCGAGCTGCAGGCGATCGATCCTGCGGCCGAGCAACGGCAGCTCGAGCGCACGGCGAAGGTACGCGCTGGACGCAACGCCGCCGAGGCGGAGGCGGCGCTCGACCGCGTCCGTGACGCCGCGCGCGGCACCGAGAACATGCTCCCGCCGATGCGCGATGCGCTCCGCGCGCACTGCACGATCGGCGAGATCTGCGGCGCGCTGCGCACGGAGTGGGGCGAGTACGACCGGGAACGCGCGCCAAGCTAGGTTTTCGACCACTGTGGTGAGTCCCGGGGTCGACGGTGCGCCGCGCGCGCAGGGTCAGTGGGCGCTCGCGTGGCGCCGGTTCAAGCGCGACCGCGTCGCGCTCGGCTGCGGCGTCTTCCTGCTCTTCCTCCTCTTTGCCGTCGGGCCGGGAGCGCCGCTCTACGGCACGCTCGTCGGCCACGGGCCGAACGACCTCTTCCCCTACGCCGTCAGCGTCGGCCTGCGCCCCGCCGGCCCGCTGACCGTCACCTACGACACGTCGTCCCTCGCCGGCGACAACCCGTTCGCGTTCAAGCACCCGCCGCCGCCGAAGGGCACGCCGAAGACCCTGTTGCTGCTCGGCGCCGACAGCCAGCTCGGCCGCGACGAGTTCCTGCGCGTCCTCTACGGCGGGCGCGTGTCGCTCGAGATCGCGATCCTCGCCGCGCTCGTCGCGCTCACCATCGGGGTCGTGCTCGGCTCGATCGCCGGCTACTTCGGCGGCTGGATCGACGGCGGCGTCTCGCGCTTCACCGACCTCGTGATGGCGTTCCCGCTCCTGCTCTTCCTCGTGATGATCGGCAGCATCTTCACCCACGGGATCAACGACTGGACGTTGCACGGGCTGCTCAACCAGGGCGCGTTCCAGCTGATCCTGATCATCGGCGCGTTCACGTGGTTCTACCCGGCGCGAATCGTGCGCGCGCAGATCCAGTCGCTGCGCCACCGCGAGTTCGTCGAGGCGGCGCAGATGGTCGGCGCGCGCGACGGACGGATCATGCGCACGCACCTCTTGCCGCACGTGCTGCCGCCGCTGCTCGCCTACGGGACGCTGCTCGTCGCGACCAACATCATGATCGAGGTCGGCGTGACGTTCCTCGGCGCGGGCATCAAGCTGCCGACGGCGAGCTGGGGCAGCCTGCTCGCGCAGACGTGGGGCTCGATCCTCAACCCGAACCCGTTCAACCCGGCGACGTCGCAGCCGTGGCTGACGCTCTGCCCGTCGATCGCGATCTTCCTGACCGTCTTCGCCCTCAACCAGTTCGGCGAGGGGCTGCGCGAGGCGACCGACCCGAGGGCGGTGCGCTGATGGTCGGCTACGTGCTCCGCCGGCTCGCGATCGCGGTCGTCCTGCTCTGGATCCTCTCCGTGATCACGTTCGTGATCTACCTGAAGGTGCCCGCCGACCCGGCCGGATTCCTCGTCGACGTGCAGCACGCGTCGCCGGCGCAGATCGAGCAGGCGCACCACATCCTCGGCACCGACCGTCCCGCGATCGTGCAGTACGAGAAATACATGGTGCGGCTGCTGCACGGCGACCTCGGCGTCTCGTGGCCGACGGTGGTCTTCTTCAACGGCCGCGTCGAGGGGGCGCCGGTCGGCACGATCGTCTGGCGCGCCGCGCTCGTCACGGGCTCGCTCGTGCTCGGCGGCTTCATCCTGCTGCTCGCCGTCGCGATCCCGCTCGGCACGTATGCGGCGACGCGCCCGCGCTCGTTCGCGGACCGGCTGACGCTCGGGCTGTCGGTCGCCGCGATCTCGACGCACCCGCTCGTCGTCGGCCTGCTCCTGCAGCTGTTCGTCGCGAACAAGTGGAAGCTCCTGCCCGCATCCGGCTACTGCACGGTGCCGCAGCCGTCGGCGTCGGACGTCCAGGCGTGGAGGCAGTTCGCGCCGACCGGGACGCCGGCGCCGTGCGGCGGCGTCGGGCAGTGGGCGTGGCATCTGCTGCTGCCCTGGCTCACGTTCGCGCTCTTCTTCGTCGCGCTCTACATGCGGATCGTCCGCGCGCGCATGCTGGAGGTGCTGGAGGAGCCGTGGGTGCGCACGGCGCGGGCGAAGGGCGCGTCCGAGCTACGCGTGATCCGCTCCCACGCGCTCCGCAACGCGATCGCGCCGGTGGTGACGATGACGGCGATGGACGCGGGGATGGCGATCGGGATCGCGATGTATATCGAGACGGTCTTCGGGCTGCCCGGCCTCGGGCGCACGATGATCCGTGCGCTCGCCGGCTTCCAGGGCTACGACCTGCCGGTGATCCTGGGCGTGACGCTGGTCGCCGCTGCCGCAATCATCCTGCTCAACCTGGTTGCCGACATCGTGCTGCTCGCGCTCGACCCGACCGTCACCCGGCGCGGCCGCAGCGTGCAGCGCCTGCTCGGACACGCGGCGTAGCTCACAATCCGCTCGTGCGGATCCTGCTCGTCTCGCAGATGTACCCCGGGCCCGACGACCCCGACCTCGGGACGTTCGTCGCGCAGATGGAACGCGCGCTGCGCGACCGCGGCCACGAGATCGACCTCGCGGTGCTCGACCGGCGCAGCGGCGGCAAGCTGCGCTTCGTCGAGCTCGCGCGCCGCGTACGCGCGGCGCGTCGGCCCGACGTCGTCTGGGCGCACTTCCTCGTGCCGACGGGCCTGATCGCTTCGAGGGTCGCCGCGCCGCTCGTCGTCACCGCGCACGGCCGCGACGTGCGCAACGTCGGCGCCTTCCCCGGCGTCGCGCGCCTCACCCGCTCCGTCGTCCGGCGTGCAACGACCGTGATCGCCGTCTCCGACTACCTGCGGCGGGAGCTCGAGGAGCGCGTTGCCGGAAGCGCGCGGCAAGACCGAGGTGGTCGACTCGGGCGTCGACCTCGAGCGTTTCCGCGCCGTCGAGCCGGCGGCCGACCTGGCGTCGCCGGCGTTCGTGCACGTCGGCTCGCTCACCGAGCGCAAGAACGTCGTGCGCCTCGCCGACGCATTCGCCGCTGCTCGGGCGCGGCTCGCTCACCTACGTCGGCGACGGCCCGCTGCGTCCGCAGCTCGAGGGACGCGAGGGCGTCCGCGTCGTCGGCCGCGTACCGCACGACGACGTGCCCGCGTGGCTGAGCGCGGCCGACGTCGTCTGCGGGCCGTCCCTGCTCGAGCCGTTCGGCCAGTCGCTGCTGGAGGCGATGGCGTGCGAGCGCACGGTCGTCGCGACGCGCGTCGGCGGGCCGCCGGAGTTCGTCGACGCCGAGTCGGGCGTGCTCGTCGACCCGCTCGACCGCGACGAGCTCACCCGGGCGCTCGAGCTCGCCGCGCGGCTTCCCGTCGCCCAACCGCGCCGCGCGCGCCGCGGCGGCGGCGCACGACGTCAGGCGTCAGGCGGAGCGGGTGGAGTCGATCCTCGAGCGAGCCGTTCGAGATCGTCGAGCCTGATCTGCACGAGCGGCCGCACGCTGTCCTCGAGCCCGTGCTCGCGCGCGACCGCGAGCGCGTCCTCGTAGTTCTTCCGGATCTTCTCTGCCGAGACGCCCTGTTTGAGCCGGTTGTCGCCGGTCAGGAGCAGGTCGTGGATCTTCTGGCGGGCTTCCGCTTCGTCCATCTCGCGTTACGGTAGAGGCATGGGGTCGGACCGGGTTCGCGTCATCATCGCCGATGACCAGCGTCTCTTTGCGGAGGCGCTCGAGGCGATCCTCTCGACCGACGGGCGGATCACCGTCGTCGGAAGGGCGGAGAACGGCCAGGGCGCGCTGGAGCTGGCGCGCGAGCACGAGCCGGACATCGTCCTGATGGACATCGCGATGCCCGTGATGGACGGGATCGAGGCGACGCGGGCGATCCGCGACGAGTTGCCCGCGACCCGCGTGATCGTGCTCACGGGCTCGGCCGCGAACCACGACATCTCGCGCGCCCGCTCGGCCGGCGCAGCCGCGTACGTGACGAAGGACCAGATCGCGGGCGACCTCGTGCGCGCGATCCTGGACGCCGCCGCGGCCTGATTCCGCGCGGCGGGCGCTACACTCCGCGCCGGCATGCTTCCGTTCTTCTCCGTCATCCACGTGCTGCTCTCGTGCGCGCTCGTGGGCCTCATCCTCATGCACTCGGGTCGCGACACCGGCATGGGCGGCATGGGCTTCACGCCGCAGTCGGCGGGCGGCACGCACATCGTCGAGCGCAACCTGACACGCGTGACGATCATCGTTGCGGTGTTGTTCGTCTCCAACACCGTCGTGCTGTTCCGCCTCCTTAGTTAGAGGCTCGATGTGAAACGGGCGCACCCCTGGCTGGTGGCTCAGACACGGCGCATCTCGCCCGGGTCGGGCTTGAACGTAGGCACCGCTATGCCCTGCGCCCGCCCCGGACGACCTGCTTGGTCTGAGCCATCCCCACGAGCACGCAGTTCCACATCAAGCCTCTTAGCGCCCCGCGTAGACTCACCGCCGCATGCAACTGGCGGGACTGCACCACGTGACGTGCGTCTGCTCGGATGCGCAGCAGACACTCGACTTCTACCGCGACCGCGTCGGCCTCAAGCTCGTCAAGAAGACGGTCAACTTCGACGACCCGCACAGCTACCACCTCTACTTCGGTGACGAGGTCGGCAGCCCGGGCACGCTGCTCACGTTCTTCGAGTGGCCGCGATCCGAGCGCGGGCGGCTCGGGCGCGGCACGCTGGAGTCGATCGGCATCGAGACGCCCCTGGTCTCGGAGGAGACGGCGCTCGAGGATCCGGACGGGCTGCGCCTGCGGCTCTACCCAGGCGCGACGGCGCGCCTGTACGACGTGGCGGTGATCGGCAACCCCGATCTCTACGCGGGCCTCTTCGCCGAGGACGCGCCGCTCCACTTCGCCGAACCGCTCGAGGAGCCGGCGCTGATCGGCGCGGGCACGACGCACCACATCGCCTGGCGCGCCAAGGACGACGCGGAGGAAGAGGCGTGGCTCGCTCGGCTGACGGAGCTCGGCCTGCGCCCGACGCCCGTGCAGGACCGCAAGTACTTCCACTCGGTCTACTTCCGCATGCCCGACGGCATCCTCGTCGAGATCGCCACGGACGACCCGGGCTTCCTCGTCGACGAGCCGGAAGAGTCGCTCGGCGAGGGCCTCTCGCTGCCCCCGTGGCTCGAGCCGGAGCGCGCGACACTGGAGCGCGAGCTCGTCCCGATCGGTTGAGCCACGGCTACACTAGGCCCGCTTCACGCGCTGGTGGCGGAATTGGTAGACGCGCTAGGTTGAGGGCCTAGTGGCCATTGCGGTCGTGGAGGTTCAAGTCCTCTCCAGCGCATGCGAGCCGCCCTCCGGGGCGGCTCTTGCATCGGCGGGACCGTCCGTTACGGTCGTCACATGAGCGAGGCGCTGCAGGCGCTCTACGCAGGCGACGGCGAGCGCGCCCGAGAGCTGCTGCCGGCGGACGCGGAGCTGACCGTCTTCGAGGCGGCCGCGTTCGGCCGGGGCGACCGTCTGCGCGAGTTGCTGCGCGCGGAGCCCGGGCTCGTCGGCGCCTACTCGGACGACGGCTTCACGCCGCTTCACCTGGCGGTCTTCGGCGGCCAGGCCGAGGCGGCGCGCGTGCTCATCGAGCACGGTGCCGATCCCGATGCGATGTCGACCGCCTCCATTGCGCAGGTGACGCCGCTCGGTACGGCCGCGTTCGTCCGCTCCGCGCCGCTCGTCCGGCTGCTGCTCGCCGCGGGTGCAGATCCCGCTGCGAACGACGCCGGCGCGCTGCGGACGGCGGAGGCGAACGGCGACGCCGAGCTCGTCCGGCTGCTCCGCGCGGGCCTCGCCCCGGGATAACTCGGCACGCTCTCGTCACACATGCGCCGTTGACGCCGTCCGCAGGAGCCTCTACGCTTCTGTCGAACACACGTTCGACCGGCCCCAGACGAATCACGGAGGAACGCGCGTGCTCACCGCCCGCCAACAAGAGATCTGGAACTACCTCGTCGAGTACGTCGACCAGCACGGCTACCCGCCGACGGTGCGCGAGATCGGTGAGCAGGTCGGCCTCGCCTCGCCGTCGACCGTCCACGCGCACCTGGCGAACCTCGAGCGGGCCGGGCTCCTGCGCCGCGACCCGACGAAGCCGCGCGCCCTCGAGTTGATCGGCCGCGAGCGCCGCGAGCCGGAGCCGGCCGAGGAGGCGCGCGACGTGGCGCGGCTGCCGCTCGTCGGTGAGATCGCGGCGGGTGGCCCGCTGCTCGCGGAGGAGCACATCGAGGAGTACGTGCCGCTGCCGTCCTCGACGAAGGGCGACTTCCTCCTGCGCGTGAAGGGCGAGTCGATGATCGAGGCGGGGATCCTCGACGGCGACCTCGTGATCGTGCAGCAGGCGCAGGACGCGCGGAACGGCGAGATCGTCGTCGCGCTCGCCGGCGACGACGAGTCGGCCGACGAGGCGACGGTGAAGACGTTCTACCGCGAGCAGGGGCGCATCCGGCTGCAGCCGGAGAACGCGGCGCTCGACCCGATCTACGCGCCGCACGTCCAGATCCTCGGCCGCGTCGTGGGGGTTTTCCGGGAGCTCTGAGTTCCGGGAGCTCTGATGACGGAAATCGCCGCCCTGCACCGCACGCTCGACCAGGAGCTGGTCGCGCTCCTCCGCGGCGCGTCGCTGGAGTGCCTCACATGCGGCGAGTTCGTCATGCATGCGCGCGGCGGCAGCGTCTTCTGCCCCGAGTGCGGCAGCCAGCTCGGCGACGAGCAAGCGCTCGAATCGGGGCTAGAATCGATGCTGCAGGCCGGGTGATCGCGGTCGGCTGCGGGCAACCGCAGCCGGTCGAGGAAAGTCCGGACACCACAGGGCAGGACGCTGGCGCAAGCCAGGCGGCGAAAGCCGACGGAAAGTGGAACAGAAAGCAGACCGCCGGCGGCGTGTTCTCCGGAGACGCCGCCGGTAAGGGTGAAACGGTGGGGTAAGAGCCCACCAGCGTCGCGGCGACGCGGCGGCTCGCCAAACCCCGTCCGGTGCAAGGCGAACAGGGCCCGCCACGAGGTTGCCCGCCCAGGGCCCGGGTAGCTGCCGAGAGGGATGATCACCCTCGACAAAATCCGGCTTACAGGCCTGCTACGGAGAGAGCCCCGGAGACGGGGCTCTCTCTACCTCTACTGATCCAGCGCGAACCTCACCGCCGACTGCGGGCCGAGCTGCGCGGCCAGGAGACATCCGCGCTGTTGACCGCCGCGAGTACCGGATAGCCCCCTGTCGTCGGATGGTCGTTCAGGAGCACGATCGGCTGTCCGGACGGCGGGACCTGGATCGCCCCCGTGACGAGGCCCTCGGAGAGCAGCTCGCCGCGGTCGAGCCGCTCGAGCCTCGGGCCGGTGAGCCGGAGGCCGATCCGGTTGGACGCCGGATCGACTCGCCAGGTCGACGCGCACAGCGCCTCGAGCGCGCCCGGGACGAACCAGTCGTCGCGCGGCCCTCCTATGACCCGCAGCACCGGCACGTCCGGCCGCGGCGCCGGCGCCTCGGCGTGCGCGGACGGCGGCGTTCGCGGCTCGGGCCCGATCCGCACCACGTCGCCGTCACGAAGTGGCGGCGGGCCGAGCCCGCTCATCAGGTCGGTCGAAAGGCTGCCCAGAGTCTGCTCGGCTTCGATGCCGCCGCGGATGCAGATGTACGTGCGGACGCCGCCGACGCAGCCGCGCAGCTCGAGAACCTCTCCCGCCGCAACCCGAACGAGCGCGTTCGCGGCAGCCGGGCGGCCCGAGACGGTCGCGTCCGCCTCCGCGCCCGTCAGCGCGACGAGCGTCGGCCCGCGGAACTGCAGGCTCGGGCCGGCGAGCGTGGCCTCGATGCCCGCGCTTGCCGGGTCGTTCCCGACGATGCGATTGCCGAGCACGAGAGCGTCGCGGTCGACGGCGCCCGACGGTGGCACTCCGATGTGCGCCCACCCCGGACGCCCGAGATCCTGCACCGTCGTCAACGGCCCCGCCCGCACGACCGCGATCTCGGTCATGCGCGAACGAAGCGCACCGTGTCGCCCGCCGCGAGGAGTGCCGGTGGCGTGCGCGCCGGGTCGAAGAGCGGCACGTCTGTCGCACCGATCAGCCGCCAGCCCCCCGGAGACTCGCGGGGGTAGACACCGGAGTACGGCCCTGCGATCGCGACGCTGCCGGCCGGCACGCGTGTGCGCGGGGTCGCGCGCCGAGGGACGGTCAGCTGCGGGTCCCCGCCGAGGAGATAGCCGAAGCCGGGCGCGAAGCCGAGAAACGCGACCGTGTACGCGGCCCCGACGTGGCGCGAGACGACCTCCTCGGGCGACAGGCCGCACATCCGCGCGACCTCGTCGAGGTCAGGGCCGCCGTAGCCGACGGGAATCTCGACCGTCCGGGACGGTGCGCGGTCGTCGGCGGCCGTGAGCGCAGCGGCGGTGAGCGCGAGGATCTCCTCGGGCGGCGGCGGGTCGTCCGTCCAGGTGACGAGCACCGTCCGGTGGCCGGGCACGACGTCGAGGAAGCGGCCGGACGCGCTCAGCCCACGCGCAGCACGAACAGCGGCCGCGTTGTCGGCGAGGTCGATCATCGCGCCGCGGTCGCCGGCGGGGCGCAGGTCGATCTCCTTCACGCGAACGCCCGCAGCTCGACCCCCGCGGACTCCAGCGCCTCCCGCACGCGGCGCGCGATCGCGAGCGCGCCCGGCGTGTCGCTGTGCAGGCAGATCGATGCTGCTTCGACGCGGATGCGTTGCCCGCCCCGAGTCTCGACGGCGCCGTCCCGGACGATCGCGACCGCCTGGCGAACGGCGCCGTTCGCGTCGAGCAGCGCCCCGGGCTCACCCCGGGCGACAAGGGCGCCGGCGGCGGTGTATGCCCGGTCCGCGAACGCCTCGGGGACCGCCTGAAGGCCCGCAGTGCGCGCGCACGCGATCAGTTGCGAGCGAGGGAACGCGAGCACGGGCAACTCGCCCACGGCAGCGACGATCGCCGAGGCGGTCTCCACGTCGACGCTCGCGCGGTGGTACAGCGCGCCGTGCGGCTTCACGTACGCGACGCGGCCACCTGCCGCGGACGCGTGCTCCTGCAGCGCGTCGATCTGTTCTGCCACCTCGCCGCGCAGGACCGACGCCGGGACGCTCAGATCGCGACGGCCGAACCCATCCCGGTCGCGGAAGGAGACGTGCGCGCCGATCGCGACCCCGTGCTCGACCGCCGAGCTGCAGGCGGCGCGCATCGTCTCGTCGTCACCAGCGTGGAAGCCGCACGCGACGCTCGCACTCGTGACCACCCCGAAGAGCCCCGCGTCCTCGTCGAAGCCTTCACCGACGTCGGCATTCAGATCGATGCGGGTCAGCGTAACCTGACCGCGCGACGACCGAGTGTCTCTTCTACGGCGACACCGAGCGGTCGGCCGCGAGACGCTCACGCGCTACCCGGACGAGCTCAGGTCGTGGTCACTTGCCGAGCATCACCTCGGTCGCCTTGATCAGGACGACCACCTCGTCGCCCGCGTCGACACCGAGCTGCTCGACGCCGCCTCGGGTGACGGCGGCGACGATCGCCTGCCCGCCGATGTCGACGGTCACCTCGGCCATGATCGTCCCGAGCCTCACGTCGGTGACCTTTCCCTTCAGTTGGTTGCGGGTGCTGAGCTCCATGTGTCCTCCTCATGTGGGTGCTCCGCGACGACGCGTGTGCCCGTCGCCTTGAACGATGCGTACACCGACTGGCCCGGCTCGAGACCGAGCCGCGCGCGCGACTCCGCGGTGATCTCGGCCGTGATCGAGCCGATCGTGAGCCGCACGCGGTTGCCGAGCTCCGCGATCGAGCGGATAGGCGCGTGGATGACGTTCAGCGCTGAGTCGTCCGGTCGCGTGGCCGCAAGCGTCACGTCCCACGGGTAGACCGCCAGTACGACCTCGCCGTGCGCGGGGTCGGCGGTGCTGACCACGGTGCCGTCGACGAGGCGCACGCGCGCGGACCCGTTGCGGGTCGACTCTGCGAAGCCGTGCAGCAGGTTCGCGCCGGTGAACGAGGCGACGAACGTGTCTGCGGGCCGCGCGACGAGCTCGGCAGGCGTGCCGCTCTGGCGCAGCCGCCCGTCGACGATCACGCTCACGCTGTTTGCGAGCGCGGCGGCGTCCTCGAAGTCGTGGGTGACGAGGAGCACGGGGATGCCGAGATCCGCCAGCAGATCGTGCAGCTCGGCGCGGACGGTCGTCTTCGTGTGTGCGTCGAGTGCCGATAGCGGCTCGTCGAGCAGCAGGACCTGCGGCTCCCGCGCGAGCGCGCGGGCGAGCGCGACGCGCTGCCTCTCGCCGCCGGAGAGCTCCGCCGGGTGGGCCGCGGCGAGGTGCGCGATCCCGAAGCGCTCGAGGTAGTCGTCGGCCGCGTGCCTGCGCGCGTACTCGATGTTCCGGCGCACCGTCATGTGCGGGAAGAGCGCGTACTCCTGGAAGACCAGCCCGACACGGCGGTCCTCGGGAGCGAGGTTCACGTTGCGCGCGCCGTCGAACCACACGTCGCGGTCGACGGCGATGCGTCCCGCGCGCGGACGCCACAGACCGGCGACCGCGCGCAGCACGGTCGTCTTGCCGGCGCCGGACGGCCCGACGAGCGCCAGCGTCGAGCCGACCTCGAGGCTCAGCTGGAGGTCGTAAGACCGAAGAGGGACGTCGATCGCGTCGATGAGGAGCGTTGCCACGTCAGTCCGATGCGGAGTCCTACCAGGAGGACGATGCTGAAGAGCACGAGCGCACCGCTCATCGCGAGCGTCGCGTCGAAGTTGCGCGCGAACTCGGCGTAGATCGCGAGCGAGAAGGTTTGCGTGACCGCCTGCAGGCTGCCCGCGAACATGATCGTCGCGCCGAACTCGCCGATCCCGCGCGCGAACGACAGGGCGAGGCCGGCGATCAGGCCGCCGCGGGCGAGCGGCAGGATGACGCGGAAGAACGTGCGCGCCGGGCTCGCTCCGAGCGTGCGCGAGGCGGCCGCGAGGTTCGGGTCCGTCGCCTCGAAGGCTGCGATCGCCTGCCTGATGTAGAGCGGGCTCGCCACGTACGCGACCGCCAGCGTCACCGCCGTCTGCGTGAACGGGAGCGTGATGCCAAGCCACTCGAGGCTCGAGCCGAGCAGCCCGAAGTGCCCGAACGCCGCGAGCAGCCCGATGCCCGCGACCGCCGGCGGCAGCACGAGCGGCAACTCGACGAGCGTGACCGCGAAGGAGTGTCCGGGGAAACGCCGGCTTGCGAGCACGAACGCCGCCGGGGTGCCGAAGACCAGGATCAGGAGCTGCGCGATCACGCTCGTCTTGATCGTCACCTTGGCCGCGTCGGTGACGACCGGATTCGAGAGCTGGTCGAGCACGTGCCCGGGCGAGGAGTGGGCGAAGATCGCCAGGACGGGGACGAGCAGGAACGCGAGCGCGACGACTGCGGCCGCCGTGAAGGCAATCTCGAACAGCCGCCGGCGCATGCGCTCCCGCTCTCCCGCGGCTACTTCTTCTTCGCGACCGGCTTGACCCGCGGCAGGAAGCCGAACTGGATCATCTTCGCCTGGCCGGCCTTGCTCATCACCTTGTTGATGAACGCCTGCGCGTCGGCCTTGTTCTGGCTGCGCGACACGATGCAGATCCCGTACTGCACCTTCGGCTCCGCCCACGCCGGCACCTTGATCACCTTCACCTTGCCCGGCACCGTGCGCGCATCCGTCGAGTACACGAAGCCTGCGTCGGCCTCGCCGAGTGCCACTTTCGACAGCACTTCGCGCACGTCGGTCTCCCGGCTGACGACGTTCTTCAGCACGGGTGTCGAGAGGTTCATCTGCTTGAGGATCTGAAGCGTGTAGGTGCCGACCGGGACGCCGGCGCCGGCGATCACGAGCTTGACGTCGGGCTTGGAGAGGTCGAAGACGCTCTTGATGCCCTTCGAGTTCGACGTCGGCACGACGACGACGAGCGTGTTACGCGTGAAGACGATCGGCTGCGAGCAGAGGTTCCGCGTGAAGAGCTGCGCGGGCAGCGTCGTGTTCGCCGAGGCGAAGACGTCCGCGGGCGCGCCCTGCGTGATCTGCGCCGCCAGCGCGTTCGAGCCGCCGAACGAGTAGCGCTCGGCCGGGTCGATCTGCGGGAACACGTCCGTCAGCGACGCCGCCGCGTAGACGGTGATCTGCGCGTGCGCGGCGGCGCGTGCGCGGCCGGCGAACGAGGCGACGGCGGCGAGCACGACGAGCGCTGCGATCGCAGCCAGGAGCGGGCGGCGGTTGCGGTGCTGCACGAGCGAGTCCCCTTTCTCAGTTCTGGATGATCACGTTGGTCGACTTGACGATCGCGGTCGTCGCCATACCCGTCTTGAGCCCGAGGTCCTCGACGGCGTCGCGGGTCACGACGGCGACGAGCCGCACGGGCTCGTTCACCACCATCTCGACCTGCGCCATCAGCCCGTCGACCTTGACGTCGGTGACGACCCCGTGGAAGCGGTTGCGCGCGCTGAGATGCGAGCGCGCGGCGTCGCCGCGCACGCGGTCGATTTCCGCCGCCTCGACGACGCGGCGGTTGCCGGCGTCGCGCTTCACCTTCAGGCGGCCGGCCTTGTCCCATCTGCGGAGCGTGTCGAGGCTGATGCCGAGTGCGGACGCCGCCTCGCTCGCGGAGTAGAGCTGCTTCGGCATCTCAGCTCTCGAACCGGTCGAGTTGCGCGGAGACCGCGTCGATCGAGAGTGACGGCGCGAACGCGTGGCCGACCTGCGCGCGGCCGAGGAGCCGCGCGAGCGCCCCTGCCTGCTGCGCCTCGTTCGCCGCGATCTGGCCGATCGGCAGGCGAAGCGACGACGTCTGCACGCTCTCGATCGCGCCGAGGTACGCGCCGAGCGTCAGACCCGCGAGCTCGCGGGCGAGCTTCACGATCGACCCCTGCGTCGCGAAGGTTCGCGCGGGATACGTGAAGTCGATGTCGTCGGCCGTCGGCGGCGGCTGCCCCGCGCCGTTCGTGAGGATCGAGAGCGACGCGTAGTGCGCCTTGTCGTCGGCCTGCATCTGCCGCACGAGTGAGGCCGCGACGCCGGTCAGCTTCCGGGCGGCGAGCGCCTGCGCCTGGAAGTCCCCTTTCAGGAGCTCGGCCGCGCCCAGGAGGCGCAGGTAGGCGAGGTCGTTGTCCGGCACCGTGGCCGCTCCGGCCGGCACGGCGAGCGCCGCCAGTCCCCCTCCCGACACGGCGAGGGCTGCGCCGCCGCCGATCCCGCGGCGCAAGAGCTCGGCCCTGCTCAGCCCACCTGTCACGCTGCCACGCACTCCTTCCGTCTACCGGGGCAATGCCTATGCCTGTCCGGGCATCGGCATCGACCCTAGCCGCTACGGAAAGACTTTGTCCAGTCCCATCACCTGGGCAACGAATAGGCGAGTGAGGGCTCGCGTCAGAGCCGAGGCGCCGGCGCCCTAGGTCCGCAGCACGACTTCGAGCGCCGTCCCGGAGCCCGGAACCGAGCGGATCGCGAGCGCGCCGCCGATCGACGCCGCCCGCTCGCGCATGTTGCGCAGGCCCTGCCCCGCGCCGTCCTCGGACGGCTCGAAGCCGACGCCGTCGTCGCGGACGCGGACGAGGCGTTCGCCGGCTTGCTCGCCGATCTGAACCCAGGCGTGTGTCGCGCCCGCATGCTTGCGGGCGTTCGCGAGTCCCTCCTGCACGATCCGGAACAGCTCGATCTGCTCGTCGGGGCCGAGCACGATCTCCGGGTCGATCTCGAGCTCGACCTCGAGTGCGCCGTCGGCGGTGAGGAAGTCGACGTAGCGGCGCAGCGCGGCGTCGAACGGCGAGCGTCCCGACGCGGACGAGAGCGCGAGGATCGCGTACCTCGCCTCCTGCTGCGCGGCGAGCGCCGCGGCCTTCAACTGCGGGATCGTCTTCGCCGGATCCGCGCCCGCTTCGAGCATCGACGCATGGGTGGAGATCGCGAAGAGGTACTGCGCGAGCCCGTCGTGGATCTCGCGTGCCACGCGCGCGCGCTCCTCCGCGACCGCGCGGCCGAACTCCGAGCCGCGGATCGCGCGCCAGACGCCGACGAGCAGCACGCCGTAGGCGAGCAGGCGCAGGTAGTCGCCCTGCGAGACGTCGCCCGCGCGCACGAGCGGCGTGAAGATGAAGTGCAGCGACGCGAACAGCATCAGCGTCGCGCCGAGCGCGAGCCAGTAGTCGAGATCCTCGCCCTTGTGCCGGAAGCGGTTGCCGAAGCCGACGACGGCGAGCAGGTGGAGCATCGCCTGCGCGGCGAGCGCGCCGTTCAGCGACGCGGGCACGGTCGGGTCGCGCGTCGGGTCGAGGTTCGGGAGCGCGACGCCGAGCGAGCGCGAGACCCCCCAGACCGTGACGAGCGTGGCGACGCAGATCACGACGCCGTTCCCGAGGGACGCGCGGCGGTGCTTGGCGCGGCCGCCGACGAACGGCGCCGCCGCGATCAGGCCCCAGCCGATCATGCGTCCGCTGATCGCCGCCCACAGCTCGGTCCGGTCGCCGGAGGTGTGCGAGACGGCCGGGACGATCGTGAAGAGCGAGCCAGGCGAGCGACGTGACGCAGGAAGCCGCAGCAGAGGAAGAGGTCGTAGCGGCGCCCCTCGACCGCGAAGCGGGTCGCCGTCAGGATCGCGACGAGCGCGCCCGCGAGCATGAACACCGTCGCGAGCACGAGCTTCAGCTCCGGCAGCGAGTAGGGGGCCCCGAGCGAGGGGAAACGCAGGAACAGCGCCAGCGTGGCGCCCGAGCAGGCCGAAGAGGAGCACCTGCCCCCACAGGAACCGTTCGAAGCGGTGGTTCTGTTGCACCGCACCGTCTATCGGCAAAATCCCGCCGACGCATGACCGAGCGGATCCTGATCGTCGACGACCACCCGCTGACCCGGGACGCCCTCGCCGGGCTGCTCGCCCAGAACGGCTTCGACGTCGTCGGCCAGGCGGGAAGCGGGGAGGAGGCGATCGCCCAGGCCGGGCAGCTCCAGCCCGACCTCGTCCTGCTCGACCTGTCGATGCCCGAGATGGACGGGCTGACCGCGCTCCCGCAGGTCCGGCAGGCCGCCCCTGCCGCCGAGGTCGTCGTCCTCACCGCCTCGGAGGACGAGCACAACCTGCTCGGCGCGATCCGCAGCGGGGCGGCCGGCTACCTGCTGAAGAGCGAGCCGCCCGACCGGATCGTCGCCTTCCTGCGCGGCGTCGCCCAGGGCGAGGCCGCGCTCTCCGGCCCGGTCGCCCGCCGCCTGCTCGACGAGGTGCGGGAGGGCGGCACGCGTACGACGGTCGTGCCGGAGTCGATCGCGCAGGCGCTGAGCGCCCGCGAGCTCGAGGTGCTGCTGCTCCTCGACCGCCACCTCGGCACGGACGAGATCGCGACGCGCCTCTTCATCTCCGAGCACACGGTGCGCTCGCACGTGAAGAGCCTGCTCTCGAAGCTGGGCGTCTCCTCGCGCCGCGAAGCGCTCGAGCGCCTCGCGCAGGCGCGCTAGGGCGACTGCGTCTCGAACCCGGCGAGCGCAGCGGCGACGAGATCGGGCAGCGTGCGCAGGTTGTACCCGCCCTCGAGCACGGCGGCGACGCGCGGCGCGAGCGTGGCGGCGCGGCGTGCCAGCTCGCGGAAGCCTGCCGCGGTCACGTCCATGTCGGCGAGCGGGTCGTCTGTGTGCGCGTCGAAGCCGGCCGAGACGAGCACGAGCTCGGGCTCGAAGCGGTTGACGGCGCGCTCGACGGTCGACCACGCCTCGTAGTAGCCCTCGTCGCCCGTGCCGGGCGGCAGCGGGATGTTGAGGTACGTCTCGCCCTGCTCGTACGGGCCGCCGGTGCCCGGGTAGAGCGGCCACTGGTGCAGCGACGCGAAGAAGATCGTCGGGTCGTCGGCGACCACGTCCAGCGTGCCGTTGCCGTGGTGGACGTCCCAGTCGAGGATCGCGACGCGCTCGATCCCCAGCTCCGCCTGCGCCCAGCGTGCGGCGACAGCGACGCTGTCGAACATGCAGAAGCCCATCGCGCGGTCGCGCTCGGCGTGGTGGCCCGGTGGGCGGGCGAGCGCGAAGCCGCCTCGGCGCACCGCTTCGATCGCCGCGCCCGCCGCCAGTAGCGCGGCCTCGAATGTCGTCTCCGTGCAGATCGTGTCGCCGTCGATCCAACCGCGTGTGGTGCGCACCTGCTCGACCAGTCGCTCGGTGTGGCAGCGACGCACATCCGCCTCGGTGGCGGAGTCGCACTCGACGAACGGGAAGCGCTCCTGCAACACCGTCATCCGCTCCTGCGACTCCGGGTGGCCCCCGGTGGGGTGGAGCTCCGCGAAGGCGGTGTGGCTTACGAGCTCGATGCGCGAACCGCCTCGAGGATCTCGTCCAGCGGGCGGTCGGTGCGCATGCGGCCGATCAGGTAACAGAGCAGCGGCGCGTTCCTGCGGTCGTCGCTCTCGTGCGCTGCGATCCGCGCGATCTTCAGCAGCGCGTCGGCATCCGCGCCCGACAGCTCCTCGTCGCTGCCGATCGCCGTCGCCACCCGCCGCAGCCAGTCGTCCATGGCGCCGCAGCATAATCGGCGGGTGCGCCTGCCGCGCATCTTCGAGCCGCTGAAGGTTCGCGACTTCGCGCTCCTCTGGAGCGGCATGACGGTCTCCATGCTCGGCGACCGTTTCTTCGTCGTCGCGATGGCGTGGGAGACGTACACGCTGTCCAACGACCCGCTCGCGCTCGGGCTCGTGGCCGCCTGCTCGACGACGCCGGTGCTGCTGTTCGTGATCTTCGGCGGCGTGCTCACCGACCGCTTCGAGCGGCGGCACATGATGGTCGCCTCCGACCTGATCCGGGCCGGCTCGATCGGGACGATCGGCTGGCTCGCGCTGAGCGGGAACCTGCAGCTCTGGGAGCTCGCGCTGCTCGTGGCCGTCGCCGGGATCGGCTCGGCGCTCTTCCTGCCCGCTTTCAGCTCGATCGTCCCGGATCTCGTTCCCGGGGAGCTGCTGCCGCAGGCAAACGCGCTCGCGAGCTTCGTCCGGCTCGGCGTCGGCCTCGCCGGCCCGGCGCTCGCCGGTCTCGTCGTCGCGACCGCAGGCCCCGGCTGGGCGTTCGTCGCCGACGCCGTGAGCTACGCCGCGTCGACCACCGCCGCGCTCGCGCTTGCTCCGCGGCCGCCCGAGAAGAAGGAGCGCGCGTTCAAGCGTGAGGTGCTGGAGGGCTTTGCGTTCGTGCGCCGGACGCCGTGGCTGTTCGGCTCGCTCCTCGCGTCGCTGCCGCTGAACGTCGCGACCGCGGCGAGCATGGTGCTGCTGCCCTTCATCGTGAAGAACGGCGTGCAGGCATCCGCCGGCGCGCTCGGGCTCGTCTACTCGGCGCGCGCGGTCGGCGGCCTCGTCGGCTCGTACGCCTACGGGCACCGTGGCGTGCCGCGACATCACGTGGTGGTGATGTATCTCGGCTGGGTCGTCTCCACCGCTGCGACGATGGGCTTCGGCCTCGCCGGCAACGTCTCGATGCTCGTCGCGCTGGCGCTCGTCGGCGGCGGCGGCAGCGCGGTCGGCCAGTCGATCTGGGGGACGATGATGCACACGCTCGTCCCGAACGAGCTGCTCGGCCGCGTCTACAGCCTCGACCACCTGACGGCGGTGGCGGTCATCCCCGCGGCGAACGCGGGCTCAGGGATCGTCGCCTCCGCGGTCGGCGCGCGGGCGACGCTCGCGTTCGCCGGCGCGTTCAGCGCCGCGGCGACACTGCTCTTCCTCGTCGCTTGGCCCGGCATGCGAGCCTCCGAGCGCGACGGCTCGATGCGCCGCTCACGCGCGCTCGCGTAGGCGCTTCTCGAGCGCGCCGAGCCCGAGCTCGCGCGCATGGTCGGCCGCGCTCGACCAGTCCGGGGGCGTCGGCTTCAGCTTCGGCAGCGGGGCGTCCGCGTCCATCGTCGCGATGTCGCGGTAGAGCAACAGGTTGTCGGCGTCGTGCGGGAAGCGGCCGTCGGCGAGTGCTTGCGCGAGCGACCCGTGCCGCTTGAGGACGTCGGCTGCCTTCTTCGGGCCGACGCCCGGTGCGCCCGGGATCTTGTCCGACGGGTCGCCGCGCAGCGCGATGAAGTCGGGCACCTGCTCCGGCTCGACGCCGTAGCGCTCGCGGACCTCCGCCGGCCCGATGCGCGCGATCTCGCTCACGCCCTTCACCGGCTGCAGGATCGTCACGCGGTCGGAGACGAGCTGGAACGCGTCGCGGTCGGAGGTCGCGACGACGACAGGCCCCTTCCACACGCGCGCGGCGGCGGCGAGGAAGTCGTCCGCCTCGTAGCCGCCCGCCTTCCCGACCTGGAAGCCGTACGACTCGACGAGCGCGGGCAGCATGTTGAGCTGGTCGAGGATCGACTGCTCGAAGACGCGTCCGGACTGGTACTCGGGCAGCGCCTCGTGCCGGTAGGTCGGCGTCTCGAGCGAGTCCCAGCCGACGAGCACCGACTCGGGCTGCTCGGCCTCCCAGAGTCGCATCAGGAAGTTCGAGAAGCCGACGAGCGCGTTGAGCCGGATGCTCTTCGGGAGGGCGTGGTAGGCGCGGTGGGCGAGCGAGTCGCCGTCGATCGCGAGCAGCAGGCCCGTCATCAGAGCGACCCCTCCAGCTCGTGGATCGCGACCATCAGCCGGTTGGTCGCCTCGCGCGCCGCGTCCGTCATCTCGCGGTCGCGCAGATCGTCCAGCTCGATCGGCGTGCCGTAGCGCACCCGCCAGGCGGCGAAGTGGCTGAGGCCGTCGGTGCCCTTGATCCCGGCCGGCACGAGCGGCACCTCCGCCTCGAGCGCGATCCGGGCGGCGCCCGTGTGCGCCTCCGCCTCGTACTTCTTCCGCAGGCCCTTCTTGCGGCGGGTGCCCTCCGGGAACATTGCGATCACGTTGCCGTCGCGCGCCAGCTCCACCGCCGTCTCGATCGCTTCCCGGTCGGCCTGCCCACGGTGCACCTTGAACGCCCCCGCGCGTGAGATGACGGCCGAGAGCGGGAACCAGAACAGCTCGGACTTGGCCATGAAGCGCAGGAACCGGCCCGGCCAGATCTGCAGCCCGAGCGCCCAGGGGTCGAGATTGGACACGTGGCCGGCGGCCAGGACGTACCCGCCGTTGGCTGGGCAGGTTCTCGGCCCCGCGGGCCCGGTAACGGAACGCCAGGCGCAGGATCGGCCAGGAGAAGAGGGCGATCAGCGAGTAGAGAAGGGTTGGCCGCGGTGGACGGGTCACCGGCGGCGAGTATCGCCGATCTGGTCTCCGGCGCTATGGTGGCGCGCTAAATGGCGGCCTCAACGGGAAAGAAGCTGGTGATCGTCGAGTCTCCGGCGAAGGCGAAGACGATCGCCGGGTACCTCGGCAAGGACTATGTCGTCGAGTCGTCGATCGGCCACATCCGCGATCTCCCGAACAACGCCTCGGAGATCCCGGCCAAGTTCAAGGGCGAGGCGTGGGCGCGGCTCGGCGTGGACGTCGACCACGACTTCCAGCCGCTCTACGTCGTCGACGCGCGGAAGAAGAAGGTCGTCTCCGACCTGAAGGCGAAGCTGAAGAACGCCGACGAGCTCCTGCTCGCGACGGACGAGGATCGCGAGGGCGAGGCGATCGCCTGGCATCTGCGCGAGGTGCTCGAGCCGAAGGTGCCGGTGCGCCGGATGGTCTTCCACGAGATCACGAAGCCGGCGATCGAGCGCGCGCTCGGCGAGACCCGCGACATCGACGACCGGCTCGTCGACGCGCAGGAGACGCGGCGCATCCTCGACCGGCTCTACGGGTACGAGGTCTCGCCCGTCCTCTGGCGGAAGATCATGCAGGGCCTTTCTGCCGGACGCGTGCAGTCCGTCGCGACGCGTCTCGTCGTGGAGCGCGAGCGCGAGCGGATGAGGTTCGTCGCCGCCGACTACTGGGACGTCGTCGCCGCCTTCGATCCCGGCTCGTTCGGCGCGCGCCTCACGGCGGTCGACGGCAAGCGCGTCGCACAGGGCCGCGACTTCGGCCGCGACGGCAAGCTGCGCACGGCTGACGCGGTGCAGCTCGACGAGTCCGCGGCGCGCGGGCTCGCGGCCGCGTTGGACGGCGCCAACTTCCGCGTCGCCTCCGTCGAGGAGAAGCCGTACACGCGCCGCCCGGCCGCGCCGTTCATGACCTCGACGCTGCAGCAGGAGGCGAGCCGCAAGCTGCGCCTCTCGTCGCAGCAGACGATGCGCACCGCCCAGCGGCTGTACGAGAACGGCTACATCACCTACATGCGCACCGACTCGACGACGCTGTCGGAGTCGGCGCTCGCCGCGGCCCGCGACCAGGCGCGCGAGCTGTACGGCGCGGACTCGGTCCCGGCCCAGCCCCGTCTGTACACCCGCAAGGTGAAGAACGCCCAGGAGGCGCACGAGGCGATCCGGCCCGCCGGCGACCGCTTCCGCACGCCCGACCAGGTGCGGCGCGAGTTGACCGCGGACGAGTTCAACCTCTACGACCTGATCTGGAAGCGCACGATCGCCTCGCAGATGGCGGACGCGCGCGGCCAGACCGTGTCCGTGCGGATTGCCGCCGACGCGTCCGACGGCCGCAGCACCGAGTTCTCGACCGCCGGCACCGTCATCACCTTCCGCGGCTTTCTGCTCGCCTACGAGGAGGGCCGCGACGAGCCGGTCGGCGGTGACGACGAGGAGCGCGTGCTTCCGCAGCTCTCCGAGGGCGACGCGCTCACGGCGACCTCGCTCGAGCCGGAGGGGCACTCGACCTCGCCGCCGGCCCGCTTCACGGAGGCGAGTCTCGTGAAGGCGCTCGAGGAGCGCGGCATCGGCCGCCCGTCGACCTATGCCGCGATCATGGGCACGATCCTCGACCGCGGGTACGTGCGCAAGCAGGGCCAGGCGCTCGTGCCGGAGTTCCTCGCCTTCGCCGTCGTGAACCTGCTCGAGCGGCACTTCCCGCGGCTCGTCGACTACGAGTTCACCGCGCGCATGGAGGACGACCTCGACGAGATCGCCTCCGGCGAGGCGGCGCGCAGCGTGTGGCTGGCGCGCTTCTACTTCGGCGAGAACGACGGCGCAGGGCTCAAGGAGCAGGTCGAGGGCCGGCTCGCCGAGATCGACGCGCGCGAGATCAACACGATCGAGCTGCCGAACAGCGACATCGTCGTGCGCGTCGGCCGCTACGGCCCGTACCTCGAGCGCGGCGAGGACCGCCAGACGCTCCCGCCCGACATCGCGCCCGACGAGCTGACGCCCGCCCGCGCCGAGGAGATCCTCGCGCAGGGGAGCAACGAGCAGGAGCTGGGCGTCGACCCGGAGACGGGCCGCACGATCGCGCTGCGCGCCGGCCGGTACGGCCCGTACGTGACGGAGCTCGTCGAGGGCGACGAGAAGCCGCGCACCGCATCCCTCTTCAAGTCGATGAGCCCGGAGACGGTCACCCTCGACGAGGCCCTCCGGCTCCTCACCCTCCCGCGCGCGCTCGGCGAGTCCGACGGCGAGGAGGTGGTCGCCGCGAACGGCCGCTACGGCCCCTACGTCAAGAGGGCCAAGGAGTCCCGCTCGCTCGACAGCGAGGACCAGCTCTTCACGATCACGCTCGAGGAGGCACTCGCGAAGCTCGCCGAGCCCAAGGCCCGCGGCCGCCGGGCGGCCGCCCCGCCGCTCAAGGAGCTGGGCGACGACCCGGTCAGCGGCAAGCCGATCGTGCTCAAGGAGGGCCGTTTCGGGCCGTACGTGACCGACGGCGAGACGAACGCCAGCCTCCGGGCCGGGGATTCGATCGAGACGATCACCCCCGTGCGGGCGGCCGAGCTGATCCAGGCGCGCCGCGAGCGAGGCCCCTCCAAGCCCCGGAAGCGGGCGGCCCGGAAGAAGACCTGAACGGTTCCAAACATTTCCTGCCGCGGTTTGCGTCCATAATCAGACGTCCGGGCAAGGAATGGGCTCGCGTACGCGCGCGTTCGAATGGGGGGTACCCTGGCGGCGACGCCGCCGGGCGAGGGGTGGCGACGGCAGGGTTTGGATAGCGCTGTGCAGAACGAAAGGACATCGATTCCGAGTTGACTCAGAGCCAGCTGACCGAACTTCTTGAGACCGAGAGCGCCCGCTCGCTGATCGAGGCGGGCGAGGAGCGCGGCTGGATCGAACCGGCCGAGCTGGAGGCGTTCGCGGTCGAGAACGACCTGGACGACGCAGGACAGGAAGACGTGGTGAAGGAGCTCGAGCGCATCGGGCTCGAGGTGCGCGAGCCGGTGCTCGAGGAGCGCAAGAAGAAGGCGCAGCCCGAGCCGGTCGTGTACGAGGCCGATGCGCCGTCGGGCGCGGGCGACAGCCTGCAGCTGTTCCTCGCCGACGTTGGCAAGCACAAGCTGTTGACCGCCCACGAAGAGGTCGTGCTCGCGAAGGCGATCGAGCGTGGCGACGGTCGCGCGAAGCGCCGCATGATCGAGTCGAACCTGCGTCTCGTCGTGTCGATCGCGAAGGGCTACCGCGGTCTCGGCGTGCCGTTCCTGGATCTGATCCAGGAGGGGACGCTCGGCTTGAACCGCGCGGTCGAGAAGTTCGATTGGCGCCGGGGCTACAAGTTCTCGACGTACGCGACCTGGTGGATCCGCCAGAGCGTGCAGCGCGCGGTCGCGAACCACGCGCGCACGATTCGCGTGCCGGTGCACGTCGTCGAGCGCCAGCAGAAGCTGTCGCGCGCGGCGCGCCGGCTCGAGGTCGAGCTGGGCCGCGAGGCGACGAAGGAGGAGCTGGCCGAGGCGACCGGGCTGCCGCTGCAGCACGTCGAGGAGGCGCTGTCCGCCGCGTCGGCGTCCGTGTCGCTGAACCAGACGGTCGGCGCGGACGACGAAGGCGAGCTCGGCGACCTCTTCGCCGACCGCGAGGCCGCGGATCCGTTCGACGAGGCCGAGGAGTCGCTCCGCCGCCAGAACATCCGCAAGGCGCTCGACGCCCTCCCGGAGCGGGAGCGGCGGATCCTGGAGCTGCGCTTCGGCTTCGAGGGCGAGCCCTGGACGCTCGAGGCGATCGGCCACGAGCTCGACCTGACGCGCGAGCGCGTCCGGCAGCTCGAGGGCCAGGCCCTGTCGCGGCTCGCTGTCGCGGCTCGCCGCGCTGCGCGAGCTCGCCGGCCTCGCTGCGTAACCGCGCGAACTGGTGTCTGACACCTTCGGGTGTCAGACACCGTTCCTCTTTTACGGGGTGAAGGTGAAACGGCTCATCACGATCTCCGTTGCCTTGGTGTTCGCCGGCGCCAGACCGTGGTCGAGCCAGAGGTTCATGAGCCGTTGAACCGCTACGACGACTACTCGCGCAGATACGCGACTTCGTCGACAAGCTCGGTTAGCTGGTCGCCGACTTCGACGTCGTGATCGAGAAGGGTCGCGGGTCGAAGCGGGTGTCGTAGCCGAACTGCCCGAAGCCGACGTAGAAAAGCGTCCTTTTCTCACGGCGTCGGGCTCCGCTGAACGTGCCCTTCCAGGTCGTTAACGGCTTCAACGTTTCCGGGCATGGCTGGGTCGAACGCCTGGCGCGGGCTAGTGGCTCAGCGTCTTGACGCCGCCTCCGTTGTCGGCGCGCACGATCAGCGAAAACGGCTGCTGCGGGTAGAACAGCGGCGTGCCCGCTGCCGCCGCGGCAAGCACGCGCACAGGCACGTGGCCGACGTTCGCGATCGATGCGTGCACGCGCCAGCCGTCGTTTCCGAAGTCGACCGCGGTCACCTTCGTCTCGAGGTAGCCGTGCTCGGATCTGCGCGGCGCCGACTTCGTGGCGCGAGATCCGCCTCGACGCGCGTCACGTCGTCCCAGTGTGCTTGACCGTGCTGGACGGGCGTGCCGAGGCTTCGCGCTTGGCCGCCGAGCTCGCTCCTTGTGCGTGACTGCGACGGCGAGCAGCGCGACGAGCGACAGACGCCGACGGCGACGTTCAGCGCGAGTCGTACGCGCGGGCGCGTGTCGACCGCGCGTGGCAGCGGGATCAGGCCGCTCGCCGTCGTCGTTGCCGGATCCGTGGATCGAGCCATGCACCGGCGACGTCCGCCGCGACGTTCAGGACGACGACGAACGCGCCGACGACGGTGACGATCGCCGACGATCAGCGGCAGGTCGAAGCCGCCGGCGACTGCCGCTGACAGCGCCCGCACGGCGAGCGCGCCGAGCCCCCGCAGGCCGAAGACGGTCTCGATGTAGATCGCGGCGGTGATCGCCGTGCCCGCGTCGACTGCGAGCATCGGGAGGATCGGCCCGACCGCGTTCCGCAGCGCGTGGTGCCTGCAGCACGCGCGTCTCGGATGCGCCCTTCGCGCGCGCGGTCGAGATGTACGGCTCGCTGTAGTCTCGAGCAGCCGCACGCGAATCATCCGCATGTAGAGCGGCAGGAAGAAAGCGCGAAGACGAGCCACGGCACGGCGAGGTGGCTGGCCCAGTCGAGCGGGCCGCCGCAGCGCGCCACGACGCCCGTGTTGCGACGGGGCGTTCCGAAGCCGGTAGCGGGCAGTACCTGAAATCGTAGACGTGGAGCTGCTTGCCGAAGAAGTCGCGGATCATGATCGCCGAGCACGAACGGGTGGATCGCGAGCCCGATGACGCTCACCGCGAGGATGCCGCGGTCGGCCGGCGTGCGCGGACGGGTCGCGGCGATCGCGCCGAGCGGGAGCGCGAGCAGGAGCATCAGCACGATCCCGCCGAGGACCAGCGACGCGTCACCGGGAAGGCGCTGAGCCAGCGCGTGCCGACCGTCTCCTTCGTCGTCCACGAGGTGCCGAAGTCGCCGTTGCGGACGACGTGCCAGACCCAGTCGCCGTACTGCACGAACACGGACCGGTCGATCCCGAGCTGGTGGTCGGCCGCGCGGATCATCGCGTCGGTCGTCGTCGTGTGCGGACCGCAGGCGACGACGAGGCACGCCGGGTTCGTCGGGATCTCGTTGAAGACGAAGAACGTCAGGAACGTGAGCAGCCAGACGAGCAGCAGCCCGGAGAGCACGCGCCGCAGGACGAAGACGATCACCGCTCGCTCCTCGGGTCGAGCGCGTTTCGCAGCCCGTCGCCGACGAGCGCGAGGCAGAGGACGGTGAGGAAGAGCGCGCCCGCAGGCGCCGATCTTCACGATCGTCGATGGTCGCGCCGGCGATGAGGTTGCCCTGATTCGGGTTGTAGTTGAGGAGCGTGCCCCAGGCCTGCGCGAGCATGCTGCCCCAGCTCGGCCGTGCCGAGACGCACGCCGAAGTTGAGGACCGAGAGCGACGCCTCGAGGACGATCACGCCCGCACTGACGAGCGTGCCCCAGACGATCAGCGGCCCTGACAGGTGCGGCAGGAGCTCGCGGCGGATGATCGCCAGTCGCGCGCGCCCGTCATGTGCGCGGCCTCGACGAACTCCTGCTCGCGCAGCGACACGACGAGCGTTCGCACGACGCGCGCGGGGTAGAACCAGGCGAAGAGCCCGATCACCACGGCGAGCGCCGAGCACCCCCGGCTGGAAGAGACCGTGCAGCGTCACGCTCTCGAAGCGCTGGGCCGCGGTCTGGCCGAGCGCGATCACGAGCAGGAGGAGCGGAAACGACATGAAGAGCTCGGTGATGCGGCTGATCACCGCGTCGACTCCGCCGGCGAAGTACCCGGCGAGCGTGCCGAGGATGACGCCGATCAGAAGCGCGATCATCGTCGCGATGAACGCGATCGCGAGCGAGACCTGACCGCCGGCGAGCAGGCGCAGGAGCTCGTCTCGTTGCAGCGGGCCGTCTCCGCCGAGCGGGAGGAGCTCCTTCCCGTCCGCCGTCTTGCACGTGCGACCACCAGCCGAGCGGGTGCGGGTCACTCTCCAGGATCGGGACCGGGAACGGCTCGTCGGGGCCGTGTCCGAGCAGCCTGCGCGAGGAGCGGCTCGCCGACGAAACAGAGAACCACCACGACGAGTCAGCCCGATCAGCGCGTGAGCGCGACGCGGTCGCGGCGGAACCGCCGCCAGACCAGGCCGCCTCCGCTCGTCGCCGCGAACGCGTCGGCCCGTGTGTCGGCTGCCGTCTTGCGTCACCGGCGCTGCAGGGCCGCGAACTGCCGCCTGATCGAGGCCAGCGTCATCACGTTCGTGTCTGCGCTCACCGGGTTGTTCCGGGCGTCACGCACCGTCACCCGGTAGACCACGCTGTTCGGCCGCCGCGTCCAGGAGAACGTGCCGTCCGCGTGGAGCGGGATGAAGACCGGCGACGGGTTCGCGCCGCGTATCGGCGCAACGTCCAGCTCGACCCTTGCCGCGTGGTCGATCAGCACGCGCCCGCTGATGCGCCGCCGGTCGATTCGTAGCGGCTGCGGGCGGCTGCAGGTAGTACGACCAGGTCAGGTTGCGCTGCGTTGCGGAACTCGAGCGTCATCGGCACCCGCCGCGCGAGCGCCTGGTACCGCGGCGATGGCTCATAGACGAAGAAGCGGTCGAGCCCGGATGGATCGTCTCGACGTGCGCCGTTGTCGTAAACCGCGCGGGCGGAGACCGTGCCCGCCGGGAGCCGCCCGAATTCGACGACCGGCGGGGAGGCGCCGGCCGGGTCATCGAAGTACGACACGCTGGGCGCGTAGCGCGTCGGCGAGGAACTGCCCGTTCGCTGCGCGCTGCTGCACCGAGCAGGTGAAGCCGAACATCGCCCCGTGCGTCGCGCCGATCAGCTCCGCACAGTAGTCGCCGTTCTTCGCCACCACCGAGTAGAGCGTGGCGGACGCCGAGGTGGCGGTGACGTGCGCAGTGTGAGCGTCGAGCACCGGATGCTTCAGAAGCGCGAACTCGACGGCCGTCCCGAGGTCGATCTGCACGGCCCGCGGCGCCGATCCGCCCAGCAGCGTCGATGCCCCGACGGCGACCGCGAGCCGTCGCAGCCGCGAGGACGGCCGCAACTGCGACGAGGCGCGGCGCCGTGCTCGCCGCCGACGGCGAGCAGCGGCGCACCGCAGGTCCTGTCCGAGCGCGTAGAGGTCGGCCGGGAGCAGGCTCATGCCGCTCCCTCCAGGCGCGCGCGCAACGCGCGAAGAGCGCGCGTCACGCGCATGCGGGCGGCAGGAGAGGCGACGGCGAGGCGCTCGGCGATCTCGTCGAAGCGAAGTCCGCCGACGACGCGGAGGTCGAGCGCCTCCCGCTCGTGCTCCGGGAGACCGGCCAGCGCCTCTTCGAGCGCCGGTGCGAGCCGCTGCGCATCGGCGAGCTCTTCCGCCTCGTCGTACCCGGCGTAATCGCGCACCGGCATGCCGAGCCGCTTCCTCGCCGAGGTCTCGACCCGCTGGCGGCGCCGGTACTGGCGCAGGCAGGTTGTGCGCGATGCCGTACAGCCACGCGACCGCTTCCGCCTCGTCGGCCGCGGAAACGCCGCAGCGAGACGAGCGCCTGCGCGAACGTCTCGGCGGTCAGGTCGTTCGCGACCTCGCGTGCTGCCCGTCTCGCCGGCGCAGCCATGACGCAGCCGCACGGCCTCCCGCTCGTAGAAGCTGCAGAAAGCCCAGTCGTTGCGGTCCATCTACGAGGGGCGAGTGTCCAGCCCTGCCTCGTTTGTCACTGTCGCGGCTCGAAAGTGTAATCATGATCCGGAATTGGCGAACGCCCGCCCACAGCGTCCTGTCCCGCGTCGCAGCTCGCGACGCTCGCCGAGCATCGGCGAGGAGCGCACCGCCGCGGTCGGCGAGGTGCTGTTCCAGGTCGGCGACGCGAGCTACCCGTTCATCGCGATCCTCGAGGGCGAGGTCGGCGATCCTCGACGCCGCGGGCAACGAGATCGTCCGCCACGGCGCCGTCGGGCTTCCTCGGCGAGATGAACCTGCTCTCCGGCCAGACCGTCTTCCTCACCGCCGTCGTCACCGAGCCGATGCGCTACATCGCGGTCGACCGCGAAGAGCTGCGGCCGCTGCTCTTCGAGGACGGGCCGCTCTCCGACCTGCTGCTCTCGGCTTCATCGCGCGGCGCGAGGTGCTGCAGCAGCGTCGAGGGAGTCGGGCTCGAGATCGTCGGCCCGCGCTCGTCGGAGGCGACGCGTGCGCATCGTCGACTTCGCCCGCCGCAACCGGCTGCCCGTTCACCTGGCGCGACCCCGAGCGCGACGAGGCCGAGGCGGCGGCGCTCGTCGAGGGCCTCGACCCGGAGCGAGCTGCCGCTCGTGCGGCTGCCCGGCGGCGCCGAGCTGCGCGGCCCAGCAACCGGCGAGCTCTCGCGGGCGCTCGGCATCGGGCTCGAGCTCGCGCCGCGCGAGGAGGTCGACCTGCTCGTCGTCGGCGGCGGCCCGGCCGGCCTCGGCGCCGCCGTCTACGGCGCCTCGGAGGGGCTCGACACGCTGGTGTCGAGAGCACCGCGCTCGGCGGCCAGGCCGGCACCTCGCGGCGGATCGAGAACTACCTCGGCTTCCCGGCCGGGATCAGCGGCACGGAGCTGACCAGCCGCGCGGTCACCCAGGCGCGCAAGTTCGGCGCCCGCACCGGCGACGCCCTACCGCGCCGATCGCGCTCGAGCCCGGAGCGCGACCGCCACCTCGTCCGGCTCGAGGACGGCCAGCGAGGTCGCGGCGCGCGCGGTCGTGCTCGCGACCGGCGCCGAGTACCGCCGCCTGCCGGTCGACGACCTCGACGACGTACGAGGGCATCAGCGTCTTCTACGCCGCCGGCCCGCCCGAGGCGCAGCTCTGCGGCGCCACGCGCGTCGGCGTCGTCGGCGGCGGCAACTCGGCCGGCCAGGCCGCCGTCTGGCTGGCGCGCGGCGGCGCGCTGGTCACCCTGCTGCACCGCCGCGCCGACCTGCGCGAGACGATGTCCGACTACCTGATCGACGAGCTCGAGCGCTACGGCGTCGCGGTCCGCGACCGCAGCGAGATCGCCGAGCTGCACGGCGACGACGGCGAGCTCGAGGCGGTCACGCTGACCGACGGCGAGCGCGCTGCCGTTCTCGTTCCTGTTCCTCTTCCTCGGCGCCGCGCCGTGCACCGACTGGCTCGGCGACGTCGTCGCGCGCGACGAGGACGGCTTCGTCCTCACCGGCGCCGACGCCGGCGCCGACGGCCTGCTCGAGACCAGCGTCCCGGGCGTCTACGCCGCCGGCGACGTCCGCTCCGGCTCGATCAAGCGCTGCGCCACCGCGGTCGGCGAGGGCGCGATGGTCGTGCGCTTCGTCCACGAGCGCTTCGGCTCCGTTCCCGCTTGACGTCGCTGCTCAGCTCGCCGAGGCGCCGTCGCCTCGCCTGGTTGGCCGGCTTCCTCCTCTTGATCGCGATCGTGTTCGCGGTGTTCGCGCTCGTGCCGAGCCACAGCGGGCCGGCGAAGGGCGTGCGCGTAGCGCCGCGCGCGCCGCATCCCGGCGCGACGACCACCGCGCCGCCTATCGTGCAGCCCGAGAGCCCCGCGGCCGCGCGAGCACGCGGCGCGCCGAGAGCACCGGGCAGCCGCTGGCCTACACCTTCGTTGGCGATCTGCTGCGGAGACGTCACCTCGCGCGTGCCTACGCGCTGCTCAGCCCCGAGCTGCGGAACGGCGCGTCGCTGCACGACTGGCAGACGGGGCGCTTGGTGCGCCGCGCCCTCGAGGCGCGGCCGGTCGACCCGGTCAGCGCCCTCGGCCTGGCGGATCTCGTCGTCGGTCATCGGCCAGCTGCTCGAGCGGGTAGTGGCACGCGGCCGCGTGGTCGCGCGCTCGAGCGGCGCGCAGCAGCGGGCGTCTCGACGTCGCAGTGCCCCTGCTGGAAGCGCGGGCAGCGCGGATGGAACACGCAGGCGGCGGGCGGCTCGACCGGCGACGGCACGTCGCCGCCGAGCACGATCCGCTCGCGCGCCGCCCGGTCGTCGCGCGCGGCACGGCCGACATCAGCGCCGCCGTGTACGGGTGCTTCGGGCTGCTCGTAGATCGCCTCGCGTCGCCGATCTCGACGACCCGGCCGAGGTACATGACCGCGATCCGGTCGGAGATCTGCCGGATCACCGAGAGGTCGTGCGAGATGAAGACGTACGTCAGGTCGAACTCGCGCTGCAGCTGCGCAGCAGGTTGAGGATCTGCGCCTGGATCGAGACGTCGAGCGCCGAGACCGGCTCGTCGCAGACGATCAGCTGCGGCTGGAGCGCGAGCGCGCGCGCGACGCCGATCCGCTGGCGCTGGCCGCCGGAGAACTCGTGCGGGTAGCGGCTGTAGTGCTCCGGGCTGAGGCCGACCAGCTCGAGCAGCTCCTGCACGCGCGTCTTCGCGTCCTTCTCCGTCCGTGGATCGCGAACGGCTCGCCGACGATCTGCCCGACCGTCTTCCGCGGGTTCAGCGACGAGTACGGGTCCTGGAAGACCATCTGCATCTCGCGGCGCAGCGGACGCAGCTGCGCGCTGCGACAGCCGCGTGATGTCCTGGCCGTCGAACCGGATCGTGCCCGCCGTCGGGTCGAGCAGGCGCAGCATCAGCCGCGCCGTCGTCGACTTGCCGCAGCCCGACTCGCCGACGATCCCGAGCGTCTCGCCGCGGCGGACGGTCAGGGTGACGTCCTCGACCGCATGCACGATCGCCGTCCGCGCGCGAAGACGCCCTGCTTGACCGGGAAGTGCTTCGTCAGGTGCTCGACCTCGACGAGCGGCTCGCGCCGTCGCGGTGCGTCATCCGCCGGCTCCGCGGCCACGCTCACGCCACGCCGAGCTCGGCGTCGCGCGCTCGCCCAGAGCTCGCGCTTCGCTCCGCACGGCAGGTGGCACGCGTCGAGTGGCCGCCGGGCGCCGGCGCGCGAGCGGCGGCCGCTCCTTCGTCGCACGGCTCGAAGCGGTAGCGGCAGCGCGGATGGAACGGGCAGCCGCTCGGCGGGTTGACCAGCGACGGCGGCGAGCCCTCGATCGGCACGAGCGCCTCGAGCCGCCGCTCGATCGTCGGCATCGAGTCGAGCAGGCCCCACGTGTACGGGTGCTGCGGCGCGCGAAGATCTCCTGCGCCGGCGCCGTGCTCGAGCGCGCGGCCGGCGTACATGACCAGCACGGTGTCCGCCGTCTCGGCGACGACGCCGAGGTCGTGCGTGATCAGGATCACGCCGATGTCGAACTCGCGCTTGACCTCGTCGATCAGCTCGAGGATCTGCGCCTGGACGGTCACGTCGAGCGCCGTCGTCGGCTCGTCGGCGATCAGGACGGCCGGGTTGTTGACGAGCGCCATCGCGATCATCGCGCGCTGGCGCATGCCGCCCGAGAACTGGTGCGGGTAGTCGCGCGCCCGCGCTGCGGCGTTCGGGATCCCGACCGCGTCGAGCATCTCGACGGCGCGCGCCGCGCCGCCGGCCTTCGACACGCTTCGCGTGCGCGGTCACGGCCTCGGCGATCTGGTCGCCGACGCGGTACATCGGGTGCAGGCAGGCGAACGGGTCCTGGAAGATCATCGCGATGTCCTTGCCGCGGATCGCGCGCAGCTCCTCCGGCGGCGAGCGGAGCGAGATCGCGGCCCTCGAACAGGACCTCGCCCTGCGATCTCGCGTGCGGCTGCGGTTGAGCAGGCCCATGATCGCGAGGCTCGAGACGCTCTTGCCCGAGCCGGACTCGCCGACGATCCCGAGCGTCTCGCCGCGGCGCAGCGTGAACGAGAGTCGGAGACGGCCTGGACGACGCCGTCCGGGGTCGGGAAGCGGACCGTGAGGTCGCGGACCTCGAGGAGCGGTCGGCGCCGCTCGAGAGCTGACGCTCACGCGTAGCGCACTCGCGGGTCGAGGAACGCGTACACGATGTCCACGAGCAGGTTCATCACCGCGACCGCGACGGCGCCGAGCAGCACGACCCCGAGCACGTCGGCAGGTCCTGGTTGAGCGCGCCGTCGATCGCGAGCCAGCCGAGCCCCTGGATGTTGAAGACCGACTCGGTGATGATCGCGCCGCCGACGAGCAGCGCGATGTCGAGGCCGAACATCGTCACGATCGGCGTCAGGCTCGCGCGCAGGCCGTGCTTGAAGATGACCGTGCGCTCGGAGAGCCCCTTCGCGCGCGCCGTCCGGATGTAGTCCTCGCCGAGCGTCTCGAGCAGGTTGTTGCGCGTCATGCGGGCGTAGAAGGCCGCGTAGAGCAGCGCGAGCACGAACCACGGCAGGATCATGTGCGAGAAGAAGCCGGCGACGCTCCTCGGATGAGCGGCACGTAGCCGGTGCCGCCGGTCCAGCCGAGCTTCTGCCAGAAGATGTAGAGCGCCATCAGGCCGAGCCAGAAGACCGGCGCCGAGATGCCGAAGAGGGCGAAGCCCATCGCCACGCGGTCGACGGCCGTTCGCCGCTTGACCGCCGAGATGACGCCGATCGTGACGCCGACGACGAGCCAGATGATCGCGGCGCCGGCGATCAGGAGCAGCGTCCGCGGCGCGCGCTCCGTCGATCAGCGTCATGCACCGAGCGGCTGCTGACGTAGGAGTAGCCGAGGCCGGGCCAGCCGTACTCGTCGCCGGCGAAGAAGTTCTTCGACGAACTTGCCGAACTGCGACGTACCAGGGCTGGTCGAGGCCGAGCCGCTGCCGGATCAGCGCGAGCTCGGCGTCGGTCGGCGACTTGCCGGCGAAGCGAAGGGCCGGATCGCCCGCCGGCAGGAGGTAGAAGACGGCGAACGTGATCGCAGCACGACGAGGACGACGACGACGTCCAGACGAGCCGGCGTGCGATGTAGAGCAGCCATGTCGTCGTTCCGTCGGTTGAGTGGGGCCGGGGCGCCGCGACGGCGCCCCGACCCGTCTGTTCCGTTTCGCTACTTGACCGCGACACGTGCGCGTAGGCGGGCCGTCGGCGAACTGGTCGTACTTCCACTTCGTCACCTTCGGGCCGACGATGTTGACGTTGTTCGCGCCAGAGGTACGGGACCCACGGCACGACCTGCGTCATCAGCTTCCTGTCGAGGTTCTCCCAGCACGTCGTGCGCGTCGTCGCCGACTTGGCGCTGGCAGCGTCGATGTCCGCGTCGATGCTCGGGACGCTGTCGATGTTGCCCGTGACGCCGACGCTTCTTCGCCGATCGCCGGCGTGAGGCCGACGAGCGAGTAGTTCGTGTTGCCCGTCGGGATGATCGCGCGGCCGTCGAACAGCGGCTCGAAGAACGTCAACGGGTCGGCGTAGTCCTTGCCCCAGCCGGGCCGCTCCGAGATCGGGATGTTCTTCGACGGCGGTCTGGATCGCCGGGTAGGCGCCGTTGACCGTGCGCACCTTGAACGTGATCCCGATCTTCGCCGCGCTCGGCCTGGATGACGGGAGCATCCCCTTGTCGACCGCGCGGATGTCGGCGATCAGCAGCACGCTCTTGCACGCCTGCGCCGTGCACTTGCCGGTCTTGCCCGGGTCGTACTTCGACTGCTTCATCTCGGCCGCCGCCTTGGCGACGCTGCCGGGTCGCCGGGCGTCTTGTACGGGTCGTAGCTCTTCGAGCACGTTGTCGAGATCGCGTCGGCGGACGATGTGCGTTCGCGATCGCGCCGGCGATCGGGCCGCCCCACGCCTTGCGCGAGCGCCGTCTTGTCGATGACCCAGTTCATCGCCTTGCGGACGTGGATGTCGTCGAACGGCGGCTGCGTCAGGTTCATCGTGCATGTAGTCAGGTCCGGTCGCCGAGTTCTGGCAGCAGCTTCGCGCTTCAGGCTCGGGTCGGTCGAGTACTGCGCGGATCATCTTCGGCTGCGGGCTCGACGTGCTCGTCCTCGAGCTCGCCGGCCTGCGACCTTGTTGTAGATGTCGTCCGCGTTCGAGTTGACGAGGAACTCGAACTGGTCCGGGATAGTTCTCCCGGGACTTGTCGGTCGGTCTCGCGTCGTAGTTCGGGTTGCGGACGAGCATCGATGGTTGCCGTCTGCGCCGTCGTAGCCGCTGACCGGCTTGAGCGCCGAGCACGAGCTGCGTCGAGCCGTGTCGAGCCCTCGATCATGTACGGGCCGGTCGAGACGACGTCGCGGCCGTACTCGCCCGGCTTGCCCTCGAAGCACTTGCCGACCTCCGCCGGGATCGGCGCCGTCGCCGGCATCGACATGCGCAGGTGGAAGTCACCGGTCGGCTTCGTCAGGTTGAAGACGATCGTCTTGTCGTTCGGCGTCTTGATGCCGGAGATCGTCTTCGCCTTGCCGTTCGCGACGGCGTCCCAGCCCTTGATCACCGTGTAGTAGAAGGCGTACTGGCCGCCGTCCTTCGGGTTGGCGAGCCGGTTCATCGCGTACGCGACGTCCTTGCGAGGTGATCGCGCGGTTCACCGGCGGGCCGAACTTGATGCCCGTCCGAGCTTGAACGTGTACGTCATGCCGCCGTTCGGTCGGCTTCGGCACGGTCGGTCGCGAGGTCGGCGACGAGCTTGTTGCCGGCGGCGCCCGGCGAGTGCTTGTAGCCGACGAGCGTGCGGAGCAGCAGGTTGAGTAGATGCCCCACGCGTTGCCGAGGTACTCGCCGGTCGGGTCGAAGTTGTCCGTGAAGCCGAACGACTGCTCCCAGCCGATGCGGTAGGTGCCGCCCTTGGCGGACGTGCCGTTGTCGTAGTCCGCCGTGCGCGAGGCCGAGCCGCGCGAGTGCTGCCGCCGAGCTCGCCGTCGTGGTGGTTGCCCGACGCGACTTCTTCGAGCCGCACCCTGCAGCGAGGACCGCCAATGCTGCGACGACCGCGAGCATCGCGGCGAGCCGAGTGTCTGCATCATGCGACTGTTCTCCTTTCCGAGTGGGGGCAGCGGTCAGTCGTCTCATCGCTCCGACCGCACGTCGAAGGCGTCCCGCAGGCCGTCGCCGAGCAGGTTGAAGGCGAGTGTCGTGATGATCGAGGAAGCGCACCGGGGAACACCATCAGCCACCAGGCGACGTCGTAGAGCCGCGACGCGTCGCTCGAGGATCGAGCCCCAGGACGCCTGGTCGGCGGGACACCGAGGCCGAGGTACGAGAGCGCGGCCTCGAAGAGGATGTTCGTCGGGATCAGCAGCGTCGAGTAGACGATCAGCGGGCCGATGAGGTTCGGGAGGATCTCGGTCGCGAGATGCGCGTGTTGCCGGCGCCGGCGGCGCGCGCGGACTCGACGAACTCCTTCTCGCGCAGCGAGAGCGTGTAGCCGCGCACGATGCGCGCGATGTAGGACCACGAGAAGATCGTGATCACCGCGATCACGACCGTGATCCCCGGTTGGATCAGATCCCGCCGAGGCAGCCGCTCTTCGTGGTCGAGCACGCGGCGACGATGCCGACCGCGATCAGGATCTGCGGCACCGCGAGCAGGACGTCGGCGGCGCGCGAGAGGATCGTGTCGGTCCAGCCGCCGAAGAAGCCGGCGGTCAGGCCGACGATCAGCCCGATCAGCACGGCGAAGCCGGAGGCGACGATGCCGACGAAGAGCGAGGTGCGCGCGCCGTACATCGTGCGCACGAAGAGGTCGCGGCCGGCCGCGTCGGCGCCGAACCAGAACTGCGATGTTCGGGCCCGTGCGGCACGCCGTAGGCGTCGGTCATCTCGCTGTAGCTCGTGTTCTGCGGGTGGCCGGTGATGCTCTCGGCGAGCGGGCCGCCGAAGATCGCGATCAGGACGAGCAGGACGATCACGACCCCGCCGGCGAGCGCGGCCTTGTCCTGGCGGAAGCGCTCCCAGAACAGCCGCGACGGGCTCTTCCGCGCGACGGCGCGGCCGGCTGCAGCGCGATGGCGCCGCCCGGAGGTCACCTCGAATCCGGCGGGTTCGTCATCCCCGGCAACAGAGCGTAATACCGCGCCACTTTCCATGCGGCGATACTGAGAATCGTGGATCGCACGGATCTGAACTGCGGCCGCGCCGGCGCCTCGCCGGCCGGATCGTCCGGCGTCGAGCCGATCGAGGAGCGCCATCGCGAGGGTCTGCGGGAGGCGGCCGAGCGCGAGCCGCAGATCCACCGCTTCACGAACATGTACACGCTCGGCTTCGACCGCTGGTTCGACCTGGCGCTCGCGAGCGAGACCGAGGTGCCGTTCGTCGTGCACGTCGACGACGCCCGGTCGGCTCGTCGCGCTACCTGAACGTCGAGCCGTTCCACAAGCGCGTCGAGATCGGCTGGACGTGGCTCGAGCGCGCCCAGTGGGGGACCGGCGCGAACATCGAGACGAAGTACCTGCTGCTCCGAGAACGCGTTCGACCGCTGGGGCGCGATGCGCGTCGAGTTCAAGACCGACGCCCGCAACCTGCGCGTCCGCGGCGCGCTGCTCGGGGTCGGTGCGAGCTTCGAGGGGATCTTCCGCAAGCACATGGTGCTGCCCGACTCGATCCGCGACTCGGCCTGGTACGCGATCGTCGACGACGACTGGCCGAGGGTGAAGCGCGATGCTCGAGGCGAAGATCGAGAGGCACGCGTCGTGAGGTGCGCGTGTCGACGTGGCGCCGGTTCGCGCCGAGCCGGACGACGCGGCGGAGCAGGTGACCCAGGCGCTGCGCGGCGAGCCGCTGCGCGTCGACGAGCGCCGCGACGGCTGGGCGCGGGTCCGCACCGCCTACGACTACCCGGGCTGGGTCCGCGCGGAGGAGCTCGAGGACGGAGAGGGCGAGCTGCCGGCGGACGCGTCCGGGCACGCCGGTCGACGTCGCCCGCTCCTACCTCGGCACGCCGTACCTCTGGGGCGGGATGACCGAGCGCGGCATCGACTGCTCGGGGCTCGTCCACATGGCTTACCGCCGGCTCGGGCGGCTGGTCCCGCGCGACGCCGACCAGCAGGAGGACGCGGCCGCCGAGGTCGACGAGCTGCAGCCGGGCGACCTCGTCACCTACGGCGAGCCGCGTCGACCACATCGCCTTCTGGGCTCGGCGCGGGCGGATCCTCCACTCGACGGGCCGCGAGGACGGCATCGGCGTCGTCGAGGAGCTCGAGCCGGAGTACTTGCGCGTGCGGCGCCACAAGCTGATCCGGCTGTGATCACGTGGGCGACCTCGGACGGGCGCGAGGAGGGCGGCGACCGCGTCGTCCCCGCGGCTCGACGATCAAGCTGTTCGTCGCGTCGGCGTTCTGGCGCTCGGGCCTCGATCCGGCCGAGCAGTCGAGGTGCCGCGCGGTGCCATGGTCGGTGGCCGACCGCTCCGCCCGGTCACGCTGGCGACTGCGCGCTGCTGGTGCTGGCGTTCTCGGACAACGCGGCCACGAACGTCCTGCTCGAGCGGCTCGGCTTCGACGCCGTCAACGCGGAAGCGGCGCGGCTCGGCTGCGAGCGGACCGAGGTGCGCCGCCGATGATGGGCGACGGGCCCGAGAACGTGACCTGCGCCCGCGATCTGGCCCGCGGGCTGGCGGCGATCGACGATGCAGCGGGTCCTCGACGCGCTCATCGGGCCCACGACTCCGAGCTGCCGTTCCTGCCTCGCCGGACCGCGACGTCCTGGTGAAGACGGGCGAGATCTGGCCGCGCGTCTACCACGAGGTCGCGCTGGTCGACCGGCACCTCGCTGTGGCGGTTTGCTCGCCGCCTGCGGCGCTGCCCGGGCGAGATCGCGAGCGGTCGGCCGAGGTCACTCGTCGGGGTGAATTCGTCCTAAAGCTGCCTCTGAGCGGGCCGATAGCCGAATCGTGGACGCTGCACAGCGCAACGAGATCCTGACCCGCTACCGGGAGCACACGGCCCGATTCGAGTCGGTCGCCGCCCGCCGCGACGCGCCGTGGCCGAGGTCATCCCGTTCCAGCCGCCCCTCCAGGAGCTGGAGCAGGAGCCGACCGCCCGCGAGATCGAGGTGCTGCAGCTGATCTCGGACGGCCTCGTGAACCGCGAGATCGGCGTCCGGCTCTTCCTCTCAGAGGAGACGGTCAAGAGCCATGTCCGGCACCTGCTTGCGAAGCTTCAGGCCCGCAGCCGCGCCCACGCGGTCGCCGTCGGCTTCCGGCGAGGCCTGATCAACTAGCCCTGGGGAAGAAAAGAGCCGCCCGAAGGCGGCTCTTTTCAATATTCATCAGGTTTTCCACCGCCTGTGGACAATCACCTATTCGGGTGACGCGGCCACTGCAGTTGACCCAGTTAGATGCGCCTCGCGGGTGCTACCAGGCGGACGCCCCGCCGGCAACCGTCGCACCGCGAACAAACTCAATAATCCTGCGCATTGCTGATCCCCCTCTTGTAAGAGACTGACGGCCGGCCACTCCGCTGCAGTCGCTATCTATGCCCGCGACATCGCCGCCAGGATGGAGCTACCAGAGGAGCAACGCGACCTCGCACACTTGTGCGGGCTCGTCCACGACATCGGCAAGATCGGGCTACCGGCGGGTCTCCTCGAGAAGCCAGGCGCCCTGACGCTCGATGAGCGACGTGAGATGCAGCGTCATCCGGAGATCGGTGAGAGGATCCTCGCCAACGTCGATACGTACGCTGAGATCGCGGCAGTGGTGCGGCACCATCACGAGCGGTGGACGGTCAGGGATATCCGGATGGTCTGCCCGGGGAGGACATTCCACTGCTCTCGCGGATTATTGCGGTCGCGGATGCGTACAACGCGATGACCTCAGATCGGCCGTATCGAGACGCAATGCCGAGCCGAGTTGCTCGCCTTCGTCTCGCGCAGGCAGTTGAAACGCAATTCGACACGTCGGTCGTCGCCGCGTTCGAGGCGATCCTCGCAGGCGCCTCGGAGGATTACCGGCTTGCGCGAGATGCCCGGTTCAAGTTCGGCGCCGAGCAAGACGACGAAATCTACTGGTCAGACGCAGAATCGCCGACTCTGCGGGTCGCGAACGTCTCGTAGCGCGCCACAGCCTCCGCTCGGGTTCGAACGCCCAGCTTTTCGAGAATATGTCGCACGTGCACCTTTGTCGTCGAGTTCGCAATGAACAACGCTTCGGCGATTTCGCGATTCTTGAGACCCTGGGCAATTAGCCCGAGAACCTCGCGTTCGCGCGGTGAGAGTAGGTCGCCGGGTTGACGCCTGGAGCGAGTACGGAAGCCCGCTCGCTTCGCAAGCGCAGCGTCCCGCGAACGCTGAAACAGATCCTCGATCGCCGGCCTGAATGAGGCGTCGCTCGTAATCACGTCGGCAAGTGCTGGTGAAGCTCGAAGCGCGCACACGACCGGATCCCAGATGTCAAAACGCGACGCGAGGCTCAACATTTCAGACACCAGCGAGCGGTTAGGGCTGGATGCTGCAGACACCGCTCTTGCCGTAGCAGCGAACACACCGACCTCCACGGCCCGACAACTCGCATCGGCCTGTTCAGCGGCTTCGAGTGCGTCCTTGGTGCGAGAGAGACAGGCGAGGACCAAGGCTCGTGTCGCGTGATACTCGCCCAACCAAGACGGAATCAACCGCATCTCGACGTCTGGAGCCACCTGATCGAGCGCCTTCTCTGGTTGTCCAGTCTGCAGTAGGAGGCGTGCTCGCAGCGAGCGAGCGTTGACACCATGACGTTGTTCCTGCGGCTGGCTCGCGGCGTCCTCGACCGCTTGGAGCGCGTGTTCAGCTTCGCCAAAGCGGCGCTGGCCAAGCGCGATCATCGCTGCCGTCCAGTTCGCGTATGGGAGCGCGAATTCGAGATCGAAGGCGCGCACGTCATCGATGAACGAGGCGAGGTACTTGCTCGCCTCCTCGTAGTCAGCTCGTAGCGCATAGGCGTAGGCAACCGAGTAGGTGAAGGAAGTCCGTGCGCGGGGATCGTCAACCCTGGGAAAGGTGTGCGCCGCTTCGTCGAAGCCGAGAGGCAGTCTCAATCCCTCAACGAAGCGGCGTCTGTTTAGTTCAGCCGTTGCGAAACGCAAGAGGTGTGTCGGCGACTCGTGTCGCAAATCGGCGAGCGCCGCTATGACTGGATCGAGGCCCTCGCGCTCTCCGAACACTTTCGTCAAGACGAGTCCATGAACAGCTTCGCCAGCATCCATTCGCTCGTCGGCTTCTCTCTGCGCTGCGGTAAATGCAGTCTCAGCAGCATCGAACGATGCAAGAAGAAAGTGGCCGTGACCTGCGATCGCGCTGGCTCGCGACCGAAGAGCATGTTTCTCAGGCAGCCGCTCGTGAGCTCGTCCGGCCAAATCAATCGCGAGTTCAAGCTGGCCATCGCGCAGCGCGACTTCAGCATCGATCAGGTCGATCGTCGACGGTGGAAACGCCGGCCCGAGTCGCACTCTTGCGGCGAACGAAGACAGCGTGCCTAAGCGCCCACTCCTCGCTAGTGGCGCAAACGCCTTGGTCAACACTGGGTCGATCAACTCGTCCAACCGGAACCTCAGAAGAAGAGACAGGGCATGCTCCCATTCCCCGTCGTCGACAGACTCGCTGATCGTTTCTCTGACTCGTTCGACGGCGTTCGGTGCTTCAACGAGCTTTGAGAGCAAGAACTCCCGGAGCAGAGGGTGGAGCTCTGGTGGGGAGTCGCTGGTGATGAACCCGAGCTCCCGCCCTTCGACGACGACGCGGTTACGTTCCATCCGAAACGTCGTGTCGAGCACAGGCGAGTCCAGTCGCGGGAGCAATGCCAAAGTCATTAGATCCTCGCGCAACGCTGGCGATGCGGTCTGGAACAGCTCCTCAGCGACGTAGTGGTGAAGTGCCTCGGGCAGAGCCCCTTCCGGCGGCGTCGGGCTTCGCAGCGCAGCCGCGAGACTGAGCACGGCCGGCCACCCATCAGCCTGCTTGCGGAGCTCCGCAAGATCGGAGCGCGACCCGAGAATCGCATCAGTCTCCCTGTTGGTCATTGCGAGGTCGTCCCTATCGATCTCCTCGACCTCGCCGTAGACAACGCGCCGATGCGTGAGCCACTCCGGTCGGATGCGTGACGTAAGTAGGACACGTCCGCCGAACCGACTCAGAACTGTCGCTAGGACCGTGTTCGGCACGTCTATGCCCGCGACCTCGTGACAGTCGTCAAAGATCAGCCAACGAGCTTTCACTTCATTGATCTGATCGGCCAGCGCAAGGGCGATATCGCGCGCAGCGCGCTGCGGATTCGTCTTGGCGCGAAGGTATTCGCGGATGAACTCAGTGGTGCGGCCGCCTAGCCTCTCAACACCTGCGACGACATCGTCCGCGATCGTGACGACGTCCCGGTGAGCCGGCGTCAGCGTCACCCAGATCGCCCCGTTGAGCGTCTTCGCCCACTGCCTGGCCAGGGTCGTCTTGCCGTAGCCGGCCGGGGCGAGGAGCAGGATGATCCGCGCCTCGGACTCGTCGAGGAGCTTGATCAGCCGGGGCCGCTCGATGATGCGGCGCTCTCGCCGGACTCTTGGTTGTCCCCCAGTTGCCGTCACTGACTGTGCCCTGCCCTCTACTTCCCCTGTGACGCCGCGTATCACTCCGTCTCGCGCCCAAAGCCGTCAAGCGGGGCCGCGCCCGGGTTCAGCCTCGTTCCGGAAGGGCTGTGGCGCCCGCGGCCGAGGGTTTCGCCGCGGGCGCCGCTTCGCCGTCAGCCCCCGTTGTCGGCCTTCGCCGACTCGAGACGGGTCGCCAACGGGTCCTCGCCCGTCAGCAATCTGAACGCGACCGGGATCTGCCGCCGCCGTGGAACACCGAGCTTCTGCCGAAGCACGTCGCAATGCGCCTTCGCGGTGCGCGGCGAAATGCCGAGCTCGAGTCCGACCTCGTCGTTCGACAGACCCTGCGCGATCAGCTCCACGACCTGTCGCTGACGGGACGTGATGCCTGATGGATCGCGTAGTGCCTGCATGCGCCCGAGACTAGGACGGGCCTCGGCGCTCCAATATCGACCGAAGGGTGTATTAGGCCCGCGCGTGGGCGTGGCGGCCGACGAACGCCGCCTCGTGGCCTCGCTCGTTCGCCGCCGCAGCTCCTCCTCGTCGAGCGCGCCGATCCGGAGGAGCAGCTCGAACTCGTCCCGTAGGTGCGTCCGCATCATCTCCGGCCCGTCGGTGGCGATCGTGAACTGCACGCCGTGCTCGACGAACGCGCGGAAGACCTCGCGCACCGCGTCCTCGTCCGCGAGCGCCTTCGTGAGCAGGTTCGACGTCGGGCAGATCTCGAGCGTGATCTCGGCGGCGCGCAGCGACGCCATCAGCTCGGGGTCGCGCGCGGCGAGGATGCCGTGGCCGATGCGGTCGGGCCGCAGCGCCTCGACGACCTCGCCGAGCTCCTCGACGCCGTGCGCGCCGCCCTCCTCGCCGACGTGGATCGTCACGCCGAGGCCGGCGTCGCGCGCGAGCTCGACGTGCTCCCGGATCTGCGTGTAGTCGTAGCGCCCGCCGCCCGGCCGCGGCCCGGCGATGTCGATGCCGACGATCCCGCGCGATGCGTACCTGATCGCCTTCTCGACGATCACCATGTTCTGGTCGGCCGAGAACGTCCGGTCCATCATCAGGATCAGCCCGGCGCGCACCTGCGGATACTCGAGCGACGCGAGATCGAGCCCGCGGATCGCGGCGAGGATGATGTGGTCGAGATCGCGCTCGCCGCCGCGGTTGCGCTTCATCGGGTTGAAGCGCAGCTCGAGCGTCGTGATGTGCTGCGAGCGGTAGGCGCCGCCGATCGCCGCGTGCACGCTGCGCTCGACGGCGAGCGGCGAGGACTGGATCAGCTCCGTCAGGTGGTAGATGCGGTCGAGCGAGTCGAGATCGGGCACGCCGCGCGGATCCGACACGGTGACCATGCGGTCGAACTCCCAGTAGTCGCGCGTCGGGAGTGCGATCCCCTGCTCGTGAGCGAGGCTCCACATGATGTCGGAGGCGACCGAGCCGCCGAGGTGCGTGTGGAGCTCGGCGAGGCCGTCCGTCACCATCGCGACGACTCTACCGGGGGATCGGGCGGGCGAGCTGCGACTCGACCACGCGCGATGGCCAGCGCGATCGCGTCGTCCATCTGCCGCTCGTCGACGAGCGCCGGGCAGGTCCGCCGGCAGGTGGTACTCGTCGTACGGGAAGTGGAGGATCGTCACGGCCGGGACGCCTGCGTCCGCGAACCAGTGCGAGTCGACGCCGCCGGTCGCCGGGCCGGTCTCGAGCTCGTAGCGGTCGAGCAGGCCGAGCGCGCGCGCAGCTTCGACGGCGCGCCCGAGCAGCGCGTCGGGCGACGCGAGCACGTCGAGCTTCTCGCCGCGCGCGATGCAGTCGAGGTTGACGACGCCGACGATCCCGTCGAGCTCTCCGCGCAGCTTCGCCTCGTCGACGTACCAGCGCGATCCGGTCAGCTTGATCTCCTCCGCGGCGAAGCCGACGAGCTGCACGCCGTGTACTCGAGGTCGCGCCCCGCGAGCGCCTCGCCGATGCGGTGCACGCCCTCGATGCCGGATGCGTTGTCGATCGCCCCCGGCCCGCGCCACACCGAGTCGAAGTGCGCCGACACGACCAGGCGCTCCGGCTTCCGGCCGGGCAGCTCCGCGATCACGTTTCGCTCGCGCCGCCCCGGCAGGAAGCGGCCGCCGACCTTCAGCCGCACGTGCATCCCGTCCTGCAAGCGGTCGGAGTCCGCGCGCGAGACGAACGCCGTCGGCGGTGTCGTGATGTGCACGTGCGCCGACATGAACGGGATCGCGCCGGTCGAGAAAGGGCTCGTCAGCAGACGCGCAACCTCGCGGCCGTCGGCCGCGACGACGGCGAAGTTCGGGAGCTTCCCGTCGCCGACCGGCGCGTTCGACTCGCCGATCCGCCTGATCGTGCCCTCGCCGTCGAACGCGTGTGCGTACATGCACGGCCCGGCGTCCCAGCGCTCGCCCTCCACCTCGAGCTCGGGCTCGTCGGCTTCGTAGCCGACGAGGTCGAACTCCTGGAAGCGCGGCTCGAGGCCCAGCTCGCGGAAGGCGTCTGCGACCGTGTCGGCCGCGCGAGCGGCGGCGTCGCTGCCCGCGGTGCGCGGCCCGATTTCGCCGGCGAGCGCCTCGATCAGGTTCACGCATGCGACTCTAGTGTCATCCGCTGGTAGAAGAACCCGGCGACGAGGATCAGCATGCCCACCGCGACGAACGAGAAGGCGCGCGTCACGGAGTTGAGGAACGCGAGGTCGTAGAGGAAGAGCTTCGCGAGGCTGATCCCGAAGAGGGCGAACCCGCCGATCACGAAGGCGCGGCTGCGCTTCAGGCCGACGACGAGTAGCGCGAGCCCGACGATCGCCCACAATGCGCTCACGGCGGTGTGCCCGCGCTGGAACGCCGTGTCGATTCCGCCGCCGAGGTCCTCGGAGGCCTCCAGGATCGCGAGCGTCGCCGCGTAGAGGCCGAGCGCGCCGCACAGCCAGCGCAGCCGCGTGTGAGCCGTCTTGAAGAGCGCGAGCGCACCGGCGACGAGCAGCACCGCCGGGACACCGGAGCCGGGATGACTGTGCGCGACGAAGACGTCCGCGGGCTGCGCCTCGAAGACGAGCGTGTGCACGAGCGCAGCGCCGACGTAGGCGAGCGCGCCCAGCTCGAGCCGCTGCTCGAAGCGCGCGAGCAGCGTGAGCGAGCCGGCCAGGACGGCCCACGCGAGCACGAGCCACGTGCCGTCGAGGAGCCAGACCGAGGCGGGGAAGGCGAGTGCGAGCGCGGCGATCCCGAGCAGCGATGCGAAGTCGCGCCGGCGGGCGTGCACCGCCACGCCGGTCGCGGCGTAGCCCGCAGCGAGCGCGAGGAACATCCACGCGCGTGCGCCGCCGTCGAGCAGCTCGTACGCAGAGGCGGCCGCGAGGACGACGCTCGCAGTGAGCGCGAGCGCCGCCGGCAGCGTCGGTGTCGCCTGCGCGCGCAGCTCGTACACGACCGCGATCACGATCGCAGCGGCGGCGACGATCGCGAACGTCCACGCGCGCTGCGGGTCGACGAGCGTCGTGAGGTCGTAGACGACCGCGAGGGCGACACACGCCGCGAGCGCGCCGATGCTCCACCTGCGCAGACGCGTGGCGACGAGCGCGACGGCGACCGTGCTCCAGAGCGCGGCGACGAGCACGTGTCCCCACGCCCAGTCGTCGGGCAGCCCGACGACGACCAGCGAGCCCGCGTACACGGCGGAGACGCCGGCAAGCGCGAAGCAGGCGACCCGCAGCACCGGCTGGGCGTTGCGCAGGTCGGTGAGCATGCGCGCCAGGACGCCTTCGGGCCGGTCGGCCCAGTCGAACGTGCAGACGGCGAGCGCTGCCGACGCGAGCGCGAGTGCCGCCGCGCTCGGCGCGGAGCGCCACGGCTCGTCGTTCTCCACGAAGAGCCTCGAGAGCGGCGCGTCGAGCGCGAGCCCGTGGACGTACGCGATCAGCAGCCACACGAGCGCTCCCAGCTGGAACCGCGGCTCGCGGATCCGGAGCGCCAGCCACGCGAGCACGGCGGCCTCGGCCGACCAGACGATCGTCAGCGTCGCGTCGGAGAAGAGCGCCGCCGATCCGACCGCTGCGAGTGTCAGTCCGAGCGAAAGGTGCAGCGACGACGTGTCGCGGTCGCGCCGGTAGAGCACGGTGCCCGCAGCGCCGTAGGCGGACGCGAGCGCGAGCAGCACGTACCCGCGCGTGTCGCCGTGGTAGAGGAACGCGGCGCACCAGCCGCCGACAACCGCGCTGAACAGGAGCAGCCACGCGGGCAGGTACGAGAGCCGCGTGCGCAGCGCGAGCCACGTCGGCACGGCTGCGAGCACGAGCCACACGGCCGCCGCGCCCACGGTGGCGTGCGCCGGTCCTTCGAGGCTGAGTGCGATCGCCTGCGGCGCCGCACACGCGACGGCCGCGACGTGCAGCACGCGCCAGTCGCGCAGCACGGCGACGCTCGCCGCCGCGGCGCAGCACGAGCGCGGCGAAGACGACGCCGACCGTCGTCAGGCCGCCCTGCAGCGCGATCGGCACCGGCACGAGGATCGCGCCGAGCAGGCCGAGCGTCGCGAGCGTCTCGGAGCGCCACGACCACGCGAGTGTCCCGCCGACCGCAGCGATCGCCGCCGCCGCGACGAGCGCGGCGCCCGGCGGGACGAGGTGGTAGAGCGCGGTCGCGGCGAGCAGCGTGGTGTAGAAGCCGGCGATGCCGACGCCGGCGGCCGACAGCGCGGCGTACGTGTCGCCGTAGCGGCGGCGCAGCCACAGCGCGGCGCCGACGAGCAGCGCCGACACGGACGCGCCGAGCGCGACGCGCGCGCCCGGGCCGATCCAGCCGCGCTCGACCGCGAGCACGAAGAAGAAGACGATCCCGAGCAGCGTCACCGCACCGCCCGTCCAGGCGAGCGTGCGCGCCCCGAGCAGGATCGAGAGGTCGACCGGCTCCCGCTGCTTGCGCGGGGGCGGCGTCCAGACGGGGAGCGGCTTCGGCTGTCGCGCCGGCTCCGGCTCGGGCGCTGTCTCGGGCTCGAACAGCTCCCAGAGCGGCGGCTCGGGCGCCTGGGCATTTTCGGCGGCCAGGCGGCGAAGGGTGTGGAGCTCGTCCTCCATCGTGCGGAGACGGCCCTCGAAACGGTCGAGACGTTCGGTCAGCTCGGTCATACCCGCAGGTTCCGGCGTCGTCGTGACGAGGTCAACGAGAACGTCGACCGGCGGCGGTGGGCGCTCGTTGAACGGCGGCCGTGTCCCATACGATCACGCCGTGCGCCCCCGCCCCGAGCGTCTGCAACGCCTGCCGCAGCAGTACTTCGTCGCCCTGCTCGGGCGCGTCGCCGCCGCGGCGGCGCAGGAGGGCGAGCCGCTCGTCGACCTCGGCCGCGGCAACCCGGAGACCGGGCCGCCGCCGCACGTCGTCGAGGCGCTGCGGGCGGCGGCGCTCGAGCCCGGGGTGCACGGCTACGCGCCGATCCGCGGGCTCCCGCGCACGAAGGAGGCGATCGCGGCCCGCTACCGCGACGTCTACGGCGTCGACGCTCGACCCGGAGACCGAGGTCGCGCTCATCCCCGGGACGAAGACCGCGATCGTCGAGCTCGCGCTCAGCCTCTGCGACGAGGGCGACACGCTGCTGCTCCCCGATCCGTACTACCCCGACTACCCGTCGGGCGCCGGCGCTCGCCGGCGCGCGGATCGAGACGGTGCCGCTGCGCGCCGACGAGGGCTGGTCGCCCGACCTCGACGCGGCGCCCGCCGCGGCGGCGCTCTACCTGAACTACCCGTCGAACCCCTGCGCCGTCTGCGCGCCGCCCGGCACCTTCGAGGGCGCCGTGCGCTGGGCGCGGCGCACCGGCGGCGCCGTCGTGCACGACGCGGCCTACATGGACATCGTCTTCGACGGGCGCGCACCGCAGAGCTTCCTCGCCGACGCCGGGCGCGAAGGACGTCGGCGTCGAGATGTGGTCGATGTCGAAGACCTACGGGATGGCCGGCTGGCGCGTCGGTTTCGTCGTCGGGAACGCGGAGATCGTCGAGCGCATCAACCTGCTGAACGACCACAGCCGTGTCGGGATCTTCGCGCCGGTGCAGGCGGCGACGATCGCGGCGCTCGAAGGCCCGCAGGACTCCGTCGACGAACGCGTGGACGCCTACGCGCGGCGGCGCGCGTCGTCGCAGACGCGCTCGCGGAGCCGATCGTCTGCGAGGGCACCTTCTTCGTCTGGCTCCGCCTGCCTGAAGGCGCTGACGGCGGAGTCGCTGCTCGTCGAGCACCGCGTCGCGATCGCGCCGGGCGAGGGCTTCGGCCCCAGCGGCGCCGGCTGGGCGCGCCTCTCGCTCGCCGTCACCGACGAGACGATCGAGCGCGGCGCCGAGCGGCTGCAGCGGGCGTTCCAGAAAGTGAGCGCATGAAGATCGGGATCGTCGTCCCGTTCTCGTGGTCGTACTGGGGCGGGGTCGTCGAGCATGCGGAGCACCAGGCCGACGCGCTACGGCGGCGCGGCCACGACGTGAAGCTGCTGATGGGCAACGACCCGCCGGGCAAGTTCACGCGGCTGCTCCACCCGCGGAGCGGCCGGCACGGCCCGCTGCCGGAAGGGATCGTGCCGGTCGGGCGCTCCGTCGTCGTGCCTGCGAACGGCTCGCTGCCGAACATCGTGCTCTCGCCGCGCAGCGTCGGCCGGATCCGCCGCATCCTCGAGGAGGAGCAGTTCGACGTCGTGCACGCGCACGAGCCGATGACGCCGGCGATCTGCGTCGCCACGCTCTCGCTCGCGCGGTGCCCGATCGTCGTCACACACCACGCGCACGGCGAGCTGAGCTGGATGCGGCCTGCGGTCTTCTGCTGGGGCTTCCTCGCCGACCGGATCGACGCGCGCATCGCCGTGTCGCCGATGGCGGCGGAGTCGGCCGCGCGCTGGCTGCCGGGCGACTACCGCGTGATCCCGAACGGGGTGCTCACGCCCGACGAGGCGGATCCCGCCGACCGCGACCACGCGGTCGTCTTCATCGGCCGCCATGACCCGCGCAAGGGGTTGCCGACGCTGCTGCGCGCCTGGCCGCGCATCCACGCCGCGACCGGCGCGCGCCTACGCCTGATCGGCACCGACCCCATGCAGTACCGGCTCCTGCATGCGCGCATGCGCTTCGACGAGGCCGGAATCGACGTGCTCGGCATCGTCACGAACGAGGTGCGCACGCACGAGCTCCTGCGCGCGAAGGTGTCCGTGACACCCGCGCTCGGCGGAGAGAGCTTCGGGCTCGTGCTCGCCGAGGCGTTCGCGTGCGCGACGCCGGCGGTGGCGTCGGACATCCCGGGCTACGCGGCCGTCGCGCGCCCGGAGGCGTCGCGGCTCGTGCCGCCGAGTGATCCAGATGCGCTCGCCGCGGCGGTGATCGAGGTTCTGGGCGACGAGGAGCGCCGCGTCGAGATGGGCCGTGCGGCGCGCGAGCACGCGCTCGCGAACTACGGCTGGGACGACATCGCGCGCCGCCTCGAGGAGACCTATCTCGAGGTGGCGGCATGATGGCGCTGCGCGACGGCCGCTGGCGCATCCTGCTCGTGCTGCCGCTGCTCGCGGTCGCGGTCGCCCTGGTCGTCTGGCACGGCCCGAAGTGGGGGAGCGTCGCGGACGCGTTCGCGCTCGTGCGCTGGGAGTGGGTCGCGGCCGCGATCGCGCTCAACCTCGTCTCGGTGCTGTCGCGTGCGTACGCGTGGCAGACGGCGATCAGGCAGTCGATCCCGCCGCCGCACCCGCGCTTCCGGCTCGTCTTCTCCGCGTTCTCGGTCGGGCTGTTCGCGAACGCGGTGCTGCCGGGACGCGTCGGCGAGCTCGCGCGCGTCGCGGTCCTGCGCCGCCACGTGCCGAGCAGGCGCGGCGCGACCGCGACGCTCGTCGGCTCGGTATTCGCGCACCGTATGTTCGACCTCGTTCCGGCGACGCTGCTCGTCGTCTGGGTGCTCGCGACGGCGAAGATCCCGCGCTGGGCGATCACCTCGATAGCGATCGTGCTCGCCATCGGCGTGCTGCTGTTCATCACCGCGGTCGTGTTGGCGCGGCGCCACCATCGCGACGCGCTGGAGGGTCTCGGTCCGCTGCGCACGCTCCTCGTCCGTGCGCGCCAGGGGCTCGCCGTCATGCGCACGCCGACCGCCGCCGCGACCGCCGCGATGTTCCAGACCGACGGCTGGACGTGTCAGCTGTTCGCGGTCTGGGCGGCGATGCGCGCGTTCCACATCTACGAGTCGCTCTCGGCTGCGGGCCTCGTGCTCGTGCTGATCAACGTCGCGACGATCTTCCCGCTCTGGCCCGGGAACTTCGGGCTCGTGCAGATCGCGATCGCGCTCCCGCTCGTCAACTACGGCGTGCCCTACGCCAGGGGCGTCGCGTTCGGCGTCGGCCTGCAGGCGATCGAGGCGAGCGTCGGCGTCGGCGTCGGTCTCGTCTTCCTCGCGCGCGAAGGCATCTCCTACGCGATGCTCAAGCAGATGGACGAGGACGAGAAGGAGACCGGGAGCGATGAAGTTCTCGCCTCGCCGGCTAGCCTCAAGGGCGTCCTCACGCCGTGCGAGGCGGCCGCGCTCCTCGCGAGCGGGCATGCGCCGCGTCGACGGCGTCGAGGCGATCGAGGCGCCGGTCGCCGACGGCGGCGAAGGCATGGCCGAGGTGATCCACGCTGCGCTCGGCGGCGAGTGGCGGACCGCCGTCGTCTCCGACCCGCTCGGCCGGGCCGTCGCCGCGCGGTGGCTGCTGCTCGACGACGGCACCGCCGTGATCGACTCCGCCGAAGCGGTCGGGCTGCCGCTCCTGCTCCCCGAGGAGCGCGACCCGCTGCAGCGCCACGAGCCTCGGCCTCGGCGAGCTGCTGCTCGCAACGCTGGCCGCGCAGCCGACCTCGATCCTCGTCGGTCTCGGCGGCATCGGCAACCGTGGACGGCGGGGTCGGCATGCGCGGCGTTCTCGGCACCTGGATGCGCGACGTGCCCCTGCGGGTCGCCTGCGACGTGCGCAATCCGCTGCTCGGCGAGCGTGGAGCGGCACGCGTCTTCGGCCCGCAGAAGGGCGCGACGCCCGAGCAGGTCGAAGAGCTCGAGCACCGCCTCGAGAGCGCTGCGACGAGCTCGCCCCGTACCGCGACCTGCCCGGTGCGGGCGCCGGAGGCGGGCTCGGCGCCGCGTTCGCCGCGATGGGCGCGGAGCTGGTCGAGGGCGCCGAGCTCGTGCTCGACATGACGCGCTTCGACGAGCGCGCCGCCGGCGCCGCGCTCGTCGTCACCGGCGAGGGGACGGTCGATGCCACCACGTTCGAGGGCAAGGCGCCCGGGACCGTCGTGCGCCGGTGCGCGGCACTCGGCGTGCGCTGCGAGCTCTTCGGCGGTATCGTCCGCGACGGCTTCGACGCGCACGCACTGTCCGGCCGGCGCGCGGCTCGCCGGCGAGGACCTCGTCCGCCTCGGCGAGGAGCTAGCCCTGTCTACTCTCGACTTCGCGTAGCCGCTGGGCCATCGAGACGAGCAGCGGCCAGGCGATCGAGGCGTTCTCCTCGACGAGCGGACGGAACTGCCACGGCGTCAGTCCGTAGCACCTGACGTCCGTCTTCGCGGTGATCGTGGCCGAGCGTGAGCCCTCGTCGATCAGCGCGACCTCGCCGAAGTAGTCGCCCGAGCCGAGCGTCCGCCGCTCCTCGCCGCCGACGGTCACGACGGCTTCGCCGTCCTCGATGATGAAGAACCCGACGCCGCCGCCGCCCTCGTTCGTGATGCCCTGGCCCGCGCTGAACGTGCGGTCGGTGAACGTGCGCGAGAGCGTGTCGATGTGCTTGTCGTCCAGGCCCTGGAAGAGCGGGACGCGCTTGAGAAGTTCCTTGGGAGCGGCCATGGCGCGATCCTAACCGGAGTCTCCGTCGCCCTGGGTCGATCGAGCGAGCTCCTCGATCTTCCCCTGCACGCTTTCGAGCTTCGCGGCACAGATCCGGTACAGCTCCTCGCCGCGCTCCCAGAGCTTCGTCAGCTCGTCGACGCCGACCTCACCGCGCTCCAGCCGGGCGACGATCTGCTCGAGCTCCTGCTGCGCCTCCTCGAACGTCATTCGACGCGCGCTCCGAACGTGCCGTCGGCGACGCGCACGGAGACCTCGTCGCCGCTCGCGACCTGGTCGACGGCGCGCACGACCTCGTCGCCGCGGCGCACGATCGCGTAGCCGCGCTCGAGCGTCGCCGCGGGACTGAGCGCGCCGAACCGCGCATGGACGGTGTCGAGCCGGGCGCGGCGCCGCTCGAGTGCGAGCAGCGGCGCCCGGCGCAGCCGCTCGTGCAGTCGCGGCGAGCCGCTGCGCGTGACGCTCGGCGGTACGGTGCGCGCCGCGGTTCAGGCCGTCGCGCGAGCGGACGAGTCGCGCGCGCAGCTCCGCGATGTCGGGCACGACGAGCCTGGCTGCCGCGGTCGGCGTCGACGCGCGCACGTCGGCGGCCAGGTCGCAGAGCGGTGTGTCCTGCTCGTGCCCGACCGCGGACACGACCGGGACGCTGCACTCGGCGACGGCGCGCACGACGCGCTCGTCGGAGAACGGCAGCAGGTCCTCGAAGCTGCCGCCGCCGCGTGCGAGCACGATCACGTCGGCGCCGCGCCGGCAGAGATCGCCGATCGCGGTCGCGATCGCGATCGGCGCGCGCGGGCCCTGCACGTACGTCTCGGCGACGACGACGTTCGCGGGCGGGAAGCGCTGCACGATATGCGTCAGCACGTCGCGTTTCGCCGCGGCGTCGTTGCCGGTGACGAGCCCGATCAGGCGCGGATAGCGCGGCAGCGCGCGCTTGCGCTCCGCGGCGAAGAGGCCCTCGGCCGCGAGCTTCGCTTCAGCCGCTCGAGCGCCGCGAGATGCGCGCCGAGGCCGAAGCGCTCGATCGTCAGCGCCTTCAGCCGCAGCTCGCCGCGCTGCTCGAACAGCTCGGCGCGGCCGAAGACGTGGACGCGCTCGCCCTCCTCGAGCCCGAGGTCGAGCGCGTCGAACTGGCCGCGCGGCATCTGTACCGCGAGCGTCGCGCCGTCCTCCGGATCCTTGAGCGTGAAGAAGACCGACGCCCAGCGCTGCTGCCGGCGCAGCTCGGTGACCTCGCCCTCGATCCAGAGTGTCGGCAGCTTGTTCAGCCAGCGCGCGACGCCGTTGTTGAAGCCGCGGACGGAGTAGACCTTGCGCCCCTCGACCTCCGTCGCCTCGACCTTCACGAGGCCGATGCTAGCGCCGGGGCTAGAGGAGGATCTCCGCGGCTGTCTCGAAGGTGCACCCTGCCAGCACCAGCTCGACCGCGCGGTGCAGGTCGGCTTCCGAGTGGGCCACTTTCTCCGCCAGATGCAGCGGATAACCCGCTTCGATCAGCACGTGGAGACGCCAGGATTCGACCTTTTCGCGCTCCGACTGGGTGTTGTCGATGGTCTGGGGCATGGTGTGCGCCTTTTCGCCTTGGTACAGACGAACCCTGCCTGCGGAAGTTGGTTACAAAACAGATTCCTTACGCGCGCGCGGCGAGCTCCTCGACGCGCCGCGAGAGGTCGTGGAGGCGGGCGTCGAGCACGGCGCGCTCGGCCTCGGCGTCGCTCGCGATCTCGTGCAGGCGCTCGCGCAGACTGGACTCGACCTTGTGCGCGCGGTCCTCCAGCGACTGCAGCGCGTCGTCGCGCTGACGCTCCAGGGCGGAGCGCAGCCGGGCGAGCCGCTCCTCGACACGCTGCGCCGCCGCGTCGCTCACGTGGTTCACGCGCTCGGTCAGCACGCCCTCCGCCTCGCGCGCGAAGCGCTCGACGGCGAGGTCGAGCTCGCGGCTCAACCGGCGTGCAGCTTCCTCGCGCGCGCTGCGGATCGCCGTCTCGAACTGTTGTGACGCAGCTTCGGCGTAGCGCGTCGTCTCGCGGGCGACGATGCGCTGCAGCTGCTCGACCTGGCGGCGCTCGACGTCGCCGAGCGCCAGCTGGATGCGCTGCGCCGCCTCGTTCCCCTCGCGCTCGGCGAGCTCCTGCAGGTCGCGCTCGCGTTTGCGCAGGCGGTCCGCGACCTCATGCAGTGCGCGGCGGCGCTCGGCGGCGTGCTGCTCGAGATCCGCGTTCGCCTGCTGCATCAGCTGCTCTGCGGCGCCGGCGATCTCGGTGCGCAGGCGCGCGAGCAGCTGACGCTGCTCGTCGACCTCCCCCTGGATCGCCTCGGCGGCCTGCGCCGCCTTTGCCTCGGTCTCGGCCATCAGCTGACGCTGTCGCACCTCGAGCCGCCGCAGCTCGTCGTGCAGCCCTTCCTGCAGCTGCTCGACGTCCCCAGCCCAGTCGGCGAGCCGCTGCTCGACCGAGCGCTGCACGGCTCGCGAGCTGGTCGGCGAGCCGGTCGCTCGCGTCGCGCTCGCGCTCGGCCACGTCGCGCCTGCGTTCTTCCGAGATCCGGCGCTCCTCCTCGACGAGCTGCGAGAGCGAGTCGGCGCGCAGCCGCGCGATCGTGCGCTCGAGCTCGGCCGACGATTCGCGCACCTCGGCGGCGACGACCTCGTCGAACTCGCTCTTGCCGCGCTCGATCTCACGCTCCAGCAGCTCCTCGTGCCGCTGTGCGCGGCGCAGCACGAGCACGGAGCCGCCGAACGCGAGCAGCGCGAGAGCGGCGGCGACGATCGCGATGACGGTTGCGGCGGTCACGGGCTCATCGTAGGCGCGCGGCGACCAGGGCGACCGCGAGTGCGACCGACGTCCACGTGAGCAGCCTCAACGCGCGCTCGAGCGTCTCGACGCCCTCGGTCGTGCCGTGCTCGCGGCGCGCGCGGCGGACCGGTGTCGAGAGCGTTCGTTGCGCCAGGCTCGAGCCGAACGCGTAGGCGGCGATCGCAACGGCCTCGACGCGCAGCGTCTGCGCTTCGACGAAGTAGCCCGTCAGCGCGGGGAACGCGCCCCATGCGAGCGCGAAGCCCCAGTCGTGTGTGCAGCGCGAGCTCGAGGTTGTACGCGGGCACGAGCACTGCGCCGGCGACGACGAACACGAGCAGCCACCAGCCCCATGCGTAGGCGGCGCCGACGCCGACTGCGCACGCGAGTGCGAGCGAGACGACGGCGATCGCGACGAGCATGCGGCTCGGGATGCGCGTGCGCAGCGGACGCCCCTTCAGCTCGTCGAGCGCGTGCGCCGCGACCCCGAGCGCGAGGAAGAACGCGACGAGCGCCCAGAGCGAGCCGGTCGAGGTGGAACTGCGGCGCGAGCGCCGCGCCGACGGCGACGAAGGAGAGATGCCAGAGCGTGTACGGCGGGTGCAGCAGCGTGACGTAGTCGCGCCAGCCGCCCACGCTCCAGCGCGTAGAACGCGGGCCTTACTTCCGGCGTCCCCACGTCACCAGTCCGCCGCCGAGGCTGAGCCGTCTCGCCTGCACGTCCTCGATCCCTGCGTCGCGCCAGGCCGCGAGCAGCCGCGGCAGCGGCCACGCCGCGTAGTGCCCGCGGATCGAGGGGCCGAGGAACGTGCCGACCTCGTGCCAGCCGTCGCCGATCACCCTTCCGGCGGCCGGCAGGCCGACGCGCACCCACGCCTCCCAGAGCGGCCGCCAGACGCCGCGCGGCACGCCGAACTCGAGGCCCGCGATCGTCCCGCCGGGCTTCACGACTCGCGCGAGCTCGCGCAGCGTCGCCGGCGGGTCGTCGACGTAGCGCAGCAGGTAGGTGAACGTGAGTGCGTCGAACTGGCCGTCCTCGAACGGCAGCGAGCGCGCGTCGCCCTCCTGCAGGCGAACCTTGCGCGTCGCCGCGGCGAGCGCCACCCGTCGCCGGCCCTCCTCGAGCATCCCGGCGCTCTGGTCGATGCCGACGACGTAGCAGTCCTTCTGGCGCACCAGCTCGAGCGCGACCGCTGCGGTGCCGGTGGCCACGTCGAGCACCGTGTCCGTCGGCCCCGCGTCGATCCGCGAGACGAGGAAGCGCCGCCAGCGCGGGTCCTGGCCGAACGACAGCACGGCGCCCCAGCGGTCGTAGGTCGGGCCGAGCGGCGCGAAGAGTGTCGCGGCGTCCATGCACGGCTTCGACTCTATGACGCTGAGCGGAGGACCTGGAGCGGATTGCGGCAGCCGCATCGGCGCACGGAGCGGTCAGCGGCGTGCTCGCGGCCGAGCCGGCGCGGCGGGCGCCGCTTCTACCTCGTCGCGTTCGGCGGCGACGACCAGCGCGGCTGGCTCGTCCTCGACGCGGCCGGCGCGCCCGTCGACCGGCGCGAGGACGTGCGCGACGCGGCCTCGATCGCCGCCATGTGCGAGCTTGCCGGCGATCTCGCGGGCGGCGGCGACCTGGAGCAGCTCCGCTCGCAGCTCGCGCGGGTGCGCATGGTCGAGCAGCCGCCCGGGATCGAGGAGGCCGAGGAGGCCGCGCTCGCGCTCGAGCGGACGATCGGCGCGCCGCCGCGCGTCGCCACGCCCGCGTACCTCGACGAGGTCGGGGCGGCGACGCTGGCGCTCGAGCGGGCGCTCGGCGAGACGTCGTCCCCGTTCTCGGCAGCGATCCGCTCGTCGACCGGGGCGGTGGAGGAGTTCGTCGCCGACGTCGAGCGCGGCTACAGGCTGCCGCTTCGGCTAACTTGGCGGCATGTCAGAAGGTGGATTCGGCTTTCCGTTCGGCGGCGATCCCGAGGATCTCCTCCGCGGGCTGCGCGAGTTCGCGGAGCAGCAGGCGGAGTCGGTGCAGGAAGCGCAGCGCGAGCAGTTCGCGACGCTGACGCTGAACACCGCCGTCGAGCTGACCGCGGCCGCGCTCTCGCAGATCGGCATCGAGGGCTCCGGCGACGAGCAGGCGATCGCGATGCGCGACGCGATGCGCGTGCTGTTCCCCGAGGCGGTTGCGCTCGTCAGCGCGGCCCGCCAGGGGTTCATGCGCGAGCGCTAAGAACCGACGCCCTCCAAGAGCGCGCGGTAGAGGCCCCAGCCGACGAGGGCGAACGCGCCCGCGGCGATGACCACGTCGACGGGCGTCAGCCGGCCGCGTCGTGCTCGGTAGCCGTCGCTTCCGTCCGGTTTTGGTTTACCATCGCCGCCGCCTGTGGCTCTCTTCGACCGCGCGATCGTCCGGCTCCTGCCGGCCGTCCCGAAGCCCTTCGTCCAGCGGCTTTCCTCTCGTTATATCGCGGGCCCGGCGCTCGACGACGCGATTCGCGTAGTCAGCAAGCTGAACGCGAAAGGCAAGCTCGCGACCGTCGACGTGCTGGGCGAGGACGTCACGAACGCCGACGAGGCGCGTGCGATCGCCGGGCAGTACCACGACGTGCTCGCGCGGATCGACGAGGAAGGGCTCGACGCGAACATCTCGTTGAAGCTCACCGGGCTCGGCCTCGAGCTCGACGACGACCTCTGTCGCGAGAACCTCGAGGCCGTCGTCGCCGACGCCGCGGCGCGCGGCAACTTCGTGCGCATCGACATGGAGGACTCGTCGACGACCGACCGCACGCTGGAGCTCTACCGGAAGCTGCACGCGGACGGTCACGACAACCTCGGCGTCGTGCTGCAGGCCTACATGCGCCGCACGCTGAGCGACCTACCGGGGCTCGACAACGTACGCCTTTGCAAGGGCATCTACGTCGAGCCGCCGGAGATCGCGTTCCGGGAGTTCGAGGCGGTCCGCGCGAACTTCGTCCGCTGCCTCGAAGAGCTCGTCGAGCAAGGCTCGTACGTGGGCATCGCCACGCATGACGAGCACCTGATCCGGGAGGGGCTGCGCGTCGTCCGCGACGCCGGCCTCGATCGCGACCGCTACGAGTTCCAGATGCTGCTCGGCGTCCGTCCCGACCGCGCCGACGAGCTCGTCGCCGACGGTCATCGGCTGCGCGTCTACGTGCCGTACGGCTCGCACTGGTACGAGTACTCGGTGCGGCGCCTGCAGGAGAATCCGAAGATGGCGGGGCAGGTCGCCTCCGACATCGTCGGCCGCGTCTTCGGTCGCTAGACGACTGTCTGGCCCTACCCGCAGGCGTGGCGGTAGAACGCGAAGTAGATCGGCATGCGGGCGTTCCAGTACGCGCTGTCGTGGCCGCCGGGATAGACGTGCAGGATGACGCTGAGCTTGCGCGCGAGCTCGCTGTCCGCCGCGCGGAACGAGTCGCCGTTCCCGACGTCCATCCAGACCTGCGTCTTCTTCAGCTTGCCGATCGCGCGGAAGACGTTGTTCGCGCGGTAGTCGACCGCGTTGTCGAACGCGCCCCGGGCTGCCGCACCCGAGCGACGCCAGAGCGCCGCCGAGTGGGCGCCGACACCGCAGAACTCGCTCGGCCGGAGGCTCGCGATGTGCAGCGCGCCGTAGCCGCCCATCGAGATGCCGCCGATCCCGACCTTGCCGCTCGTGTGGAAGCGGCGCTGCGCGTCCGGGATCGCCGTGTTGAGCACCATCGACGCCCACTTGCCGCTGTTCCTGTTGTGCCAGAAGCTGTGGTCGCCGCCGTTCAGCATCACGACGGTCGGCGACTCGGTGGCCCCGAGCTCCTTGAAGAACGCGCCGGTCAGGAACTGCTCGGGGCCGGCGCCACGGCCGTGCAGGAGCACGAGCAGGCGACCGTTCGGCCTCTGCGGGACGACGGCGATCTCGTCGCGGCCCTCGAGCCGGTAGTGGACGATCCGCGCGCCGCGTGTGTCGACCGTCTGCGCCTTCGCGGGCGCGGACTGCGCCGCGCTCTCGCCGCCGTGCTTGCCGCGGAAGGCCAGGACCGCGACGACCGCGACGACGATCGCGGCCGCGAGAATCGCGTAGCGCCACATGCGTCAAGCGTAGAACCCTGACGTCGTGGTGGAACTAGCCGGTGGTCTAGATACTCAGTAGCCGGGAGGGGGTCCGGGCGACGGCGCGACGTCCTCTTCCTCGACGACAGTGCGCCGCGCGCCGTACGCGCGGCGGGCCGGATAGCCCGGGCCGGCGTCGGCGACGGTTCTCCGGCGCATGTAGCCGGGCCCCCAGTCGGACCACAGCAGCAGGTCGAGGATGAAGCCGATCAGTCCGACGAGGAAGAGGATCCAGCCGACCGTGTTCACGTCGACCTGGTGCGACCCCGTCGGATGCACCGCGAGCGCCAGGATGAGCCCGACTGCGGCGAGAATGAGGCTGACGGCGATACCCATGTGCAACCGTCTTGCCCCGGCCGCCAAACTCCAACCCTCATGGCGCTCGCCGACCATCCGTACGTGCCGCTGCTCTTCGGCCCTTCGCCGGTGCACCGGCTGCCGCGGCTCGAGGCGGAGCTCGGCGGGCAGGTCGAGCTGTGGGCGAAGCGCGACGACTGCAACTCGGGCCTCGCCTACGGCGGCAACAAGGTGCGCAAGCTCGAGTACCTCGCCGCCGACGCGCTCGCAACCGGCTGCGACACGCTCGTCTCGATCGGCGGCGTGCAGTCGAACCACACGCGGCAGGTGGCCGCCGTCGCGGCGCGCCTCGGGCTGCGCTGCGTGCTGGTGCAGGAGCACTGGGTCGACTGGCCCGACCCGCTCTACGAGCGAACCGGGAACATCCTGCTCTCGCGGATCATGGGCGCCGACGTCCGCCTCGTCGACGCCGGATTCGACATCGCGTTCCGACCGAGCTGGCAGGAGGCGCTCGCCGACGTCGCCGACGGGGGCGGACGGCCGTACCCGATCCCGGCCGGGGCGTCGGATCATGCGCTGGGCGGGCTCGGCTTCGCGCGCTGGGCGCAGGAGGTCGCGGAGCAGGAGGAAGCGCTCGGCGTCTTCTTCGACACGATCGTCGTCTGCTCTGTCACAGGCTCTACGCAGGCGGGGATGATCGCCGGCTTCGCGCTGCAGGAGCGGCCGCGCGCGATCCTCGGCATCGACGCGTCGGCGACCGTCGAGCAGACACGGGGCCAGGTCGCGCGGATCGCGCGCCGCACTGCGGATGCGATCGCGCTCGGCCGCGAGCTCGCCGACGAGGAGATCGTGCTGCTCGACGAGTGGCATGCGGGAACGTACGGGATCCCCGACGCGAGGACGATCGAGGCGATCAGGCTCTGCGCGCGGCTCGAAGGGATGCTCACCGACCCGGTGTACGAGGGGAAGTCGATGGCCGCGCTGATCGACCTCGTGCGCGACGGCCGGATCGAGCCGGGCTCGCGCGTGCTCTACGCGCACCTCGGCGGCCAGCCCGCGCTCAACGCGTACTCAGACGCGTTCGACTGACGACCCAGTCGGCGAACGCGAGCGTCTCCGCGACGATGGCCTCGTCGGCCGGCTCGTGCACGCGTCGCCACGGATCGGGACGATCGTCGAGCGCGCGCTGAACGAGGTCGCGCCATTCGTTCGGCAGTTCCCCGCGCGCCCATTCGAGCGCGGCTTGCTTGGAGACCAGGCGGCCGGTCTCGAGCGTGTGGAGGATCCGGCAGAACGTCGTCACGAGATATGGCTGCTTCCAGCGGCTCGTCGGCCCCTGGTGCGCCCAGGCGACGTACTCGTCGGCCATGGCGCGTGCCTCGGCGCGCAGCTGCTCGGTCGTGACCGGGTCGACGAGCGTGCTCGGGTCGGGGCCGTCGAGCGTGACCGCGTGCTCGCGCAGCACCCAGCGCACGAGCTCGGTGTTGCAGTGCGTGTCGCGCACGAGCTCGGTCGAGCCGTTGTCGAGGAACCAGTACTGCTCGCCGTCCTTGCGCCGCAGCCTCGCCCGCGGCACGTACGAGCCCTCGAGATGCTGCGCCCACGAGCTGGGCAGGGCGAAGAGGCGCGCGTGGAGCGCCTGCAGCCGCGCCAGCCTGGTCCGCGGTCACCTCGTGCTCGGTGACCGCGATGAAGTCGACGTCGCTGTGCTCGTCCGCGTCGCCGACGGCGAACGAGCCGACGAGGTAGAGCCCGCAGAGGTCGTCGCCGAGCGCGTCGCGCATCCCCGCGAGCAGCTCGCTCAGCACTTCGTCGAGGTCGGGGAAGGCGGTCGGTCCGTCCATGGCCGCCGATTGTGGGCGAGAATGCCGCCGTGGCGCCAGAACGTCCGCAGATCGACAAGCCCGAAGGCGACATCCCGTTCGATCTCGGTGTCGACGACCTCGTCGTCGGCGACGGCGAGGAGGCGGTCGCGGGCAAGAAGGTGACGGTGCACTACGTCGGCGTCTCGTTCACGACCGGCGACGAGTTCGATGCATCGTGGGACCGCGGGCGTCCGTTCGAGTTCAAGCTCGGGAAAGGGCAGGTGATCCCGGGATGGGACTCGGGCGTACAGGGCATGCGCGTGGGGGGTCGGCGCAGGCTGACGATTCCTTCCGCGATGGCGTACGGCGCGCGCGGCGCCGGCGGCGTGATCAAGCCGCACGAGCCGCTCGTGTTCGTCGTCGACCTGCTCGCCGTGGGCTGAGCGAACCGTGCCGGCCGACCGGCCGCCCGCGTTCTGGCTCGACGTGGCCGTCAAGGCGTTCATCCGCAACTCGTCCGAGCTCGACACGGCGTACACCGACACCTCGGCGACCTCTCGCTCGGGCTCACGGGCTCGACGGTTCGGCCGCGGTCTTCGTGTTGACTAGGCTTCGGACGTGAAGCGCAACCGCTCGATCCCCGCCGCGGCCGTCGTGCCGGTGCTGATCTATCCCGACGTGCAGGAGGCCGTCGCGTGGCTCGGCGACGCCTTCGGCTTCGTCGAAGCCGTGCGCATCGGCGACAACCACCGCGCGCAGCTGATCGTCGGCGACGGCGCGGTGATCGCCGCCGACGTCCGCCACGACCGACGGCCGCCACGCCCCGGGGAGGAGACGCACTCGGTGCTCGTGCGTGTCGAGGACGCGAAGGGTCACTGCGAGCGGGCGCGCGCCCACGGCGCCCGGATCACGATGGAGCTGACCGACTTCGAATACGGGGAGCGCCAGTACGCCGCCGAGGACTTCGCGGGTCACCGCTGGACGTTCTCCGAGACGCTCGACGACGTCGAGCCGGAGTCCTGGGGCGGCGAGACGATCACACCGCGATCGTGAGCGCGAGGAAATCCGCGGCGTCGATCGCGCGCAGGACGACGCGCACCGGTGGCGGCACGCACGACCGTGCCTCGTCTGTGAAGACCTCGGGTCGCTCGAGGCGCACCGTGCGCCCGCGCGTGCGGATCTCGCACCGTCCGGCGTCGAGCACGTTGTGCACCCAGTCGGCATCACGCCCGTAGGTGAGTGCGAACACGTAGCGGTCGGCATCCCGGAACACGTTCACCGGCGTCCGATACGTACGGCCGGAGCGTCGGCCGACGTGCGTGACGATCGCGAACCCCGGAGCCCACCACGCGATGTGCCGGGTGAGCCGGTTCGTCACACGCCGGTTGAAGTGGGCGACGCGTCGCGAGAGCGGCATCGTCAGCCCACCGTGACGGTGATCCACACATCGTGCGGGATGTGGGGCTTGCCCGGCACCGCCCTGCGCTCCTCGCGCACGCCCTCGTGCGCGACGCGCTCCGCCGTTCGTCGCCAGAAGCGGGCGGCGGCGGCGTTCCGTTCCTGAAACGGGATCTCCCACGTGCCGGGATGGAGCGCGAACAGCCGGTCGACCGCGGCGCCGGCGATCCCTTGCCGCCGCACCGAGCGCACGACGAAGAACTCCGACATCAGGATCGGGCCTGTGACGAGGCGGCTGACGAATGCGAAGCCGACGGGGATCTCGCCGCGATAGAGGAGGTAGGCGGCGCGCTCCTCGTCCGGGTCGAAGAACGGGACGAGCGTCCGCTCGTGGAACCGGGCGTGCTCGTCGGGCAGCGAGTCGCGGAACTCCGACAGGTCGTGCCGGTAGAGCTGCCACAGCTGCTCTGTGACTGCCCGCGTCTCGGGGCTGAGCGGCCGAAGCTCGACCTCGGCGCTCATCCCTCGGGTACAGGACCGCCGACGAGCAGCGAGTAGCCGCCGTCGACGACGAGCGTCTGTCCGCGCACCATCTCCGCCTCCGGCGAGCAGAGGAACGCGACCGCGGCCGCGATGTCCGCCGGTGTGACGATGCGACCGACCGGGTTCGCGCGCCCGGCTGCGAGCATCTGCTCGCGGTTCGGGAAGTGATCGAGCGCATCGGTGTCGACGACCCCGCCCGAGACCGCGTTGACGCGGACGCGAGGGGCGAGCTCGACGGCGAGATAGCGCACGAGCGCCTCGAGCGCCGCTTTCGACGTGCCGACGAGCGTGTAGTTGTCGAGCACGCGCTGCGCGCCGAGCGACGAGATGGCGACGATCGAGGAACCGTCCGGCATCCGCGGGCGCCGCGGCCTGCGCGAGCTGCAGCAGGGCGTGGGCGTTCGTGTTCATCGTCCAGTCCCAGTGCTTCGCCTTCGCCTCGAGCGCGGGAACGCTGACGCCGCTCGCCGCGTTGTGGACGAGCACATGGAGCGGGCCGAGCGCCGCGACCTCGTCGAGCACGCGCTCGGAGCCGATGTTGCCGCGCACGAGCGTCGGCTCCGCGCCGAGCGCGCGGAGCTCCTCAGCTGTCTGCTCGGCGGCCGCGTCGCTGCGGAAGTACCCGATCGCGACGCGCTTCGCACCCTCTCGCGCGAAGCGCAGCGCGATCGCGCGGCCGATCCCGCGCGAGCCTCCCGAGACGAAGACGTTCAAGAGCGCCGTGGGAGCGGGGCGTCGGCGGGCGCGGACGACGGGATCTCGTCCCAGCCGAGCCGGCCCGGCGACTCGCGCGCGCCCTCGTCCGCCTTGGACGAGGCGTGCCCGAGCCGGTCGAGGCGCTCCATCTGCTCCTCCGCGTACCGACGAACCGAATCGTCCCCGGGGAGGTCCGCGACGAGCTCCTCGACGCGCGCCCTGATCTGGTAGGCGAAGTGCGGCGTCGCCGGCCCGACGAGGGCGTCGACGTCGTCGCGTGTCGGCTCGCGGGCCATCGGGCGGCAGCCTAGATGATCGGGGGTCGGTCATCTGACGCTACGGTCGAGCGGTGCGCCGCTTCAGCGTGGTCGACCTCATGCTCCTCGGGACGGTGCTGCTGTGGGCGCTGAACGTCACCGTCACCAAGTACGTCCTCGACCACGGCTGGCAGCCGCTCGCCTACGCGACGATCCGCTACTTCGCGGCGACGGCGCTCTTCTGGGGGTTCACGTACACGCGCGAGCGCAGCTTCGAGATCCGCCTCTCCGACACGAAGCTCGTCGCGCTCGCCGGGACGCTGATCTTCCTGAACCAGATCTGCTTCGTGTACGGCATCAAGCTGACGAACGCGTCGACGATGGGGCTGCTGCTCGGCACGACGCCGATCTTCATGGGCATCCTCGCGACGCTGTTCGGGCTGGAGCTCCTCGGCCGCCGCTTCTGGGCGGGCGCCGCGATCTCGTTCGTCGGCGTGGGGCTGATCGCCGCCGGCAACGGCGACCTCACGGGCCGCGCCGGCGGGCTCGCACTCGTGATCTGCACTCCGCTGACCTGGGCCGCCTACTCGATCGCGATCGTGCCGCTGATGCGGCGCTACTCGCCGTTCCGCATCAGCGCGCTGGTGCTCGCGTTCGGATGGGTGCCGCTCGCGGTCGCCGGCGCACGGCAGACGCTCGACCAGAGCTTCCACTTCGGCTGGGTGACGTGGATCGGCTTCGCCTACGCCGTCGTGGGGCCGCTCTTCCTGACGAACATCCTCTGGTTCACGTCGATCGACCGTGTCGGTCCCTCGCGGGCCGCGCTGTTCGCGAACCTGCAGCCGTTCTTCGCCGTGCTGTTCGCGCTCGTCCTGCTCGGCGAGCACCTCAACCGGTGGGAGATCATCGGCGGGATCGGGATCGCGGCGGGCATCGTGCTCGACCGCACGCAGAGACGCGGGCGCGTCGAGGTGCTTGTCGAGACGCCAGGGTGATTAACCTTGTTAACTTTCCGGAGTGAGCCTTCGCGAGCGCCTCGCGCGCCAGCCGCCCGGCTACGACTTCACGATCGGCCGCATCCTCGCGATCTACTCGGGGCTGATGCTGACGCTGTTCCTGGCGGCGCTCGACCAGACGATCGTCGCGACCGCACTGCCGCGGATCGTCTCCGACCTCGGCGGGATCACGCAGTACTCGTGGGTGTTCACCGCGTACATGCTCACGTCGACGGTGACGGTGCCCCTCTACGGGAAGCTCGGCGACGTCTACGGGCGCAAGAACCTCTTCCTGTTCGCGATCTCCGTCTTCCTCCTCGGCTCGCTGCTCTGCGGCACTCGCGACCGACATGACGCAGCTCGTGATCTTCCGTGCGGTGCAGGGGATCGGCGCGGGCGGCCTGTTCCCGCTCTCGCTGGCGGTGATCGGCAACATCGTCCCGCCGCGCGATCGCGGCCGCTGGCAGGGGCTGATCGGCGCGGTCTTCGCGGCGTCGTCGATCATCGGGCCGGCGGTGGGTGGCTTCATCGTCGACAACGCGAGCTGGCGGTGGATCTTCCTCGTCAACATCCCGGTCGGCGGGCTCGCTCTCGTCGTCGTCGCGATCGTGATGCCGCGCCGCGCGCCGCACACGCAGCACTCCATCGACTGGCTCGGCGCCGGGCTGCTCGCGGGCGGCACCGCGGCGCTCCTGATGGGCCTCGTCTGGGGCGGCAAGTCGTACCCGTGGACGAGCGCGCACGTGATCGGCGCGTTCGTGATCGCGGCCGCGCTGATCGTGACGTTCGCCGCGGTGGAGCGACGCGCGCCCGAGCCGATCCTCCCGTTCGACATCCTGCGAAACCCGATCGTGGCGGGAAGCATCGCGTGCATGGCGCTCGTCGGGATGGCGATGTTCGGGACGATCTCGTACGTCCCGCTCTTCGTGCAGGGCGTGATCGGGACGTCGGCCACCTCGTCCGGCGTCGTGCTGACGCCGTTGATGCTCGGCGCCGTCACGACGTCGATCCTCACCGGGCAGCTCGTCTCCCGCACCGGGCGCTACCGCTGGAACGCCGTGCTCGGGCCGGTCGTGCTGACGTTCGGGATGATCCTGCTCTGGCGAATGGACGTGAACACCACCAACGCCGAGGCCGCGCGCAACATGGTCGTCGCCGGCATCGGGATCGGCTCGATGATGCAGGTGTTCGTGCTCTCGGTGCAGAACGCCGTCCCGCGCGCGACCATCGGGTCGGCGACCGCGCTGACGCAGTTCTCGCGGCAGATGGGAGCGACGATCGGCGTCACGGTGATGGGCGCGATCGTCAACGCCGGCCTGCCGCCGGGCGTCGGCGGCAGCGAGGGGATCGGCCTGCACCGGCTGCCGCCCGCAGCCCGCGAGACGCTCGCGGCCGCGATTCATCCCGCGTTCGCTGCCGCTGCGGCCGTGTCGGCGGTCGTCTGGCTGATCGCCGTCAAGTACGTCAAGGAGCAGCCGCTCCGCCGCAGCCTCGACGAGGTCGCGGCCGTCGACGCCTCCGCCGCGACTCCGGCGACGGTCGAGCTCGAAGCCTAGACTGAACCCATGACCGAAGACTTCATGCCGCTCGACGGGTGGGATCACGTCGAGCTCTGGGTGGGCAACGCCAAGCAGGCTGCGTACTACTACGAGCACGCGTTCGGCTTCCGCCGCACGGCGTACGCAGGCCCGGAGACGGGCGTGCGCGACCGCGCGAGCTATGTCGTCGAGCAGAACGAGATCCGCCTGGTGCTGACGAGCGCGCTGCATCCCGGCCACGAGATCGCAGACCACGCGTATGCGCACGGCGACGGCGTGAAGGACATCGCGCTGCGCGTGCCCGACGCGCGCCGGGCGTACGAAGAGGCGGTTGCACGCGGCGCAAGATCAGTGCGTGAGCCCGAGACGCTCGAAGACGAGTTCGGCACGGTCGAGCTCGCGACGATCGCGACGTACGGCGACGTCGTGCACACGTTCGTCGACCGTAACGGGTACGAGGGCGCGTACCTGCCGGGTTACGTCGCGCAGGAGTGCGTCGAGGCCGACGACGGGCCGGGCTGCTCGCGATCGACCACATCGTCGGCAACGTCGAGCTCGGGCACATGCAGGAGTGGGTCGAGTACTACGAGCGCGTCTTCGGGATGACCGAGATGATCCACTTCAGCGACGAGGACATCTCGACCGAGTACTCCGCGCTGATGTCGAAGGTGATGACCGACGGCCAGGGGAAGGTCAAGTTCCCGATCAACGAGCCGGCGGAGGGCAAGCGCAAGAGCCAGATCGACGAGTACCTGGAGTTCAACCACGGCCCCGGCTCGCAGCACATCGCCTTGCAGTCGTCGAACATCGTGCGGGCAGTCGAGACGCTGCAGCGCCACGGCGTGATGTTCCTCTCGACACCAGACGCGTACTACGACGAGACCCCCGACCGTGTCGGCGAGATCGACGAGAGCTGGGACGACCTGCGGAGGCTCCGCATCCTCGCCGATCGCGACGACGACGGCTACCTCCTGCAGATCTTCACCAAGACGGCGCAGGACCGGCCGACGCTCTTCTTCGAGGTGATCGAGCGCCACGGCGCGCGCGGCTTCGGCGACGGGAACTTCAAGGCGCTGTTCGAGGCGATCGAGCGCGAGCAGGCCCTGCGCGGCAACCTGTAGCGGCCCGCCGTGAGCATCGAGTTCCTCGAGCTCCCAGCCAGGCAGGCGGCGGTCACCAACGACACCGGCCACCGGCCGTGGCCGCTACCGGAGACACCTGGATGAACGCGCAGACGTGGGTCGACCTGGCGTTCCTGCACTGGCGCGTCGATCCGGGCGAGCTCCAGCGCCTCGTCCCGGGCTCGGTCGAGCTCGACACGTTCGAGGGGGCCGCCTGGCTCGGGATCACGCCGTTCCTGCTGCATGGCTTCCGCCTGCGCGGGATGCCGGCACTGCCGCGCGTATCGACGTTCCCCGAGCTGAACGTGCGCACGTACGTCACGCACGACGGCAAGCCCGGCATCTGGTTCTTCACGCTCGACGCGGCGAGCGTCGTCGCCGTCGAGGGCGCGAAGAAGCTCTACCGGCTTCCCTACAACCACGCCCAGATGCGCTGCGAGCGAATCGGCGCCCACGTGCACTACGAATCGGCGCGCCCCGGCGGGACGTTCAGCGGCCGCTATCGCGGCGACGGGGCGCTCTTCCACGCCGAGCCCGGGTCCTTGGAGGAGTTCCTGACCGAGCGCTACTGCCTCTACACCGAGGACGGCGGGCGGCTCTACCGCGCGGAGATCCACCACCCGCCTTGGGACCTGCAGCACGGCGAGGCGACGATCGACCTGAACACGGTTGCGCCGCTTCCGCTCCCGGACGAGGAGCCGCACGTGCTCTTCTCGCAGCGGCAGGACGTCGTGGTGTGGTCGCTCGCCGAGATCTAGCCTTCCGGCCGTGAGCCCGCAACGGCGCTCAGCCCTCATCTCGGTCGCCGCCGCCGCGACGCTCCTCGTCCTCAAGCTGAGCGTCGGCCTCGCCACGAACAGCCTCGGCCTCCTCTCCGAGGCAGCGCACTCCGGCACCGACCTCGTCGCTGCGCTCCTCACGTACTTCGCGGTGCGCGTCGCCGCACGACCGGCCGACGTCCAGCACCAGTTCGGCCACGGCAAGGCGGAGCATCTCTCCGCGCTCACCGAGGCGGCGATCCTCGCCGCGGTCAGCGTCTTCATCTCGGTGCGCGCGATCGAGCGGCTGCTCGGGACTCAACGACACGCAGGTGCAGACGGAGTGGTACGCGTTCGCGGTGCTCGTGATCGTGATCGCGATCGACGCGAGCCGCATGATCGTCTCCTGGCGCGTCGCGCGACGGCACCGCAGCGCGGCACTCGAGTCGAACGCGCTGCACTTCGGCAGCGATCTTCGTCGGCTCGGTTGCCGTGCTGACCGGCCTCGTGCTCGCGCACTACGGGTATCCGAACGCCGACCCGATCGCGGCACTGTTCGTCGGCGTGCTCGTGCTGCTCGCCGCGACGCGGCTGATCCGGGTGAACGTCGACGTGCTCATGGACCGCGTGCCGGCCGAGGCGGAGGCCGCCGCGCTCGAGGCGATCGGGACGTTGACGCCGGCGGTCGAGCTGCGCCGCCTTCGGATGCGGCAGGCGGGCGGACGGCAGTTCGCGGACGTCGTGATCGGCGTCCCGCCCGGCGCCCCCGTCGGACAGGGACACGCGGCGGCCGACGCGGTCGAGGCCGCGGTCGAGCGCGCGCTGCCGAACGCCGACATCGTCGTGCACGTCGAGCCGATCGAGGACGCCGGCCTGCGCGAGCGCGCGCATGCCGCGGCGGCCGCCGTTCCGAGCGTCCGTGAGGTGCACAATCTCTCGCTCGTCGAGGTCGACGGGCGCACCGAGCTGTCGCTGCACGTGAAGCTGCCCGGCGACCTGTCGCTGGAGGAGGCGCACGGGATCGCCGAGCGGCTGGAGCAGTCGATCTGCGCAGCCGTGCCCGAGATCGCGGGCGTGCAGACGCACATCGAGCCGCTGACCGAGGCGGTCGACGCACGTGAGACGCGTGAGGCAGACGCCGACGACGAGGCGGTCGTGCGGCGCGTTGTCCGCTCAGTGACGGGGCAGGCGCCGCGCAAGCTCCGGTTTCTGCGCACCGAGGACGGGCTCGTCGCCTTCCTCACCCTCGGCCTCGACGGCACGAGCCGCCTCGACGCCGCACACGCTCGGGCGAGCGAGATCGAGGAGGCGATCCGCCGCGAGCGGCCCGACATCGCCGACGTGATCGTCCACACCGAGCCCTAAGTGTTCGAAGTTCACCTCCTGGCCCCTCGGTAGGCTCCCGCGGCGTGAAGCTCTGCATGTTCACGCCGCGGGAGCTCGACCTCGAGCGCGGCTGGCCCGGGCGCCTGGACGGGGACCGTGTGATCCAGCTCGCAGCGCAGACGCTGCAGGCCTTCTTCACCGGTGGGGGCTCGGCGCGCGAGCACGCCGAGTACGCGCTGGCGGACGTCGTGCTGCGACCGCCGGTCCTGTATCCGCCCGCGGTGCGCGACTTCATGGCGTTCGAGCAGCACGTCGCGACCGCGCGCCGGCAGCGCGGCGCCGAGGTGCCGAAGGAGTGGTACGAGATCCCGGTCTTCTACTTCTCCAACCCGGCCGCGATCTACGGGCCGGACGACGAGGTGCCGTACCCGGAGGGCACGCAAGAGCTCGACTACGAGCTCGAGTGCGCCGCGATCATCGGCGCCGACGGTGCGATCGGAGGCTTCACGGTGCTGAACGACTGGTCGGCGCGTGACGTGCAGCGCGCGGAGATGCGCGTCGGGCTCGGGCCTGCGAAGGGCAAGGACTTCGCGACGTCGATCGGCCCGGTCCTCGTCACGCCGGACGAGTTCGACGGGACGAGCGGCGCGATGGTCGCCCGGGTCAACGGCGAGGAGCGGTCGCGCGGCAACCTGGCCGACATGCACCACGGCTGGGATGCGCTGCTGGCGCAGTCGGCGCGCAACACGGTGTTGAGGCCCGGCGACATCATCGGCTCGGGAACGGTCGGCAGCGGCTGCATCCTCGAGCACGGCGACGGGCGCTGGCTGCAGCGCGGCGACGTGGTCGAGCTGGAGATCGAGGGGATCGGCGTGCTCAGGAATACGGTCGCGTGATCGGCCCGGAGGACGTCCGCGCAGCTGCGCGCGTGCTCGACGGCGTCGCGCACCGCACGCCGGTGATCACGTCGCGCACGCTCGGCGAGGGCGTCGTGCTGAAGCCGGAGAACCTGCAGCGCGGAGGCGCGTTCAAGTTTCGCGGCGCCTACAACAAGATCTCGTCGCTCCCGCGCGGCGCGCGCGTGGTCGCGTTCTCGTCCGGGAACCACGCGCAGGCGGTCGCGCTCGCCTCGTCGCTGCTCGGCGCGCAGGCGACGATCCTCATGCCGGAGGACGCGCCCGAGTCGAAGCTCGCGGCGACGCGCGGCTACGGTGCGGAGGTCGTCACGTACGACCGCTACACCGGCGACCGCGAGGCGATCGCGGCGCGGATGGCAGAGGAGCTGTCGGCGGAGATCGTCCCGCCCTACGACGACCCGCTGATCGCCGCCGGGCAGGGCACGGCCGCGCTCGAGCTGCTCGAGGATGCGGGCGTCGTCGACACGCTCGTCGTGCCGGTCGGAGGCGGCGGGCTGATCGCGGGCTGCGCCACGATCGCGAAGGAGCTGGGCGTGCGCCGCGTCGTCGGCGTCGAGCCAGAGACGGGCAACGACTGGCAGCAGTCGCTTGCCGCGGGCGAGATCGTCTCGATCGACGTCCCGCGCACGATCGCCGACGGCCTGCAGACCCACGCGCCGGGCCTCGTCACCTGGGAGGTCGGCTCGCGGCTCGTCGACGAGATCGTGACGGTCACCGACGAGCAGATGGTCGACGCGATGCGCTTCGCATTCGAGCGCCTGAAGCTCGTGATCGAGCCGAGCGGCGCCGTCGGCCTCGCAGCCGTTCGCGAGGGCATCGTCACCGCCGGCGGCGGTCGCATCGGCATCGTCATCTCGGGCGGCAACATCGGCGCCGACCGCTTTGCGCAGCTGCTCGCTGCGGACATGCCCGGCTGAGACCACCTCCGTGGTCAGACCACGTCAGTGCCTCTCGCCGCGTCGGAGCTCGAGGTCGGTGTGCTCATGCGGTTTCTGCGCGTTCCGCGGCGCGCCTCGGACATGGCGGTCCGAGACAAGCTTCGTGGTCAGACCAAGTGTGACGAGACCGTGCTGTCGCCGGCCGCAAGGTCTGTCCCGACCGCTTCGCGCAACTCCTCGCCGCGCCCCCAGTTAGTGATGAGTCATCACTAGGTCTGGGGTTCGCCGCGGGCTGCCCGCACGGCCTGCGCGACCCGCGCGCGCTCGTAGCTGAGGCGGAAGAGCTCGACGGTGTCGTCGTCGAACGGCGCCGAGACCCAGCCGTCGATGCCGGCCCGGTGCGGCTCCGCGCGGCCCGTCTCGAGCAGCATCTCGCGGATCCGCGACGTGAACGGCAGGTCGGCCCAGCCATCGCCCTTCGAACGAGCATTGTGCAGGTGACCGAGCTCGCGCCGTCCGAGCCGGAACTCGACGCCGCCGAAGCGGTGCGGGTGCACGGTGACGCCCTCCCACGAGCCCACCTCGCGCTCGATCTGCGCGCCGATATCCTCCACGCATGCCGTTCTACCAGCGACTCGGCGACCTGCCCAGGAAGCGCCACATCGTGCACCGCGACAACGGCACGCTGCTGACCGAGGAGGTGATGGGCTTCGAGGGCTTCTCCGGCCTCGAGTCGATCCTCTACCACCTCGTCTCGCCGTGCCGCGTGATCGAGCTCGGCGAGTTCGAGCCGATCGAGCGCACCGAGTGGGTGCCCGACGCGCACGCGCACCGGCATCTCCGCACGTGGGACGTGCCGCCCGCGGGCGACGCGATCACGGGCCGGCAGCTGCTGATGTGGAACAACGACGTCGAGATCTCGCTCTGCCGCCCGACCGAGCCGATGGAGGGCTTCTTCCGCAACGGCGAGCGCGACGAGGTCGTCTTCGTGCACGAGGGGGACGGCACGCTCGAGACGGTGTTCGGCGACGTGCCGTACAAGCCCGGCGACTACATCGTGATCCCGCGCGGCACGACGTACCGCTTCGCGGCGCGAAGTGAAACAACGGCGGCGACCAGCGCTACCTCGTCTTCGAGACACCCGGCCTGATCACGATCCCGAAGCGCTACCGCAACGAGCACGGCCAGCTGATGGAGCACGCGCCGTACTACCACCGCGACATCCATGCGCCGACCGAGCTGCGCACGCACCGCGATCGCGGCGAGTACGTCGTCAAGGTGCGGGTCCGCGACGGGTACCAGACCTACGTGATCGACTACCACCCGTTCGACGTCGTCGGCTGGGACGGCTACGTCTACCCGTGGACGTTCTCGATCCACGACTTCGAGCCGATCACCGGGCGCATCCACATGCCGCCGCCGTCACACCAGACGTTCGCCGGCCCGAACTTCGTCATCTGCTCGTTCTGCCCGCGCAAGCTCGACTTCGATCCCGAGGCGATCCCGATCCCGTACCACCACTCGAACCTGCAGAGCGAGGAGATGATCTATTACGTCGACGGGAACTTCTCCTCGCGCAAGGGGATCGAGGTCGGCTCGATCACGCTGCATCCGTCCGGGCTCCCGCACGGGCCGCAGCCGGGGCTCGCGGAGAAGTCGCTCGGCCTGACGGAGACGCACGAGTACGCGGTGATGTGCGACACGTTCCACCCGCTGCGCCTCACCTCGCTCGCCGCCGATCTCGACGACGGCAAGTACATGTACTCGTGGGCGGAGGACGTCGCCTCGTCGAACGGGCGCACGCCCGACGAGGATCCCGCCGGCATCACCTCGCATCTCTAGATGCAGCTCGTACTCGACTGGGACGGCACCGTCACGGTGCGGGACTCGCTCGTGGCCGCGATCCACGCGCTCGGCGACCCGTCGGTCTACGACGTCGGGATCGAGGAGTTCCCGAGCTACGGCGAGGCGCTCGCGGCCGAGATCGCCACGCTGCAGGTCACGGCGGAGGAGGCGGCGCGCTGGGCGGTCGAGAACGTCGAGGTCAGCCCGGGCTTCCACGAGCTCGTCGAGCGCTACGACCCCGTGATCGTGTCGAGCGGCCTGCCGCAGCTGATCCTGCCCGTGCTCGAGCGCGAGGGCGTCGAGCGTCGAGGTGCGCTCGAACGACGCCGAGGTGCGACCGGACGGCTGGCGCGTGATCTTCCGCGACGAGGGCGTCTGCCAGATCTGCGGCGACAAGTGCAAGCGCCGTTCGCTGCCAGACGGGCAGCCCGCTCGTCTTCGTCGGCGACGGCTGGTCGGACCGCTGCGCCTCGCTCGCCGCCGACCGCGTCTTCGCGCGCACCGGCCTCGCCGACTACCTCGACGAGCAGGGCGTCGAGTTCGAGCGCTACGACACGCTGCGCGATGTCGCTGCTGCGCTTCCCTGAGCCGTACGACTTCGAGCTCTCGACCGGCCGCTTCCGCGTCGTTCGGCACCGACCTGGCGAACCGGCTCGTCGACGGCGTGCTGCACCGCGCGATCGGCGGCCGCGACGTGCGGATCCGCGCCGCGCCCGGCGGCGTCGAGGTCGAGCCGCTCGACGACGCGACGCGCCCGGTCGTCGCGCAAGCTGCTCGGCGCCGAGTTCGAGCTCGAGCCGTTCTACCGCTGGGCGCTCGAGCGTCAGCCCGTGATCGCCGAACTGACTGTGAAGCTCGCCGGCTTCCGGCCGCCGCTCCAGGCCGACCCGTTCGAGGCGCTCGTCACGTCGATCACCGCGCAGCAGGTGTCGCTGTTCTCGGCGGTCGCGATCCGCAACCGGCTGATCGAGCGCTTCGGCACGCCGGTCGGCGAGGCGTGGGCGTTCCCGACGCGCGAGCGGATCGCGCGGCGACCGAGGACGAGCTGTTCGCGGTCGGCTTCACGCGGCGGAAGGCGGAGTACGCCGTCGCGCTCGCGCGCAGCGACGCTCGACCTGCACGCGCTCGCGGCGCTCTCGACGACGACGAGGTGCGCGCCGCGATCACGGCGCTGCGCGGGCTCGGCCCGTGGACCGCCGAATGGTTCCTCGCGCGCCACCTCGCCCGGCCGCGCGCGTGGCCGGCCGGCGACCTCGCGCTGCGCAAGGCGGCCGAGGTTCTCTACGGTGTCGACGTGCACCGCGCTCGGCCCGCGCCTCGATCCGTTCCAGAACCTCTCGGCCCACTACCTGCTCGACGGGATCGCTGACGAGCCCTGACGATCAGGCGCGCGACGGAGGCCGACGAGGCCGTGCTGCGCGAGCTCTGGGAGGAGTTCGAGCGCGAGGTGCCCGAGCCGATCGGCTTCGAGGCCGAGACGTGGGAGCAGGAGTGGGCGGACACGCTCGACGACATCCGCGGCGGCGGCGTCTTCCTCGCGGAGGACGACGACGGCCCGGTCGGCGTCGCGCGAATCGAGGCGCCGCGCCACGGCGCGGCGCACGTGCAGCTCGTCTACGTCCGCCCGCGCGGACGCCAGCAGGGCGTCGCGAAGGCGCTGCTCGCCGAGTGCGTCGCCGATGCGAAGGCACGCGGCGCGCGACTGGATCAGCCTCGAGGTCCTGACCGCCGAACGAGCCGGCGCTCGCCGCCTGGCGGCGACTCGGGTTCGTCGACTACTCGCTACGCGATGGCGTCGCCGCTGGCGGACGCTCGAGCAGCGCCTCGCCGAGAGCGGCGAGGAGGACGCGCAGGCGTCGACGCACGTGCAGACCGACGACGAGGTCTCGGTCGAGCGCGCGGTCGCGCAGTTCCTGCCGCGGCTCGAAGCACCCGGACGTGCCGGCGAACGAGCAGCTGGATCCGCGTCGGCGACCCGGTCGCTCGATCGCGACCGCGAGGCACACGGCCGCTTCGCGCGCGAGCTCTCCGAACGGCTCGGCGCGGTCACCGTCGCGCTCGCACGCGAGGGCGACGTCGTTCGCTTCCGGCTCTACGAGCGTGGCCGGATGGTCGACGAGTACCTCTCGGTCCCGACGTACTACGGCGCGCTGCCGAAGGGCGACGAGCTCGCGCTCGCCGCGAACCCGACGCTCGTCGCGCGCCTCACCGGCGCCGACCGCGACGACGTCAAGCGAGTCGCGCGCAACGCGCCGTCCCCCGCGAGCTGCCGCCGGCGGCGGAGCTGTACGACGCAGATCGCCGGGCTGATGGGGCTCGAGGCGATGAGGCTCATCGACGCACCGCGCTGCCCGTACTGCGCGCGCGCGCGCATCGTCGCTCGCCGAGAAGGGCATCGACGTACGAGACGGTCGAGGTCGACCTCTCGAACCGGCCCGCAGTGGCTCTATCGAGCTCAACCCGCCGAGCGGGCGCGTGCCCGTCGCTCGACAACGGCTTCACGCTGCCGGAGTCCGAGGTGATCATGGCCTACCTCGAAGAGCGCTACCCCGAGCCCGCGCTCCTGCCCGGACGACCTCGCGGAGCGCGCCCGCGCGCGGCTGCTCGTGCACCGCTTCGACGAGAACCTCGGCGACGACTACTACGCGTTCCGGCGCGGCGACGACGAACGACCTCGCCGGCAAGCTCGAGTCGCTCGAGGTCGGCGAGAGCCTGTTCGCCGACATCGCGTATGTGCCGTGGGTGATCCGGGCGCGCGACATGCTCGGCGTCGAGCTGCCCGCACGGATCGCCGACTGGCTGGCGGCGCTCGAGCAGCGCCCGTCGGTCGCCGCCGAGGTCGAGGTGGTGCGGTCGCTGTGAGCGAGATCGACGTCGACGAGCTCGCGCGAGCGGCTCGGCGAGGTGGCGCGTCCTCGACGTGCGCACGCGCGGACGAGTTCGACGGCAGCGCTCGGCAAGCCGTGCGATCCGCGGCAGGGCCACATCCCGGGCGCGCGGAACCTCGACGTCTACCGGCTGATGGAGCTCGACGCCGACGAGCGATCGCGGCCGAGCTCGGTCTCGAGCCGGGCACCGAGGTCGTCGCGTACTGCCACAGCGGCTCGCGCTCGGCGATCGCGACGCAGCTCCTGCGCGCGCTCGGCTACGACGCGCGCAACTACGTCGGCTCGTGGCACGAGTGGTCGCGCCACGACGACCTGCCGGTCGAGCTGCTGAGCGCAGTCTACGGGCCGTCTGCAGCGCTTCGGCGCGCCGCAGCGAGGAACGCGCGGCAGAGCCGGCGCCCGAGCTCCTGCCACGCCTGCGAGCTTCTCGTCGAGCTCGCGCTCGAGCTCGGCGAGCGGGCGCGGCAGGCCGTGGCTCGTCCTCCTCGAACCACGCCGAGCACCTGGTCGCGGCGCACCTCCGGGTGGAACTGCACCGCCCACGCGCTGCCGCCGGCGCGGAACGCCTGCGCGCACCGGGCCGTCGCGAGCTCGACGGCGCCCGCCGGGCACGTCGAACTCGTAGCCGTTCGCGTTCAGCGCCTCGAATCGCGGCGGCAGCACGCCGAGCACCGGATCGTCGACGCCCGCCTCGGTCAGCGTCGGTCTCGTAGAAGCCCGGCGAGCTGTCGTCGGCCGATCCGGCTCGACCGGCGCGCCGAGTGCGTGCGCGAGCGTCTGCGCGCCGAGGCAGATCGCCGAGCAGCGGCGTGCCGCTCGTCGACCCAGCGCCGCAGCGCGTCGTACTCCTCGTGCAGCCACGGGTGCTCGACCTCCTCGCCGACGTTCTGGTCGCCGCCGAACACGATCACCGCGTCGAGCCGGTCGACGGCGGCGCGCCGCGGGCGCGGATCTCCCACTCGACGAGCTCGTGCCCGTCCTCGACGATCACGTCGCCGAACAGCTCCGGCCGCGACGCGCGGCCCGTGGGTGACGGCGAGCACGCGCATCAGGCGGTCGGGCACGTTCTCCTCCTCGAGCAGCTTGCGCAGGAGCTGCGCGCCCGCCGGCGCCTGCGCGACGCCGTTCGTCTGGTTGTTGTTGTTGAAGAACGCGTACGCCTCCTCGGCCTGCGTTCGACAGCTCGCGCAGCGGGCGCGACCCACTCGCGCAGCTCGTCCTCGCCGTAGAGGTAGTCGAAGCGCTGCGCGGCCGAGCCGCCGCGCGCGTTCCACGTGCCGGCGTTGCGGCCGTGGAAGCGCACGTAGGCGAGCGGCGTCGTCGCCGCGACGAGCGTCTCCGGCACGTTCTCCGCGTCGACCTTCGGCGCGTCGACGACGACCCACGACATCCGCCGCTCCTCGAGCCAGCGCAGGAGCTCGTCGCGGACGTCCTCCGCGAACCACGAGCGGTGGCGCGGCTCGAACAGAATCCGGTCGCCGCCGAGCTGGTCGCGCGCCCACTCGAGGTAGTCGAGCGACGACGGCTTCCAGACGACGTACGGCGGCATCTGGAAGAGGATCCCGCCGAGCTTGCCCGGTGTCGCGCAGCGGTGCGAGCGCGTCGAGGAACGCGCGGAAGACGGCGCGCGCGCGCCTCGCGCGGCGGCCGGTCGACGCGGCCGCGCTCGTCGACCGGCAGCCCCTCGCGCAGGTCGGGCGGCACCTGCTCGAGCTTCACCGGGTGGCGCGTCATCAGCCCGAACGCCTTCACGTGCATCACGAACCCGTCCGGCGTCCGCTCGGCCCAGCCCCGCACCATCTTGCTCGTCGGGACGCGGTAGTAGGTCGAGTCGACCTCGACCGTCGAGAAGCGCTCGGCGTAGTACGGCAAGCCGCTCGCGCGGCGGCGTGCCCGGCGGGTACCAGTGCTTCGAGAGCGCGTCGTCCGCCCACGAGCACGTCCCGATCCTGATCGGCGCCGCCACCTCCCCAGGATACGAAGAGGGGCCCGCGTGGGGCCCCTCTTCGGAACGCCATGCGGGCGGGCCTACTTGAAGCCCTTGACGACGCTCGTCGCCGAGATCGTCTCGCCGCCGACCGTCGCGTCGGCGCACGGCAGGCCGCCGAAGACGGCGGGCGTGGCCACGCAGCCGCCCGCGCCGAGGTCGTGGAAGAAGAGGTCGGCCGCCGCGTTCGCCGGCTGGCCGGTCGCGACCGAGCCCGTGTCGCTGTCGACGACCGCGGTCGCCTTCACCGTCGCCGACTTGCCCGCGGCGAGCCTGAACGAGCCCGAGGCGCCGCCGACGCTTCTTGCCCGCCGCCGTCGTGGTGATCTTGGCGGACGCGGCGGGCGCGCCGTTCTCGGTCACCGTCGAGCTGAAGCGGACGAGCGTCGACACCTGCTTCACCTTGCGGATCTTGCCCTTGACGCGCTTGCGCACCGTCGTCGTCACCTTGCGCTTCGTGACGGTGAGCTTGACCTGCGTCGGGATGTGGCGCAGCGACTGCACCTCGACGGAGCCGGCGGGGTTCGGCCGGCCGGCGGTCGGGACGTACGGCGTCCAGAGCGACGTCCAGCGGTAGTCGCCCGTCGCCGTCGGCTGCGTGATCGCGGAGACGGAGAAGCTCGCAGAGAGGAGCTTCGCGCCGAACTGCGCGCGGCCCGGCGTGCCCGCGGGCACGTCCGGCGGCGGCAGGCAGACGACGAGCTTCGTCTGGTAGCCCGCTGCGGCCTCGGCCGCGGTCCCGGCGACGACGAACATCGGGATGTTCAGCGTCTGCCCGGCGGCGGTCAGCTGCAGGTTCCACGTCTGCGACGGGGACACCTGGCACTGCGCGGCGGCAGTGGCCGTCGCCGGCGTCGGCGCGATCGCGTCGAGCTCACCCGTGAGCGGCAGCACCGCACCGCCGAGGTCGGCGGCCGCGGCGGTCGCGGTCACGTCGCCGAGCTTGTGCCGGCGGACGCGGTCGCGACCTGGTAGCCGGTCGGGATGTAGATCGGCGGCGCGGACGGTCGGGTCGTCGCTGTTCGGCACGGCGACGCCGATGCGCGTCGGCCCGCCGCCACCGGCTGCCTGCGGCGCCGCGGACGAGACGACGAGCTTGGGCCCGAACGCCGCGAGCGCGGAGCCGGCGAACGCGAGCGAGGCAACGGTCGCGCCGACCAGCAACGCGAGGCGAAGAGTGCTTCTCATCTAGCTGGTTCCTCCATGTCAGTCGAGAAAGGGGGGTTTTGAAGCCTGGTGTGACCGATCGTCAGCCGATGCAAACGCTCAGCCGCGCGCCGAGACGAGCGGTCCGACCGCCACCCAGTGGACGCGGTCGTAGCGCACGGGCTGCGCCTTGCTAGATCGGGTAGTAGTCGCGTCGGGCTGGTTGCGATCTTCACGCCGGCGCGCATGAACGGGTTGACCTCGTTCAGGTGCTGCGCGGCCTTCAGCAGCGACGCCCGCGTCGGGCTCTTGCCCGCGTGCTTCAACGCGTCGACCATCGTGTAGGCGACGCCCATGCCGTAGAAGTTGTAGACGTCCTACGGCTTCGCCCCCGGCGCGTACTTCTTCAGGATCGACTTGTAGAGCGCGACGACCGGGTCCTTCGCGAACGTCTTGTCGGTGGGGTCCTTGACGAACGCGATCGACTGCGAGCCGTTCACCTCGGCGCCGACGCTCGCACGGATGATGTCCATCACGTTCGGCGAGATGCAGACCGAGCTGACGTAGATCCGCGGGTGCCAGCCGAGCTTGTGCGCGGCGAGGTACGCGAGGATCGCGTACTGCGGCGTCACGTTGAGCACGAGCACGTTCGCGCCCGACGCGTGCAGCGTCGACATCTGCGACTCGATCGACGTGTCGGTCGGCTGGTACTGCTGCGACGAGACGATCGCCGACGACTTCGCGCCGAGCCCCTTCTTCAGGCCGTCCGTGATGTCCTTGCCGAAGTCGGAGGCCTCTGCGAGCACCGCCACCTTCGCGCCCGCGGTCTTCGCGATCGCACGCCCGTAGACAACGCCCTCCGCGCGGAAGCTCGGGAGGTAGCCCATCGTCCACGGATGCGACTTGAAGTTGTCGCCGACGCTGCGCGGTGCCGGTGCCCGCAAACAGCTGCGGCACCTTGGCGGCGTTCAGGTAGTCGGTGGTGGCGACGGTGTTGTCGGTGCCGACGGTGTCGAAGATCGCGAACACGTGGTCGTTCTCGACGAGCTCGCGCGTCAGCTGCACGGTCTTCGCGGGGTCGTACGCGTCGTCGCGGTAGATGTACTTGATCTTCCGGCCGTTCACGCCTCCGTGCGCGTTCACGTACTTGAAGTACGCGTCGGCGCCGCGACCGACCGAGCCGAAGAGCGCCGCAGGCCCCGTGATCGGAACGGTGCCGCCGATCGTGATCGTCGTCGGGGTCACGCCGGGCGAGCCGGCGGCGAGCGCCACCGGGCAGGCGGCGAGCGCAGAGCACCGCGAGCAGCCGCTTCATCCGCTGACCGGCTTCGTCAGCACCTGCAGCGACAGGCTCGCCGGCCCGAGCGAGATCGAGCCCGAGTCAGCCGAAGCCGAGGTACGCGATGTCGCCGCCGGAGCTGTCGCCGAACGAGACGTTCAGCCGCGTGCCCTTCGGCAGGTACTGCACGTAGTTCGCGAGCCTGATCGTCTGCAACCCGACCTTCGGCGCGATCGCGCCGTGCGTGATCACGCGGTTGCCCGCCCGCACCGTCGCGACGAGCCGCGGGAAGCGCTGTCACCTTCCGCACCTGCACGCTGGAGCACCGAGACGCCGAACGTCTCGAGCGCCTGCCCGAACCTCGGCCCGAGGCGCGGCCCGAGCGTCGTCCCGCGGAAGCCGACGGTGATCGTCTTCGTCTTCGGGATGCCCGCGAACGACGTTCGCTTCGAACCGGTCGCAGCGGCGATCGTGACGGGCTTGCGTCTTGTCGATCCCGTTCGGCGCGCCCTTCAGGTAGTGGTCGAACCACGCGACCGTCTGCGACTGCATGTACGTCGATGTCCGGCGTCGAGAAGCTCGACGGCGGGTGCCCGAACTGCCCGATGTAGAGGTGCTTCGGCCCGCGCAGGCGCGTGTAGCCGTTCTCCGCCTGCGTGACGTCGAACGCGTAGTCGACGCGACCCTGGAACATGTAGACCGGCGTGACGACGCTCGGCAGCTTCGTCAGCGACGAGCGCGGGTCGGCGAGCGCCTTGACGCGGGCAAGGTTCGTCGAGTGCACCGCGTCGTTCTCGGCGCCCGCGATCAACGGCGAGCGAGCCTCGACCGACTTGGCGAAGCCGAGCACGATCCCCGACTTCGCGACGTTCTGCGGCCAGAGCGCCGAATAGAGGTCGGTCCAGGTGGCGACGACGACGGCTGCTCGGTAGGGCAGCCCGGCGGCGAGCCCGTTCCAGGTCTCGCCGCCGCCGTAGGAGACGCCCCAGGCGCCGATCTTCCGCTCGTGCACCTGCGGGAGCCCGGCGAAGAAGCCCTCCATCGCGCGCTCGTCCGCGACCTCGTCCGGGCCGGCGAGCTCGAGGTTGCCGGTCGACGTGCCCGAGCCGCGCGCGGAGTACGCGAGCGCCGCGTAGCCGTGCGCGGCCAGGATCTGCGAGAGCGGCGCCATGTCGTCCTTCGAGCCGCCGAGGCCGTGCAGGAGCGATCACGCCGGGCCAGCCGCCCGCCGGCGGCGTCCCGTCCGGCACGTAGAGGTCGTAGGCGATCGACGTGCCGTCGCTCATCGTGCGCGTCCCCGTCTGCTTCGTGAACGCCTGCGCGGGCGCAGCCCAGAGCAGGGCGACGCGCGAAGACGAGGAGGAGGCGCTTCACGGCGGGCAGCGTAGCCGCTCCCTAGAATCGCCCCCATGGATTTTCGCCCCATCGGCGTCTTCGACTCGGGCGTCGGTGGCCTCACCGTCCTGCACGAGTGCCTCGTCACCATGCCGCACGAGGACTTCGTCTACCTCGGCGACCACGCGCGCCTGCCGTACGGGCCGCGCGGCCTCGACGAGGTGCGCCGCTTCGCGCACGAGATCGGCGTCTACCTCGAGCTGCAGGGCGTGAAGATCGTCGTCGTCGCGTGCAACACCGCGACGGCCGCTGCGCTGCCCGACTTGCAGGAGCTGCTGTCGGTGCCGGTCGTATCGGTGATCGTCCCCGAGGCCCACGCGGCGGTGCAGGCGACGCGCAACCGCCGCATCGGGTTGCTCGCGACGGAGCTGACCGTCGAGACCGGCCGCTACGAGTCGCTCGTGCGCACGCTCGACGCGGGCGCGCACGTCACGTCGGTCGCGTGCCCGAAGCTCGTCCCGCTGATCGAGGCGGGCGACACGTTCAGCGACGACGTCGTCGCGGCGGTGCGCGAGTACGCCGCGCCGCTCAAGGCGGCAGGCTGCGACACGGTGATCCTCGGCTGCACCCACTACCCGCTCCTGCGCCCGGTCTTCCAGCGCGCGTTCGGCCGCGACGTGACGCTCGTCTTCTCCGCCGACGAGACCGCGCGCGAAGTCGCCGAGACGCTCGCGCGCAAGGGCTTCGAGAACGACGCCGCGCGCGAGGGTGCGTACCGCTTCCTGACGACCGGCGACCCCCAGCTCTTCCGCACGCTCGGCGAGCGGTTCCTCCAGCTGCCGCTCGGCGCCGTCGAGCACGTCGAGATCGCGGCACTCGAGGCGGTCGCGTGAGCCGCCACGACGGGCGCCGCCCCGACGAGCTGCGGCCGATCGACGCGGACCCGTCGTTCCTCGAGCAGCCGCACGGCGTCGTGCTCTGGACACAGGGCAAGACGAGGGTGCTCTGCACGGCCTCCGTGCAGGACGGCGTCCCGCGCTGGCTCTACCGCTCCGGCCGAGGCTGGATGACGGCCGAGTACTCGCTGCTGCCGGCGTCGACGGGTGAGCGCACCGACCGCGAGGCCGCGCGCGGCAAGCAGGGCGGCCGCACCGTCGAGATCCAGCGCCTGATCGGGCGCGCGCTGCGCGGCGTCGTCGACTTCCAGGCGCTCGGAGAGCGCACCGTCTACCTCGACTGCGACGTCCTGCAGGCCGACGGCGGCACGCGCTGCGCGGCGATCACCGGCGCGTACGTCGCCGCCCGCCGCGCGCTCGACCACTTCGGGCTCGGGAAGGCGCTGACCGGCGAGGTCGCGGCGGTCTCGGTCGGCGTCGTCGACGGCGAGTCGCTCCTCGACCTCGACTACGAGGAGGATTCCACCGCCGAGGTGGACGTCAACGTCGTGATGACCGGCGACGGTCGCTTCGTCGAGGTGCAGTCCACCGCCGAGCGTGTGCCGTTCGATCGTGCGCGGCTCGACGACCTGCTCGACCTCGCGGCGGCCGGCATCGACGATCTCCGGCGCTACCAGGACGACGCGATTGCAGCTCCTCGCGGCTAACGCAGTCCCGGCGCTCGACGACGTCCACGTCGTCGTTCGGCTTGCGGTCGCGGCGCGCGCTCGGCGGTGCGATCGGCATCGAGCGCGAGCTGCGCGACCGCGAGGCCGGCATCCGCACGCACCTCCTCGTCTCGCTCGGCTCGGCGCTGTTCACGATCATCTCCGCGTACGCGTTCCACGACTTCCTCGCGAGCGGCGCCACGGTCGTGCGCGCCGACCCGACGCGGATCGCCGCGCAGATCGTCACCGGCATCGGCTTCCTCGGCGCGGGCGCGATCGTCCGCGAGGGCCTGTCGGTGCGCGGGCTCACGACCGCGGCGACGCTGTGGGTGGTCGCGGCGATCGGCATGGCCTGCGGCGCCGGCTGGTACTCGGCGGCCGTCGTGACGACGCTCGTCACGATCTTCTCGCTCGGCCCGCTGCGCTTCGTCGCCTACAAGATGATCGACCGCATCAAGCCGGAGGAGAACCGCATGACGATCGAGCTGCGAGAAGGGCAGCCGGTCGGGCCGTTCCTCGCGCAGCTTCACGACATCCGGCATTTCGAGCTCACGGACGAGGCCGACCGCCGCGTGCTGCAGCTCGAGTTGCCGCACGTCGACGAGGAGCTCGTGGCGAAGCTCTCGGATCTCGACTACGTGATCGGGGTGCGGTGGCGCCGCTGATCCGCGCCACCGTCTGCACCGCGAACCCGCACAAGCTTCAGGAGTTCCGCGAACTGTTCCCGGGCTGGGAGCTCGACGCGCTGGATGCCGCCGACTACCCGTCGGAGGACGGCGTCACGTTCCTCGACAACGCGCGCATCAAGGCGCGCTACGGCCGCCTCGTCGGCGCGGCGGAGCGCTGGATGCTCGCCGACGACTCGGGGATCGAGGTGGCCGCGCTCGGCGGCGGCCCGGGCGTGCAGACGGCGCGCTGGGCGGGCGACCGCCACGTCGAGAAGCTGCTCGCCGCCCTCGAGGGCCGCGACGACCGCGCCGCGCGCTACGTCTGCGAGCTGGTCGCGATCGGCCCGGACGGCGAGGAGCTGCGCGGCACCGGCGTCCTCGAGGGCACGATCGCGCACGCCGCCGGCCGGCGACGAGGGCTTCGGCTTCGACCCGATCTTCGTCCCGCGCGGCGAGACGAGCACCGTGGCCGAGCTCGGCGACGCCTGGAAGGCCGAGCATTCCCACCGAGCCCTCGCGGCCCGGGCGCTGCTCGACACACTCTCGTGATGGTGGCTGCCACCGACCGAACTGCCGCCCCGTGCAGGGACTTCCGAGCCGTTCGTCACACTTCCACGCGGGTGTCTGACACCGATACCGAACTGTGTCGACGATGAGGCTGTGTCGACGATGAGGGTCACGCCGCACATCGTCGTGCGCGGCGCCGGCGAGGCTGCGGCCTGGTACGAGCGCGCGCTCGGAGCCGAGATCGGCCGCCGCGTTCCGGTTCCCGGCGATCGGTTCATGCAGATCGAGCTGCGTTTCGGCGACGACGTCGTGATGATCGCCGACGAGTTCCCCGAGTACGGCGTCGTCTCTCCGCTGGCCCTCGGCGGCACCTACGGCGCCCTCACGATCACGACGGACGACGTCGACGCGCTCTGGGAACGGGCGCTTGCGGCGGGTGCGCAGGTGTACGCACCGCTCCAGGACGCGTTCTGGGGCGAGCGCCACGGGCAGATCCTCGATCCGTACGGCCATCGCTGGGGGCTCGCGCAACATCTGCGCGACGTCCCCGACGACGAGCTAGCGCGTCAGGCCGCGGTCGTCTTCGGCGGCGAGTAGCGCTCTGCGCGAGACCGGCGGTGAGCGCTCCCAGCGAGCTCTCGACTCTCCGCGGCACACTTTCGTGACGGTGTCTGACACCACCCGAACCCGCGCAAACGCAGGGGCTTCGCGCGATCCGTCACGCTTTCGTGCGAGTGGCTGACACCGCTACGGAACTGTGACCACCTCGGGCGGGCCTGCCGCGCTCCGCGGCGAACCCGGCCAGGAACACGACGACGAGCGCGGCCATCTGCGCCGTCGGCGCGAGCCACGCGCCGAGCGGCGCCGTGGCGAGCGCGGCGACGCCGGTCCACGCCCGCGGGCGCACGCCGCCGAGGACGAGCGTGCGCCGGAACAACGCGTTGCCGAGCCCGTAGGCCGCCGCGCCGAGAGCGAGGATCACGGCGCGTGCCCACGACGTCTGCGCGAACGGGTCCTCCGCGGCGACCCGCTCGACGGAGGCGATCGCGAGGATGCCGAACAGCATCGCCATGTGCCAGTAGCCGAAGCCGACGAGCGAGGCCCACGCACGCTGCGTCACCGGGAGCGACGCGAGCGCACGCTCGCCGCGCTCCTCGTGGCCGCTGAAGTACATCCACCAGAGGCAGGCGCTGAGCGCGAGCCCGAGCAGCGCGACGCCGGCGAGCGCCGCGTCGAGCGGGAGCGACGACGCGCCGACTCCGATCGCGACGATCGACTCGCCGATCGCGACGATCACCACCAGCGCGTGCCGCTCGACGAAGTGCCCGGCCGCGATCACGAACCCCTTCGTGCCGCGGATCCACGGCGTCAGCCACTCGAACGCCGCCGCCGCGGCCCAGAGCACGAACTGCGCCCTCCCGCCGAGCGCGCCGCCGAGCACGATCACGAGCGCAGCCGCGACGTTGAACGGCGCGAGCGTCAGGATCGCCCGCGCCGCGCTCACCGCCGCCGCGCGCGTGAAGAGGAACGAGTGCACGAGGACGACGACGAGGTACGCGAGCGCGAACGCGAGCCCGCTGCCGTCGAACGCCGTCGGGACCGCCAGCGACAGGACGAGGAAGCCTCCCATCCCACCGAGCAGGAGCAGCCGACGCGCGCCCGTGTCGGCGCGCACCGCGTTCGTCATCCACACATAGCCGCCGTACATCCACCAGATCACGCCGAGCATCACCACCACGTGGGCGATGCCGCGCGTGTTCGGCGACTCGAACAGCACGGAAGTGAGCTGCGTGATCGTGAAGACGAAGACGAGGTCGAAGAAGAGCTCGAGGGTCGTGACGCGCGGCGCGTCCTCCGCGGCGACGCTCACGGGATGTCGCTCGCGCGCGCACGATTGCCCCGCCACCAGTTCACCTCGGCGCCGAGCACCATCACGTTCGCCATCACGTACAGCCACACGAGCAGCACCACCGGCCCCGACAGCGTCTGCAGCACCGGGTTGTGCTTCGAGATCTCCACGTACACGGGCAGGAGCTGGAACGTCGCCTCGAGGATCACCGCCGCCGTGATCGCACCGGGCAAGACCTCGCGAATCGTCAGGTCGACGTTCGTGAGCACGTAGTACGCGGTCGTCAGGAAGACGAACATGCCGATGGCCGAGACGAAGATCGCGATCACACGGGCGGTCGTCGTGTTGCCGGAGAAGCCGGCGTACCGCTTCAGGATCTCCTGTCCGATCGACCCGATCACGAGCGAGACGAACAACGCGATGAGCGAGCTGACCATCATCAGCGTCGCGAGCGCCTTGCCGTGCAGGAAGCCGCGGTTCGGCCGGCCGTAGACGATGTTGAACGCGCTCTCGAGCACGCTGAAGAACGAGAGCGACGACCAGAGCAGGAAGGCGCCGCCCACGATCCCGAGCGCCGTCGAGTTCTCCTGGATTGCGCGCACCGCGCGCAGGATCGACTGCAGCGACGTGTTCGGGAACGTCTTCGACAGCTCGCGCACGAAGAACGACCCCTCGTCCGCCTGGTGCACGAGCCCGAGCAGCGCGAGCGCGAGGAAGAGCAGCGGCACGAACGACAGAAGTGCGAAGTAGGCGATCATCGCTGCGAGGTGCGTCCCGCGGTCGGCGAAGAACTTGCTCAGAACCCGCCTCATAGCGCGGCAGTATGCTCGGAGCGATGGACGCGGCCCAGGCGATTGCCGATCTGAAGGAGATCTCCCCGCAGGTGCGGGACGTGGTCGTGATCGACCCCGAAGGCAACCCGGCCGGCTCGAGCCTGGGGGAGGAGCCGGCGGCCGCGCGCCTGGCCGACGGCGCGAGGCGCCTACTCGCTGCGGCGGACGAGCTGCGGCCCGGGGTCGCGCAGCTCGAGGCTGCGACCATCGTCGGCAGCGTCTTCGTCGTGCGCGACGGGGCGCGCCTGATCGCGGCGACGACCACGCCCGAGCCGACGGTCGGCCTCGTCTTCTACGACCTCAAGACGTGCCTGCGCTCGATCGACGAGCCGGCGCAGAAGAAGCCCACTGGGCGCCGCGCGCCCGCGAAGGACAAGGCCGAGGATGCCACCGCGTAAGGTCATGACCGGCGTCCTGCTCGCCGCCGGCTCGCTCGCCGGCTCGGTGCTCCTGCGCCGCCGCGCCGCACGGAAGCGCGAGCGCGTCGACCTCTACGCCGACGACGGCTCGATGCACTCGTTCGGCGAGGGAACGGCGGAGGCGGACCGCCTGCTGCCGATCGCGCACGAGCTGCTCGCCTCGTGATGGAACGCGACGACCTCGCGCGGGCGCTGCGCGACGCCGCGTACCTCGAAGGCGACTTCGTGCTCCGCTCGGGCCGCCGCTCGCGCTACTACCTCGACAAGTACCGCTTCGAGACGCGCCCGGAGGTGCTGGCGCCGCTCGGCGAGGCGCTCGCCGAGGCGGTGCGCGAGCACGAGCCGGACGCCGACCGCCTCGCAGGCCCGGAGCTCGGTGCGGTCGCGCTCGCGGCGGCCGCGTCGCTCGAGTCGGGTCTGCCGTTCCTGATCGTCCGCAAGGCCGCGAAGGAGTACGGGACGGCGCAGCGGCTGGAGGGCGTGTACGAGGAGGGCGAGTGCGTCTGCCTGATCGAGGACGTCGTCACCTCGGGCGGGGCCGCGATCGAGGCGGTCGAGGCGCTCCGAAACGCCGGATTGCGTGTATCCAACGCGATCTGCGTCGTCGACCGCGAGGAGGGCGGCGTCGACGAGCTGGCGCGCCATGCCGTGCGCCTGCGCGCGCTCTTCCGGGCGTCGGAGCTGCTCGAAATCCCCGCAAATCCGCATGGTTGAGCGGTATCCGGCGGCGTTGTTAGGGTTTTTCCAAGGTCTGAACCCCAGCAACCCGACGCAGGAGGATTCGATCCCTTGACCAAGCAGGAGTTCATCAACCAGGTCTCGCAGAAGAGCGGGCTCTCTGCACGCGATGCGGGCAAGGCCGTCGACGCTTTCCTCGAGTCGATCACGGAGACGCTGAAGTCCGGCGACTCGGTGAACTTCACGGGCTTCGGCAAGTTCTCTCCGGCCGCCCGCGCAGCGCGCCAGGGCGTCAACCCACGCACGGGTGAGCGCGTCGAGATCGCCGCGACGACCGTGCCGAAGTTCTCGGCCGGCAGCCAGCTCAAGGCGGCGCTCAAGACCTAGTCGACGCGGCGCCAACGTGGTTTCGGAGGGCGGCGCAAGGCCGCCCTCCGACGTTTTGCGATGCGCGCCGCCGAACGCGTTACCGTGATGGCGGATGGCCGTCGCGACACTCTCCTTCGCGGACCGCCTGGCCGGCGAGGTCGAGCGCAAGCGCTCGCAGCTCGTCGTCGGGCTCGATCCGCACTCCGACCTGCTCCCGATCGAGCTGCGCGGCGACGTCGCCCGCTTCTGCTGCGGGATCGTCGACGCGGTCGCGCCGCACGCCGTCGCCGTGAAGCCGCAGCTGGCGTTCTTCGAGGCGCTCGGGGCGGGCGGGATGGCCGCCTTCGAGCAGGTCTGCGTGTACGCGAAGCGCGCGGGGCTGCTCGTGATCGCGGACGGCAAGCGCGGCGACATCGGGTCGACCGCACGCGCCTACTCGGAGGCCTACCTGGAGGGCGACGTGCCGCGAGCCGACGCGCTGACCGTCAACCCGTGGCTCGGCCGGGACGCGATCGAGCCCTTCCTCGGCGCCGTGCGCCGCGGCGGCGTCGGGATCTTCGTCCTGGTGCGCACCTCGAACGCGAGCGGCGACCTGCAGGACGTCGTGCTGAAGGACGGGCGGCCGATGTGGCACCACGTCGCCGAGCTCGTCGAGGAGTGGGGAGCCGAGCTCGTCGGAGAGGCCGGGCTCAGCTCCGTCGGCGCGGTCGTCGGCGCGACGCATCCGCGTGCGGTCGCCGACGCGCGCCGGCTGATGCCGCGCTCGATCCTGCTCCTGCCCGGCGTCGGCGCGCAGGGCGGCAGGCCTGCTGATCTGACCCGCGCGTTCCAGAGCGGGCCGGCGAGCGCGCTCGTCGCCGCATCGCGCTCGGTCATCTACGCGTTCCGCGACACCGGCTCGGACTTTCGCGAGGCGGCGGGCGCCGAGGCCGCGCGCCTGAAGCGCGAGGTCTGGGCCGCATCCGGCTGGTAGTGCCGCGCGGTGACTGGCGCCGGTTCGTCGCGCCTGCGGCGTTTCTGCTTGCCGCGACGGTGGCGGTGCTCCTGATCCGCTCGGGGCTGCATTCGAGCACGACCGCGACGACGACCACGCGCGCGGTCCCGGCGGCGCCGACCAAGACCGTGGGCGCGGTGACGACCACGACCGAAGGCGAAGAAGAAGCCCAGGGCGGCGGCGCGGTTCTATACCGTGCAGGCGGGAGACACGTTCGGCGTTATCTCTACGAAGACCGGAGTGGCGGTCGCGACCATCGAGCAACTGAACCCGAACATCAGCTCGACGTCGCTCTTCATCGGCGAGAAGGTGCGGATCCGGTGAGGCGTCTCGCTGCGATCGCCGCCGCCGCGCTCGCGTTCGCCGCACCGGCGACAGCCGCGCCGCCGTCCGTGCACGGCAGCGCGTACATCGTGGAGGACGCGCGCACCGGCGAGGTGCTGGCGTCGTCGAACGCCCACGAGCACGTGGCGATCGCGTCGCTGACGAAGATGATGACGGTGCTGCTGGCGCTGGAGCGGCACCGCCTGAGCGACGTCGTCACCGTCGACCCGCGCGCCGCGATCGTCGGCGAGTCGACGATCAACCTGCGCCCCGGCGAGCGCCTGACCGTGCGCGACCTGATCAAGGGCGCGCTGGTCCAGTCCGCGAACGACGCGGCGGCCGCGCTGGCGCTCTCGATGGCGCCGGACTTCCCCTCGTTCGCGCGGCTGATGAACGCGAAGGCGGCGCAGCTCGGTCTCCACGACACGCACTTCGTGCGGCCGGACGGGCTCGACGTGCCCGACCACTACTCGAGCGCCGCCGACATGACGAAGCTCGCGCGGGTGCTCATGCACACGCGCTTCGTGCGCGACACTGTCGACGACGAGACGGCGTCGATCGCGGGTGGTCGCACGCTGCACACGTGGGACGACCTCCTCTCGATCTTTCCGCGCACGATCGGCGTCAAGACCGGCCACACCTCGCAGGCCGGGTGGTGCCAGGTCGCCGCCGCGCGCGGTTCGGGCGTGACGGTCTACGCGACACTCCTCGGCAGCCCGGCGCGCTCGGTGCGCAACGCCGACCTCGAGTCGCTCCTGATCTGGGGGCTCGCGCAGTTCCGCCTCGTGCCGGCGATCCGGCCGGCGCACACGTACGCGTCGGTCGAGCTGCCCTACGGCAAGCATCCGCTGGAGCTCGTCGCCGCGAAGCCGGCGAACGCCGTGGCGCGTCTGGGCCGGCCGCTGACCGAGAGGGTCGTCGCCGCGACCGCGGTCTCGCTGCCCGTGCACGCGGGCGACGTGCTCGGCCACGTCGAGATCTGGGAGCGCGGCAAGCTGCGCGCGCGCAGCGATCTGATCGCTTCGCGGACGGTTAACAAACCGGGGCTCGGCGGGCGTCTAGGGTGGTACGCCGGCAGGACGTTCCACCACCTGGGCGACCTGTTCTGAGCCGCCGATGATCGTCACCGTCACCCTCAATGCGGCCGTCGACCGGACGCTCACCGTGCCGAACTTCCAGCGCGGGCAGCGTCATCGCGCAAGCGCCGGCGTAACGCTCGCGGGCGGCAAGGGGATCAACGTCGCGCGCGCGCTGAAGCTGCTCGGCGTGCCCGTCGTCGCGACCGGCCTCGTCGGCGGCGCCACCGGCTCGCGGATCGTCGAAGAGCTGACGAGCGAGGCGATCCTCAACGACTTCGTGCACATCGAGGGCGAGTCGCGCACGTCGACCGCGGTGGTCGACCCGACCGGCGGCACGTACACGGAGATCAACGAGTGGGGGCCGATCGTGCGCCCCGACGAGCTGGAGACCCTGCTCGAGAAGCTCCGCTACCTGACGCAGGGCGCCGAGCTGGTCGTCTTCGCGGGGTCGCTGCCGCGCGACGTCGAGCCCGACTTCTACGCCGAGGCGACGCGCGAGCTCGCGCGGCGGCAGATTCAGGTCGCGCTCGACACCGAGGGCCAGCCGCTCGCGCTCGGCGTCGAGGCGGAGCCGTTCCTCGTCACGCCGAACCAGACCGAGGCGGAGGCGCTCGTCGGGCAGGAGTTCCACGACGACGAGGACTTCCGCGTCGCGCTCGACACCGTCGCCGAGTTGGGCGCGCGCAACGTGCTCATCACGACCGAGCAGGGCTGCCTCGCGCTCCTGCGCGAGGAACGGGAGGCGCTGCGCTACCGCGCGGTCGCCCCGCGCGTCGACCCGGTCTCGACCGTCGGCTCCGGCGACGTGCTGCTCGCGGCGTTCATCGCGGCGCGCCACGCCGGCCGCTCGAACGACGAGGCGCTGCGTGCGGCGGTCGCCGCGGGAGCGGCCTCGACGCTCGAGGTGGGCGCCGGCCGCTTCGACCCGCGGCAGGCGGGCCGTCTGCAGGCGGGCGTCGAGCTGTCGCTGCTCGAGCCGATCCAGGCCTGACTCGCGCTCATCCGACCGCGTCGATAGCCTTCCCGGATGGACGTCGAGAAACTGGGGCTCGACCCCGTCGCGGCCACCCTCCCGGCGAAGTTCGCGCGCGAGGGACTCACCTTCGACGACGTCCTCCTCGTGCCCGCCGAGTCGTCCGTGTTGCCGAACGACGTCTCCACGGCGACGCGTCTGACGCGCACGATCGCGCTCGAGGTGCCGGTCGTCTCGGCCGCGATGGACACGGTCACGGAGGCGCGGATGGCGATCGCCGCTCGCGCGCGAGGGCGGGATCGGGATCGTGCACCGCAACCTCTCGATCGCCGCACAGGTCGACGAGGTCGACAAGGTGAAGCGCTCGGAGGCCGGGATGATCGTCGAGCCGGTCACGCTTCCGCCGGACGCACTCGTCTCGGACGCGGTCGACGTGATGGAGCGCTACCACATCTCCGGCGTGCCGATCACCGACGAGCGCGGCAAGCTCGTCGGCATCCTCACGAACCGCGACCTGCGCTTCGAGCGCGACCTCACGCAGCCGGTGTCTGCGCTGATGACGTCGCAGGGGCCTCGTCACGGCACCCGTCGGCACGACGCTCGGGGAGGCGGAGCGCCTCCTGCACCGCCATCGCATCGAGAAGCTGCCGATCGTCGACGCCGACGGCCGCATCACAGGACTGATCACGGTCAAGGACATCCAGAAGCGCGTCGAGTTCCCGCAGGCGACGAAGGACGCGCAGGGCCGCCTGCGCGTCGGCGCCGCGGTCGGCGTCGGCCCGGACGCGGTCGAGCGCGCGCAGGCTCTCGTCGACGCAGGCGCGGACGTGCTCGTCGTCGACACCGCGCACGGCCACTCGCGCGGCGTGCTCGAGATGGTCGGCCGCATCGCGGCGCTCTCCGGCGAGTTCGAGCTGATCGCGGGGAACATCGCGACCGGCGAGGCCGCCGAGGCGCTGATCGACGCGGGCGCCGACGCGGTCAAGGTGGGCAGGGGCCCGGCGCGATCTGCACGACGCGCGTCGTCGCAGGCGTCGGCGTCCCGCAGATCACCGCCGTCTACGACGATCGCCGAGGTCGCGTCGCGCCACGGGGTGCCGGTGATCGCCGACGGCGGGCATCACCTCGTCCGGCGACGTCGCCAAGGCGATCGCCGCCGGCGCGGACACGGTGATGCTCGGCTCGATGCTCGCGGGCACCGACGAGGCGCCCGGCGACGTGATCGTCGTGCAGGGCGAGCGCTACAAGGAGTACCGCGGCATGGGCTCGCTCGGCGCGATGAAGGCGCGCGGGTTCTCCAAGGACCGCTACTTCCAGGGCGACGTCGAGGACGTCGAGAAGCTCGTGCCGGAGGGCATCGAGGCGCGCGTCCCGTACAAGGGGCCGGTCGGCGGCGTGCTGCACCAGATCGTCGGCGGCCTGCGCCAGGCGATGGGCTACTGCGGCTCGGCCGACGATCGACGCGCTGCAGCAGGCGCAGTTCGTGCGCATCACGGGCGCCGGGCTGCGCGAGTCGCACCCGCACGACGTGACGATCACGAAGGACGCACCCAATTACCGGCGCGGCTGAGGTCCTGCAGTTTCCTCTGCCGGACGTCCGGCGTAGGCTCGACGGAGCCGAATGACGACGAGCGTCCGGTCCTGGTGGTCGATCTGGGTGGGCAGTACTCGCAGCTGATCGCACGGCGCGTGCGCGAGGCGCGTGTCTACTCGGAGCTCGTCTCGCACCGCTCGACGGTCGACGAGATCCGCCGGCGCAACCCGGTCGCGCTGATCCTGTCGGGCGGGCCGGCGTCCGTGTACGCGGAGGGCGCGCCGAAGATGGACACGGGGATCTTCGAGCTCGGCATCCCGACGCTCGGCATCTGCTACGGCGCGCAGCTGCTCGCGCTCGAGCTGGGCGGCCGCGTCGACCGCACCGGCGTCTCCGAGTTCGGCCGCACGGAGATGACGGCATCGGGCGGCAGGCTGTTCGGCGCGCTGCCCGCGGAGCAGCACCGTCTGGATGTCGCACCGCGACACCGTCGTCGCGCCGCCTGAAGGCGCGGAGATCGTCGCGACGTCCGATCACACTCCGGTGGCGGCGTTCGAGGACGGTGCGCGCAAGCTCTACGGCGTGCAGTTCCACCCCGAGGTCGTGCACACCGAGCACGGCCAGCAGGTGCTGAAGAACTTCCTCTACGAGGTCGCCGGCGCGGCGCCGGCCTGGACGCCTGCGGCGGTGATCGAGGAGCAGGTCGAGCGCATCCGCGCGCAGGTCGGCAACGAGCGCGTGCTGTGCGCGCTCTCCGGCGGCGTCGACTCGGCGGTCGCGGCGCTCCTCGTGCACAAGGCCGTCGGCGACCAGCTCACCTGCGTCTTCGTCGACCACGGCCTGCTGCGCAAGGGCGAGGCGGAGCAGGTCGTCGAGACGTTCGACGGCCACTACCACGTGCCGCTCGTGCACGTGCAGGCGCAGGAGCGGTTCCTCGCGCGCTCGAGGCAGTCACCGACCCGGAGCAGAAGCGCAAGATCATCGGCGAGGAGTTCATCCGCGTCTTCGAGGAGGAGGCGCGGACGCTCGGCGACGTGAAGTGGCTCGTGCAGGGGACGCTCTACTCCGACGTGATCGAGTCCGGCGGCACCGACGGCGTCGCCGAGACGATCAAGTCGCACCACAACGTCGGCGGCCTGCCGAAGGACATGCGGATGAAGCTCGTCGAGCCGCTGCGGCTGCTCTTCAAGGACGAGGTGCGCCGCGTCGGCGAGGAGCTCGGGATGCCGGAGCGCATGGTGTGGCGGCAGCCGTTCCCCGGCCCGGGACTCGCGATCCGGATCATCGGCGACGTGACCGAGGAGCGGCTCGAGACGCTGCGCGAGGCCGACGCGATCCTGCAGGAGGAGGTGCGCAAGGCCGGGCTGTACCGTCAGCTGTGGCAGTCGTTCTGCGTGCTGCCGGCGATCCGCTCGGTCGGCGTGCAGGGCGACTCGCGCACGTACGGGTACCCGATCGCGATCCGCGCCGTCACGTCCGAGGACGCGATGACCGCCGACTGGGCACGCCTCCCGTACGACCTGATCGAGCTCGTGTCGTCGCGGATCGTGAACGAGATCCCGGCGGTCAACCGCGTGGTGCTCGACGTCACGTCGAAGCCGCCGGCGACGATCGAGTGGGAGTAAGAACCCCGCCGTACCGGATCGAGACCGAGCGTCTCGTCATCCGCTGCTACGAGCCCGAGGACGCGCCGCTGCTGAAGGCGGCGGTCGACCAGAGCATCGAGCACCTGCTGCCGTGGATGCCGTGGGCGCGCTTCGAGCCGCAGACGCTCGACGAGAAGGTCGAGTTGTGCCGGACGTTCCGCGGGCAGTTCGACCTCGACGACAACTACGTCTACGCGATCTTCACGCCCGACGAGACCGAGCAGCTCGGCGGCAGCGGCTTCCACAAGCGCGCGAACGAGGGCTCGCTCGAGATCGGCTACTGGGTCAGCTCGAGCGCGGTCGGGCAGGGGATCGCGACGGAGGCGACGGCGGTGCAGACGCGCGCCGCGCTGGAGCTGTGCGGGATCGACCGCGTCGACATCCAGGTCGAGCCGCGTAACGAGCGCAGCCTCGCGATCCCGCGCAGGCTCGGCTTCACCGAGGAGGGGACGCTCCGCCGCAGGCTCGAGCCGGGCGGCGAGGACGAGCCGCACCGGGACTCCGTCGTCTTCTCGATGCTGCGCGAGGAGCTCGCCGGCTCGCCCTGCCTCGGCTTCGACTACGTCGCCTACGACGTGCTCGGCCGTCAGATGGCGTAGGCGAGGATCCACTCGCGGAGGAACGGCTCCGCGATCTCGTACAGGCCGTCGCCGTCCTTGCGGACGAGCTCGCCGTCGACGAGCGGTCGGAGCGCGCGTTGCACGCCCGACGTCGGCGGCAGGTCGTGCCGAAGCCGGTACGGGTTGCTGAAGGGGCGCCCCGGCTCGGATGCGAGCGCCTGCAGCAGCAGCTTCTGTGGGCGCGTCGCGTTCTCCCAGATGAGTGTGAAGCGCGCGTTCTCGGAGCGCAGCACCGCGCGCAGCGCGTCGTCGAGGTCGTCGGCGGATGCGGCGAAGCCCTCGGGCACCTCCTCCCACAGCGCGTAGGCGAGCTCCTGCGTCGCGTACGGATGGCCGCCTGTCACCCCGAGCAGCCGGTCGACGGCCGCGTCGCTGACGCCGCGGTCGGTGCGGTCGAACTGCGCGCGCACGAACTCGCTGAAGAGCGCGACCGGGATCGGACCGATCTCCATCGTCTTCGCGCTGCGGTAGAACGGCTCGTTCTCGTCGCTGAAGAGGCGGCGCATCATGTCGCGCCTGCTCCCCGTGTAGACGTGCGAGACGCCGGCCTGCTGCTGGAAGACGGCGCGCATCTGCGCCGGGAGCTTCGGGTCGATCTGCGTGATCTCCTGGAACTCGTCGAAGGACACGACGATCCTGCGGCCCTGGTCGGCGGCGATCTCCGCCGGCAGCTCGAGGAGGCGCTCGATCGTCGCGTCGATGTCGGCCTCCGCGCGCGACGCCGAGAAGCCGAAGCTCATGAAGCCGTGCGTGTCGACGGTCATCGACGGCACGATCCGCAGAGAGCCGAAGATGCGCAGCCGCTCCTTCGCCTTGAAGACGATGGAAGCGACGTCGTCGTGGATCGACTTCGCGAGCTTGGCGGCGAGCCGCTCCTTCGTCGGCGTCGTCATGAGGTCGACCTCGACGACGAGGAAGCCCTCCCCGATCAGGCCGCTCAGCGCCGTCTTGACGAGTGAAGACTTGCCGTAGCGCCGCGGCGCGATCACGGCGACGTTCTGGCCGTTGCGCATGTCCGCCGTCAGCTGCGCGAGCTCGTCCGCGCGGTCCGTGAACGCCTCGTCGGAGACGAGGTCGCCGTAGGTGAAGGGATTCCGGATCTTCCTCGAGTCGCTCACGCCGCTGTATTATACAGATCTGCGTACAACTGCTCACGTCCTTGTGTTACGCAGCGGTGTGAGCGGGTCTTTACCGCACCGTCACAGGGCAGACGTAGCCTGCGGGCCGTGGGTCGCCTCCTGCTCGTTCTCGCCGCCGGGCTCGTCCTCGTCCCGGCAGTCGCCGCCGCGGCGGCGCCGGTCGTCCCCGTGGCAGTGCAGCGGGCGATCGTCGACCGCGTGGAGCCGCGCTTCCGCTGGGTGCCGACGGTCGCGCCGGCCGGCTGGCGCTACCGCGCCTGGGGCCCGGGAGAGCCCCCGCGCCGCGGCACGGCCCTCGACATCTGGTTCTCCCCGACGGGCTCGACGGAGATCGGCCCGGGGTTCCACGTGCTCGCCGTCGCGTCGTGCAGCCTCAAGGGCGCGATGAAGCGATACGCCTTCGACGGCGTGCGCGTGGGCTGGAGCACGACCTACGAGGATTCGCAGGCCTGGATGTGCCTCTCGCGGCGGCTCGAGGTCGTCGTCAGTGACACCGGGACGGGCGGCGACCCGCCGGCGGCGGTGGCGAAGCGCGCACGGGCGATCGCCAGGATGGCCGCGTCGGCGCGGCCTGTCTAAGTTCCGCGTGTCTAGTTCGCGCGTCTAGTTCCGCGGGCCGCCCGCGACGTAGATCACCTGGCCGCTCACGTAGCCGGCGTCCTCCGAGCAGAGGAAGGCGATCGTGCCGGCGACGTCCTCCGGCTGCCCGACCCGCCGCAGCGGCGTCTGCTCCGAGGCCGCCTGCGCGAACTGGTCGAACGGCACGCCCATCCGCTCCGCCGTCTGACGCGTCATCGCCGTCTCGATGAAGCCGGGCGCGACGCAGTTGACGTTGACGTTGAACGGGCCGAGCTCGATCGCGAGCGTCTTCGTCATCCCCTGCAGGCCGGCCTTCGCGGTCGAGTAGTTCGTCTGGCCGCGGTTCCCGAGCGCGGACGTCGACGAGACGAGCACGATCTTCCCGCTCTTCTGCTCGACCATCCGCTTCTGCGCAGCGCGCACCGCGAAGAACGTCCCCTTGAGATGCGTGTCGATGACCGCGTCCCAGTCGTCGTCGCTCATCTTGAAGAGCAGGTTGTCGCGGATGATCCCCGCGCACGTGACCAGCACGTCGAGCGCGCCGCCATGCGAGACCGCCGCCTCGACCGCGGCCTCGACCTCCTCGAGCTTCGTCACGTCGCAGCGAACCGCATGACCGCCGATCTCCTGCGCCGTCTCCTGCGCGCCGCTCTCGTCGAAGTCCGCGACGACGACCGTCGCGCCCTCCGAGGCGAACCGCTTCGCAGTTGCGGCGCCGATGCCCTTCGCGCCGCCCGTCACCAGCACCGTCTTGCCCTGGAATCTCGTCATGGGCGGCGACGATATACGGTGCGCGCGTGGAGTTCCGCGACATCCTCTCGCGCCGCCGGATGCATCGCGCGTTCCTGCCCGACCCGATCGCGCAGGACCAGATCGACCGGATCGCCCACGTGATCTTCCGCGCGCCCTCGGGCGGCTTCAGCCAGGGCGGCAGCATCGTGGTCGTCACCGACGAGGCGAAGCGGCACGAGATCGCGCAGGCCCTCGGCGACGAGCACTACAGCACGCATGGCCGGAACTTCGTCGCCGACGCGCCGGTGCACATGGTCATCTCCGCGAACGAGTCGCTCTACCACGCGCGCTACAACGAGGCCGACAAGCTCGCCGCGACCGGCGGCGTCGAGGTGACCTGGCCCGTGCCGTACTGGTTCGTCGACGCCGGCGCCCTGATGATGCTGGTGCTGCTCGCGGCGATCGACGAGGGTCTCGCGAGCGCATTCATCGGCCACCCCGACCAGAAGCGCATCTTCGGCGAGCTGCTCGGCCTGCCGGAGGACGTCGTCCCGATCGGCCTCGCGCTGATCGGCAAGCCGGGCGACGCGCCGCTGCCCGGATCGCGCATGAAGGAGCGGCGCCGCGCCGAGGAGTCGCTGATCCACCGCGAGCGCTGGTGAGCGCAACCTGATTCGGCGCAGCCGAATCAGATTGCAGCCCTAGGCGTCCGGCAGCTGCACCGGCCCGTACAGCGCGCGCACCGCGTCGACGAAGCCGGCCAGGCGCTCCGCGATCGCCGCGTCCTCGATCTCCAGCACGTTCTCAGCGTTCTTCTCGCCGCTGCGCGAGAGGTTGAACGAGCCGACGAACACCGTGTCGTCGCAGACGCACACCTTCGCGTGCATGAAGTCGTGCACGGTGCCGTCGCCGTAGGGCGTCGACTCCTTGCCGGTGAACGGGCCGGCAATCACCTGCCGCAGGAGCGGCAGCTTCCATGACACGTTCTCGTTCATCCGCCACTGGTGGATCACGTCGCGCACCTGCGTCGAGTCGACGCATCCGGCGACGTCGAGGTGGCCGTCGGCGATCACCTGCGCGAGCGAGCCGAGCACCGGGCCGGTCGTGATCAGCGGGGAGCAGATGCGCACGCGGCGTTTCGCGCGCCTGATCAGCTTCGCGATCCGGGCGCTCGTATCCTCGCCGTGGCCGGGCGTGAACCACACGCGCACGCCGTGATCCCAGCGCGGGTCGACGAAGCCCGTGCGCTCGACGTCGCGCGTTTCCCACAGCTGGTCGAAGTCGATCTCGAACGCCTTCGCGATCGCCTCCGAGTGCACGATCGCGAGCACGTTCTCCTGGCGCGAGAACGAGTCGTCGGTCCAGTTGACCGAGCCCGTCCAGACCGAGCTGCCGTCGCGGATCACGAACTTGTGGTGCATGAGATCGGGGATGCCTGCGATCGCCTGCTCCTCGACCGGCAGCGTCGCGATCAGCTGGACGTCCGGCTCCGGCGGCGGCGGCACCGGGATCGGGTTCGCGTGGCTGACGTTGTAGACGAAGCGGACGCGCACGCCGCGCGCCGCGGCGCGCCGGATCGCGTCGCCGACGATCGCCGCCGTCTCCGCGCCGAGGTTGAAGTCGTATTGCGCGAGCTCGAGTGAGGCCTCCGCCCCGTCGACGAACGCCGCGACTGCGTGCGCGATCTCCGTCGGCTGTTGGCCGCCGTCCGTCAGAGTGCGGATCTCGATGCGCTCGCTCATCGACAGGCTCGCGGCCGCCCGGATCGGGCAGACGACGAACTTCTACAGGGTCGGCGCGGGCGCTGCGCTGCGGCGCGCCCGCCTGACCGCGTATCTCGACGAGCGCGCGGACGCGCCGATCCTGCTCGTCGGGGAGGCGCCCGGCTACCGCGGCGCCCGCGTCTCGGGGATCCCGTTCACCTCCGAGCGGCAGCTGACCGGGGCGGGGCCTGCCGAGGCGACGGCGACGATCGTGCACCGCGTGCTCGGCGAGCTCGGGCTCGCCGAGCACGTGTTGCTGTGGAACGTCGTCCCGACGCATCCCGGCACCGCGACGTCGAACCGCACGCCGACGCGCGCGGAGATCGAGCAGGGCCGCGGCTACGCGGACGAGCTCGCCGCCGGCCGGCGCGTCGTCGCGGTCGGCCGCGTGGCACACGCGCTCTACGGCGGGGCCTACGTGCGCCACCCCTCGCACGGCGGCGCGGCCGAGTTCGCGCTCGGCCTGCGTGCTGTAATCGGAAGGTGAACCCCGTCCGCCGTAACGCCTTGCTCCTCGCGGGCGGCCTCGTCTTCCAGTCCGGGATGATCCAGCTCGCCGTCGCGCTCGGCACCGTGACGATCGTCAGCGTCACCGGCGTCAAGGGCATCCTCGGCCTCGGCCCCGCGGTCTTCCTGATCGCCGGCGCGCTCGCCGTCGGGCCTGCGGGCCGCATCTCCGACCGCGTCGGCCGGATGCCGGTGATCCGGAGCGGCTTCGTGCTCGGCACGCTCGGCCCGTGGGTGACGGCCGCCGGCTGCGCGACACGCTCCGGCGCGCTCGTCTTCCTCGGGCTCGGCCTCTGCGGCGCGGGGCAGACCATCGTGCTGCTCTCGCGCGCCGCGGCCGCCGAGATGTTCCCGCCGGCGCGGCGCGCGCGCGGGATGTCGATCGTGCTCTTCGGCGTCGTCTCGGGCGCGATCTGGGGCCCGCTCGTCTTCGGGCCGATGTTCTCCGGCCGCTCCCTCCAGCCCGACGACCTCGTCGTGCCGTGGCTCGCCGCGGGCGCGTTCACGATCGCAGGCCTCCTGCTCTCGTTCGGCGTGCGGCCCGACCCGAAGGAGTGGTCGACGCGCTACGCGACCACCCAGATCCCGGTGCCACCGGCCCCGCTGCCGGTGATCCTGCGCCGCCCGGGCGTCGCGACCGCGATGGTCGCCGCGGTCGGCAGCTTCGCGGTCATGGCCGGCGTGATGAACCTCGCGGGCTATGTCGCCGTCGGGCACCACCACGCGCAGGGCTCGATCTTCACGATCATCAGCCTCCACATCCTCGGCATGTACGGGCTCGTGCTCGTGATCGGCGACGTCGTCGAGCGGATCGGCCGCCGCACCGCCATGGTCGCCGGGCTGACGCTGATGGCTGTCTCCAATGCCGCGCTCGCCTGGCTCGACTCGATCGCCGGCATGAGCCTCGCGCTCTTCGGCCTCGGCCTCGGCTGGTCGCTGTCCTACGTGGCTGCAACGACGCAGCTCGTCGACCTCGCCGAGCCGAACGAGCGCGGCCGGCTCGTCGGGACGACCGACCTGATCTCGAGCTTCACCGCGGCCGCGTTCGCACTCGGCGGCGGGATCGTCTACACGGGCGCCGGCGGCTCCGTCCCGCTGGCCGCGACGGCCGGCGGGCTCGCCCTCCTAGCGGCCGCCTGGGTGGCCGGAAACGGCTCTGCTGCACCGGGTTCCCTGGCCAGCGCCGAGGTCTAGGCGCTGCTACCATTCCGGCCCGGCGGGCAGCCTGCCTGCCTTTTTCTACGTATGAAGACCTACAACGCCAAGCCCGGCGAGATCGCGCGCGACTGGTACCTCGTGGACGCCGAGGGAAAGACTCTCGGGCGCCTCGCGACGCAGATCGCCGACCGCCTGCGCGGCAAGAGCAAGCCCGTCTTCACCCCGCACGTCGACACGGGCGACTTCGTCGTCGTGATCAACGCGGAGAAGATCGCCGTCACCGGCAAGAAGCTCGAGCAGAAGATGTACTACAAGCATTCCGGCTACCCCGGCGGCCTGCGCGAGCGCACGCTGCAGGAGCAGCTCGACCGCCAGCCGACCGAGGTGCTCCGGAAGGCCGTCAAGGGGATGCTCCCGCGCAACAAGCTCGGCCGTGCGCAGTTGACCAAGCTCAAGATCTACGCCGGCCCGGAGCATCCGCACGAGGCCCAGGCACCGACAACTCTCGAGGTGTAAATGGCGACTCCCGCGCAGTATCTCGGCACCGGCAAGCGCAAGACCTCGGTCGCGCGCGTCATCCTCCGCCCCGGCGACGGAGCGACCTGGATCAACGGCAAGAAGATCGAGGAGTACTTCCCGCGTCAGGTGCACCAGATGCTCGCAACCGCCCCGCTGAAGACGGCGGGCCTCGAAGGCCAGTACGACCTTCGCGTCCGCGTGCACGGCGGCGGGCCGTCCGGCCAGGCCGGCGCCGTCCGCCACGGCATCGCCCGCGCGCTCGTCGAGGTCGATCCCGAGTTGCGCGTGTCGCTCAAGCGCGCCGGCTTCCTGACGCGCGACGCCCGCATCGTGGAGCGCAAGAAGGCCGGCCTCCACAAGGCACGGAAGGCGCCGCAGTTCAGCAAGCGGTAACGCGGTCCGCGGTGGCCCGCAGGTATTTCGGCACCGACGGTGTCCGCGGCGTCGTGGGCGAGTTCCTGACCCCGGAGCTCGTCGAGCGGCTCGGCCGCGCAGCTTCACTCTGGACGGGCGCCGCGACGGTGTTCGTCGGACGCGACACGCGCGCATCGGGCGTCGAGCTCGAGGAGGCGTTCGCGCGCGGCGTCGTCTCCGCCGGAGGAGACTGCATCCTCGGCGGCGTCCTGCCGACGCCCGCGGTCGCGCTGCTCGCGCTCGACCTCGGCGTCGTCATCTCCGCCTCGCACAACCCGCCCGAGTACAACGGCGTCAAGTTCTTCGACTCGGAGGGCCACAAGCTCTCCGACGCCTCGGAGGAGCAGATCGAGGAGTTGCTCGCGGCCGCGCCCGGGGTCGACCAGGGCAGCATCGAGCACGTCGACGTCGCGACCGACTCGTACCGGCAGCACATCCTCGACCGCTTCGGCGCGGATCTCTCGGGACTGCGCATCGTGGTCGACTGCGCGAACGGCGCGTACTCGGGCCTCGGCCCGCAGGCGTTCGAAGCGTGCGGCGCGGAGGTGCACGCGATCGGCGACGACCCCGACGGCGACGAACATCAACGTCGGCTGCGGCGCGACCGACCTCGCGCTCCTCCAGCGCACCGTCGTCGACGGCGGCTTCGACCTCGGGATCGCCTTCGACGGCGACGGCGACCGCATGCTCGCGGTCGACGAGCAGGGCGACATCGTCGACGGCGACCAGATCGTCGCGATCCTCGCGCTCGACCAGAAGGTCGACCAGGTCGCGGTGACTGTGATGACCAATCTCGGCTTCCACGCGCTGATGCGCGAGCACGGGATCAGGGTGCACACGACAGACGTCGGCGACCGCTATGTGCTCGAGGCGCTGCAGCGCGAAGGCGGCCTCCTGGGCGGGGAGCAGTCGGGCCACATCATCTACCTCCGCGACCACGTGACGGGCGACGGGCTCGCGGCCGGCCTGCTCCTGTGCGCCGCGCTCAAGGGCCGCAAGCTGAGCGAGGCCGCGGCAGTCATGCCCCGCTGGCCGCAGAGCAAGGAAAACGTCCGTGTGCAGGGCAAAGAGCTCACGCCCGCCGTCCTCGAGGAGGTCGCGCGGGTCAACCGGGCGTGGGACGGGGAGGGTCGGGTCATCGTCCGCCCCTCCGGCACTGAACCATTGGTCAGAGTTCTCGCCGAGGCCGAAAATCCGGAGGTTGCGGAGGAGGCCTGTGCTAGCATCGCGGCTCTCGTTAGACGAGAGCTCGGCTAGCAGCAGTAGCCGGGCTTTCGCCGTTTTCAGGAGACTTTTCCGGGGAATATCCCGGTCTCAGGGCGGTTTCAGTGAAGGAGGCTCCGGATGTGCGGGATCATCGGATACGTCGGCAGCCGGGCGTCCAAGCCGCTGCTCATCCAGGGTTTGCAGCGCCTCGAGTACCGGGGCTACGACTCGGCGGGGATAGCGCTGCTCGAGGACGACGGGCTCGAGTACGTGCGCGCGGTCGGGAATCTCGACTACCTCAAGGAGGCCGCCGGCCCGAACGGCTCCGTCTCCACCACCGGCCTCGGCCACACGCGCTGGGCGACCCACGGCGGCGTCACCGAGGCGAACGCGCACCCGCTGACCGCGTGCGACGACAGCAAGCTCGCGATCGTCCTGAACGGGATCGTCGAGAACTACCGTGAGCTGCGCAACGAGCTCGTCGCCGGCGGCCACACCTTCACCTCCGAGACGGACGCCGAGGTGGTCGCGCACCTGCTCGAGGACGCCTACGACGGCGACCTCGTCGCAGGCAGTGCGCGCCGCCTACGCGCGGCTCGAGGGGCACTTCACCTTCGTCGTGATCCACCGCGACCATCCGAATCACCTCGTCGGCGTGCGCCAGCAGACCCCGATGGTCATCGGGTTGGGCAGCGGCGAGAACTTCGTGGCGTCGAACCTCGCCGCGTTCCTGTCCGAGACGCGCCGCGTGCAGTTCCCGGACGACGGCGACGTCGCGTCCGTCACGCCGGAGGGCGTCACGTTCGTCCGCGCCGACACCGGCGAGCCCGTCGAGCTCGACGTGGTCGAGGTCGACTGGGACGACGACGCCGCCGAGCGCTCCGGCTACGAGACGTTCATGCTCAAGGAGATCTTCGAGCAGCCCGACGGTGTCGCCGAGACGATCGGCGACCGTGTGCGTCACGGCAACCTCGTGCTCGAGGGGCTCGGCATGACCGAGGATGAGCTGCGCGAGCTGCGCCGGATCGTGATCGTCGCCTGCGGGACGTCGTATCACGCCGGTGTCGTCGCCCGCTATGCAATCGAGGAGTGGGCGCGCGTGCCGGTCGAGCCCGACGTCGCGAGCGAGTGGATCTACCGCAACCCGGTCGTAGACCCCGGCACGCTGGTGATCGGCATCTCCCAATCGGGCGAGTCGCGCGACACGATCCAGGCGATGAAGCTCGCGCGGCAGAAGGGTGCGCGCACGGTCGCGATCACGAACATGATGGGCTCGCAGATCACGCGCGAGGTCGATTCGGTGCTCTTCACGCGCACCGGGCTCGAGGTCGGCGTCGCTGCGTCGAAGACGTTCACCGCGCAGATCGCGTTGCTGTTCCTCGTCGGCCTCAAGCTCGCGCAGTGCCGCGGGACGATGCCGCGCGAAGAGCAGTCGATTCATCATGGACGAGCTCTACGACCTGCCGAAGAAGATGCAGCGCTTCCTCGACGCCGACCATCCGATCGAGGAGATCGCGCAGCGCTTCCACGAGCGGCCGTTCTTCCTCTACCTCGGCCGCCACATCGGGCTGCCAGTCGCGCTCGAGGGTGCGCTCAAGCTGAAGGAGATCTCGTACATCCCGACCGAGGCGTACTCGGCCGGCGAGATGAAGCACGGCCCGATCGCGCTGCTCGAGGAGGGAACTCCGGTCGTCGTCGTGGCGACGAAGATCCACGTCTACGACAAGATCGTCTCCAACATCCAGGAGACGCGCGCCCGCGGCGCGCACGTGATCGCGATCGCGACCGACGGCAACGAGGACATCCAGCACCACGCCGACGACGTGATCTACGTCCCGAAGTCGCCGGCGTTCCTGCAGGCCGCGCTCGCGATCCTGCCGCTGCAGCTCCTCGCCTACCGGATCGCGCGCCTGCGCGGCCTGAACGTCGACCAGCCGCGCAACCTGGCGAAGACCGTCACCGTCGAGTAACGCGCGTTACGCCGCCAGCTGCTCGCCGGCGGTGACCTCGAGCGCCGTCTCGACGAACGCGCGCGCGGACGGCGAGTGGTAGCGGTCGCGGTGCCGCGCGATGTGGATCATCCGCGAGGGCACGCGGTTGCCGAGCTCGATCACGGTGATCCGCGGGTCGGTCGCGTCGACCGTCAGCCGCGGCATCACCGCGCTGCCGATCCCCGCCGCGATCAGCCCCTGCACGGTGCCGTTGTCGTCGGTGCGGAACGCGAAGCGCGGCTCGCAGCCGGCGGCGCGCAGCGCGGACTCGAAGGGGTCGATCGAGCGGCAGGCGCGGAACCCGATCAGCGGCTCCTCGGCGATTCTGGCGAGGGACGGCGCCATGTCTTGGCGTGCGAGCGGTGAAGAGCGTGCGACGACGAGCACGTAGGGGTCGCGCAGCAGCTCGATCGTCTCGAGCGGCGCCTCGCCGAAGGGCGGCAGCACGAAGGCGACGTCGAGCTCGCCCTGCTCGACGAGCGCGGCGAGCTCCTGGTCGCTGTCGCGCTCCTCGAGCGTGACCTCGATCTGCGGCCACTGCTCGCGGAAGCGGCGCATGATCTCGGGCAGAAGCCGCGCGCCGACCGACTGGAAGGTGCCGACGCGCAGCACGCCGGCCTCGCCGCTGCGCAGCGCGTGCAGATCGGCCTGCGCCGCCTGCAGCCGCGCGACGATCGACTCCGCGTGGCGCAGGAGCAGGGTGCCGGCCTCGGTCAGCGAGACGGGGCGCGGGCCGCCCGGCCGCTCGACGAGCTTCTCGCCGACGATCTTCTCCAGCGTCTGGATCTGCTGGCTGATCGCGGACTGCGTGTAGCCGAGCCGCTCGGCCGCGCGGCCGAACGAGCCCTCGCTCGCGACCGCCTGCAGGGCGGCGAAGTGGCGCAGCTCGACCCCGAGCCAGCTATCAGGTTCCATGATCGTCTCGAACAGTATCACGATTTGTGCTGATAGTCCCTGCGGGCCGATGCTATGGACATGGCAGCACTGCTCGTCCTCATCGCAATCATCGTGGTCTGCGTGCTCGGCGCCCGCTTCGGCGCCGACTCCCGCTTCGACCGGCCCGGCCGCCAGCTCTAGACGGCATCAGCATACCCTAGGGGGGTATGTGGATCGTCGACGGCCTGCTCAACGCCGCCCGCATGGCGTGGGAGGTCTGGTGGGCGCTCGTGCTCGGCTTCCTGCTCTCGGCGATCGTGCAGGCGCTGGGTGCCGCGCACGCAGCATCGACCGCGCGCTCGGCGGCCGCGGGCCGCGCGCGGTCGCGCTCGCGACCGGCGCTCGGCGCCGCGTCGTCGTCGTGCTCGTACGCGGCGATCGCGATCGCGAAGTCGCTCTTCCAGAAGGGCTCGAGCCTCGTCGCCGCGATGGCGTTCCAGTTCGCGTCGACGAACCTCGTCTTCGAGCTCGGGCTCGTGATCTGGATCTTCCTCGGCTGGCAGTTCACGCTCGCCGAGTTCGTCGGCGGCATCGTGCTGATCCTCATCCTCTGGCTGGCGCTCACGCTGACGGTCTCGCGCGCGCAGGAGGAAGAGGTGCGCGCGCACGCGCTCGCGGCCGACACGGGGCACCTGCACACGACGCTCGGCTCCAGGCTGGTCCGACGTCGCGCTCAACTTTCGCGGCGACTGGCAGATGCTGTGGAAGGAGATCGTCGGCGGCTTCCTGATCGCCGGCTACGTCTCGCTGCTGCCCGAGAGCTTCTTCAACGCGCTCTTCATCACCGACGCGCTGGCCGCCGTTGCGCGCGGTCGAGAACGCGATCGTCGGGCCGCTCGTCGCGGCGCTCGCGTTCGTCTGCTCGATCGGGAACATCCCGCTCGCCGCCGTGCTCTGGTCGGGCGGAATCTCGTTCGGCGGCGTGATCGCATTCATCTTCGCCGACCTGATCATCATCCCGATCATCAGCGCGTACCGGAAGTACTACGGCGGGCGCTTCGCGGTGTTGCTGACGGCATTGATGTTCGGCGCGATGGTCGCCTCGGCGCTCGTCGTGGACGGGCTCTTCTCGCTCGTCGGGCTCGTGCCGTCGCACCGTCCGTCGATCGAGTCGATCGCCGAGCGGCCCGGTGACCTGGAACTACACGTCGGTGCTCGACATCCTCTTCACGATCGTCTTCCTCGTCGCTGATCGGGATGACGATGCGCGCGCGGTGTCAAGGACCCGGTCTGCGGGATGACGGTCGACCGCAGCGCCGGCGGCCCGGCGTCGACGCACGACGGCGCGACGTACTTCTTCTGCGGCGACGCACTGCAAGCACACCTTCGACGCGAACCCGGAGGCCTACGCATGAGACACGGCTACGTCCGCAGCGACCAGAAGGCGGCGCTGCTCAAACGCCTGAAGCGCATCGAGGGTCAGGTGCGCGGCCTGCAGAACATGGTCGAGGAGGAGCGCTACTGCATCGACATCGTCACGCAGGTCGCGGCCACCCGCGCGGCGCTCGACGGCGTCGCCCTCGGCGTCATGCAGGACCACGTCCGCCACTGCGTCCGCGAGGGCGGGGAGGAGAAGGTCGACGAGCTGATGGCCGCCGTCGAGCGCCTGGTCAGAGCGCGCTGAGGGCCCGCGCGAACTGCACTTCGTGATGAGTCATCACTAACTGTCGCTCGGCACGGCGCGCAGGTACGCGTCCGAGCCGCTCGAGCCAGTCCTCGCGCGGCGGGCAGAAGACGTCGACGTCGAGCGTGTCCTCGAGCGCCGCAGCACGGTGCGGCAGGTGCGACGGGATGTGCAGCACCTCGCCGGCGTGCACGTCGACGATCTGCGACTCGTCGTCGCCGAGCCAGAAGCGCAGCGTGCCCTCGAGGATGTAGGTGATCTGCTCGTTCTCGTGCTCGTGCGTCGGGACGATCGCGCCTTTGTCGAGGTAGACGTGCGCGATCATCATCCGCTCGGTCGCGATCAGCCGGCGGTGCAGGTCGGGCTTCAGCTGCTCCTTCGGCAGGTCGTCCCAGCGGTAGTGGGTGGCCTCCATCTGCGGATCTTCTCCTATGACGCGCTCGCGCGCCGCTCCCACCGGTCGGCCCAGCTCTCCCGGGTGAGGCCGGAGACGATCGCGCGCCGGACGAGCCGTCCCCCGCGGTCGCGGCCGAGCACGTGCACGCGGAACGGGCTGTCGCCGAGCGGGAGCTCGACTGCCGTCGCCTCGCCGGGCAGTGTCCGCTCCTCGCGCACCACGTAGTCGGCGCGCGCGTCCGCGCGCTCGCTGAAGCGGACGTCCCACGCGGTCACCTTCGGCTCGGCCGGCCAGGTGAGCACGAAGCCGTCGGCTCGCTGATCGCGGCGGATCTCCATGTTCGCCGTGACCGTCGGGCGCGTCTTCAGCACCGGCTTGCGGGGCGGCGGCGGGGACGGTGCCTCCGGCGCGGGCGGCGGCCCGGCGAGCAGCGCCCGCGCTCGTTGCACGGACGCGATGCGTGCGAGCTGGCGCAGCGCGCGCTCTCGCGATGGGCCCTCGATCGCCTTGAGACGCGCCTCGAAGTCACGTGCGTCGAGCTGCTCGCCGCGCGCGACCCGGCGCCGGGCCTCGTCGATGATCTGCGCGTGCTCGTCCATGAGCACGCGGACAGTAGCCGCCGTCAGCACGCTGACAGTAGGCTCCGTCAGGCGGTCGCCGGACGCCGGCGCAGGAGCCGGCCGGCGAGCGTGCCGAGCAGCGCGGCCAGCGCCGTCGCCGCCCCGTACAGGAGCCACGGGCTCAGGTCTCGCGAGTGCCGCGGAGCGGGAGGCGGGCCGGCGGTGAAGGCCGTCGTGTCGATCGCCGCGACCGGCCCGGCCGCCGCCGTCACCTCGATGCCGCCGCCCCCGGCGCGGTGCAGCCGGAGCTGCCACAGGTCGCGGCGCCCCTTCAGGATCGGCAGGTCGACGCAGTGCGCGCGGCGCGTCGCGGTGTCGAGGGCGTGCACGAACGGGCTCTCGCCCGCGCCGTCGTAGAGCGTGTACGCCCAGCGCCCGTCCGCGCTCGTCAGGCGCGTGATCGGCGCGCCGTGCATCGCGTCTTCGTGCTCGGCCGGGTCGGTGATCGAGCCGGGCAGCAGCCGGAACGCCGTCAGGTCGTACGCGCGCACCTGATAGCTGTTCGGGTCGGCGGAGGTGTAGTTGATCAGGAACATCGTCCGGCCGTGCGGCGACAGCGCGTCGAAGCTGAAGTCGCCGCGGAGCGTGATCGTCCGGTAGACGCCGAGACCGTTCGCGTCGAGCAGGACGAACCGTGTGCGGGCACGAGGGAACGAGCTCCGCGGCTCGATCAGCACGAGTCGCTTCGCGTCGGCAGAGACTCCGCTCGCCGAGCCGTCGTACGCGACCGCGGGGATCGTGAACGTGCCGCGTAGCCTCGCCCACCGCACGACGCTGCCGCCGTTCCGCGCGACGCGCTCGACGAGCGTCGTCCTGCCCTCGCCGATCGCGATCCAGCGGTAGGGACTGCCTGCGGTGGTGACACCGGTCGCTCCGACGTCGATGCCGAGCACCGGCAGCCCGTCGGCGTGCGCACCGGTTGCGGCGGCGCCGGCGGCGACGATGACGGCGAGGACGGCGGGGAGACGCACGCGAGGAATACGCGCCTGCCGCCGGCGGAGGTCCGTCAGTCGTCGGTCGAGCGGCGGAGCCGCTTCGTCACGCCGCGGCGGCGCTTCTCGTCGAGCCGCCGCTCCTGCGAGGCCGCGGTCGGCTTCGTCGGACGCCGCTTCCGGCGCACCTTCGTCGCCTCGCGCAACTGCTCGAGGATCCGCTCGGTCGCGAGCTCGCGGTTGCGCAGCTGCGAGCGCTCGTCCTGCGCGACCGCGCGCACGACCGGTCCGAGCTTCGTGAGCACGCGGCGCCGCTCGGCGGGCGAGAGCCCGGCCGACTCCTCGACGTCGAACAGCGCCTCGGCGCGCGTCGAGCTCTTCTGCGCGTGCTGGCCGCCCGGCCCACTGGACCGCGAGAACCGGAAAGCGATCTCGGACCGAATAGACTCGGCATCCATGGCGGCCATTCTCCTGGACGTGGACGGCGTCCTGCATGTTTCCGGCGCGCCCATCGCAGGAGCCCCGGTCGCCGTGCACCGGCTGCGCGACGCGGGTCACCGCCTCCGGTTCGTGACGAACTCGACGACCAAGTCGCGCACGCAGATCGCCGAGCAGCTGTGCTCGATGGGGATCGAGGTCGACGAGAACGAGCTGCAGACGACAGGAGCGGTCGCCGCGCGCGCGCTCAAGGGCAAGCGCGTGCTCGCGCTGACGATGCCCGGCATCCTCGACGACCTGGAAGGGCTGCAGCTCGTCGGGATGAACGTCGACGCCGTGCTGGTCGGCGGCGCCGACGAGGGCGAGGAGACGGGCCGGATCTTCTCGTACCTCAACCTCAACCGCGCGTTCCACGAGCTGAGCGCCGGCGCGGAGCTGTACTGCCTGCACAAGAACCGCTGGTGGCAGACCGCCGACGGCGCCCGCCTCGACGCGGGCGCGTTCGTCGCGGGGCTCGAGTACGCGGCCGACATCGAGGCGACCGTGCTCGGCAAGCCGAGCACGGCGTACTTCGGGGCCGCGCTCGAGGCGCTCGACGCCGAAGCGGGGCTCACGTGGATGGTGGGCGACGACCTCGAAAACGACATCGTCGGCGCGCACAAGCACGGCATGCGCACGCTGCTCGTCCGCACCGGGAAGTTCCGCCCCGACGAGGTCGAGCGCTCGGCGGTGCAGCCGGACGGGATCGTCTCGTCGATCGCCCAGCTTCCGGACTGGCTGGAGCAGAACCCCTGAAGGTCGGCGTCGACCTGATCGAGATCGAGCGCGTCCGCCGTGCGCTCGAGCGCCACGGAGAGAGCTTCAAGGAACGGTGCTTCACCGAGGCGGAGCGCGCGTACTGCGACTCCAAGCCGAACCCGCCGCAGCACTACGCCGGGCGCTTCGCCGCGAAGGAAGCGGTCGGCAAGGCGCTCGGCTCGGGCGTCTACTTCACCTGGAAGGAGATCGAGGTGCGCGGCCGCCCGAAGCCGGGCGTCTTCCTCAGCGGCCGGACCGCCCGCTGGGCGGAGAAAGTCGGCGCGGGTCGAATCGAGCTCTCGATGACGCACTCGCGTGAGCTGGCCGCGGCGGTCGCGGTGGTGGTGGAGGAGTGAGGCGGCGGCGTGGACTCGGCGGAGCCGCCCAGTGAGACGGCGGCGTAGACTCGGCGGAGCCGCCCAGTGAGACTCGAGCCGCTCCTCACCGCGGACGAGACGCGGCGCGCCGAGGAGGCGCATCCGGGGCCGCTGGAGGAGTTGATGGAGCGCGCCGGCGCGGCGGTTGCGGCGGTCGTGCTGCAACGAGTTCCCCGGCACGGTCACCGTCGTGTGCGGAAGCGGCAACAACGGCGGCGACGGCAAGGTGTGCGCGCGGGTGCTGGGCGAGGCGGGACGCGAGGTGCGGATCGTCGAGGGCGTCGGCGACCTCGGCGAGCCCGACGTGATCGTCGACGCGCTGCTCGGGATCGGTCTGCACGACGCACCGCGCGAGGACGCTGCGCGCATGATCGAGCTGATCAACGCGGCGCGCCGCCCCGTCGTCGCGGTCGACGTCCCCTCGGGCGTGAACGCGTCGACGGGCGAGGTGCCGGGCGTCGCGGTGCGCGCGACGACGACGGTGACGTTCGGCGCCGCGAAGGTCGGCCTCGCCATCGCGCCCGGGCGCTTCCACGCGGGCAACGTCCGTCTCGCGCCGATCGGGCTGCGCCCGCGCGAGCACGAGCACGCGCTCGTCCCGGCCTCGGCGCTGCTCGACGTCCCGCGCAAGCAACCGCACTCGACGAAGTACAGCGCCGGCTCGGTGCTCGTGGTCGGCGGCTCGCGCGGCCTGACCGGCGCGCCGATGCTCGCGGCGCTCGCGGCGTTCCGCGCCGACGCCGGCTACGTCGCGGTCGCCGCGCCCGAGTCGACGCTGCCGGTGCTCGAGACGTCGCTGCTCGAGGTCGTGAAGCGCCCGCTCGCCGAGGATCGCGCCGGCCGGCTGCTCCCGCGCTCCGCGGACGCGATCCTCGAGGCGGCCGAGAAGGCGATGCCGTCGCGATCGGACCCGGCCTCGGTCGCAGCGACGGCACGGTCGAGCTCGTGCGCATCCTGCTCGAGCGGCTCGACCTGCCGGTCGTGCTCGACGCCGACGCGCTCTGGGAGCTCGAGCCGTTCGCGCGCGCCGCGCCGACGGTGCTCACGCCGCACAGCGGCGAGCTCGGGCGGCTGCTCGCGCGCCGAGAGCCGCGAGATCGACGCGCACCGGCTCGACGTCGGCGCGCCGCGCCGCGTCGCGCTTCGGCGCGGTCGTGCTGCTGAAAGGCGCGGACACGATCGTCGCGTCGCCGCGCGAGGGCGTGCTCGTCGCCACGTACGGCACGCCCGCGCTCGCGACCGCCGGCTCCGGCGACGTGCTGACGGGGATCGTCGCGGCGTTCCTCGCGAAGGGGATGGACGCGCGGCTCGCCGCCGGCACGGCTGCGGTCGCGCACGGCGTCGCGGCGGAGCTCCTCGACCCGCAGCCGGGCACGATCGCCTCCGACCTGCTCCCCGGCGCTGCAGCGCGCGCTCGCCGGGCACGGCCTGCAGCGCGCGCCGCTGCAGTGAGGAGCGAGATCGACGATCGACCTCGGCGCGCTGCGCCGCAACGTCAAGACGCTGCTGCGCGCGCTCGACGGCGCGAGCTCTGGGCGGTCGTGAAGGCGAACGCGTACGGCCACGGCGCGGTCGACTGCGCCGACGCGGCGCTCGGTGCCGGCGCCGCCGCGCTCTGTACGTCGCGACCGTCCCCGAGGCGCTCGAGCTGCGCGCGGAGCTGCCGACGCGCACGGATCCTCGTGCTCGGCCCCGCGTCGAGCCGCGAGATCGCGCGTGCGCGCGAGGCGGACCTTGCGCTCGTCGTCTCCGGCGACGACATTCCCGAGGGCGTGGCGGTGCACGTGAAGCTCGACACCGGGATGGGTCGCTGGGGCGGCTCCGAGCTGCCGTCGCCGACCCGCGAGGTCGTCGGCGTGATGACGCACCTCGCGACCGCCGACGGCGACCTCGAGTATCGCACGGCAGCAGCTCGAGCGCTTCCGCGAGGCGACCGAGCCGTTCGCGCACCTGACGCGCCACGCCGCGAACAGCGCGGCGGCGCTGCGGCTGCCCGAGTCGCGCTTCGACGCGGCGCGCTGCGGGATCGCGATCTACGGGCTCTCGCCGTTCGGCACCGACGCCGGACGAGGACGGGCTCGAGCCCGTGCTCGTCATGGACGACCGAGATCGCGCTGTCCAAGCTGCTGCGAGCGGGCGAGTCGACCGGATACGGGCGCCGCTTCGTCGCCGAGCGCGACACCTGGATCGGGATCCTGCCGGTCGGCTACGCCGACGGCTTCCGCCGCGACCTGACCGGCACCGAGGTGCGCGTCGCCGGCGAGCGCCGGCGCGTCGTCGGCACGATCTCGATGGACGCGACCGCTGTCGAGCTCGACCGCGAGCTGCCGCGCGGCACGCCGGTGACGATCGTCGGGCCGGGCGTGCCGCTCGAGGAGCACGCTGCGGTCGCGGACACGATCACGTACGAGCTGGCGTGCGGGATCGACGCCGCGTCGGCGCGCGCACGGCGGGTCGTGGTGGACTCGTGACGAGCAACGCGGAGCGGCGGGCGCAGTACCAGCGGGAACGCGCGGCCGTGCTGGCCGAGCGGATCGAGACGCTCCTCCAGCTGCGTGGCGACGAGCGCGCGCTCGACGTCGGAGCCGGTGCCGGCGCGTTCGCGTTCGCCCTCGCGACGCGTGTACGGGAGGTCGTCGCGGTCGAGATCGACGAGGCGCTCGCGGAGCGGGCACGTGCCGACGCGCCGCCGAATGTCGAGGTGCTGGTCGGCAACGGGGAGGCGTTGCCGTTCGAGTTCGCGTCGTTCGATCTCGCGGGCAGCCTGCGCACGCTGCACCACACACCCCGGCCCGAGCTGGTGATCGCCGAGCTCGCGCGCGTCACGCGTCCCGGCGGCACGGTCCTCGTCGTCGACCAGCTCGCCCCCGCCGACCCGCTCGCGGCGTCCCAGCTGACACGGTTCGAGCAGGCCCGCGACCCGTCGACGACGCGCATCCTCGCGGACACCGACCTGCGCGGCGCTGTTCGACGTCAACAGCCTCTCGCTGCTCCGGCAGCACATCGAGCGCGAGCCGCGCGACCTCGACGAGTACCTCGATCTCGCCGGCTGCGAGGGGCACGAGCGCGAGCGCGCGCGCAGCCTCGTGCCTAGCGGCTACGAGGGCGTCGTCGGCTGGTACGTGCTCTCGCGCTAGCGACCGTTCCCGGCAGCAGCGCCTGTGCCCATGCCGCCGGGCGGTACCAGCGCGGCACGACCACCTCGCTCTTGTTCTTCTCGACCGCGTCCAGCAGACGCTCGACGACGAGCGGCGGCTCGACCACGAGCCGCGACAGCGGCCCGAAGCGGCCGCCCTGGGGGAAGCCCTCGGTCTCGACGAAGCCGGGGTTGACCGTGTGCACCGCGATGCCGCGCGGCGCGAGCTCGACCGCGAGCGAGCGCGAGAACGCGAGCTGAGCGTGCTTCGACGCCGAGTACGGCCCGCCCGCGAACGTTCCCGCGACCGAGACCACGTTCACGAGATGCGACCCGCTCGCGAGGCCCGGAAGAAATGCAAGCGTCGTCCACACCGAGCCGAGGTAGTTCACGCGCATCACCCGCTCGATCGTCTCCGGCGTCGACGTCGAGGTAGTTGCCGCGCGCGCCGACGCCCGCGTTGTTCACGAGCAGGTCGATCCGCGGATGACGCTCGAGCACGCGTGCCGCGACCGCATCGACCGCCGCGCGGTCCGCGACGTCGCACTCCTCGTGCTCGTCCGCGGCCGACGGGCGGCGCGACAGTCCGACCACGCGCGTGCCGCGCGCCTGCAGCGCGCGCACCAGCTCGGCGCCGATCCCGGAGGACGCGCCGGTGACGACGGCTACTTGCAGACTCGGACCGTGCGGCCCGCGGCGGCCTTGCGTCCGCCGGCGTCGACGATCGTCGCGAGCAGGGCGTGCTTGCCCTTCTTGAGCTTGCCCGTCTTCCACGTGACCGCGTAGACCGCGGTTCCCTTGTCGACGCCGACGCGCTTGCCGTTGTCGGTGAACACGACCCGGCTGACCTTCTTCGTCGAATCCGCGACGACGACGAGCCGCTCGGTCTTCAGCGCGCACACGTTCGACGGCGGCTGCACCCAAGAGATCGTCGGCCCGTTCACGACCTTCAGCCGGCGAAGGAGGAACTGCGTGTTCGGGTAGATGTCGTTGCCGACCGTGTTGATGTTCTTGGCCTCCTGGTAGTCGGAGGCCTGGATGACGGCCGTCGTCCTGCCCGGCCTTGAACGGCCGGTGCGGCGGTCGGGATGCCGAACACGATCAGGCCGCTGAGCGGGTCGTACGCGGAGGCGCCGACGAGCGCGTTGTTGTAGTTGAGGACGAGCGAGAGCGGGTCGACGCCGGCACCCGCGTCGACCGCCTGGGCGACGATCAGCGGGCGGCCGGCCGTGACGCGCGTCGTGATGAAGCGCACCGCAGGCGGCGTCAGGTCGTCGAGCCACGCGTTCAGCAGGTAGCCGCCCTTCTGTGACTTGTTCGTGAACGGGTCGGCGCGGGAGTCGACGGCGACGTAGAAGCGCTGCAGCCGCGGGAACTGCACGCCGGCTGCGCCGACGTCGATGTTCGCGTCGAACGTGAGCGCGTTCACGTCGGTCGGGATGCCGGCGTAGCCCTGGACGTCGTTCTCGTTCTTCGACCCGAGCACGAACGGGTCGACGAGCGCGCCCTGCGACGCGGCGAGCACCGAGACGCCGAAGTTGACGTCGGCTGGTTGATCTCGAACGAGTAGAGGTGCTCCGCGCCGTCCTCGTTCATCGTCTGGCCGGTGTACGTCGGCGGCGGGCCGAACGGCGCGGCCGGGCAGCAGTAGACGCTGACGCGGTTCGTGCCGCGCGCGGTCGACGCCGGTCTGCAGCTTCTTCAACGGCGACGACCGGCGCGGTTGCGGAGCGCCGGGCGCTCGACGATGAACGCGTACGGGACGCGGCGCTGCACGCCGTTGCCCGTGAGCACGACGAATCCGAAGTTCTCGCCGAGACCGGCGTTCGCCGGGGCGCGCACCGTGACGGGCAGCGAGACGTCGCCGCCCGCCGGCACGGCGATCGTTCCCGGCACGTCGATCTGGACGCCGCTCGTCTGCGCCTGCGGCGCGAGCGAGACCGTCCAGTTGCCGACGCCGCCGCCCGCGTCGGAGACCGTCAGCAGCATCGACTTGTTCAGCGCGCCCGTCGGAGACGTCGACGCGCTGGAACGACAGCGACTGCGGGTCGGTGAAGACCTTCGGGTCGTCGGCCGCCATGCACGTTCGCGAGGCCCGCGCCCTCGAGCAGCACGGGCGCCTCCTGCGTGCGTGCCGTGTCGCCCCACGCCGCGCCCGCGGTCGACATCAGCGCCGACTTGACCTGGGCCGGCGTCCACGTCGGTGCCGCTGTAGGAGCAGCGCCGCGGCGCCGGCGACGTGCGGCGTCGCCATCGACGTGCCGGCGAAGACCGAGAACGTCGAGCCGGTCGTCGCGGGCGGCGTGGAGGAGAGGACGTCGAGGCCGGGCGCGGAGACGTCGGGCTTCAGGAAGTGGCCGAAGTCGGTCGGGCCGGCGGACGAGAAGCTCGTGATGATGCCGCCGCGATCCGTCGGGATCTCCTGGATGCCGCTCGAGACGCGGATCGACGCCTGTCCGCCGTTCGCCGCGAGGTAGCGCGCGCAGGCGCTTGCCGTCGAGGTCGGAGATCATCCCGCCGGCGATCGGCAGCTGCACCGGGATCGGGTTCGCCTCGCCGAAGCGGTTGTCGATCAGGATCAGCCCGGCGGCGCCGCCGTTCTGCGCGCGCTGCGCCTTCGAGATGAACGTGCAGGTTCCGCGGTCGGCGAGCAGGATCTTCCCGGTCACGGAGTTCTTCGGAAGCGTGCCGAGCGTGCCGTTCGGGTCGGTCGTCGATCCGCAGAGGTGCGACTCGACCGGTTTGCCGTCGGTGCCGACGACGGAGCGCACGTCGACGATCGCCTGGTCGAGGGTCGACCATGCGCCCGGCAGCTTCGCGCCGCCGGCGCTCTGCAGCGGCACGGCGCCGAGGTTCGGCGGGCCGCCGACGACCGAGAGCGCGGGCGCGAAGACGTGGCTGTTCGAGGTCGCCGCGACCGAGATCGCGTCGGGCGCGGTGCCCGGCGATCCGGTCGTGCCGAGGCCGAAGTCCTCGCGGTCGTTGCCGGCGGCGATCACGGCGACGACGCCGGCGAGCGTGACGTTGTGCATCGTCCTCGTACATCGCGTCGTTCGCCGGGTCGGTCTGCGGGCCGCCGCCGGAGAAGTTGATGACGTTCATGCCGTCGGCGACCGCCGACTCGAACGCGTGCACGATCTCCGGCGTGTTCGCCTGGTGGCCGAGCGGCGTCGGCACGGCGAAGACGCGGTAGTTGCCGATCCACGCCTTCGGCGCAACGCCGGAGAGGTTCGCGGTCGCGGGATGGTCGGGGCCGGCGGGCGCGCTCGTGCCCTCGTCGCCGGCCGCGATGCCGGACACGTGCGTGCCGTGCGGCTCGGTGTTGTCGAAGGCCTGATTGCTCTTCCGGTCGCGCACCGGCCGGGGAAGACGCGTGGCGACGATCACCTTCGGCGTCGTCATGCGCTTGTCGCCCTTCGGGAAGCCGGGCGGGTAGCGAGAAGCCGGCGGATTTGAGGAACGGGCTCGACGGGTCGACGCCCGTATCGACGACGCCGATCTTCATCCCCTGGCCCTCGTCGCCCGTGGCCGCCTCGAAGCCGGACGCCTCGATCACCGACGGCCCGCGGTCCATCGTCGAGTAGTAGGACAGGCTCGGGTAGAGCTTCGTCACGCCTCGGACGCCGAGCAGCTTCGGCAGCGCCTTCGCGGGCAGGCGCACCGCGAAGCCGTCGAGCAGGATCGAGTAGCGCTCCTCGATCTGGGCGCGTGGGATCGCTGCGCGCACCTGCGCGACCGCAGCGCTCTGCGCGCTCGCGAGCTGCGAGAGGTAGGCCTTCGAGCTCGCTGAGCGCAGGTTCAGCCGGTTCGCCGTCGTCGCCGAGGAGAGGCTGCGGTCCGCGTTCCAGGCCGCGAGCGGCGGCTGGGAGAGCCGCACGATCACCCGGGTCCACCCGTGCTCGCGGACCGACGGGATGTCGGATGTTCCCGGCCCGGACGCGCGGCAGAGCGGACTCGCTCGTGTCGCGGCGGATCGGGGTGAGCGCAGCGGAGGCCGAGGTCGCCGCTACGAGGCGATGACTGCCGACAACAACAGAGGGCGACGCAAGGTTCCGCAGGGTAGCCGATAGCGGGTTAGCATCGCCCGCGATGTTTCAGGGAAAAAAGGCACTGATTCTGGGGGTCGCCAACAAGCGGTCGATCGCCTGGGCGATCGCCCGCCGGCTCGCCGACGGCGGTGCGCACCCTCGCGTTCACCTTCCAGGGCGAGCGCATCGAGAAGAACGTCCGCGAGCTGGCCGAGTCGGTGTCGAGCCCGCTCGTCACCGAGCTCGACGTGCGCGACGACGCGGCGATCGACGGGGTGTTCGGACGGGTGTCGGAGGTGTTCGAGCGGCGAGCTCGACCTGCTCGTGCACTCGGTCGCCTTCGCCGCCGCCGAGGACCTCGAAGGGCGCTTCACCGACACGCCGCGCGAGCGCTTTTGGATGGCGATGGACGTGAGCGCGTACTCGCTCGTCGCGACCGCGCGGGCCGCGGAGCCGCTGATGGAGGCCGCCGGGGGCGGCTCGATCGTCACGATGACCTACCTCGGCGGCGAGCGCGCGGTGCCGCACTACAACGTGATGGGAGTGGCGAAGGCGACGCTCGACTCGTCCGTGCAGTACCTCGCCTGGGACCTCGGCCAGAAGAACATCCGCGTGAACGCCGTCTCGGCCGGCCCGGTGCGCACGCTGGCCGCGCGCTCGATCGCGGGCTTCCCGACGATGGAGTCGATCGTCGAGGAGCGGGCGCCGCTGCACCGCCACATCGACGCAGACGACGTCGCCGCGGGCGCCGCATACCTGCTCGGCGACGACGCAAAGAACGTGACCGGCACGACGCTCTACGTCGACGCCGGCTACCACTCGATGGGTATGTGATCAGCGGGCTCGACGCCCGCTGATCACATGGAACCTGGTTCGCAGTTTGAACCAGGTTCCATGCGTTCCCGCCCGCATGAGCCGGGCGGGCGGCACTTCCCGGCGTGACCAACGTGGTCAGACCACATCCGTCGGCCGAAGCGAACACGGCCGAAGCGCGGCGGAAAGCGCCGGTTTGCGGCGATTGTGGATCGGTCTCGACACTTCCGTACGTTTTGGTCTGACCACGAGGATCGTCCTGTCGAGACACTGCGCGCCAACCCAGGTTCCTGCGTTCCCGCCCGCATCGGCCGGAGCGTGCGGCGGCTCCTCCGGCGCACGTCGACCGCGAGCGGCGCGTTAGTCTCTCGGCCGTGCACGTGGTCGAGCTCACCGACGACGAACTCCGCCTTCTCCGCGCTGCGCTCCATTCGTTCTTCGACGACTTCGGGCACGAGGAAGCCGACGTGCTCGTTCGGATTCGGGCGCTGATGTCGAAGCTGCCGGAGGTCGAACCGGACCCGCAGCACGGGTGACGTGAGCGTTGCGTGCAGCTCCTCGGCCACCCGCCACCGCAGGAGTACAGTGGCGCCATGACCGAGACGACCGAGAAGGCCATCCTCGCCGGCGGCTGCTTCTGGGGCATGCAGGACCTGATCCGCAGGCGCCCGGGCGTCGTCTCGACGCGCGTCGGCTACACGCGGCGGCGACGTCCCGAACGCCACCTACCGCAACCACGGCACGCACGCCGAGGCGATCGAGATCGTCTTCGACCCCGAGCAGACCTCGTACCGCGAGCTGCTCGAGTTCTTCTTCCAGATCCACGACCCGACGACGCTCAACCGCCAGGGCAACGACATCGGCATGAGCTACCGCTCGGCGATCTTCTACGTCGACGACGAGCAGCGCCGCGTCGCCGAGGACACGATCGCCGACGTCGAGGCCTCCGGGCTCTGGCCGGGCAACGTCGTGACCGAGGTCACGCCGGCGGGGCCGTTCTGGGAGGCGGAGCCCGAGCACCAGGACTATCTCGAGCGCTATCCCGAACGGCTACACGTGCCACTTCCCGCGGCCGGGCTGGGTGCTGCCGCGGCGCAGCGAGGTCGCGGCTACGTAAACGCGTTCACCGCGCGCGCGACGATCAGCCGAAGAGCGCGGCGCGACGGTCGACTGCACGAGCATCGTGTACTTGTCCCGGTGCGTGAGCGGCATCACGTCCGTCGGTCTGAGCGCGATCCCGCTCGTGAACCCGAGATCGTGTCGCGTTCAGCCGGCGCGCGGCAACGCGCGGCAGGCCTCGAGCCACTCCTCGGGATCCGGCACGTCCGCGGTCTCGTAGTACCACGCGTTGCGCACGATCCCCGTCTCGTCGACGAGGAACGCGCTCCGGCGCGAGACGTCGTGGAAGCCGCGGAACTCGAAGCCGATCCCGAAGGCGCGCACCGTCTCGCCGTTGAAGTCCGAGAGCAGCCCGAAGTTCAGGTCGAGCGCCTGTGTCCACGCGATGTGGCACCACGGCGAGTCGCGCGAGATGCCGACCGGCTGCACGCCCAACGCGTCGAAGTCCGCTCTCCTGTCACGCAGGAGCTCCATCTCGTTCGTTCACGTGGAGCTCCAGTCGAACAGGTAGAAGACGAGCAGCTTCGGGCCGTCCTCGAGCAGCTCGGCCGTGGTGACCGGCTCGTTCGGGCCGAGGAAGACCGTCGTGTCGGGGATCCGGTCGCCCGCCTGCAGCACGCGCCGAGGCTAGCAACACCAGCGCTGGTCGATCTCGAGCGTCGGCCCGAGGTGATCCTTCCGTGGGAACTGCTCGCGGATGTTCCCGACCGCGCGCACGCGCGAGCCCTGGATGAAAACCCACTGGTCGGCCGTCGGCCACGAGACGAGCAGCCAGCGGTCGTCCGGCGACCAGACGGTGCCGCCGAAGACCCCGGGGCCCGCGAAGAGGAGCCGCGCGCGGCCCGGATGGTCGACGTCGAACAGGCGCACCTCGCTGCGACCGGGGAGCCGCAGAGTGACCGCGAGGCGGTGCGAGCCCGGCTCGAACGCCATGCCGGTGAAGCGCGAGGTGAGCGTCGAGATCGTCCGGCGCGGCCGTCCGTCCGCCCCGAGCACGACGATCGCGGCGCCCCGACCGCACCGCGAGCAGCTTCCCGTCCGCCGACCACGCGAGCTCCGCCGGGAGGACGCCGATCGGCCTCCGCCACAGGACTCGCCCCGTGTCGGTGTCGCGCAGCACCACCGAGCCGCCGGAGAAGTACGCGACCGTGTGCAGCCGCCCGGGATCCCACGCGGCGGGGACGTCGAGTGCGTGCGCGTCGATCAGCCGGTCGCCGGAGCCGTCGCCCGCGACGACGCGCAGGCCGCTCGCCGCGAAGTACGCGATCCGCGTGTCGGTGCGCGTGCCCTCCCAGCGCGGCGACGAGACGTCGCGGCGCGGCAACGTCCAGCGCACATCGCCGTCCTCGTCGAGCGCGATGAGCGCGTTCCGGGTCGTCGCCACGAGGTAGAGCCCGTGGGGCGACCACTGCGCGTCCTCGTACGGCCCGATGCGGCGCTTGAAGCCGTTCGCGTGCACGAGCCAGACTCCGCCGTGGCCGGTCGAGACGACGAGCAGCCGCCCCGGGCTCGGCAGCGAGAACAGCGCCGGCTCAGCGTGCTCGACGCCGACCGCCTCGCGCATCCGCTCGAAGACCGCCTGGCCGGGCGGAGACGCGATCGCGAGCGCCGCGACGGCGAGCGCAGCGACCACGATCCCGACCGTCAGCCGGTGGCTGCGGTCGCGCCGTGGTTGCGGCGTGCGCTCCGTCGAACGCGCGGCGGACGACCTCCCAGGCCCGTTCCTCCGCGTCGCTCATGCGTCGTCGTCCTTCATCGAGTCGAGAGCGCGGCGCAACCGCGAGTTGACGGTACCGCGCGGGAGGTCGAGCATCTTCGCGATCTCCCCGGGCGTGTACTCGAGCAGGTGGCGGAGCACGACGACCGCGCGGTGCTCCGGCGAGAGCTCGGAGATGCGGCGCAGCGCGCTGCCGTCGAGCTCGGGCGCCGGCGGTGCCGGGAGGTAGTCGCCGAGCTCGACCTCGCCGCGGAGCTTCCGCGCGCGCGTCCAGTCGATCGCGCGGTTGACGACGATGCGGTGGAGCCAGGGGCCGAAGGGCCGGCGGCGGTCGAAGCGGTCCAGGTTGCGGATGGCGGCCAGGAACGCCTCCTGTGCGATGTCCTCCGCGGCCGCCGCATCGCCGGTGACGAGCTGCGCAGCCCGGTACGCGCGGGGCCAGTGCTCGCGGAACAGGTGCTCGAGGTCGGCGACAGACCCCTGCTGGGCACCCCTGATCCAGGCGCGCTCCGACACACTGCGCTCCGACACCCGGTGACTCTACGGCGGGGGAATCTCATGAGGTCCATACGCTCGACGGACCTCGCGCGGTCCCGCGAACGTAGATCCGTCGTGAAGCGCCTGCTCCTGATCGGCCTCGCGCTCGCCGCGGCCGCCCTTCCCGGCGCCGCGCCCGGCGCGTACTGCAGCCCGCTCGACTGTGCCGCGAGCGGCGCCGCCGTCGGCGACGGGCTGCTCGCCGCCCGCCCGAACGGCTTCAACGGCGTCGCGCAGATCGTCGACCTCCGCACCGGCAAGGTGAAGTGGAATCTCCCGTCGGGGATCCTGAACGGCCGCACGCTCGTCGAGCAGAGCGCCGCCCACGAGGTGACGTGGCACGACGCGGTCACCGGCGCCGCCACCGGCAAGGCGACGTTCCCCGGCAAGGTCGACACGTTCTCGCTCGTCGGCGTCTCGCAGGACGGCAGCGCGCGCCGTGCTGATGCAGCGCGCGCAGGGGCAGAGCATGGTCGTCGTCTCGAGGACGGGCTCGACCTCGCTCGATCTCCCCGGAAAGGGGTGGGATTTCGACGCGCTCAGCGGCCACACGCTGTACCTCGTCCACTATCTCGCGCGCGGCTACGAGATCCGCCGCTACGACCTCGCCGCGCAGCGGCTCGACCCGAAGCCGCTCAAGGACCCGAAGGGGAGCTCGACGATCTGGGGCAGCGCTTGGGAGCGCCTCGCCTCGCGCGACGGTCGCTACCTGTTCACGCTCTATCTCGCCGCCGACGGCGGCGCGATGGTGCACCAGCTCGACTTGCGCACGTCGGCCGCGCGGTGCATCGACCTGCCGGGCTCGGGAGACTTCGGTGCGGGCACGACGTGGACGATGAGCCTCTCACCGAACGGCCGGACGCTCTGGGCGGTCAGCCCCGGCTTCGGACGTGTCGTCGGCATCGACGTCGGCACCCGGAAGGTTCGCACCGCGTTCCGCTTCGCGCGCGACCACTACGGCGCGAGCTCGGGGCCGGTGTCGGCGGTGTCCGCCGTGTCGCCCGACGGCGCGCACATCGCCGTCGGGGTCGGCGGACGGATCTTCTTCGTCTCGCTCGGACACCGCACCGTCGTCGAGGGCGAGGCGCGGCAGGCGGTCGCGCTCGGCTACTCACCCGACCGGACGCGCCTGTGGGTCGTGGGCAAGCAGAGCCGCGTTACGGCGTTACCGGTGCGGTAGCCGCCGCCTCGGTCGCAAGCGACACCTCGCGTACGACCTCCACGATGTCGCGGTTCGCGTTCCAGACGCGGAGCTGACGATCGGCGCCGTTGCCGCCCGAGAGGATCTCGCGGATCCCTTCGAGCTCACGTTCCGATCCGAGCTCGCGGGCGTGCCCCTCGATGTCGCGCAGCGTGCGCCGGATCAGCTGCGCGACCGGGACGCGGTTGCGCCGGCCGGTAGCGAGATCCATGATCGGCGCCTCCAGCCCGTAGCGCGCCGCGAGCCACTTGTTCTCCGTCGTCAGCATCCGGTGCCAGCTCGGGATCTCGCGCCCGCTCTCGTACTGCTCGCAGTACATCTTCACGATCGCCTGGAAGAACGCGGCGATCGCGACGACGTCCTCGAGCCGCGTGACCGCGTCGCAGACACGCATCTCGATCGTGCCGAGCCGCGGGTGCGGGCGGATGTCCCACCAGATGTGCGTGTAGTCGGCGATGCAGCCGGTGCGCTCCAGCTGGCCGACGACCTCTGCGTAGTCCGCGTAGTCGCGGAATCGCGGCGGCGGCCCCGAGCGCGGGAAGGCCGCGAAGATCATCTGCCGGCTCGAGGAAAGCCCGGTCGGCTCGCCGCGCCAGAACGGCGAGTTCGCCGACAGCGCGAGCAGCTGCGGCAGGTGCACGAGCAGCCCGTTCATCACCTGGATCACCTTCTCGGCGTCGTCGACCGCGACGTGCATGTGCATCCCGAAGATCAGCTCGCGACGCGCGATGTACTGCAGCTGGTCGACGAGTTGCCGGTAGCGGTCGCGCGCGGTGATGCGCTGGCGCTCGAAGAGGCTGAACGGATGCGTGCCGGCGGAGCCGAAGCGGCAGCCCTCGGAGCGCGCGATCTCGGCGACGTAGCCGCGCAGTTGCGAGAGCGCGCGGTACGCGTCGGCCGCGCTGCGGCAGACCGGCGTCGTCACCTCGAGCACGGACTGCATCAGCTCGGCGTGGATCCGGTCCTCGTGCTCCCCGTCCGCGGCCGCCGCGAGCACCGAGTCGATGTGCTGCACGAGGTCCCACGTCTCGGGGTCGAGCAGCATGTACTCCTCCTCGACGCCGAGCGTGTAGGGGTCGCCGCGCCCGAACGCGTGATCGAGCACGCTCGCGTTCGCGCCGGCCGTGCTCTGCGCGCCCTTGCCGGTGATCGAGGGCGGGAAGATCTGCTTCATCGCTGGAGTATCACCGCTTCGGCCTCGATCTCCACCAGCCAACGGGGATCGAGCAGCTGCGTGACGATCCCCGTCGTCGCGGGGCGCGCGGTCGCGAACGCCTCGGCGTGTGCGCGCCCGACGTCGTCGATCGACGCGGCGTCGGTGACGTAGATGCGCGTGCGGACGACGTCGTCGAGCGAGGCGCCGGCCTCGGCGAGCGCGCGCTCGATGATCCGCAGGCAGACCTGCGCCTGCTCGTAGGCCGTCGCGGGCGGATCGGCGTCGCCCGGCATGATCGGCGCGGTGCCGGAGACCCAGACGTGGTCGCCGACACGCACGGCGCGGCGAGTAGCCGACGCGGTCCTCGAAGGCGGCGCCGGACGAGATGTGCTGACGCTCCACGCGGGTAGTGTCGCCGCCGTGGACGCGCTGCGCCAGATCGAGGAGTGGCCGTGCGACCACGCGGCGGTCGCGGTCACCGGCGCGGTCGAGGCGAGTCACGGCGACACGGGCCGCCGTTTCCCGTGGGCGTCGGTCACGAAGCTCGCGACGAGCGTCGCGATGCTCGTCGCCGCCGAGGAGGGGATCGTCGACCTCGACGAGCCCGCCGGGCCGCCCGGATCGACCTTCCGCCATCTGCTCGCACACGCCTCCGGCCTGCCCTTCGACGCGGGAGCGCCGATCGCGCGCCCCGGCACGCGGCGGATCTACTCGAACTACGGCTTCGAGGTCGCCGCCGCGCACGTCGAGGAGCGGGCCGAGATGCCGTTCGCGGAGTACTTCGCCTCCGTGTGGTCGACGACCGGCGCGGTCCTGTCCGGGTCGGCCGGCTCCGGCGTGGAGGGGACGCTCGCGGACCTGGTCGAACTGGCGCGCGAGCTGCTGCGACCGACGCGCATCGCCGGGGAGACGCTCGCGGAGGCGAGCACCGTGCAGTTCCCCGGCCTCGCCGGCGTGCTGCCCGGGCTTCGGCCGCCAGGAGCCGAACGACTGGGGACTCGGGCTCGAGCTGCGCGACGCCAAGTCGCCGCACTGGACGGGCGCGCGCAACTCCCCGCGCACGTTCGGCCACTTCGGCCGCAGCGGCACGTTCCTCTGGGTCGACCCGGAGGCCGGCGTCGCGCTCGCGTGCCTCACGGACCTGGCCTTCGGCGACTGGGCCGTCGAGGCCTGGCCGCGGCTCGCCGACGCCGTTCTCGCCGAAGTGCCGTAGCTGTACAGCTACACAAGCGTCCTTTTCGGACCGACGTAGCTGTACAGCTACACAACCGTCCTATTCGGACAGGAACTCGAGCAGCAAGGCGTTCAACTCCTCGGGCTGGTCGACGCCGACGAGGTGGCCGGCGCCCGGGACGACGACGAGCTCGGCGTCCTGGATCTGCTCCGCGAGGTGCTGAGCGATCGCCTGGAAGTCCGCGTGGTCGTCGGCTCCGACGACCACGAGCGTCGGCAGCTCGAGCGACGAGAGCGGCGGCAGCTCGGGCCACAGGAGCTCCGGCTCCTCGTGCGCGCTCTGCAGCTCCAGCGCCCGCCGCTGCTGGGGACGCACCTCGTCGCGGTGCTCCGGCTTGACCCAGAACTCCATGTTCAGCTCGGCGGCGCCGTCGAGGTCGCCGGCCTCGAACACCTCCTGCTCGGCGGCGAAGTGCGTCCGCATCTCCTCGGTCCAGTCCCACGCGGGGAGGCCCGAGCCGACCAGCACGAGGCGCTCGACCCTGTCCGGATGCGCGAGGGCGGTGCGCAGCGCGATCGCGCCGCCGAACGAGTTGCCGACCAGCACGCCGGGCAGGAGCTCGGCGACGAAGTCGACGAACGAGTAGGGCTCGGCCGGCATCGGGTTGTCGCCCCAGCCGGGCAGGTCCGGGCGCGAGCACGTGGTGCTCCCGCTCGAGCGCCGGCACCTGTCGCTTCCAGAGGCGCGAGTCGCCGAGTGCCGAGTGGAGCAGGATCACGCGCGCCACGCGCTACTCGTCCTCGGTCGGCAGGTTGTCCTCGTCGGCGTCCGGCGTGCCGCGCATGTCCTCTTCCTCCTGGTGCCGCTCCGTCCCGGCCAGCTCCTGCTCGGTCTCCGTGGGCTCGGGATTCTCCATCATGTCCTCCTCGTGGGTGCGCTCGACAACTGGCGGTTCTGTCCGCGCTGCGGCGGCGACCTCGTCCCGGCCGACGACCATCTCGCATGCGCGACCTGCGCGGAACGCTACTGGGCGAACGCGGCCCCGGGCGTGCAGGGGATCCTCGAGCGCGACGGGCGCGTGCTGCTCGCCCGCCGTGCGCTCGAGCCGCGGCGCGGCCACTGGGACCTGCCCGGCGGCTTCCTCGGCGAGACGGAGGACCCGGCCGACGGACTGCGCCGCGAGTTTCGCGAGGAGACCGGGCTCGACGTCGAGCCCGTCGAGCTGATGCGGATCGACATCGAGCCGTACGGCGAGAAGCACGTCTTCTCGGTGACGTGGATCGTGCGCGGCGAAGGCGAGCCCGAGCCGGCGGACGACGTCGACGAGCTGCGCTGGTTCGCGCGCGACGAGCTGCCGCAGGAGATGGCGTTCCCCGGCCAGGAGCACGTGCTACGCGCGTGGGCCGCGCGGCAGCAGGACGCGTAGCGCGCCGGGCTCGACCCGGAACTCGATCGGCGTCTCGAGCGTGTCCGGCTCGCCGTCGACGGCCGCGTGCAACGGGCTCGCCGCCGCGTCGACCATGAGCTGCGTCGCCGCTCCGTTCCTCCCATGACGAGCGGAGCACGCCGCAGAGGGCGTAGAAGTGCAGCCGCCCCTCGTCGACGCGCTCCCGCTCGCCGACCGAGAGCACGTCGAGCGCGTAGGCGTTGTTGGAGACGAGCACCACGCGTGCGTCGATCCGCTGCCCGTCGAGCGTGATCCCGAGCGGCGTGCGGTGCGTGGCGAGGATCGCGAGCGCGCGGAGCCGCGCGAACGCGGCGCGCCGGTGGCGGTGCTCCTCGCGGCGGTGCACGAGCTGCGCGTAGAGGCCCAGCGAGACGTTGTTCAGGAAGAGGCGGTCGTTCCCGCGGCCGACGTCGATCCGGCGCTCCTCGCCGTCGACGAGCGCGCCGAGCGCGGCGACCGGGTCGTCGCGGTCGAGCCCGATGTCGCGGGCGAAGTGATTGCGCGTCCCGAACGGGATGCACGCGAACGGCAGGTCGCGCTGGATCGCGATCTCGGCCACCGGCGCGAGCGACCCGTCGCCTCCTGCCATCCCGAGCGCATCCGCATCCGCTTCGCGTGCGAGCTGCGCCGGGTCGTCGCCCTCGCGGAGCACATGTGTGCGGATCCCGCGCCGCTGCGCCTCGGCGACGAGCTCGTCGGGCCCGCCGTCCCCCGAATGGGGGTTCACGATCAGGAAGGAAGCCATGCCGCAGCCTTATACCTGGCCCATGCGCGTGGGCTGGGCGATCGATCGAAATGGGCCATTCGGCTCATGCGGCCATCCGCACGAACGTCGATCATCTTCTCATGGAAGACTGCGGCACTTTTCACAGGATCGAAGACGATCTCTCGAGCACGTGGGTCGAGGACTGGGCCGAAGGCGGTGTGCAGGCGATCGAGGCGTACCTCGCCAAGCACCTGGCCTTCCTCAGCTTTCTCGACGAAGCCTCGGCGTAGGTTTGCAGGCCGGGCACGGCGGTAACGCTCCGCCGGAGTGGCGGAATTCAAGCCGAGCTACCTGGTCGAGGGCCTGCCCGGCCACCCGCTTCACCCACCGCTGACCGACGCGACGATCGGGATCTACACGTTCGCGACGCTCGCGTCCGTGCTGAGCAAGGTCGGGGTCGCGGAGCACGCGTTCGCGCAAGCCTGGTGGCTCGCGCTCGTCGTCGGCCTCGTGACGACCGTCTTCACCGCGCTCACCGGCCTGCTCGACTGGCTGAAGATCAAGCGCGGCACCGAGCTCTGGAAAACCGCGACGCTGCACCTGTCGGCGATGGTGACCGCGACCGTCGTCTTCCTGATCGCGGCGCTCGCAGGCCACGGCGGCTACGTCGACCACGAGGTGACGACCGGCGCCGTTCGTGCTGACGCTGCTCGGGTTCGTCTGCCTCTCGGCCGGCGGCTGGCTCGGCGGTGCCGTGACGTTCGTGCACGGGATGCGCGTGCTCAGCCTCCCTGACGAGAACACGGTGCGCGCCATCGCGCCCGTGCCGAGTGACGAGAAGGTCGAGGCGTCGAAGGGGTAGGGAGCGGGGAGGCCTAGGCCTCCACCGCCGCCAGACCGAGAGCCTTCTCGAGGGAGCCCTTCGGCATCGCGCCGATGGCTGACGCCTGAGGCTCGCCGTTCTCGAAGAGCACCATGAACGGGATCGACGCGACGCCGTAGCGCTGCGCCAGGTCCTGCTGCTCGTCGATGTTCACCTTGACGAGCTTGACGCTCGTGCTCGTCCGAGATCCGGTCGAGCACCGGTGAGACCGCATGACAGGGGCCACACCACTCGGCCCAGAAGTCGACGATCACCTTGCCGTCGGTCTTCAGGACCTCGTCCTCGAAGGTGTCGCTTGTTACGTCGGTTGCCATTGGTTCCTTTCGTCTGGTTGCTGCACCTGGTTCAACGCGCTGGGAGAGGGGATTCTTCCCCGCTCGCTACGATCGCACGCATGTTTACGGCGCTTTCGGACAAACCGGATCATCCGGCACTGGAGCTGGAGATCCTGGACGTCTGGGAGCGGGAGAAGACGTTCGACGCCCTGCGGGAGCGCAACCGCGGCGGCCCGCACTGGTCGTTCGTCGACGGCCCGGTCACGGCGAACAAGACGCTCGGCGTCCACACCGCCTGGGGCAGGACGCTGAAGGACGTCTTCCAGCGCTACAAGGCGCTCCGCGGCTTCGACCAGCGCTACCAGAACGGCTTCGACTGCCAGGGGCTCTGGATCGAGGTCGGCGTCGAGCGCGAGCTGGGGCTGAACTCGAAGCGCGAGATCGAGGAGTACGGCCTCGAGAAGTTCGCGCGCAAGTGCCGCGACGTCGTCGTCTGGTCGTCGCAGGAGCTGACGCGCGGCTCGAAGCGGCTCGGCCAGTGGATGGACTGGGGCAATGACTACTTCACGTTCAGCGACACGAACATCGAGTACATCTGGAAGTTCCTGAAGCGCGTGAACGAGCGCGGCTGGCTCTACATGGGCCACCGCTCGACCGAGTGGTGCCCGCGCTGCGGGACGTCGCTCTCCCAGCACGAGCTGACGCAGTCCGGCGTCTACCAGGAACGCGCCGACCCGTCGCTCTTCGTGCGGCTTCCGCTGCTCGACCGCAAGGCGAGTCGCTCGTCGTCTGGACGACGACGCCGTGGACGCTGCCCGCGAACGTCGCCGCCGCCGTGCATCCCGGACGAGGAGTACGGCCGGCGGGAGAACGGCGAGTGGGTCGCGGTCGCGCTCTTCCCCGACGACAGGTTTGTCGAGCGCTGCGGGGCTCGGAGCTCGTCGGCTGGCGCTACCGCGGGCCGTTCGACGACCTCGCGCCGGGCGCCGCCGTCGAGCACCGCGTGATCCCGTGGGACGACGTGACGATGGACCAGGGCACCGGCGTCGTGCACATCGCGCCGGGCTGCGGCGGCGAGGACTTCGAGCTCTCGCAAGGTGCACGACCTCGACGTGCTCACGCCGGTCGACGAGTCGGGCCGCTTCTACGAGGACTACGGCTGGTTGCACGGGCTGTCGACGGCCGAGTCCGCCGACCAGATCATCGGACGGCCTCGGCGAGCAGGGCCTCGCTCGTCGAGTCGGGCCTGTACACGCACGCCTATCCGCACTGCTGGCGCTGCGACACGCCGCTGATCTTCCGCCTCTCCGACGACTGGTTCATCTCGGTCGAGGAGATCCGGCCGAAGCTCCTCGAGGAGAACGCGAAGGTCCAGTGGGTCCCCGAATACATGGGGAAGCGCATGGACGACTGGCTGC
>CAWJZQ010000004.1:0-45610 GCA_963847415.1 uncultured Thermoleophilia bacterium | reverse complement strand
CGGCCCGCACCACAGCCGTCTAGCTGAGCTGCCCACAGACGTTGTGAACGGCTGAGGGATACATCCGGCCCTCCTTGGAGGCTGTGCGCGTCCTCCTGTCCGAACGCTCCATCTCTGCGAAGTCGCGACGCTGCGGGACACGTTCGACGTCGTCCTCCTGCTCGTGAAGGCCTACGACACTCGCTGGGCGGCGCACCTGATCGCGCCCTATCTCCGCCCGAACGGGCTGATGGCCGGCGTTCAGAACGGAATGACCACGAGCACCGTCGCCGAGGTGGTGGGAGCGGAGCGAACAATGGGCGCCGTGATCGAGATCACCTCGGCACTGATGGTCCCGGGCATCGTCGAGCGCCACTCGGGCCCGGGACGCTCGTGGTTCGCGGTCGGAGGCATCGACGCTGCCACGCGTGGCCGCGAGGAGGAGATCGCCTCGCTCCTGCAGCACAGCGGTACGGTCGAGATCGTCGAGAGGAGAGGGGGGGGTCTGGGTGAGGGGGGGCGGTGTGTAGGGGGGTGGGCTGGTCGGGAGGAGGCCTCAGGAGCTTCGGGGTGAGCCGGCTTTGTTGAGTTTGGTTACATGGGGGGTGTCGGCCGAGACATCTTGGGAGGCGCTTCGAGAGTTTGTGAGGTTTCGGTGACGACGACGATCCTCCAGGACTGGCTGAAGGGCCGCCGCAGCGAGGTCGACGACATCAACGGGCACGGGTGCGCACGCTTCGGCGGCTCGGCCGCCGCGCACCGGTCAACGAGCTGGTCGTGGAGCTCGCGCACGCCATCGAGCGCGGCTCGCTCCGCCCCGACCCGTCCGTGCTCGAGCTCCTCGTGGAACGCGGCGGGATTCCTTCGTCCAAAGCACGCGACCTACGAACTGCATAGCCGATACTCGCGCGTGCCCGGGCCTGCTGCGATTGCTCGATGGGTGACACAAGTTAAATTGAAGACGTGAGCGCGCACTATTCCGCTTCCTTCAGTTTGACGCTTCGTGTTCGCCTCGAGGACAGTCCCGGAGCGTTCGCGGATCTTGCCCGCGCAATTGCCGATGCCGGCGGTCAATTGGACGCGATCGATCTCGTTCGCGTCGAGTCGAGACACAAGGTCCGGGATATCAGTGTTTTCGCCACGGACGCTGAACACGCGGACGCGATCGTGCAGGCCTGCCGAGCGGTGGCAGCCGCCGAAGTCGAGCACGTCTCCGACCGCACGTTCCTCCTCCATCTCGGAGGCAAGATCCACATGTCGGCAAACGCCCCGCTACGGACACGCGACGACCTCTCGATGGCGTACACACCAGGCGTCGCTCGCGTCTGCCAAGCCATTGCGGACGACGTCGAACACGTCTGGAACTTGACGGTCAAGCGCAACACCGTGGCGGTAGTCACGGACGGCAGCGCCGTGCTCGGGCTCGGCGACATCGGACCCGAGGCCGCTCTGCCGGTCATGGAGGGCAAGGCCCTCCTGTTCAAGGAGTTCAGCGGCGTCGACGCGTGGCCGCTTTGCCTGGCGACGAAGGATCCCGATTCAATCGTCGCGACGGTCGAAGCCATCGCTCCGGGATTCGGCGGAATCAATCTCGAGGACATCTCGGCACCGCGATGCTTCGAGATCGAGGAGCGGCTGCGAGACAGTCTCGACATACCGGTCTTCCACGACGATCAGCACGGCACCGCAATAGTGGTCCTCGCCGCGCTCGTCAACGCGCTCCAGGTTGTCGGCAAGCGCCTCGAAGACATTCGCGTGGTCATCACCGGCGTCGGGGCCGCGGGAGTTGCCGTGACCCGCGTCCTGCAGAGCTGTGGCGTTGAGCAGATCGTCGGCTGCGACCGGCAGGGCGCGATTCATTCCGGCCGGTCTGCTCTCAGCGAACCGAAACGACGCTACGCAGAAGAGACGAACCCGGAAGGACTTTCCGGAGCTGCCGACGACGTACTCGCGGGTGCCGACGTCTTCATCGGGCTCTCCCAGCCCGGGGCTGTTACACGACGCGGCATCGAGTCGATGGCCGCTGACGCAATCGTGTTCGCGATGGCGAATCCGACACCAGAGATCAGTCCGGAGCACATCGCCGACCTCGCGGCGGTCGTCGCGACCGGACGCTCCGACTACCCCAACCAGATCAACAACGTCCTGGCCTTCCCAGGAGTCTTCCGAGGAGCTCTGGACATCCGCGCCTCGACAATCACGCCCGGGATGGAGATCGCCGCCGGGCGAGCCATCGCGGCCACCATTCCCAACAGCGAGATTGCGCCCGACTACGTCGTCCCGAGCGTGTTCAACCGTGATGTCGTGCCGTCCGTGGCGACAGCCGTCGCCGACGCGGCTGTTCGCGACGGCGTCGCGCGATCGTCTCACCCGGCGCCGACGTATTAGAGCGACAACCGGTCAGACGAGCCAGTGGGTCACGGCCTGGCGTCGGCACGCATGAGGCGCAGAAGGGCGTCGATCAGCGCCAGGTGCGTCAACGCGTGCGGGAAGTTCCCGAGTTGCCGCCCGGAGTGCGGATCGATGTGCTCTGCATAGAGCCCGAGGCGGCCGCCGTACGCCAGCAGGCGCTCGGCGAGCCCTCGGGCACGATCGAGCTCGCCTATCGTCGTGAGCGCCGCGACGAGCCACCACGAGCACACCGTGACGGCCTCGCCGACGATCGGCTCGCCACGCTGCGTGCGTCGGCGGAGCACGAGCCCGCCGGCGCTGAGCTCGCGTTCGATCATGAGCACCGTCCGCCGCACGCGCTCGTCATCCGGGGGCAGGAAGCCGACGAGCGCGATGATGAGAAGCGACGCATCGAGCTCGTCCGAGTCGTAGTGCTCCTTGAACGTGCCCTGGGTGCCCATGCCTCGCGTGAGCACGTCGGCGGCAATCTCGTCGCGAGTCGCCCGCCACTCGTGCGCCTGCTCGGACCGGCCGCGGAGATCGGCGAGCCAGGCGCCGCGGTCGACCGCCACCCAGCACATCACCTTCGACGTGGTGTAGTGCTGCGGCGCGGCGCGAAGCGACCATATGCCCTGGTCCGGCTCGCCCCAGCGTTCGACGACGTTCTCGACCTCGCGGCGGACAAGCCGCCACACGCTGTTGGAGAGCTGACGTCGCGCGAGCGCCGGGACGACGGCGGCGTCGAGCAACGCGCCGGGAACGTCGTGCTGGGCATACCGCGCTGCTGCGTTTCCGGCGCGAACCGGCCGGGCGCCGTCGTACCCGGTCAGGTGCGCGAGCTCGATCTCTTCGGGAGCGTCATCGCCGGTCACGCGAACGAAGTTCTGGAGAGGACGGTCGGTCGACGTCGTCTCGACCAGGAAGGACAGGAAGTCGTCGGCCTCCCAGGCGAATCCGAGCGCATACAGCGCGCGGAGCGCCCAGGCGGACTCGCGGACGAACGAGTACCGGAGGTCCCAGTTACGGCGGCCGCCGGGGACGCGCGGCAGTGAGGTGGTCGGGGAGGCCACGACCGCGCCGGTCGGGGCGTGGGTGAGTGCCTTGAGGGTGAGCGCACTGCGATGGAGGTGCACGCGCCACGGGTGGTCCGGGAACGAACCGCCGCCGACCCAGCGCCGCCAGTGGTTGGAGGTCGCTTCGACCGCAGCGAACGCCTCGTCGACGCTGGACGGCGCGACGCCGTCGCTCCAACAGAGCGCGACGAAACGCACGCTCCGACTGCCGCAGCCGCGTCCTCGCCGCGGCGCGGCCGCCTTCGAACCCGAGCCGGAGGCTCGTTTCGAGGCGCAAGTCCGGTGAATGCTCCGCGCCATGGGCGGTGGCATGGTGGTAGCCCGAGCCGTCGTAGGACCAGCGTGCGGGCACGGCGCCATAGTCGAACATCGGCTCGCATTCGACGACGACGTCGACGGCTCCGTGGACGCACTTGAACGTCCGCAGCAGCACGTGCGCCGCCTGCGTGTCACCCGGCGGCCGCAACTGCCCGGTGGATCGTTCGGCGTGACGCCACGATGTGAGCGCCAACGCGTCGCGAACCATGAGGAGACCCGTCGCGGTCATCCAGGTCGTCTCTACGACCATGCTCGCCAGGAGGTATCGCTGGCCGGCGGGAACCGTGGCGCCCGGCGGCGCGACGCGAAAACGTCCGGCGCCACGATCGAGGAGTGTCCCGAACACGCTCGGCGAGTCGATGACCGGCAGGCACAGCCACTCGACATTCCCGGTGGGTGCGATGAGAGCGGCGACCTCGCCGTCCGACAGGAATGCGAGGTCGCCGATCGCGGGAAAGTGCGCCGTGGGTCTGCTCGCGCCGGCCGGCTCGCCCGAGGACGCTTCGTCGGCGGCGCGACTGCCCGGATCGACGTTCGCGACCGTCATGGATGGGGACGCGGAGCCGCCTGTCGCGTCACGCGGCTTTCTCCCGCCGAGCGGCGGGTCGCTCGTACGACATGAACGACCGCGTTGATGAGCGCGAGGTGGGTGAACGCCTGCGGGAAGTTCCCGAGATGGCGTCCCGTCGCAGGGTCGATCTGCTCGGCGAACAACTGCAGCGGGCTCCCGAGTGTGAGCAGCTTCTCGCAGAGCTTCCGTGCACGTTCGACCTCACCGATCTCGACCAGGGCCGAGACGAGCCAGAACGAGCAGATCGTGAACGTTCCCTCCTCACCCAGAAGCCCGTCATCGGTCTCGTCGACGCGATATCTCAGCACGAGCCCGTCCACCGTCAGCTCGTCCGCGATGGCGTTCACTGTCGCCCGAATCCGTTCGTCGCTCGGCGGAAGGAACCGCACGAGCGGCATGAGCAAGAGAGACGCGTCGAGGGCATCCGTCTCGTAGTGCTGGACGAAGACGCCGCGATCGTCGACGCCACGTGCGCAGATGTCGGCGTGGATCTCCGCCGCCGCTGCGGCCCAGCGTTCGGCGAGCTCGAGCTCGTCGTGAACGGCGGCGAGCCGGGCGCCGCGGTCGGCGGCGACCCAGCAGAAGAGCTTCGACGACGTGAAGTGCTGCGGCCGGCCGCGCACCTCCCACATCCCTCGGTCGCGCTCGCGCCACGCGGCGAGCGCGCTCTCGACCTGGCGACGGAGCGTCGGCCAGACCCGCTCCGGCAGGTACTCACGTGAACGCACGTGTAGATACACAGAGTCGAGCAAGGCGCCCCACACGTCGTGCTGACGCTGACGGTACGCCGCGTTGCCGATCCGAACCGGTCGTGCGCCGTCGTAGCCGCCGAGGTGATCGAGCGTCTCCTCGGGCAGCTCGCGCTTCCCATCGATCGCATACATCACCTGAAGATCGGCGTCGCCCTCGGCGGCATCGGCGACGAAGTAGAAGAAGTCGTTCGCCTCGGAGTCGAACCCGAGCGTGTAGAGGCCCCACAGGCCGAAGGTCGAGTCTCTGATCCACGCGAAGCGGTAGTCCCAGTTCCGCTCGCCGCCGGGCGCCTCGGGGAGCGAGGTCGTCGCCGCCGCGAGCATCGCTCCCGTCGGGGCGAAGATGAGCCCCTTGAGGGTGAGCGCGCTTCGTTGCAGGTGCTCGCGCCAGGGGTGGTCCGGAAACCGGCCGGCGCTCAGCCACTCGCGCCAGAACTCGGAGGTCTCGGCCATCCGATCGAATGCGTCGTCGAATGACGACGGGGGCGGATGCTCCGACCATGCGAGCGCCGCAAAGACCTGATCGCCCGCGGAGAGCGTTCTCCGGGCGCGTGCGCGGGAGCCGTCGAGGCCGAGTCTGAGGTCCGTCGTCAGCCGGAGGTCGACGAGCGAGCCCTCCGCCGACGCGACTGCCGTTCCGTACCCGTCGTCCGCGAACACCCACTCCGCCGGCGATCGGCCGTAGTCGAAGACAGGCTCGCACTCGAGCTGCAGTTCGACGGAGCCGTGCACGCACTTCACGGTCCGCAAGAGGACGTGCGCCGCGTCGTGGTCGGTGGGCGAGCGCCGGTGTGACCGGGAGCGTTCGTCCTCGTGACGCCAGCGTCCGACGACGAGTGCATCGCGCACGATCAGCCACCCCGCCCGCGTCATCCAGGTCGTCTCGAGCACCATCGTCCCCGGCAGGTACCGGCGCCCTGCCGGAACGGCGACGTCGGTCGGACCGATCCGAAAGCTTCCTGCGTCGCGGTCGAGGAGCGCACCGAACACACTTGGCGAATCCGGCCGCGGTAGGCACAGCCACTCGACGTCGCCGCTGGGCGCGACGAGCGCCATCGCCTCGCAGTCGGACAGGAAGGCGTAGTCCGCGATCGGGGGGAATGGACCGCCGCCCGCGGACGGGCTTCCCCGCGACGGTGGAGCGCGGTGTGCCGTGGAGGACGTTCCGGCCATCAGGAGACGTTCGTTTCTTGCCGACACCCCGACCTCGTATCAGGGCATCGCAGACCTCGCCATCGTACGGCTCGGGGGCGTGCGCGGCGGAGAGGGCGCCCGAGTCACGAATTTGAACTGAATTCAGCTTGATTTGTGGACATTGCCCGTGTACCTTGGCGCGATGGCGCAGGACCAGGCGACTTGGCTCAGAGTGGTTCAACGCGCCGAGCGTGCGGTCGGAAGCCACGTCGAGACATTTGTCAAGAGCGACATCTACTTCGATCTGCTCGCACAGACGACGAGGGCGCACCGGCGCCTCTTGCAGGCGACCGAGACCCTCTCCCGCGAGTGGCTTCACGCCTGGAATCTCCCCGCGAGCAGCGACGTTCGTCGTTTGCGCGAGCAGCTCTCGCGCGTGGAGCGCACTCTCGCCGAGGTCGCGAAGGAGGTCGCTGACCGCGCGGAGAACGATGCACCGCCGAAACCCGAGGAACCGCAATGACCTCGGTGCTCAACCCGTTGAACGTCGTCGCGCGAATCAACCGAGATGTCGAGCGCTCGCTCCTGCGCGCGCGTAACGGCGTCCGCTATGCGACGACCAAGGCTAATGTCGGCGCGACGCCGCGGGACGTCGTCTGGCGTCGTGACCGCGCAGAGCTCTGGCGCTACCGCAGCGCCACGCCGATCCGCTACCAGCCGCCGGTGGTGATCGTGCACAGCCTCGTGAGTCGGAGCTACATCCTCGATCTGCGGCCCGGTTCGAGCGCGGTCGAGTTCCTCCTCGGACGTGGACACGACGTCTACATGCTCGACTGGGGCGTCGCCGACGAGCGCGACGCCGACAACACACTGGCGACCTACGTCGACGAGTACCTCCCGCGCGCAGTCGCCGCCGTCCGGCGCCAGAGCGAGGCCGACGAGGTGACACTTGCCGGCTATTGCCTCGGCGGGACGTTTGCAAGCCTCTACTCCGCCGGCCCGGATGCGCCCGTACGAAACCTGATCTTGATGGCGTCGCCCGTCGACTACTCCGCGATGGGCGCGATGATCGCCGCGGTCCGCGAGGGCCGTCTGAACCCCGACGAACTCGTCGACGAAACCGGGAACGTCCCTGCGGACGCGCTCTACAGCGGCTTCTTCATGCTGGCGCCGACGAAGCAAGTCACTCAATACGCAACGCTGCTCGAGAACCTGTGGAACGACGCGTTCGTCGAGGGCTACCAGGCGATGTCACAGTGGTCGCGTGACCACGTGCCCTTTCCCGGCGCGGCGCTCCGCGAGGTCGTCGACGAGCTCGTGCGGCGAAACGCACTCATGACCGGCCGCGTTCGCGTCGGCACGCGAACCGTTGACCTCGGCGACGTCCGCGCGAACGTGCTCAACGCGTTCGCGGACAAAGACAATGTCGTGCCGCCCGAGGCAGCCGAGCCCGCAACGACCATCATCGGCCGGCCGGAGCGCCGCGACGAGCTGCGCCTCCCGGGCGGCCACGTCACGTTTGCCACCGGCCGGGTCGCGTTCAACCACACCCTTCCGGCGCTCAGCGACTGGATCGTCGCTCACAGCACCGAACTCGACCCGCCGAAGGAGAGATGAGATGGAGATCCGGCCGATCCAGACCGACGACCGGGATGCGATGGAGCGCTTTCTCCTCCGGATCCCGGAGGGCGACCGCACGTTCTTCAAGGAGAACGTCGACGATCCCGAGGTCGTGGACGCGTGGGTCAGACCGGGCGCGGCGAGGTCGGTCGCCGTCGACGGCGATGCTGTCATCGGCTACGTCGCGGTTGTGCCTCTGCAAGGCTGGTCGAGTCACGTCGGCGAGGTCCGCGTGATCGTCGATCCCGAACGGCGCGGACGTGGGATCGGTCGCGCACTTGCGCGCCATGCAGTTCTGCAAGCGCTCGAGCTCGGCTTGACGAAGATGGTCGTCGAGGTGGTCGCCGACCAGGAGCCGACGATCGCGATGTTCCGCTCCCACGGCTTCGACCCGGAGGCGCTCCTGAAGGACCACGTGCGCGATGCCGGCGGCGAACTGCGCGACCTCATGATCCTGGCTTACGCAGTCGAAGAGTCGCACGCGGCGATGGCCGCGGTCGGGATCACAGAGAGCCTGTAACTCACGTGCGCGAGGAGTCGCTCAGCGTCTGCGTCCCCGACGTCGTACGCGAGCATGCAGAGCGGCGCGGCGACCACGTCGCCGTCCGAGCCGGTGACCATGCCCTGACGTACGCCCAGCTCGACGAGCGCTCGAACCGGCTCGCGCAAGCGCTGCGGGCGCTCGGCGTGCGCGAGGGATCGCGCGTCGCACATCTGGATCGCACGGGCCTCGAGGTTGTCGAGCTCCTCTTCGCCACGAGCAAGCTCGGCGCGGTCATCGTCCCGCTGAACTGGCGTCTCGCGCCGCCGGAGCTGAGGGCGATCGTCGCCGACGCGCGTGCCCGCGTCGTCCTCGCCGGCGAGGACTACGCCGAGGTCGCAGCCGATCTCACGCGCGAACCCGAGCTCGTCGTGCTCGGCGAGGCGTACGAACGGCTGGTCGCGGCGCACGACCCGGTCGACCCGGGCGGACGCGGCGCGCCCGGCGACACCGTGCTCCAGATGTATACGTCGGGGACGACGGGCGTCCCGAAAGGCGTGCTGACGACGCATCGCAACCTGGCCGCCGCGGCGGCCGCCTCGACGCTGTGGGGGTTCGACGGCGACACGATCAGCATGACGCCGTTGCCGATGTTCCACGTCGGCGGAATCGGATGGGCATACCTCGGCCTGTGGAACGGTGCGACGACGATCCTCGTCCGCGACTTCGCCCCTGACGCGGTGCTCGAGACGCTCGAGCGCGAGCGGGTCACGAACGCCGTCCTGGTGCCGACGATGCTGCAGCGCCTGACGGCCGTCGCGGGCGCCGCCGAACGCGACTACTCGGCGTTGCGATCGCTCGCGTACGGCGCGTCACCGATCACGACGCCGGTTCTCAAGGCGGCGCTGCGGACGTTCCGGTGTCAACTCTTCGGCGTCTACGGCCTGACGGAGTCGACCGGCGGCGTCGTGCAGCTCGACCCGGACGATCACGACCCGGACGGGCCTCGCGAGGGCTTGCTGCGGGCGGCCGGGAAGGCCGCTCCCGTGGGTCGAGCTGCGGGTCGTGGATCCTGAGACCCACACGGATCGTGCAGCGGGCGAGATCGGCGAGGTGTGGCTGCGTGCACCGAACGTCATGGCGGGATACTTCGAGCGGCCGCAAGAGACGGCGGCGGCGCTGACGCCCGACGGCTGGCTACGGACGGGCGACGGCGGCTACCTCGACGACGACGGCTACCTCTTCCTCACCGACCGCATCAAGGACATGATCGTCAGCGGCGGCGAGAACGTGTACCCGGTCGAGGTCGAGGAGGTGCTCGCGGGTCATCCCGCTGTCGCCGAGGTTGCGGTCTTCGGCGTTCCGGACGAGCGGTGGGGCGAGACCGTGAAGGCGCTCGTCGTGCCCACCGCCGGCCACACCCCGATCGCTGAGGAACTCATCGCGTTCGCCCGCGAGCGCCTCGCCGGGTACAAGCTTCCGCGCTCGATCGAGTTCGTCGACGACCTCCCCCGGACCGCAACCGGGAAGGTGCTGAAGCGTGAGCTGCGCGACCGCCACGGGCCCGCGCCGCGCGCGCCGATCAGCCGCTGGTCGACTCGCCGGGCTCGCGTCGGTAGCTGCGGTATACCGTCAGCAGCGCTTCCTTCTGCGCGTCCGTGAGGTTCGGGTCGGAGCGGATCGTCGCCTCGGTCGACCTCGCTTCCCCGTTCCCCACCTCCTCCGGGTCGAGGAGCCCCGCCTCTCGCAGCAGCTCATCTGGGGGAAGCGACAGCGCCTCCGCGATCGCGCGCAACACGCGCACGGACGGCTCGTGCATGCCACGTTCGATCTGGCTGAGATACGCGTTGGAGACGTCGGTGAGCGCGGCGAGATCACGCAGCGACAGCTTCGAAAGCTGCCGCTGCGTCCTGATCACGCCGCCGAGCGCAGCGAGCTGTGCCCGCCAGGCGTCGCCGAACGGGTCGGCGGTCACCGCTTCCTACTTCGCGGGCTTGGCTGCCGACGCCGTCGACTTGGTCGCAGGCGACGACGCCGTGACGAGGTTGTGTGCGAACTCGCGCTGGCTGGCGACCAGCTTGTCGACGAGGTCGAACGTGTTGTCGATAACGGTCTGCGCGTCCGGCAGCTGCTCGGCACCCGGGATGGGCGGCGCGGTGGACGCGATGCCCTGCACGGTCTGCGCCCACGCGCCGACCGCATCGACGACGGCCTGCTGGCTCTCGCGGATTGCGGCGAGGAACTGCTCCTGGCCCTTCTGCGTGAGCTCCTGGAACTCGGTCATGGTCGACATCTCGACTCCTCTCGTTGGGAACAGTGATCAGTATAGTACGCAGATGCGTGCCACGTCAAGTGAATTCAGTTCAAATAATTCGGACGAGCATCTTGCCCGTGGCATCGCCGCGCAGCAGCCGCGCGAGCGCCTCCGGCGCGTGCTCGAGCCCCTCGACGACCGTCTGCTCGTAACGGATGCGACCGGCACGAAGCCACCCCCCGACCTCGCGCACCATCTCGTCGAGCAGCGCTACGTAGCTCGAGCCGCGGAATCCTCGCAGCGTCAGCTCGTTCGCGACGACGAGGAACAGATTCGACGGCCCAGGAACGGGCTCGGGGGCGTCGTACTCGGAGATCGAACCGCACATCGCGATCCGGCCGCGCTTGCGCAGCGCCCCGAGCGCGGCCTCGAGGTGATCGCCGCCGACGTTGTCGAAATAGACGTCGATGCCGTCGGGCGCAGCAGCACCCAGCAGCTCGGAGAGCGCTCCGTGCTTGTAGTTGAACGCGGCGTCGAGGCCGAGCGTGCCGAGCAGATAGCGAACCTTCTCGTCGGACCCTGCGCTGCCGATCACGCGATGGCCGCGGAGCTTCGCGAGCTGCGCGACGAGGCTGCCCACCGACCCGGCCGCCGCAGAGACCCACACGATGTCTCCCTCGCGCAGCTCTGCGACGTGGAAGAGCCCGGCGTATGCGGTCAGCCCGCTCGCGCCTAGCGCACCCAGATACGCCTCCGGCGGCGCGGCATCGACGTCGAGGCGCGTCAGCGTCGCGATGCCGCCGAGCGACTCGGCACCCGCGCGGACGACGGCGTAGTCGCACCAGCCGGCGCCGTGTCGCACGACGTCGCCGGGGGCGAAGCCCGGTGCGCGTGAAGCCACGACTTCGCCGACTGTCGAGATTCCGGCCATCGGTTCGCCGAGCGCGAACGCTGCGAAGTACCCGCGCGGAGCGCGTTCGCGGAGTCGCAAGCGAAGGGCCGGATCGACGGAGGTCCACGTGTTACGGACGAGCACCTCCCCGGCCCCGGGTCCGGCACGTCGACCTCGACCAGGCGGAAGTCGGACGGCCGGATCTCTCCGCGCGGGTACGCGACCGGATGGACTTCGCGCCCGGTCAGGAGCCCTCGTACTTGAACGAGATGTCGAGCCGGACACGGTAGGCGCTCACCTTCCCGTTCTCGATCGTGACGTCGAACCGAGTCGCCTCCGCGACACGCAGGTCGCGCACGCTCTTGGCCGCGGTCTCGACGGCGTTCCGCGCCGCGGCCTCCCAGCTCTCGGGGCTCACTCCGATGATCTCTGTGACGCGGTACACGCTGTCGCTCATCTCGTGCCTCCTCTCGTGTTGTTACAACCGCTCGACGAGCGTCGCGGTGCCGAGGCCGCCGCCGCAGCACATCGTCACGAGGCCGAACTGGCCGTCGCGGCGCTCGAGCTCGTGCAGCAGCGTCGTGATCAGCCGCGCGCCCGTCGAGCCGAGCGGGTGGCCGAGCGCGATCGCGCCGCCGTTCACGTTCACCTTGTCGACGTCGGGGTCGAGCTCGCGCTCCCACGCCGCGATCACCGACGCGAACGCCTCGTTCACCTCGATCAGGTCGAGGTCGTGGATCGTCATGCCGTTGCGCTCGAGGATCTTCCGCGTCGCGGGAATCGGTCCTGTCAACATCAACACGGGATCGACGCCGACGGTCGTCTGGTCGACGATGCGCGCGCGGGCCTTGACGCCGAGCTCGTCTGCCCGCTCGCGCGCCATGAGCAGCACGGCGCAGGCTCCGTCCGAGACCTGCGAGGAGTTGCCGGCAGTTACAAGGCCATCCTCCTTGAACGCCGGTCTCAGAGCGGCAAGACCCTCGAGCGTCGTTTCCGGGCGAATCCCCTGGTCGGCCGTGTACACGTTCCCGTTCACGCGGAAGGGCATGATCTCGCGGTCGAACCGGCCCTCGTCTCGCGCGCGCGCCGCGCGCTGCTGCGAGCGCAGCGCGATCTCGTCGCAGTCTTGGCGCGTGAGGTTCCACTGCGAGGCAATCAGCTCCGCGCTCAGCCCCTGGTGAACGATGGGATGCCGCGCGAGCAGCTCCGTCGGGAACGGCGACCCGAGCTCCTGATGGAGCTTGCCGTTGACCGACAGCGGTATATGGCTCATGTGCTCGACGCCGCCCCCGATCGTGACGTCGTGAACGCCACTCGCGACGAGGGTCGCGGCGAAGTTGACGGCCTGTTGCGCTGACCCGCACTGGCGGTCGATTGTCGTCGCCGGCGTCTCGATCGGGAGCCCCGCCTGCAGCCAGGCGTTGCGGCCGATGTTGTACGACTGCTCGCCGTACTGCTGTACGCAGCCCGTGATCACGTCCTCTACGGCCTCGGCAGGAATCGCCGCGCGTTCGATCACCTCGACCCAGGTGCGACCGAGGAGGTCGTTCGGGTGCACGTCCTTGTAGTAGCCCTTCTCCGGATGCCCGCGCCCTACCGGTGTGCGCACGGCCTCGACAATCACAACCTCACGTCCGTTCATTCAGCACCCCTCAGATGGTGACCAGGCCGCCGTTGACGTTGAGCGTCTCGCCGACGACGTACCCCGCGTCGTCGCTTGCGAGAAAGGCAACGGTGCCGGCGATCTCGTCGCTTCGCCCGAAGCGCCCGAGCGGCGTCCGGAGCCGCTGCGCCGTGCGCAGCGCGTTCTCGCCGATTCCGGTTCCGGGCGATTCCAGGAAGCCGGGCGCGACGACGTTGACGCGGATGCCCTGCACGGCGAGCTCCTTCGCGACGGCCCGTGTGAAGCCGATCACGCCCGCCTTGGCGGCGGAGTAGTGCGGGTAGCCAGTACAACCCTCGACGCCGCAGACAGACGCGATGTTGACGATGACCCCCCGGCCGCGGGCTTGCATGGAGCGCGCGGCCGCGCGCGTGCCGAAGAACGTCCCGTCGAGATGCACCGCGAGCATCGTCCGCCACTCGTCGTCGGGGAGGCGAACGAGCGCGTCGAGTGGAGTCGTGACGGCGCCCGCCTCGCCAGCCTCGGCAAGCTGACGCTCGGCGGCGTCGCCGATCCGCGCAACCTGTGCTGCCGCAGCGATGCCGGCGTTGTTGACCCAGATGTCGACCGGCCCGAGTGCATGCTCCACCTCCGCGAGCGCGCGATCGACCGAGGCGCTGTCGCTGACGTCGGCGTGGACGGCGACGCCGCCTGCGAGCTCGGCGGTGAGCTTCGCGGCGTCGAGATTCACGTCGAGCACCGCGACGCGCGCGCCGTCGTGCGCGAGCCGCCTCGAGATCGCCTCACCGAGGCCAGAGCCGCCGCCGGTGACGACGGCGACCTTTCCGTCCAGCGTCACGGGACGACCACCGCGCGCCCGTTGATCTCGCCGTCGTGGAGCCGGCGGTATCCCTCGAGGGCCTCGTCGAGCCGTAGCTGCTCCACCTCGACGTGGATCGCACCCGCGCGCGCGAGTGCCACGACCTCGTGCAGCTCGGACAACGTGCCCCAGCTCGGCTTCGAGAGTGACCACTCGAGCGGCACCTGGCCGAACGCCATCGGGAACGTCCCACCGCCCACGCCGACGGCGCTGACATGGCCGCCCGTGGCGATCGAGCCTCCCGCGAGCGCAAGCGTGGCGTCGGTTCCGACGAAGTCCAGCACGAGCGTCGCGCCGTTGCCGCCGAGCTCCGCTCGGACGTCGGCCGCGTGCAGGCCGTCTGCGTCGAGTGCGGCCGCGGCGCCGGCGTCGAGCGCGAGGCGGCGCGCCTGCTGACGCAAATCGATCGCGACGACCCGCGCCGGCGAAAGCTCGCGCAGAAGCTGGATTCCGATGTGCCCGAGGCCACCGACGCCGATGACGAGGACCTGCGACCCGGGCACGAGCCGATGTAGCTCGCTCTTGAGTGCGTGATAGGGCGAGAGCGCCGCATCAGTCAAGGGCGCGGCGTGCACCGGATCGAGCTCGCCGATCGGGACGAGGTGCCGCTGCGACCGCACCAACAGGTACTCGGCGAGACCGCCGTCGTAGCCGAGCCCGCAGCCGGTCCCGGGGCGCTCGAGCCGCCGGTCGCAAAGGTTCTCCGCGCCTCGGATGCACTCTCTGCACGCACCGCATCCCCACGGGCCGTAGACGAGCACGGCATCTCCGGCCGCGAGGCCCGTCACGCCCTCACCGAGTTGCGCGACGTGCCCTGCGTTCTCGTGGCCGAGCGTGAACGGCAAGGACCAGGGAAGCGTGCCTTCGGGCCACCCCATCAGGTGAAGGTCCGAGTGGCAGAGGCCCGCGGCTGCGATCTTGACCAGCACCTCGCCGGCTCCCGGCTTCGGCACATCGACCTCACGAAGCTCGGGTGGGGCCTGCCAGCGCACGAGTTGAACTGCCTGCATGCTCACGCGTCGGCGCCCGTGGTGGCGAGAACGTCGGCGAACTTCCGCACCGCGACCTCGCGCCGCCTCGGCACGTACTCGGTCGGGACACCGTCCTCCGGGGCATCGTAAGCACGGAGGATCTGACGTGCGATCGACTCGCGATGCACCTCGTCCGCTCCGTCGACGAAGCGCGCGTGACGCGCGTACCGGTAGAGCATCTCGAGCGGCATGTCGGTCGAGTAGCCGAGCCCGCCGTGAGCCTGCAGCGCGCGGTCGACGACGTCGTGCAGCACCTGGGCGCCGAAGACCTTGATCATGGAGACGTCGGTGCGCGCGGCGCTCGATCCGTGGCGATCGATCTTCCACGCCGCGTGCAGCGTCATGAGCCGCGCCGCCTGCATCTGCGCCGCGCTATCGGCGATCCAGTTCTGCACGGTCTGTTTGTCGCGCAGGAGGCCGCCGCGTACCGGTCTGTAGACGGCGCGCTCGCAGAGCATGTCGAATGCTCGGCGCGCGACGCCCAGCCAGCGCATGCAGTGGTGGATCCGGCCCGGGACGAGTCGATGCTGCGCGATCAGGAATCCCTCGCCCTCGCTGCCGAGCAGCGCGTCCGGGCCGAGGCGCACGTCGTCGTAGACGATCTCGGTGTGCCCGCCGAGCATCCCGTAATGCGGGTACGGATGCTCCATGTTCGGGACGTCGCGCACGAGATTCACGCCGGGCGCGTCGACGGGGACGATGAACATCGACGCGCGCTCGTGTGGTCGCGCATCGGGATCGGTCACAGCCATCACGATCAGGAAGTCCGCGATCGAGCCGTTCGAGGTGAACCACTTGTGCCCGCGGAGGACGTAGCCGCCGTCCGGCTGCCGAACCGCGCGCGTCCGCAACTGCGTCGGGTCCGAGCCCGGCGTGTCGGGCTCGGTCATCGAGAACGCCGACTTCAGCTCGCCGTCCAGCAGCGGCTGGAGCCAGCGCTCTTTCTGCTCGTCGGTGCCGGCGAGCGCGAGGATCTCGCTGTTCCCCGAGTCGGGGGCCTGGCAGCCGAATGCGTTCGGGGCGAAGATCGAACTGCCGAGGATCTCGTTCATCAGCCCGAGCTGCACCTGGCCGAAGCCCTGTCCGCCGAGCTCCGGCGGCAGGTGCGCCGCCCACAACCCGCGCTCCCTGACCTGCCGCTGGAGCGGCGCATAGATCCGTTCGAGCTCCGCCTGGCCGATGTCGTGCTGGATGGCCTCGATCGGCCAGATTTCCGCGCGCACGAAGGCGCGCATCCAATCGAGCTGCTCCTCGAACCCCGGATCGGTCGAAAAGTCCCAGGCCATCTGCGTCCGTTTCTTTTGGTAGATTTCTCTTTACTTGAATTCAGTTCATTATCCCTGTCGAGACCGCCCCCCGTCAAGCGCGATGCCGCAGCTCATCCTCTACTCGCACCCCGGCTGACCGATCTGCGGTCTGACCAAGGAGTTCCTTGGTGCACTGGGAATCGAGTTCGAGTCGGTCGTCATCAGCGAGCAGCGCGAGCGCTGGCTCGCCGACGGCTCGCCGCCCGTGCCGACGCTCGTCGTCGACGGGGCGAAGCACGTCCTCCAGCATCCGGCGCAGGCTGCGGAGCTGTTGGGGATCGAGACGCCGCCGGCGCTCCGCGACGCGTGGCAGGTGGCATGGGACATCGACGCGATCGGCGAGGCGTGGCTCGAACTGGCGCGGAACACGCCTTGGGCCGCGCTCGTCGAGCCGGCGCCTGGGCTCGGCCGCACGCCCTTGGCGCTGGCGGTCGATGCGCTCGTCGGCATCGCGGCGCTGACGGACGCTCTCTCCTCGGCCTGGTTCCACTGGCCCGGCAATCCGCGCACCCGGGAGACCGGCGACGCGTCGGTCGTCGCCTACGAGGCGTCGATTGTCCGGGAGATCCACGGGCGTGACGCCTTGCTGGCGTTCATGCGGCCGGTCGTGCATGCCTGGCGCGAGGCGCTCTCCGAGCACGACGCGACACTTCGAGGCGAGCCCGAGCGGGTGATCCGTGCGCCGCGCGGCTCGCTGTCGCTCGTCGAACTGCTCGAGGCGCAACGCCTCCACGCCGCGCAGCACCTGAGACAGGCGACGACGTCCGTCGCAGCACGCGGACATGGGGTGCCGGCGCTCGACCTCGGCACCCTGCACGGGCTCCGGTTGCCGAAGGCGATCTATTGACCGACGCTCCGTTCAGCGGCTGAGGACGGTGCAGGCGCTGACGCCGGGCGCGCCGTAGACGTGGGTGAATCCGTCCGCGGCTCGCCCGGCACCTGGCGGTCGCCTGCATCGCCGCGTAGCTGAACGGCGATCTCGTACACCTGACGCAAGCCGGAGGCGCCGACCGGCTCGCCGTTCGCGAGACAGCCTCCGTCGGTGTTCACCGGCAGGCGGCCGCCGATCCGCGTCGCGCCGGTGGCGTACAGCTCGACCTGCTCGCCGTGCTCGCACAACCCGCATTCCGCGAGATGGATCAGCTCGGCGCCCGACTCCGTGTCCTGGACCTGTGCAACGTCGACGTCGTCGGGCGCGATGCTCGCAGACTCGAACGCCTCCTTGGCGGCGTCGACACTCGGTGACAATGCCAGCTCGAGCGGAAGCGACGGGCTGAAGACCTCGAACGTGCCCGCCCGCCGCGTACGGAACGCCACCGAGCGCAACCACACGGGACGCGCATCGACGAGCCGCTCGAGGTACTCGCGTCGGCAGAGCACGAGCGCGACGGCGCCCTCGCCCGGCGAGCACAGCATGTATTGCGTGAGCGGATGCGCGAGCATCGGGGAGCCGAGGATCTCGGCGGCGGAGAGCGGCGTCCGCCGCCACGCGTGCGGCGTCCGCGCGCCGTTGGCGTACGCCTTCTCGGCGACCTGTGCCAGCGTGCGTGTCGGGATCCCGTGGTCGTGCATGTAGCGCTGCAGCTTCGCGCCGAAGAACTGCGTCGTGACCATCAGGCCGTCCTCGCCGTACCACTGCGGCAGCGACCAGTCGGCGGGGTCGTTCTGGAACGCGCCGCGCGGGTGCTTGTCGAAGCCGACGGCGACGCCGACGTCGTAGGCGCCCGCCCGCAGCGCGGTCACGAGCGAGACGAGCGACGAGCCGCCGGTCGCGCAGCCGTTCTTCACGTTGACGAACGGGAGACCCGTCGGCCCGAGCTCGCTCACCATCGTGTCGGCGTTGCCTGCATCCTCGCTGCCGCCGTAGGCGATCTGGACGTCGCGCCACTCGAGACCGGCATCGCCGAGCGCCGCGTGCACGGCGTGCACGCCCATCGCGAGGCCGCTGACGCCGTCGTGCCGCCCGAACGGATGGATGCCCGCGCCGACGATCGCGATGTCGGTCACGCTTCGTCCACCGGAGCGAACGCGTACGAGACGCGCCCGCCGCGGCGCACCGCGACGACCTCCATCGGCATGCCGATCCGCAGGCGCGCCGGATCCGCCTCGGTGAGGCGCCCCTCGACCCGCAGGTACCCGTCGAACTCGACGTAGCCGACCCCGTACGGCTCGAACTCGCCCTCGGCGACGTACGGCGGCTTGGGCTCGAAGCCCTGCGTCGTCCAGGTCCAGAGCGTGCCGCGCGGCGGCAGCAGCTCCGCTCGACCGCTCCGCCACACGTCGGGCAGCGCTGGCGCAGCGGGAAGATCACCGCCGCGCACTCGCGGCACCGGCCGGCGACGAGCCGAGGCGTGCCCCCGTCGAGGTCGACCGGCGCCGCGTCGTTCACTCAGGTCAGGACTTCCCGCTGGAGCTTGACGCCCGCGCGCTCGCGGTCCCACGTTGCCGGTGTGATGCCGGCCTCGCGCAGGTCGGCCTTCTTCAGCTTGTGCGACTCGGTGCGCGGCAGCTCCGGAAGGAACTCGACGAAGCGCGGCACCCAGTAGGCGGGCATGCGCGCCGCGAGGTACTCGACGAGCTCGACGGGCTCGAGCGACGCGCCCTCCTCGAGGACGACGGCGACCTTGACCTCCTCGTCGCCCGCCGCCTCGTCGAGGTCGGGGTTCTGACCGCGACCGCGGCCGCGTCCTTCACGAGCGGATGGCTGAGCACCTCCGCCTCGACCTCGAACGAGGAGATGTTCTCGCCGCGGCGCCGGATAACGTCCTTGATCCGGTCGAGGAAGAAGAAGTTCCCGTGCTCGTCCTGCGTGAACTGGTCGCCGGTGTGGAACCAGCCGTTACGCCAGGCCTCGGCCGTCGCCTCCGGCATGTTCTTGTAGCCCGAGTTGATCGTCCACGGCAGCGTGTGGCGCGCGACCAGCTCGCCGGGCGTGCCCGGCGGTACCGGGATGTCGTTCTCGTCGACGAGACGGAGCTCGTAGTGCACGGGATCGGCGGCGCGCCCGCAGCTGCGCCCGTCGTCCGGGTTCAGGTCGGAGACGATCGGCACGGGAACCTCGGTCATCCCGTAGGCCGTGTAGATCGACACGCCGTAGCGGCGCGCGAACTCCTTGTGGTGCGACAGCGGCCCCATGTAGACGATGCGAAGGGGGTTGTCGGCGTCGTCCGGCTTCTCCGGCTGGTTGAGCATGAACGTGACCATGCCGTGGATCGCGATCGTCACCGTCGCGTCGAAGCGGCGCACGTCGTCCCAGAACCTGCTCGCGCTGAAACCCTTGTTGAGTGCCATCGAGCCGCCGGCGCGGAGCATCGAGAAGGTGATGCCGGTGCCGGCCGTGTGGAACATCGGCAGCGAGCTCAGGTAGCGGTCGTCCTCGTTCACGAACGGGAGAACGAAGCAGTTCGCGTAGTTCCAGAAGGCGGCGTACGCGGCGCGCACGCCCTTCGACGGGCCGGTCGTACCAGATGTGTAGATGAGGCTCAGGTCGTCCCACGGCTCGAGCGGCCGCGGCAGCGCGGGCCGCTCCTCGCCCACGCCGTCGAGGAGCTCGTCCATCGTCAGCGTCTGCCACGGCAGCTCGACGGGCGCGGGGCCGCCGACGATGACCACTGTCTCGAGGCTCGGCAGGTCCAAGCCCTGCAGGCGCTCGACGAGCTGGTGATGGGCTACGAGCACCTTCGCCTCGGCGAGGTTCAGCGTGTGCTCGAGGTACGTGCCCCGCGACGCGAGGTTGAGCGGCGCGTACACCGCGCCGGCCGCGTTCGCCCCGAACCAGGTGCGGAGCACGTCCGGCCCGGTCGGCATCCACGACGAGATGTAGTCGCCCATCCGGACGCCGAGGCGCTGGAGGCCGTTGCCCGCTCGCCACGCCTCGCGGGCGGCCTGCGCGCGCGTCCACTGTTCGTCCTCGAACAGGACGAAGAGCTTGTCGGGGTCAGCGGCGGCGCGCGCCGCGAGGAGATCGGGGACGACGCACTCCTCGCGCGTCGGGAACCGGAGCTCTGTGGATGAACCTGCAGCCGTCACGTCGAAGCCTCTCCGTTTGCTTACTGAACTGAATTCGCTTAAGCTACTCGAAGTGCGCCGCTTCTGTCAATCCGCGCGCTCCACATGACGGCCGTCCAGCAGCTCCGGTTGCCCGTCCCCTACCTCGGGTCGGTCAACCTCTGGCTGCTCGAGGGCGACCCGCTGACGCTCGTCGACGCAGGGCCGGGAAACGACGAGGCGCTGGCCGCGCTGGGCCGGGAACTCGAGGCGCACGGCCACACGATCGCGGAGATCGAGCTGGTGCTGATCACACACCACCACCTCGACCATTCGGGCCTCGCCGCGACGATCAAGGCGCTGTCGGGCGCGCAGATCGCGGCGCATCGGGGAACCGCGCAGTGGGGCGTGAACTACCACGAGCGCGCGGCGGCGGAGCGCCGGTTCACCCAGGCGCTGATGGCCGTGCACGGCGTGCCGGATGAGCTCGTGCGCGCGAGCGAGCCGTTCTTCGACCACATCGTCAGCGACTCGAGCGACTACGAGACCGACCGCGTGCTCGCCGACGGCGACACGATCCGCGCCGGCGGGCGCACGCTGCGCGCGGTCTTCCGTCCCGGTCACAGCACGACCGACACGCTGTTCGTCGACGAGGAGTCAACCGACGTCTTCGTCGGCGACCACCTCCTCGCCGAGATCACGTCCGGCGCGGAGATCATGCCGACCGAGCTTCCAGGAGACGAGCGACGCCGCGCGCTGCTCGAGTACCTCGGGAACCTGCGCAAGACGGAGGCGATGCAGATCCGCCGGTGCTATCCCGGCCACGGGTCGGTGATCGACGACCACCGGGCCCTGATCAAGGAGCGGCTCGCGTTCCACTCCGGGCGCCTCGACCTGATCGCGGGGCACGTGCGCGACGGCTGCAGCACGGCGTTCGAGGTCGCGCGCCGCCTGTGGTCGGACGAGACCGCCGAGAGTCAGCCCGTCCTCGTGATCTGGGAGGTGCTCGGGCACCTGGACATCCTCGTCAACCGCGGGACCGTCAAGGAGCTCGTCGACGACCGCGGCCACCGTCATTACCGAGCAAAGGAGGCGGTTGGGCATGCAGCAGGAACGAGCTGAATCCGTCGCAGCGCCGTACGACCGGTTCGATCTCACAGGCCGGGTCGCTCTCGTCACCGGCGGCACGCGCGGCCTCGGGCGTGCGATCGTGCGCACGCTGGCACAGGCGGGCGCAGACGTCGTCGTCGCGAGCCGCAAGCAGGAGGCCTGCGACGAGGCCGCCGACGAGGTTCGGCGCGCGGGCCGGCGCGCGCTCGCGCACGTCTGCCACGTCGGACGGTGGAACGAGATCGACGCCCTCGTCGACGCGGCGTACGACGAGTTCGGCCGCATCGACGTCCTCGTCAACAACGCGGGGATGGCGCCGACCTACCCGAATCCGCAGGGCGTCACCGAGGAGCTGTGGGACAAGACGATCGCCGTGAACCTCAAAGGCCCGTTCCGGCTGACGTCGCTCGTCGGCGCGCGCATGGTCGAGGGCGACGGCGGGTCGATCGTCAACATCAGCTCGATCGGCGGCGTCCGGCCGACGCACGACATCCTTCCGTACGCCGCCGCGAAGGCCGGCCTGAACGCGCTGACCGTCGGCTTCGCCGACGCGCTCGGACCGAAGGTGCGCGTGAACGCCGTCATGCCGGGACCGTTCCGGACCGACATCTCGCGTCACTGGGACCACGAGGCGTTCGCCGAGCGCTCGCGCACGTTCGCACTCCGCCGCGCCGGCGAGCCGGACGAGCTCTCGGCCGCCGTCCTCTACTTCGCGAGCGACGCGTCGAGCTTCACGACCGGCGCGATGCTCGCGGTCGACGGGGGTGCGCAGTGGTGCATGGCGGGCGGCGGCGATCAAGCTCGCGGATACGGAAGCATCTACGACGGCAACCGGGACTGGACCTGAGCCGCGACCGCGTCTTCGTCGCGACGCTGCTCCTCCTCGGCGCGTCGCAGGGCGCTTCGTACCTGTTCATCCGCGTCGGGGTGCGCGAGCTGTCACCGCCTGCGCTGATGGAGATCCGGCTCCTGTTCGCCGCGCCGTTGCTCGTGGCGTACTGCGTCGCCCGCGGCCGCGGTGCGGAACTGCGAGCTGCCTGGCGCGAAGGGCTCGTGCTCGGCCTTCTCGGCGCGGCGATCCCGTGGACGCTCGTCGGCTGGGGCGCCCAGCACGTCGACGCCGGCGTGACGGCGATCGCGAACGCCGCGGTGCCGATCTTCGTCGCGGTGATCGCCGCGAAGGCGCTGCCGGGTGAGCGCGTCACGGGCATGCGGCTCGCCGGCGTGCTGCTGGGTCTCGCCGGCGTCGCGCTTCTCGCGGGCGCCTACCCGCAAGGCGGCTGGTGGGGCGTCGCCGGGACCCTCTCGGTCGTGGCGGCGGCGCCCGCGTACGCACTCGGCACGCTGTACGCGCAGCGTCAGCGCGTCGGGAGCCTCGTGATCGCGACCTCCGGCCTCGTGTGGGCGACCGTGTTGCTGCTGCCGTTCGCGGTCGCGACACAGCCCGGTCACCTTCCGAGCGCGAAGGCGTTCACGGCGGCGGTCGTGCTCGGGGTCCTCTGCACCGCGCCCGCCCACGCGCTCTTCTACTGGATGGTCTCCGCGCACGGTGCGTCCCGCTCGGCGCTCGTCACGTACGTGACGCCCGTCTTCGCACTCGCCCTCGGCGCCCTGTTCCTCGGCGAGCAGGCGACGCCTCCGAAGCTGGGCGGGCTCGTGCTGATCGTGACCGGCGTCGCGCTCGGCTCCGGCGTCCGCCGCTCCCGCCGGTCGGTGCCGCTCGCGCAGAGCGCGTGACCGAGCGCTTCTCCGCACTCGCCGCCAACTGGGTGCGGTTTCCCGGCGGCGACGAAGACGTCTCGGAGCCGACGCCGGCGTGGCCCCTCGAGGCGGTGCTCGACGGCGTCGCGGCCGCCGGGTTCGCCGCCGCCGGGCTCGACCACTACACGACGGCCGCGCACGGGCGCGTCGACGACCTCGGCGCGATGCTTGTCGCGCGCGGGCTTCGGTGCACCGACGTCGGCATCCTCCCCATCGGCGAGCGCGGCATCGTCGAGGCGGCCCATCGGCTCGCGCACACGGCGTCGGCGACCGGCGCGACGCTGTGCATCGCCGCGTTCTACGCCCCGGCGCCGGACCCGGTCCTGGACCTGCGCGCCGCGGCGGAGATCCTCGCCGACGCCGGTGTGAGGCTCGCGCTCGAGTTCACGGCGTACGGCGACCTGCGCAGCCTCTCGAAGGCGAGCGAGCTGTGCGCGGCCGTCGGCTGGGAGCGGTGCGGCCTGCTCGTCGACACGTGGCACTTCTTCCGCGGCGGCGAGCCGTGGCCGCTGCTGTGTCGCCTTCGCGGCGACCAGATCGCGCTCGTCCACGTGAACGACGGCGCGCCCGCGAGCGACATCGACCCAGTCTTCGAGGGACGCTTCCGCCGGCTGCCGCCGGGCGCTGGGACCTTCGCGATCGACCGGTTCGCCGAGGCGATCGACGCAACCGGCTACGACGGGCCGATCAGTGTCGAGGTGCTCTCGACCGAGCTGCGGCGCCGCGCGCCGGAAGAGGCTGCGAGGATCCTCCACCGGTCCCTTGCCCGGTCACGATGGAGCGCGCTCGATCGGCGGCGACACCCATGACCTGTCGAGGTACGTGGGCGCTGCCGACGCAGCGCCCCACGTAGGTCAGGTTCCGGTCCAGACAGGCTCGCGCTTGTCGAGGAACGCCGCGACGCCCTCTGCGGCGTCGTTCGAGTTGAGTGTGACGCCGACCGCGAGCCGCTCGATCACCATCAGGCTCTCCGTGTCGGCGTCGAGGCTCCGGTTGAGGCACATCTTGGTGATCCCCATCTGGAACGGGCTCTTGTCGGCGAGCTGCGCGACGAAGCGGTCGACGCACGCGTCGAGCTCCTCGGCCGGCGCGCAGTCGTTGACGAGCCCCCACTCGTAGGCCTGGCGACCGGTGATCAGCTTGCCCGTCAGCATGAGCTCCTTCGCGCGGCGCTCGCCGAGGATCCGCGGCAGCCGGTAGATCGGCCCTGCACCGCCGAAGAGCCCGCGCCGCATGTGGAAGTCGCCGATCTTCGCGTCCTCCGCGGCGATCGAGAAGTCGCAGTTGATCATGATCTCGAACCCACCCGCGGTGGTGTAGCCCTCGTGCACGCTCACGGACGGCTTCGACGAGCGGAAGATCGCGTCGCAGACGCGCGCCGACCACTGTGCGACCTCGTACGCGCCGGACTGTCCGATGAAGTCGCCCTGCAACTCGTCGAGATCGAAGCCCGAGCAGAATGTCCCCTCGCGGCCGCGGATCACGATCACGCGGACCTGCGGATCGTTCTCGGCGCGGATGCGCGCCTCGTCGAGCTCCTGGAGCAGCTGCTGGCTCACGGAGTTCCGCTTGTGCGGGCGGTTCAGCCAGATCCGTGCGACGTGACCGTCGACCTCGTACTGGATGGGCTCGGCTTCGACTGCGACGGGCATGGCTCGCTCCTCCTCGGGACTTATTGAACTGAACTTACTTAAAACACTAACAGGCAGAACACGGTGTGTCCACTATTTAAACGGCCGCTTGACGTCAACTCCTAAACTGTATTCACTTCATGACGATGACGACGCTCAACGACCGGGTCGCGATCGTGACCGGAGCCTCCGGCGGGCTCGGCGCGCGGTTCGCGAGCGTCCTCGCGGACGCGGGGGCGCAGGTCCTCGCAGCGGCGCGCCGTGTCGACCGCCTCGAGGAGCTCGCGCGCTCCCAGCCGTCCATCCACCCCGTTCAATGCGACGTGACTGCGGACGACGACCGCGAGCGGCTCGTCGCGACGGCGCTGGAGCGGTTCGGTCGGATCGACGTCTGCGTCAACAACGCGGGCGTCTCGTCGGGCGGGGCAGAGCGCCAGGCAACGCTCGAGGGCTTCCGGTCCGTCATGCAGGTCAACGTCGAAGCCCTCTTCGCCCTCTCGCAGGCGGTCAGCGTCCCGATGCGCGCGCAGGGGTCGGGATCGGTGATCAACATCAGCTCGATGTTCAGCTTCGTTGCCTCGACGCCCGTTCCCGAAGCCGGCTACGTCGCCTCGAAGAGCGCGGTCAACGGCCTGACGCGGGAGCTCGCCTCGCAGTGGGCGCCCGACGGCGTCCGCGTGAACGCGATCGCGCCGGGGTGGTTCCCGACGGAGATGAACGCGGCGCTGTTCGAGGACGAGAAGACCCAGCGGTGGTTCCGGCGGCAGTGCCCGATGGGCCGGGCCGGGAGGATCGAGGAGCTCGACGGCGTCCTCCTCTTCCTCGCCTCGGACGCCTCGTCGTACTGCACCGGCCAGGTGATCACCGTCGACGGCGGGTGGACGATCCGGTGAACGCGCTCGACGAGCCGCGCGTCGCGGCGTGGCTGACGGAGCGGCTCCCGGAGCTCGACCCGCCCCTGCGCTTCACGCGCGTCGGCGAAGGCCAGTCGAGCCTGACGTTCCGCGTCGACGACGCCGGCGGGACCTCCGTCGTGCTGCGCCGTCCGCCGCTCGGCGGGATCCTCGCCACGGCGCACGACATGGCGCGCGAGCATCGCATCCTCACCGCACTCGGCTCGACGCCGGTGCCGGTGCCGCGCACGCTCGCGCTCTGCGAGGACGTGGACGTCACGGGCGCGCCGTTCTATGTGATGGAGCACGCCGACGGGCTCGTCCTGACGCGGGTAGCGGACGGAGAGCGCCTCGCGCCCGACGCACGTGACGCGGCCGGGCGCGCGATCGCGTCGACGCTCGCCGACCTCCACGCCGTCGACGTCGACTCGGTCGGGCTCGGGGACTTCCGGCGCCCGGAGAGTCTCGCCAGCCGGCAGTTGCGGCGATGGACACGCCAGTGGGAGGCGTCGAAGACGCGCGAGCTGCCGGTGATCGACGAGGTCGCCGAGCAGCTCGCGACGCGGATGCCCGAGGAGCGCGAGACGGTGGTCGTCCACGGCGACTACCACCTCCTCAACTTCGTCCTCGCCGGCGACGGGGGCGTCCGCGCCGTGCTCGACTGGGAGCTCTGCACCGTCGGCGACCCGCTGGCCGACGTCGGCCAGATGCTCGTCTACTGGAGCGAGCTCGGCGCGCCCGCCCGCCGACCGGATGGGCTCTTCCGGGAGCCGGTGGCCGAGCTCGACGGGTTCCCCAGCGCGGACGAGCTCGCCGGCCGGTATGCCGCGGCCGCCGGGCGGGACCTGGCCGAGCTCGGCTACTGGGTCGCGTTCGCGTACTGGAAGATCGCCATCATCGTCGAGGGGGTCTTCCGCCGGTGGCTGAACGACCCCGGTAACGGGGCCGACGCGGGAACGCTGCAGCCTGCCGTCGCGCGGCTCGCCTCGCGCGCAAGGGACGCAGTGGCGAGCTGAGCACCGTGCACGTCAGCCGCCGTCCATGGCACACTGAAGTCAGTTCAAGTGGTATTTAGAGCAGAAGGGAGCACGGGGTGAACAAGCCGAACGCAGGGGCTCGCGCCGGAGCAAGACGCAGGGCGCCGCGGCTGAAGCCCGGTGTCAAGAAGGAGCAGATCGTCGAGGTCGCGGTCGACTATTTCGGCCGGTACGGCTACGAGGAGACGAAGTGGGCCGATATCGCAGCCGCCGTCGACATCGGCTCGACGGCGCTCTACCACTACTTCGAGTCGAAGCAGCACTGCCTGTTCGAGATCATGGCGAAGACGGTCGGCGACTACCGGCTGCGGTTCGACGGGATCGTCGCCGAGCACGACAACTGGAGCGACGCGCTCGTGACGCTGCTCGTGGACTCGTTCGACCTCACCGAGCAGCAAGTGCTCAGCCAGCGCCTGATGGTCGCGGAGTTCGGCCGAATCGGCGTGCAGCGGTCGCTGCCGCGCGAGGAGGCGGCCCGCGCGAGCGCGCGGGCGCAGACGCGCGACCTCGAGTTCGCCTGGGGGACGTTCCTCGCCCGCGGCATGCAGCAGGGGCTGATCCCGGAGAGCGACCCGAGGCTCCTGACACGCGCGATCCTCGGCCTCTACAACAGCGTCTGGCACTGGTACCGCCCCGGTGGGACGCTCACGCTGGCCGAGGTCGGACCGTTCTACGTCAGCCGGCAGCTTGCGATCCTCGGCTGCTCACCCGATCTCGCCGCCGAGAAGTTCGCCGCCGCCGCCTAGGCGAATTCCACCGCACCTGGGTTGCGGGACCAGGCCCGCCGCGTGCGCCCGGTGGGCTGTCGGCCGCTTTTGAAAATGAATTTACTTCGGGGACTTGCGCTCTGGCCTTAAATGCGCCAGAATCGTCGTCGTCAACCTGAAGTCAGTTCAGCAACATGGTAGCCGGGGACACCCGGAGCCATCTCGGGAAGGAGATCTCGGTGGGAAGAAACGCCACACGCAGCCAGTCCCGGCTACTGGTCCTGTCGATCCTCGTCGTGGTGCTGCTCGCCGCGCTCGGGAGTACGGCCTCGGCAAACCGCACGACTCCTGCGAGCGCCGCGTCTGCCGCGGCGACGGGGAAGCCCGCGTCGAAGGCGGCGTGGAAGAAGATCGTCGCCCAGGCGAAGAAGGAAGGAAGCGTCACCTTCTATACGACGCAGAACCCGGCGCTGATCGCGGACGCCGCGGCGAAGTTCAAGTCGCTTTACGGGATCAACGTCACGGTCAACCGCAACATCGACTCCGTCCTCGCAACGCAGGTCACCGCTGAGGAAGGCTCGAACAAGCCGATCGCCGACATCTGGGTGTCGGCCAGCAAGCCGCTCGTCCTCGGCGCGCTCAAGAACGGCTGGGTCGTCGACGGCGTAGGCCCCGACCTCTACTCGAAGGCGTACGACCGCAAGCTGTTCGCGAAGCCGGGCAAGGCGTTCATCATCGGCGAGGCGATCCTCGGCATGGCGTGGAACACGTCGCAGTTCCAGGGCAAGCTCAACGACCTGCCCGACGTGCTCAAGGCGCCGAGCGGACGCATCGGCGTGATCATCCCGTCGGCGCCTTCGATCGTCGACTGGTACCTGTGGGTTCAGGAGACCTACGGCAAGAGCTTCCTCACGAAGCTCGCAGCGCTGAAGCCGAAGAAGTATTCGTCGTCGCTGCCGATGGGCTCCGCAGTCGAATCGGGTGAGCTCGCCGTCGGCACCTTTGTCCCGCCGACGGTCCTCGACGACAAGGCGAAGGGTGCACCGGTCGACTTCAAGCTTCCCAAGGGAACGAAGACGTGGAACGCGCCCTATACGGCGATGATCCTCAAGCAGGCCCCGCACCCGGCGGCCGCACAGCTGTTCGCGAACTACCTGGTCACGCAGGAAGGGCAGGCGCTGTCGCAGCGTGCAGCCGGGACGGTCCGCCAGGACGTCAAGAACGCCTTCTTCGTCACGCCACGCCAGCAGAACCTGAAGGCACTCGCGCCGAGCGCGGTGACCGCGTTCCAGCAGTCCTGGAACGAGCTCTTCAAGTAGTCCGACAGTCGGGGGAGCGGGTCCGTCCCGCTCCCCTCCCTTTCTGCAGAAACAAGGTGGTGCGTCGGTGTCCAACGTAAGCATTCGCGGTCTTTCCAAGCGATTCGGCGGCAAGACGCCGACGATCGCGATCGAGAACCTCGACCTCGAGATCGAACCGGGTGAGTTCCTCGTCCTCCTCGGGCCGAGCGGCTGCGGGAAGACGACGACCCTCCGCTGCATCGCGGGGCTCGAGACGGGTGAGAACGGTTCGATCGCGTTCGGCGACCGGACGGTTTTCGACGCCGAGAGGCGCACCAACGTCCCGCCGAACAAGCGGGAGATCGGCATGGTGTTCCAGTCGTACGCGCTGTGGCCGCACATGACGGTGCGCAAGAACATCGGCTACCCCCTGAGGACGAGGAGGATCAGGGGTGCGCAGGCGAAGGAGTGGATCGAGGACGTCGCCGCGCTTGTCGATACGACGCAGCTTCTCGACCGGCACCCGGCACAACTCAGCGGCGGCCAGCAGCAGCGGATAGCGCTCGCGCGCGGACTCGTGGCACGGCCGGAGCTCGTTCTCTTCGACGAGCCGCTGAGCAATCTCGACGCGCGCCTGCGCGACCAGGTCAGGACGGAGATCCACGAGCTGCACGGGCGTCTCGGGTTCACCGCCGTGTACGTGACGCACGACCAGGTCGAGGCGCTCGCGCTCGGCGACCGGCTCGCGATCATGCGCGCCGGCAAGATCGAGCAGCTGGCGACGCCCGAGGAGGTGTTCGAGGAACCGGCCAGCGAATACGTCGCCGGCTTCATCGGCATGGCGAACCGACTCGTGTTCGAACGCCTCGAAGGGGCGTGGACCGTCGACGAGCAGCCGGTTGCGGGCGACCTCGACGCGATCGCGACGTCGTCGCCGCGGGTGATCGCGAGGACGCGTGCCGAGGACATCCGCCTTGCCCCCGTTGACGAGAACGTGATTCCGTCCGGGTCGCTGTCCTTCCCGGCAAGCGTCGTCGACTCCGAGTTCGGTGGCCGTCACCTCGACGTCGTCGTGACGGTCGGGTCGACGCGCGCGCAGAGCAGGATCCCTGCCGGGGAGCGTGGCAGCTGGGGCAGGACGCTCGAGGCCGGCAGGCGCGTGACGGCGTACGTCAACCCGCGCGACGTCGCGTTCTACGACGAGTCCGGCGGTCTCGTCTCGTCCGTCGGCCGCGTGGCAGTGGGTACCTGACATGGCGACGGAAGCGATCCCGCGGCCGGCAGTCCCGCGCCAGCTGCGCATCGAACGGGTCCTCCCGAAGGTCGGGCTGATCGCCTTCATCGGCGGGCTCGGCTACCTCACGCTCTGGCCGCTCATCCGCCTGCAGTACCTCGCGCTGAAGAACGGCGCGCAGGCGTACAGCGACGCATACACGAGGCCCGGCTGGTGGACGACGGTCAAATGGACGATCGAGCTCGGCCTCGGCTCGCTCGTGATCGCGCTCATCGTCGGAACCGGGCTCGCCTGGGCGGCGCACTCGCTGCCGCCGAAGCTCAGCGTGTTGCGAGTGATCCCGATCCTGCCGATCGTGGTTCCCGCGGTCGCGAGCGTGCTGGGTTGGGCGTTCCTCCTCTCGCCCCACCCGGGCTACCTCAACCAGCTGCTCCGCCTGCTGCCGTGGTGGCACGGCGACTTCGAAGGGCCCGGCGACATCTACACCCTGCCGTGGATCATCGTCATCACGGGGCTCGGCGCTCGCGTCGTTCATCTACCTCTTCGTCAGCTCGGGGCTCGAGCAGATCAACGGCGAGTTGATCGAGGCCGCGCAGGTGAGTGGCTCGTCGCGAACGGCGGTCTTCTTCCGCATTACTCCTTCCGCTCCTGCGCCCGTCGCTCGTGTACGGGGCGGGCATCGCGCTCCTGCTCGGCCTCGGGCAGTTCACCGCGCCCCTCCTCCTCGGCCGCAACCAGAACATCAACGTGGTCACGACCGACATGTTCACGGCGACTCAGCAGATACCGCCGCAATACGGGCTCGCGGCCGCGATCGGCTCGCCGCTGCTCGTCTTCGGCATCGTCGTCCTGTTCATGAGCAGAGTGCTGCTCGGCGACCACACCCGGTTCGTCACGCACGGCGGCAAAGGCGGCTTCCGGACGATCTCGCCCGGGTCGAAGCTGGCCGCGTTCTGGATCGTCCTCTACGGCCTCCTCTCGACGGTGCTGCCGCTGCTCGCGCTGGTGTTCGTGTCGCTCTCGAGGTTCTGGAGCGGCGACGTCCACCCGAGCAAGATGACGCTCGACACGTGGCGCACCGTCACGACCGCCTCGGGCGTGATGCCGGCCGTCTGGAACAGCATCTACCTGTCGCTCGCGGCCGTCGCCATCGCCCTCCCGATCGGATTCATCGCCGCTTCGATCCTCCACCGGCGGCGCGAGCACCGCATCGCGCGCCCGATCCTCGACTTCGTCGTCGCCGTGCCGCTCAGCATCCCTGCGGTCATCTTCGGCGTGGGGTTCCTGATGGTGTACACGAACGAGCCGCTCGTCCTGTACGGCACGCGTTGGGTACTCGTCCTTGTCTACGTGACGTTGATGATCCCGTTCTCCACGCGGATGCAACTCGGTGCGATGGCGGCGCTCGGCGACGCCTACATCGAGGCGTCGCGCGCCTCAGGAGCCGGCGTGTTGCGGACGAACCTGCAGATCGTCGTGCCGCTTCTGCGACCTGCGTTGGGCGGGGCGGCCGCGCTGATGTTCGTGCTCCTGACACACGAGTTCGCCGCGTCGCTCCTTGTCCGCGCACCGACGATCAACGTGATGGGAACGATCCTCTACGACTACTACGAGAACGGCAGCTACCCGCTCGTCGCGTGCATCTCGCTCATCATGGTCGGCGTCACGACCGCCGGCGTCGTCGCCGCGATCATCCTCGGCGGCGGTTCCGATGCCTTCAAACGGCTGTGAGAGTCGGCTCGTGAAGCTCGCACTTTCCCTGGACGAACGGCGGCTACAGGAAGACGTACGGGCGTTCCTCGCGGAGCACTGCCCGGATCCCGCGCACATCCCGCACCACCTCGACGAGCGGATGGCGTACCTCCGCCGCTGGCAGGCGAAGTGCTTTGCGGCCGGATACGTCGGCCGCGCGTGGCCTGCCGAGCTCGGCGGCGGCGGCCGGCCAACTGCGGAGCAGGTCGTCGTCGACCAGGAGCTCGCGGCGGCCGGCGCGCCCGAGTTCCCGTCCATCGTCGGCCTCGACGTCCTCGGGCCGGCGATCCTCGCGTTCGGCACCGACGAGCAGCGGCGGCGCTACGTGCGGCCGATCCTCGCGGCGGAGGAGCTGTGGTGCCAGGGGTTCTCGGAGCCCGAAGCTGGATCCGATCTCGCATCGCTCCGCACGACCGCCGTCGAGTCCCCGGCCGGGTACATCATCAGCGGACAGAAGACCTGGATCTCGTGGGGCCAGTTCGCGCGCTGGTGCGGTGTCCTGGCGCGCACCGATGCGGACGCGCCGAAGCACAAGGGGATCTCGCTGCTCGTCGTCGACATGGAGTCCCCCGGGCTCGAGGTACGGCCGATGGAGCAGATCACCGGCCACGCTGAGTTCTCCGAGCTCTTCCTCGACGGCGTGGTCGTGCCACACGAGAACGTGCTGGGTGCTCCGGGCGACGGGTGGAAGATCGCGATGCACGTCGTCGCGCACGAACGGGGTACCGCTGCGTTACCCCGGCAGGCGACGCTTCGCACATGGGTCGACCGGCTCGTCGCCGACGCGGGCGCGGTTTCCCGGGACGGTGTGCCCGCACTCGCCGACGAAGGCGTACAAGCGACGCTGGCACGGGCGTTCATCGAGGTCGAGGTGCTCCGCCATCACGCATCGCGCACGATGTCGCCGTTCCTGAACGGCGGCCCCGTCGGCCCCGAGAGCTCGGCGGTGAAGTTGCTGATGGCGCAGGCCGAGCAGACGCTCGCGGCGGCGGCGATCGAAGTCCTCGGAGACGCGGGCGCCGCGGGATTCTGGCACGAGCGGTATCTGTACTCGCGCGCCGCGAGCGTCTACGGCGGCACACAGCAGATCCAGCGCGACATCATCGCCGGCCGCGTCCTCGGATTGCCGCAGGAGTAAGCACGTGGACTTCGAGTTCACCGAGGAGCAGCGCTGGCTTGCGCGAGTCCGTCGACGAGCTGCTGACGCGGGAGCCCGCCGATCGCCTCTGGCAGAGCCTCGTCGAGTTCGGGGCGCTCGAGGTTGGCGGTGACGAGGGTCTCGGGGTAGTGGAACAGGCGGTCGTCGCGCGCGCGGTCGGCGCGCACCTCGCGGCGGTCGCCTACGCCGAGACAGCCGCCGCACATGCGGTCGTCGACCTGGGAGGGCGAGCGGTTGCAGCGTGCGTGAGCGAACCTGGGCGCCCGTTCGCGCCGTCGGACCCGTCGACGAGCCTCGAGAACAACCGCGTCACAGGCGAAAAGACGGGCGTCGCCTACGCAGCGAAGGCGGAGCTGCTTGCTGTCCCCGCCATGGCCGAGGATGCCGTCGTGCTCGCGTTCGTGCCGCCCGACGGCGTGACGATCACGCCGGAGCCGACGCTCGACGAGGCGATGGCACCGACGAGCATCCACCTCGACGGCGCCCTGATCGAGCGCGTTGTACCGGACCGCGCAGCGGTCGATTCGTTCGCCGCCGTCGGCGGCGTCCTCGTCGCCGCAGAAGCGGTGGGCGCGGCCGCCACGATGTTCGAGCTAGCGCGCGAGTACGCGTCGCAGCGGCGACAGTTTGGCCGCACGATCGGCAGCTTCCAGGCCGTTCGGCATCTGCTCGCGGATCAATACGTGCAGCTCGAGAGCGCGTGGTCGAGCGTGCTGTACGCCGCCGCGTCCCTTGACGAGCGCGAGCAGGACGCTGCACGGACGGCATCGATCGCGAAGGCCTACGCGGCGCGCGCGACACAGAGCGTCGCTCACGGCGCGCTGCAGGTCTTCGGCGGGATCGCCTTCACCGCAGAGCATCCGGGGCATCGCTACCTGCGCCGGATCGTCGTGCGCGGAACGCACTTTGGAAGCGCACGCGACCACGAACGCAGTCTCGGTCGGACTCTCGCTCGTGCGGTGGAGGTGATGGTGTGACCTCGGAACTCGACATGTGCGTGGAGATGGACACGGTGTCTATCGTCGCGCTCCGCTCAACTCAAGGAGGCAATTGATGTTCGCTCGAATCGTGACGTTCGCCGGCGGCGACCAGACTCGCGTCGACGAGGTGATCGCAGCCGTCCGCGACCGTATCGATGCCAACATTCCGGAGCTCGAGGGCACGCTGGGGTTCTGGATGCTCGTCGACCGGAAGCGCGCCCAGATGCTCGGGATCTCGCTCTTCGAGGACCGCGAGGCACTGCGCCGCGGCGACAAGGCGCTCGAGCGCCTCGGCCACCCGCACCGGAGGCGGGCGGCGAGGTCGTGTCGGTCGACGTGTACCAGGTCCCCGTGAGATACGAGAATCCGCGCCGCCACGAGCTCGCCGCGGAACCGACCTGAACGACAGCGGGTGACGCCGGGACAAGTTGGCGAAATGGCTGTTGAGACGAACATCCTCGTCCTCGGCGGCGGCATGGCGGGCCTCTCCGCAGCCGCGTGGTCAGTCCGACAGGGCCGATCGGCGATCCTCGTCGAGAAGGGCGAGCTCGGCGGCAGCGCAGCCCGCGCGGGCTTCATCTGGACCGCGCCGACCTACGAGGCGCTCCGCGAGGCGATTCCCGACGGCGACCCGGAGCTCGCGGCGACGCTCATCGATGGGTTCGGTCACGCCCTCGACTGGGTGCGCTCGCTCGGGGTCGAGGTGCAGCCGGCGGTGACCGTGCTGCGCTTCGGCCGCGGCCACCAGACGTCGGTCCTGAACTACCTGCGGGCGTGCGAGCTGATGCTGCGCGACGACCCCGCCTCCGACGTCCTCGTCGGCGCCGCGACGCAGCGGCTGCTCGTCGAGGGCGGTCAGGTTCGCGGCGCGGAGGTGCGCCGCGCCGACGGCGAGGTCGTCGAGATCCGCGCCGACGCGACGGTGCTCGCAACGGGCGGTTTCGGCGGCGACCCGGACCTGCGCGCGGAGCTGATCGGTCCGCAGGCGCGGGACCTCCCGCTGCGCGCGAACCGCTACAGCCGCGGCGACGGTCTCCGCCTCGCACGCGAGGCGGGCGCGGCGTTCGGGCCTGAGGACGCCGGCTTTTACGGCCATCTGATGGCGGCCGGCGTCGAGCTGCGAGAGGACGACGACTACCCGGCGCTCAGCCTCTTCCAGAGCGAGCACGCCGTCCTCTTCAACATCGACGCGGCGCGATTCGTCGACGAGACGGTCGGCGACCACCTGACGACGCTGGCACTGCTGAAGCAGCCCGGGGCGCGCGGCCTGCTGATCTCGGACGAGCGCACGAAGAAGCTGCTGAGCCAGCCGTACGTCGAGGGCGTGATGCCGACCGACTTCTTCGACAACGTCTACAAGCGCGGGGCGCGCGCGGCGGTCGCGCATGACGTAGACGAGCTCGCGTACCTGCCGCCGGAGTGGGGCTACGACGGGAACGCGATCAAAGAAGCGCTGCTCGAGTTCAACCGCCGCTGCGCCGAAGGCACCCTCGACCCGCCACGTCGCTACGACGCCACGCCGATCGACCAGCCGCCGTTCTACGTCGTCGAGGCTGTACCGGCGATCACGTTCACGTTCGGCGGACTGCGTATCGACCCCCACGCGCGTGTGCTCGACGAGGACGACCGCCCGATCCCGGGTCTGCTCGCAGCAGGCGCGGATGCCGGCGGCCTCTACGTCCGCGCGTACGCCGGCGGCCTTGCCGCCGCTCTCGTCTTCGGCCTGCGCGCCGCGCGGACCGCACTCGAACACCAGCGACAGGAGGTACCGACGTGAGCCCGGCCACATTCCTTCCCGGCTACTTCGACACCCTCGACGAGGGTCACGACGTGCTGCCGATGCTCTCGCGCGACTTCACGTTCTCACTGCTCTGGGCGACCTCCGAAGGCGCACGCGAGTTCTCCGGCGGCTTCGACGAGTGGCGCGGCTACATGGAGCAGCGGGAGCCGGCCGGGCAGCGCCATCACATCAGCCATTCGCTGCGCGAGGACGACACCGAGGTCGCGACCGGTTGGACGACGCGGCACGGCGAGCCGCTGGGGACGTTCACCTTCACCGTCGAGCTCGACGGCGACGGCTGTGCCCGCCGTCTCTTCGCCGCACGCACCGAGGCATTCGGCGGGGTGCCGTTCTGATGGACGAACTGCGCGGACGCGTCGCAGTCGTCACCGGCGCGGCGAGCGGAATCGGCCTTGCCCTGAGCGAACGTTTCGCCCGCGAGGGGATGCGCGTCGTCATGTCCGACGTCGACCCGTCGCGTCTCGACGCGGCGTCCGCGACCATCGAGGGCGAGGTGGCGTCGGTCGCTGCAGACGTGTCGCGGCTGGAGGACCTCGAGAGGCTCGCCGCGAGCACGATCGAGCGCTTCGGAGCCGTGCACGTCCTCTGCAACAACGCCGGCGTGACCCGCCCCGGCCGTGCGTGGGAGTTCACGCACGACCAGTGGGAATGGGTGCTCGGCGTCAACCTGTGGGGCGTCATCAACGGGGTCAACGCGTTCGTCCCGGGGATGATCGAACGCGGCGAGCCCTGTCACGTCGTGAACACCGCGTCTGTCAGCGGCCTCCTCGCGTGGCCCGGTCTCTCGCTGTACGCAGCCGGCAAATACGCCGTCGTCGGGTACTCCGAGAGCCTGGCGCTCGACCTGCGCGCCGCCGGCGCGCCAATCGGCGTATCGGTGCTGTGCCCCGGGCCGACGCGGACGAGCTTCCGTGCCTCGAGCCGTGCGCTCGAGCCCGCCGCGCCGGGCGACCCGGTCCCCGACGTCGAGGTCGACGTCGAATGGCAAACGCCCGCTGACGTCGCTGGGAAGGTCATCGATGGAATCCGCAGCGACCGCTTCTGGATCCTCACCCACCCGGCCTACAACGAGGCGATCGAACGGCGCACGCGGCAGGCCGTCACGACGGGCGAGCTCACGGAGTCGGCGTTCGTCTAGGCCTGAATCTACGCGCCGAAAGCGTCGAGATCGTCGGGCGCCTCGGCCATCAGGGCGAAGTAGCGCGCGATCCTGCCGTCGCCGTCGAGCGTCGCGCTGACGAGGAAGACGTGCGTCGGTCGCTCGCCGTCGATTCCGGCATCGCCCTCCACGAGGCAGCGCGGGCCGTCGACCGCGCAGGAGCGGACGAAGTGCCGATAGGACTGCGCACCGCGGCGCTCGAAGAATGCCCGCAGCGCACTGCGACCGCGGACGAACTCGAGGCTCGGTCCGTCCAGCGCCGGACGGATGTAGACCGCGTCGTCGGTGAACGCCGCGACGGTCGCGTCGATGTCGCCGCCGTCGAGCGCCTCGTAGTACGCGTCGAGTGGTGAGGGCATCTCCCCCCGGGTCATGCCGACGCCTTCGCGCGCACGAGCGGGAGCACCTCGCGCCCGATGCGCTCCGTGTTCTGCTCGGCGAGGTCGACACCGACGGCGCGTGTCCCGATGTAGATGCGCGAGATGCCGAGGTCGACGATCTGCTGTAGGCGCTCGGCGCAGTACTCGGCGGGGCCCGCGATCGCGAATTGGTCGATCAGCTCGTCGGCGCCGGCCTCGCGCGGGTAGAAGTCGATCTCGCCCGGCGCCCCGCCGTCCGTGCGGGCGACGCCTCCGCGGACGTCGCGGTACACCGCCTCCATCGTCGCGACGGCGGTCGGTACTGCGCGTGGTGCGTCACGGGCACGTCGGCGGCGGCCTTCGGCTCGAAGCCGGAGAAACGGGCATGCGTGACGACCAGGCCGCGGATCGCTTCGCGGGCGCTTGCGTCGCCGTCGTCGGTCAGCGCGACCTGGACGTAGCAGCCGAGCTCGAGTGCCTCTACGTCACGGCCTGCGGCCCGACACTCCTCGTGCGCGAGCTCGATCGACCGACGTAGCCGCTCGACGTCGGCGCCGACGGAGAAGCTGACCCCGTCGGCCGAGCGCGCCGCGATCGCGAGGGTCTTCGGCCCGGTCGCAGCGACGTCGACCGAGGGCTTCGCCACGGCGAGCGAAGGGTCGATGTCGTCCTGCCGCGCCATCGAAGCGGCGACGCCGTCGATCTCGACCGCCTCGCGCCGCAAGTACCCCTGGAGCTGCTGCAGGTAGTCGTCGAACGCCGCGACCGCCATCGCCTTCTGCTGCAGTACCTTCACCGAGCCGTCGCCGCGGCCGAGGCAGAAGCGCGCGCGGCCGCCGGAAACCGCCTGCAACGTCGACATCGCACCGGCGGCGAGCAACGGATGGCGGAGCGGTACGGAAACGGCCGTACCGACCTTGAGCGTCGTGGTCGCTGCCGCGGCGAGACCCAGGACGACGTACGGATCCGGGAGCAGCCCGTGCGCCTCCCCGACGGCCAACCCGTCCCACCCTGCCGCCTCGAACCCGCGCGCGAGATCGCCGATGTTGGTGCACGGCACCGGCGTCGCGCCCATCCGCCAGAACTCCACCTGCTTCGACATCGACTGCTCTTCCTCCCTTTCGTCAACTGATTGCGGTTGCGACCGGCCCGAGGCGACCCTCTTCGAACCGCCGCAGCGCGACGTTCGCTTCGAGCACGGCGTGGCTCAGGCGCCTCGGCGCGGCGCAGTCGCCGATCGCGACGAGCGCGGGAACCGCGCCGTCGAGCTCGGCCACCAGCTCGTCGCTCGGACCGCAGCATCGACCTGACGACGACGAGATCGGCCTCGGTCTCGCCGCGCTCGCCGGTGACTGTGTCCTCGAGTGCGACCGTCGTCCCGTCCACACGGGCCACCGTCGTAGACGGGCGGAAGCGCACACCTGTCCGCGCAGACGCCGGTGCACGTGCGCGATGCTCTCGTGTGGGATCGCGAGACCGATCGCGCGTCGCGGGCGTGAGCAGCTCGACGCCGCGCCGCACTCCGCCACGTACTCGGCGGCGCTGACGCCGTGCCAGAACCCGACGCCGTCGTCGACGACGACGGCGCGCGCCGGGTCTCCTCGACCGCCCCCGCCGAGCACGTCCCAGATCGTCGTCGACGTTCGCCCTTCGGCGACGGGAAACGCAGGCGGCAGCGGGACGGCACCCGTCGCCACGACGACGAGCTCGGGCCCGTCCGCGAGCACCGTCTCCCTGGACGCCGCGCCTCGAGGCGCACGTCGACGCCGAGGCGCGCGAGCTCGCGCTCGAGGTAGACGACGAAGTCGAGCAGCTCCCCGCGCGTCGGGCCGGCGGCCGCGATCGCGCAGCTGGCCGCCGACGACGTCGCTCCGCTCGTACAGCACGACGTCATGGCCGGCCTCCGCGGCGACGCGCGCCGCCTCGAGACCTCCCGGGCCGCCGCCCGCAACGACGACGCGGCGTCGCGCCCGAGGCTCGACGGGGCGGCCCCCACGCCCGCTCCCGCCCGGCATGCGCGTTGACTGCGCAGGCGACGATGCCGTGCGCGGCGCGGCAATCCTGCACGATCCCGACGCACGGCCGGATCTCGCCGACGCGGCCCTCGCGCGCCTTTGCCACCCACTCCGGGTCGGCGATCACGCCGCGGCCGACGGCGACGAAGTCGACCAGGCCGTCGGCAACCGCGCGCTCCGCGAGCGCCGGGAACCGGATGCGGCCGACGCCGATGACGGGCACGTCGACGTCCTGCTTCACCGCCGCGGCGAATCCGAGCGCAAATCCCTCGGCGTAGCTCGTGTCCTTGACGTAAGCACCCCGCATACCCGCCGTGATCGACAGGTAGTCGACGGGCGCCGCCGACTGCACCGCCTCGACGATCTCGCCTCGTGTCGTCGAGCGTCAGCCCATCGGGTGTCTCTTCGTCGGCGCTCAGGCGGATGCCGAGCGGGTAGGCCTCGCCGCAACGCGCGCGGATCTCCGCCGAGGATCTCGATCAGCAGGCGTGTGCGTCCTTCGAGCGTGTCACCGCGATAGGCGTCGATGCGGAGGTTCGACGCCGGGGAGAGAAACTGCGCGACGAGATACCCGTGCGCGGCGTGGACCTCGACGGCGTCGTAGCCGGCGGCTTTGAAGTTCTCGGCCGACCTGCCGAAGGCGTCGACGATCATGCGGATGTCCGCGTCGGTCATCTCGTGCGGGACGCCCGGGTCGCGCGGCGACGGGATCGGCGACGGTGCCAGCGGCACGGCTTCGGTGATCCCGCCCGGGGATTCGCGGCCGAGGTGCGCGATCTGGCCGAAGATACGAGCGCCGTGCCGTTGCACGGCCTCGACGCGGCGCCGAATCGACTCGACGGCGTCCTCGTCCTACGCCTCGACCATGATCCGGACCGGGAACAGCGTCGTCGGGTGCACCGCTGCCGCGCCGGTGATCACGACAGCCCGGCACCCCCGCGCGCGCGCTCCTCCAGGAACGCCACCTCGCGCTCGGTCACGCGCCCGCCCTCGATCATGCCGGTGCCCATCGGCGGCTGCACGATCCGGTTCTTGATCGCAAGCCCGCCGATCTCGCCCGGCGCGAACAGGTGAGGGAACTCGGTCGTGCTCACAGCGCGGTCGCGCCGCCGTCGGCGACGAGCATGGCGGCCGTGAAGAAGCTCGCGTCGTCCGAAAGCAGGAAGCACGCCGCCGCGGCGATCTCCTCGGGCTCGCCGAAGCGCCCCTGGATCGAGTGGGGCACCTCGTCTTCGCCGTAGACGCCCGCGAGCAGCGGCGTCGTGACGCTTCCCGGCGCGAGCACGTTCACGCGCACGTCGTCCGCCGCCACGTCGAGCGCGAGCTGGCGCGAGAACGCGATGATGCCGCCCTTCGCGGCCGCGTACGCCGCGAGGTGCGGCCGCGCGAGCAGCGCCGCGACCGACGCCACGTTGACGATCGAGCCGCCGCCCGACTCGCGCAGCACCGGCAGCGCGGCCCTGCAGACGAGGAACGTGCCCGTCAGGTGGACCGCGAGCAGGCGGTTCCACTCCTCGAGCGAGAGCTCCTCGAGCGGCGTGAACTTGACGAACCCGGCGGAGTTCAAGACGCCGTCGATCCGGCCGAGCTGCTCGCGCGCCGCTCCGACGGCTGCGGCCACCGACCGCTCGTCGGCGACGTCGCAGGCGATCGCGAGCGAGCCCTCGAGCGCGGACGCGACCTCGGCTGCACGGTCTCGGTCGAGGTCCACAACGGCCACGCGCCCTCCCTCGGCGGCGAAGCGCCGCGCTGTCGCCGCTCCGATGCCCGAAGCACCGCCCGTGGCGAACAGCACCTTGCCGGCGAAGCGCCCCATCTACACCGTCGCAGGCACAGCCGCCGCGAGCCGGGCCGCCGCGGCGCCGCCGCGCCGTCCGGTGACGGCCGCCGCGCACAGCCCGCCGGCGTAGCCACGGTGGTAGACGTCCGACGTGTCACCGCCCGCGACGTAGAGCCCCGCGATCGGCGACCCCTCGCGGTCGACGGCTCTGCCCTCGTCGTCGACCACGACTCCTCCGAACGTCATCGTGACCGCAGGCACGACGTCCGCTGCGAAGACCCGCCCCGTTCCGAGCCGGTCGCGAACCTCGGGCTCGTCGAGAGCGGCCGCCGTGAGGTCGTACCCCCAGCCGTGCGCGATCGCAAGGAGCGCCGCGGCATCGGCCGCCGAGTCGACGCGGCCGCCGCGGTCGCGCGAGAAGCCCCAGCGGTCCATCGGCAGGCTTCCGCCGACGAACGGCCGTCCGCCCGCACGCTCCTGCACCTCCTCCGACCACAGCAGCAGCGCCCGGCCGCCCTGTTCTGCGACGGCCATCGTGTTGTTGTGGTCGCCGCGCGTCTCGTCCGCGAACCTCCGGCCGGCACGGTCGAAGAGGACGCCTTCCTCGGAGTGGTAGAGCGCGAAGGTGATGAAGTCGAGCGGCGCGATCGGCTCCACACCGTCGGCGAAGAGGTGTCCGTAGAAGCCCTTGTTCGCGAAGTTGGTCTGCGCGCCGAGCGCGGAGGCGATGAGTGCGCCGTCGCCGCGCGAGTATGCGTTGCCGCGCAGCGGAGGCAGCAGAGCCTCACCCGCCACCAGCGAGCGCCGCGCCGCGCCATCGGCCTGACGACCGCCGGTAGCGAGCACGAGCGACGAGGCGTGCACGACTGCGGTCGATCCGTCGCGCCGGACGGAGAGCTCGAATCCGGCCCGCGTGCGCCTCACATCGTGTACGTCGCTCGACACCCAGACGCGGCCGCCCGCGGCGTAGAGCCGGCGTGTCATCGTCGCGATGAGCAGTGGGAGGTCGAACTTGCGCCCGCGTCCGTGCAGGTTGGGCTGCTCGGCGGTGAGCGGGGACGCGAATCCCGCCAGCCAGCGCGACACATCCTCGTAGCCGTCGACGACGACGTGCCCGTGGCGCTGGAACTCACCACTGTCCTCTCTCCTCAGACTCTCCTGGTCCGTGGCCGTCCAGACGTAGCCGCCGGAGATGACCGCCGAGCCGCCGGTCGTCGGCGCGCGCTCGACGACGAGCACCCTCGCGCTGCCCTCAGTGGCCGCCGCTGCCGCCGCCATTCCGGCGAGACCGGCGCCGAGCACCACCACGTCGAACTGTTGCACTTCCATTGAACTGAAGTAATATCAGCTTGTAGGATGCTGGTCAACAAAGGCTAGGACATCAATAATCTGAAGCGACATCAAGCACTTGATCGCTCGCGGCGGCTGGTCCTCCCCGAGTTCGTCGGCCGCGGCATGCGCCTGCACGCGCACAAGACGGCGCTCGCCTTCGGCGGCCAAACGCGGAGCTTCGCGCAGCTCGACGCACGCGCCGATCGTCTGGCCGGCGCGCTCGTCGCACGTGGCGTCCGCGCGGGCGACCGCGTCGCTCTGCTTCTTCACAACGGCCTCGAGTTCGTCGAGACGTTGCTCGCGTGCCACCGCGCAGGCGCGGCCGCCGTGCCGATGAACGTCCGCCTCGCAGGGGACGAGGTCGCGTACATCCTTCGCGACTCGAACGCCGTCGGCCTCGTCGTCAGCGCGGAACTGACGGACCTCGCACTCGCGCCGCTCCCGATCCGGCTGACGGTGGGTGAGGATTATGAGCGCGCGCTCGCCGAGACCGAGCCGCTCGGAACCTGGGCGGAGGTGACGGAGGAGGACGTTGCGCTCGTGATGTACACGTCGGGCACCACTGGTCGCCCGAAAGGCGCACTGCTCAGCCACCGCAGCCTCGTCATGAGCACGCTGAGCTGGATCCACGAGCTGCACGCGACGAAGGACGATGTCTGGCTGTCCGGTCAGCCGTTGTTCCACATCGGTGGGCTCAACGGCCTCCTGCCGTTCCTGTTCCTCGGCGCGACGCAGGTCGTGTCGCCGACGACCGGCTTCGATGCCGAGGACGCGGTGCGACGACTCGACGCGCACGCCGCCTCGATGTGCATCTTCGTCCCGACGCAGTGGGAGCAGGTCTGCACCGCCGCGGCGAGCACAGGCGTGGACTGCGACCGTCTGCGTATCGCGATGTGGGGGGCGTCGTCCTGCCCGCGCGCGACACTCGAACGGATGGCGACAACGTTCCCGCGCGCGTCGATCGTCAGCGCGTACGGGCAGACCGAGACGGCCGGGGCCACGACGCTGCTCAAGGGCACGGATGCGACGCGGAAGCTCGGATCGGTCGGCAAGCCCATGCTGGGCGTCGAGTTGCGTCTCGTGGACGACGCATGGCGTCGACGTAGCGAACGATCAGGTCGGCGAGATCGTCTACCGCGGCCCGATGCTCATGAGCGGCTATCTCGGCAAGGACGAGGCGACTCGCGAGGCTTTCACCGGCGGCTGGTTCCACAGCGGCGACCTCGCCCGCCGGGACGACGAGGGGTACCTCTACATCGTCGACCGCAAGAAGGATCTGATCGTCTCCGGCGGCGAGAATGTCTACCCGGCCGAGATAGAGCGTGTCCTGCTCGACCATGCCGCAGTCGCCGACGCCGCGGTCGTCGGCGCCCCGCACGCGCGCTGGATCGAGACGCCGGTCGCATTCGTCGTTCTCGTCGACGGGGCGACGGCGTCGGAGGGCGAACTCGTCGACCACTGCCGAGCGCACCTTGCCGGCTACAAGAAGCCGAGTCGCGTGATCTTCGTCGACCGCCTACCGCGAAACGCCGGCGGGAAGATCCTCAGGCGCGAACTTCGCGTCTCGCATGCGTTGTAGAATGTTGACCACTGCCGTCACGAGAATGCTGCGGCCGAGGCGGAAGGAAAGGACAGCTCGATGACAGGCGTCGCTGTACCCCGCGAGAGGATGCTGCGCTCGCGCGAGCTCGAACTGTTCGTGCGGGAGAGAGGCGAAGGACGGCCTCTGCTTCTGATCAACGGCCTCGGAGGTAACGTCGACATGTGGGACGCCGTCGAGGAGCGCGTCTCGACGTTTGCGCGGACGATCGCGTTCGACTGTCCGGGCTGCGGCCGTTCGCCCGCGCCGCGGGGCCCCGTGACGATCGGGCGCCTGGCGACCATGGTGTCGACCGCGTTGGACGAGCTCGGCTATGAGCAAGTCGACGTCCTCGGGTTCTCGCTCGGCGGGCTGATTGCGCAGCAGCTCGCGCACGACGACCCGGGGCGCATCCGTCGACTGGCACTCGTCGCGACCGCGTGCGGCTGGGGCAGCATGCCGGGCTCGCGGGAGGCGCTGACGCTGCTCGCGATGCCGTTTCGCTACCACTCGAGGTTTCTGTACGACCAGACGCGCTGGCTCCTCGCACCGGCCGACCGCGACCTCCTCGAACGCACGCCCGAGCTGTCCGACTCGCGACTCAAGTATCCCCCGTCGCTGCTTGGCTACATGACGCAGCTGTGGGCCGGCGCGCTGTGGTCGAGCCTCCCTTGGCTCAGCTCTGTCAAGACGCCGACGCTCGTCGTCCACGGCGACGGCGACCGGCTGATCCCTCCCGCGAATGCAGTGCAGCTCGCACGCCACCTGCCGGTCAGCCGCCTGCACATCGTCCCGAACGAAGGCCATCTCCTCGTCTTCGACTCAGAGAGCGCCGCTCTCCCGCGGCTAGCGGACTTCTTCGCCAGTCCGACGCTGGACGAGTCGGAGACATGGGCGACCGCGACGGCCGTCGACGATAACGCGACGCTCGAACGCGCCTTTGCCGAAACGCCGGGCATGGAGCCGTACCGCACGCTGAGCTCGGCGTTCCGCCGCGCCGTGCAGCGATTGACCGACGCGGCATAGACGCCGAGCTCACGGCGCGACGCCTGCCTCAAGTGGTTGCGCCGCGCGCGAACGCCGGAAGGGCGGTGCCGCACCACGGACAGAAGTTGATCGGCTCGTACACGGGCTCACGCTTGTCGAAGCTGCCGGCCATCGAGAGCGCCAGCCCATATGCCCACTTCGCCGGGTCGAAGACGATGAGCGAGTGGCGCCAGGCGTCGATGTCGTCGAGCTCCGGCAGTGAATCGGCGCTGTCGGCCATCGCCTCGCAGCAGTGAAGCTCAACCGTCATCGAGCTGTCCCGAAGACGGATTACCCGGCCGCCGGCCGGACGACGAAACTGACGGGGCCGACCTGTTCCGAGATCATCGGACGCGCTGCGATCAGCGCCAGCCCGTCGACCGCCGAGAGGACCCGCCGCGCGAGGAGGCTGAGGTCGGCCTCCGAGACGCGAACCGCCAAAGGCTCCCGCCCGACGATGGATCCTTCAACGCCTTCGGAGCGCAGGGCAACGAGGAGTTGATCGTCGCTGATGAGCGGCACTGACTCGATCTGAACGACGGTCTCCGCGGCCAATGAGTTCACAGCAGACCTCCCTTTGAACCCCACTCGTCGAGAACTGGGATCCTAGCATATCGCTATTCAAAGGAAAGTAATGCCTAAAGAGGCAGGATTGGCTTTGTATTACCGCCGTTTGGGATCCCAGTTTGAAGGTTGATCCCAGGTGCCACAGCTTCGCCGGCATCAGAGGTGTCCCGCGGCG
>CAWJZQ010000003.1:0-63410 GCA_963847415.1 uncultured Thermoleophilia bacterium | reverse complement strand
CCGCCTCCGAGGCGGCCGACCCCGCCGTCGTCGCGGCGAGCCCATGGCGGCTCGCCCGTCGGCGGCTGCTGCGCAACCGGGTGGCGATGGTCATGGTCGGTGTGCTCGTGCTCATCGTCGTGCTCTGCGTCTGCGCGCCGATCTACGCGCACGACGTCGCCCACACGAACCCGTTCCAGTCGACGCTCGACGGTACGACGGTCGTCGACGGCAAGCGCGTCCCGGTGATGAAGCAATCGACGCAGGGGCTCGGCCTCGGCGTCACACCGATCGGCCCCACCTGGGACGTGCACCACTACTTCTTCGGCGCGGACCAGCAGGGGCGCGACGTGGCGGCGAGGCTTCTCTACGGGGGCCGCAATTCGCTGCTGATCGGCGCGGCGGCCGCAGCGATCACGTGCTTCCTCGGCACGATCTTCGGAATCATCTCCGGCTTCTTCGGCGGGGCGATCGACGGCGTGCTGTCGCGCGCACTCGACGTCGTGTGGGCGTTCCCTGTCTACCTGCTCGCGATCAGCCTCTCGACGGTCCTCATTGCACGCGGCGTCTCCTGGGGTCCGTTCCACCTCACCTCGTCGAGCTTGCTCCTCCCCATCTTCATCATCGGACTCGTCTACGTCCCCTACGTCTCGCGGCCGATCCGCGGCGAGGTGATCTCACTGCGCCGACGCGAGTTCGTCGAGGCGGCGATCGGGCTCGGCGCCTCGGACTGGCGGCTCCTCCGGAGCGACGTCCTGCCGAACATCATCACGACAACGATCGTCTTCTTCCCGCTGATGCTCGCGATCGCGATGCTGACCGAGGCCGCGCTCTCGTTTCTCTCGATCGGGGTGCAGGCGCCGAACGCGAGCTGGGGCACGATCATCCTCGACGGGCAAGAACTGCTCTACACGCGGCCGACCGTCGCACTCGCGCCGGGGATCGCGATCGCGATCACGGTGCTCGCGCTGAACGTGCTCGGCGACGGCATTCGCGACGCGCTCGATCCTAGGGCCAAGCTGAGAAGCGCCGAGTAGTGCTGCGCTTCATGCTGCACCGGTTGATCGCGACGGTGTTCGTCCTCTTCGCGATCAGCGTGCTCTCCTTTCTGATCTTCTTCGCGACGCCCGGCGTCGACCCCGCGGCGCGCATCGCCGGCAGGAACGCGGACCAGCAGACGCTCGAGGCGGTGCGCCACGACTTTGGACTCGACCGCCCGCTGCCGGTGCGCTACGCGTTGATGATGAAGAAGCTCTTCATCACGCGCGACCTCACGTCGTACGTCAACCGCGGCGCGAAGGTGATCCCGCAGGTTCTCGAGGCCGCACCGGTGACGCTCTCGCTCGTCTTCGGCGCGGCTCTCATCTGGGTCGTCGTCAGCATCGCGATGGGGGTGATCGCCGGCATCTTCCACGGCCGGCCCGTCGACACGCTGGTGATGATCGTCGGTCTCATCGGCATCTCCATGCCGGTCTTCTGGCTCGGTGAGGTCGTCAACCTCCTCACGCAGAGCCGGCTGCACGGCGTCTTCCTCTTCTCGTGGGTGCCGCCACTCGGCTACGTGCCGTTCACGGAGTCGCCGATCGGCTGGTTCAAGGCGCTCATCTTCCCCTGGATCACGCTGTCCATCCTGTACATCGGCATCTACGCGCGCGTCCTGCGGTCGTCGATTGTCGACGCCCAGGAGGAGGACTATGTGCGGACGGCGCGCGCGAAGGGTCTGACGGAGCGGCGCGTGCTGCTGCGGCACGCGCTGCGCATGTCGCTGATCGGCTTCGTCTCGCTCTTCGGACTCGACTTCGGCGCGCTCGTCGGGGGCGCCGCGCTCCTCACCGAGGTCGTGTTCGGGCTGCACGGGATCGGCAAGCTGACGTACGACTCGCTGCAGAACCTCGATCTACCCGTGATCCTTGCGACGGTGATGTACGCCGCGTTCTTCGTCGTGATCGCGAACGCAATCGTCGATCTGCTCTATGCGTGGCTCGACCCGAGGGTGCGCATTGCCTGAGCCACTGCTCGAGGTGCGCGACCTCTCCGTCTCCTTCCGGACGGAGGCGGGAATGCTGCGCGCCGTCGACGGGCTCTCGCTGACGGTGGAGGTCGACGACGTGGTCGGGATCGTCGGCGAGTCCGGCTCGGGCAAGACCGTCTCGATGATGGCGGTGATGCGGCTGATCCGCGACCCGAACGCGATCATCGAGGGCCAGGTTCTACTGCGCGGGCGCGACTTGTTCGCCGTGTCGGCGAGCGAGATGCGGGAGATCCGCGGGGGCGAGATCGCGATGATCTTCCAGGACCCCATGACCGCGTTGACGCCGGTGTACACGATCGGCTGGCAGATCGAGGAGCAACTGCACGCGCACAACGAGCTTTCGAAGAAGCAGGCGCGCCGACGCGCGGTCGAGCTTCTGGCGGAGGTCGGCATCTCGAACCCCGAGCGCCGCGTCGACCAGTACCCGCACGAGTTCTCCGGCGGTATGCGACAGCGGGCGATGATCGCGATGGCACTCTCGTGCAACCCGTCGCTACTCATTGCAGACGAGCCGACAACGGCGCTCGACGTGACGATCCAGGCGCAGATTCTGGAGTTCATGCGGAGGCTTCGCCGTGATCACGGCTCGTCGATCCTGATCATCACGCACGACATGGGCGTGGTCTCCGAGCTCGCAGAGCGGGTCGTCGTCATGTACGCCGGCAGCGTGGTGGAAGAAGGGCCGAAGCGGGCCGTCTTCCGCGACCCGCAGCACCCGTACACGTGGGGCCTCCTCGACTCGATCCCGCGCATCGCCCGAACGCGCAGCCGCCGGCTGACGGTGATCCCGGGTCAGCCACCGTCGCCTCTCGCGCCGCCGCCGGGCTGCCGCTTCGCACCGCGCTGCGCCTACCGGTTCGCCCGGTGCGCGGAGCGGCCCGCCCTGCTGCCGCGAACCGGTGCCGACCACTCCGACGCCTGTCATCTCGATCCAGCGGCTCGGCCGGAGCTCAGGCTCAAGCGGAGGAGTGCGTGAGCGAGACGCTGCTCGAGGCCACCGACCTCGTCAAGCACTTCAGCACCCGCGGTTCCGCGTTCAGGCGCGGTGGTGAGGTCGTCCACGCAGTGGACGGGGTCTCGCTGCAGGTGCGAAGCGGCGAGACGCTCGGAGTCGTGGGCGAGTCAGGTTGCGGCAAGTCGACGCTCGGCCGACTACTCGTGCGGTTGCACGAACCGACGTCCGGAACGATCCGCTTCGAAGGCCACGATGTGACGTCGCTGTCACGTCGCCAGCTGCGTCCCTACCGACGCGCGATGCAGATGGTCTTCCAGGACCCGTACGCGTCCCTCAACCCACGCAAGCGCGTCGGGCAGATCCTGGAGGATCCATTCCGAATCCACCGCGAGCTCGGGCGGGACGCGGCCAGGCGGCGCGTGCGCGAACTGCTCCAGGTCGTCGGGCTCTCACCCGACCACGTGAACCGCTATCCGCACGAGTTCTCGGGCGGCCAGCGGCAGCGGATCGGTGTCGCCCGCGCGCTGGCACTGAACCCGAAGCTGATCGTCGCCGACGAGCCGGTCTCGGCGCTCGACGTGTCGATCCAGGCGCAGGTGATCAACCTGCTCGACGACCTCCAGGACGACTTCCAGCTCACGTACGTCTTCATCGCGCACGACCTCGGTGTCGTCCACCACGTCTCGGATCGCATCGCCGTGATGTATCTCGGCATCATCGTCGAGCTCGGTCCGTCCGACGAGCTCTTCCTGCACCCGGTGCACCCGTACACGCAGGCGCTTCTGTCTGCGATCCCGGCGATCGAAGGCGAAGACGAGGAGGTACGTCGGGAGCGGATCGTGCTCGAGGGCGAGGTGCCGAGCCCCGTAGCCCCTCCGGCCGGCTGCCGTTTCCACCCGCGGTGCCGCTACGCGACGGAGATCTGCAAGGTCGAGCGGCCTCCGCTCGTCGACCACGGCGTCGGCCGCTTTGCCGCCTGCCATCACCCGCTGGACGCGAAAGGAGCTGCGCGATGAGCGAGGGCACCATGACGCACGACGGGAACGAGACCTGGTACCGCGTGGTCGGCGACCTGGACGCGGGACCGACACCGGTCGTCTTTTGCCACGGCGGCCCGGGCGCAGCGCACGACTACACGGAGCCGATTGCGAACCTGTCGCGCTACGGACGCGGCTGCGTCCTCTACGACCAGCTCGGCTGCGGGAAGTCGACGCACCTGCCGGAAGCGCAGGCCGACTTCTGGACAGTCGAGCTCTTCAAGGACGAGCTCGTCGAGCTGACGCTCCACCTCGGGATCGCAGAGCGGTACGCCGTCGTCGGCCAGTCCTGGGGCGGGATGCTCGCGATGGAGCACGCGCTCGACCACCCGCAGGGACTGCGCGCCCTCGTCGTCGCCGACTCTCCGGCCTCGATGCCGCTCTGGGTGGAGGAGGCGAACCGTTTGCGCGGCGACCTGTCGCCGGAGGTGCAAGACACGCTGACCCGGCACGAGGAGGCGGGGACGACGGATTCAGCCGAGTACGAGGACGCCGTTCGCGTCTACTACGACCGCCACCTGTGCCGCGTCCCCTGGCCCGACTGTGTCGAACGCAGCTTCGCCCAGATCGCGGAGGATCCGACCGTCTACCACACGATGAACGGCCCCAGCGAGTTCCACTGCATCGGCTCGCTCAGGACGTGGGACATCACCGACCGTCTGCACGAGATCACGACGCCGACGCTCCTCGTCTCCGGGCGCCACGACGAAGCGACCCCGCACATCGTCGAGCAAATCCAAACCCGGATTTCGGGAGCGCAGTGGCGGCTCTTCGAAGAATCGAGCCATATGCCGCACGTGGAGGAGCCGGAGGCTTTCCTCGAAACCGTGCAGGCATTCCTGAAAACGGTCGACTCAGGGTGCGGGCCGGCTGTCTCCGGCCCGCACCACAGCCGTCTAGCTGAGCTGCCCACAGACGTTGTGAACGGCTGAGGGATACATCCGGCCCTCCTTGGAGGCTGTGCGCGTCCTCCGTCCGAACGCTCCATCTCTGCGAAGTCGCGACGCTGCGGGACACGTTCGACGTCGTCCTCCTGCTCGTGAAAGCCTACGACACTCGCTGGACGGCGCCCTGATCCGCCCTTTCTCCGCCCGAACGGGCTGATGGCCGGCGTTCAGAACGGTATGACCACGAGCACCCTCGCCGAGGTGGTGGGAGCGGAGCGACACAATGGGCGCCGCGATCGAGATCACGTCGGCACTGATGGTCCCGGGCATCGTCGAGCGCCAGCTCTGGCCCGGGACGCTCGTCGTTCGCGGTCGGAAGCATCGACGCTGCCACGCGTGGCCGCGAGGAGGAGATCGCCTCGCTCCTGCAGCACCGCGGTACGGTCGAGATCGTCGAAACGACGCTCCTCCAGGACTGGCTGAAGGGCCGCCGCAGCGAGGTCGACGACATCAACGGGCACGTGGTGCGCACGCTTCGGCGGCTCGGCCGCCGCGCGCCGGTCAACGAGCTGGTCGTGGAGCTCGCGCACGCCATCGAGCGCGCTCGCTCCGCCCCGACCCGTCCGTGCTCGAGCTCCTGGTGGAACGCGGCGGGATTCCTTCGTCCAAAGCACGCGACCTACGAACTGCATAGCCGATACTCGCGCGTGCCCGGGCCTGCTGCGATTGCTCGATGGGTGACACAAGTTAAATTGAAGATGTGAGCGCGCACTATTCCGCTTCCTTCAGTTTGACGCTTCGTGTTCGCCTCGAGGACAGTCCCGGAGCGTTCGCGGATCTTGCCCGCGCAATTGCCGATGCCGGCGGTCAATTGGACGCGATCGATCTCGTTCGCGTCGAGTCGAAACACAAGGTCCGGGATATCAGTGTTTTCGCCACGGACGCCGAACACGCGGACGCGATCGTGCAGGCCTGCCGAGCGGTGGCAGCCGCCGAAGTCGAGCACGTCTCCGACCGCACGTTCCTCCTCCATCTCGGAGGCAAGATCCACATGTCGGCAAACGCCCCGCTACGGACACGCGACGACCTCTCGATGGCGTACACACCAGGCGTCGCTCGCGTCTGCCAAGCCATTGCGGACGACGTCGAACACGTCTGGAACTTGACGGTCAAGCGCAACACCGTGGCGGTAGTCACGGACGGCAGCGCCGTGCTCGGGCTCGGGGATATCGGGCCCGAGGCCGCTCTGCCGGTCATGGAGGGCAAGGCTCTCCTGTTCAAGGAGTTCAGCGGCGTTGACGCGTGGCCGCTTTGCCTGGCGACGAAGGATCCCGATTCAATCGTCGCGACGGTCGAAGCCATCGCTCCGGGATTCGGCGGAATCAATCTCGAGGACATCTCGGCACCGCGATGCTTCGAGATCGAGGAGCGGCTGCGAGCCAGTCTCGACATACCGGTCTTCCACGACGATCAGCACGGCACCGCGATAGTGGTCCTCGCCGCGCTCGTCAACGCGCTCCAGGTTGTCGGCAAGCGCCTCGAAGACATCCGCGTGGTCATCACCGGCGTCGGGGCCGCGGGAGTTGCCGTGACCCGCGTCCTGCAGAGCTGTGGCGTCGAGCAGATCGTCGGCTGCGACCGGCAGGGCGCGATTCATTCCGGCCGGTCTGCTCTCAGCGAACCGAAACGACGCTACGCAGAAGAGACGAACCCGGAAGGACTTTCCGGAGCTGCCGACGACGTACTCGCGGGTGCCGACGTCTTCATCGGGCTCTCCGAGCCCGGGGCTGTTACACGACGCGGCATCGAGTCGATGGCCGCTGACGCAATCGTGTTCGCGATGGCGAATCCGACACCAGAGATCATTCCGGAGCACATCGCCGATCTCGCGGCGGTCGTCGCGACCGGACGCTCCGACTACCCCAACCAGATCAACAACGTCCTGGCCTTCCCAGGAGTCTTCCGAGGAGCTCTGGACACCCGCGCCTCGACAATCACGCCCGGGATGGAGATCGCCGCCGGGCGAGCCATCGCGGCCACCATCCCCAACAGCGAGATTGCGCCGACTACGTCGTCCCAAGCGTCTTCAACCGTGATGTCGTGCCGTCCGTGGCGACCGCCGTCGCCGACGCGGCTCTTCGCGACGGCGTCGCGCGATCGTCTCACCCGGCGCCGACGTCTCAGAGCGACAAACGGCCAGTCGAGCCGGTGGTCACGGCCTGGCGTCGGCACGCATGAGGCGCAGAAGCGCGTCGATCAGCGCGAGCTGGGTCAAGGCGTGCGGGAAGTTCCCGAGCTGGCGGCCGGACGACGGGTCGATGTGCTCTGCATAGAGCCCGAGGCGGCCGAGTACGCGAGCAGCCGCTCCGCGAGCGCTTGCGCGCGCTCGAGCTCGCCGATCGTCATGAGCGCCGAGACGAGCCACCACGAGCAAACCGTGAACGCCTCGCCGGCCATCGGCTCGCCCCGGCCCGTACGTCGCCGGAGCGCGAGCCCGCCACCGTCAGCTCGCGCTCGATCGTAAGCACCGTGCGGCGCACGCGCTCGTCCTCCGGAGCAGGAAGCCGACGAGCGGGATGATGAGCAGCGACGAGTCGAGCTCGTCCGAGTCGTAGTGCTGCCTGAACGTCCCGGGCGGCGATGCCTGGCGAAGACGTCGGCGCGATCTCGCCGCCGTCGCCCGCCACTCCTCCGCCTTCTCCGGCCGCCCGCGCAGCTCCGCGAGCCAGGCGCCGCGGTCGGCCGCGACCCAGCACATGACCTTCGAGACCGTGTAGTGGTGCGGCTCGGCGCGCAGTGACCAGATGCCGTGGTCGGGCTCGCGCCAGCGTGCCAGCACCTTCTCGACCTGGCGCCGGACCATCGCCCAAACGCTGTTCGAGAGCTGCCCTCGCGCGAGCGCGGGCACGGCCGCGGCGTCGAGCAAGCGCCAGCACGTCGTGCTGGGAGTACGTCGTCGCTGCGTTTCCCGCGCGGACCGGCCGGGCGCCCTCGTACCCGGCGAGGTGCGGCAGCTCGATCTCGTCCGGCGGATCATCGCCGCTCACCCGACAGAAGTTCTGCAGCGGCCGGTCCGTCGAGGTCATCTCGACCAGGAATGCGACGAAGTCGTCCGCCTCCCACTCGAATCCGAGCACGTGCAGCGCGCGGACCGCCCAGGCGGAGTCGCGGACGAACGAGTACCGGAAATCCCAGTTGCGGCGGCCGCCGGGCACGCGCGGCAGTGAGGTGGTCGGCGCGGCCGCGACCGCGCCGGTCGGGGCGTGGGTGAGCGCCTTGAGTGTCAGCGCGCTGCGCTGGAGGTGCTCGCGCCAGGGATGGTCGGGGAACGCACCGTCGCCGAGCCAGCGCCGCCAGTGCTTGGAGGTCCCTTCCACCGCAGCGAACGCCTCGTCGACGCTCGACGGCGCCACGGCGTCGCTCCAACAGAGTGCGACGAAACGCACGCTCCGACTCACGCAGCGTCGTGCTCGCGCGGCGCGGGCGCCTTCGAACCCGAGGCGGAGACTCGTTTCGAGGCGCAAGTCCGGCGAATGCGCCGCGCCGTGGGCGGTGGCATGGTGGTAGCCGGCACCGTCGTGGGTCCACCGCGCAGGCCGTGCGCCATAGTCGAACATCGGCTCGCATTCCACGGCCACCTCGACCGCTCCGTGGACGCACTCGAGCGTGCGCAGCAGCACGTGCGCGGCCTGCGTGTCGCCCGGCGGCCGCAGCTGCCCGGCGATCGTCGGCGTGGCGCCACGGTGTGAGCACCAACGCGTCGCGAACCATGAGGAAGCCGTCCCTGTCATCCAGGTCGTTTCGACGACCATGCTGCCAGGACGTATCGCTGCCCGGCGGGCACGTGGACCCCGGCGGCCGACGCGAAAACGGCCGGCGCCACGGTCGAGCAGCGTGCCGAAGACGCTCGGAGAGTCGAGCACCGGCAGGCACAGCCATTCGAGGTTGCCGCTCGGTGCCAGCAGCGCGCCGACCTCTTGGTCGGAAAGGAACGCGAGGTCGCCGATCGGCGGGAACTGCGGCTGGTCTGCCGCGCCGACCGGCGCGGACGTCGCGTCGTCGGCGGCGCGCGCCCGTCGACGTCCGCGCCGCCATGGAGGGGACGCGCAGCCGCCTGCGCGTCACGCGGCTCCTCCCGCCGCGGCGGGTCGCTCGTACGACGTGCATCACGGCGTTGATCAACGCGAGGTGCGTGAACGCCTGCGGGAAGTTGCCGAGGTGCCGCCCCGTCGCGGGGTCGAGCTCCTCCGCATAGAGCTGCAGCGGGCTGCCGAGGGCGAGGAGCTTCCCGCAGAGCTTCCGCGCGCGGTCGACCTCGCCGATCTCGACGAGCGCCGAGACGAGCCAGAACGAGCAGATCGTGAACGACCCTTCCTCGCCGCTCAGCCCGTCGTCGGTCTCGTCGACGCGATATCGCAGCACCAGGCCGTCCACCGTCAGCTCGTCCGCGATCGCGAGCACTGTCGCCCGGATGCGCGGGTCGCCCGGCGGCAGGAAGCGCACGAGCGGCATGAGCAGCAGAGAGGCGTCGAGCGCGGTCGTCCCGTAGTGCTGGACGAAGACGCCGCGGTCATCGACGCCGTGCGCGCAGATGTCGGCGTGGATCTCGTCCGCGGCGGCGTGCCAGTGCACCGCGAGCTCGAGCTCTCCGTGCAAAGACGCGAGCCGCGCGCCGCGGTCGGCGGCGACCCAGCAGAAGAGCTTCGACGACGTGAAGTGCTTCGGCTGGCCGCGCACCTCCCAGATGCCGCGGTCCGGCTCGCGCCACGCGCCGAGCGCGCACTCGACCTGCCGGCGGAGCGTCGGCCAGACGCGCTCGGGCAGGTGCTCACGTGAGCGCACGTGCAGGTAGACGGAGTCGAGCAGAGCGCCCCAGATATCGTGCTGGCGCTGCCGGTACGCGTCGTTGCCGGCGCGCACCGGCCGCGCCCCCTCGTAGCCGGAGAGGTGGTCGAGCGCTCGCTCGGGCAGCTCGCGGTCGCCGTCGATCGCGTACATCACCTGGAGGTCGGCCTCGCTCTCGGCCGCGTCCGCAACGAAGTAGAAGAAGTCGTTCGCCTCCGCGTCGAAGCCGAGCGTGTAGAGGCCCCAGAGGCCGAAGGTCGAGTCGCGGATCCAGCGAAGCGGTAGTCCCAGTTGCGCTCGCCGCCGGGCGTCTCCGGCAGCGACGTGGTCGGCGCGGCGATCATCGCTCCCGTCGGCGAGAAGATCAGCCCCTTGAGCGTGAGCGCGCTGCGCTGCAGGTGTTCCCGCCAGGGATGGTCCGGAAACCGCCCGCCGGACAACCACTCGCGCCAGAAGCGCGCTGTCTGCGACACGCGGGCGTCCGCCTCGTCGAATGACGCGGGAGCGGGTGCTCCGACCACGCGAGCGCCGCGAACGCCCGGTCGCCCTCGCGAGCGTCATCCGCGCGCGCGCCCGCCCGCCCTCGAGGCCAGCCGCAGGTCCGTCGCGAGCCGCAGCTCGACGCCCGCGCCCTCCGCCGTCGCGACCGCCAGTCCGTAACCGGCGCCGCGAACACCCACTCCGCCGGCGATCGGCCGTAGTCGAACGCAGGCTCGCACTCGACCTGCAGCTCGACGGAGCCGTGCACGCACCTCACGGTCCGCACGAGCACGTGCGCCGCGTCGTGGTCGGTCGGCACCCGCCGCTGTGACCGCGAGCGTTCGTCCTCGTGATGCCAGCGCCGACGAGGAGTGCGTCGCACACGATGAGCCACCCGCCCGTGTCATCCAGGTCGTCTCCAGCACCATCGTCCCCGGCAGGTACCGGCGCGCTGCCGGCACGGCGACGTTGGTCGGCCCGACCCGAAAGCTTCCCGCGTCGCGGTCGAGGAGCGCGCCGAACACGCTCGGCGAATCCGGCCGCGGCAGGCACAGCCACTCGACGTCGCCGCTCGGCGCGACGAGCGCCATCACCTCGGAGTCGGAAAGGAAGGCGTAGTCGGCGATCGGGGGGAATGGACCGCCGCCCGCGGACGGGCTTCCCCGCGACGGTGGAGCGCGGTGTGCCGTGGAGGACGTTCCGGCCATCAGGAGACGTTCGTTTCTTGCCGACACCCCGACCTCGTATCAGGGCATCGCAGACCTCGCCATCGTACGGCTCGGGGGCGTGCGCGGCGGAGAGGGCGCTCGAGCCACGAATTTGAACTGAATTCAGCTTGATTTGTAGACATTGCCCGTGTACCTTGGCGCGATGGCGCAGGACCAGGCGACTTGGCTCAGAGTGGTTCAACGCGCCGAGCGTGCGGTCGGAAGCCACGTCGAGACATTTGTCAAGAGCGACATCTACTTCGATCTGCTCGCACAGACGACGAGGGCGCCGGCGCCTCTTGCAGGCGACCGAGACCCTCTCCCGCGAGTGGCTTCACGCCTGGAATCTCCCCGCGAGCAGCGACGTTCGTCGTTTGCGCGAGCAGCTCTCGCGCGTGGAGCGCATGCTCGCCGAGGTCGCGAAGGAGGTCGCTGACCGCGCGGAGGACGGTGCACCGCCGAAACCCGAGGAACCGCAATGACCTCGGTGCTCAACCCGTTGAACGTCGTCGCGCGAATCAACCGAGATGTCGAGCGCTCGCTCCTGCGCGCGCGTAACGGCGTCCGCTATGCGACGACGAAGGCCAATGTCGGCGCGACGCCGCGGGACGTCGTCTGGCGTCGTGACCGCGCAGAGCTCTGGCGCTACCGCAGCGCCACGCCGATCCGCTACCAGCCGCCGGTGGTGATCGTGCACAGCCTCGTGAGTCGGAGCTACATCCTCGATCTGCGGCCCGGTTCGAGCGCGGTCGAGTTCCTCCTCGGACGTGGACATGACGTCTACATGCTCGACTGGGGCGTCGCCGACGAGCGCGACGCCGAGAACACACTCGCGACCTACGTCGACGAGTACCTCCCGCGCGCAGTCGCCGCCGCCCGGCGCGAGAGCGAGGCCGACGAGGTGACACTTGCCGGCTATTGCCTCGGCGGGACGTTTGCAAGCCTCTACTCCGCCGGCCCGGATGCGCCCGTACGAAACCTGATCTTGATGGCGTCGCCCGTCGACTACTCCGCGATGGGCGCGATGATCGCCGCGGTCCGCGAGGGCCGTCTGAACCCCGACGAACTCGTCGACGAAACCGGGAACGTCCCTGCGGACGCGCTCTACAGCGGCTTCTTCATGCTGGCGCCGACGAAGCAAGTCGCTCAATACGCAACGCTGCTCGAGAACCTGTGGAACGACGCGTTCGTCGAGGGCTACCAGGCGATGTCACAGTGGTCGCGTGACCACGTGCCCTTTCCCGGCGCGGCGCTCCGCGAGGTCGTTGACGAGCTCGTGCGGCGAAACGCGCTCATGACCGGCCGCGTTCGCGTCGGCACGCGAACCGTTGACCTCGGCGACGTCCGCGCGAACGTGCTCAACGCGTTCGCGGACAAAGACAATGTCGTGCCGCCCGAGGCAGCCGAGCCCGCAACGACCATCATCGGCCGGCCGGAGCGCCGCGACGAGCTGCGCCTCCCGGGCGGCCACGTGATGTTTGCCACCGGCCGGGTCGCGTTCAACCACACCCTTCCGGCGCTCAGCGACTGGATCGTCGCTCACAGCACCGAGCTCGACCCGCCGAAGGAGAGATGAGATGGAGATCCGGCCGATCCAGACCGACGACCGGGATGCGATGGAGCGCTTTCTCCGCCGGATCCCGGAGGGCGACCGCAGTTCTTCAAGGAGAACGTCGACGATCCCGAGGTCGTCGACGCGTGGGTCAGACCGGGCGCGGCGAGGTCGGTCGCCGTCGACGGCGATGCTGTCATCGGCTACGTCGCGGTTGTGCCTCTGCAAGGCTGGTCGAGTCACGTCGGCGAGGTCCGCGTGATCGTCGATCCCGAACGGCGCGGACGTGGGATCGGTCGCGCACTTGCGCGCCACGCAGTTCTGCAAGCGCTCGAGCTCGGCTTGACGAAGATGGTGGTCGAGGTGGTCGCCGACCAGGAGCCGACGATCGCGATGTTTCGCTCCCACGGGTTCGACCCGGAGGCGCTCCTGGAGGACGACGTGCGCGATGCCGGCGGCGAACTGCGCGACCTCATGATCCTGGCTTACGCAGTCGAAGAGTCGCACGCGGCGATGGCCGCGGTCGGGATCACAGAGAGCCTGTAACTCACATGCGCGAGGAGTCGCTCAGTGTCTGCGTCCCTGACGTCGTACGCGAGCATGCAGAGCGGCGCGGCGACCACGTCGCCGTCCGAACCGGTGAGCGTGCCCTGACGTACGCCCAGCTCGACGAGCGCTCGAACCGGCTCGCGCAAGCGCTGCGGGCGCTCGGCGTGCGCGAGGGATCGCGCGTCGCACATCTGGATCGCACGGGCCTCGAGGTTGTCGAGCTCCTCTTCGCCACGAGCAAGCTCGGCGCGGTCATCGTCCCGCTGAACTGGCGTCTCGCGCCGCCGGAGCTGAGGGCGATCGTCGCCGACGCGCGTGCCCGCGTCGTCCTCGCCGGCGAGGACTACGCCGAGGTCGCAGCCGATCTCACGCGCGAACCCGAGCTCGTCGTGCTCGGCGAGGCGTACGAACGGCTGGTCGCGGCGCACGACCCGATCGACCCAGGCGGACGCGGCGCGCCCGGCGACACCGTGCTCCAGATGTATACGTCGGGGACGACGGGCGTCCCGAAAGGCGTGCTGACGACGCATCGCAACCTGGCCGCCGCGGCGGCGGCCTCGACGCTGTGGGGGTTCGACGGCGACACGATCAGCATGACGCCGTTGCCGATGTTCCACGTCGGCGGAATCGGATGGGCATACCTCGGCCTGTGGAACGGTGCGACGACGATCCTCGTCCGCGACTTCGCCCCTGACGCGGTGCTCGAGACGCTCGAGCGCGAGCGGGTCACGAACGCCGTCCTGGTGCCGACGATGCTGCAGCGTCTGACGGCCGTCGCGGGCGCCGCCGAACGCGACTACTCGGCGTTGCGATCGCTCGCGTACGGCGCGTCACCGATCACGACGCCGGTTCTCAAGGCGGCGCTGCGGACCTTCCGGTGTCAACTCTTCGGCGTCTACGGCCTGACGGAGTCGACCGGCGGCGTCGTGCAGCTCGACCCGGACGATCACGACCCGGACGGGCCGCGCGAGGGCTTGCTGCGGGCGGCCGGGAGGCCGCTCCCGTGGGTCGAGCTGCGGGTCGTGGATCCTGAGACCCACACGGATCGTGCAGCGGGCGAGATCGGCGAGGTGTGGCTGCGTGCACCGAACGTCATGGCGGGATACTTCGAGCGGCCGCAAGAGACGACGGCGGTGCTGACCCCCGACGGCTGGCTACGGACGGGCGACGGCGGCTACCTCGACGACGACGGCTACCTGTTCCTCACCGACCGCATCAAGGACATGATCGTCAGCGGCGGCGAGAACGTGTACCCGGTCGAGGTCGAGGAGGTGCTCGCGGGTCACCCCGATGTCGACGAGGTTGCGGTCTTCGGCGTTCCGGACGAGCGGTGGGGCGAGACCGTGAAGGCGCTCGTCGTGCCTACCGCCGGCCACACCCCGATCGCTGAGGAGCTCATCGCGTTCGCCCGCGAGCGCCTCGCCGGGTACAAGCTTCCGCGCTCGATCGAGTTCGTCGACGACCTCCCCCGGACGCAACCGGGAAGGTGCTGAAGCGTGAGCTGCGCGACCGCCACGCGCCTGCGCCTCAGCCGCTGGTCGACTCGCCGGGCTCGCGTCGGTAGCTGCGGTATACCGTCAGCAGCGCTTCCTTCTGCGCGTCCGTGAGGTTCGGGTCGGAGCGGATCGTCGCTTCCGTCGACCTCACGTCCTCGTTCCCCACCGCCTCCGGGTCGAGGAGCCCCGCCTCTCGCAGGAGCTCATCCGGGGGAAGCGACAGTGCCTCCGCGATCGCGCGCAACACGCGCACGGACGGCTCGTGCATGCCACGTTCGATCTGGCTGAGATATGCGTTGGAGACGTCGGTGAGCGCGGCGAGATCACGCAGCGACAGCTTCGAAAGCTGCCGCTGCGTCCTGATCACGCCGCCGAGCGCAGCGAGCTGTGCCCGCCAGGCGTCGCCGAACGGGTCGGCGGTCACCGCTTCCTACTTCGCGGGCTTGGCTGCCGACGCCGTCGACTTGGTCGCGGAACGACGACGCCGTGATGAGGTTGTGTGCGAACTCGCGCTGGCTGGCGACCAGCTTGTCGACGAGGTCGAACGTGTTGTCGATGGCGGTCTGCGCGTCCGGCAGCTGCTCGGCACCCGGGATCGGCGGCGCGGCGGACGCGATGCCCTGCACGGTCTGCGCCCACGCTCCGACCGCATCGACGACGGCCTGCTGGCTCTCGCGGACTGCGGCGAGGAACTGCTCCTGACCCTTCTGCGTGAGTTCCTGGAACTCGGTCATGGTCGACATCTCGACTCCTTCGTTTGGGAACAGTGATCAGTATAGTACGCAGATGCGTGCCACGTCAAGTGAATTCAGTTCAAACAATTCGGACGAGCATCTTGCCCGTGGCGTCGCCGCGCAGCAGCCGTGCGAGCGCCTCCGGCGCGTTCTCGAGCCCCTCCACGACCGTCTGCTCGTAGCGGATGCGCCCGGCACGGAGCCACCCCCCGACCTCGCGCACCATCTCGTCCAGCAGCGCCACGTAGCTCGAGCCGCGGAATCCTCGTAGCGTCAGCTCGTTCGCGACGACGAGGAACAGATTCGACGGCCCCGGAACGGGCTCGGGGGCGTCGTACTCGGAGATCGAACCGCACATCGCGATCCGGCCGCGCTTCCGCAGCACCCCGAGCGCGGCCTCGAGGTGATCGCCGCCGACGTTGTCGAAATAGACGTCGATGCCGTCGGGCGCAGCAGCACCCAGCAGCTCGGAGAGCGCTCCGCGCTTGTAGTTGAACGCGGCGTCGAGGCCGAGCGTGCCGAGCAGATAGCGAACCTTCTCGTCGGACCCCGCGCTGCCGATCACGCGATGGCCGCGGAGCTTCGCGAGCTGCGCGACGAGGCTGCCCACGGACCCGGCCGCCGCAGAGACCCAAACGATGTCTCCCTCGCGCAGCTCTGCGACGTGGAAGAGCCCGGCGTACGCAGTCAGGCCACTCGCGCCGAGCGCACCCAGATACGCCTCCGGCGGCGCGGCGTCGACATCGAGGCGCGTCAGCGTCGCGATGCCGCCGAGCGACTCGGCACCCGCGCGGACGACGGCGTACTCGCACCAGCCGGCGCCGTGTCGCACGACGTCGCCAGGGGCGAAGCCCGGTGCGCGTGAAGCCACGACTTCGCCGACCGTCGAGATTCCGGCCATCGGTTTGCCGAGCGGGAACGCTGCGAAGTACCCGCGCGGAGCTCGTTCGCGGAGTCGCAAGCGAAGAGCCGGATCGACGGAGGTCCACGTGTTACGGACGAGCACCTCCCCGGCCCCGGGGTCCGGCACGTCGACCTCGACCAGGCGGAAGTCGGACGGCCGGATCTCGCCGCGCGGGTACGCGACAGGATGGACTTCGCGCCCGGTCAGGAGCCCTCGTACTTGAACGAGATGCTGAGCCGGACGCGGTAGGCGCTCACCTTCCCGTTCTCGATCGTGACGTCGAACCGGGTCGCCTCCGCGATCCGCAGGTCGCGCACGCTCTTGGCCGCGGTCTCGACGGCGTTCTGCGCCGCGGCCTCCCAGCTCTCAGGGCTCACTCCGATGACCTCTGTGACGCGGTACACGCTGTTGCTCATCTCGTGCCTCCTCTCGTCTGGTTACAGTCGCTCGACGAGTGTCGCGGTGCCGAGGCCGCCCCCGCAGCACATCGTCACCAGGCCGTACTGGCCGTCGCGGCGCTCGAGCTCGTGCAGCAGCGTCGTGATCAGCCGCGCGCCCGTGGAGCCGAGCGGGTGGCCGAGCGCGATCGCGCCGCCGTTCACGTTCACCTTCTCGACGTCGGGCTCGAGCTCTCGCTCCCACGCCGCGATCACCGACGCGAACGCCTCGTTCACCTCGATCAGGTCGAGGTCGTCGATCGTCATGCCGTTGCGCTCGAGGATCTTCCGCGTCGCGGGGATCGGTCCAGTCAGCATCAGCACGGGATCGACGCCGACGGTCGTCTGGTCGACGATGCGCGCGCGGGCCTTGACGCCGAGCTCGTCTGCCCGCTCGCGCGCCATGAGCAGTACGGCGCAGGCTCCGTCCGAGACCTGCGAGGAGTTGCCGGCGGTGACAAGGCCATCCTCCTTGAACGCCGGTCTCAGAGCGGCAAGACCGTCGAGCGTCGTTTCGGAGCGAATCCCCTGGTCGGCCGTGTACACGTTCCCGTTCACGCGGAAAGGCATGATCTCGCGGTCGAACCGGCCCTCGTCGCGCGCGCGCGCCGCGCGCTGCTGCGAGCGCAGCGCGATCTCGTCGCAGTCTTGGCGCGTCAGGTTCCACTGCGAGGCAATCAGCTCCGCGCTCAGCCCCTGGTGAACGATGGGATGCCGCGCGAGCAGCTCCGTCGGAAACGGCGACCCGAGCTCCTGATGGAGCTTGCCGTTGACCGACAAGGGGATATGGCTCATGTGCTCGACGCCGCCCCCGATCGTGACGTCGTGAACGCCACTCGCGACGAGGGTCGCGGCGAAGTTGACCGCCTGCTGCGCTGACCCGCACTGGCGGTCGATTGTCGTCGCCGGCGTCTCGATCGGGAGCCCCGCCTGCAGCCAGGCGTTGCGACCGATGTTGTACGACTGCTCGCCGTACTGCTGTACGCAGCCCGTGATCACGTCCTCTACGGCCTCGGCAGGAATCGCCGCACGGTCGATCACCTCGACCCAGGTGCGACCGAGGAGGTCGTTCGGGTGCACGTCCTTGTAGTAGCCCTTCTCCGGATGCCCGCGCCCTACCGGTGTGCGCACTGCCTCGACAATCACAACCTCACGTCCGTGCATGCAGCTCCTCTCAGGTGGTGACCAGGCCGCCGTTGACGTTCAGCGTCTCGCCGACGACGTACCCCGCGTCGTCGCTTGCGAGAAAGGCAACGGTGCCGGCGATCTCGTCGCTTCGCCCGAAGCGCCCGAGCGGCGTCCGGAGCCGCTGCGCTGTGCGCAGCGCGTTCTCGCCGATTCCGGTTCCGGGCGATTCCAGGAAGCCGGGCGCGACGACGTTGACGCGGATGCCCTGCACGGCGAGCTCCTTCGCGACGGCTCGTGTGAAGCCGATCACGCCCGCCTTGGCGGCGGAGTAGTGCGGGTAGCCAGTACAACCCTCGACGCCGCAGACGGACGCGATGTTGACGATGACCCCCCGGCCGCGGGCTTGCATGGAGCGCGCGGCCGCGCGCGTGCCGAAGAACGTCCCGTCGAGATGCACCGCGAGCATCATCCGCCACTCGTCGTCGGGGAGGCGAACGAGCGCGTCGAGTGGAGTCGTGACGGCGCCCGCCTCGGCGCCTCGGCAAGCTGACGCTCGGCGGCGTCGCCGATCCGCGCTACCTGTGCCGCCGCGGCGATGCCGGCGTTGTTGACCCAGATGTCGACCGGCCCGAGTGCATGCTCCACCTCCGCGAGCGCGCGATCGACCGAGGCGCTGTCGCTGACGTCGGCGTGGACGGCGACGCCGCCTGCGAGCTCGGCGGTGAGCTTCGCGGCGTCGAGATTCACGTCGAGCACCGCGACGCGCGCGCCGTCGTGCGCGAGCCGCATCGAGATCGCCTCACCGAGGCCAGAGCCGCCGCCGGTGACGACGGCGACCTTTCCGTCCAGCGTCACGGGACGACCACCGCGCGCCCGTTGACCTCGCCGTCGTGGAGCCGGCGGTATCCCTCGAGCGCCTCGTCGAGCCGAGCCGCTCCACCTCGATCTGGATCGCACCCGCGCGCGCGAGCGCGACGACCTCGTGCAGCTCGGGCAGCGTGCCCCAGCTCGGCTTCGAGAGCGACCACTCGAGCGGCACCTGGCCGAACGCCATCGGGAAGGTCCCACCGCCGAGTCCGACGGCGCTGACATGGCCGCCGGTGGCGATCGAGCCTCGCGGCGAGCGCAAGCGTCGCGTCGGTTCCGACGAAGTCGAGCACGAGCGTGGCGCCGTCGCCGCCGAGCTCCGCTCGGACGTCGGCCGCGTGAAGGCCGTCGCGTCGAGCGCGGCCGCGGCGCCGGCGTCGAGCGCGAGGCGGCGCGCCTGCTGACGCAGGTCGATCGCGACGACCCGCGCCGGCGAAAGCTCGCGCAGAAGCTGGACCCCGATGTGCCCGAGGCCACCGACGCCGATGACGAGGACCTCGACCCGGGAACGAGCCGATGCAGCTCGCTCTTGAGCGCGTGATACGGCGTGAGCGCCGCATCAGTCAAGGGCGCGGCGTGCACCGGGTCGAGCTCGCCGATCGGGACGAGCAGCCGCGCGACGGCACCAACACGTACTCGGCGAGACCGCCGTCGTAGCCGAGCCCGCAGCCTGTCCCGGGGCGCCCGAGCCGCCGGTCGCAGAGGTTCTCCGCGCCGCGGATGCACTGCACGCACGCACCGCAGCCCCACGGGCCGTAGACGAGGACGGCGTCGCCCGCGGCGAAGCCCGCACGCCCTCACCGAGCGCGCGACCGTGCCCTGCGTTCTCGTGGCCGAGCGTGAACGGCAACCGCCACGGCAGCGTGCCCTCGGGCCACTCCATCAGGTGAAGGTCGGAGTGGCAGAGCCCCGCGGCTGCGACTTGACCAGCACCTCGCCCGGCCCCGGCTCGGGCACAGCGACGTCGCGAATCTCCGGTTCCGCCTGCCAGCGAACGAGCTGGACGGCGCGCATGCTCACGCGTCGACGCCGTCGCGAGCACGTCGGCGAACTTCCGCTCCGCGCCTCGCGCCGCTTCGGCACGTACTCGCTCGGCATGCCGTCCTCCGGCGCCTCGTAAGCGCGGAGGATCTGCCGTGCGACCGACTCGCGATGCACCTCGTCCGCGCCGTCGACGAAGCGCGCGTGACGCGCGTAGCGGTAGAGCATCTCGAGCGGCATGTCGGTCGAGTAGCCCAGCCCGCCGTGAGCCTGCAACGCGCGGTCGACGACGTCGTGCAGCACCTTCGCGCCGAAGAACTTGATCAGCGAGACGTCGGTGCGCGCCGCGCTCGAGCCGTAGCGGTCGATCTTCCACGCGGCGTGCAGCGTCATCAGCCGCGCCGCCTGCATCTCCGCCGCGGAGTCGGCGATCCAGTTCTGCACCGTCTGCTTGTCGCGCAGCAGCCCGCCGCGCACCTCACGGTAGAGCGAGCGCTCGCAGAGCATGTCGAACGCGCGCCGCGCGACGCCGAGCCAGCGCATGCAGTGGTGGATGCGTCCCGGCACGAGCCGGTGCTGCGCGATGAGGAAGCCTTCGCCCTCCTCGCCGAGCAGCGCGTCGGGCGGGCGCACGTCCTCGTAATGGATCTCGGTGTGCCCGCCGAGCATCCCGTAGTGCTCGGACGGATGCTCCATGTTCGGGACGTCGCGGACCATGTTCACGCCGGGCGTGTCGACGGGGACGAGGAACATCGACGCGCGCTCGTGCGGTCGCGTCCGGATCGGTGACCGCCATGACGACGAGGAAGTCCGCGATCGAGCCGTTCGACGTGAACCACTTGTGCCCGTGAGGACGTAGCCCCCGTCGGCCTGGCGGACGGCGCGCGTCCGCAACGCGTCGGGTCGGAGCCGCCGTCTCGGGCTCGGTCATCGAGAACGCCGACTTGAGCTCGCCGTCGAGGAGCGGGAAGAGCCAGCGCTCCTTCTGCTCCTCGGTGCCGGCGAGCGCGATGATCTCGCTGTTCCCGGAGTCGGGAGCCTGGCAGCCGAACGCGTTCGGCGCGAAGATCGAGGTGCCGAGGATCTCGTTCATCAGCCCGAGCTTCACCTGGCCGAAGCCCTGGCCGCCGAGCTCCGGCGGCAGGTGCGCCGCCCAGAGACCGCGGTCCCGGACCTGCTGCTGGAGCGGCGCGTAGATCTGCTCGAGCTCGGCCTGCCCGATCTCATGCTGGACCGTCTCGATCGGCCAGATCTCCTCGCGGACGAAGCCCCGCATCCACTCGAGCTGCTCCTCGAACTCCGGCTCGGTCGAAAAGTCCCATGCCACGCGTCTTTATTTGTAGCTCCTTCACTTGAGTTCAGTTCATTTTCCCTGTCGGAGCGCTCCCCGTCAAGCGGTGCCGCGGTCTCCTCTACTCCACCCCGGCTGACCGCTCTGCGGGCTGACCAAGGAGTTCCTTGGTGCGAACGGCGTCGACTTCGAGTCGGTGGTGATCACCGAGCAGCGCGAGCGCTGGCTCGCGGCAGGCTCGCCGCCGGTGCCGACGCTCGTCGTCGACGGGGCGCCCACGCCCTCCAGCATCCGGCGCAAGCCGCGGAGCTGCTCGGTCTGGAGCCGCCGCCGGAGCTCCGCGACGCGTGGCAGGTGGCGTGGGACATCGACGCGCTCGTCGACGCGTGGCTCGAACTCGCGCGGGCGACGCCGTGGGCCGTGCTCACGAGCCGGGCCGGGCTCGGCCGGACCCGCTCGCGCTCACGGTCGACGCGCTCGTCGGCGTCGCGGCGGTGACGGCCGCGCTCTGGCGGCCTGGTTCCACTGGCCCGGCAACCCGCAGACACGGGCGACCGGCGACGCGGAGATCGGCCCGTACGAGGCGTCCGTCGTCGCGCAGATCCACGGCGCGACGACCTGCTGGCGTTCTTGCGGCGGGTTGCGCGCGGCTTGCGCGCGGCGCTCGCCGAGCATGAGCGACGCTTCGCGACGAGCCCGCAGCGGGTGTCCGCGCGCCGCGCGGCGAGCTGGCGCTGGTCGAGCTGCTCGAGGCGCAGCGGCTGCACTGCGCTGGGCACTACCGGCCAGGCGACGGCGGCCTCGCGGCCGCGGCCGTCGTGCCGGACGCTCGACCTCGAGACGCTGCACGGGCTCGTGCTCGCCGAAGCGCTTGATCTAAGCTCGTTCAGCGGCTGAGGACGGCGCACGCGCTGACGCCCGGCGCGCCGTAGACGTGCGTGAAGCCGACCTTCGGCTCGCTCGGAACCTGCCGCTCCCCCGCCTCGCCGCGGAGCTGCGCGACGATCTCGTACACCTGGCGCAGCCCCGACGCGCCGACCGGCTCGCCGTTCGCGAGGCAGCCGCCGTCGGTGTTCACCGGCATGCGGCCGCCGATCCGCGTCGCGCCGCTCGCGTACAGCTCGGGCTGCTCGCCGTGCTCGCACAGGCCGCACTCGGCGAGGTGGATCAGCTCGGCGCCCGACTCGGTGTCCTGCACCTGTACGACGTCGACGTCCTCCGGCGCGACGCCCGCGGCCTCGAACGCCGCCTTGGCGGCGTCGACCGACGGCGACGGCGCGATCTCGAGCGGAAGCGACGGGCTGAACACCTCGAACGTTCCCGCGCGCCGCGTGCGGAACGCGACCGACCGCAGCCACACCGGCCGCGCGTCGGGGAGCCGGTCGAGGTACTCGCGCCGGCAGACCACGAGTGCGACCGCGCCCTCGCCGGGCGAGCACAGCATGTACTGCGTCAGCGGATGCGCGAGCATCGGGGAGCCGAGGATCTCGTCGGCAGACAGCGGCGTGCGCCGCCACGCGTGCGGCGTCCGCGCACCGTTCGCGTACGCCTTCTCGGCGACCTGCGCGAGCGTCAGCGTCGGGATCGCGTGATCGTGCATGTAGCGCTGAAGCTTCGCGCCGAAGAACTGCGTCGTCACCATCAGGCCGTCCTCGCCGTACCACTGCGGCAGCGACCAGTCCGCGGGGTCGTTCTGGAACGCGCCGCGCGGGTGCTTGTCGAAGCCGACGACGAGGCCGACGTCGTACGCGCCGGCGCGCATCGCCGTCACCGCGAGACGAGCGACGAGCCACCGGTCGCGCAGCCGTTCTTCACGTTGACGAACGGGAGCCCCGTCGGCCCGAGCTCGGAGACCATCGTGTCGGCGTTGCCGCCGTCCTCGCTGCCGCCGTAGGCGAACTGGACGTCGCGCCACTCGAGCCCGGCGTCGGCAAGCGCCGCGCGCACGGCGAGCGCGCCCATCGCGAGGGCGCTCACGCCGTCGTGGCGCCCGAACGGGTGGATGCCCGCGCCGACGACGGCGACGTCGGTCACGCTCGGCACCGGCGCGAACGCGTACGTCGCGTCCGCCGCGCGCACCGCGACGACCTCCATCGGCATCCCGATCCGCAGGCGCTCCGGATCCGCCTCGGTCAGCCGCCCCTCGACGCGGAGGACCCGTCGAACTCGACATAGCCGACGCCGTACGGCTCGAACTCGCCCTCGGCGACGTACGGCGGCTTCGGCTCGAAGCCCTGCGTCGTCCACGTCCAGAGCGTGCCGCGCGGCGGCAGCAGCTCGCGCTCGACCGCGCCGCCGCACGACGGGCAGCGCTCGCGCAGCGGGAACTTCAGCGCCGCGCACGTCGCGGCACCGGCCGGCGACGAGGCGCGCCGAGCCCCCGACGAGCTCGACCGGGCCGCGTCGCACTCAGTCAGGACTTCCCGCTGCTCGACGCCCGCGCTCGCGGTCCCACGTCGCGGGCGTGACGCCGGCCTCGCGCAGGTCGGCCTTCTTGAGCTTGTGCGACTCGGTGCGCGGCAGCTCCGGAAGGTACTCGACGAAGCGCGGCACCCAGTACGCGGGCATGCGCGCCTCGAGGTACTCGACGAGCTCGGCGGGATCGAGCTACGGCGCCCTCCTCGAGGACGACGGCGACCTTCACCTCCTCGTCGCCCGCGTCCTCGTCGAGGTCCGGGTTCTTCACCGCGATCGCCGCCACGTCCTTCACGAGCGGATGCGTAGCACCTCCGTCTCGACCTCGAACGACGAGATGTTCTCGCCGCGCCGCCGGATCACGTCCTTGATCCGGTCGAGGAAGTAGAAGTTGCCGTGCTCGTCCTGCGTGAACTGGTCGCCGGTGTGGAACCAGCCGTTGCGCCAGGCCTCCGCCGTCGCCTCGGGCATGTTCTTGTAGCCGGAGTTGATCGTCCACGGCAGCGTGTGCCGCGCGACGAGCTCGCCCGGCGTGTCCGGCGGTACCGGGATGTCGTTCTCGTCGACGAGCCGCAGCTCGTAGTGCACGGGATCGGCGGCGCGGCCGCAGCTCTTCCCGTCGTCCGGGTCCAGGTCCGAGACGATCGGCACCGGCACCTCGGTCATGCCGTACGCGGTGTAGATCGCACGCCGTAGCGGCGCGCGAACTCCTCGTGCTGCGAGAGCGGCCCCATGTACACGGTGCGCAGCGGGTTGTCGGCGTCGTCCGGCTTCTCGGGCTGGTTGAGCATGAACGTGACCATCCCGTGGATGACGATCGTCGCCGTCGCCTCGAAGCGGCGCACGTCGTCCCAGAAGCTGCTCGCGCTGAAGCCCTTGTTGAGCGCCATCGAGCCGCCGGCGCGCAGCATCGAGTAGGTGATGCCGGTGCCGGCCGTGTGGAACATCGGCAGCGAGCTCAGGTAGCGGTCGTCCTCGGTGACGTACGGCAGCACGAAGCAGTTCGAGTAGTTCCAGAACGCGGCGTGCGCGGCGCGGACGCCCTTCGAGGGGCCGGTCGTGCCGGAGGTGTAGATCAGGCTGAGGTCGTCCCACGGCTCGACCGGCCGCGGCAGCTCCGGCCGCTCCTCGGCGGCGCCGTCGAGCAGCTCCTCCATCGCGATCGTCTGCCACGGCAGCTCGACCGGCGCCTCGCCGCCGACGACGACGACCTGTCTCGAGGTGCGGCAGGTTCAGCCCGGGCAGGCGGTCGACCAGCTCGCGGTGCGCGACGAGCACCTTCGACTCGGCGAGATTCAGCGTGTGCTCGAGGTAGCTGCCGCGCGCGGCGAGGTTGAGCGGCGCGTAGACCGCGCCGGCCGCGTTCGCGCCGAACCACGTGCGCAGCACGTCCGGCCCGGTCGGCATCCACGACGAGATGTAGTCGCCAATCTCGACGCCGAGGCGCTGCAAGCCGTTGCCGGTGCGCCACGCCTCGCGCACGGCGTCGGCGCGCGTCCACCGCTCGTCCTCGAACAGGACGAAGAGCTTGTCGGGGTCGGCGGCTGCGCGCGCCGCGAGGAGATCGGGGACGACGCACTCCTCGCGCGTCGGGAACTGGAGCTCGGTGGATCCTGCAGCCATCACGTCGACCTCGCAGATTGCTTACTGAACTGAATTCGTATAAGCTACCGCGGGTGCGCCGGCGCTGTCAATCGCGCGCTCCACGTGACCGCCGTCGCAGCAGCTACCGTTGCCGGTGCCGTGGCTCGGCTCGGTGAACGTCTGGCTGCTCGAGGGCGAGCCGCTGACGCTCGTCGACACCGGGCCGTGGAACGCGGGCGCTGGCGGCGCTCGACGAGGAGCTCGCGCGCACGGCTACGCCGTCGAGGACATCGAGCTCGTCCTGCTCACGCACCACCACCTCGACCACTCCGGCCTGGCAGCGACGATCCGGGCGCGGTCGGGCGCGCGGATCGCGGCGCATCGCCGCACCGCGCAGTGGGGCGCGACTACCACGAGCGCGCGGCGGAGGAACGCCGCTTCACCGAGCAGCTGCTCGCCGCGCACGGCGTCCCCGCCGATCGTCGCCGACCGCGCCGTTCTTCGAGTACATCGTCAGCGACAGCGCGCGACTACGCGACGGACGTCGTGCTCGCCGACGGCGACAAGATCGCCGCCGGCGGCCGGACGCTCCGCGTGGTCCACCGCCCCGGCCACAGCACGACCGACACGCTCTTCGTCGACGAGGACTCCGACGAGGCGTTCGTCGGCGACCATCTGCTCGCCGAGATCACGACCGGCGCGGAGATCATGCCGACCGAGCTGCCCGGAGACGAGCGCCGGCGCTCGCTGCTCGAGTACCTCGGCAACCTCCGCAAGACCGAGGCGATGCAGCTCCGCCGGTGCTACCCCGGGCACGGGCCGACGATCGACGACCACCGCGCGCTGATCGACGAGCGCCTCGCCTTCCACGCGGAGCGGCTCGACCGCATCGCGGAGCTCGTGCGCGACGGCTGCACCACGGCATTCGAGATCGCGCGCCGCCTCTGGTCGGACGAGATCGCCGAGACGCAGCCCGTGCTCGTCATCTGGGAGGTCCTCGGCCACCTCGACATCCTCGTCAACCGCGGCACCGTCAGAGGAGGACGTCGACGCCGCGGCCACCGCTTCGCGCCGAAGGAGGCGGTTGACCTTGCAGCAGGAACGAACTGAAACCGTCGCGCGCCGTCGATCGCTTCGACCTGACCGGCCGCGTCGCGCTCGTCACGGGCGGGACGCGCGGGCTCGGCCGCGCGATCGTCCGCGCGCTCGCACAGGCGGGCGCCGACGTCGTCGTCTCGAGCCGCAAGCAGGAGGCGTGCGACGAGGCGGCGGAGGAGGTGCGGCGCTCGGGCCGGCGCGCGCTCGCCCACGTCTGCCACGTCGGCCGCTGGGACGAGATCGACGCGCTCGTCGACGCCGCCTACGCCGAGTTCGGCCGTATCGACGTGCTCGTCAACAACGCCGGCCTCGCGCCGACGTACCCGAACCCGCAGGGCGTGACCGAGGAGCTGTGGGACAAGACGCTCGCCGTCAACCTCAAGGGCCCGTTCCGGCTCACGTCGCTCGTCGGCGCGCGCATGTGCGAGGGCGACGGCGGCTCGATCGTCAACATCAGCTCGATCGGCGGCGTCCGCCCGACGCACGACATCCTCCCCTACGCCGCGGCGAAGGCCGGGCTCAACGCGTTGACCGTCGGCTTCGCCGACGCGTTCGGGCCGAAGGTGCGCGTGAACGCGATCATGCCGGGCCCGTTCCGGACGGACATCTCGCGCACTGGGACCACGAGGCGTTCGACGAGCGCGCGAAGACGTTCCCGCTGCGCCGCGCGGGCGAGCCGGACGAGGTCGCGGCGGCCGTCCTCTACTTCGCGAGCGACGCGTCGAGCTTCACGACCGGCGCGGTGCTCGCGGTCGACGGCGGCGCGCAGTGGAGCCTCGCCGGCGGCGGCGACCAAGCTCGCGGCTACGGAAGCATCTACGACGGCAAGCGCGACTGGACCTGAGCCGCACCGCGTTCTCCCCCTCTTCTCCTCCCTCCACCTTCTATCTTTCATCCCTCTCCCTACCCTCCTATAATCCCTCCTTTCCACCCTTCTCTCTACTCTCCCCCCTCACTCACCTCCACTTCTCCCTTCTCCCCCCCCTACCTCTCCCCCCTCGCCGCGTCGGGATGCGCCCCTACCTCTTCTCTTCTCTGCGACCTGTCGGTGAGCGCTCTCGATGCCTCGCCGGCGTGCTGCTGGGTCTCGCCGGCGTCGCGCTTCTCGCGGGCGCCTCCCGCAAGGCGGCTGGTGGGGCGTCGCCGGGACCCTCTCGGTCGTGGCGGCGGCGCCGGCGTACGCACTCGGCACGCTGTACGCGCAGCGTCAGCGCGTCGGGAGCCTCGTGATCGCGACCTCGGCCTCGTGTGGGCGACCGTGTTGCTGTTGCCGTTCGCGGTCGCGACACAGCCCGGTCACCTTCCGAGCGCGAAGGCGTTCACGGCGGCGGTCGTGCTCGGGGCCTCTGCCCGCGCCCGCCCACGCGCTCTTTTACTGGATGGTCTCCGCGCACGGGGCGTCCCGCTCGCGCTCGTCACGTACGTGACGCCTGTCTTCGCACTCGCCCTCGGCGCCCTGTTCCTCGGCGAGCAGGCGACGCCTCGAAGCTGGGCGGGCTCGTGCTGATCGTGACCGGCGTCGCGCTCGGCTCCGGCGTCCGCCGCTCCCGCCGGTCGGTGCCGCTCGCGCAGAGCGCGTGACCGAGCGCTTCTCCGCACTCGCCGCCAACTGGGTCCGGTTTCCCGGCGGCGACGAAGACGTTCGGAGCCGACGCCGGCGTGGCCGCTCGAGGCGGTGCTCGACGGCGTCGCCGCCGCCGGCTTCGCCGCCGTCGGGCTCGACCACTACACGCCGGCCGCGCACGGGCCGTCGACGACGTCGCCGCGCTGCTTGTCGCGCGCGGGCTTCGGTGCAGCGACGTCGGCATCGTCGCCATCGGCGAGCGCGGCATCGTCGAGGCGGCCCATCGGCTCGCGCAGACGGCGACCGCGACCGGCGCGCGCTGTGCATCGCCGCGCTCTACGCCGCGCCGCCGGACCCGGTCCGGGACCTGCGCGCCGCCGCGGAGATCCTCGCGCCGCCGGCGTCCGGCTCGCGTTCGAGTTCACGGCGTACGGCGACCTGCGCAGCCTCTCGAAGCGCGCGCGACCTTTGCGAGGCCGTCGGCTGGGAGCGCTGCGGCCTGCTCGTCGACACGTGGCACTTCTTCCGCGGCGGCGAGCCGTCGCCGCGCTCTGTCGCCTTCGCGGCGGCCAGATCGCGCTCGTCCACGTCAACGACGGCGCGCCCGCGAGCGACATCGACCCAGTCTTCGAGGGCCGCTTCCGCCGGCTGCTGCCGGGCGCCGGGACCTTCGCGATCGACCGGTTCGCCGAGGCGATCGACGCAGCCGGCTACGACGGGCCGATCAGTGTCGAGGTGCTCTCGACCGAGCTGCGGCGCCGCCGCCGGCAGAGGCTGCGAGGTCCTCCACCGGTCCCTTGCCCGGTCACGATGGAGCGCGCTCGATCGGCGGCGACACCCATGACCTGGGGCCGAGGTACGTGAGGCGCTGCCACGCGCGCCCCACGTAGCTCAGGTTCCGGTCCAGACCGGGTCGCGCTTGTCGAGGAACGCCGCGACGCCCTCGGCCGCGTCGTTCGAGTTGAGTGTCACGCCGACGGCGAGCCGCTCGAGCACCATCAGCGTCTGCGTGTCGGCGTCGAGGCTCCGGTTCAGGCACATCTTCGTGATGCCCATCTGGAACGGGCTCTTGTCGGCGAGCTGCGCGACGAAGCGGTCGACGCACGCGTCGAGCTCCTCGGCCGGCGCGCAGATCGTTCACGAGCCCCCACTCGTACGCCTCGCGGCCGGTGAGCAGCTTGCCGGTCAGCATCAGCTCCTTCGCCTTGCGCTCGCCGAGCATCCGCGGCAGCCGGTAGATCGGCCCTGCGCCGCCGAAGAGCCCGCGGCGCATGTGGAAGTCGCCGATCTTCGCGTCCTCGGAGGCGATCGAGAAGTCGCAGTTGATCATGATCTCGAAGCCGCCCGCGGTCGTGTAGCCCTCGTGCACGCTGACGGACGGCTTCGACGAGCGGAAGATCGCGTCGCAGATGCGCGCCGACCGCTCGGCGACCTCGAACGCGCCGGACGTCCGATGAAGTCGCCCTGCAGCTCGTCGAGGTCGAAGCCGGAGCAGAAGGTGCCTTCGCGGCCGCGGATCACGATCACGCGGACGTCGGGGTCGTCCTCGGCGCGGATCCGCGCCTCGTCGAGCTCCTGGAGGAGCTGCTGGCTGACGGAGTTCCGCTTGTGCGGCCGGTTCAGCCAGATGCGCGCGACGTGACCGTCGACCTCGTACTGGATCGGCTCGACTTCGACTGGACCGCCATGGCTCGCTCCTCTCGATTGAACTGAAGTTGAGTTAGATCACTAGCAGGCGGACCGTTCTGTCGAGCTGCGGCCCCTTGACGCAACTCCTAAACTGTGTTCACTTCAGAGATGACGACGCTCGCCGACCGGGTCGCGATCGTCACCGGCGCCTCGAGCGGGCTCGGCGCGCGGTTTGCGACCGTGCTGGCCGACGCCGGTGCGCAGGTCGTCGCGGCGGCCCGCCGGCTCGACCGGCTCGAGCAGCTCGCCGCGCGGCCGATCGAGCCGGTTCGCTGCGACGTCACCGACGACGGCGACCGCGAGCGCCTCGTCGCGACGACGCTCGAGCGCTTCGGCCGCGTCGACGTCTGCGTCAACAACGCCGGCGTCTCGTCCGGCGGCCCCGACCGGCAGGCGACGCTCGAGGCCTTCCGCAGCGTGCTGCGCCTGAACCTCGACGCGGTCTTCGCGCTCTCGCAGGCCGTCGCGGCGCCGATGCGCGAGCAGGGCTCCGGCTCGGTGATCAACATCAGCTCGATGTTCAGCCTCGTCGCTTCGGCGCCCGTCCCGACGCCGGCTACGTCGCGTCGAAGAGCGCGGTGAACGGGCTGACGCGGGAGCTCGCGGCGCAGTGGGCGCGCGACGGCGTGCGCGTGAACGCGATCGCGCCCGGCTTCTTCCCCAGCGAGATGACCGCGGAGCTCTTCGAGGACGAGCGGACGCAGCGCTGGTTCGAGCGGCAGTGCCCGATGGGCCGCCCCGGGCGGCCCGAGGAGCTCGACGGGATCCTCCTCTTCCTCGCCTCGGACGCATCGAGCTACTGCACCGGCCAGGTCTTCGCGATCGACGGCGGGTGGACGATCCGATGACCGCCGCCCGGATCGACGTCGGCGTCACCGCCTGGCTGACGGAGCGGCTCCCGGAGCTCGAGCCGCCGCTTGCGTTCACGCGCATCGGCGACGGCCAGTCGAACCTGACCTTCCGCGTCGACGACGCCGGCGGGACGCCGTCGTGCTGCGCCGGCCGCCGCTCGGGGAGATCCTCGCCTCGGCGCACGACGTGGTGCGCGAGCACCGGATCCTGACCGCGCTCCACTCGCGCCGGTTCCCGGTGCCGCGCACGCTCGGCGTCTGCGAGGACGCCGCCGTCACCGGCGCGCCGTTCTACGCGATGGAGCACGTCGACGGCCCGTCCTGCCGCGGTCGGCGGCGAGCGCCTCGAGCCCGAGCCCGCGCCGCGGCCGGGCGCGCATCGCGGCGACCCTCGCGCAGCTGCACGCCGTCGACCTCGACGCCGTCGGCCTCGGCGACTTCCGCCGGCCGGAGAGCCTGATCAGCCGCCAGCTGCGCCGCTGGCGGCGCCAGTGGGAGGCGTCGAAGACCCGCGAGCTGCCGGCGATCGACGAGGTCGCGGCGTGGCTCGCGGCGCGGATGCCGGAGGAGCGCGAGACCGTGCTCCTCCACGGCGACTACCACCTCCACAACTTCGTCCTCGGCCGGGACGGAGGCTCCGCGCCGTGCTCGACTGGGAGCTCTGCACCGCCGGCGACCCGCTGGCCGACGTCGGCCAGATGGTCGCCTACTGGAACGAGCTGCGCGCGCCCGCCGACGCTGGGTTCTTCCGCGAGCCCGTCGCCGCGCTCGACGGGTTCCCCGACGCGGACGCGCTCGCCGGCGGTATGCCGCGGCCGCCGGCCGCGACATCGCCGAGCTCGGCTACTGGGTCGCGTTCGCGTACTGGAAGATCGCGATCATCGTCGAGGGCGTCTACCGCCGCTGGCTGAACGACCCCAGAACGGCTCCGACGCGGGATCGCTGCGCCGGCCGTCGCGCGGCTCGCCTCGCGCGCGAGGGACGCTGTGGCGAGCTGAGCACCGTGCACGTCAGCCGCCGTCCATGGCACACTGAAGTCAGTTCAAGTGGTATTTAGAGCAGAAGGGAGCACGGGATGAACAAGCCGAACGCAGGGCTCGCGCCGGAGCAAGACGCAGGCCGCCGCGGCAGAAGCCCGGCGTCAAGAAGGAGCAGATCCTCGAGGTCGCGATCGACTACTTCGGCCGCTACGGCTACGAGGAGACCAAGTGGGCCGACGTCGCCGCCGCCGTCGACATCGGCTCGACGGCGCTCTACCACTACTTCGAGTCGAAGCAGCACTGCCTGTTCGAGATCATGGCGAAGACGGTCGGCGACTACCGGCGCGGTTCGACCGGATCGTCGCCGAGCACGACGACTGGAACGACGCGCTCGTCGACGCTGCTCGTCGACTCGTTCGACATCACCGAGCAGCAGGTGCTGAGCCAGCGCGTGATGGTCGCGGAGTTCGGCCGGATCGGCGTGCAGCGGTCGCTGCCGCGCGAGGAGGCGGCCCGCGCGAGCGCCCGCGCGCAGACGCGCGACCTCGAGTTCGCCTGGGGCACGTTCCTCGCCCGCGGCATGCAGCAGGGGCTGATCCCGGAGAACGACCCGCGGCTGCTGACGCGCGCGATCCTCGGCCTCTACAACAGCGTCTGGCACTGGTACCGCCCGGGCGGGACGCTCGAGCTGGCCGACGTCGGCCGGTTCTTCGTCAGCCGGCAGCTCGCGATCCTCGGCTGCCCACCCGACCTCGCCGCCGAGAAGTTCGCCGCCGCCGCCTAGGCGAATTCCACCGCACCTGGGTTGCGGGACCAGGCCCGCCGCGTGCGCCCGGTGGGCTGTCGGCCGCTTTTGAACATGAATTTACTTCGGGGACTTGCGTCTGGCCTCAAATGCGCCAGAATCGTCATCGTCAACCTGAAGTCAGTTCAGCAATATGGTAGCCGGGGACACCCGGAGCCATCTCGGGAAGGAGATCTCGGTGGGAAGAAACGCCACACGCAGCCAGTCCCGGCTACTGGTCCTGTTGATCCTCGTCGTGGTGCTGCTCGCCGCGCTCGGGAGTACGGCCTCGGCAAACCGCACGACTCCCGCGAGCGCCGCGTCTGCCGCGGCGACGGGGAAGCCCGCGTCGAAGGCGGCGTGGAAGAAGATCGTCGCCCAGGCGAAGAAGGAAGGAAGCGTCACCTTCTATACGACGCAGAACCCGGCGCTGATCGCGGACGCCGCCGCGAAGTTCAAGTCGCTTTACGGGATCAACGTTACGGTCAACCGCAACATCGACTCCGTCCTCGCAACGCAGGTCACCGCTGAGGAAGGCTCGAACAAGCCGATCGCCGACATTTGGGTGTCGGCCAGCAAGCCGCTCGTCCTCGGCGCGCTCAAGAACGGCTGGGTCGTCGACGGCGTAGGCCCCGACCTCTACTCGAAGGTGAACATCCGCAAGCTGTTGCGGCGAAGCCGGGCAAGGCGTTCATCATCGGCGAGGCGATCCTCGGCATGGCGTGGAACACGTCGCAGTTCCAGGGCAAGCTCAACGACCTGCCCGACGTGCTCAAGGCGCCGAGCGGACGCATCGGCGTGATTATCCCGTCGGCGCCGTCGATCGTCGACTGGTACCTGTGGGTTCAGGAGACCTACGGCAAGAACTTCCTCACGAAGCTCGCAGCGCTGAAGCCGAAGCAGTATTCGTCGTCGCTGCCGATGGGCTCCGCAGTCGAATCGGGTGAGCTCGCCGTCGGCACCTTTGTCCCGCCGACGGTCCTCGACGACAAGGCGAAGGGTGCACCGGTCGACTTCAAGCTTCCCAAGGGAACGAAGACGTGGAACGCGCCCTACACGGCGATGATCCTCAAGCAGGCCCCGCACCCGGCGGCCGCACAGCTGTTCGCGAACTACCTGGTCACGCAGGAAGGGCAGGCGCTGTCGCAGCGTGCAGCCGGGACGGTCCGCCAGGACGTCAAGAACGCCTTCTTCGTCACGCCACGCCAGCAGAACCTGAAGGCGCTCGCGCCGAGCGCGGTGACCGCGTTCCAGCAGTCCTGGAACGAGCTCTTCAAGTAGCCGACAGTCGGGGGAGCGTGGTCCGTCCCGCTCACCTCCCTTTCTGCAGAAACAAGGCGGTGCGTCGGTGGCCAACGTAAGCATTCGCGGCCTTCGAAGCAATTCGGCGGCAAGACGCCGACGACCGCGATCGAGGACCTCGACCTCGAAATCGAACAGGGGAGTTCCTCGTCCTGCTCGGGCCGAGCGGCTGCGGCAAGACGACGACCCTCCGCTGCATCGCAGGGCTCGAGACGGCCGAGAACGGTTCGATCGCGTTCGGCGACCGGACGGTTTTCGACGCCGAGAGGCGCACCAACGTCCCGCCGAACAAGCGGAACATCGGCATGGTGTTCCAGTCGTACGCGCTGTGGCCGCACATGACCGTGCGCAAGAACATCGGCTACCCCCTGCGGACGAGGCGGATCAGGGGTGCGCAGGCGGAGGAGTGGATCGAGGACGTCGCCGCGCTTGTCGATACGACGCAGCTTCTCGACCGCCACCCGGCACAGCTCAGCGGCGGCCAGCAGCAGCGGATAGCGCTCGCGCGCGGACTCGTGGCACGGCCGGAGCTCGTTCTCTTCGACGAGCCGCTGACCAACCTCGACGCGCGCCTGCGCGACCAGGTCAGGACCGAGATCCACGAGCTGCACGGGCGGCTCGGGTTCACCGCCGTGTACGTGACGCACGACCAGGTCGAGGCGCTCGCGCTCGGCGACCGGCTCGCGATCATGCGCGCCGGCAAGCTCGAGCAGCTGGCGCCGCCCGAGGAGGTGTTCGAGGAACCGGCCACCGAGTACGTCGCCGGCTTCATCGGCATGGCGAACCGACTCGTGTTCGAACGCCTCGAAGGGGCGTGGTGCGTCGACGGCAGCCGGTCGCGGGCGACCTCGACGCGTTCGCGACGTCGTCGCCGCGGTTGTCGCGAGGACGCGCGCCGAGGACATCCGCCTTCCTTCCGTTGACGAGCACGTGATTCCGTCCGGGTCGCTGTCCTTCCCGGCGAGCGTCGTCGACTCCGAGTTCGGCGGCCGTCACCTCGACGTCGTCGTGACCGTCGGCTCGACGCGCGCGCAGAGCAGGATCCCCGCCGGTCAGCGTGGCGGCTGGGGCAGGACGCTCGAGGCCGGCAGGCGCGTGACGGCGTACGTCAACCCGCGCGACCTCGCGTTCTACGACGAGTCCGGCAGTCTCGTCTCGTCCGTCGGCCGCGTGGCAGTGGGCACCTGACATGGCGACGGAAGCGATCCCGCGGCCGGCAGTCCCGCGCCAGCTGCGCATCGAACGCCTCCCGACGGTCGGGCTGATCGCCTTCATCGGCGGGCTCGGCTACCTCACGCTCTGGCCGCTCGTCCGCCTGCAGTACCTCGCGCTGAAGAACGGCGCGCAGGCGTACAACGACGCATACACGAGGCCCGGCTGGTGGACGACGGTCAAATGGACGATCGAGCTCGGCCTCGGCTCGCTCGTGATCGCGCTCATCGTCGGAACCGGGCTCGCCTGGGCGGCGAACTCGCTGCCGCCGAAGCTCAGCGTGTTGCGAGTGATCCCGATCCTGCCGATCGTGGTTCCCGCGGTCGCGAGCGTGCTGGGTTGGGCGTTCCTCCTCTCGCCCCACCCGGGCTACCTCAACCAGCTGCTCCGCCTGCTGCCGTGGTGGCACGGCGACTTCGAAGGGCCCGGCGACATCTACACGCTGCCGTGGATCATCATCATCACCGGGCTCGGCGCTCGCGTCGTTCATCTACCTCTTCGTCAGCTCGGGGCTCGAGAACATCAACGGCGAGTTGATCGAGGCGGCGCAGGTCAGTGGCTCGTCGCGAACGGCGGTCTTCTTCCGCGTTACCCTGCCGCTCCTGCGCCCGTCGCTCGTGTACGGCGGCGGGCGTCGCGCTCCTGCTCGGCCTCGGGCAGTTCACCGCGCCCCTGCTCCTCGGCCGAACCAGAACATCAACGTCCTGACGACCGACATGTTCACGGCGACGCAGCAGATCCCGCCGGACTACGGGCTCGCCGCCGCGATCGGGTCGCCGCTGCTCGTCTTCGGCATCCTCGTCCTGTTCATAACAGAGTTCTGCTCGGCGACCACACCCGCTTCGTCACGCACGGCGGCAAGGGCGGCTTCCGGAAGATCTCGCCCGGGTCGAAGCTCGCCGCGTTCTGGATCGTCCTCTACGGCCTCCTCTCGACGGTGCTGCCGCTGCTCGCGCTCGTCTTCGTCTCGCTCTCACGCTTCTGGAGCGGCGACGTCCACCCGAGCAGGATGACGCTCGGCACGTGGCGCACCGTCACGACCGCCTCTGGCGTGATGCCGGCGATCTGGAACAGCATCTACCTGTCGCTCGTCGCCGTCGCCATCACGCTCCCGGTCGGATTCATCGCAGCGACGCTCCTCCACCGGCGGCACGAGCACCGCATCGCGCGCCCGATGCTCGACTTCATCGTGGCCATGCCGCTCAGCATCCCTGCGGTGATCTTCGGCGTCGGGTTCCTGCTGGCGTATACGACGAGCCGCTCGTCCTCTACGGCACGCGTTGGGTACTGGTCCTCGTCTATGTCACGCTGATGATCCCCTTCTCGACCCGGATGCAGCTCGGTGCGATGGCCGCGCTCGGCGACGCCTACACCGAGGCGTCGCGCGCGTCAGGTGCCGGCGCGTTCCGGACGAACCTTCAGATCGTCATCCCGCTTCTGCGACCGGCGTTGGGCGGGGCGGCCGCGCTGATGTTCGTGCTGCTGACGCACGAGTTCGCCGCGTCGCTTCTCGTCCGCGCACCGACGATCAACGTGATGGGGACGATCCTCTACGACTACTACGAGAACGGCATCTACCCGCTCGTCGCGTGCATCTCGCTGATCATGGTCGGCGTCACGACCTGCGGCGTCCTCGCGGCGGTCGTGCTCGGCGGCGGGTCTGACGCGTTCAAGCGCCTATGAAAAACCACCGGTGAAGCTCGCGCTCGAGCCGGACGAACGGCAGCTCCAAGAAGATGTGCGCGCGTTCCTCGCCGAGCACGCGCCGGACGCCTCGGATGTGCCCCACGCCCTCGACGAGCGGATGTCGTTCCTCCGCAGCTGGCAGGCGCGCTGTTACGAGGCCGGCTACGTCGGCCGCGCGTGGCCGGCCGAGTTCGGCGGCGGCGGCCGCCCCACGGCCGAGCAGATCATTGTCGACCAGGAGCTCGCCGCGGCGCGCGCCCCCGAATTCCCGTCGGTGGTCGGCCTTGATGTGCTCGGTCCGGCGATCCTCGCATTCGGAACCGACGAGCAACGGACGCGCTTCGTGCGACCGATCCTCTCCGCGGACGAGCTGTGGGCCAAGGCTTCTCGGAGCCCGAGGCCGGGTCGGATCTCGCGTCGCTGCGCACGACCGCCGTCGAGCCTGACGGTCCGGGTCTCTGAACGGCCAGAAGACGTGGATCTCCTGGGGCCAGTTTGCGCGCTGGTGCGGCGTGCTCGCACGCACCGATCCCGAACTGCCGAAGCACAAAGGGATCTCCCTGTTCGTCGTCGACATGGATTCGCCTGGGCTCGACGTTCGGCCGATGGAGCAGATCACCGGTCATGCCGAGTTCTGCGAGCTCTTCCTCGACGGCGTCGTTGTGCCGAACGAGAACGTGCTCGGCGGCCGCGGCGACGGCTGGAAGATCGCGATGCACGTCGTGTCGCACGAGCGCGGGACCGCCGCGCTGCCACGGCAGGTGATGTTGCGGACTTGCTCGATCGGCTCGTCGCCGACGCGGGCGCGGTTTCCCGGGCGGTGTGCCCGCACTCGCGGACGAAGGCGGCAAGGAAGCTCGCACGGACGCTCATCGAGATCGAGGTGCTGCGGCACCACGCGTCGCGCACGATGTCGGCGTTCCTGAACGGCGGCGCTGTCGGCCCCGAGAGCTCGGCGTCAAGCTGCTGATGGCTAAGGCGGAGCAGACGCTCGCGCGACGGCCCTCGAACTGCTCGGTGACGCGGGCGCCGGCCCCTTCTGGCACGAGCGGTACCTCTACTCACGCGCGGCGAGCGTCTACGGCGGCACGGGTCAGATTCAGCGCGACATCATCGCGAACCGCATCCTCGGTTTCCCTTGGACTGACATCGACCTCCAGTTGACCGACGAGCAACGCTGGCTGGCCGAGTCGGTCGACGAGCTGGTGACGCGCGAGCCGACGAGACGAGCTCTGGGAGGGCCTCGTCGAGTTCGGCGCCCTCGACGTTGCAGTGACGGTCTCGGCGCGGTCGAGCTCGCTCTCGTCGCGCGCGCGGTCGGCGCAGCCCTCGCCGCCGTCCCTTCGCAGAGACCGCGGCGGTCCATTCCGCCGTCGACCTCGGCGGCGCCCCAGTCGCGCGTGTCTCTGCGAACCTGGCAGCGGCTTCATGCCTGTCGGCCGGAGGCGACGATCGCAAACGGGCGCGTCACCGGCGAGAAGACGGCGTCACCTACGCGAACGCCGTCGAGCTTTTCCTGTCCCGGCCATGGCGGACGGCTGCCGTCGTCGCTCGCGGTCGTGCCGCGCGACGGACGTCGATCGAGGCGCAGCCGACGCTCGACGAGCGACTCGCACCCGCGCAGCGTACGGTTTGACGAGGCTTCCGATCGAGCACGTCGACCGGAGACGCGGAGACGATCGAGCGGTTCGCCGCTGTGGGAGGCGTCCTCGCGTCGGCGGAGGCGGTCGGCGCGGCGGCCCGATCCTCGAGTTGTCGCGCGAGTACGCCATCCAGCGGCGCCAGTTCGGGCGCACGATCGGCAGCTTCCAGGCGGTTCGCCATATCCTGGCGGACATGTTCGTCCAGCTCGAGAGCTCGTGGTCGAGCGTCCTGTACGCCGCGGCGTCGCTCGACGAGCGCGGCGGACGCAGCTCGTACGGCGTCGATCGCCAAGGCATACGCGGCGCGCGCGACGCAGGAGGTCGCGCATGGCGCGCTTCAGGTCTTCGGTGGGATCGCCTTCACCGCAGAGCATCCGGCGCACCGCTATTTGCGACGCATCGTCGTGCGCGGAACGCACTTTGGAAGCGCACGCGACCACGAACGCAGTCTCGGCCGGACTCTCGCTCGTGCGGTGAGGTGATGGTGTGACCGGAACTCGACCTGTGCGTGGAGATGGACACGGTGTCTATCGTCGCGCTCCGCTCAACTCAAGGAGGCAACTGATGTTCGCTCGAATCGTGACGTTCGCCGGCGGTGACCAGAATAGCGTCGACGAGGGGATCGCAGCCGTCCGCGTCCGGTTCGATGCCAAGATTCCGGAGCTCGACGGCACGCTTGGGTTCTGGATCGCGCCGAACGGAAGCTCGCCCAGATGTCGGGATCGCGCTCTTCTAGGACGCCAGGCACTGCGACGAGGCGAGTAGGCGTTCGAGGGTCGGTCATCCCGTACCGGAGGCGTTGGCGAGGTCGTGCCGGACGACGGGTTCCAGGTCCCAGTGAGATACGAGTACCCGCGCCGCCACGAGCCACCGAGGAACCGACCGGAACGACAGCGAGTGACTACGGGACAAGTTGGCGAAATGGATGTTGAGACTCAGAACTCCTCGTCCTCGGCGGCGGCATGGCCGGTCTCTCCGCAGCCGCGTGGACGTCCGAAGGGCGGCTCGGTGTTCCTCGTCGAGAAGGGCGAGCTCGGCGGCAGTGCAATACGCGCCGGCTTCATCTGGACCGCGCCGACCTACGAGGCGCTGCGCGAGGCGATCCCCGACGGCGACCCGGAGCTCGCCGCGGCCCTGATCGACGGCTTCGGGCACGCGATCGATTGGGTGCGGTCGCTCGGTGTGGAGGTGCAGCCGCCGGTGACCGTGCTCCGCTTCGGCCGCGGGCACCAGGTCGATCCCGACCTATCTGCGCGCGTGCGAGGTGATGCTCCGCCACGACCCCGCGTCCGAAGTGATCGTCGGCGGCGCGACGCAGCGGCTGCTCGTGAGGACGGCGCGGTCCGCGGCGCGGAGTCCTCCGCGCCGTCGGCGAGACCGCGAGATCCGCGCCGACGCGACGCTGCTCGCGACCGGCGGCTTCGGCGGCGACCCGGACCTGCGCGCCGAGCTGATCCATCCGCAGGCGCGCGACCTCCCGCTGCGCGCCAACCGCTTCAGCCGCGGCGACGGCCTCCGCCTCGGGCGCGAGGCGGGCGCGCAGTTCGGCGCCGAGGACGCCGGCTTCTACGGCCACCTGATGGCGGCGGGCGTCGAGCTGCGCGAGGACGACGACTACCCGGCGCTCAGCCTCTTCCAGAGCGAGCACGCCGTGCTCTTCAACCTCCGCGCGGAGCGATTCGTCGACGAGACGGTCGGCGACCACCTGACGACGCTCGCGCTGCTCGAGCAGCCCGAGGCGCGCGGCCTGCTGATCCACGACCAGCGGGCACGAAGAAGTTGCTCAGCGAGCCGTACGTCGAGGGCGTGATCCCGACCGACTTCTTCGCCAACGTCTACAAGCGCGGCGCGCGCGCGGCGGTCGCGCATGACGTCGACGAGCTCGCGTACCTGCCCCGAGGAATGGGGCTACGACGGCGAGGCGATCAGGAAGCGCCGCTCGAGTTCAACCGCGGCTGCGCCGACGGCACCGTCGACCCGCCGCGGCGCTACGACGCCGACGCCGATCGACCGGCCGCCGTTCTACGTCGTCGAGGCGGTCCCGGCGATCACGTTCACGTTCGGCGGGCTGCGCATCGACACCTCGGCGCGCGTGTCTCGGCGAGGACGGCCGCCCGATCCCGGGCCTGCTCGCGGCCGGCGCCGATGCAGGCGGCGGCTACGTCCGCGCGTACGCGGGCGGCCTCGCCTGGGCGCTCGTCTTCGGCCTGCGCGCCGCGCAGACCGCACTCGACCAGCGGCAGGAGGTGGCGACATGAGCCCGGCGACTTCCTGCCGCGGTACTTCGCCGCGCTCGACGACGGCGAGGACATCCTGCCGCTCTTCGCGCCGACTTCACGTTCGCGCTCCTCTGGTCGACCGACGGCGAGGCGCGCGAGTTCGCCGGCGGCTTCGACGCGTGGGCGGGGTACATGGCGCAACGCGAGCCCGACGGGCAGCGGCACCACATCAGCCACCTGCTCCGCGAGGACGCACCGAGGTCGCGACCGGCTGGACGACGCGCTACGACGCGCCGCTCGGGACGTTCACCTTCGCCGTCGAGCTCGACGACGACGGCCGTGCCCGCCGCCTCTTCGCGGCGCGCACCGAAGCGTTCGCCGGCGTGCCGTTCTGATGGACGACCTCGCGGCCGCGTCGCCGTCGTCACGGGCGCCGCCGGCGGCATCGGCCTCGCGCTCGCGACGTCCCGCGCGCGAGGGGATGCGCGTCGTCATGTCCGACGTCGACCCGGAGCGGCTCGAGGCGGCGGCCGCGAGCATCGACGGCGAGGTCGAGGCCGTCGCGGCGAACGTTGCGCGGCCCGAGGACGTCGACGCGCTGGCCGCACGCGCGGTCGAGCGCTTCGGCGGCGTCCACGTCCTCTGCAACAACGCCGGCGTCACGCGCCCCGGCCGGCGTGGGAGCTCGACGCTCGACGAGTGGGAATGGCTGCTGGCGTGAACGTCCTCGGGCGTCGTCAACGGGATCCGCGCTTTCGTCCCGGCGATGCTCGAGCGCGGCGAGCCCGGGCACGTCGTGAACACCGCGTCGATCGGCGGCCTGCTCCCGTAGCCGGGATCGCCGCCTACACGGCGTCGAAGTACGCCGTTGTCGGGCTGCTCCGAGAGCCTGCTCCTCGACCTGCGCGCGGTCGGCGCGCCGATCGGCGTCTCGGTTCTCTGCCCCGGCCCGACCGAGACGACTTCCGCGCCACAGCCGCGCGCTCGCACCCCGGCCGGGCCGGGGACGGTCCCCGAGTACGAGGTCGTCGTCGCATGGCATCCGCCGCCGACGCAGCGGCGCCGTCGTCGACGCGATCCGCACCGACCGCTTCTGGGTGCTCACGCATCCGGCCTACCGCGACGCGATCGAGCGCCGCGCGCGGGATCGTCGAGACCGACGAGGTCGTCGCCTCGGCGTTCCTCTAGGCCGACTTACGCTCCCAAAGCGTCGGTCCTCGGGCGCCTCGGCCATCAGCGCGAAGTAGCGGGAGATCCGGCCGTCGCCGTCGATCGTCGCGCTGACGAGGAACGCGTGCGTCGGCGGCTCGCCCTCGATCCCGGCGATCGCCCTCGACGAAGCAGCGCGGCCGCGAGCGCCGCAGCGAGCGGACGACGTGGCGGTAGCGCTTCTTCCCGCGCGCGGCGAAGAACGCCTCGCAGCTCGTCGCGGCCGCGGACGAACTCGAGTCCCGGGCCGCCGAGCGCCGGACGGACGTAGACGGCGTCGTCGGTGAAGCACGCGAGCGTCGCCTCGACGTCGCCGCCGTCGAGCGCCCGGTAGTACGCGTCGAGCGGCGTGGGCTCTCCACCGCGTCATGCCGGCGCGCACCAGCGGCAGCACCTCGCGGCCGATCCGCTCGGCGTTCCGCTCGGCGAGGTCGACGCCGACGGCGCGCGTCCCGATGTAGATCCGCGCGATGCCGAGGTCGACGATCTCGCGCAGCCGCTCCGCGCAGTACTCGGCGGGGCCGGCGATCGCGAACTGGTCGATCAGCTCGTCGGCTCCGGCCTCGCGCGGATAGAAGTCGATCTCGCCCGGCGCGCCGCCTTCGATGCGCGCGACGCCGCCGCGCGGGTCGCGGTACACGGCCTCCATCGTCTCGACGCGCGTCCGGTACTGCGCGTGCTCGTCGGCGACGACGTCGGCGGCGGCTTTCGGCTCGAACCCGGAGAAACGCGCGTGCGTCACGACGAGGCCGCGAATCGCCTCGCGTGCGCTGTCGTCCTCCGTCGTCGGTGACCGCGACCTGGACGTAGCAGCCGAGCTCGAGCGCCGTCGACGTCGCGGCCCGCGGCACGGCATCCTCGTGGGCGAGCTCGATCGAGCTGCGCAGCCGTCGACGTCGGCGCCGACCGAGAAGCTCACCCCGTCGGCGGAGCGCGCCGCGATCTCGAGCGTCTTCGGCCCGGTCGCGGCGACGTCGACCGGCGGCTTCGCCGACGGCGAGCGACGGGTCGAGGTCGTCCTGTCGCGCCATCGTCGAGGCGACGCCGTCGATCTCGACGGCCTCGCGCCGCAGGTATCCCTGCAGCCGGCGCAGGTACTCGTCGAACGCGCGCGACCGGCATCGGCTTCTGCTGCAGCACCTTGACCGCGCCGTCGCCGCGGCCGAGGCAGAACCGCGCGCGGCCGCCGGAGATCGCCTGGACCGTCGACATCGCGCTGGCCGCGAGCAGCGGATGGCGCAGCGGAACGGCGACGGCCGTTCCGACCTTCGAGCGTCGTGGTCGCCGCCGCGGCGATCCCGAGCACGACGTACGGGTCGGGCAGGAGACCGTGCGCCTCACCGACGGCGAGCCCGTCCCACCCGCCGCCTCGAACGCCCGCGCGAAGTCGGCGATCTCGGTCACGGCACCGGCGTCGCGCCCATGCGCCAGAACTCGACCTGCTTCGAAATGAATGCTCGTCCACCATTTCGTCAACGCGTTGCCACCCCCGAGCCGCCCCTCGTCGAACCGCCGGAGCGCGGTGTTGGCATCGAGCACGGCGTGGGTGAGGCGCCGCGCCGACGAGCAGTCGCCGACGGCGACGAGCGCGGGAACCTCGCCGTCGAGCTCCCGCAGCAGCTCGTCGTTCACGCGAGCCTCGTCCTGACGACGAGCAGCTCGGCCTCGTCTCGGCCGGCTCGCCGGTCACCGCGTCCGCGAGCGAGACCGTCGTTCCGCGCACCGTGTCACCGACGAGAGGGCGAAAGCGCACGCCTGTTCCGCGGAGGCGCCCGAGGACGCCCGCGACGCTCTCGTGCGGGATCGCGAGCCCGATCCCGCGCGCGGGCGTGAGCAGCTCGACCGCCGCGCCGCGCTCGGCGAGATACTCCGCTGCGCTGATGCCGTGCCAGAAGCCGGACGCCGTCGTCGAGCACGGCCGCGCGCGGGATCTCCTTGACCTCTCCCGCCGAGCAGCTCCCAGACCGTGACGACTCGCGCCGCGGCGAGCGGAAACTCCGGCGGCAGCGGCGTCGCGCCCGGTTGCCGCGACGACGAGGTCGGGCGCGTCGGCAAGGACCGTCTCACGGGTCGCGGGCGTCTCGAGACGCACGTCGACGCCGAGTCGCGCGAGCTCCCGCTCGGGATAGAAGACGAAGTCGAGCAGCTCCTCGCGGGTGGGACCGGCGGCCGCGATCCGCAGCTGGCCGCCGGCGACGTCGCTCTGCTCGTACAGCACGACCTCGTGGCCGGACTCCGCCGCGACACGTGCCGCCTCGAGGCCGGCCGGGCCGCCGCCTGCGACGACGACCCGCTTCGCGCTCGAGCCTCGCGCGGCGGCCCCCAGTCCGCCTCCCGTCCGGCGCGCGCGTTGACCGCGCAGCCGACGAGCCCGTGCGCGGCGCGGCAGTCCTGCACGATGCCGATGCACGGCCGGATCTCCGCGGCCCGCCCCTCGCGCGCCTTCGCCACCCACTCGGGGTCGGCGATCACGCCGCGCCCGATCGCGACGAAATCGACCTGCCCCGACGGCGAGCGCCCGCTCCGCGAGCTCGGGGAACCGGATCCGGCCCGCCGCCGATCACCGGCACGTCGACGTCCTGCTTCACGGCGGCCGCCCAGCCGAGCGTGAAGCCCTCGGCGTAGGTCGCGTCCTTGACGTACGCACCGCGCATCCCCGCCGTGAGCGAGATGTAGTCGACCGGCGCCGCGTCCTGGATCGCGTAGACGATCTCGCGCGTGTCGTCGATCGTCAGCCCGTCGGGCGTCTCCTCCTCGGCGCTGAGGCGGATGCCGACCGGATAAGCCGTCGCCGCAGCGCTCACGCATCTCCTCGACGATCTCGCGCAGCAGGCGGATCCGCCCTTCGAGGGTGTCGCCGCGGTAGGCGTCGGTCCGACGGTTCGACGCCGCGGAGAGGAACTGCGCGACGAGGTAGCCGTGGCGCCGTGGATCTCGACGCCGTCGTAGCCGGCCGCCGGAAGTTCGCGGCCGACCTGCCGAAGGCGTCCACGATCATGCGGATCTCGGCGGCGTCATCTCGTGCGGGGGGCTGGGTCGCGCGGCGAGGCGACCGGCGACGGCGCCATGGGAACGGATTCGGTCAGCCCGCCGGCGACTCGCGGCCGAGGTGAGACGAGCTGCCCGAAGATGCGCGCGCCGTGACGCTGCACCGCATCGACGCGCGCCGCATGCGCTCGATCCCCGTCCTCGTCCCAGGCCTCGACGATGATCCGGACCGGGAAGCGCGACGTCGGGTGCACGACCGCCGCGCCCGTGACGATCAGCCCGACGCCGGCGCGGGCGCGCTCCTCCTGGAACGCGACGTCGCGCTCGGTCACCCGCCCGTTCTCGACGAGGCCGGTGCCCATCGGCGGCTGGACGATCCGGTTGCGGATCGCGAGGCCGCCGATCTCGCCCGGGGAGAACAGATGCGGGAACCGGCGTCTCACAACGCCGTTGCGCCGCCGTCGGCGACAAGAAGCGAGGCCGTGAAGAAGCTCGCTTCGTCGGAGAAGAGGAAGCAGGCCGCCGCCGCGATCTCCTCCGGCTCGGCGATGCGCGCCTGGATCGACTGCGGCACCGCCTCTTCGGAGTACACCGGCCGCGTCATCGGCGTCGCGACGCTCCCAGGTGCGATCGCGTTCACGCGCACGTTGTCTGCGCCGGCACCTCGAGCGCGAGCTGACGGGAGAACGCGACGATGCCTCCCTTCGCGGCGGCGTACGCGGCGAGGCCCGGACGCGCGACCAGCGCCGCCGTCGACGCAAGGTTCACGATGGAGCCGCCGCCGGCCGCGCGCAGATGCGGCAGTGTCGCGCGGCAGACGAGGAACGTCCCGGTCAGGTGCACCGCGAGCATCCGATTCCAGTCCGCAAGGGTGACCTCCTCGATCGCCGTGAACTGGACGATGCCCGCGGCGTTGAGGACGCAGTCGATCCGGCCGAGCCGCTCGCGTGCTGCCCGCACGGCGGCCTCCACCGACGACTCGTCGGCGACGTCGCAGGCGATCCCGACCGAGCCCGCGAGCGCGGACGCGGCCTGGCCCCCGGCCCCGTCCAGGTCGACGCCCGCGACCCGCCCGCCCTCGGCCGCGAACTGCGCCGGCGGTCGCCGCGGCGATGCCCGAGCCCGGCGCCGGTGGCGAGCAGGACCTTGCCGGGAAGCGCCCCATCTACACCGTCGCAGGCACAGCCGCCGCGAGCCGGGCCGCCGCGGCGCCGCCGCGCCGTCCGGTGACGGCCGCCGCGCACAGCCCGCCGGCGTAGCCACGGTGGTAGACGTCCGACGTGTCACCGCCCGCGACGTAGAGCCCCGCGATCGGCGACCCCTCGCGGTCGACGGCTCTGCCCTCGTCGTCGACCACGACTCCTCCGAACGTCATCGTGACCGCAGGCACGACGTCCGCTGCGAAGACCCGCCCCGTTCCGAGCCGGTCGCGAACCTCGGGCTCGTCGAGAGCGGCCGCCGTCGAGGTCGTACCCCCAGCCGTGCGCGATCGCAAGAAGCGCCGCGGCATCGGCCGCCGAGTCGACGCGGCCGCCGCGGTCGCGCGAGAAGCCCCAGCGGTCCATCGGCAGGCTTCCGCCGACGAACGGCCGTCCGCCCGCACGCTCCTGCACCTCCTCCGACCACAGCAGCAGCGCCCGGCCGCCCTGTTCTGCGACGGCCATCGTGTTGTTGTGGTCGCCGCGCGTCTCGTCCGCGAACCTCCGGCCGGCACGGTCGAAGAGCACGCCTTCCTCGGAGTGGTAGAGCGCGAAGGTGATGAAGTCGAGCGGCGCGATCGGCTCCACGCCGTCGGCGAAGAGGTGTCCGTAGAAGCCCTTGTTCGCGAAGTTGGTCTGCGCGCCGAGCGCGGAGGCGATGAGTGCGCCGTCGCCGCGCGAGTATGCGTTGCCGCGCAGCGGAGGCAGCAGAGCCTCACCCGCGACCAGCGAGCGCCGCGCCGCGCGATCGGCCTGACGACCGCCGGTAGCGAGCACGAGCGACGAGGCGTGCACGACTGCGGTCGATCCGTCGCGCCGGACGGAGAGCTCGAATCCGGCCCGCGTGCCCCTCACATCTGTACGTCGCTCGATACCCAGGCGCGGCCGCCCGCGGCGTAGAGCCGGCGTGTCATCGTCGCGATGAGCAGTGGGAGGTCGAACTTGCGCCCGCGTCCGTGCAGGTTCGGCTGCTCGGCGGTGAGCGGGGACGCGAATCCCGCCAGCCAGCGCGACACATCCTCGTAGCCGTCGACGACAAGGTGCCCGTGGCGCTGGAACTCACCACTGTCCTCTCTCCTCAGACTCTCCTGATCCGTCGCGGTCCAGACGTACCCGCCGGAAACGACCGCCGAGCCGCCGGTCGTCGGCGCGCGCTCGACGACGAGCACCCTCGCGCTGCCCTCAGTGGCCGCCGCTGCCGCCGCCAGTCCGGCGAGACCGGCGCCGAGCACCACCACGTCGAACTGTTGCACTTCCATTGAACTGAAGTAATATCAGCTTGTAGGATGCTGGTCAACAAAGGCTAGGACATCAATAATCTGAAGCGACATCAAGCACTTGATCGCTCGCGGCGGCTGGTCCTCCCGAGTTCGTCGGCCGCGGCATGCGCCTGCACGCGCACAAGACGGCGCTCGCCTTCGGCGGCCAAACGCGGAGCTTCACGCAGCTCGACGCACGCGCCGATCGTGTGGCCGGCGCGCTCGTCGCACGTGGCGTCCGCGCGGGCGACCGCGTCGCTCTGCTTCTTCACAACGGCCTCGAGTTCGTCGAGACGTTGCTCGCGTGCCACCGCGCAGGCGCGGCCGCCGTGCCGATGAACGTCCGCCTCGCAGGGGACGAGGTCGCGTACATCCTTCGCGACTCGAACGCCGTCGGCCTCGTCGTCAGCGCGGGACTGACGGACCTCGCACTCGCGCCGCTCCTGATCCGGCTGACGGTGGGTGAGGATTATGAGCGCGCGCTCGCCGAGACCGAGCCGCTCGGAACCTGGGCGGAGGTGACGGAGGAGGACGTTGCGCTCGTGATGTACACGTCGGGCACCACTGGTCGCCCGAAAGGCGCACTGCTCAGCCACCGCAGCCTTGTCATGAGCACGCTGAGCTGGATCCACGAGCTGCACGCGACGAAGGACGATGTCTGGCTGTCCGGTCAGCCGTTGTTCCACATCGGTGGGCTCAACGGCCTCCTGCCGTTCCTGTTCCTCGGCGCGACGCAGGTCGTGTCGCCAACGACCGGGTTCGATGCCGAGGACGCGGTGCGCCGACTCGACGCGCACGCCGCCTCGATGTGCATCTTCGTCCCGACGCAGTGGGAGCAGGTCTGCACCGCCGCGGCGACCACAGGTGTGGACTGCGACACTCTGCGTATCGCGATGTGGGGGGCGTCGTCCTGCCCGCGCGCGACACTCGAACGGATGGCGACAACGTTCCCGCGCGCGTCGATCGTCAGCGCGTACGGGCAGACCGAGACGGCCGGGGCCACGACGCTGCTCAAGGGCACGGATGCGACCCGGAAGCTCGGGTCGGTCGGCAAGCCCATGCTGGGCGTCGAGTTGCGTCTCGTGGACGACCATGGCGTCGACGTAGAGAACGATCAGGTCGGCGAGATCGTCTACCGCGGCCCGATGCTCATGAGCGGCTATCTCGGCAAGGACGAGGCGACTCGCGAGGCTTTCACCGGCGGCTGGTTCCACAGTGGCGACCTCGCCCGTCGGGACGACGAGGGGTACCTCTACATCGTCGACCGCAAGAAGGATCTGATCGTCTCCGGCGGCGAGAATGTCTACCCCGCCGAGATAGAGCGCGTCCTGCTCGACCATGCCGCAGTCGCCGACGCCGCGGTCGTCGGCGCCCCGCACGCGCGCTGGATCGAGACGCCGGTCGCATTCGTCGTTCTCGTCGACGGGGCGGCGGCGTCGGAGGGCGACCTCGTCGATCACTGCCGAGCGCACCTTGCCGGCTACAAGAAGCCGAGTCGCGTGATCTTCGTCGACCGCCTACCGCGAAACGCCGGCGGGAAGATCCTCAGGCGCGAACTTCGCGTTTCGCATGCGTTGTAGAATGTTGACCACTGCCGTCACGAGAATGCTGCGGCCGAGGCGGAAGGAGAGGACAGCTCGATGACAGGCGTCGCTGTACCCCGCGAGAGGATGCTGCGCTCGCGCGAGCTCGAACTGTTCGTGCGGGAGAGAGGCGAAGGACGGCCTCTGCTGCTGATCAACGGCCTCGGAGGGAACGTCGACATGTGGGACGCCGTCGAGGAGCGCGTCTCGACGTTTGCGCGGACGATCGCTTTCGACTGTCCGGGCTGCGGCCGGTCGCCCGCGCCGCGGGGCCCCGTCACGATCGGGCGCCTGGCGACCATGGTGTCGACCGCGTTGGACGAGCTCGGCTATGAGCAAGTCGACGTGCTTGGGTTCTCGCTCGGCGGGCTGATTGCGCAGCAGCTCGCGCACGACGACCCGGGGCGCATCCGTCGACTGGCACTCGTCGCGACCGCGTGCGGCTGGGGCAGCATGCCGGGCTCGCGGGAGGCGCTGACGCTGCTCGCGATGCCGTTTCGCTACCACTCGAGGTTTCTGTACGACCAGACGCGCTGGCTCCTCGCACCGGCCGACCGCGACCTCCTCGAACGCACGCCCGAGCTGTCCGACTCGCGACTCAAGTATCCCCCGTCGATGCTTGGCTACATGACGCAGCTGTGGGCGGGCGCGCTGTGGTCGAGCCTCCCTTGGCTCAGCTCTGTCAAGACGCCGACGCTCGTCGTCCACGGCGACGGCGACCGGCTGATCCCTCCCGCGAATGCAGTGCAACTCGCACGCCACCTGCCGGTCAGCCGCCTGCACATCGTCCCGAACGAAGGCCATCTCCTCGTCTTCGACTCAGAGAGCGCCGCTCTCCCGCGGCTAGCGGACTTCTTCGCCAGTCCGACGCTGGACGAGTCGGAGACATGGGCGACCGCGACGGCCGTCGACGATAACGCGACGCTCGAACGCGCCTTTGCCGAAACGCGGGGCATGGAGCCGTACCGCACGCTGAGCTCGGCGTTCCGCCGCGCCGTGCAGCGAATGACCGACGCGGCATAGACGCCGAGCTCACAGCGCGACGCCTGCCTCAAGTGGTTGCGCCGCGTGCGAACGCCGGAAGGGCGGTGCCGCACCACGGACAGAAGTTGATCGGCTCGTACACGGGATCACGCTTGTCGAAGCTGCCGGCCATCGAGAGCGCCAGCCCATATGCCCACTTCGCCGGGTCGAAGACGATGAGCGAGTGCGCCAGGCGTCGATGTCCTCGAGCTCCGGCAGTGAATCGGCGCTGTCGGCCATCGCCTCGCAGCAATGAAGCTCAACCGTCATCGAGCTGTCCCGAAGACGGATTACCCGGCCGCCGGCCGGACGACGAAACTGACCGGGCCGACCTGTTCCGAGATCATCGGACGCGCTGCGATCAGCGCCAGCCCGTCGACCGCCGAGAGGACCCGCCGCGCGAGGAGGCTGAGGTCGGCCTCCGAGACGCGAACCGCCAAAGGCTCCCGCCCGACGATGGATCCTTCAACGCCTTCGGCCTGCAGGGCAACGAGAAGTTGATCGTCGCTGATGAGCGGCACAGACTCGATCTGAACGACGGTCTCCGCGGCCAATGAGCTCACAGCAAGCCTCCTTTGGACCCAGTCACAAGAAAGTTGGATCCTAGCACAGCGCTTTTCAAGGAGAAGCCCCAGGATTTGCCTTGTATTGACAACGTTTGGGATCCCAGATTCGAGGTTCGATTCCAGGTGCCACAGCTTCGCCGGCATCAGAGCTGTTCCCGCGGCGAGTACGTCTGTGCGTTCGTCACGCCGTACGCGCGGGTTCGAATGAGTTCAGCACGTTTCAACCGACGACGTAGTCGTTCTGCATCGCCCAGAGAGCGGCGGCGGCTCGGGTCGAGACGCCGATCTTCGTGTAGATGTGCTGGATGTGGTGGTCGGCGGTCTTGGGGGAGATGACAAGTCGGTCGGCGATCTGGCGCGTCGTAAGGCCACGCGCGGCGAGTTGCAGCACGTCGACCTCCCGGCGTGACAGTCCCGCCACGATTCTGCGGCCGCTTCCGCACACGGGCGTCGGGCTCGCCGTGGCCCGCGGCGACGAGAACGGCGCGGGTTGCGCTCGGCTCGAGCACGCCGTCTGATTCGAGGCGACGCAGCTCGGCGGCCGCCTCGTCGTCGGAGAATCGCGGCCGATCGGCGCGCTCGCTGGTCATGCCGACGTAGATCTCGGTTGCCGCCAGCACGCACGCTCCGCGATCGCCGGTGTCCGATCGGAGCCGCCTGTGGTAGCCCGACCCGTTGCACTTCTCGTGATGAGCCGAGGCGGCCGGGTTCAGGGCCGCGAAGGCCGGCGAGCGGCGGAGCATCTGCTCGGTGAGCATCGGGTGAAGCTCGACGCGGTCGAACTCCGTGCGCGTGAGCCGGCCGGGCTTGTCCCAGATCGAGTTCGGCACCGCACTCGTGCCGAAGTCGTGCACGAGTGCCGCTCGGCGGAGCGCGGTCGTGTCCTCTTCGGTAAACCCGAGTACGCGGGCGGCATCCGCCGCGAGCTGTGCGCAGCGGCGGCTGTGCCCGCCCCAGTACGACGACTTGAGATCGATGAAGTCGGCCGCCACCTCGAGCGCGTGGTCGAGCGCCTCGCCCTCGAGCGTGCGCCGGGGCTCGGGCTCGAGCGCGAGGACGGCGTCCCACGGCTCCGTCTCGCGGAGCCGCTCGAACCAGGCGGCGCCGTGCTCGAGGAAGAGGTCGGCGAGCACCGGGTCGTAGGTCTCGTCCCGACGGTCGCGGGCGGCAGCGACGGCTCGCTCGGGCGAGAAGAGGCGGCCGATCGCCTCCATGTCATGGCTCAGGTGGACGATGCGCATCGGCAGCGGAATCGCGTCGCCGGCTGACGTGCTTCGTGGAAATCCCTTGCCGTTCCAGCGCTCGAACGTGCAGGCAAGCGCGTCCCGGATGCTCGGCCCGAAGTCGAGCCTCACCACGAGCATGTCGGCCACTTCGCAGCCCGAGGCGAAGTTGTTCACCGCCCACTCGTGGGCCGTGCTCCTTAATCATCTTGACGACCGCCTCGCGCTCGTCCTCGGGACGCCATGCGGTCGCGTACTCGAAGACGTCGCGCATCACCTCGGCGGGGTTTCCGGCGTCGTGGACGAGCGTCTGGGCCCGGATCGCGATCTCGTCGCCGAACAGGGTCGCGACCTCGTGCGCATGACCGGTGCAGCCGATGTAGCGCAGGAGCGAGACCCAGTAGGCGTCCGTCCGCACGCTCGTCGTCGAACTCCGCTTCCTCGCACAGCCAGCTCGCGAGGAGGCAGGAACGCAGCTGCGACTCGAGCGGCTGGCCGAACGCGTTGTCCTGCGCGAGCGCCAGCGTGGCGACGAACTCGGCAAGGCGGAGCGATGGAGAAAAGATAGGGCGTACTCCCGATGTATCGGCGCGAGCGATGGGGGAGCATTCTCTCACACCACGCGCGGCGCCCCGTTCGAGCGATCGCTCGGCCGCCGGGAGCGCGTCAGAGACGGAGGGACCATGTCGAGTGCAAGCACCATCAAGGTGGGAGTGATCGCGGACCAGACCGGCCCGCTCTCGTTCGTCGGCATCGCCAATGCAAACGTCGCCCGCATGGTGATCGGCGACATCAACGCCAAGGGCGGCCTTCTGGGACGCCAGCTCGAGCTCTGTCTCGAGGACAGCGCGACCGACGACGCCGTCGCGGCCGAGAAGGCCGAGAAGCTCGTGCGGGAGGACGCGGTCGACGTCATCCTCGGCGGCATCTACAGCTCCACACGCCAGGCGATCAAGGGCCCGGCCGTCGTGGAGGGGAAGACGCTCTACATCTACCCGGAGCAGTACGAGGGCCAGGAGTCCGACCCGCTCATCTTCTGCACCGGTCCCGGGCCGGCGCAGCAGGTCGATCCGCTGATCCCGTGGCTGATGGAGAGGACGGGCGCGAAGAGGTTCTACCTACCCTCGGCCGACTACATCTGGCCGCACGTCTTGAACGAGCGCGTCACGGAGGCCGTCACCGCGAACGGCGGCGAGATCGTCGGCGAGGAGTACTACCCGCTCGACCACACGGACTACGCCGCGACCGTCGAGCGCATCACGGCAAGCGGCGCCGACGTCGTCTTCAACACGATCGTGCCGCCCGGGGTGACGCCGTTCTTCGAGGAGCTGTACGACTCCGGCTTCGTCGAGCCGCGGCGGGCAGCTCGTCTGCACGTACATGGACGAGAACTTCCTCAACCTGATGCCCGCCGCCCACTGCGAGGGTCTCTACAGCTGCCTCGACTACTACCAGGCCGTCGAGGATCCGTTCAGCCAGAAGCTCCTCGCGCAGTACGACGCGCTCTACCCCGGCGAGGCGAAGTTCACGGGTGGCAGCGCGTGCTCCGGCCTCTATCGCGGGCTGCGGCTCTGGGCCGCCGCCGTGAGCGAGGTTGGATCGCTCGACCAGGCTGACGTGATCGCGGCGCTCGACCGGGCAGAGATCGCCGAGGGGCCTGGTGGGCCGGCGGCGATGGTCCCCGGCCAGCACCATCTGCGCCTCCAGATGTACATCGCGCAGGCCCGAGGCGGCCGGTTCGAGATCGTCGAGAGCCTCGGCGCGATCGATCCGCAGGAGCGCCTGGTCGGAGCACCGGCTCTCGCCGGCTGATCCGACGAGTCCACCCCAACGACGCACCACGAAAGGAGAACGACATGCTCCTCGCAACAACGCAGATCGAGGATCTCGACCGGTTCATGAACATCTTCTCGACGCAAGGGGCCGAGAAGCGCAAGCAGCACGGATCGAAAGGCGCGACGATCTTCCGCGATCCCTCCGAAGAGGATCGGGTGTGGGTGATCTTCGACTGGGACGAGCAGGGCTGGCAGAGCTTCGTCTCGGATCCGGAGGTGCCGCCGATCATGCAGCAGGCCGGACACAAGTCGCGGCCGCACGCGGCGCAGCTCGTCGGCCACTGCGACGCCTGATCGGACTGACGCGGCCGGGGCGGCGCCCAGGAGACCTGTGGTCGCCGCCTCGCCGCTGCTCCGTGCGGTTCGTTCGGAACGGATGATGCAACGGCGCCGCCGGAAGTCGAGGGTTCGACGGGTGGCTGAGCCGCAGGAGGCCGAGCGGAAGCAGAACGTCCGCCTGATCTTCGCGGCGCTGTTGCTGGTGCTGCTGCTGGCCTCGCTCGACCAGACGATCGTGGCGACAGCGCTGCCGACGATCGTCGGCGAGCTCGGCGGGATCGAGCACCTCTCCTGGGTCGTGACGGCCTACCTGCTCGCGTCGACGATCGTGACGCCGCTGTACGGGAAGCTCGGCGACCTCTACGGGCGCAAGCTCGTGCTCCAGACCGCGATCGTGATCTTCCTCGTCGGTTCGGCGTTGTGCGGGATCGCGCAGAACATGCCGGAGCTGATCGGGTTCCGCGCGCTCCAGGGACTCGGCGGCGGCGGCCTGATGGTCACCACCGTCGCGACGATCGGCGACCTCGTCCCGCCGCGCGACCGCGGCCGCTACCAGGGCATGTTCGGCGGCGTGTTCGGCGTGTCGACCGTGATCGGCCCGCTGATCGGCGGCTTCTTCGTCGACCACCTCTCGCTGGCGCTGGATCTTCTACATCAACCTGCCGATCGGCGGCGTCGCGCTGGCCGTGATCGCGGTCGCCTTCCACGCCCGCTCCGACCGGCTGCGCCATTCGATCGACTACCTCGGTGCGGCGCTGCTCGCGGGCGGCCTTTCCGCGATCGTGCTGTTCACGAGCCTCGGCGGCACGACCTACGACTGGGGATCGACCCAGATCATCGCGCTCGCAGTGCTCGGCGTCGTGCTGCTCGTGCTCTTCGTGTTCGCGGAGCGGCGTGCGGCCGAGCCGATCCTGCCGATGGCGCTGTTCAGAAACCGGACGTTCTCGGTGACGAGCGCGATCGGCTTCATCATCGGGGTCGCGCTCTTCGGCTCGGTCACCTACCTGCCGCTCTACCTCCAGATCGTCAAGGGGCACAGCGCGACCGAGTCCGGGCTGCTGCTGACGCCGATGATGGCCGGCGTGCTGATCACGTCGATCGCGAGCGGCAACGTGATCTCGCGGACCGGCCGCTACCGACCCTTCCCGATCCTCGGCACCGCGGTCGCGGCGATCGCGATCTTCCTGCTCTCGCGGCTTGCCGTCTCGACGCCGATCTGGCTGGCGGCGCTCTACATGCTCGTGCTCGGGCTCGGCCTCGGGCTGGTGATGCAGGTGCTGGTGCTCGCAGCCCAGAACGCCGTCCCCTACGAGCTGCTCGGCGTCGCCACGTCCGGCTCGACGCTCTTCCGGCAGATCGGCGGCTCGATCGGCGTCTCGATCTTCGGCGCGATCTTCGCCAACCGGCTTGCGACCGAGCTCGCCGACCGGCTCCCGCGAGGCGTCCACGTGCCGGCGGCCGCCAATCCCGCGGTCGTCAAGCAGCTGCCCGCGGCGGTCAAGCAGCCGTACATCGAAGCGTTCACGGCCGCGCTCCAGCCCGTCTTCCTCGCCGCGACCGGCTTCGCGGTCGCCGCGTTCCTGCTCACCTGGCTGCTGCGCGAGGTGCCGCTGCGGGCGACCGCAGCCGGCGGAAGGGATCGGCGAGAGCTTCGCCTCACCGCGCGAAGACCGCTCCGACCACGAGCTGGAACGGATCATCAGCTCCGTCGCGAGCGGCCGAGCACGCACCGAGACCTACCGGCGAATCGTCGACGCGTCCGGCCTCGACCTCGCTCCGGCAGAGACGTGGCTTCTCGGCCGCATCGCCACCGAAGGCCGGATCGACGGGCTCGGCCCGCCGCGCAACGCCAGCCCCGAGGAGGTCGCCCTGCTGACCGCGAGACTTCTCCAGCGCGGCTATCTGACGGTCGACCTCGAAGGCGACCGCATCGAACTGAGCGACACCGGCCTGATCGCGCACGAGCAGCTCGTCGAGGCGGGCCGCGCAGAGCTGAGACGACTGATCACCGATGTGCATCCGCCGGAGGACGAGGTCAACGACATCCTTCGCAGACTCGCCGCCTCACTGCTCGCCGACATGCCCAAGGATGGGGCGACGGCCGAGGTGGCCACGGCGACGTGATCGGCCACAGCAAAAACTTCGAATCTCCTCGAGAAGCGGGTTCTCGGGCCTGTCGTCCGCCTGCGTCGTCAGCGTCCTCGCGTAGGGACGGATGACCGACGGCGATCTCAACACGAAGGCCGAGAGATCCTCTCTCATCGAGCGCCGCGTTCAGCGAATCGCGAACGCCCGATCGGTGACGATCGGGTTGGCAGCAACCTTCGTGGTGCTGGCGGTCGTCGGCGCCGTCGCGATGCGAATCGCCGATTCGGACAACTTCCCGAATATGGGCTTGGCCGTCTGGTGGGCACTCCAGACCGTCACGACGGTCGGTTACGGCGACGTCGTGCCAACGACTGTCGTCGGGCGAGCGGTCGGCGGCATAGAGATGGTGCTCGGGGTCTCCTTCATCGCCTTCCTCACCGCTGGAGTGACGAGCACGGTGATCCAACGCCGCGAAGCCGGGACGGCGGAGGAGGAGCGCGGACAGAGAGAACGCGATCTCCAGACGATCGTCGACGCACTCGCGCAAACGAGACAAGCGATCGAGCGCCTCGACGACCGACTCGCCGACATCGAGTCACGACTCGGCAGCTGAGCGGGGCCGCGTTCCGGTTACTTCGGAGAAATCTGCGTGACGCGAGTGTCGCCTGACGCCGCTCACTCGTCGTGAGCTGGTCAGATTCCGGTGTTCGTGAACGATCTGTTCCGGCTGGCTTCGCGGAAGGTGACGAGCCGACGTTGGTCATGATCCCAGAGCTTCAGCCGGACGGCACGGAGCCGTCCCGCAGCGACAGCGTCGTCACCCGCTCGAGTCCGCCCGCCTCGTGGGCGGCCTGCAGGTTGTAGTTCGGGATCCGCGCGCTCAGGTGGTGGACGTGGTGGAGGCCGATGTTGCCGGTGAAGAAGCGAAGGATCCGCGGGAGGTCGAGGTGGGAGCTCCCCTGCAGCGCAGCCTCCTCGAAGCTCCATGCATCGCTCGTCTGCCAGTAGGCGTCCTCGAACTGATGCTGCACGTAGAAGAGCCAGATTCCGACCGCGCCTGCGAGCAGTAGCGGAGGGCTCTGGACGAGCAGGAGCTCTTTCCACCCGACGAGCCAGCAGAGCCCCGCGAGGACCACGGCGAGCGCCAGATCGGTGCCGAGGACGCTACGCCGGAGTCGCGGCCGCATCCCTCGCGTGACCAGGCGCTGGTCCGATCAGGAGAACCCACATCGGTCCGACCACGAACATCACGAACGGGTTGCGGAACAGCCGGTAGTGGAAGCGGCCCCGCCACGATCGGGCGCGGTACTCGTCGACGGTCAGTGTTTGGATGTCTCCGACGCCCCTCCTGTCGAGGTCGCCGTTCGTCGCGTGGTGGACGGCGTGCTCGTGGCGCCACAACGCAAAGGGCGTGTAGAGGAGGACGCCCAGCACGGCGCCGAGCAGTGCGTTTGCGCGTTTCGAGCCGACGAACGAGCCGTGCGCGCAGTCGTGGAACACGATGAAGGTGCGGACGAGGAACCCGGCCGCGAGAATCGACAGCGCGAGCACGAGGAGATACGAGATCCGGAAGGCAACGAACATCGCCGCCATCAACCCCAGATACGGCACCACGGACGTCGCGACGTCGAGCAAGGCAGGCCGGAGTCGAGGAGTCATATGAGGCGCGAGAACCTTGCGCCAGGACGCGTCCGCGGCCGGGATGCCGTCCGAGCTCATTCCCCGTCGTTCCGTACGCAGGAATCCGGTCCCCGGACCACCGACGCTGACTGTCTCGAGAAGCTAATGAAGGACCTCCGTGGCGGGTGTGCCGCGACTGAACCGCGCCGCAGGTACGAAGCGTAGCGACCCGGCACCCACGCTCGCCCGGACGCCGCCCCCGACACCCGCCCGCCGTGACCGTCCCCGCGTCCTCGACGATGTCAGGGACGAGTCCCAAGGCGGGATGATCCGTCGAAGCGGCGCCGGGTTGGGCAAAGGAGCCGCCGTGGGCGGCGCGGGTACCTTGGGATCGGTGCGAATCGCGACCTGGAACGTCAACTCGGTCAAGCAGCGCGTGCCGCGGCTGCTGCCTTGGCTGGATGAGCGGCGTCCGGACGTGGTCTGCTTGCAGGAGACCAAGCTCGCTGACGATGCGTTCCTCGACCTGCTCGGCGACGAGCTCCGAGACCGCGGGTATGCCGTCGCAGTTCACGGCGAGGCGACGTGGAATGGAGTCGCCATCCTCTCGCGTGTGGGTCTGGATGACGTCGTGGTCGGACTCGCCGGTGCGCCGGGGTTCCCGCGTCCAGAGGCGCGCGCGGTCTCTGCTACGTGTGGCGGGATCCGGGTGGTCTCGGTGTACGTACCGAACGGGCGCGTGCCCGGCTCGGAGCACTACCAATACAAGCTCGCCTGGCTGGCATCTCTGCGGGAGATGGTTGCCGCCGGCCCGGAGGCGACGGTCGTATGTGGCGACGTGAACATCGCACCGACCGACGACGATGTGTTCGATCCCGAGGCCTACGTTGGACAGACCCACGTCACCCCGCTCGAGCGGGCGGCGCTGGCGGAGCTCGAGGCGCTCGGCTTGCGTGACGTCGTCCGCGATCGCTGGCCGAACGAACGGGTCTTCACCTACTGGGACTACCGGGCGGGGATGTTCCACCAGGACCTCGGGATGCGGATCGATCTGGTACTGGCCAGCGAGACGGTCGCCGGCCGCGTCCGGGCGGCGTGGGTCGACCGGCAGGCGCGTAAGGGACGCGGGCCGAGCGACCACGCGCCGGTGATCGTCGACATGGATGAGGCGCCGGACGGGGACATCGGGCCGGTCGTGCCGCCGCCCTCCGCTCCAGCGACCAGGCTCACGAGGCCAGGTGCCAGCCCTCCTCGCCCTCCGACCACGGGACGGCAGTCGCGCGCTTGAAGATCAGCTCGTCCGGCTCGTTGCCGGACCAGACCCCGATCTTGTCGCTGTCGGGGTAGACCGAGACCGCGGGTACGCGCGAGCTCGAGAACATCAGTGTCCTCGCCGGCGAGTCGCTCCGGTTCATCACTTTGTGTGCTCCTTCGGGTCCGGGCGGGAAGCGAACGAGATCGCCCCGCTGCAGCGTGTGCTCACCATCGACCGCGCGCAGAACGAGCGTCCCGTCGACCACCAGAAGCCACTCCTCCTCGTACTCGTAGTGGTAGGGGCTCGAGCTTCTGCCGGGATCCAGGTCGTAGACAAACATCATCAAGGCACTCGAACCCAACACCCTGGCCACGTCGAGCCTGCCCTCGGGCTTGTCGACGCTGAAGATATTGACCGATTGCATCGAAACCTCCATCTCGCGAGAACGGCGTCCGAAGTCAGACGCGCCGAGAGGCTAAAACTCATCGGCTCACCATCAGCGCGCCGGGAGCCACCGTTCGCGACGCCTCCCGGCGTTCGTCACTTCTACTGCTCGAGCCGGCGCCACACCTTCCACGCCGCCACCGCGAGCGCGATACGTATCCGTGGCGCAACCTCCAGCGCCGCCGGCCGCACAACCGGGCCGGTCGCGAAGCCGCCTTCGCCTGGCGCGTATCGGGCTCCGCGGCCAGGCGCGCTCTCGCGCTTCGTCTCCAGCTTTCTCGTCGTGATCGCCATGACCGCGGCCATTGTTCCCGCGGACGGCCATTGCTGTCTGCCACAGACGGGCTATCTACGTCCGCAGCCTTGGCTGCTGCTGCTGCAGAAGCGTGGAGCGGCCCGAAGGCCGCTCCACAAGCTCTGGCTCTACTGCGATGCGAACAAATGCGTGTGGACGTAGCGCTCGACGTCGCGGCCGAGCTCTGCCGCCTGCACGTCGGCGTTGCGGTAGTGGATCCCGGCCCAGATCCGCGCTTCGAGGATCTCGTTCGTCACATCCGAGAACCGGGTGAAGAAGCGCTGCTCGCGCGGCAGCGCCGGGTCGATCGGGAAGCGGCTGCTCGTGAGATAGAAGGGCATGCCCATGTCGTCGGTGCCGAAGAACGACGCGAACGCGTGCATGCTGGCACTGGCGTACGCGGTCGCGCCCGACGCGTGGTCGGGGTACGGCGGCGTGATCAACGCCGGCCCGATCCCGGCGATCGCCACCGGCAGCGCAGGATTGAACAACGGCGTCCAGGTCGGGTCGGCAACGGTCGCCGGATTGCCGTCGTCGTTCCGGATTGCCGTGATCGGCCGCCAGAACTTGTAGTGGTACTTGTCGTTCCAGGTGTTGATGATCGCGTCGGCCGCCGACAGGTCGAGCATCGCGAACAGGCGTGCGCTGTCACTTATCATCGATCGAGAACTGGTCGACGAACCTGCGCGCGAGAGCGTTGTAGTTCGCGGCCGGGTTCGTCTGCCAGAACGCGGCAGCGTGAGTCTGGTCGGCGGTGCGTGTCGCGCTATCGACCGCGCCAAGCGACTTGACCTCGTTGAAGTCGGCCGCCCACTGCGCACTCGTCAGCGCGTACGGGCCCGCGGTGCGGAACTGCGACGGGCTCTTCAAGACGAACGGCTTCGCGTCAGCGACCCACGGGCTCGGATCACAGAGCGGGCCTGCCGGCCCGGCGAGCGGCATCCACTCGCCGGCCGCGCCGGAACCGAACGTGCACCCGATGACCGTGCGGCCGTCGTGCCCTTCCGCCAGCATCGCGTCGGCCGCCATCTGTCCGACCTCGATTCCCTGGTCCTTGCTCTTTCCCGGCTGCGATGTCCTGGAGCGACGCTGCGTACGCCGTGTCCAGCGCCCCGGACGGGAAGAGCGCGGAGAGCACCTTGTACGCCGCGGTCGCGGCTGCCGCCTCTGCCGACGCCTTCGGGAAGCTCCGGTTGATCAGATACGGCTTACCGTGACGGTCGACGGCATTGACGGCTCCGTAGACAGCGCCCTGCACCATCGCCACGAACACGGCTCCGGCGTGCGCTGACGACGTGATCGGTGCCTGTGCATTCACCGTGTTGACGGCGATCTCGTTCCACTTCGTGACCTCGTTGGCCCCATGTGCCAGCGCGGGGACGACCAGCGCGACGGTCGCGGCTAGCACCGCAACGCGTCCAAGTCCTGTCCTTGTCATCTGCCTGCCAATCTCCCCCCGGTCTTTTGGGCTCGTAGGCAGCTTGATCCTGTCGGCTGGGCGAGTCAACGCCGTGGGCCGATCCCGGTGCCGGCTCGGGATCTGGGCGGTGGGCGCGCCGGAACGCGTTCGTGTCGTCCGCGATCGTTCGCGGAGAGTCACCACGTGGGCGTCGAGCTGAATCCTGCGCCGCGATCGATGGCGAGGCGCTTGGCGGGCCGCCGAGCCGGACGCCGCGTGGACTGCGAAGCTCGCGTGTCCCGCCCCGGAATAGCCGCCGATACCCAGACGTTTGAGCAGTCAAGTAACTGCTTCGGAAGGGACAGAATTGACCGCGACACTCGAATTCGGCCTCGACACCTTCGTGCCGGTGACGGTCGACGAGGCCGGCGTTCCGATCGGCGGCGACCAGGTGATCCGGAACACGGTCGAGGAGGCTGTCCTCGCCGAAGCGGTCGGGATCGACTCCTTCAACGTCGGCGAGCACTACCGCCCCGAGTTCATGGACTCGGCGGGCCACGTGATCCTCGCCGCGATCGCCGGCCGAACAGAGCGAATCCGGCTCGGCACGGCCGTCACCGTGCTGAGCACGCAAGACCCGGTCCGGCTGTACACCGAGTTCGCCACGCTCGACGCAGTCTCGAACGGCCGCGCGCAGCTGATCGTCGGCCGCGGCTCGGCGATCGAGTCGTTCCCGCTCTTCGGCTTCGACCTCGCAGACTACGAAGAGCTCTATGAAGAGAAGCTCGACCTGCTCGTCCGGCTGCTCCGCGAGCAGCCCGTAACCTGGTCGGGAAGATTCCGGTCGCCGCTCACGAATCAAGTCGTCAGTCCGCCGATCCCGGAGGGTCACCTCCCGACCTGGGTGGGCGTCGGCGGCAGCCCGCAGTCGGTCGTGCGCGCCGCGCGCTTCGGCCTGCCGCTGATGCTCGCGATCATCGGCGGCCGGCCCGAGCGCTTTGCGCCGTACGTCGAGCTCTACAAGCGCGCGCTCGAGCAGCACGGACAACCGCAGCTGCCGGTCGGGTTGCACACGCTCGGGTTCGTCGCGGCCACCGACGAGGAGGCCGTGAGCATCCAGTGGCCCCATTACAAGGAGCAGTTCGAGCGGGTCGGCGCAGGAGCGCGGCTGGCGACCGCCCACCTACGAGCAGTTCCTGGCCGAGGTCGATCACGGCTCGATGTACGTCGGGTCGCCCGAGACCGTCGCGCGCCGGATCGCCGAGGTCGTCCGCACGCTCGACCTGAGCCGCTTCCACCTGCACTACGCGATCGGGCGAATCCCGCACGAGCAGCGGATGGCCATGATCGAGCTGTTCGGCCGCGAAGTGATCCCGCGCGTGCGCGAGCTGCTCGCCGCTACGCCCGAACCGGACACGACGCTTGGCCGCAGGCGGCAGGAGCTGACGATGGCCGTCGCTGCTGGGCAACTCGCCGCAGAAGCACCGGGGCCACCACCCAGGAAATCGATGATCGGCGTCTCGGCATCGTCGGCGCCGGCAAGTTCGGCACCACGCTCGCCCGCGCCGCCGTCGCGGCCGGCTACGACGTCGCCATCTCAGGATCGGGCCCGGCCGACGACATCGCGCTCACGATCGACGTGCTCGCGCCCGGCGCACACGCGGCCACGACCGACGAGGTCGTACGCCACGCCGACGTCATCGTCCTCGCCGTCCCGACCCACCGCTTCCGCGAGCTCCAACCCGACCTCTTCGCCGGCAAGGTCCTGATCGATGCGACGAACTACTGGCCGCCCGTCGACGGCGACGACCCAGAACTCGCCGACGCACCCGAGGGCACAAGCACGATCGTCCAGCAGCACTTTCCCTCTGCCCGCGTCGTCAAGAGCCTCAACCAACTCGGCTACCACCAACTCGAAGAGAACCAACGCCCCCACGGCGCACCCGACCGGATCGCAATCGGCGCAGCCGGCGACGACCAGCTCGCCGTCCGCACGGTCATGCGACTCCTCGACCGCCTCGGCTTCGACCCCGTCGACGCCGGCCCGCTCAAGAACGGCCTCGCCCTCGAGCCCGACGGCTCACCGATCGCGACCACCTACAGCGCGGACGAACTGACCAAGCTCGTCGCACCCTGACCGCAAGTTCGATGCGATGTGGCGAGCGGCGACGCAGGCAGCGGCGGGCGTCGCCGTTCGCGGGCGCGCCTATCGCACCGACCACCCGGCAGAGGTCTACCTCGAAGCCGGACGCTGCGGAGATGCCGTCCGTCTTCGAGGAGAGGGCATGCGATGACTTTTGCCGCCCACCGTGGTCTGTACGGATGAAAGCGAGCCGGGCACGGCTCGGACTTCACTCGCCTGGAAAGGGGCCTCGAAGTGAGCGAAACACTGAACAGCGTTGGCGCCATCACGATGTTCGTCGAGGATCGGCAGCGTGCCAAGTCGTTCTACGAGACGGCGTTCGACGTCGAGGCGGTGTACGAAGACGACAACGCGGTCGCGTTCAAGTTCGAGAACATGGTCGTCAACCTGCTCGTAACGCGTGAGGCGCACGAGCTGATCGGACCCGCCGTCGTCGCTGGACAGGACGGCGGGTCTCGGTTCCAGCTCACGATCTGGGTCGAAGACACGGACGCAGTCTGCGAAGAGCTCGCCCGCCGTGGTGTCGAGCTGTTGAACGGCCCGATCGATCGTGCCTGGGGTTTGCGTACAGCCGCGTTCGCAGACCCGGACGGCCACATCTGGGAGGTTGCGGCAGCGATCCCATCCTGAGGTGCCGACCAATTGCGCAGGCTCGCGCGGTCGTGCGCGTCCACCGGCTCAGCTCAGGAGCGGCGAAGGTGGATGCGTGTCTCGCCGCGGAGCCCGTCGACGACGAACGCGATCTCGTCGACGTAGCACCAGCTCCAGTCCTCGCCTGGCTCGAGCGAGCGGATGATCGGGTGCGACTCCGCGTGGGCGTGCGCCGTCGCGTGCCGGTTGGGCGAGTCGTCGCAGCAGCCGACGTGGCCGCAGGTCAGGCAGATCCGGAGATGCACCCACTTGCCGCCCGTGCGCAGGCAGTCCTCGCAACCGTCGACGGAGGCAGGCAGCTCGTGCACGGCGATCTCGTCCAGGTGGGTGCACACGGCCGTGCTCATCGTGCTCCTTCGACGGCGACCGCGTCGCCGTTGCCCGCGGCGGTCCCGGCAAGAGGAGTCACGTCGAGATCTCCAACGTGCGAACGCCGGCGAGGCTGATCCGGATGTCGCCATCG
>CAWJZQ010000002.1:0-35593 GCA_963847415.1 uncultured Thermoleophilia bacterium | reverse complement strand
CAACCCGGTCTTCGAGCAGCCCGAGGCTCCGACGCGGCGCGGCATGGACGAGCTCGCGCGGCGCTTCGACGCCGCACAGCCGGAGGCGGCGATCCTCGTCACGCCGCACGGCACGCTCGTCGACGATCACTTCGCGGTCGTGCGCTCGGCGTCCCTCTCAGAGCACGGAAACCCGTTCGTCGACGAGGACCATCTCTACGAGGGGCCGGGCGACCCCGCGCTCGCCGATGCGTGCGTACGCGCCCTCCAGGAGGAGGGCCTGCCCGCGGTCGGGATCACGTTCGCGACGACGGTCGCCGGTGCATCCGAGATGCCGATCGACTGGGGCGCCGGGATCCCGCTCTGGTTCCTGCGCAGGCCCGCCGCCGTCGTCACGCCGTGCCGCGCGCTCTCGAACGAGCAGCACGTGCGGGCAGGCGCCGCGCTCGCCCGGGCGGCCGGCGACCGTCGGATCGCCTTCGTGGCGAGCGCCGACCACGGCCACGGGCACACGGAGGACGGCCCGTACGGGTTCGCGGCCGAGTCGAAGGAGTACGACGACCGCGTGGTCGAGCTGATTCGCGACAACCGGCTCGGCGAGCTCGTGTCGTGGGACCCGGCGTTCGCGGTCGCCGCCAAGGCGGACAGCTTCTGGCAGCTGCTGATGCTGCACGGCGCGCTCGGCGGGAGCTTCGACGCCGAGCTCCTGTCCTACGAGGCGCCGACCTACTTCGGGATGGCGACGGCCGGCTTCGCGCCGAGGACGTAGACCGACCGGTCCCTTTGCAGGAGGAGGCGCGCCGGCGCGAAAGGCCTCGCCATGGTGCGCAAGAAGCGGCCCCACAAGACGTCCCCGAAGACGCCCTCCCGGGTCAAGAAGCGCCGCGGCAAGAAGACGAGGTCGCACTCCCACCACCATCCCGAGCTCGTCGGGCTCGGCCTCGCCGGGCTCGGCGTCTTCCTGGCCGCCATCCTGTGGTTCGACCTGAGCGGCGGCCCGGTCGCCGGGCTGCCGACGGATGCTGTGGGCGCGGCCGCCTACCTGATGCCCCTGGTGCTCGTCCCGCTCGGACTGCTGATCGTCGCCCGCAGCGCACTCGTCGACGTGCGCCCCTTCCGGCTCGGTCTCGCTATCGCGCTCGTCGGCCTGCTGCTCACGCTCGGGAACAGCCACGGCGGAGCGGTGGGGGAGGGGCTCGAGCGCGTCGTCGCGCTGGGCCTCGGCACGACCGGCGCGACGATCCTCGGCGTGCTGCTCACGATCGCGGGCGTCCTCCTCCTCACCGGGGCGAGCCTCGGCGCGATCCTCCGCCGCACCGGACGCGTCGTGCGGCGCGTGCGAATGCCGAAGCCGCGTCCGAGCGCGCACGAGCCCGAATCCGATTCGCGAAGCGAATCAGATTCGAGACTTCGAGCCGCCGCCGGCACCCCCGGTCGACGTCAAGCACGACTACCCCGACCTCGTCACCGACCGATCCGCCGCCTCGTCCCGTCGTCGACGAGGCGAGACCGACGAGACGCCAGGAGCCGCTCTTCAAGCTCCCTGCGCCCGCCGGCGACTACGAGCTGCCGGACCGCGAGCTGCTCAAGACCTCGAAGCCGGGCGTCGGCCCGAACGGCGAGGCGACGCAGCGGGTCGCCGACGCGCTCGTCACCTGCCTCGCGCACTTCGGCGTCGAGGCGACCGTGATCGGGCAGATCTCCGGGCCGCGCGTCACGCGCTACGAGCTGCAGCTCGCGCCCGGCACGAAGGTCGGCAAGGTCGCGAACCTGAAGGACGACCTGAGCTACGCGCTCGCGACGACCGAGATCCGGATCCTCGCGCCGATCCCCGGCAAGCAGGCGGTCGGCGTCGAGGTGCCGAACCTCAGCCCGAGCATCGTCACGCTCGGCGACATCTACGGCGACCTTCCGCAGAGCGCGAGCCCGCTCTCGGTGTGGCTCGGGAAGGACATCTCGGGCTCGGCGGTCTGGGCCGACCTGGCGCGGATGCCGCACATCCTGATCGCCGGCACGACCGGCTCGGGCAAGTCGGGCTGCATCAACACGATCCTCACGTCGATCCTCCTGCGCGCGACGCCCGACGAGGCGCGGCTGATCCTGATCGACCCGAAGCGGATCGAGCTGAACTTCTACGAGTCGATCCCGCACCTGCTGACGCCGGTCGTCTCGAGCCCGAAGGAGGCGGCGGCGGTGCTGCTCAACGTCGTCACCGAGATGGAGCGCCGCTACGAGCGGCTGAGCCAGGTGCGCGCCCGCAACCTGCCCGAGGCGAACCGCGCCTTCCGCAAGCGCGGGGAGACAGAGCTGCCGTACCTGCTCGTCGTGATCGACGAGCTCGCCGACCTGATGATGGTCAGCCCGCAGGAGGTGGAGGACTCGATCATCCGCCTGGCGCAGAAGTCGCGCGCGGTCGGGATCCACCTCGTGCTCGCGACGCAACGCCCGTCGGTCGACGTGATCACCGGGATGATCAAGGCGAACGTCCCGTCGCGGATCGCGTTCGCGGTCTCCTCGCAGACCGACTCGCGCGTGATCCTGGACGCGAACGGCGCCGAGAGCCTGCTCGGCCAGGGCGACATGCTCTTCAAGCCGCTCGGCACGTCGCGGCTGCAACGGGTCCAGGGCGCCTACGTGACCGAGGAGGAGGTGGCGATGATCGTCGAGCAGACCCGCGCGCAGCGCGAGCAGGAGGTCGACGAGAGCTTCCTCGAGGCGCCGGTGGTGTTCGCCGAGGACGTCGACGGCGAGGACGGCGAGTTCGACCCCGACGAGGATCCGCTGCTCGACAAGGCGATCGAGGTCGTCGTCACCGCGCAGACGGCCAGCGTCTCGCTGCTCCAGCGGCGCCTCCGGGTCGGCTACACCCGAGCGGGCCGGCTGATCGACATGCTCGAGCGGCGCGGGATCATCTCGCCCTACGAGGGCTCGAAGCCGAGGCGGGTCCTCGTCTCCGAGCACGATCTGGAGCGGATCGCGCCCGCACCGGCCCTGGATTGACGCGCCTGGCCTAACCAGGGCGCCCTCTCAGCGTCTGAAATAGGCGTTAGGGTACGCCCGCACGTCCCCCTGGTCAGACACATATATAGGAGGGTTCATCCAAGTGAGGAAGCGTTGGCTCTCGCTCGCGGCGCTCGCCGTCGCGACGGTGCTCCTGGCGTCCGTGTTCGCCGCTCTGCGCGGTAGCACGGCGTCGGCTGCGCACAACGCCGCCTTCAGCGCCTGTCTCGTCACCGACATCGGCGGCCTGAACGACAAGTCGTTCAACCACCTTGCCTTTGTCGGTCTTCAGACTGCGGAGAAGAACGGCATGAAGGGTCGTGTCATCCAGTCGAAGTCGCCCGCCGACTACATCCCGAACCTCCAGGCGTGCGTGCGCTCTGGCGCCGGGGTCACGATCGGCGTCGGCTTCCTGATGACCGACGCGATGGACGCTGTTGCGTCGTCGTTCCCGAGCAACAAGTTCGCGATCGTCGACGTGGACGTCACCGCCATGAAGCACAAGCCGAAGAACGTCCAGGGCCTGCTCTTCAAGGAGCAGGAGGCCGGTTATCTCGTGGGCTACGCCGCCGGTCTGTGGGCGAAGCGTCAGGGTGCCTCGGCAATCGGCTCGGTCGGCGGTCTCAAGATCCCGCCGGTCGACCGCTACATCGCCGGCTACCAGTTCGGGGCGAAGAAGGCCGACCCCGGCATGAAGACGCTGAACGACTACTCCCAGGACTTCGTCGTGCAGGCGAAGTGCAAGGAGAAGGCGCTCAACCAGATCGCGAACGGCTCCGCCGTCGAGTTCCAGGTCGCAGGTCAGTGCGGTCTCGGCGTCCTCGATGCGGCCCGCTCGAAGAAGGTGTTCGGCATCGGCGTCGACGCCGACCAGGGCTACCTCGGCTCGCACGTCATGACGAGCGCCCTGAAGAAGGTCGACGTCGCCGTGTTCGCCGCGATCAGCCAGGCGAAGGCCGGCAAGCTCAAGGGCGGCAAGAACGTCACCTTCGACGCGAAGGTCAACGGCGTCGGCTACGGCAAGTGGAGCTCCAAGACTCCGGCTTCGATCAAGCTGAGGGTCGCGGCGCAGTTCAAGCTCCTGAAGGCCGGCAGGATCAAGGGGATCCCCGCAACCGTCAAGTAGACGGTCGGGTCACGTGGATTCCTCGACGGGGCGGGCCCATTCAAGGCCCGCCCCGTCTATGTTCAGGGCGATGCGTCTGCGGCCGGCTCTCATCGCATCCCTGCTGTTGTGCGTCTGTGCAGCGGGATGCGGCGACACGAAGAAGACGACCGTGCAGGTGAAGCGCGCAGAGCGGCCCGCGGCGCTGCGCACCGGCCTGCGCGTGGGCGTCGTCGGCCCGCTGCGCGTGCGCGTCGAGGGCGCCGTCCCCGAGCGCGGCAGGCTCTCCGACGTCGCCGGCGACGCGCTGGTGCTCGTCTCCGCCGGGCGTGTCGACCCGGCGGCCCTCGCCGCGTCGGCGGAAGCCCACCCGTCGAGTCACTTCGCGCTCGTCGGCGCGCCGACCGACGGCGACAAGAGGCCGAACGTGCTCGGCCTCGTGCTGAACGAGCGCGAGGCGGCGGAGCTCGGCGGCGTCGTCGCAGGTCTCGTCGCGGGAGACCAGGGCGGCAAGGAGGCGCGTGTCGCGTGGGTCGGGCCGGAGGAGCGGGCGCTCGCGTCGTTCTTCGCGCGCGGCGCGCACGACGTGCGTCCCGGCACGACCGTGCTGCGCGCGTGGTCGCGAGACGACCCGGCCGCGTGCAAGGAGGCCGCGCTCGGCGCGATCGGCCGCGGCGCGGTCGCGATCATGGCGCACGGCGGGTCGTGCGCCGCCGCGGCGATCGCCGGCGCGCACCAGCAGAACGTCGTCGGCCTGCGCGTGGCGGACTTCGAGCTGCCCGAGGTCGCGGCGGAGTCGGCGGTGCGCGACGCGGTCGCGGGGGTCTACCGGGGCGGGGAGGACATCGTCTTCGACGCTGCGAGCGGCGCGATCGGCGTCCGCCGGCTTGATCCGCGCGTCCCGCCCGACCTCGCGGTGCGCGCACGCACGGCGGCGCAGGATCTAGCGGAGGGCAGGCGCCCTTCAGGAAGATGACGCCGCCCTTCGGGATAACATCGCCCGGGCATGGCTGAGGCGCCGCTTCTCGAGCTCCGCGGGATCACCAAGCGCTTTCCCGGAGTCCTCGCCAACGACAAGGTGAACTTCGACCTCCGGAGCGGCGAGGTGCATGCGCTCCTCGGCGAGAACGGTGCCGGCAAGTCGACGCTGATGAACATCCTCTACGGCCTCTACACGCCGGACGAGGGGGAGATCCTGCTGCGCGGAAAGCCGATCGAGCTCGGCTCGACGCGCGCGGCGATCGAGGAGGGAATCGGCATGGTGCACCAGCACTTCATGCTCATCCCGGTGATGACGGTCGCGGAGAACATCGTGCTCGCGACCGAGCCGCGCCACAGAGGCGTGCTCCTCGACTACGACGCCGCACGCAGGCGCGTGCGTGAGCTCTCCGAACGCTACGGGCTCCTCGTCGACCCCGACGCGAACGTCGGCCGCATCACCGTCGGCCAGCAGCAGCGCGTCGAGATCCTGAAGGCGCTCTTCCGCGGCGCGGAGATCCTGATCCTCGACGAGCCGACTGCGGTGCTGACGCCGCAGGAGGCGAAGGAGCTGTTCGAGATCCTCCGCTCGCTCAAGTCTCAGGGGAAGTCGATCATCTTCATCTCGCACAAGCTGAACGAGGTGCTCGAGATCGCCGACCGCGTCACGACGCTGCGCCGCGGCGTCGTCGTCGACACGGTCGCGGCGGAGGGGGCGACCGAGGAGAGCCTCGCACGCATGATGGTCGGCCGCGAGGTGCTGCTGCGCGTCGACAAGGCGGCGCCGCATCCAGGCGAGCCGCTGCTCCAGGTCGAGAACCTGACGGTGATCGACGACCGCGGGCTCGAGGCGGTGCGCGACCTGTCGCTGACCGTGCGCGGCGGGGAGATCCTCGGCATCGCCGGAGTCGACGCGAACGGCCAGAGCGAGCTGATCGATGCAATTGCCGGGCTTCGTCCTGTGAAGGCGGGCAAGATCACGGTCGGCGGGCACGACGTCACGCACGCGCGCGCGAAGGCCACGCTCGACGCGGGGCTCGGCCACATACCCGAGGACCGCCACCGCCGCGGGCTCGTGCTGCCGTTCACGCTCAGCGAGAACCTCGCCCTGCACGCGTACCGCAAGCCGCCGATGTCGCTGCGCGGCTTCCTGAACCTCCGCGCGATGCTCTCGCGGGCGCGCAGGCTGCTGAAGGAGTTCGACGTGCGCGGCGGGCAGCCCACGACGCCGGCCGCGGCGCTCTCGGGCGGCAACCAGCAGAAGGTCGTGCTCGCGCGGGAGATCGACGGCGACCCGGCCGTGCTGATCGCGGCCCAGCCGACGCGTGGCCTCGACGTCGGCGCGATCGAGTTCGTGCACCGCCGCCTCGTCGAGCAGCGCGACGCGGGTCGCGCGATCCTGCTCGTCTCGCTCGAGCTGGAGGAGATCCTCTCGCTCTCCGACCGCATCCTCGTCATCTACGAGGGGCGGATCGTCGGCGAGTTCCCGACGACGGCCACCGAGGAAGAGCTGGGCTTCGCGATGACGGGCGGTACGCGCGACGAGGCCGCTGCATGAGCGACGATCGCGGCGAGAACGTCGAGCTCGCGAGCTCGCAGGACGACGTCTCGCAGCTCGGGGGAACGCTCGGGCCGTCGCCGGCGACGCACTTCGCGTCGCGCTTCGACGGCTTCACCGGGATCATCGCGCCGGTCCTGACGACGATCCTCGCGTTCCTCGTCGGCGGCCTCGTCGTCGCGCTGACCGGCAAGAACCCGATCAAGGTCTACCACGCGGTCTGGAACGGGACCGGCCTCAACTGGTTCTTCCACGTCGGCAGCTACAGCGCGCGCGTCCCGTTCACGACCGCGCACATGTGGTTCCCGTGGGACACCTCCTCGATCGCGGCGCAGAACCTGCAGCAGACGCTGCTGATCACGACGCCGATCATCCTCACCGGCCTCGCGGTCGCGTTCCCGTTCCGCTGCGGCCTCTTCAACATCGGCGGCCAGGGGCAGTACCTCGTCGGCACGATCTTCGCCGTCTGGCTCGGCACGTCGTTCAGCGGCCTCAACCCGTTCCTGCACGTGCTGCTCGTGCTGCTCGTCGGCGCGCTCGCCGGCGCCGCCTACGCGGGCATCGCCGGCATCCTCAAGGCGACCGTCGGCGCGCACGAGGTGATCACGACGATCATGCTCAACTGGATCGCGGTCTGGGTCGGCGCGTACCTGTTCGGCCAGGGCGGCCCGCTGCAGGGCTCGCAGCCGTCGATCCCGATCTCGAACGACATCGTCGAGGGCGCGAAGCTGCCTGTCTTCTGGGGCCTCAAGCTGCTGCAGGGGCTCTCGATCGGCATCTTCATCGCGATCGCGATGCTCGTCGTCTACTGGATCGTCATCAACCGGACGACGCTCGGCTACGAGGTGCGCGCGGTCGGCTTCAACCCGGAGTCGGCGCGCTACAGCGGCATCTCCGTCGCACGCAACTACTTCCTCGCCATGGCGATCGCCGGCGGCTTCGCCGGCCTCGGCGGCGCGCTCGACATCACGGGCTGGGAGTACCGCATCGGCGAGAACGACATCCACGCGAGCAACATCGGGTTCATCGGGCTCGCCGCGGCGCTGCTCGGGCGCAACACCGCGCTCGGCGTCGGCCTCGCGTCATTGCTCTTCGGGGCGCTGATCAACGGGACGTCGGGGCGACAGCTCGACCCGTCGATCTTCCGGCCCGACCTCGCGGGCAACCTGACGACGATCATCCAGGGGCTCGTGATCCTCTTCGTCGGGCTCAATCTCGGCGGCGCGCTCATCTGGCTCCGGCGGAGGCTCAGCTCGTGACGGCGTTCGCCGCCCGCATGGGCGACGTCCGCTGGACGGCGCCGAGATCGGTCGGGATCTTCGGGATCATCCTGGGCGTGATCGCGGTGTGGCTCGCGCTGCCGCCGCTCACCTCGCGCACCGAGCTGCTGCCGATCGCGATCGGGATCGTCGCGATCTCCGCCGGGATCTGGGCGTGGTCGCGCGACGAGCGCCGCATCGGCGGCGGCGCGGCGATGGCGGGCTTCCTGGGAATCGCGCTCGGGATCGCAGCCAACCAGTCGTCGGTCGAGAACCTCGACCAGGTCGTCGTCTGGAGCGCGCTGCTTGCCGCGACGCTGCGCTACGCGACGCCGCTCACCTACGCGGCGATCGGCGGCCTCTACTGCGAGCGCGCCGGCGTGATCAACGTCGCGCTCGAGGGGATGCTGCTGACCGGCGCGTACTTCGGCATCTTCGGCGCGATCGAGACGCACTCGTGGGCCGGCAAGTGGGCGTGGGTGTGCGGGATCCTCTGCGCCTGCGCCGCGGGCATGGTGATGGCGACGATCCACGCGGTCTGGGCGATCCATCTCAAGGTCGACCAGATCATCTCGGGCACGGCGATCAACTTCCTCGCGGTCGGGATCACGGGCTACCTGTTCATCAACCGTTACGGCGACACCGGCACGCCGGGCAACGTGCCCGACTACGGCATCCCCGACGTGCACCTGAGCTTCATGTCGGACTGGTACTTCATCGGTCCGATCTTCGGGCAGCTGAACCTGATGATCTGGCTCTCGTTCGTGCTGCTGATCGGCACGTACATCTTCGTCTTCCGCACGCCGTACGGCCTGCGCCTGCGCTCGGTCGGCGAGCACCCGCGCGCCGCGGACACCGTCGGCATCTCCGTCTACAAGATTCGCTACATCGCAGTGATCGCGTCCGGCGCGATCGCGGCGATGGGCGGTGCGTACCTCTCGCTCGGCTTCGTGCACTCGTTCAACGAGAACATGACCGCGGGCACCGGCTTCATCGGGCTCGCCGCGCTGGTCTTCGGCAAGTGGCGCCCGTTCCCGACCTACGCGGCAGCGCTGCTCTTCGGCTTCTCGAGCGCGCTCGCCGACCGGCTGCCGACCGCGTACGGCAACCAGTGGGGCACGCTTTTCCAGGCCTTGCCGTACATGCTGACGCTGATCGCCGTCGCCGGCGTGATCGGCCGCTCGATCGGGCCCGCCGCCGCCGGCCGACCGTATGTCAAGCAGTAAGCGCGGCGCGGCGCGCGTCGCCGTCCTCTTCGGGCTGTTGGCGGTGCTGGCGATCCCCGTCGCCGTCGTCCTCTCGCAGTACCTGAAGGGCGTGAAGCTGCTGCAGTCGCTCTACATCGCGGTTCCCGTCGCCGCCGGCCTCGCCCTGATCGCGCTCGGCGCCTCGCGGCGCGCGAAGTTCGTCCGTGCGCGCAGCGTCTACGGCGAGGGCGGCCGCTGGGCCTCGCGCTTCGCGTGGGCAGGCGTCTACGCCGCCGTCACAGGGGGCATCGCACTCGCCGTCTACGGCGGATTGCGCGCGGCGGGATAGCGGCGCTACGCTGCTCCCGCCTTGTTCGAGATCGGGAACAGCCTTCGTGAGGCGCGTGTTCGGCGCGGCGTCGACTTCTCGCAGGCAGAGCTCACCACGAAGATCCGCGGCAAGTACCTGCGGGCGCTCGAGGACGAGCAGTTCGACATGCTCCCCGCCGAGACCTACGTCAAGGGCTTCCTCCGGACGTACGCCGAGTACCTCGGGCTCGACGGGCAGCTGTACGTCGACGAGTACAACTCGCGGTTCGTCATCGGGGAGGAGCAGAGCGAGGCGCGCGTGCGCCGCTCGGCCGCGCGCCCGCAGCGACGCCACCGCCGGATCGAGACGAACGTCGTGCTCGTCGCGCTGGCGGTGATCGCGGTCCTCACGGTCATCCTCATCTCCGCGTGGAAGGCGAGTGACTCCGGGACCCCGGCGACGCAGAAGGCGAAGCCCGCGGCGCCCCCGGCGGTGAAGACGGTGCCGCCGCTCCTGCTCGTGACGGCGCTCAAGGGAACGACGCACCTGATCGCGCACCGCACGAACGCGCGCGGGAACATCGTCTTCGACGGGACGATTGCGAAGGGCGACGCGCCGCGGGCGATCCGCGGGCGCCGGCTCTGGGTGCAGATCGACACGCCGGAGAACCTGCGCCTGCGGGTCCGCGGCAAGCTCGTGCACGTGCCGGGCCGCAAGCCGCAGGTGATCATCGTCACGCCGACTGGCTGGCGGCCGGCGTAGCCGCGATCCGCGCTGCGATCGTCGCGTCGGGCTCCGAGCTCGTCCGCGGCGACCGCAACGATCGCAACGGCCCGTTCCTCGCCGCGTCGCTCCTGCGCCTCGGCGTCGACCCGGCGCGCATCACCGTCGTCGGCGACGACCCCTTCGACCTCGAGGCGGCGTTGCGCGAGGGGCTCACGCACGACCTGCTCGTCGTCTCCGGTGGGCTCGGCCCGACGCACGACGACCGCACCGTCGAGCTGCTCGCGGCGGCTGCCGGCGTCGGCCTGCACACCAAGGAGGACCTCGCGTCGCAGATCGAGGAGATCTCGCGCCGCGTCGCAACGCGCCTGAACCGTCCGTATGCCGACTTCGAGCACGGCGTGCGCAAGCAGGCGACGATCCCGGACGGCGCGCTCGTCGTCGGGCTCGCGGGAACCGCGCCGGCGCTCGTGCTCGACGCGGGGGAGACCGTCGCGGTCGCTCTTCCCGGCCCGCCGCGCGAGTTGCAGGCGCTCTGGCCGCGCGTGCTCGAGACGGAGCCGCTGCGCCGCCTGCTCGCGCGGGCGCAGGCCCCCGAGCGCCGCGTGCTCCGCTTCTACGGCGCGTCGGAGTCAGAGGTCGCGCAGGCACTCGCCGCCGCGGGCGGCGACGGGGACGGGGTGGACGTGACGATCTGCGCGCGCGATTTCGAGATCCACGTCGATCTCTTCGTGCAGCCGGGCGCCGAGGAGCGGGCGCGGCTGATCGAGGAGGGCCTCGCGAGCAGGCACCTCTTCTCGCGCGAGGAGACGGCGACTGCCGCGCTGGTACTCGCGGTGTTGCGCGAGCGCGGGCTCACGCTCGGCACGGCAGAGTCGTGCACCGGCGGCCTCGTCGCCGCGCGGCTGACGGACGTGCCCGGCTCGAGCGACGTCTTCGCGGGCAGCGTCGTCGCGTACTCGAACGGCGTGAAGGTGCGCGAGCTCGGCGTGCCGGAGGACGTGCTGCGCGAGCACGGCGCGGTCTCCGCCGAGACGGCGGCCGTGATGGCACAGGGCGCGCGCTCGCGGCTCGGCGTCGACGTCGCGGTCTCGGTCACGGGCGTCGCGGGGCCGGACGGCGGCAGCGAGGAGAAGCCGGTCGGGCTCGTCTTCCTGCACGCGAGCGGCCCGATGGGCGAGCGCGCGCTGCGCTTCGACTTCCCCGGCGACCGCGAGACGATCCGCGGCCGCTCGGCCGTCGCCGCACTCCATCTCGTGCGGCGATTGGTCACAGAGTCGGCACAGACATGACACACCTGCGCAGGTAGCGTCGTGAGCGATGAACGCTTCCGGCTCGACCGCTTTCGACTGTTCTGCGCACTGCAGCTCCCCGACGAGACGCTCGACGCGCTCGTGCGCTGGCAGGCAGGCGCCGTCCGCGCCGGGCGCGTCGTGCCACCCGACAACCTGCACGTCACGCTCGCGTTCCTCGGCTCCCGTCCCGTCGCCGAGGTGCCGTCGATCGTGGCCGAGCTCGCCGCTGCCTCGGCCGCGGCCGGCGAGATCCGGCTCCGAGCCCTGCGCTACCGCGAGGCCCGTAGCGTCGGCATGGTCGTGCTCGAGGACCTCGGCGGCGCGGCGACAGCACTCGCGGACGAACTGGGCTGCGCGGTTGGAGCGGCTCGGCGTCTACCGCCGCGAGCAGCGGCCGTGGCTGCCGCACGTCACGGTCGTGCGCTTCCGCGAGCGGCCCCGGCTCGACCCGCCGCCGCCCGATCTGGGGGAGGTGGGTGTCGTCCGGTCGGCGCTCTACCGTTCTGCCCTCGGCCCCGCGGGGGCCCGTTATGACGTACTGGAATCGCTGCCGCTCGGCGGACGGAAATGAATCGCTGCCTGTCGGCAGTGATTGAGCAGCCTTGGACGATTGAATTGCTGCCTGTCGGCAGCCTGAGGGAGGTCGGTAGACGGATGGATCGCGAGCAAGCACTGGAGACGGCCCTCGGCCAGATCGAGCGCCAGTTCGGCAAGGGCTCCGTCATGAAGATGGGCGACCAGGCGCAGGTCGCGATCGGCGCAGTCTCGACCGGGTCGCTGTCGCTCGACGTCGCGCTCGGCGTCGGCGGGCTCCCGCGCGGCCGGGTCGTCGAGGTCTACGGCCCCGAGTCGTCGGGGAAGACGACGCTCGTCTACCACGTGATCGCGGAGGCGCAGCGCCGTGGCGGCATCTGCGCGTTCATCGACGCGGAGCACGCGATGGACCCCTCGTACGCGAAGAGGATCGGCGTCAACATCGACGAGCTGCTCGTCTCGCAGCCCGACACCGGCGAGCAGGCGCTCGAGATCTGCGAGCTGCTCGTGCGCTCCGGCGCGCTCGCAGTCGTGGCGATCGACTCGGTCGCGGCGCTCACGCCGAAGGCCGAGATCGAGGGCGAGATGGGCGACTCGCACGTCGGGCTGCAGGCGCGGCTGATGAGCCAGGCGCTGCGCAAGCTCGCCGGCACGCTCAACCAGACCGACACGATCTGTCTCTTCACGAACCAGCTGCGCGAGAAGATCGGCGTCATGTTCGGCAGCCCGGAGACGACGCCCGGCGGGCGCGCGCTCCGCTTCTACGCCTCCGTCCGCCTGGACATCCGCCGCATCGAGACGCTCAAGGAAGGCGTCGAGGCGATCGGCAACCGCGTCCGCGTGAAGGTCGTGAAGAACAAGGTCGCCCCGCCGTTCAAGCAGGCCGAGTTCGACATCATCTACGGCGACGGGATCTCCTGGGAGGGGACGGTGCTCGAGGTCGGGCTCGAGCGGAAGATCGTCCAGAAGTCCGGCTCGTACTTCTCCTTCGGCGACGAGCGGCTCGGCCAGGGACGTCAGAACGCGACGGCGTTCCTCAAGGAGCACCCGGACGTCGTGCAGCAGATCCTGCGCGAGGTCCAGGCCTCCGCGCCGCCCGAGCAGGTGATCTCCGCTCGGCTGCTCCCGCAGGGCGAGGTGCCGATCGAGGCGACGCCGGTGCTCGAGGAGGAGACGGCGGTCGCTTAGATCTGGAGAACCCAGATCTGGAGAACCCGGAGATGGCGGAGCCCGACCCCGTCGAGATCGCCACGAAGGCGCTGCTCCACCGCGACCGCTCGCGCCGCGAGGTCGAGGAGCGGCTCGAGCGCGCCGGCGTCGATGCAGCGGATCGGGTCGATGCGCTCGACAGGCTGGAGCGCGTTGGGTATATCGACGACAAGCGGTTCGCCGGCGCTCGGGCGGGAACGCTGGCGAACCGCGGCTACGGCGACGAGTGGATCCGTCACGACCTGGCGCGCCACGGGGTGCCGGACGAGGACGCCGCCGAGGCCGTCGCGGCGCTCGAACCGGAGGCCCAACGCGCCGCCGCACTCGTCGAGCGGCTCGGCCGGACGGCGAAGACGGGAGCGCAGCTCGCGCGCAAAGGATTCGGTGCGGACGCCCTCGAGGCGGCCCTGCGCCTAGACGTTGCGGACTGAGCGGCCGCAGATGTAGGATTCGCGGCCTACTGATTCCATTTTTTGCCTGCATAACGCAAATTCCGCTGAACATCCCACGCTTCTTGAATCCCATGTGCTCCCTTCGATCCCACAGACAGCACCACCCACAGGGCACGTCGACCAAGAGACCCTGATCTGAGATCGAATCGGCGCACGCTGCGATGACGCAGCGCGGCGCCGGCAACGCCGAACGGCGGACGAGCGTCGTGCGGGCGACCAGCCCGTAGGAGCGCCCATGCTCGTTGTCGTGGCAGTCGTGATCGCAGTCGCCGCCGGAGTCGCCGGCACGCTGCTGATGCTGCGCGCGCTCAGCGGCTCCCGCCTCGAGGCGGCGCGGCGCGAACGTCATCTGCTGCTCGACGAGGCGCGACGCGACGCGGAGGCGACGCGGCGTGAGGCGGCGATCGAGGCGCGCGAGCAGGCGATCAAGGTGCGCGCCGAGCTCGAGTCGGAGCTGCGCGAGCGGCGCGACGAGGTGGTGAAGATCGAGGAGCGCGTGATTGCGAAGGAGGACGACATCGACGGGAAGCTGACCGAGCTGATGCGCCGCGAGCAGGGCGTCGCAGACCGCGAGGTGCACCTGCGCCAGCTGCAGGAGGACATGAAGGCGCTCAAGGACGGGCAGAAGCGCGAGCTAGAGCGGATCGCCGGGATGACGAGCGGCGAGGCGCGGCAGCGAATCCTCGACGACTCGCAGGAGCAGGTCCGGCACGAGCTGGCCGGCCGCGTGCGCCAGATGGAGGCCGAGGCTGCCACGGAGGCGAAACGGCGCGCCCGCAACCTCGTCGCGGACGCACTGCAGCGCGTCGCCGCGAGCGCCGCCGCCGAGACGACCGTGACGCTGGTCGAGCTGCCGTCCGACGACATGAAAGGCCGCATCATCGGCCGCGAAGGCCGGAACATCCGCTCGCTCGAGCACCTCACCGGCGTCGACTTCATCATCGACGACACCCCGAACGCCGTCGTGCTCTCGTCCTTCGACGGCATCCGGCGCGAGATCGCGCGCATGACGCTGCTGAAGCTGATCGAGGACGGGCGCATCCACCCGACGCGGATCGAGGAGATGTACTACCTCTCGAAGGCCGAGCTCGACGAGCACATTCGGCAGGCCGGCGAGCAGGCGGTGTTCGAGGCGAACTGCGGCGAGCTGAACGAGGACCTCGTCAAGATCCTCGGCCGGCTCCGCTACCGCACGAGCTACGGCCAGAACGTGCTCAAGCACACGCTGGAGGTCGTGCAGCTCGCCGGGATCATGGCCGCGGAGGTGCAGGCGTCGGTCAAGACGGCGAAGCGCGCCGCACTGCTCCACGACCTCGGCAAGGCGATGACGCACGAGGTGGAGGGCTCGCACGCGCAGATCTCGACGCAGCTCGCGCGCCGCTACGGAGAGAGCCCCGCCGTGTGCCACGCGATCGAGGCGCACCACTACGAGGTGCAGCCGCAGACGGTCGAGGCGGTGCTGCTGATCGCCGCGGACGCGATCTCGGCGTCGCGGCCGGGCGCGCGTGGCGAGAGCCTCGAGCACTACGTCAAGCGGCTCGAGTCGCTGGAGAAGCTCGCGGCGAACCACGAGGGCGTCGAGAAGGTCTACGCGCTCCAGGCGGGCCGCGAGATCCGCGTGCTCGTGAAGCCGCACGAGATCGACGACGACGCGGCGGTTCTGCTCTCGCACGAGATCGCCCGGGAGATCGAGGAGCACCTCGAGTATCCCGGCCAGATCAAGGTGACGGTGATCCGCGAGAGCCGCGCGGTCGACGTCGCGTCGAACAAGCTCGAGCAGCGGCGCAACGGCCTGACGACGGGCGACGACACCGTCGAGCACGTCGACGCCGCCTGAGCGCGTGCCACCGGCGCGCTACGACGGCCAGACCGAGTGGTACGAGACGTTCGCGTCCGGCGAGAGCTTCGCGGCCACGCGCGCGTGTGCCGCGCGGCTGCTCGGGCGCGGGCCTGGACGCTGCCTCGACCTCGGCTGCGGCACCGGTCTGACGATCCCGCTGCTCGTGGACGCCGGCTGGTCGGTCGTCGGCGCCGACGTCTCGGCCGATCAGCTGCGCGCGGCGGAACGGCACGCAGGCCCGGGCGTCGAGCTGGTGCAGGCGGATGCCCACGCGCTGCCCTTCGCTGACGGTGCGTTCGACGCCGTCGTCTCGGTCCTCACGCACACGGACTTCGACGACCCGGCGCGCGTGTTCGCGGAGACGCATCGCGTGCTCCGTGCCGGCGGGACGTTCGTCTACGTCGGCGTGCACCCGTGCTTCGCGTCGCCGTTCGTCCAGCGCAGCGAGGAAGGAGTCCCGGTCGGTCTCCGCCCGGGCTACCGGGAGCAGGGCTGGCAGTTCCTGCCGCCGGATCCCGAGAGCACGCGGATCCGCGCGCGTGTCGGCATCAACCACCTGCCGCTCGCCGGCCTGCTGAACGCGATCGCGGGCAGCGGCTTCACGATCGAGCACGTCGAGGAGCCGGGTGAGACCGACCCGCCGATGAACATCGCGCTGAACCGTGCGCCGAATCTGATTCGGCAACGCCGAACCGTGCGCCGAACCTGATTCGGCAACGCCGAATCAGATTCGAGCCTTTCCGGCCTTAGGCGAGATCCGGTAGCCAGAAGTGGCCCGGGTGCACGCGGTCGATCCACTCCGCGAGCAGCGCGCGCCGACCAGGCCCGAGCCGCGGCAGCACCGCCGCGAGGTCGGCCTCGTCCTTCGGCCGCGCGCCCTTCGCCTTGAAGAGCAGCACGACCTCCGGCCGCGCGTACGGGATGCCGTCGTCGGTGTGCTCGATCAGCGCGTCGTAGGGGAGCGTGATCGATTGGTCGCGCCGCGCGACCCAGCGGCCACCGGCGCTCGGCTCGCGGAAGACGTCGATGCGCCATACGTTCGCGGCCCGGTCGAGGCCCCACGTCTGGTGCACGTCGCGCATCAGCTCGCCCGCGCCGGCGACGGGCTCCGCGATCCCCGCGCTCACGACGTGGAAGTCGAGCTCGCCGAGCGCGTCCGCGACCTCGCCGAACGCGCTTTCGGGCACGCCGATCTCGAGGTCCTCGTGCTCGCGGCGGTGCTCTCCGAGGAAGAGGTCGATCGCCCAGCCGGCCGCGACGTACCACGGAGCGTCGACGTCCTGCAGCCGCACGGCCGCCTCCGCGGGCGTCCACGCGTCCCACTCCGCATCGTCCGGGTGCATCGATCAAACTTAGCCAGTGAGCACTGCCGCGAACGCGACGCTGCACCACGTCGGCTTCGTCGGGCCGCCCGAGAAGACGATCGGCTGACGGGGACGCGGCTACCCTAGGGCCGTGCGCCGGTACCACGTCACCACCTTCGGCTGCCAGATGAACGCTCACGACAGCGAGCGGATCAAGGGCCTGCTCGAGGAGCTCGGGCTGGGGGAGGCGACGAGCGCCGACGAGGCCGACGTCGTCGTCTTCAACACCTGCACGATCCGCGAGAAGCCGGACACGAAGCTCGCCGCCTACCTGGGCGAGGCCGCGGCGCGCAAGCGCGAGCACCCCGACCGCGTGATCGCCGTCGGGGGCTGCTACGCCGAGGCGCAGCGCGAGCGCATCTTCGAGCTCTATCCGGCCGTCGACGTCGCGTTCGGGCCGGGCTCGATCGCGCACCTCGGCGACTGGCTCGGCGCCGGCGGGCACGGCGTCGCCCGCGGGCGCTTCGGTCTCGACGACCGCGCGTTCGCGGCGGAGCTCCCGATGCACAACGAGCGCTCGTTCCAGGCGTGGGTGCAGGTCTCGATGGGCTGCAACTCGAAGTGCGCCTACTGCATCGTGCCGGCGGTGCGCGGCCGCGAGCAGAGCCGCCGTCCCGGCGAGATCCTGGCGGAGGTGCACCGCCTCGCGCAGCAGGGCGTGCGCGAGATCACGCTGCTCGGGCAGAACGTCAACTCGTGGGGGCGCGACCTGCGGCCCGAGCTCGACACCGAGTTCGGCGAGCTGCTGCGCGCGTGCGACGCGGTCGACGGGATCGAGCGCATTCGCTTCACGAGCCCGCACCCGAAGGACTTCCGCGAGCCCGTGATCGCCGCGATAGCCGAGTGCGACGCGGTGTGCGAGCACGTGCACCTGCCGCTCCAGTCGGGCTCGTCGCGCGTGCTGAAGGCGATGCGCCGCACCTACACACGCGAGCGCTACGTCGCGCTCGCCGAGAAGCTGCGTACCGCGATCCCCGACCTCGCGTTCGGCACCGACATCATCGTCGGCTTCCCCGGCGAGACCGAGGCGGACTTTCAGGAGACGCTCGAGGTCGTCGAGGAGATCGGCTACGACAGCGCGTTCACGTTCGTCTACTCGCCGCGCGCCGGCACCGAGGCGGCCGCGATGCTCGACCAGGTGCCGCACGAGGTGAAGATCGAGCGCATGGAGCGCCTCGTCGAAGTCGTGCAGCGCGGTGCGCGCGCGCGGAACGACGCGCGCGTCGGCCGCGTCGAGCAGGTGCTCGTCGAAGGCCCCTCGCGCACCGACGACTCGCTGTTGCGCGGCCGCACGCGCCGCAACACGACCGTCAACTTCACCGGCGACGCCGTAGCGGGCTCGCTCGTCGGCGTCACGATCCAGTCCGCCACTTCGACCACCCTGAAGGGCGTCCAGCGGGCGCTCGTCGCCGCCTGACAGGATTCCGGTCGATGCGCATCCTCGTCACCGGATCGTCAGGACAGATCGGCACGAACCTCGCGCTGCGCCTCCTGCGCGACGGCCACGAGGTCTTCGGCGTCGACAAGCGGCCGAACCCGTGGGTGGGCAACGAGTTCCCGACGCTGCTCCAGGACCTCGCGGGCCACTACGCAGCGTTCCCGGGCGGGATCAACGGTGTCGAGTACCCGGACGTCGACCTCGTCGTGCACCTCGCCGCGCACGCGAAGGTGCATCAACTCGTGCGTCAACCGCATCGCGCGCTCGAGAACGCGATCATGACCTTCAACGTCCTCGAGTACGCGCGCGGGCGGAACCTGCCGATCGTCTTCTCGTCGAGCCGCGAGGTCTACGGCGACGTGCACCGCTTCGAGGAGTACTCGGAGACCGTCGCGGACTTCGCGTACACGGAGTCGACGTACTCCGCGTCGAAGATCGCCGGGGAGGCGTTCGTCTACTCGTACGCGCGCTGCTACGGCGTGCGCTACCTGGTCTTCCGCTTCTCGAACGTCTACGGGCGGTTCGACAACGACCTGCACCGGATGGTTCGCGTGCTGCCGTTGTGGATCCACAAGCTGGCGCGCAACGAGCCGATCACGGTGTACGGCAAGGACAAGACGCTCGACTTCACGTACGTGGACGACTGCGTCGACGGGATCACGCTAGGGATCGAGGCGCTCGCCGCCGGCCGCGTCGCGAACGGCACGATCAACCTCGCCTACGGGCAGGGCAACCGGCTGATGCACGCGGCCGAGCTGATCGCGCAGGAGCTGGGCGTCGACGCCGAGATCGCGATCGCGCCGCCGCTCCTGGGCGAGGTCACGCACTACGTCGCCGACGTCACCCGCGCGCGCGAGTTGCTCGGCTACGACCCGCAGGTGCCGCTGGAGGAGGGCATCAAGCGCTCTGTTGCCTGGTTCCGCGAGTGGCGCGCCGACCATCCGGAGGAGGAGGTCGCAGTCGTCGAGGATCCCGACCGTTCGGCGAGCGACATCCCGCATGGCTTCAAGGAGCCGGCCGGCGCCGGCGCCTGAGCACGTCCTCGCGTTGTTCGGCCCGACGGCGTCGGGCAAGTCGGCCGTCGCGGGCATCCTGCGCGAGCGCCTCGGCGCCGAGGTGATCTCCGCCGACTCGGCCGCGCTCTACGCCGGCCTGCCGGTTCTGACGGCGGCGCCGGACTACCCGTCCCGGCTCGTCGGCGTGGTGCCGCTCGAGGACGAGGTGTCCGTCGGCGACTATCAGCGGCTCGCCCACGAGGCGATCGACGCGAGCCACACACCGCTCGTCGTCGGCGGGACCGGCCTCTACCTGCGCGCGGCGCTCTCGAGCCTCGAGCTGCCGCCGCCGCCGTCGCCGGCCGAGCGCTCGTTCTGGCAGGCGGAGTACGACCGGCTCGGCCCCGAGGGCGCGCATGCGGCGCTCGCCGAGCGCGACGCGGCGGCTGCCACCCGCGTCCACGCGAACGACCGCAAGCGCGTCGTCCGCGCGCTCGAGCTCGCGGCCGCCGGGCACTCGCTCGCGCCCGACCGCGACCGCCTTTGGAGCGAGGACACGCGGCTGCCGACGACGATCGTCGTGCTCGACGTGCCGCTCGAGGAGCTCGACCGCCGGATCGAGGAGCGGACGCGCGCGATGGCCGCGGCGGGCGCCGCGGACGAGGCGAGAGCCGCCTGGGCGCGTCCGCTCTCCGCGACCGCGCGCAAGGTGATGGGCCTCGAGCAGTTCGCGACGCTGCCCGAGGACGAGGCGGTCGCCGCCGTCACGCAGGCGACGCGCCGGCTCGCGCGCTACCAGCGCAAGTGGATGCGACGGCTCAGTGGTGTGACTACGCTCGACGGAAACCGGGAGCCGGCGGAGGTCGCCGATGAGATCGTCGCGCTGGGACGCGCAGGGGAACGTCTACCTCGTCACTGAGGAGTCGCTGACTCCGGAAGGCGTGCGTGCGCAGGTCGGCGACACGGACGGCATCCTCGAGGTCTTCCGCTGCGGCGACGACTGGCTCGAGATCGCGATCTGGAACCCCGACGGCTCGCGCGCGGAGATGTCCGGCAACGGCACGCGCATCGCGGCGCGCTGGCTGGCCGAGCGGACCGGCGCGTCCGAGGTCGCGGTTCGCGTCGGCAGCCGCGAAGTGCGCGCGCGCATGCTCGACGGGACGCTCGTCGAGCAGGACATGGGGGAGGTCGTCGTCTCCGAGCCCGAGACCGTGAACGGCGTGGGCCTGGTCGCGGTGGACGTCGGCAACCCACACGCGGTCGTCGAAGGCGACCCGGCCGATTTGCCCCGCGTCGGCCCGCTGCTCGAGGTGCACGAGCGCTTCCCGCGCCGCACGAACGTGCAGGTCGCGCGGCGCATGGCGGACGGCGCGATCGAGGCGCGCGTCTGGGAGCGCGGGGCGGGGGAGACGCGGTCGTCCGGGTCGAGCGCCGTCGCCGTCGCCGCCGCCTTCGGCGCGGCCGACACGACGATCCGCTTTCCCGGCGGCGAGCTCCACGTGCGCTTCGACGGCGGGCGCGCGTTCCTCACCGGGCCGGCAGTGCGCATTCCGGAATCTGATTCGGCTGCGCCGAATCAGATTCCAGCCTAGGACCCGATCTCGTACTCGCGCAGGGCGTCGTTCAGCGACGTCTTGAGGTCGGTCGACTCGCTGCGCCGGCCGATGATCAGCGCGCAGGCGAGGTGGTAGGTCCCGGCCGGGAACTCCTTCGGGCGCGTTCCCGGCACGACGATCGAGCGCGGCGGGACGTAGCCGCGGTGCTCGACCGGCTCGTCGCCCGTCACGTCGATGATCGGCACGCTCGCCGTCAGCGTCACGTTCGGCGCGAGCACGGCCTCGCGGCCGACGCGCACGCCCTCGACGACGATGCAGCGCGAGCCGATGAACGCGCCGTCCTCGACGATCACGGGTCGTGCGCCGGGCGGCTCGAGCACCCCGCCGATGCCGACGCCGCCGGCGAGGTGCACGTCGGCGCCGATCTGCGCGCCGGATCCGACGGTCGCCCACGTGTCGACCATCGTGTTCGGCCCGACCCAGGCGCCGATGTTCACGTACGACGGCATCAGCACGACGCCGCGCGAGAGAAACGCTCCGTAGCGCGCGGTCGCCGGCGGCACGACGCGCACGCCGAGCTCGTCGTAGCCGCTCTTCAGTGGGATCTTGTCGTGGTACTCGAACGGCCCGACCTCGCGCGGCTCCATCTGGCGTGCGCGGAAGTAGTCGAGGATCGACGCCTGCACGTCGCTGTTGACGCGCCAGTCGTCGCCGTCGGGCTCGGCGACGCGCACCTCGCCACGGTCGAGGGCAGCGATCACGTCGTCGGTCTCGCTCACAGCACCTCCCGCAGGATCGCGGCCGCGCGCTCGCACTCCGCCTGCGTCGGCACGAGTGCGAACCGCGCATAGCCTTCACCGGACGCGCCGAAGAACGAGCCGGGCGCGACGACGACGCCGTGCCCGAGCAGACGCCGGGCGAACTCCACCGACGGCCCGCCGACGTCGCACCAGAGATAGAAGGTTGCCTCGGAGCCGGCGAGCCGCAGCCCGCCCTCCTCGAGCGCAGGCAGCAGCGTCTCGCGCTTGTGCCGGTAGAGCGCGCGCACGTCCTCGACGTGCGCGTCGTCCGACCACGCGGCAACCGACGCGCGCTGCACGAACTCCTGCGGTGCCGTCCCGACCGTCGGGCGGAACGCCCGCAGCGCGTCGCACAGGTCGGGCGGCGCGCAGACGAAGCCGGAGCGGTAGCCCGTCATCGACGACCGCTTCGAGAGCGTGTTGAAGACGGCGACGTTCGTGCGGTCCTCCACCTGCAGCGCCGACACCGGCGGCTCGTCGAACCACAGCTCCGAGTACGCCTCGTCGGAGCACAGCACGAATCCGTGCTCGCGTGCCCGCGCTGCCAGCTCCTCGTAGAACGAGAGCGGCGCGACGGCGCCGGTCGGGTTGTTCGGGTAGCACACCCAGAAGAGCGCGATCTCGTCCCAAGCGTCGAACGCGTCGAGGTCCGGCAGCCAACCGCTTGCTTCCGAGAGCGGCACGGTGACGACCGAGCCGCCCGCGAACAGCGCTCCGCGCTCGTAGACCGGGTATGCCGGCTCCGGCACGGCCACGAGGCGCTTCGCGCCGAGCACGATCTGCGCGAACGAGAAGATCGCCTCCTTCGACCCGAGCGTCGGCACGACCTCGCGGGCCGGGTCGACGTCGACGCCGAAGCGGCGGTCGATCCAGCCGGCGATCGCCTCGCGCAGCTCCGGCAGCCCGGTCGCGCGCGGGTACGACGACACCGCCTCGATCGACGACGCGAGCGCCTCGCGGATGAACGCCGGCGTCACCTCGCGCGGGTCGCCCATCCCGAAGTCGATCAGCTCGACGCCGGTCGCGGCCGCCTCTGCCTTCCAGTCGTCGAGGCGCGCGAACGGATACTGCGCGAGCTCGCTGAGGACGGGGGAGAGCTGCACGGTTAGACGGTACCGGCGAGGAAGCGCTGCAGGGCCTCGAACGTCCGCTCCAGCTCGGCGATCTCGACGCGCTCGTCGACGGCGTGCGCGTAGCGCGTCGCGCCCGGGCCGAGGTTGACGGCGTCGAGGCCGCGCGCGGCGAAGTCGGCGACGTTCGTCCAGGCCTGCTTCGGCTGCACTTCGAACTCGCCGACCGAGCGCAGGCGGTCGACGAGCGGCGAGCGCAGCGCGACGTGTGCGGGCGGCGAGTTGGAGACGATCTCGGCGTCCGGCCCGAACAGCTCCCGGATCGCGTGCGGCCGCCGACTCGGGGCTGCGGTTCGGCGCGTAGCGGAAGTTGAGCGTCGCCTCCGCACGCGCCGGGATGACGTTCGCCGCGATGCCCGCGTGAAGCTGCGTGACGGAGAGCACCTCGCGGAAGACGAGCCCGTCGATGTCGACGTCGCGCGGCTCGGCGTCGAGCGCCGCGCGGAGACCGTCGAAAGCGAGCCCGATCGCGTTCACGCCGAGCCATGGCCGCGCGGAGTGCGCGGACGTGCCGTGGAAGACGACGCGCGCGACGAGGTTGCCGAGGCAGCCGAGCTGCAGCGTGTTGTCTGTCGGCTCGAGGCAGATCACGAGCTGCGCCTCGTCGACGAGGCCGGTGTGCTCGAAGACCGCGGGCAGCGGGTTCTCGGCCGGGCCGAGCTCCTCGCGCGGGAAGAAGAGGAGCGCGAGGTCGTAGGCGAGCTCGGTCTGGGACGCCCAGCGGCCGAGCTCGATCATCACGGCGAGCCCGCCCTTCATGTCGCTCGCCCCGAGGCCGATGACGGACGCCGTTCTCGATCCGGCCGGGCAGGTTGTCCTGGGCGGGGACGGTGTCGGTGTGGCCGGCGAGCAGCACGAGCGGTTTGCCCTCTCGCTTGGCGTAGATCAGCGACTCGCCGTCCGAAAAGGCCGTATCGAGCGGCACGCAGCGCCTGGACGTAGCCGGCCAGCTGCTGCTCGTTCCCCGACTCCGAGGGGATGTTGACGAGATCCAGGGTGCGCTGGGCGAGTGCCATACTGAGGACGATGATTCCACGTGTCCCGGAGCCCGAGCGCGGGTTCGTCCTGGCGGTGCTGGCTCAGGGCGTGGATCCGGAGGAGGAGCTCGCCGAGGTGAACGAGCTGGCGCGCACGGCGGGCGTCGAGCCGATCGGAGCCGTCGTGCAGCACCGCGCGCGACCGGCGCAGCGCACGTACGTCGGCAAGGGGAAGCTCGAGGAGCTGAAGGAGCGCTTCGCCGAGTCGAACGCCGAGAGCGTGATCGTCGACGACGAGCTCGATCCCGCGCAGCAGCGCTACCTCGAGGATGCGCTCAAGACGCGCGTCGTCGACCGCACGCAGCTGATCCTCGACATCTTCGCGCAGCACGCGACGAGCGCGGAGGGGAAGCTGCAGGTCGAGCTCGCGCAGCTCGAGTACAACCTCCCGCGCATGCGCGGCATGTGGCAGCACCTCGAGCGGCTCGGCGGCGGCGTCGGCACGCGCGGCCCGGGCGAGTCGCAGCTCGAGAGCGACCGCCGCATGGCGCGGCGCCGCATCACGCAGCTGCGGCGCAGGCTGAAGGAGCTGGAGAAGCAGCGCGCGACGCGACGCAAGGAGCGCGCGCGCACCGAGACGCCGACGGTCGCGCTCGCCGGCTACACGAACGTCGGCAAGTCGACGCTGCTCAACGCGCTCACCGGCTCGGAGGTCTCCGTCGAGAACCAGCTCTTCCACACGCTCGACCCGACGACGCGCGGCTTCGAGTTCGAAGGGCGCCGCTACCTCGTCACCGACACCGTCGGCTTCATCCGGCGCCTGCCGCACCAACTCGTCGAGGGCTTCGCGTCGACGCTCGAGGAGACGCTGAGCGCCGACGTCGTCCTGCACGTGGTCGACGCAGCGGCGGACGACGACGAGCAGGACCGCCAGCGCGAGGCGGTCGAGGACGTGCTGCACGAGATCGGCGCGAGCGAGCTGCCGATCGAGATCGTGCTCAACAAGGTCGACCGCGTCGATCCCCTCGGCCGGCGCCGGCTCGCGAACAGGTTCCCGAACGCCGCGCAGGTCTCCGCGCTCACCGGCGAGGGCCTCGACGACCTGCGCGCGGAGATCGCGCGCGCGTTCGAGAATCGCTGGGAGCGTGTGCGCATGCTGGTTCCGTACGACGCCGGTGCGAAGCTCTCCGAGCTGTATGCGCTCGGCACGCCGATCGAGGAGCGCGAGGACACGCCGGATGGCGTCCTGGTGATCGCGCGCCTGCCGCGCCGCGAGCTGCCGCGCTTCGCGCCCTACCTGATCGCCGAGTCGCGCACGCACCGGGAGAGCGCCTGAAGCTTCCCGTTCGGCGAGTCCGGCCGGAGGCCGTGCTGCCGGCGCGCGCCTACACGGGCGACGCCGGGCTCGACCTGTCGGCGTGCGAGCGTGTCGAGCTCGCTCCGGGCGAGCGCGCGCTCGTGCCGACCGGCCTCGCGGTGGCGATCCCCGCCGGGCACGCGGGGTTCGTGCAGCCGCGCTCGGGTCTCGCCGCCAAGCACGGCATCTCGATCGTGAATACGCCCGGGCTCGTCGACGCGGGCTACCGAGGCGAGCTGCTCGTCAACCTGCTCAACACCGACACGAGCGAGACCTTCGTGGTCGAGCCCGGTATGCGCGTGGCGCAACTCGTCGTTCTGCCGGTCCCCGCCATCGAGCTCGTCGAGGTCGACGAGCTTCCCGAGAGCGAGCGCGGCGTCCGCGGCTTCGGCTCCTCGCGCCACTGATGGAACCGCGCATCCGCGTCAGCGCCATCCTCCGCTGGCAGGGCCGCGTGCTTCTCTGCCGACAGGAGAAGCCGGACAAGGAGTACTGGTTGCTGCCGGGCGGCGGTGTCGACGGGGGCGAGTCGCTGATCGAGGCCCTCCGTCGCGAGCTGCGCGAGGAGCTCGGGATCGAAGCGGACGTCCAGTTCGAAGGCCCGGTCGCGATCTGCGACTCGATCGCACCGAAGTCGCTGCTCGTCCGCAAGCACGTCGTGCACATCATCTTCGCCGCCGACCTGTCGCACCGGTCGCTGCAGGACGTCGAGACGACCGACGCGGCGATCAAGGGCGCGCGGCTCTTCAGCGACGACGAGCTGGGGGACGTCGTCGTGCACCCGCCGATCAAGCGCTTCCTCGCGCGCTGGGAACCGGGCGACCCGGCGGTCTACCTGGGCGCGCTCTGGGTTCGATGAGCGAGCGCGCGCGCAGGATCGGCGAGAACGAGGCGCTGTTCCGTGAGGTCAACGAGCAGGTCGTATCGCTGAACATCGCGTCGTCCGGCGGCGGTGACGGGCAGATGCACATCGTGTGCGAGTGCGGCGAGTTGTCCTGTGTCGACGGGCTGACCGTCGCGATCGCGAAGTACGAGGAGGTGCGCGCGGACGCGACGCTCTTCTTCGTCGCGCCCGGGCACGAGCTGACCGACGTCGAGGACGTGGTCGAGCGCTCGGACGGCTTCCACGTCGTGCGCAAGGGCGAAGGCGAGCAGCGGCGGGTCGCCGAGCAGACTGATCCGCGCGCCTGACGCGCCGCAGAATGAGACGATTGGCGCTCCGACGAAGGGAGGGGCCATGGCCGTGAAGCTGCACCGCTGCCCGAACACCTGGATCAAGCTCGGCGGACATCCTTGCTGGCGGGTGCAGAAGGCACTCGACGAGTCGGGTGTCGAGTACGAGGTCGTCGCCGGCCCGTGGCCGAGCCGGAAGAAGCGGACGGCCCTGCTCGAAGGGACGAAGCAGACCGCCTACCCGGCGATTCAGTTCGACGATGGGACGTGGTATCGCGAGGAGTCGAAGGAAATGGAACGCACGATCCGCGACGGACGGCTCGAGGAGAAGCGCGGCGCGACTGCTTGACGCCTGTCAGTGGCCGCGTTCGGCGAGCGCGCGGATCTCCGCCGCAAGCGCGGCACTGACGTCGGTGCGAGCCTCGAGCCAGTCGAGAATCGCGAGCGCCGCCTCGCGGTTGCGCTCGTAGCCCGGCACCATCGATGCGAGCGGGAGCGCTTCGGGCCCGAAGCGCCGCTCGGCGCCGCGCTCGACGGCGAACGGGTCCTGGCGCGGCCGCGACGCCGCTCCCGTCAGGTCGAGGTAGGTGAGCAGCCGGTCGATCGCGTGCGTCTGGATGAGGCGCGTCGCGGCGAGCCGCTCGCCGCGCAGCTCGCGGTGCAGGCCGACGTAGAGATTCGTGAGCGCCTCGTCGACCTGGTAGTCGGGCCGGTCGTGCGCCGGCGGCGCGAGCGGACGGCCGGCACGGTCGATGTCGGCGGGCGCGTCGTCGCGCGCCCAGACGACGCGCGCGCCGGAGTACGAGCCGGCGCGCAGCTCTTCGAGCGTGAAGATCGCGTACTCGGCGTAGAGACCGTCGGCCCACAGGACTTTCCTGCCGTCGACGCTGTTGTCGAAGCTGTAGACGACCGCGCCGACGTCATCGAGCCAGGCGAGATCGGTGAGGTAGCGCTCCTTCGCGCCGTCGTCGACGACGGCGAAGAAGTCGAGGTCGGAGTGATCGTCGAGCCGCTCCGAGTCGGTGCCGACCGACCCGAGCCCGAGGACCGCGATCGCGTCGCCTCGCTCCCGGAACCCGGCGGCGATCGCGTCCAGCCGCTCGAGCAGCCGCTGCGGAACGCTCAGAACCTGCCGCCCCGCGTGCGCGCCCGCTCCGCCGAGACGGCGTGCGCCTGGTGCTCGAGCTCATCCGGGAGCGCGTCGAGCTCCGGCGCGGCGCCCGCATGCGCGAGCGCCTCGGCGAGCAGGTGGTCCGCGAACCACGGGTTGCGCGGCAGCAGCGGGCCGTGCAGGTAGGTGCCGTACGCGCGCCGGTAGCGGCAGCCCTCGTGCCCGGAGCGGCCGTCGTTGCCGAATCCGGCAACGACACGGCCGAGCGGCTCGGCGCCGTCGTCGAGGATCGTGCGGCCGGCGTGGTTCTCGAAGCCTGCGAGCGTCTCGCCCGGCCCACTCGCAGTCGAGCAGGACGTCGCCGATCATGCGCCGCGGCTCGGCGACGGTGTGCAGCGGGAGCAGGCCGATCCCCGGCTGCTCCTCGCCGGCGACGTCGCGGTAGAAGCGGCCGAGCAGCTGGTACCCGCCGCAGACGGCGAGGAACGCCGCGCCGGACTCGACCTCGTCGCGCAGCGCGTCCGCTTTGCCGGCGAGATCGTGCGCGACGAGCGCCTGCTCGCGGTCCTGGCCACCACCGATGTAGAAGAGGTCGATCTCGCCGGCCGGGACCTCGTCGTGCATGCCGATGGCGCGCACCTCGAGCTCGTGCCCGCGCGCAGCCGCGCGCTGCGTGAGAACGGCGATGTTGCCGCGGTCCGCGTAGATGTTGAGGTAATCCGGATAGAGGTGGCCGACGCGGATCTTCACGCCGCCGTCTCCCAGTAGTTCGCGACGTGGCCGCGCTCCGCGACGATGCGCCGTAGCGCGAGCATCGCCGTGTACGTCGGGAGCAGCGTGAGCTCACCGCCCGCCGGCGTGAGCTCGAGGCCGCGGTCGAGCGCGGCGGAGAGCGACGGCACGACCTCGATGCGCTCGCGCGGCAGGCCGCCGTAGGCGAAGCGGAGCGCGAGCTCGGCCGCGCGCTCTCCGGTCACGACGAGCGTCTCGAGGGCTGGGACGAGCGGCTCGAAGTCGACGTCCCAGATCCACGAGACGTCGCGGCCGTCGGCGATCTCGTCGTTGAGCGCGATCACGGCGACGCGCGGCGCAGAGGCGTCGACGAGTGTGCGCACGACCTCGTTGGCGCCGGCCGGGTTCTTGATCAGCAGCATGAGCAGGCGGCGGTCGCCGACCGGGATCCGCTCGAAGCGGCCGAAGGCGGCCGAGAAGCGGCGCAGGCCGGCGGCGACCTCGGCGAGCGGCCGGCCGAGCGCGAGCGCGAGCGCGCCGGCGCCGAGCGCGTTGTAGACGTTGTAGAGGCCGGGCAGGGCGAGCTCGACCCGTGCCTCCTCGCCGTCCGGCGCGTGGAGCGTGAAGGACGCACCGTCCAGCCCGCGCAGCTCGATGTCCCGTGCGACGACGTCGAGCGGCGGGCGCGCGTGACCGCAGTTCGGGCAGCGGTAGTCGCCGAGGTGGCCGACGTACGCCGCGGCGTACTCGTACGGCGTGCCGCAGCGGAGGCAGTACTTCGAGTCGGCGGCGTGCTGCAGCTCGGGCCGCGCGAGCCGCGGGTCGTCGAGGCCGAACACGGTGCCCGAGCCGTGGACGCGGGCGAGGTCGCCGACCTGCGGGTCGTCGCCGTTCACGACGAGCGTCGCGTCCGGCAGCGCCGCGACCGCCTCGCGCCAGCGTCCCGCGACGATCTCGAGCTCGCCGTAGCGGTCGAGCTGGTCGCGGAAGAGATTGCAGAGCAGGAGCCCGCGCGGGCGGAGGCGCCGCGCCACCTCCGGCAGCGCCGCCTCGTCCACCTCGAACAGCCCGAGCTCCGCGTCGCCGGCGCGGAGCAGGGTGGAGGCGATCCCCGAGACGAGATTCGCGCCCGAGTTGTTGTGCGCGACCCGGACGCGGCCGCGCAGGATCTCGGCCACCATCGCGCTCGTCGTCGTCTTGCCGTTCGTCGCCGAGACGAGCACCGAGCCGCTCGAGAGGCGGCGCGCGAGCAGGTCGATCGCGCCCGGATCGAGCTTCCAGAGGAGCTTCCCGGGCAGCGTCGTGCCGCCGCCGCGGCCGGCGAGGCGCGAGAGCGAGCCGGCGGCCCGGAAAACGGCCGTCTCGAGGGCGAGCGGGATCGGCGGGCGCACGGAAACGGGACGTTATAGGCCGACCCCTCGTTCGAGGGAACTTGGCCCGGTGTCACCCTTCGGGGGGAGGGACGTCGCATCGTTCCGCGCCTAGGTTCCGACCGTTCGGGCGTGTTCCCTGCGGCATCTGGGACGCCCGGTGATGTTCTGCGGCACGCGCTGCGGCGCGAAAAGGAGAGTGAATGTCTCAGAGGAACGAACGCGGGGCCGGCACGGAGCGGAACAGCGCTCTGTGGGGCACCGGCGGTCGGGGCGGTGACCGCTCCAGCGTGCTCTGGGGCAAGGGTGGCCGCGGCATTGTGGTTGCGACGATGGTGGTCGCTCTCGCGGCCCCCATGGCGGCGACGGCGGCGAAGGGCAAGCAGCCCGTCACGCCGCCGGCACCCGTCCAGCCAGCCCCGGCGCCCGCCCCCACCACAGACCCGGCCCCCTCGGGCGGCAAGTCCGACACGCCCGACGGCAAGACGTGGATTGCGACGGGCCTGCTCGACCGGGCCAAGAACCACCCGAACGATCGCGTCGACGTGATCGTGACGAGCTCCGGCGGCTCGGCCCAGGCCGATCTCGCCGTCAAGTGGCTCGCCAAGCTGGCTGCCAAGGAGAGCCGCGGCAGCGACTTCCAGAACACCCAGCAGACGTCGCTCAGTCTCGTGGACGGCGTCTCGCTGTCGCTTCCGGCCCGCTGGGTCGAGAAGCTCCAGCAGGTGCCCGGCCTGATCGTCACGCCTGACGCGATGGTCCAGGTCTCCGGCGTCGTGAACCTCCAGTCGAACCAGCTCTGGCCCTACGAGTCGGGCAACAGCGCGCTGTGGCTCGGCGACCAGGCGTACTACTCCGGGAAGACCCCGGCGATCGCGATCGTCGACTCCGGCGTGCAGAAGCGCTCCGACTTCGGTGCGCGTGTGATCGCGCAGCGTCAACCTCTCGACGATCGACGGGAACACCTCGCTCGAGGACGAGCGCGGTCACGGCACGTTCGTGGCCGGCGTCGCCGCGGGCGCTGCGCCCGACCTGACCGGTGCGGCTCCGACCGCCCCGATCGTCTCGATCAAGGTGATGGACAAGAACGGGCAGGCGAAGACGTCCGACGTCATCAAGGCCTGTCAGTGGATCCTCGACAACAAGGCGAAGTACAACATCCGCGTCGCGAACTTCTCGCTGCACTCGGGCTACGGCACGAACTTCTATCGTGACCCGCTCGACCAGGCAGTCGAGAAGCTGTGGTTCAACGGCGTCGTCGTCGTGGCTGCCGCCGGCAACTACGGCACGGCGAATGGGCCTTCCGGCGTGAAGTACTCGCCCGGCAACGACCCGTTCGTGATCACGGTCGGCGCCGTCGACCTGGGCGGCTCGTTCCGCGTCGGCGACGACTCGGTCGCGCCGTTCGTCGGCCTACGGCTACACCTACGACGGCTTCTACAAGCCGGAGATCGCGGCCCCGGGTCGCTACATGGTCGGCCCGATCCCGCCGACCGGGGCGATCACGACCCTCAAGCCCCTGAACATGGTCGGCAAGGACCGCATCCAGCTGTCCGGCACGTCGTTCGCGGCCCCGGTCGTGTCGGGCACGGTCGCGCAGATGCTCGCGCGGAACCCGAACTGGACGCCGGACCAGGTGAAGGGCGCGCTGATGCGGACGGCCCGCAAGGTGCCGAACAACCCGAAGGCGGCCGGCGTCGGCGAGGTCACCGTCACCCGTGCGGTGAGCTCGTACTACACGCCGAACCCGAACAAGGGGCTCGAGAAGTTCCTCTCGACCGACCTCACCACCGGTCTGACGAACTTCGACGCCAGCGGCTGGTCGGCGAAGGCCAAGTCAGACATGTCCTGGAACTCCATGTCCTGGGCCGACTCCCAGTCCTGGAGCGACATGTCCTGGGCAGATCAGTCCTGGGCGAGCATGTCCTGGGCAGACCAGTCCTGGAGCGACATGTCGTGGGCTGACATGTCCTGGGCTGACATGTCCTGGGCTGACGTCTCGCAGGAGGACGCGGCCGAAGGTGACGCTGCGACCGGCGACGGACGGCTACGAGTCGACCTCGGCGGACGCGGCCGCGGCCCAGACCGACCCGGACCTCGCGGTCCCGGTCGATCCGGCCATCCCGGCGTCGCTCCTGCCGGCCGTGGCGGTTCCCGCTCCGACGTCGCTCTTGCCCTAGCGACGACCAGAGCCAGGACGCCGAGGGCCCGCGCGAGCGGGCCCTCGGCCGTTTCGGGCACGTCCCCCGAAGGGGTGAACTGCGGCCGGTTGCCCGAAAGGGGGATGAGGGTGTCCGCGCTGCAGCCGTAACGTCCTGTAGTGCAAGGACTGCGGCCCCGCGCGACGGCGCGGAAGGAGATCCCTGAATGAGCGCGATCCCGAGCGACGCGTTGCTCGAGACCGAACCCAGCGAGGAGACGCCCGAACGGGCCGGCAGCGGGCTGCCGCTCTCCGCGACGATCTACGGATCCGTGGTGGCAGTCGCCGCGCTGGCCGCTGCCGTGCCCTTCATCCTCCGTCTGAACGCGCAGACGACCGGCTGGGCGACGTTCGGGATCCTGGCCGCCGGCGCCGCCGCGAGCCACACGTACACGGTGCGCACGGCGAAGGACTCGTCCTTCCACACCTCGTGGGTCTTCCTGATCCCGGCGGCGATGCTGCTCCCGCCGGAGCTCGTCGCGCTGATGGGCGTCGTCATGCACATCCCGGAGTGGCTGAAGGAGCGCTACGCCTGGTACATCCAGAGCTTCAACATCGCCAACTACACGATCGGCAACCTCGCCACGTGGGCCGCGGCCGGCGTCCTGCTGGACGCGACGCGCCTGATCCCGAACGAGGAGCTCCGCTGGGCCGTCGCCGGCCTCGTCGCCTGCGTGGTCGCCGTCGGTGCGAACCATGTGCTGCTCGCGCCGATGATGACGCTCGCACGCGGCTACTCGCTGCGCCAGTCGGGCGTGTTCTCGTTCGAGAGCCTCTCCACCGACTTCATCCTCGCGACGCTCGGCCTCGCCGTCGCCGCCTTCTGGAACCTCAACCCGTGGCTGATCCCGTTCGCGATCGCTCCGCTGCTGCTGATCCATCGCTCGCTCGCGATCCCGCAGCTGCAGGCCGAGGCGCGCGTCGACCCGAAGACCGGGCTCTACAACGCCCGCCACTTCGCGTCGGTGATGCAGGAGGAGCTCGGCCGGGCGCAGCGCTTCCAGCGCCCGCTGTCTCTGATCATGGCCGACCTCGATTTGCTCCGCGACATCAACAACACGTACGGCCACCTCGCCGGCGACGCCGTCCTGCGCGGCATCTCCGAGGTCTTCCGCCAGCAGCTCCGCCACTACGACGTCCCGGCACGCTTCGGCGGCGAGGAGTTCTCGATCTTGCTCCCCGAGACGCCGCCTGACGAGGCGTACGAGATCGCCGACCGCATCCGCCGTTCGGTCGCCGCCCGCCTCTTCGAGGTGGAGACGTCGAGCGAGCCGATCCGCGCCACGATCTCGATGGGCGTCGCCGGCTTCCCGCGCGACGGCAGCGACATGAACGAGCTCGTGCACCAGGCCGACCTGGCCGTCTACCGCGCGAAGCTGCAGGGCCGCAACCGCGTGCTCGACGCGTCCGACGAGCCGCTGCTCGCCCAGCCGGAGGTTCGCAGCCCGCGCCTCGAGGTGCTTCCGGCCGACGAGGTCGAGCCCGTGCGCGCGCTGCCGCCGGCGCCCGAGATCGTGCCGGAGGTCGAGCGCCGCACCGCCGCGCGCCCGCACAACGTCCCCTCGCCGCGCTTCTTCGCCGTCCCGCGCCGTCTCGCCATGCTCGTCGGCTTGGTCGGGCTGCTCGGCACCGCAGCCGGCGTCGCGGCGGCCGTCCTCGGCCACTCGACGGCGGTCGTCGGCCTGGTCACGATCATCGTGCTCGTCGGGCTCGGCCAGGTGCTCTCGCTCGAGGTGGAGGAGACCGGCTCGATCTCGGTCAGCGCGGTCGGCGCGCTCGCGGCTGCGGCGATCATCGGCCCGCGTGCAGCGCTCGCGCTCGCGCTCACGATGGCCGCCGTCGAGTGGAGCGCCCGCCGGGCGGTCTTCCACCAGCTGCTCTTCAACGTCGGCGCGCTCTCGCTCGCCTCACTCGCCGCGGCTGCGGTCTTCGCGGTCCATTTCTCCGGCTCGATCGGCACCGGCGTCTTCGTCGCCTCCGGCCTGATCGGCGGCCTCGCCTACTTCGTCGTCAACATGGGGCTCGTCTCGCTGGCGGTGGGCATCGAGGGCCGCGAGAGCCCGAGGCGGGTCTTCCGCGAGCGCTTCGCGTGGCTGATGCCGCACTACGCCGTCTACGGCTTCGTCGCCGCCGTCATCTTCGAGGCCTACGACAAGGTCGGCGCCTGGGCGATCATCGTCTTCGCCCTCCCGCTCTTCCTGATGCGGAAGACACAGGAGGCCTACCTCAAGCACACGCAGCGCTCTGCGCACAAGCTGCGTGAAGCGGCCGAGACGATCCAGAGCCAGAACGTGTCCCTCGAGCAGGCGAACCGGCTGCTCAAGGAGCGCTCGACCGCGGCCATGGAGTCACTGTCGGCGACCGTCGACGCGCGCGACGCCTACACCGCCGGCCATTCGCGCCGCGTGCAGCAGCTCGCGCTCGCGATCGGCCGCGAGCTCGCGCTCTCGCAGGCGGAGCTCGAGCTGCTCGGCCACGCGGCCCTGTTCCACGACATCGGCAAGCTGGGCATCCCGGACGCGATCCTGCTCAAGCCGTCGAGCCTGACGGACGAGGAGTGGGAGATCATGGGGAGCCACGCCGCCGAGGGCGCCTCGATCATCAACCGCCTCGGCTTCCTGAGCGACGCCGTCCCGGCGATCCGCCACCACCACGAGCGCTTCGACGGCGGCGGCTACCCGGACGGGCTCGCCGGGGAAGACATCCCGCTCGGGGCTCGGATCATCCACGTCGCGGACGCCTTCGACTCGATGCTCACGACGCGCGTCTATCGCCCGGCCCGCCCGGCGCACGAGGCGCTCGACGAGCTTCGCCGGATGTCCGGCACCCAGTTCTGCCCGCGCTGCGTGGCCGCCCTCGATGCGATCGTCGCCACCGAGGTCGGCGAGCTCGACGAGAGCCGCCACGCGCTCGCAGACTAACTGCTCGCGTTAGGGCACACTTGCGCATTCTCTAACGCGCTCTACCATTCTTGCCATGGCAAGGAAGCGGCCGTACAAGGCAGTTGCCGCGATCGACCCCGAAGCCCTGGCCGCGTTCCAGGCCGGGATCAGGCGCCGCTACTCGGACGAGCAGATCCTCGAGGCGCTGCGGGCCTCCGCCGAGCGGCTCGGGCGCTCGCCGACGATGAAGGAGTTCGCGGCGGATCCCGGCGCCGGCATGCACCCGCAGACCGTGATCGAGCACTTCGGGACCTGGAACGCGGCCAAGCGGGCCGCGGGGCTGATGCCGCGCCGCTTCGCGACTCGCGACGAGCTCGTCGCGGAGCTGCGCAGGCTCGGGGAGGCGCTCGGCCGCGTCCCGACCGCACGCGACCTCGACGAGCGCCGCGGGACGATGCCGTCGAAGTCGCTCTACTGGCATACGTTCGGTTCGCTCTCGCTGGCCCTGCGGGAGGCCGGCTTCGACGTGGCGGTGGGGGAGGAGCGGCTCGAGCGGGCGATCGCGCAGGGCGCAGCACTCGCCCGCGACCTGGGACGGCTGCCCAAGTTCGGCGACTGGCAGGCCGCCCGGCGCGCCGATCCGGCGCTCCTGACCGAGTGGCAGGTCTACCGCATGTTCGAGGCCCGTCGCGGCGCGTGGGCGACGTTCCAGTTCCTCGTCCGCGAGCGGCTCGTCGAGGAGGGCGCGGCGGTGGGCGCCGACGGGACGGTCGGCTAGGCGGCGAGCGCCTTGAGGCGCGTCAGGCACACGTCCCGCTCCTGCGGGGCGCGCACCGACGGCAGCGGGTCTGCCTCGACGAACTCGAGATCGGGGCGGAAGCGCTCCTTGCGGACGATCCGGCCGTCCGCCAGGGCGAGCAGGCGGCCCTGCCCGAGCTCGCGCTTCTTCAGCCTGATGCCGACCGTGCGCTCCAGCACCTCGAGCGCGAGCTTCGTGGACGCGAAGAAGACGCCGTCCCGGCCTTCGCCGATCCAGAGCGGACGGCCGCTGCCGCGGGCGACGAAGACGACGCCGGGCT
>CAWJZQ010000001.1:0-42577 GCA_963847415.1 uncultured Thermoleophilia bacterium | reverse complement strand
CATACACGGGGGAGATGGTGCTGACGATCGCCCTGGGCTTCGCTGCGATCTTGATCCGCACACTCCGGAACGGGATCCTCGGCATCCTGCGCGCCGACTACATCGACACCGCCCGGGCGAAGGGCCTTGCTCCGGGCCGCCTCCTGGCGAGGCACGTGCTGCGAAACGCGATGCTCTCGGCGGTCACGGTCCTCGGCGTCAACCTCTCGTACCTGATCGGCAGCACCGTCGTGATCGAGAACGTATTCGCCCTGCCGGGCCTCGGCCAGTTGCTCGCGTCTGTCGATCACGAACCGCGACCTCTCGGTCGTACAGGGAATCACGCTCGTCTTCGGGTCCTGCGTGGTCGCGATCAACTTGCTCACCGATGTCGCGTACGCCGCACTCGATCCTCGCGTCGCCTACGACTGGGACACGATGGGTCTCCCTTCCGACACAGCGGTTTCGAACGCCGGTCCCGATCGGGCCGCCGCGCACGGCGTACTCGTGGGTCAGCGGCGCGGCGCGTCTCCGTTCGCGTTCGGGATCACACTCGTGCTGCCTCGACGATCTTCGGCGCGGTGTTCGCGCCGGGCTCACGAAGTACGACCCCAACGCGCCAGGACATCCTGCATGCCCTCGCCCCGCCGGGGACGCCCGGCGCACCTGCCGGAACCGACCAGTTCGGGCGAGACGTCCTGACCCCGCCTGCTCTACGCGGCCGCATCGACCTCCTGATCGCCGTCGGCGCGACCAGCGTCTGCTTCGTCGACCGGCTCGATGGTCGGCCTCGTCTCGGGCTACCTCGGGGGCGGGTCGACGCCGATCCTGATGCGCATCGTCGACGTCGTGTTCGCATTCCCGTTCATCGTGCTCGTGCTCACGATCATCGCCATCCTCGGGCCCGGGCCTTCGCAACATGTTCTTCTCGATCTGGCTGGTCGGCTGGGTTCCGTACGCGCGCATCGTGCGCGGCGAGGTGCTTGTCGCGAAGCGACAGGAGTACGTGCTGGCCGCCCGCGCGCTCGGCTTCAAGACGCCGCGGATCATGCTCGGCCACCTGCTGCCGAATGTCCTCACGCCGGCGATCGTCTTCTCGATGCTCGATGCCGTCAACAACGTCGGGCTGGAGCAGCCCTCGGATTTCTGGGCGTCGGTGTGCAGGACCCGCAGGCCGAATGGGGCAAGATGATCTCCGACGCGCAGAACTTCCTGGCCACGGGATGGTGGCTGCCGACGATCCCGGGCATCGCGATCGTGCTCTTCGGACTTGGTCTCAGCCTCGATCGGAGACGGGCTCGCCGACCGGCTTCGGCCGGAGTGATCAGGCCGGAAGACGTGGCGCCGGCGACTCGTGCAGAGCGAGACCACGGTCGAACCGGTCGAGCCTCCTTCGCGTCGACGACCTCCGTGTCGGCTTCGACGTCGGCAACCAGCTCGTCCGCGCGGTCGACGGCGTCAGCTTCTCCGATCAGGCGCGGCGAGATCTTCGGCATCGTCGGCGAGTCGGGCTGCGGCAAGAGCGCGACCCTCGCGCGCCTGATCGGCCTGCTGCCGTCAGACGGGCGCCCAAACGACGGGGCGCGTGTGCTACGGGGGCGCGAACCTGCTCGAGCTCGGCGAGCGCCCTCTGCGCCGGATCCGCGGCGCCGAGATCTCGATGGTCTTCCAGGATCCGATGACCTTCCTGAACCCGGTCCTGCGCGATCGAGCGAGCAGATCGAGGAGGCGCTCAAGCAGCACACGGCTCGGTCGACGCCGAAGCGCCGCGCACGCGCCGTCGAGCTGATGCGCGCTCGTCGGCATCGCGCTTCCCGAGCGACGCCCCTGCGCGAGTACCCGCATCAGTTCTCGGGCGGCATGCGCCAGCGCGTGCTGCTCGCGATCGCGCTCGCATGCGGCCCCGAGGTGCTGCTCGCCGACGAGCCGACGACCGCGCTCGACGTGACGATCCAGGACCAGATCCTCAAGCTGCTCGAAGCGCCTGCGCGACGAGCTCGGCATGAGCATCGTCCTCGTCAGCCACGACCTGGGCGTGATCGCGCAGATGTGCGAGCGGGTGGCCGTGATGTATGCGGGCCAGGTGGTCGAGAGCGCGCACCGTCCGTGAGCTGATCCGGATCCCGCGACATCCCTACACCGTCGGGTTGCTCAGCTCGCTGCCCCGCCTCGACGTCGAACAGCCGCTACCTCGTCCCGATTCCGGGCGCGCCGCCGAGCATGACCGACCTGACCCACCGGCTGCCGATTCGCCGACCGCTGCCCGCTCGTGCTCGACGAGTGCCGCAGCTGGGACACCGAGCTCGCTCGAAGCGGCGCCGGGGCACAGCTCGCGGTGCCTGCGTCACGAGCTCGCCGGCGGCGGCCATGTCTGAGGCCGAGCGGCGTGCAGCGCGACGCGGACGGCGTCCCGCTCGTCGAGACGCGGACCTGACCAAGCACTACGAGCTGCACGGCCGAGCCGGCTCGGCCGTGTTCGCGGCGACGAGCGCGAAGCGCTCCGCGCGGTCGACGACGTCTCGCTGCGCATCATGCGCGGCGACACGGTCGGCCTCGTCGGCGAGTCCGGCTGCGGCAAGAGCACGCTTCGGACGCCCTCCTGCTCCAGCTCGAGCAACCGACCGCCGGCGAGATGCGCTACGAGGGCGCGGTCTTCGACAAGCGACGGCATCGCGGACCTCCGCCGCAAGGCGCAGATCATCTTCCAGGATCCGTTCTCGTCGCTGAATCCCCGCAAGACGGTGCGCCGAGCGATCGAGGAGGTGCTCGCGGTGCACCGGCTCTGCCCGAGCGAATGCGCGGAAGGCGCGGGTGGACGAGTTGCTCGAGCGGGTCGGTCTCTCGCCCGAGCTCGCCGACCGCCGTCCGCGCCAGTTCAGCGGCGGGCAGCGCCAGCGCATCGGCATCGCCCGCGCACTCGCCGTCGGCCCGGAGTTCATCGTCGCCGACGAGCCCGTGTCCGCTCTCGACGTCTCTGTGCAGGCCCAGGTGCTGAACCTCCTCGTCGAGCTGCAGGAGCAGCTCGACCTGACCTATCTGTTCATCTCGCACAACCTCGGCGTCGTCCGCCACGTGAGCCGGCGCGTCGTCGTCATGTACCTCGGCAAGGTGGTCGAGGAGGCGCCGACCGCCGAGCTCTTCGAGAAGCCGCTGCATCCGTACACGCAGGCGCTGATGCTTGCCGTGCCCGCAGCTCGACCCGGACGAGGTCGTCGAGGCCGCCGCCGTCGAAGGAGACCTCCCGAACCCGATCCATCCCCCGAGCGGCTGCCACTTCCATCCGCGCTGCCCGTTTGCGATGGATGTGTGCCGGTCGGAGTATCCGCCGCTGCACCGGCGTCTCGCCGGAGCGCGTCGTCGCCTGCCACCTATACGACAGCCAAGCGGCCGACCGCGTCCGCGGCGGACGTCAGCGCCGGAAGCTCAGTAGCCGCCGGCGCTCGGGTTCCCCTGGGCGCCGTCGACCGCGACGTTGGCGCCGTTGATCCAGCCCGCCCGGGGCGAGAGCACGAAGCAGATCACGTCGGCAACCTCCTCGGCGGTCCCGAGCCGCTTGGCCGGGAGCTCTTCCTGCTCGAATTTGCCGAAGCTCTCGGGGTTGGACTCCCGGTAGGACTCCCAGCCGCCGCCGGGGAAGAGCAGCGAGCCGGGGCTGACGGCGTTCACGCGGACGCGGAGCGGCGCCAGCTCCCGCGCGAGCGAGCTCGCCGCAAGGATCGTGCCGGCCTTGGCGGCGCCGTACTGCGCCAGCGGCGCGGGCTTCCAGCCGGAGATCGACGAGACGAAGACCACCGAGCCACCGCCGGCTGCCTCCATCAGCGGAGCGGCGGCGCGGGTGGCACGGATGCAGTGCAGCAGGTTGAGCTCGAAGGTGGCGCTCCAGTCCGCGTCGCTCGATTCCAGCAGCGCACCACCGACGATGCCGCCCACGTTGGCGACGAGGAGGTCGAGGCGGCCGAGGGCGGCGGCCGCGTCGCGCACGAACGTCTCCAGCGCGCCCGGGACCGTGACGTCGCAGGCCCGGCCGAAGACGGGCGGGCCCGATCCCGCGTGCTCCTGCACGAGCGTGTCGACCGACTCGGGCGAGCGGGCGCAGAACGCGACGGCACAGCCCTCGTCGCGCAGACGCTCGACCGTCGCGCGGCCGATGCCTCGCGTCCCGCCGGTGACGAGAGCGGCCTTCCCCGCCAGTTGGAGATCCAACCTGTCCTCCTCTGTCGTCGGCGCGCGGTCCCCGGCGCGAGCCTTACGAGCGTCGATGAAGAACTATTGACATGATGAAAATCTAGCAGTAGGCTGCTCGCGCTTCTCGTTCAGCCGCGTTGCGCGACATCGACCTCCGGGAGGGCTCATGAGACCGGTTCGTCTCTCCGCTGGGCAGCGCCGATCTGTCTTCGGCGGCGTGCTCGCAGTCTCCATCCTCGCTGTGCTCGTTGCTCTACAGGCCTCCGCAGCCTCCGGCACTCGGGCGGCGGGCGCCGCTCCTGCCGCGCTCCGCGGCGCGACGGCCGACTGCTCGTCGGTCAAGCGCGGCGGCACGCTCGTCTACGGGGTCGACCAGGACGTGATCAGCTTCGATGCCTCGAGCACGCAGGACAACGGCTCGCTCTGGACCGACATGAACATCTACGACCAGCTCGTCCGCCTGAACCCCGACGGAACGAAGGTCGTGCCCGATCTCGCGACGTCGTGGGACGTCAAGCAGGGCGGGACCGTGATCGTGTTCCATCTGCGCAAGAACGCCCGCTTCTACGACGGCACGCCGGTCACGGCCGCGGACGTGCAGTTCACGTACGACCGTGTCCGGTCGCCGAAGTCGGTCGTCAACTGGACGCTCGAGGCGATCAAGTCGGATCGCGCGATCGACAAGTACACCTTCGAGGTCACGCTCAAGAAGCCGTGGGCGCCGTTCCTGAACGACATCAGCCTCTGGGGCGCGTCGATCATGTCGAAGGCCGCGGTGAGAAGCTCGGCGGCGCAAGCATCAAGTTCCAGCCGGTCGGGCAGCGGTCCCTTCTACGTCTCGCAAGTTCCTGCCGGGCCAGTACGTCCTGCTGAAGCGCAACCCGTACTACTGGGAGAGCGACGCGTGTGGCAAGCAGTACCCGTACCTCGATGCGGTGAAGCTCGTCTACACGCCGAACGACAACACCCGCATCGTGAAGCTCGAGGGCGGTGCGCTCGACGCGGCCGTCGACATCCCCTACAACCTGCTCGCGTCCGTCGACAAGCAGCCGAACATCACGGCCAAGACGACCCCGCAGCTCGGGATCATGTCGATCGCGCTCAACCAGAGGAAGTTCGCGCCGTTCCGCGACACGAAGGTCGTCCAGGCGATGAACTACGCCGTCGACCGCAAGCGATCGTGAAGGCGGTCTTCTTCGGCAACGCACGTGCGGCGACCTCGCCGATCGATCCCGGCGTGCTCTTCCACTCGGACAAGTACGGCTACCCGTTCAACCTCGACAAGGCGAAGGCGCTGATGAAGGCGTCGAAGTACCCGAACGGTTTCAAGGTCACGCTGCTCACCGTCGCGGGCGACACGATCGGCAACTCGATCGCCGTCGTTCTGCAGAACGAGCTCAAGCAGATCGGTGTCGACATGAGCCTGCAGGCTCTCGACTCGACCACGCAGTTCGAGCGTCAGACGAAGAAGCAGTTCCAGATGGCCTGGGGCTACGGGACGAGTGACAACCTCGACCCGAACTCCAACATGCTCTACTGCTGCGTCTCCGACGGCGGCGCCGACTCGGCGAACACCGGTTGGAAGGACCCCGCCGCCGACAAGCTGTACGGCAAGACGCAGACCGCGACGAACGTCGCCACAGCGAGGCAAGCTCTTCGACCAGTGGCAGAAGATCATCATGGCGAAGGCACCGTTCATGTGGCTCGTCAACCCGACGAACCGATTTGCCTACCGCGACAACGTCCACGACTTCTTCCTGCAGAACACCGCTCACTGGCCACTCTGGGTCGTCTGGAAGAGTTGACGGTCGGACGACGCCGCACGCATCTCTCGTTGACGGGCGCCGGCCGGCGCCCCGTCAACGGGGCACGACCGCAATGAGAGTCCCGTGAGCCCCGGCGTGTCGGGCGGCGTTGGTCAGAGGGTCGACATCGTCTCGGGCGGGACGATCGTCGATGAGCGCGGGACGTCGCGTGCGGATGTCCTCATCCGCGACGGGCGCATCAGCGGGATCGTCGAGGATGCGTCGTCCCTGACCGGGGAACGCCTCGACGCGACGGGCCTGCATGTCTTCCCGGGTGGGGTCGACATCCACACCCACCTGCGCGAGCCGTCGAAGATCGAGCGCGAGGACTTCGCCCACGGGACGGCCTCGGCCGTCGCGGGCGGCATCACGACCGTCGTCGAGATGCCCCAGGCAGACCCGCTCGTAACGGACGTGGAGAGCCTGCGCACGAAGCGTGCGCTCGCTGAGCAAGGGTCGATCGCCGACTTCGGGCTCTACGCCGCCGCGGTGGGACAGTCCCGTGCAGAGCTCGCGGCGTTGCGGGCCGAAGGAGCGCTCGCCTTCAAGGCGTTCATGTGCGACTCCAGCCCCGGCTATCCGCGCCTCGACGACGCGATGCTCCTCGAGTGTCTCGAGGCGATGCGCGACCTTGACGCGATGCTGATTGTCCACGCCGAGAACAACGACCTCCTCCAGGCGGGTCTTGCGCGGATGGCGGCCGCCGGGCGGGTCGATCCGCTCGCCCACGCGGACTCGCGCCCGCCGCTCGTCGAGATCGAGGCGATCCGCCTGGCCGTCGATCTGGCGGTTCATACGGGCGCCCGGCTCCACGTCGCGCACGTGAGCACGCCGGCCGGAGCCCGGATCGTCGCCGAGGCACTCGCCGCAGGGGCGCAGGTCACGTGCGAGACCTGCCCGCAGTACCTGCTGCTCGACCTCGCCGACCTCGCGCGGCTCGGCCCCTACGCCCGCTGCGCGCCTGCTCTGCGTTCCCGGGCCGAGGTCGACGAGCTGTGGACGCTGGTCCTCGACGGCACGATCGCGGCCGTTGCGTCCGATCATTCGCCCTACCGTCTCGAGGAGAAGGACGCCGGGGCTGAGAACGTCTTCCAGGCCGCGCTGGGGCTCAACGTGATCCAGGTGATGCTGCCGGGCGTGCTCGACGAGGGCCCGCACCGGCGCGGCCTGTCGCTCAGCCGCTTTGCGGAGCTGTCGGCGGCGGGTCCCGCGCAGGTCGCCGGGCTCTACCCGCGGAAAGGCAGCATTCGTGTCGGCGCCGACGCCGATCTGGCGTTGTGGGACATCGACCGCGAGTGGCAGGTCTCACGCGAGCAGCTCTTCAGCCGGCATCCCTGGACGCCGCTCGAGGGCCGGCGGATCCGGGGCAGAGTCGAGGCGACGATCCGGCGCGGTGAACTCGTCTATCGCGACGGGGTGGTCTGCGGCCTTCCCGGGTCGGGCACCTTCCTGACCCCCGGGCCGGCCGCGCCGGTCGCACTGGTGTAGGGCACATCTCGAGCCGAGGAGGACAGACGGTGGTCACACGGATCAAGCACATGGCGGTCGCGGTCGCAGACGTCGACACTGCCGTCTCCGCCTACGAGCGGCGGCTCGGCGTCACCGACCCCCGGCGCGTCGAGTGGGAGCAGGGCAAGTCGAAGGAGGCGCATTTCGCGTTCGGCGAGGTCGAGATCCAGCTCTGCGAGTCGACCGACCCCGACGGGCGGTTCGCGCAGCACATCGCGCGCTACGGCGAGGGTGTCCAGCACATCTGCCTCGAGGTCGAGGACATCGCCGGCGCGATCGAGCAGGCGCTGGCCGACGGCGCGACCCTCAAGGAGTGCCGCGCCTGCCAGAAGGTCGGCGCACACCCACACAGCGAGGGTTTCGTGGCGTTTCTCGAAGGCCAGGCGGTTCCGGGGTTCGAGGTCGAGTTCATGCAGGTCTACCGGGAGGGTGAACGGCCGGCGGACTTCGCGACCGGCGTGTGATCGCGCCGGAGCTCCTGCGTGCGGTGGCCGCCGCGGTCGACGGCGACCGCGTCCTCGCCCGCCTCGACGAGCTCGCCTCGATCGGCGCGGACACGCTCGGCGGGACGACGAGGATCGCCTTCTCCGTCGAGGAGGAAGAGGCGGTCGCGCTCGCCGGCGACTGGCTTCGGGAGGCGGGGCTCACGCCGGCGTACGACGAGTTCGGGAACCTGTTCGCCTCGAGTGACGGGAACCGGCCCGGCGCCAGGACGAGCGTCTCGGGGTCGCATCTCGACACGGTGCCGAACGGAGGCCGCTTCGACGGCGCCCTTGGTGTCGTGGCGGCGGTCGAGGCCATCGAGGCGATGTGTGCGGTGGGCGCGCTGCCGGCGCGACCGCTCGAGGTCGTTGTCTGGCGGTGCGAGGAGCCCGTGCGCTTCTCGCAGGGCAAGGTGGGCAGCCTCCTCCACACCGGCCAGTTGACGATTCCCGACCTCGTCCCGCTCGGCGATCCTCCGTTCGACCTCGTCCGGGCTCTCGCCGCCGAAGCCCTGCACCCGCGCCGCGACCCTTCGCGCCGCATCGCGAGTTGTCTGGAGCTCCACATCGAGCAGGGCCGTCGCCTCGAACGCGCGCAGCGCTCCGTGGGTGTCGTCACCGCGGTGGCCGCCCCGATCCGGCTTCGCGTCGACATCGCCGGCCGCGCCGACCACTCCGGGGCCACGCCGATGGATGACCGTCGGGACGCGCTCTGCGCGGCGGCCGATCTCGTGCTCGCAGTCGAGGACGCGGGACGGCGGGAGGCCGCGACCGACTCGGTCGCGACGAGCGCCCGCGTGACCTGCGCGCCCGGAGCGATCAACGTCGTTCCCGGCCAGGCTGAGGTTCTCGTCGACGTGCGCGGCGTGGACGCCGCCGGAATGGAGCGGCTGGTCGAGCGGATCCGCACGTCCGCCGAGGCGATCGCGGCGCGCCGCGAGGTACGCGTCGAGACGGCGATCCTGTCTCGCGGCACGCCGACCGTCCTCGAGGCCTCGGTCATCGGCGCGCTGACGGAAACCGTGCGGCTGCTCGGACAGGAGCCGCTGCTGCTGCCGAGCGGCGCCGGCCACGACGCCCAATGCCTCGCCGAAACGGCCGCAGTTGGAATCCTCTTCGTGCCAAGCATCGGCGGGCTGAGCCACTGTCCCGAGGAGCTCACCGAACCGGACGACGTCGTCGTCGGCGTCCAGGCCCTCGCCGCCTGCTGGCTCGCTCTCGCGCACCGTTGACGCCGCCGCCCGGCTCAGCGGCAAGTGGCGTGACTGCAATCGCCGGCGGCGACTTCCAGCCTGCCCGGGTTGGTCCCAATCACGCGCCGGATTGCTGCGGCGCTGACCGCGGCACCCGACGCGATCTGGCCGGGGCGCGCGACACGCTGACCCTGTCACGCCCTCCGGGGCGACCGATGCCGACGGTGACGCACTCGCCTACCACATCAACGGCGTGACCCAGGACGAGTGCATGACCGGCGTCGGCGACGGCACGTTCCCGCTGCCCGCCGCCGAGCTTTAGTCGCGGTCGCGCGACAGCCAGCAGCCGCGTCCCGGCGCGGCGCTGATCGCGCCGTCTTCGAGCAGCACATCGCCGCGGGCGATCGTCACGATGGGCCAGCCGCGCACGCGCCCGCCCTCATAGACGGAGTAGCCGGCGCGCGACTGCAGCTTCGCCGCCTCGACCGGGCGCTCGAGCTCCGGGTCCCAGACGACGAGGTCGGCGTCGGCGCCGACGGCGATGGTCCCCTTGCGCGGGTAGAGGCCGAAGAGCCGCGCCGGGTTCGTCGCGATCAACTCAACAAAGCGCTCGATTGTGATCCTGCCGCTGCCGACGCCGGCCGAGAAGAGCATCGGCAGCGCGGTGTCGAGGTCGGCGACGCCCTGGCGCGCGTTGGTGACATCGAGCGATGGGTCGAGCTTCTGCTCGAGCGTCCAGGGCGCGTGGTCGGTACAGACGGTCTGGACGGTGCCGTCGTAGAGGGCGTTCCAGGCCGCGCGCACGTCGGCCGTCTCGCGCAGCGGCGGCGCGCCGACGTACTTGGCGCCGTCAGGCTCGCGCAGCCGCTCGCTCGTCAGGTGCAAGTAGAGCGGCCGCGTCTCGACAGAGACCCGCACACCGTCGGCGCGGGCACGCCGGCAGGCCTCAAGCGCCGCCTGCGAGGAAATGTGGACGAGGTAGAGCGGGGCGTCCGTTGCCCGGCCGATCGCGATCGCGCGTTCGACCGCCGCCGCCTCGGCGTAGTCGGGCCGGCTCTCCGCGCCAGTGAGCGACGTCGCCGCGGCCGAGGGCGAGCAGTCTGCGGCAGGTGCAGCGGATGATCGGCCCGTCTTCGCAATGGATCATCGTCGTCAGGCCGTTCGCGCCGGCGCTCGCGATCGCCTCGATGTACGCCTCGGCGTTGGCGTCGAACTGCGGGCTCACCATGAAGACTTTCAGCGAGCCGTAGCCCTTGGCGGCGAGCGCCGGGATCTCGGCAAGGTGCTCCGGCGCCGTGTCGGTCAACACGGGGTGGAGGACGTAGTCCACGCTCGCGTCACGCGCGGCGGCGGCGCGGTCACGTGCGAGCGCCTCGCCAAGTGTCTCACCGGCCCACTGGAACGTCATGTTGCCGATCGTCGTGATTCCGCCGGCGATCGCCGCCAGCGAGCCGGAGTGGAAGTCGTCGACCCAGAGCTCGGAGTCAGGTGCAGGACGGTGCGGTTGTGAGAGGTGCACGTGAACGTCGACGCCTCCCGGCAGAACGAGCTTGCCGCGCGCGTCGAGCTCGCGTTCACCCGCATCTCGCCGCCGAGCTGGACGATCCGACCCGCCGCCACGCCGATGTCGGCGACGCCGCTGCCGCCGGAGGTGACGACGCGGCCGCCGCGGAGCACGAGCTCGAGCGTCACTAGAGCATCACATCCCCGCCGTTGGGGCCGAGCGTCTGACCGACGAGTAGGTGCCGGCGTCGGAGGCGAGGAAGACCGCCGTCGGCGCTACCTCCTCCGGCTCCCCAGAACGGCGAAGCGGCACGCGCTCGATGAAGTCGATTCCCGGTCCGCCCGGGACGTCCGGCACGATGCCGGTCGAGATCGGTCCGGGCGCTATGCAGTTGACGAGCACGCCGCGCTCCGCAACCTCGCGCGCGAAGGATTTCGTGAAGCCGATGACACCGGCCTTCGCGGCCGCGTAATGAGCAAAGCGCTGGCGGCCAATTTGGCCAATCTGCGAGGAGATGTTGATGATCCTCCCGTCGCCGCGGGCGAGCATCCCGGGCAGAATCGCGCGCGTCACGAGGAAGGTGCCGCGCAGATGGCCGGCGATCATCGCGTCCCAGGTGGAGACATCCATCTCCTCGACCGAAGCGAGCGTGACGAAGCCCGCGTTGTTGACGAGGATGTCGACCTTGCCGAAAGCGTCGATCGTCCGCTCAACCAGGGCCGACACTCCTCCTCGCTGCTGACATCGGCCTGGTGCGACAGTGCACGCACGCTGCGCCGTGCCAGCGCCGCGACGACGTCGGCGGCGTCGTCGACGCCGGGCCGATCGCGGTCGTAGCTGGCGAGGTAGCTGAATGCCACGTCCGCGCCGGCGTCCGCAAACGCGAGCGCGATTGCGCGGCCGATGCCGCGGCTGCCACCGGTCACCAGCGCCGTGCGCCCCGCGAGTGCCTTCATGCTCTACCTCCTCGCCATAGATCGCCGTCAGCCCGCGCGCTGGGCCTCGCGCAACTGCGGTCGAACGAACTGGCGCTCAAGCACCTGCAGCTGATGACGGACGACAAGGATCTCGATCTCCTTCTCGCGCTCCCACCGCGACCGCAGCGCGACGACCTCGAGCAGGCGCCGCAGCGACCAGTAGAGGAACGACAAAACTAGACCCTGAGAGCGACCCACCACTACAACCGACCCTACCCGGGCTGCCGAACCTCACGGACTCGAACTACACCGAACGCGGGATTCGGGCGGAGTACCGGCACGCACACGCCTCGCAAAAGCATCTCGGTTGGGAATGGTGGGTCAGTCGCCGTCATCAGGAACGCTTCGACGGTTTCGAGGAATGCTCCAGCTCCTCCGTGCGGCATGTGGCTCGATTCTCCGATGGCCGCCAAGCCGTTGCCGATGTGCGTCCCGGTAACGAGCGTCGTTGCCTGTCTTACACCGTCGACCGCCGGTCGTTCTCGTCCGGCGCTACGGGTTGCGGGGATTCCCGGCTCAGGCCGGCTTCGTGCGGCGATTCCCGTGCGGGATCTGCGCGGGACGACAAAAGGCCGGCGGTCGACCCGCGCCTCGATAGGCAACAAAACATGCCGATTTGCAGGCATTTCGAAGAGCGGGAGCGACGGGACTCGAACCCGCGACCTCCGGCGTGACAGGCCGGCGTTCTAACCAACTGAACTACGCCCCCGGTTCGCGGGGGAGTGTAGCGGCAGCCTGAGCCCCGGGCTACCGTGGCGCCGTGACCCGCGTCGACTGGATCGCGCTCGCGATCGCCGCCCTCGCGGCGCTCTCCGGGCTTCGGCGCGGGCTGGTCGCGACCGCGCTCTCGCTCGCCGGGCTCGCGCTCGGGGCGGTGCTCGGCGCGCGGCTCGCGCCGCACTTCCTCCACGGCGGCGTCGAGCTCGCCCTACACGCCGCTCGCGGCGCTCGCTCGGCGCCGCGGTCGGGGCGGCGCTGCTGCAGTCGGTCGCCTCGGTCGCCGGGCTCGTTCGCGCGCGGCGCGCTGGCGGTGATCCCGCCGCTGCGCATGCTCGACTCGATCGGCGGCCTCGCCGCCGGCGCGGCGCTCGGGCTCGTGATGGTCTGGGTCGCGGGCGCGGTGCTCCTCCAGCTCCCGGGCCAGACCGAACCTGCGCGAGGAGGTGCAGCAGTCGACGATCCTGCAGCGGCTGAACACGATCGCGCCGCCGCGCACGGTGCTGCGCGCGCTTCGCACGCGTCGACCCGTTCCCGTCGATCGCCGGGCCGGCGCCGCCGTCGCTGCCGCCGGACCGGCGCGTGCTCTCGTCGCGCGGTCGTCGAGCGCGCCCGGCCGAGCGTCGTCCGCATCACCGCCACCGCCTGCGGGCTCGGCGTCGAGGGCTCCGGCTGGGTCGCGCGCCCGCACGTCGTCGTCACCGCGGCGCACGTCGTCGCGGGCGCGACGCGGGATCGAGGTCGAACGGCGAGCCGGCGACGCCGCTCGTCGTCGACCGCAAGCAGGACGTCGCGGTGCTCCGCGTGCCCGCGCTGAACGGCCGCGCCGCTCGCGCTCGCCGAGCCGCACTCGGGCGACGCGGTCGCGATCCTCGGCTACCCGGAGAACGGGCCCTTCGACGCGCGTCCCGGCCGCATCGGCTCGACCGCCGACGTGCTCGTCCGCGGGTCGCTGCGCGAGGTGACGGCGCTCAGCGGGCTCGTGCGCCACGGCAACTCGGGCGGCCCCGCTGTGAACGAGCGCGGTCAGGTCGAGACGATGGTCTTCGCCGCGCGCATCGGCGCCTCCGGCGGCTACGGCGTCCCGGCCTCGCCGATCCGCACGGATCTCGCGCGCGCGACGCACCCGGTCTCGACCGGCAGCTGTTAGCGAGCACGTCGAGCACGTCGAGCACGCCGAGCGGGCGCCGGAACGGCGCGACGACGTAGACGCCCGCGGCGACCTCGCGCACCTGCTCGATCAGCTCCTGCACGAGCTCGGTGCCGACGCTCGCCGCTGACGAGCCTGCGCGCGCGGTAGCGCTCCTGCACGTGCTCCGGTACGACGATGCCCGGCGTCTCGTTGTGCACGCGCACGGCGAGCTCGAGCGAGCGGATCGGCCACACGCCGACGAGCAGCGGGATCGGCGACTCCCCGCCGAAGCGCTCGAAGAACGCGTCGAAGAACTCCATGTCGAAGAGGATCTGCGTCATCGCGAAGCGCGCGCCGGCGTCGAGCTTGCGATGGAAGCGGTCGACCTCGAGCCCGAGGTCGTCCGCGGTCGGATTGACCGCGACGCCGGGGAAGAACGACGTCGGCGCGTCGATCGCGCGGCCGTGGAAGTCGGTGCCGTCGTTCAGCCGCGCCATCAGCTCGACGAGGCCGATCGCGTCGACGTCGTAGACCGCGCCCGTGCCGGGATAGTCGCCCGCCTCGGGCGCGTCGCCGGTGACGGCGAGCACGTTGCGCAGCCCTTCGGCGTGCGAGCCGAGCAGCAGCGACTCGAGGCCGGCGATCGTCGAGTCGCGCGGCGTCAGATGCGGGACCGTCTCGATCCCGGCCTCGCGCTGGATCGCGGCCGACGCGATCATCCCGCTCATGCGCGCCCGCGCGCGCGGGTTGTCGTTCACGTCGACCACGTGCGCCTTGCCCGACTCACGGATCGTGCGCGCGGCGTCCACGAGGCCGGCGACGCTGCCGCCGAGCGGCGGGTCGAGCTGCACCGAGACGACGAACTCGCCGGTCGCGAGCAGGCGTGCGAGCTCGGTCGGCTCCTCCTGTGCGGACGGCGTGACGGCGGGCTCCGCCCCGCGCGCGCGTGCGGCGGCTCTGGCGGGGCGGTCCTCGTCGACCGCCTGCCGGATCGCCGCGATCTGCGCAGGCGTCGTGCCGCAGCAGCCGCCGATGATGCGCGCGCCGAGCGCACGCGCTCCGGCCGCGAACTCGCCGAAGTACTCGGGCGTCGCGTGCGGGAACGACAGCCGCGAGCCCGCCATCGTCGCGAGGCCGACGTTCGGCAGCGCGGCGAGCACGGCGCCGTCGCCCGACATCTCCGAGAGCGCCGACAGCGCGGCGGCCGGCCCGCGGCCGTGGTTCGCTCCGAAGGCGGCGACGTCGAGCGCGCGCAGGCGCGCCGCCGCGTCACGCGCGGTCACGCCGGCCATCGTGACGGCGTCGCTGTCGAAGCTCATCAGCGCGACGATCGGGAGCGCGGAGACGCCGCGGACGGCCGCGACCGCCTCCTCGAGCTCGTCGAGGTCGTAGAAGGTCTCGAGCATGAACACGTCGGCGCCGCGCCCTTCGAGGATGCGCGCCTGCTCGGCGACCAGCTCGGCGCCGTCGCGGCCGACCGGGCCGATCGAGCCGCCGATGAAGACCTCACGGCCGGAGATCTCGCGCGCGTCGCGCGCGAGCTTGACCGCGGTCGAGTTGATCCGCTCGAGCTCGTCCTCGAGGAAGTGCCCGGTGAGCTTGCGGCGGTTCGCCCCGAAGGTGTTCGTCTCGATCAGGTCGGCGCCGGCGTTGATGAAGCTCAGGTGCACGGCCGTCACGGCGTCCGGCGCCCGGAGATTCGCCTCCTCCGGAGCCCGCAGACCGGGCACCGCGGAGGCGAGGAGGACGCCCAGGCCGCCGTCCGCGACGAGCGGAAGCCCAGTGTTCAAGCGGGTTTCGAAGCCCGGCACCCGCGCCAGCGTAGTCAAGTGACGCGGTCAACTACGAAAAGGGTGATGGATCAACCGTGCGGCGACGCGCAGACTGCAGAAGTCACCTGCGCGGGGCCCGTTGCGGCGGGGCCCGATAGCAGGGGCGGACACTCCCAAAAGAGGACGGCGTCGGCGGCGGCGCCGTCTTCACTGAGGAGAACGAGTTCAACCTCCCCCGGGACTGACGGCAATCGTTCCTGCGGCGAGATCGGACGGCCGGCGCAAGCCGGCCGTCTCCGTGTCAGCGGACGGCGAGTCGCGCGGTGTACACGACCCAGCCGCGGCGGTAGCGGACGAAGGCGCTGATCCCGCCGCTCCGTCCGGCGGCGAAGCTGACCTCTCGCCCGTGCAGCGTCGCCCGCGCCGGTGCGCCTCCCACCGTGACCGTCGCCGCCACGGCAGCGAGCTTCAGCTCGACGTGAACCGCCGCGCCGCGCGCGAGCGTCACGCGGCGCGCGGCCTGTGCGAGCGGCGCGCCGCAGCGCGTATCCCAGCACCACGACGTGATCGCCAGCGGCACCCGCGCAGCGCCCGTCTGGACGTACGCGGCGGGCGGCCCGGCGGGCGCGACTGCGACGAGAAGCGCGGCGAGCGCGAGCACCGATCGAGCTTACGCCGCACGGTGGACGCGGCTCGCGAAGTCGTGAAGAAAATGTGAACCGGTTGGGGCTTTCCTGATGTATTGTCCCAACACGTCAGAGGGTGAGCCGGGGTACAAGCAAGCTGAGGAGAGGGTCCGGCTCCTGCGTTGTCGTTGGTCCCCGTCAACCGCGTAGAGAAGCCGGAGGTCGTGCTCAGGTGCTCACTGTCGACATTGCTCTTCCCGACGTCGAGGAACTGCACAAGCTCGTCAGCTACGGGACAAGAGAAGGGCTTCCTCACCTATGACGAGATCGTCAAAGGCATCGAGGAAGTCGAGCTCACGAAGGAGCAAGTCGAGGACTTCACGACCTACCTGATCGACCACGGCGTCGAGCTCGTCGAGGGCGAGGAGCACAAGCGCCTGCCGCACGAGCAGCCGCTCGTCGAGGAAGAGAAGGCCGCGCCGAAGCTCGACCTCACCGTCGAGCCGTCGCTCGACTCGCTGCGGCTCTACCTGCGCGAGATCGGCAAGGTGCCGCTGCTGACCGCCGACCAGGAGGTCTACCTGGCGAAGCGGATCGAGCGCGGCGACATGGGCGCGAAGACGCAGATGATCGAGGCGAACCTGCGCCTCGTCGTCTCGATCGCGAAGGGCTACCTCGGCCGCGGGCTGTCGTTCCTCGACCTGATCCAGGAAGGCTCGCTCGGCCTGATCCGCGCGGTCGAGAAGTTCGACTACCGCAAGGGCTACAAGTTCTCGACGTACGCGACGTGGTGGATCCGCCAGGCGGTCACGCGCGCGATCGCCGACAAGGCGCGCACGATCCGCATCCCGGTGCACATGGTCGAGAAGCTGAACAAGGTCGTGCACATCGAGCGCCAGCTCGTCCAGCGCCTCGGCCGCGAGCCGCGGCCGGAGGAGATCGCCGAGGAGCTCGAGATGACGACCGAGGAGGTGCGCGAGATCCTGCGCATGGCGCAGCACCCGGTCTCGCTCGAGAAGCCGATCGGCGAGGAGGAGGACTCCGAGCTCGGCGACTTCGTCGAGGACGAGAACACCGAGACGCCGGACGAGGCCGCGTCGCTGACGCTGCGCCGCTCCGACATCGAGACCGCGCTCGCCTCGCTCCCCGAGCGCGAGCGCCAGGTGATCGAGCTCCGCTTCGGCCTCACCGGCGGGCAGCCGTGCACGCTCGAGGAGGTCGGCAAGGCCTTCGGCGTCACGCGCGAGCGCATCCGGCAGATCGAGAACAACACGCTGAAGAAGCTCGAGTCGCTGCCCGAGGCGCAAGCGCTTCGGGACTGCGTCTAGGCCTTGATCCGGGCCGCCGGGACGAACAGGCGGCAGTGCGGGCACTTGAAGCCGCGGTAGCGCTCAGCTGCGCCGGCCATCAGGTCGGCACTGAACGCCTTCTTGCAATGCGGGCAGACGATCTCGACCGGCTGCTCCGCCGGGATCTCGTCCGGCATGCGACCAGGGTAGCGACGGGGCTCAGCCGAGGCGGAGCGACTCGATCCGCACCTCGTCGCGCGGCTTGTCGTTCGCGCCCGTGTCGAGGTTCGAGATCGTGTCGACGACGTCCAGTCCCGACGTCACCTTCCCGAAGACGGTGTGCTTGCCGTCCAGCCACGGGCAGGCGTCCGCGGTGACGATGAAGAACTGCGAGCCGTTCGTGTTCGGCCCGGCGTTCGCCATCGCGAGCGCGCCGCGCTCGACCTTGTGGTCGTTGAACTCGTCCTCGAACTTGTAACCCGGGCCGCCGCTGCCGGTGCCCGTCGGGTCCCCGCCCTGGATCATGAAGTCCGGGATCACGCGGTGGAAGATGACGCCGTCGTAGAAGCCGTCGCGGGCGAGCTTCTTGAAGTTCTCGACGGTCTTCGGCGCGTCGTCGTCGAAGAGCTCGATCTCGATCGTGCCGTGGTTGGTCTCCATCGTTGCGTTGCTCATGGCGGCCACCCTACCCCCGGACGCGGGCGAGCAATGCAGAGAGCTGGTCGCGCTCGGCCTCGTTCCAGCGCGCGGCGAGCGCGCGCTCGGCGGCCGCCTCGGCGGTGCGGAGTGCATCGTCGACGATCGCCGTGCCCGTCTCGGTGAGCACGACGAGCGCGAGCCGCGCGTCGCGGTCGTGCGACTCTCGGTCGACGAGGCCCATGCGCTCGAGCGGCGCCACCTGGCGCGCGACGCCGGAAGGCGTGATCCCGAGTCGCTGCGCGAGCTCGGAGCGCCGCAGCCGGCCGTCATCGGCGCGGCGCAGCTCGCGCAGGATTGCGAGGTCGGAGAGCGAGATGCCGTGCGCGGAGAGAGGATGGTCGACGTCGCGTGCGAGTTGCGTGCGCGCGAGCGAGACGTCGAAGACGGTGTCGAGTGCGGCTGGCATACAACCAATATATCAATGACCGATCATTGATATATCACGGATATATGTGCTGCACCTCGACGCCGAGCAGCGCTGCGAGCTCGCCGGCGACGAGCGAGCGGTGACATGCGGCGGCGTCGCGCTCGACGCAGAGCAGCGCCGCCGTAGCGTCGTGGGGGAGCTCGTCGATCAGCGGCCGGAGATCGACGCGATCGAGGACCTCGCGCGCGGTAGCGCTCGACGTAGGCGGGCGCGAGCACGCGGCGCGAGCGCTTGCCGACGCCCTGGCGCTCGTCCTCGGCGTACTGCAGCTGCCTGAGCTCGGTCGTCGGCGCGAGCTCCCTGTGGTGGCTGTAGGCAATCCGCTCGCGCAGCAGCGCCGCCTGCAGCCGCTGGGCGTTCGCCCAGGCGTATTCACGGCCGCGCACGGCTCGCCGTTGGCGCACGTCGACCACGAGCCCGACGTTCGCCTCGTGCAACGCTGCGAGGAACGACTCGAGGCTCGCCTCGTAGATGCCGACGGTTGCGAGTGCGCTCACGAGGAGGATGATCGTCGGCACGATGCTCGCGAAAACCGCCGCCCTGGCCGCCCTCGGCCGCCGTGCTCGCTGCGGGCTGTGGTGCGCAGCCGGACGCCGCGAAGCCGTCGAGCCGCGAGTGGGTCGCGAACGCGCGCGGCGTCGTCGAGCAGTTGCGGGGCGACGTCGTGGCGGTCGCGGCCTTCGATCGGCTCGCCGCGGCGAGGAAAGGGCTGGACGACGAGTCCGAGCTCTACGGCTTGCTCGTCGCGTACACCGACTTCGGCGGCTGCCGGCACATGGCGGCGGCGGTCGGCGTCGCGCCGCCGGGCCGCATGCGCGTCGTGCGGTTGCTCCGGCGTGCGTGTACGCACCTCGCCCGTGCGGACGCGCTCTTCACGCGCGCGGTCGAGGAGCGCCAGCCCTCACTGCTGGTCGGCGCGACGCGCCAAGCCGTTGCAGCGCTGCCGTTCCTCGACGCGGCGACGCTGGAGCTGGCACGCGCGTCCGCGTAGGACCACCACGCCGGATCGCCGGCGCGTCGCCACCCTCTCCGGCGACAGCTCGACGATCAGGCGTGGCTGGGGAACGCGGCCGCGCGCTTCTCGGGCGCCCGGCCGGTTCTGGCGCGCGCCGGCGGACGCGAGCGGAGCTCGGCGACCGCCGGCCAGACCTCGGTGCGCGCAGCTGGGAGATCCTTCGGGTAGTCGATCTCCACCCATCGCAGGTCCGCGATGTCGACGCACGCGATCGGGTGGCGCCGCGCGACCACGTTCAACGCCGTAACGAGCGAGAGCCGCTCGCCCCCCCGCTGCAGAAGTTCTGCGGCGACGTCGAACGTGGCGCGCGCGACGTCCTCGGTCAGGTGGAGTAGACCGAGATGCTCTCCGTGTGCGCTGGGCGAGGACGGATCGCCTCCGATCCGGATCAGGCGTCCGTCCGTGGTGGAGACCTCGACGCGCTCGCTGCCCGCGCGGGAGCGGGAGTCGAACGCGATGTGCGCTGCCCCGGTGCAGCAGGCCGCGCAAGATCTGTTGTGGGAAGAGCGCGTCCGAGCTGAGCACGAGCACGTCGCCCTGCACGCGCTCGCGTGCGAGCGAGAACGCATGCAGCGTCCCGGTCTGGCGGCTGCTCACGACCGTGACCCGCTGCGCGCCCGCGGCATGCATCGCGTTCAGCTGGTGCCGGCGGGCGCGGTTGCCCGTGGCGAGGATCAGCCCGTCCATACCCCTGAGACCCGGCGGAGGCCCGTTTCTTGACCGGAGAATGCCGCGTTTTACGACATCCGTACAGTCGTCGGCGCTGGTCGCAGCGGTTGGGGATTGAAGCGCCGCCGCCGGAGCGGTATAACGCGATCAAGGCGATATCTGCCTAGGGAGAGGGAGAGGTGCGGAACGCGTTTCCAGCGGGGGGAACGCAATCCGGTCGGTCTGACAAGACGCGGCGCATCGGCGGGATTCCTGCGCTCGTTCGTCGGGCTCGTGCTCGTCGCGCAGCTCCTCGGCGGCGCCCTCGCCGTCGCGATCCTCGTCCGCGACACGCCTGCCCGTGCGGCGTCGCTCGGCCAGGCGGTCCCGACGAGCTTCGGCGTCGTCTCGGTCGACCAGGTCGAGTCGATTCCGGCCTCGAACCCCGACCGGGACACGCTGCTCCCAGGCCTGCAGGAGGTGCAGGTCGCGGTGACGATGACGAACCTCCTCGCGCGGCCGGTCCCGTACGCGCGAGACGCCGTGGACCTCCGGGTGGTCGGAAGCTCCACCTCGATCCCTGTCAGCTCGGCAAGCGTCAGGAAGGGACGACTCAGGCCCGGGTCGGCGTTCCGGATGGTCTTCCGGTTCGACGTCCCGACGGCCGCAACACACCTCTGGCTGCAGCTCCGCGATCCGGGTGCGCAGGTGCCCGTGCGCGTCGACCTCGGGGACGGCCCGTTCCCGGTCGGCGTGTCGAGTGCCTACAACCCGCGGCTGCACGCCGTCACTCCCCACGGAAACGGAGGCGGACCATGAAACGACTCGGTCAAGCCGCCGCGTTCGCGATCCCCATCGCCTACGCGGCCGGTCTCTGGCTGACCGTCATCTATACCGCGGCAGGCGAGAACGACGGCTGGTCGGCAATGAACTGGCTTCGCGACGCCACGGTCGCGCTGCCGGTCGTCCTCGTAGCTGTCTGGGCGGCGCTGCGACTGGCGGACGCGATGGTCGCGAACGGCGACGTCGCCGACAGGCTTGCCGGCGCCGTCACCGTCACAATCGTCGCGGTGCTCGGCGGGGCGGCACTCGCGCTCGGCATGGGCGCGGCGGAGGAGCTGTTCGGCGGCATGTCGACGTCGCTGCCGTTGCCGCTACACGTCCTGCGCGACACGCTACTGGCACTGTTCGCAACCGTGCCGATTGCCGCGATCGTCCTCGCGCTGCGGCAGGCACAGCGCGACGAGCAAGCGGCCAACGAGGAGAGGGCCCGGCGCACGAGTCGCGCGGCGTTCCTGAAGGCAGGCGCCGGTGGTCTCATCACCGTCGCCGGCGGGACGGCGGCGCTGCGCGCAGTCTCCACGCCGCCCGCAACAGCAGGCACGGGAACGGTCAAGGTCTCGCTGCTGATCAACGAGGGCTACGTCAAGATGACGGACGGCTCGCCCGCGTTCATGCGCGGCTTCGGGATCGACGGCGCCACCGGCGCGCCGATGGTGCCAGGCCCGGCGCTCGGGCCACTCGCGTCGTCGGTCCCGATCGGCGAGGTGCCGTTCGTGCTCGAGGGCCAGACCGTCGAGGTCACCGCCAAGAACACGCTCAAGGACGACCGGACGTTCTTCATCGACGGCGTCGTCGGGCCGGTGCCGCTCCCGGCGGGCCAGACGACGACGTTCACGTTCAACACGCCCGACAGCCCCGTCGACGCCGGCACGTACCTCTACATGGACGCCGACCCGGTGCAGCGCGTCCTCGGCCTGCACGGCGCGCTAATCGTCATGCCGGCCGACGGCACGCGGCGCCCTTACGTGAATCGCGTCGGCGGCCCGAGGCTCGTGCCAGCGCCGAGGTTCGAGCAGCAGTTCATGTGGGTGATGCACGACGTCGACCCGGTGTGGGGCGAGCAGCAGCGCACCGGCAGGACGATCGACATCACGACGTTCCTGCCGCGCTTCTTCACGATCAACGGCGTCAGCGGCGAGCAGTCCGTGGCGAGCCAGCGCAACCTCTTCAAGCGCTTCGTCGTCCCCGACGCGGACCAGGGGCAGGGGCACGGGACGCTCGTACGGCTCGCCAATTCCGGTCTCGCGACGCACTCGCCGCACTTCCACGGCAACCACGTGTACGTCCTGACCCAGGACCACGACGTGCCGCTCATCGGCGGAGTTCCCGCGATCGCGGCCGACGGCCGGACGCTCGCCCTCGAGAAGGACGTGTTCGCGCTCGAGTCGCTGGCGATCAAGGACGTGCTGCTGCCGTTCCACACGCCGTACGACCAGTTCCCGCTGTACGACCCGGCGAACTCGCCGAACTACCGCTACCCGATGCACTGCCACGCCGAGATGTCGCAGACGGCCGGCGGTGGCCAGTACCCGTCGGGGATGTACACCGAGTGGGAGCTGAGCGGTCCGCTTGGCCCGCCCAAGCCGATTGGAGGCTGATTCGAATGAGTGACGGCAACAACGGCCAGTTCGATTTCAGCTGCAACGTCGCCCACGTCGGCTCGATCCCGACCCCGAAGCCTCGTCACGTCCTCGCAGGCTGCGCAACTGATCGCGTCAGGCCAGATCACCGGCCTGAAGAAGTTCACGCGCGACTTCTTCGGCGACAACAACGTGCGGATGCCGGACGGGACGCACCGTCGAGTTCTGGGGCTTCGCCGACGACACGGGACGCAAAGCGCTGCCCTCGCCGCAGATCCGCGTGATGGAGGGCGAGGTCGCGCAGGTCTCGCTGAAGGCGGGCAAGAGGGTGCACACGATCCACCACCACGGGATCGAGCCCGAGCCGTTCAACGATGGCGTCGGTCACACCTCGTTCGAGGTGAGCGGCAACTACACGTACCAGTGGCGCCCGACGGAGGCCGGCAGCTACTGGTACCACTGCCACGTCAACACGGTGCTCCACGTGCAGATGGGGCTCTTCGGGACGCTCGTCGTCGATCCGTATCCGGCGACGAATCCGAAGAAGGTGTTCCGCGGCGGGCCGGAGTACGTGCACGAGCGCTACTGGGTGCCCTACTCGGTCGACCCGATCTGGCACAGGCTCGACCACGCGGCCGGCCTGTGCGGCGACGACGTCGGCTTGAACAACTTCCAGCCGAAGTACTTCGCAATCGGCGGGTCGTTCCAGACGGACGGCAACAACCCCGATGCCGTTGGACAGGCGCCGCCGATCACGGACCCGTCGGTCGCCATCACGGCGAAGAGCGGCGAGCCGATCCTCATCCGCGTTCTGAACGGGCAGTACTTCCCGGTCAGCATCGTGTTCGGTAACCCGACGGAGCGGCTCACGGTCGAGGCGGTCGCGTCGGACGGTCGGCCCCTGCTCGACACCGCCAACTTCACCGGGCAGCGCCGGACCGCGCTGCCGCTCGCACTCGCGGCGACCGACATCCTGCCGCGAATCACACCTGCGGAGCGGTACGACCTGATCCTCAACCGTGCGGAGCGGCCGGTTCCCCCCGGCGTCTACCCGGTCACGGTCCGGTTCATGCACTGGATCAGCGGCGACGTCGTCGGCTTCGCACAGACGCTGATCACGATCACCTGAACGAGTGGACGGCCCGCCCGGTCACCGGGCGGGCCGTCGCTGTCTTCACCTGCCGTTGTTGTAGACGGTCACGCGCGCGCAGAACGAGATGCAGTACGCCGTCGAGTCGACGTGCGACAGGTTCGCGTCACGGTACGTGTACTCGGCGATAGAGCACGTGCCTGTGCAGGTCAGCGGCTGCGTCGAGTGGTACCACTGCCCCGGCGTGAGCGTCACGCTGAAGCCGGTCGGTGCGTAGTTGCGGTCGAGGACGATGCGATGCGCGACGGTGTCCTGGTTGACGAGTGTCACGTAGACGCCTGACCCGATGGTCGACATGCTGGGCGTGAATGTCGACCGGTAGACCCAAATCGTCTTCGTCGCCGTTGCACGAGCCTCCGTCGCGCCGGCGATTGCGGCGGCTAGGGAAATGACGAGTGCGGCGCCGAGTACGAGGGCAAGTGTTGCCTTCCGCATTCGGACTTCTCTCCTTCGTCGGTGGCGACCCCCCGGCGTTTAACGACTGTCACCCCGCTGGGGTTACGGCGGGTACACCTTCGCGAGCAGGTGACATAACGCACTTGCACCGGCCTCGAAGTCGTGCTCGGAGTGCGCGCCGTAACCGACCAGGATCGCGTTGCGGCCCTCGACGTCGACCGCCGCCGCCTGAACTATCGCCATCATCGGAGGGTGAGCGCCGACCACCGCCTCGCCGCCGTCCTCGTGCCCGTGTTCCGGGACGCCGACGGACGGCTGCGGATCGTGCTGATCGTGCGCACCGACCGCGGCCTGCACGGCGGCCAGCTCGCGGTTCCGGGCGGGCGGCACGACCCGGACGACGAGACGCTGCTCGCGACCGCGCTCCGCGAGGCGCACGAGGAGATCGGGCTGGACGAGGTCGAGGTGCTCGGCGAGCTGACGCCCGTGCGCAGCGGGCCGACGAACTACGAGGTGCATGCGTTCCTCGGACGCATCCCCGCCGAGGTGCCGTGGCGGCCGAACGAGGCGGAGGTCGTCGAGGTGCTGACGCCCGCGGTCGACGAGCTCGCCGCACCCGGCGCGCGGCGCGAGTTGCTCTTCACCTCCGCGCGCTGGCCGGAAGGGCTGCTCGTCGACGGGATCCCGGTCGGCGAGCGCGTGCTCTGGGGAATGACGCTACGGCTGCTCGACGACGTCGTGCCGCGCCTGCTCGCGGGCGAGTGGGACGATCGCCTCTAGGAACCAACCGTCTAGCCCCGGATCCGGTGCTTGTGCAGGGTGGAAGAGGTGCGCGAGCTGCGCGACGCCGTCCGCGATGCGCGGGGCCGGCCGCGAGTAGTAGCTGTCGGCGTCGACCGCGACGACCGCGCAGTCGACCTCGAGCGTCGCCGCCGCGGCCGCTGCCTCCTCGACGCCGAACCCGCACGGCGCGACGACGACGAGCTCAGGCCGCGCGGCCGCAACCGCCTCCCACGTCGTCGTGCGCGACGGCTCGCCCGCGGTGCCGAGCACGTCGACGCCGCCTGCGCGCTCGATCATCTCCGGCAGCCAGTGACCTGCGCAGAACGGCGGGTCGACCCACTCCGCGAAGAAGACGCGGCGCCGAGGCAGCCCGCGCACAGCCTCGGCCGCGCCGTCGATCGTGCGCCACATGCGCGCGATGATGGCTTCGCCTGCCTCGCGCCGGTCGAGCACCGCCGCGAGCGTGCGCACCGACTCGGCGATCTCGCCGATCGTCTTCGGGTCGAGCGAGACGATCTCGCGCGCTCGCGGGACACGCACCGGCGAGCTCGCCACCGGAGACGGCGCAGACCGCGCAGAGGTCCTGCGTGACGATCACGTCCGGCCGCAGCTCGTCGAGCAGCTCGGCGTCGACGGCGTAGAGCGATGCGCCGTCGCGCACGGACTCCCGCACGGCGCGGTCGATCTCGAGGCTCGAGAGCTCGCCGAAGTCGATCCGCGCCGCCGACACGACCGGCTTGCCGACGACCTCGGGCGGCCAGCGGCACTCCTCCGAGACCCCGACGAGTGCGTCGATCTCGCCGAGGTCGGCGACGATCTCGGTTGCGCTCGGGAGGAGCGAGCAGACCCGCATCAGGTCACTTCGTCGAGCCGCCCCGTCTTCACGTCGTAGACGAACCCGCGCACGCTCTCCTTGTTCGGGATGAACGGGCTCGACTTGATGCGCGCGATCGACTGGCGCACGTCGGTCTCGAGGTCGTCGAATGCCTCGGCCGACCACGACGGCTTGATCCCGGTGTCGTCCTGCACCTGCTTCTTGAACTCGTCGTCGGTGAACGTGAGCATCCCGCAGTCGGTGTGGTGGATGAGGATGATCTCCTTCGTCCCGAGCAGCCGTTGCGAGATCGCGAGCGAGCGGATCTCGTCGTCGGTGACGACACCGCCCGCGTTGCGGATCACATGCGCGTCGCCTTCGCTCAGCCCGAGGATGCCGTACGGGTTGAGACGCGCGTCCATGCATGCGAGCACGACCACGCCTTTCGCGGGCGGGAGCGGGAGCTCCCCGCGGTCGAAGTTGGCCGCGTAATCCTCGGCGTGCTTGAGGAGCTCGTCCGTCGCGCTCATCGATCCTCCTGTTCGGGTGCAGGTCGAGTCAAAGCTATACAAAGTGAACTAGACGACTGATTCCCAACTGGGGCACGCCCGGCTGGTGGCCCAGACGCGGCGCATCTCGCCCGGCTCGGGCTGGAACGTAGGTACCGCTATGTCCTGCGCCCGAGCCGTGCGACCTGCTTGGTCTGGGCCATCCCCGAACGCACCCGAGTCAGGAATCAATCGTCTAGATCCCGCGCGCGTGCGGAGCCACTCGCGATTGCGTACCTGCGCGGCGACGTGCTCGGCCGCGTCTTCTCCCTCGGCGGGGAACCAGTCCTGCTCGACGACGATCCAGCCGTCGTAGCCGGCGAGTGCGGCGAAGAAGCCGGGCGAGGTCGACGTCGCCCGTACCGAGCTCGCAGAACGCGCCGTTGCGCCACGCGTCGCCCCAGTCGCGGGCGCTGCTCGATCACGGCGCGCGACGACGTCCTTGAGATGGACGTGGCGGACGCGTGGAGCCCAGTCGCGCAGCGCCTGCACCGGGTCGCCGCCTCCGGCCGTCAGGTGGCCCGTGTCGAGGAGGAGCGCGACGTCGGTGCCGCCGAGGAGGCGCTCGATCTCGCTCGGCGTCTGCACGCGCGTGCCCATGTGGTGGTGGAAGAACGGCTCGTGCCCGCGGTCGCGCGCGAGCTCGACGGCGCGCCGGACGCCGTCGAGGTCGACGTCGCCGTCGCGCGGGCCGCAGTCGGCGAGCACCGGCTGGGCGTCGTACGGCGCGAGCAGGTCGAGCGTCGCGTCGAGCGCGGCGAGCTCGCCTGCAGCGAAGTCGAGCTCGACGAACGCGCCGGCCAGTGCCAGCCCGCGTGCGTCGAGGGCGCGGCGCAGCGCGTCGCCGGTGCCGAGGTAGCCGTACGGCCCGAGCTCGGTTCCCTCGTAGCCGGCGGCGGCGATCGCGTCGAGCACGACCGGTGCCGCGGGCACGTTCGGCAGCACCCCGACCGTCTGCTCGAACGCGCCGTAGCTGACGGGCGCGTTGGCGACGCGGATCACCGGACGAGCGGCACGCGGGGATCCGGCTCGAGCCCGCTCCAAGCCGCGCGCATCCAGGCGAGCCCGGGATCGTCGGCGGACGCCATCGAGCGGCGGTCGCCGGCGAGCGCGTTCAGGTAGTAGAGGTCGTACCCGTGGGCCGCGGCGGTCGTGTGGTAGCCGAACGGCACCAGCATCAGGTCGCCGTCGCGCACCGTCTCCGTCAGGTCGAGCGAGTGCCGCGGGCTGTACAGGCGCTGCACCGCGAACGCCTCCGGCGCCGGCGTGCGGAAGTAGTAGGTCTCCTCGAGCACCACCTCGCCCGGCGGATCGTCCTCGTCGTGCTTGTGCGGCGGGTAGCTCGACCAGTTGCCCGACGGCGTGAAGACCTCGACCACGAGCAGCCGCTCGGCCGGGAACTCCGGCTTCAGCAGGTGGTTGATCTGCCGCGTCGCGTTGCCCGCGCCGCGCACCTCGACCTCGACGTCGTCCGGCTCCACGAGCACGGGCTCGCGCCGACGCTCGCAGCGCGCGCCGCAGACAGCGAGCTCGCCGTCGCCCTCGACGCGGTACGACGAGTCGCGCGGCAGGTAGAGCGCGTACGGCATCCCATCGAACACGTGCGCGCGGCCGCCGAGCTCCCACGAGCCGTCGTCGCTCGTGACCCGGAAGCGGCCGGAGAGCGCGACGAGCGCGAGCTCGTACTCGCCGCTGTCCGCCGCGAAGCCGCCGCTCCGCACCGCGAAGGAGAGGTAGCGCCAGCCGGCCGACTCCGGCGTCACCTCCTGCCATTCGCCCGCGCGCAGCAGCAGCTCGCTCATACCTGAGTCCCCGAGACCAGTGCCGCCTCGAGCTCGTCGAGGCGCGGCATCGCATCGGAGCAGGCGAGCCGCGAGGCGACGATCGCGCCCGCGACAGTGCCGCGCCGCACCGCCTCCACGAGCGACGCACCCTGCAACAGCGAGTGGCCGAGCGCCGCCGCGAACGCGTCGCCGGCGCCGAGGCCGTTGACGACGTCGACGGGATGCCCCGGCACGTCGGTCTCCTCGCCGCGCTCGTAGACGGTCGCGCCGCGCTCGCCTCGCTTGAGCACGAGCGTCGGCGGCTCGACCTGCGCCGCGTCGACCTCGTCCTCGTTGCCGATCACGATGTCCGCGAGATCGGACGCCTCGGCCGCGAGCGCGGGATACGCGTCCGGGTCGTCCCAGAGCGCCGGCCGCCAGTCGAGGTCGAAGACCGTCGTGCCGCGATGGGCGCGCAGCGCGCCGAGGGTCGTCTCGCGGCTCGGCGACTGCGCAAGCCCCGTGCCGGTCGCGAAGAGCAGACGCGCCTCGCTCACCTCGCTCGCGTCGAAGTCCTCCGGCGCCAGCTGCCAGTCGGGCGCGGTCGGCTTGCGGTAGAAGGTGATCGGAAAGCGGTCGGGTGGCCACACCTCGCAGAACGTCGGGGGCGTCTGCCAGTACGAGTCGGTCGCGAGGAAGCGCACGTCGACGCCTTCGCGTGCGAGCCACGCGCGCACGAAGTCGCCGTGACCGTCGGCGCCGACGCGCGAGACGATCGCGGCGCGCACGCCGAGCCGCGCGAGACCGGTCGCGACGTTGCCCGCGAAGCCGCCGACGAAGCGCGTGAACGTGTGCACCTCGGAGAGCGGCGTCTGGAGCTCGTTCGGGTACAGATCGATGCCGACGCGGCCGATCACCGCGGCGTCGATCACACGTGGCTCCGCTTCGTTCGCGCGCTCGGCCTCGTAGCGCTCGCGCGCGGCGCGCACCGACTCGACGTCGGACACCTCGGCGACGGCGACGTCCCACCAGCTCTCGTAGGCGGGCACGCCCTCGTAGCGGTCGACCTCGATTGCGATCACCGCCGTCCGCTCCTCGTGCTTGCGCTTCCGCGAGCGCGGCGCGCAGCTCGTCGATCGAGGCGGCGCGAAACACCTGCGCACCGAGCGACTCCGCGTTGGCCGCGAGGTCGACGGGCAGGTACGTCCTCCGAGCGCTCGCTGTCGAGCCCGAGCGAGCCGTCACGCCGGTAGCCGGTAGTGCGTGCCGAAGCCGTCCGTGCCGAGCGAACGGGAGAGCCCGCCGATCGAGTTGAAGCCGCGGTTGTCGACGAGGACGATCGTCAGCTTCAGCCCCTCCTGAATCGACGGTGACGATCTCGCTCGAGAGCATCAGGTAGGAGCCGTCGCCGACGAGGACGTAGACCTCGCGCTCGGGCGCCGCCAGCTTCACGCCGAGCCCGCCGGCGATCTCGTAGCCCATGCAGGAGTAGCCGTACTCGACGTGGTAGCCCTTCGGGTCGCGCGTGCGCCAGAGCTTGTGCAGGTCGCCCGGCATCGAGCCTGCCGCGCAGACGACGACGTCGGTGCGGCCGCGACGAACGTCGTTGACCGCGCCGATCACCTCGCTCTGCGCCGGTAGCGGCGACGTGGCTCGAGCGTGTAGAGGCGCTCGACCTCCGCGTCCCACTCGCGGTTCGAGCGCGCGCCGCTCTCGCCTCGGTACGCGTCGTCGACCTGCCCAGCCCTGCGAGCAGCTCGGCAAGTCGCTCGAGCGTTGCGCGCGCGTCGCCGACGAGCGCGAGCCCGGCGTGCTTCGCGGCGTCGAAGTCGGCGACGTTGACGTTGACGAAGCGCACGTCCGGGATCGCGGAACGCGGTCTTCGACGCGGTCGTGAAGTCGCTCCAGCGCGTGCCGACCCCGATCACGAGGTCCGCCGTCGGCGGCGATCCGGTTCGCGGCGAACGTCCCCGTCACGCCGATCGCGCCGAGCGCGGCGGGATGGTCGTAGGGCAGCGAGCCCTTGCCTGCCTGCGTCTCGCCGACCGGGATCGCCGGTCAGCTCGCAGAGGCGGCGCAGCGCTTCGGTCGCCTCGGAGTAGATGACACCGCCGCCGGCGACGATCAGCGGCCGCCGGCGCGCGCGGATCAGCGCCGCCGCGTCGACGCAGCGCCGCCTCGTCCGGCAGCGGCCGCCCGACGTGCCACACACGCTTGCGCGAAGAACGCCTCGGGAAAGTCGTACGCCTCGGCCTGCACGTCCTGCGGGAAGGCGAGCGTGACCGCGCCGGTCTCGGCCTGGTTGACGAGCACCCGCATCGCCTGCAGCGCCGCCGGCACCACCTGCTCCGGGTCGCCAGATCCGGTCGAAGTAGCGCGAGACGGGCCGGAAGCAGTCGTTGACCGACACGTCGCCCGCCCACGGCACCTCGAGCTGCTGCAGCACCGGGTCCGGCCGGCGCGAGGCGAAGACGTCGCCGGGCAGCAGCAGCACCGGCAGCCGGTTCACCGTCGCGAGCGCGGCGCCGGTGACCATGTTCGTCGCGCCCGGCCCGATCGACGTCGTGCACGCGAGCGCGCCGAGCCGGTTGCGCATCCGCGCGTAGCCGGACGGCCGTGTGCACCATCGCCTGCTCGTTCGCGGCCTGGTGGTAGGTCAGCGAGCTCGGGGCTCTCGTAGAGCGCCTCGCCGATGCCGGCGACGTTGCCGTGGCCGAAGATGCCGAAGCAGCCGCCGAAGAAGCGGTGCTCGACGCCGTCCCGCTCGACGTGCTGCGCCGCGAGGAAGCGGACGAGCGCCTGCGCCGCCGTCAGCCGGATGCACGTCATGGCTGAGACCTCGGCCGTGATCGCCGTCGAGCTCGTGCTGCGAGCTCCGCCAGCTCGCGCCGCCGGCCATCAGGCGGACGAGCTCCGTCGCTGGTCGATCTCGGACTTCTCGAAGTTGCCGAGGCTCTGGCCGCGGTTCAGGATCACGAAGCGGTCGCCGACCGGGTAGGCGTGGTGCGGGTTGTGGGTGATGAAGATGACGGCGACGCCGCGCTCGCGCGCCTGGAGGATGTACTGGAGCACGACGCCGGCCTGCTTGACGCCGAGCGCCGAGGTCGGCTCGTCGAGGATCAGCACCCGCGCGCCGAAGTAGACGGCGCGCGCGATCGCGACCGACTGCCGCTCGCCGCCCGAGAGCGTGCCGACGGGCTGGTCGGGGTCGCGGATGTCGATGCCCATCTCGTTCAGCTCGCTCGCGGACGATCCGCTTCGCGCTTCGCGGCGTCGATCCACTGCGGAGCGGCCCGACGCCTTCTTCAGCGGCTCGGCGCCGAGGAAGAAGTTCCGCCAGATCGACATCAGCGGCACCATCGCGAGATCCTGGTAGACGGTCGCGATCCCGACTGCGCGCGCGTCGCGCGGCGAGTGGAACGTGCACCGCCTCGCCGTCGACGAGCAGGCGCCCCTCGTCGGGCGGGTGGACGCCCGAGAGGATCTTGATGAAGGTCGACTTGCCGGCGCCGTTGTCGCCGAGGATGCAGGTCACCTCGCCGGCGTTCACGTACGTCGTGATGTCCTTGAGCGCGACGACGTTGCCGTAGTACTTCGAGATCCCGTCGACCTCGAGCAGGTGGGCGGCGCGCTCATCGCGCCCTCTGCGCGCGGTTGCGGATCACCGTGTTGAGCAGCACGGCGGCGAAGAGGATCGCGCCCTGGAACGTGTACGTCCAGTTGCTGTCCCACTGCGCGTCGACGATCCCGAGCTGCACCATGCCGAGCATCGCACGCGCCGAAGAACGTGCCGATCACCGAGCCGTAGCCGCCGGTGAGCAGGCAGCCGCCGACGACGGCGCAGATGATGAAGATGAACTCGAGGCCGATGCCCTCCTTCGCCTGCATCGAGCGCAGCTCGAGCGCCTCGATGATCCCCATCAGCGCGGCCGTGCACGGAGGTCATCATGAACAGCGCGATCTTCGTCCGCGCGACCGGGCACGCCGACGTTGCGCGCCGCGCTCGGCTCGCCGCCGGCGCCGTAGATCCAGTTGCCGAAGCGCGTCTTCGCGAGCAGCCAGGCGCCGACGATCGTGAGCCCGATCCACCACAGCACCTTCGCCTTGAAGGCGTAGCTCGTCAGGTCGGAGGCGAAGATGCGGTGCGCCGAGTCGAAGCCGCTCGCGCGAGTCGATGTTCTCGATCGCGGTCGTGCCGGTCAGCTTGAGCGTGACGCGCCGCGTTCACGCCCTGCAGGACGAAGAACGTCGCGAGCGTGACGATGAAGCTCGGCAGCTTCGTCTTGCACCACCGTGATGCCGTTGAGGAAGCCGATCGCGACGCCGAACAGCGAGCACGATCGCGATCGCCGGCCAGATGTTCATGTGCGCGTGCGTCGCGAGGTAGCCGAGCAGCAGGCCCGGAGCTGCCGATCATCACGCCGGCGGAGAGGTCGAACTCGCCGCCGATCATCAGCAGCGCGACCGGCACGGCGACGATCCCGTACTGCGCGGCCTGGTCGGTCCAGCCGGCTGCGATCGCCGGGTCGCCGAGCCAGTTGACGCCGCGCGCGAAGTAGCCGAACGCGAAGCCAGACGGCGACCGCGCCGATGAACGCGCCGATGTCCGGGCGCGTCGAGCAGCCGCGTCGAGCGGGCTGACGCGTGATCAGCCGCTCGTCGGTGCGGCGTCGGCTGCGGTGCTGCGGTCTCGGCCATCGGCTGCGCCGGCGGGGCGGGCGGCCGCACGCCGCCCGCCCGCGCCGCGTCGGTCCTAGCGCGTGCCCTTCGGCGGCGAGCTCCGCGACCTGCGCCGCGTTCGCCTTGTTGATGATCCCGGGCCCGGTCAGCACCGGCTGCGCCGTTGCCGACCGTGTTCAGGTTCGTGACGTAGAGCATCGCGAACACGACCGGCAGGTAGCCCTGGAGGTACTGCTGCTGGTCGATCGCGAACAGCATGCCGGCCCGGCCTGGATCTCCTTGATCGCGCCGCCGACGTCGAACGTGCCCGCCTTCGTGCCCTTCGGGAGCACGTCGAGGCACGGGATCGTCACGTCCGGGTCGAGGCCGAGGAAGCCGTCGAGCGACTTGTTGGCCTTGAACGCCGCCTGCACCTTCGCCTTCGTGCCCGGGATGTCCGACTTCGCGTTCGGGATCGTCAGCACCTTGACGCCGCCCGACGCCGAGGATCTTCTTCACGCCGTCGGCGCGCTGCTGCAGGCCCGAGTTGCTCGCCTCGTGGATCACGATCAGCACCTTCTTCGCGCCGGCCGACTTGAACTGCTTGCCGGCGCCCTGACCGGCGACGTCCTCGGTCTGGCCGACGTGGACCATGTAGGTGCGGCAGCGTGTCGAACGCGCCGAGCCCGGAGTTGACGGTGATGATCTCGATGCCCTTCTTCGACGGCCCTCGTGCAGCGGGTCCTTGAGCGCGCTCGCGTCCGGCACCGAGGTCGCGATCACCTTCGCGCCGCCGGCGATCGCGGCGTTGATGCCCGGCGACCTGCTTCGCGACGTCGTTGTTCGCGTAGACCTGCGTGACGCTGACGCCGCGGCCCTTCAGGTCCTTCGCGGCCTGGTCGACGCCCTTCTTGAACACCGACCAGAACGAGCCGGTGTCGCCGTGCGTGACGACCGCGACCCTGATCGTGTCGGCCCGCGCCGTCGCGCCGAACGCGCGGTCGCGGGCGACGCCGAGCGCGGTCAGCCCGGCGGCGGCGAGGCCGCCCTTGACGAGGAGGCCGCGGCGCGAGAACCTGGGCCTCCTCGATCGTCTCGAGCACGTTCGTCGTTCATCGTGGCCTCTCCTTTCGCTCGGGGTCGACTCGAGCGTGCGATTCTCTAACCTGCGAGGCGCCGTGCGCGCTAGTCACCTCCGCGATCGCGACCGGGCGGTGCTCGGCGCGCGAGCGGTCGGCGGCGAGCGCGACGGCGAGCGCGGCGCGCGCCTCGTGCGAGCGAGCACGGGCTCTCGCCGCCGTCGCGCACGGCGTCGACGAACGCGGCGAGCTCGGCGCGGTAGGCGGGCTCGAAGCGGTCGAGGAAGTCGCGGTACGCCGGCCTCGGCGCGGCGGCGCGCCCGGGCTCGACGGAGCGGAGCGGGCGTGCGCGCGTCGACGCCGACGGCGATGCTGTCGGCCGTGCCGAAGACCTCGAGCCGGACGTCGTAGCCGAGCGGGTCGTGGCGCGTGCCGGAGACGATCGCGAGCGCGCCGCCGCTCGAGGCGCAGCACGGCGACGGCCGCGTCGACGTCGCCGTGCCGCTCGAACCACGGCGTCTCGCGCACCGCGCCGTCGGCGTAGACCTCGACGATCTCCTCGCCCGGTGACGAAGCGGATCGCGTCGAAGTCGTGGATGTGCAGGTCGCGGAAGATGCCGCCGGAGGTCGCGATGTAGGCCTCGGGCGGCGGCGCGGGATCGTGCGTCGCCGCGCGCAGGACGAGCAGCGTTGCCGAGCGCGCCGCGCGTGCGACGGCGTCGCGCGCCGCGCGGTAGCCCGGCGTCGAAGCGGCGCTGGAAGCCGACCTGGACGAGGATCCCGGCGCGCTCGACGTCGCGCGATCACGTCGTCGAGCGCCGGCGAGGTCGAGCGCGACCGGCTTCTCGCAGAACGCGGGCAGGCCCGCGTCGGCGGCGAGCCGCAGGAGCGGTGCGTGCGCCGGCGGTCGGCGTCGCGATCACGAGCGCGTCGACGCCGGCCGTCGACGAGCGCCTCCGGCCCGTCGGCGGCGGCGGCACCGAGCTCGGACGCCGCCCGGCGCGCCCGGGCGGCGTCGGCGTCGGTGAGCGTGAGCCTCGAGACGCCCTCGAGCGTCCGGAGGGTCGGACGCGTGGAACGAGCCGATCCTGCCGACGCCGACCACGCCGACGTGCAGCGCCCCTGTCATGGAACAGCCGCCATCTGGAAGCGCTTACAGTAAGCGCTTACGCGCGCCGAAGTCAACACGGTGCCGTCAAGCCGGCGCGGTCGAGCTGCGGAGCACGAGCTCTGGCTCGAGCAGGTGGTGCATCTGCTCGACCGCGCGGCCCTGGGCGAGGTCGAGCAGGAGCTCGGTCGCGCGTCGTGCGATCTCAGCCGCCGGCTGGTGGACCGTCGTGAGCGGCGGGATCGTGAAGCGGGCGAGCCGCAGGTCGTCGAACCCGACGACCGACACGTCGCCCGGCACCGCCACTCCGGCTTCGGCCAGAGCCGCCAGGACGCCGATCGCCGAGAGGTCGTTCGCTGCGAAGACGGCGGTGAACGCGCCGCGGTCGAGCAGCGTGCGGGTCGCGTCGTAGCCGCCCATCTCGGTGAACGAGCCGGGTGCGAGCAGCGCCTCGTCGACGCGCGCGCCCGCGTCGCGGTGCGCCTCCCGGTAGCCGGCGGTGCGCTCGTCGCTGATGCGCAGCTCGGCGGCGCCGGAGACGTGCGCGATCCGCGTGTGCCCGAGCCCGAGCAGGTGCTCGGTCGCAAGCTTGGCGCCGAGCCGGTTGTCGACCTGGACGAGCGGCACGAGGCTCGAGTCGATGTCGCGGTCGAGGCAGACGATCGGCAGCCCGTCGCGCACGAACCGCGTCACGCGGTCGGCCGGCAGGACGAGGCCGTCGACGAGCACGCCGTCGACCTGCTTCGCGCGCAGCAGGCTGAGGTACTGCTCTTCGCGCTCGGGGTCGCCCTGCGTCGTGCAGAGCAGCATCGTGTGCCCGGCCTCCAGCGCGCGCTCCTGGATGCCGCTGACGAGTGCGGCGTAGAACGGGTTCGTGATGTCCGGCAGCAGCAGCGCGAGGGTCTGGCTCGAGCGCGTGACGAGGCTGCGCGCGGCCGTGTTCGGGTGGTAACCGAGCTGCGCGACGGCGGCGTCGATCGCGGCCCGCGTCGCCGGCGCGATCTGGCCGGTGCCGTTCAGGGCGCGCGAGACGGTGGCGGTCGAGACACCCGCGAGGCGGGCCACGTCGTAGATCGTGGGCCTCGCCTTGCGCACGCGGGTGAGCCTACCCAAGAAGCCGGCGCAACCGGTTGCTGTAACCGGTTGCGCCGACTCTCCGGGCAGAGGTCTCCGGGCGGGGCGAATCAGAGTGAGGCGTGCGCGGTGCAGCGCTCACCGGCGCGGGTCGCGGTGGCGACGATGGTGCCGGCGCCCGCGATCGTGCGGTGGAGGGAGAAGGAGCCGCTCGGCGCATGGGTGGTCCGGGTCGTCGAGGCGACGAGCGAGCCGTTGCGGCGCAGGGTCACCTTCCAGGGGACGCCGTTCCGGTTCTGGTCGACCTCGAACTCGATCTCGAGGCCGGCGTCCTCGCGGCTCAGCTTCAGCTTCGAGCTCGACGTCTTGCTACAGGCGCCGCTGACCGTGACGCCGCGGCCGCCCTTGGCCGAGGCGGCCGGTGCGATTGCGATCGCTGCGGCGGCGACGGCGAGAGTGGCGAGCAGGGCGAATGTGCGGAGATTGAGCATGTCTTCCTTTCGTCTGAGGGCACGCCCAGAGTCGCTGTGGCCCGGTCGGAGCCGCAATGGGACGTTGGTCGCGGTTTCGGCTACGACGGCCGTCGAGGGACCATGATGGAGCGGAGATGACGCCACGCTTCCGCGCCGAGCGCCGTTCCAGGCGCGTCCCGCCGACTCCGCGCTCGGTGCTGTTCCGGTTCGCGCTCGGGAGCCTCGCTGCGATCGCGGTCGCCGCGGTCGGCGGGTACTTCGCCCTGCGCTCCGTCGCGATCGACGAGGCGAAGCGCGAGACCCTCACGAAAGTGGACGAGTCGGGCCAGCTCGTCGAGGCGACGCTCGCAGGGCGGGCTCGCGTCGGGTGACCCGAAAGCGCTGTCGTCGGTCGACAACATCGTCGTCGGGCGCGTGCTCAGCAACTCGATCGTGCGCGTGAAGATCTGGTCGCGCGACGGCCGCGTCATCTACTCCGACGAGCGGCAGCAGATCGGCGGCCACTACCCGCTCGACGCCGGCCAGCTGCGCCTCCTGCGCGACGGCGGCGCCAAGGTCGAGGTGACCGACCTGCGCCGCGCGGAGAACTCGCTCGACCGCGGGCACGGCAAGCTGATCGAGGCGTACACGCGCATCCGCTCGCCGTCGGGCGACCCGCTGCTCTTCGAGATCTACGAGCGGTTCGACTCGGTGACTGCCAGAGCGCGGCGCTTGCTGCGCGCGCTCGCACCGCCCGTGCTCGGCGCGCTGTTCCTGATCGTCCTCATCCAGGCGCCGCTGCTCTGGTCGCTGACGCAGAGGCTGCAGCGCGAGCACGACGAGCGCGAGGCGCTGCTCGGCAACGCGATCGCCGCTTCGTCGCGCGAGCGCCGCCGCCTGGCGGCGTACCTGCACGACGGTCCGGTGCAGGACATCGCCGGGCTCGCGTTCTCGCTCGCGCCGATCGCAGACAAGGCGGAGGCGCGCGGCGATGCCGACGCGAGCGTGCTGCGCTCGGTCGTCGACCACCTGCGGCGCAACGTGCGCGATCTGCGCGCGCTGCTCGTCGAGCTGCACCCGCCTCGCCTCGCAGCCGCGGGTCTCGACGCCGCCGTCGCGGATCTCGTCAGCCCGCTGCAGGCGGGCGGCGCCGACGTCTCGGTCTCGATCGACGGCACGGAGCGCCTCGACCGCGAGAAGGAGGCCCTCGTCTATCGCGTCGCGCAGGAGGCGCTGCGCAACGTGATCGCCTACGCCGACGCGAGCGAGGTCCGCGTCGAGCTCACCGTCGACGACGGTGTTGCGCGGCTCGTTGTCGCCGACAACGGCCGCGGGTTCGAAGCCGGCGTGCGCGAACGGCGGCGCGAGGAAGGCCATATCGGGCTCTCGCTCGCCGAAGAGCTCGCGCGGCAGTCCGGCGGCACGCTCGAGGTCGAGTCGACCGCGGGCACGGGCACGCGCGTCGAGCTGGAAGTGCCGGCGCGATGATTCGCGTCGTCGTCGCCGACGACCACGGCGTCCTACGCGACGGGCTCGCCGGCGTGATCGCCGAGCAGGCCGACATGGAGGTGGTCGCCACGGCGTCCGACGGTGCGGAGGCCGTCGAGATGTGCCGCACGGCGACACCCGACGTCGTGCTGATGGACCTCGAGATGCCGGTGCTCGACGGGATCGAGGCGACGCGCCAGATCCTCGCGGAGCGCTCCACGACCGCCGTGCTCGTGCTGACGTCCTTCTCCGACCGGCAGCGCATCACCGGCGCGCTCGAGGCGGGCGCCGTCGGCTACCTGCTCAAGGACGCGTCCGCCGACGAGGTCGTGCGCGGCATCCGCACCGCGGCCGGCGGCGGCTCGCCGCTCGACCCGCGGGCGGCCCGGTCGCTGCTCGATGCACGGGCGGCGCCCGATCCGCTCGAGGGGATCTCGCCGCGGGAGCGCGAGGTGCTCGGCCTGCTGCTCGACGGGATGCCGAACAAGCTGATCGCCCGGCAGCTCGGGATCAGCGAGAAGACCGTGAAGGCGCACCTGACGAGCATCTTCCGGCAGATCGGCGTCACCGACCGCGTGCAGGCGATCCTCTGGGTCGAGCGTCACGGGCTGCGCGGCGAGCTCGCGCCGTAGGCGCACATCCGGAATCTGATTCGGCGCAGCCGAATCAGATTCCAGCATTGCAATAGGACCAAGGTCCCGTTGTGGCTCGGACCAGGCACGTCGCACACTGCCTGCATGGTCCAGTTGCTCGTCAACGTCCTCTGCCTGACGCTCGTCGCCGCTTCCCTGCCGGTCGCGGCGGTGGCCAAGGGCGGGCCCGATGAGGTCCGCGTGAAGGGTCCCTGCAGCGGCGGAGCGACCTCGGACCTGCGCTTGCGAAGCCACGACGACGGCCGCATCGACGTGCGCTTCGAGGTCGAGCACAGCCGCGCCGGCGCCGCCTGGCGCGTTGCGCTCGTCCAGGAGCGCCGCATCGCCTGGAAGGGAGCCGCGAAGGCAACGCGTCCGGGAGGGTGGTTCGAGGTGCACCGCACCTTGCGCGACCTGCCGGGCACCGACTCGGTGACGGTCGGGGCGTGGGGCCCGCGCGGCGCTGCGTGCCGGGCATCCGCCACGCTGCCCGACTCCTGAGCCTCAGAGCGCGCCGCCACGGCCGCGGCGGCGCGCTCTGTGACCACCGCTCCTGGTCGTCGTCCGGCCGCTACATCTGGGCGGACGGGTCGGTCTGCCAGAGGCCGAACTCGCTCCCCTGGCGGTCCCGGCACGTCGCGAACCAGCCCATGTTCGGGACCGGCATCGGATCGTCGGCCTCGCCGCCGAGCTCCTTCACGCGGGCAGCGCCCGCCTTGATGTCGTCGACGTCGAAGTAGACGCGCATCCCGCGCTTGCCGGGCTCCATGTTCGTGATCGCGCCGCCCTGCGTCTCACCGAGGCGCGTCATGTGGTACTCGGACGGCCCGGGGTACGACTCGAACTGCCAGCCGAAGAGCCCTCCCCAGAACTCGCGGCCCTGCTCGGTGTCGTCCGCCGGGATCTCGATGTGCACGATCTGACCGGGCATTCGTCTCCCTTCACTCGCTGTCAGATGGTTGGACTGCGGAACGAGGCGGTTCTCATCGCCGCTCGAAGGCAATTCGCACGCCGAGCGCGATCAGCACGACGCCGCTCACGCGATCGATCGCGCGCCGCACGAGGGGACGGGTCAGCACAGCGCGCCCGCGCGCGGCCAGCGCCGCGTAGGGAAGCAGCCAGATCACGCCCATCGCGTTGAAGAGCACGCCGAGCAGGAGCAGGTCGGCGGCGGTCGCGGTGTGCGCGTCGACGAACTGCGGCAGCAGGCTCGTGAAGAAGACCGCGATCTTCGGGTTCAGGAGGTTGCTCGTCAGGCCCTGCCGGAGCGCGGCGCTGCGGCCGAGCGCAGGGCGCTCGGGTGCGGTCTCCTCGACCGCGCGGTGCGCGCCGCGCAGCGCGTCACGAGCGCCGTGTTGACGCCGGGCGTGACGATCACGACCACCGAGACGGCGAGGAACGGCACGAGGTGCACGGACGCATCGTCTCACCCGGGAGGCGGTTGCGGGAAACCCGCAGCCGTCGCGCGGGCCGGTCGCACCGAGGTTCAGCGCCCGCCCCGACGGCAGCCGGCGCAGTCGCCCCGACACTGGTCACAGGCAAAGACAGATTCGAAAGGAGCGGGACATGCGCAAGACATTCGAACTCGGTGGAGTCGTCGCAGCCGCCGTGCTCGTCACCTTCGGGATCGTTGCGATCTTCATGGGCGTCAACGGCCGCTCGACCGTGCAGGACAGCCTGAAGCTCGAGCAGATCGTCGGCTCGCCCGACATGACGCCCGCCGCGATCGAGGCCGAGGCGAAGAAGGCCGGCCTGCCGGCGTCGATCAAGCTGCCGACGGTGGCAGTCGCCGGCAAGACGATCGACAACGGCGCGCGCGCACGTGCTTTCGCGAGCTACATGCGGATCCACACGCTCGAGGCGACCGGCGGACTGACCTACGCGCAGATGGGCCGCTACCAGGCGCTGCCCAGCGCCCCCTCGAAGGTCACGGACGGCAAGGGCGGCACGAGCGACACGCAGTATGCGGTGCTCGATCCGAAGACGAAGCAGCCGGTCGAGAACGGGCTCCGCAACCTCTGGGTGACCGAGACCGCGCTCACCACCGCGCTCAACACGAGCTACATGGCCGACAGGCTCGCGCTCTTCGGCATCGTCGTCGGGATCGCGCTGCTCCTCTCCGGCCTCGGCTTCGGGATCCTCGCGATCGGCGGCGCGCTCGAGGGCAAGCCTGCCTTCGGCTTCGCGAAGCACCGGAGCGGCACGCCGAACGCAGCCCTGCCGACCCAATAGCCCGCAACACCGCACCCCCGGGGATCACGGGAGCCGCCGCAAGGCGGCTCTCGCCGTCTCTATGACGGTTGCTCGAGCAGTCCGTGGGCGAGCGCGTAGCTCACGAGCTCCGCGCGGCTCTGCAGCCCGAGCTTCTGCATGATGTGGGCGCGGTGCGTCTCGGCGGTGCGCACCGAGATGAACAACTGCTTCGCGATCTCCTGGTTCGTGTGCCCGAGCGCGAGCAGCCGGAGCACCTCACGCTCGCGCTCCGAGAGCGGATCCTCGTCGGCCCGCTTCGTCGCCGCGGCGTCGGCCGCGACGAGCCGTGCGCCGAGCTCGGGATTCACGTACCGACCCCCGCGCGCGACCTCGCGCACAGCCGCGACCACTTCGGAGTCGGCCGCCTCCTTGAGCACGTAGCCGCGCGCGCCGGCGGCGAATGCCTCGCGGACGTAACGCGGGTCGTCCTGCATCGAGAGCAGCAGCACCTTCACGTCGGGGTTCTCGTGCAGGAGGGTCGGCAGCGCGTCGATGCCTGTCTGGTCGGGCATCACGACGTCCATCAGGATCACGTCGGGCTTCAGCGAGCGAGCCTCGAAGATCGCCTCCCGGCCGGTGCCGGCCTCGCCGACCGGCTCGATGTCGGGCTCCCGTGAGAGAAGCAGGCGGAGGCCGGAGCGGACGACCGCGTGGTCGTCCACGATCAGCACGCGGATCGCCTGCTCGCTCATGGACCAGGACGTTACTCTCGGGGCGCCCGAGCGCTCAGTGGAAACCCGCAACGGGCGTGCGGCCGGGGCCGGAGGCGGCAGCAGCGGGCGGTGCCTACCGTGGGCGCATGGACGGTACGACGGAGAGCTACGCGGTCGTCTGGAGCGTCGGCCGCGACATCCACTCGGGTCGCCTCGACCTGCACGCCGGCGGCCTCGAGTTGCACGGCCGCGACACCGTGCTGCGACTGTGCTTCCGCGACGTGAGCGGCGCGTCGATCGGACGGGGCCGCGACGAGCGGCTGCGAGGACTACCGGTGCTCCGGCTCGCCGGGAGCGGCGGCACCAGCATCCGTATCGCCAGCCTCCAGGGCGCGGGTGTGCTCCACGAGCTGGCGCACGCCGTCGAGCGCGCAGGGCTCACCGTCGCGGCGTAGCGCGGTCGAGCGGCACGTACGCGACGAGCGCCGTCCCGCTCGCGGGCGTCGACTCGATCTCGAGCGTGCCGCCTACGAGCGCAAGCCGCTCGCGCATGCCGACGAGCCCGAGCGCCCCCTCGCGTACGTCCCGCTCCGCGAAGCCCCGGCCGTCGTCCTCGATCCTCGCACCGACTCCGTCGTCGTCGCGCGTCAACACGATGAGCACGCGTGACGCGCCGGCGTGCTTGACGACGTTCGTGAGCGCCTCCTGGACGAGCCGGTAGAGCACCGTCTCGACCTCGGACGGAAGCCGCTCGTCTCCGAGGCTCGAATCGAGCGACGCAACGACCTGGCTTCGCTCCTCGAACGTCGAGGCGAGGCGCTCGAGCGCCGCCGTCAGGCCGAAGTCGTCGAGCGCCGAAGGCCGAAGCTCGACCGCCAGGCTGCGCACGTCCTGCAGCGCCTGCACGACGAGCTCGCGCAGGGTGGCCTCGGCGCGCTCGGCGTCCTCGTCGCTGTCGGACCCGCGAATCGCCTTCAGCCCGAGCAGGATCGAGGTCAGCGCCTGCCCCGTCTCGTCGTGCAGCTCGCGCGCGAGCCGCCGCCGCTCGAGCTCCTGCGCCTCGATCACCGCCGCACCATGTCGCGTGGACCCGCTCCGAGAGGTCGACCGCGACCGCGGCGCGCGCGGCGAAGATCTCGGCCAGCCGCAGGTCCCCGTCCGAGAAGCGGGGCTCGGCACCGAGCTTGTCGTGCACCGCGACGATCCCGATCGCCCGGCCGCGGACGACCAGCGGCACGAACAGCCCCGGTGCGGATTCCCTATCCGTCGCGCCTCATCCTGGTCGATCTCCGGGTCGTCGAAGACGGAGTCGACGCGCGCGCTCTGGCGCCGCTTGAGCACGC